>NZ_JANUHA010000003.1 GCF_024753255.1 Massilia agri
AAAAAAATAGGTGGTGCCGGTTAGGGCACGGCGGTAGTGGGGCATCGGCGCATGTTATGTCGGCGCCGAAAATGGCAGGTGCGTCAGATCAAAGGTGAGTTGAACGCGCGGTCGGCGGAGCCGACCACCCTACAACAGCGCGTCTCGTCTGGCGGCGGCCAGCTGCTTCATCGCGCCCATCTGGTCGTCCGACAGGGCGCGATACGGGATCGGCAAGGTGCCGCGCTTCAGGATCATCATGAAGCCGCGCGTGTAGCTGCGCACGGCCGTCACGTCTTCCCAGCCGATCAGGGTCACGCCGCCGCTGGTGCGCACGATGCCATGCTGGTCGATGGTGAATTCGTAGGTGCGCCGGCCACGGCCGAGCAGCACGAAATGCGCGGCCGCGCTGAGGGTGCTCTTGAGGCGAAGGTAGAGGCTGGCCGGGAAGCGGATGCGGCGGCGGCGGATCAGGTAGCCGCCGTGCTGCCACATGAAGCTGATGTATTCGCCCAGGGTGTAGCGCACGAAGAAGTGCAGTTCGGACAAGGGAACGGGTGCGGTGGCCGCAAGCGGGGCTCCCGCCGGGGCGGTCCCGACCGGCACGTGCAGCACCTTGTCGTCGTCCTGCTCTTGCACCAGCACGGCGACGGGCTTGTTGCTGTTGACCGGTCTCGGGTGATTAAACGACAACATTGCGCATCCCCTGGTTATTATCCGAGCTCGAATGGGCAATGGTAGCAAAACCTATCCGATTAGTTGTCGCAGGAGTTCAACAGTGCGCAGGGTCGCGCCGCGGTGACGGCCGGCGAAGGCCAGCGCATGAGCGCCCATGGAACCGCGCGCCGCTTCGTCTTCCAGCAGGCGCACGGCGGCGGCCATGAGGGCGTCGGCGTCGGGCACCCGCAGCGCGGCGCCATCGCCCACCGCTTCCTCGGTCGCATCGGCGAAGTTGAAGGTGTGCTCGCCCACCAGCACCGGTTTGCCGAGCGCGCAGGCTTCGATCAGGTTCTGGCCGCCCAGCGGCATCAGGCTGCCGCCGATGAAGGCGCAGTCGCAGGCGGCGTAGTAGGCGAACATCTCGCCCATCGAGTCGCCCAGCAGCACGTCCACGTTGCCCAGGCCGGACTCCAGTCGCGAGCGGCGCTGCACCGTCAGGCCGCGCGACGTGACCAGCTTTTCCACCTCGTCGAAGCGCTGCGGATGGCGCGGCACGATGGCGAGCAAGGCCCCTTGCGGCTTCGCGTCCACCCGCTGCCAGGCGTCGAGGATCAGGGCTTCCTCGCCCTCGCGTGTGCTGGCGCACAGGAAAGTCGGGCGGTTCGCCGCCTGGGCACGCAACCAGGCGCCCTTCTCGAGCGCCGCGGCGGGCGGCACCACGTCGAACTTGATGCTGCCCGTGACCGCCACCTTCGGCGCGCCGAGCGAGCGGATGCGCTGCGCGTCCGCCTCGGTCTGGGCGGCCACCAGCGGGATCGCGGACGCCGCATCCAGCATCAGGGCCCCCATCTTCCGCCCCCGGCGCAGCGAGCGCTCCGACAGGCGTGCGTTCACCAGCGCCACCGGCACGTTTGCGCGCGCGCAGCCGGCAATCAGGTTGGGCCAGACCTCGGTCTCCATCAGGATGCACACGCGCGGCCGGAAGCGCTTCAAGAAGCGCCCCACCATGAAGCCGGTGTCGTAAGGAAGATAGGACTGCACTACGCGCTCGCCATGGTGGCCGAACAGCGACTTGCCGGTAGCGCGGCCGGTCGGGGTCATGTGGGTGAGCAGGATGCGGCTGTCGGGATATTCCTTCAGCAGCGCTTCGACCAGCGGCTCGGCCGCCCGGGTTTCGCCCACCGAAACCGCGTGCACCCAGAGGGTCAGGCGATTCGTTGGCGCGGCATCCGGAAAGCCGAGTCGCTCGGCCCAATGGGCGCGGTAGCCGGGCTCCTTGCGCCCGCGCCACCACAGCCGCACCAGGACCAGCGGCAGCGCCAGGTACCAGGCCAGCGAATAGAGAATCCGCGTCACACCCGCTCCAGCAGGCTGCGCGCCGCGGCGATGACTTCCCCGGCCGAGGGCGGGCTCTTGATGTCGCCGAGGTTGACGATTCGATCGGACCAGTTGCCCTCGGTCTTCCACTTCGGCGAATCGGCATAGATCTCGACGGTGGGGCGGACAAAGGCGGCGGCGATGTGGGTCAGGCCCGTGTCGACGCCGACCGCCAGGCGCGCATGCTGGGCGAGGGACACCGCGTCCATCATCGACAGCCTGGGCAGCACGCGTGCGTTCGGCAACTGGGCCGCCAGCGCCTCCGCCTCGCTCAGTTCCTGCGGCGAGCCCCAGGGCAGCAGCACCGGCATCGGCGCCAGCGCCTGGCCGAGCGCGATCCAGTTCTCGCGCGACCACTTCTTGGCGTCGCGCGCGGTGCCGTGGAAGAAGACGGCATAGTCTTCAGGCGGCAGGAAGGAGGGCCGCGTGGATGCCTGCGGCGCCGGCAGCCCGAAATCGGGCGGATAGTCGACCGCATAGCCGAGCGCCACGCCGGCCACCAGCCTTCCGCGCGCCACCGCGTGGGTGCGCGGGCTCAGGGGAATGCTGTTGGTGTGGAAGATGCGCGAGATGCCTTCGTAGCCGGAGCCTTCGCTGCCGTTGGCCAGGCCCACCTTGCGTCCGCCCTTGCGGGTGCGCGCCGCGCCCATGATGATGCCGGTCTTGAGCAGGCCCTGGGTATCGAACACGACGTCGTATTCTTCCTCGCGCAGGGTCTTGAAGAAGGCCTTGATCTCGGCCCGCGTTTCCGCCTTGCCGAGGCTCTTGCGCCAGCGGCGCAGGGCCCAGGGGATGATCTTCCGTACGTGGGGGTTCAGGCGCACCAGGCTCGTATAGCCCTCTTCCACCACCCAGTCGATGGTGGCGCCGGGATGGTGGCGCAGGATGTCGGCCACCATCGGCAGGTTGTGCAGCACGTCGCCCAGCGACGACACGCGCACCAGCAGGATCTTCAAACGCGCGTCCTCAGAAAGGCAGTTCGGCGTCCGGCTTGGCGGCCAGGATCACCTGCTTGAATTCGCCCTGGATGCGCGCCAGCGCCTCCGGGTTCTCGCCTTCGAAGCGCAGCACCACGACAGGGGTCGTGTTCGAGGAACGCGCCAGGCCGAAGCCGTCCGGGTATTCCACGCGCAGGCCGTCGATCGGGTTGATCTTTTCGGAAGTCGGGAAAGTCGCGTTGGCGCGCAGGCTGTCGATCAGGGCGAAGTTCTCGCCCTCCTTCAGGTGCAGGTGCAGTTCCGGGGTGCTGCTGGCGATCGGCAGGCTGTTCAGGAGCTTCGAGGGATCGGCTTCTTTCGTGAGGATCTCGAGCATGCGCGCGCCGGCATACAGGCCGTCGTCGAAGCCATACCAGCGGTCCTTGAAGAAGATGTGGCCGCTCATCTCGCCGCCCAGGGGCGAACCGGTTTCCTTCAGCTTGGCTTTCACCAGCGAGTGACCGGTCTTCCACATCAGGGGACGGCCGCCCGCTTTCTCGATCCAGGGGGCGAGGTGGCGGGTGCACTTGACGTCGTAGAGGATCTCGGCGCCCGGGTTGCGCGACAGGACGTCGCTGGCGAACAGCATCATCTGGCGGTCCGGGAAGATGATCTGGCCATCCTTGGTGACGATGCCGAGGCGGTCGCCGTCGCCGTCGAAGGCCAGGCCGATCTCGGCGTCGGTGTCCTGCAGGGCCTTGATGAGGTCCTGCAGGTTTTCCGGGTGGGCCGGGTCCGGGTGGTGGTTCGGGAAGTGGCCGTCCACTTCGCAGAACAGCTCGACCACCTCGCAACCCATGCCGCGGAACAAGGCGGGGGCGAAGGCGCCGGCCACGCCGTTGCCGCAGTCGACCGCGATCTTGATCGGGCGGGCGATCTTGACGTCGCCGATGATGCGCTCGAGGTAGGCGGCACGGATATCGTGGGTGCCGTATTCGCCGCGTTTGTCGGCGACCTTGCCGTCGTAGGCGGCGATGCTGTCGTGCAGGGCGGTGATCGCGTCGCCGTAGATCGCCTCGCCCGCCATCACCATCTTGAAGCCGTTGTAGTCCGGCGGGTTGTGGCTGCCGGTGACCATGATGCCCGAGCGGGTGTCGAGCACATTGGTGGCGAAATAGACCATCGGGGTGGCGACCATGCCGAGGTCGATCACGTCGATGCCGGCGTCGCGCAGGCCTTCGCCCAGGGCGGCGGTCAGGCCAGGGCCCGACAGGCGGCCGTCGCGGCCGATCACGACTTTATTCTCTCCCTTCGCCAGTGCGGCGGCGCCGAATGCGCGGCCGATGTGGCGGGCAATGCCCTCGTCGAGCGTCTTGTCGATGACGCCGCGGATGTCATAGGCCTTGAAAATCGTTTTGGAGAGAGCAACCATGGTTTCCTTGGAAAGCTGGGGCGCACAAACAGGCTGTACTGCGGCTATGCAGCCAGTGAGGACAAGGCCTCGGCGCAAATTATTGGATTGACAATTGGAGGAACGACAAAAATGATCGCTATTGTAGCGGCAAGCGGCGTTTCTTGGGAATTGAACGGACCGCGTGCGGGGGCGGTTCAGGCGCTTGCACGGCGCCTGAACGCGGGGGGCGTTTGGAAAAGAATCAGACGCGCAGCTTGTCGAGCGACTTGCCGCCTTCGACCCATTCCTTGACCCACTTCGGCTGGCGGCCGCGGCCGGTCCACTGCTGCGAAGCATTGTCCGGGTGGCGATAACGCACTGCCACCGTATTGCCCTTGGACGAGCTGCCGCGGCCACCGGTGGCCAGCAGGTCCTTGAGGGGCACGCCAACGCTCTGTGCGATCGCCAGGATTTGTTCGCGCGCCTTTTGCACTTCCTGGACTTCGCGCTTCTTCATCTCCTGCTTGATTTGTTCCTGCAGGTTGCGCAAATCACCTACGGACATATTGGACAGATCCATCTTCGTTCCCTCGATAGTTAAGGTTGAAACAGCCAAGGTGAGAAAATCACCAATTGTCGCAATATACTAACATTAATATCCGAATTCTAGTCTTTCCTGTTCCAAAAGAGCCAGCGGGGCGACTTAAATCGAACAATACGCGCATATAACCACAGGTAACTGATTATAAACAACAAACTGAAGAAGATCAGCACACTGGTGTTTTTCCAGAACACCGTCGCAGGAATCACCGCCATCAGCGAAAACAGCCATAAATAAGGCGAGGTGCGCGCGTTCCGTTTCATCAAAGCGCGCGCTTCGCGCGGCCCCACCGTCCATTGCACGATACGCCGGAATATCAAACTATGCAGGTGAATTCCGTCCGGCAGCGCCGGGGATTTACCACGCACGAACATGCGGCGGTAAGCGGAGAATATCGTTTCGAAAGCGGGATAAATCAGCAGCAGCGCGGCATACCATGTGGAGACCTCGGGATTGCGCATCACGAGCAGCAGCGCGAGTTCGCCGAGCATGAAACCGATGAAGTAGGCGCCGCCATCGCCAAGGAAAATCAGGCCCACCGGATAATTCCAGATCAGGAATCCGGCGGTCGCGCCGGCCACCACCATCGCCGTCACCAGCACGAAGGTATCGCCCACCTGCAGCGCCACGTAGGCGAGCGACAGCAGCATGCAAATGCTGACCACGCTGGCCAGGCCGTTGAAGCCGTCGATGATGTTCACCGCATTCGCGATGCCCGCCACCGCCAGCACCGTCAGCGGCAGCACGATCCACACGGGATTCAGCGGCAGCACGCCGCCGGGAAAATCGAGGCGCGCGACTTTCGCATCGAGCAGGTAATACGCGATGAGCGCGGCGACCATGGTGAGGAAGAGCCGGCGCGCCGGCGATACGCGGCCGGTATAGTCTTCGACGATACCGCCTGCCATCGCAATACATCCGCATCCGAGCAAAGGCGCGATCCATGCGCCATAGTGCGCTTCGCGCAATGACGAAATGGCGCCGGTGATCAGGACCGCGAGATAGATCGGCACGCCGCCGATACGCGCGACCGAATGGGAATGGAACTTCTGTACGCCGCCATAATTGTTGTCCAGCGCCGTACCATTGCGCTTCGCATACTTAATCACTAGCAGTGTCAGCAGCGCACAGGATACGAAACTGACGAAAAAGGAGAACATTATTATTCTTTCGGTGCAATTAGGCAGGCCGTTTCCGCGCGGCCCTGCGGAAAACCCGCGGCACTCTTATGGATCGATATGGGTTCATTGTACCGGAATAGATGAGGGGTTCCGGGGACAAAATGGATTGTGTGGAGCAGGCTTCGATTGGATCAAATGCACCCTGCGTCCAGCGGCAAAATCATTTAGTATCGCACCCATGCCACACCGGATAAGAAGAACATGAGAACCTACGCCATCGGCGACCTGCAGGGCTGTGCCCACGAAGCGCGACTCCTGATCGACTGCATTCACGACGATGCACGCCGCCACGGACAAACCCGATCCCGCATCCTGTTCGTCGGTGACCTGATCAACCGCGGTCCCGATTCGCTCACCGCGCTGCGCCGCATGAAGGCGCTCACCGAAGACAATCCCGGCCGCGTCGAAGCCCTGCTCGGCAACCACGACCTGCACCTGATCGCGGTCGCCGTCGGCGCCCAGCGCACCAGCCGCAGCGATACGCTCGACGAGATCCTCGCCGCGCCCGACCGCGACGAATTGATCCAGTGGCTGCGCCATCGCCCGCTGGCGATGTTCGTCGATGCGCACCTGCTGGTGCACGCGGGCGTCGCGCCGCAGTGGGACGCGGCGCAGACGATGCTGCTTGCGCACGAGGTCGAGACCGTGCTGCGCGGCGAAGGCTGGATCGATTTTCTCGGCGCGATGTACGGCAACGAACCGGACCAGTGGGACGACAGCCTGACCGGCATGGCGCGCCTGCGCTGCATCGTCAATGCGCTGACCCGCATGCGCCTGTGCACGCCGGATGGGCGCATGGATTTCCTGCACAAGGAAAGCGAGCGCGGACCGGAAGGCTCGGGGCTGGTGCCGTGGTTCGACCTGCCGCAGCGGCGTACGCAGGACGTCACCGTCGTGTTCGGGCACTGGTCGGCGCTGGGCCTGATCTTGCGGCCGAACCTGGTGGGGCTGGACAGCGGCTGCGTGTGGGGGGGGAAGCTGACGGCGGTGTGCCTGGACGACCGCTCGCTGCTCCAGGTGGATTGTCCGGAGTACCAGGAGCACTCCGGTAAGAAATAACGCTGCCTGCTGGGTTTCGTAGGGTGGACGGCTTCGCCGTCCGCGCGTTCAACTCCCGGATGCGGCGCCACTGCGCATGCACCGGCTGAACGCGCGGACGGGAATTTAGTCCACTGGACTAAATTCCCCCGTCCACCCTACGGTCCGTGGCCGAATGAAGCGTTAACGGTGCAGCTGGCTGAGATCGCGCACCGCGCCGCGGTCGGCCGAGGTGGTCAGGGCCGCATAAGCCTGCAGGGCCTGCGAGACGACGCGCTCGCGCCCCACCGGCTGCCAGGCATCGCGGCCACGCTCTTCCATCTTCGCGCGGCGGTGCGCCAGCTCTTCGAAGCTCACGCGCAGGTTGATCGTGCGCGCGGGGATGTCGATGTCGATCATGTCGCCCTCCTCCACCAGGCCGATCGCGCCGCCCTCGGCCGCTTCCGGCGAGGCGTGGCCGATCACCAGGCCCGACGAGCCGCCCGAGAAGCGCCCGTCCGTGAACAGCGCGCAGGCCTTGCCGAGGCCCTTGGACTTGATGTACGAGGTCGGATACAGCATCTCCTGCATGCCCGGCCCGCCCTTCGGACCTTCGTAGCGGATGATGACGACGTCGCCGGCGTGAACCGTGTCGCCCAGGATCGCTTCCACCGCCGCGTCCTGGCTCTCGAATACGCGCGCCTTGCCGGAGAAGGTCAGGATGCTCTCGTCCACCCCGGCCGTCTTGACGATGCAGCCCTTCTCGGCGATGTTCCCGTACAGGACCGCCAGCCCCCCGTCCTGCGAATAGGCGTGCTCGCGGTCGCGGATGCAGCCCGTGGAGCGGTCCAGGTCGTTCTCGTCGTAACGCTCGGACTGGGAAAAGGCCACCTGGGTCGGCACGCCGCCCGGCGCCGCGCGGAACAGCTGGTGCACGGCCTGGTCATCGCTGCGCTTGATGTCGTACTTCTCGATCGCTTCCCCCACGGTCGGGCTGTGGACGGTCGGGAGCGACGTGTCCAGCAGGCCGGCGCGCGCCAGCTCGCCCAGGATCGAGACGATGCCGCCGGCGCGGTGCACGTCCTCGATGTGGTACTTGTCCGTCATCGGCGCGACCTTGCACAGGCAGGGCACCTTGCGCGAGATGCGGTCGATGTCGGCCATGGTGAATTCCACCTGGGCCTCATGGGCGGCCGCCAGCAGGTGCAGCACGGTGTTGGTCGAGCCGCCCATCGACACGTCCAGCGCCATCGCGTTTTCAAATGCCGCCTTGGTCGCGATCGAACGCGGCAGCACGGAGTAATCGTCGCCTTCGTAGTGTCGCTTGGCCAGCTCGACGATCAGGCGGCCGGCGCGCAGGAAGAGTTCCTTGCGGTCGGCGTGGGTGGCGACGATCGTCCCGTTCCCCGGCAGCGACAGGCCGAGCGCCTCGGTCAGGCAGTTCATCGAGTTCGCCGTGAACATGCCCGAGCAGGAGCCGCAGGTCGGACAGGCCGAGCGTTCCACTTCCGCCACGTCGGCATCCGACACGCTGCTGTCGCCGGCCTTGATCATGGCGTCGATCAGGTCGAGCTTGATCACCTTGCGGGTGTTATCGACCACCTTGACCACCTTGCCCGCCTCCATCGGGCCGCCCGAGACGAACACCACCGGAATGTTCAGGCGCATCGCGGCCATCAGCATGCCCGGGGTGATCTTGTCGCAGTTCGAGATGCAGACCATGGCGTCCGCGCAGTGGGCGTTGACCATGTACTCGACCGAGTCCGCGATCAGGTCGCGCGAGGGCAGCGAATACAGCATGCCGCCGTGGCCCATGGCGATGCCGTCGTCGACCGCGATCGTGTTGAATTCCTTGGCCACGCCGCCGCTGGCCTCGATTTCGCGCGCGACCAGCTGGCCCAGGTCCTTCAGGTGCACGTGGCCGGGCACGAACTGGGTGAAGGAATTGACGACGGCGATGATCGGTTTCTCGAAGTCGCCGTCCTTCATCCCGGTGGCGCGCCACAGGGCGCGGGCGCCGGCCATGTTGCGGCCCTGGGTGGTGGTGCGGGAACGGTAGGTAGGCATGGAAATCTCCTCAGGAATGCGGGCGAAGCAAAACCCCAGCGTGCCAAGCCGGCGGTGATTTGTCCAATATATGATTTATTGCTCTGTGATTCTTTTTATGAATCAGACCGGAGCGCCTGTGCCACCGCAGTATGCGCCTGTTCCGCCAGCTCGCGGCGATGGGCGCCGGTAGCAATGATGGGCGGCAGGGCCAGCAGGCGCGCGCGCACCGGCGGGCCTTCGAGGATGGCGAACATGCTGTCGACAAAATTCGTGTCGCCGACGTAGTCGACCGAAGGGTGATAGCGGCCGCCGGCGTCCAGGTAGGACAGCGCACAGGGCTGCACCGCCACCTTCGCATCGATGGCGGCTTCGAACAGATTGGCGTGGAAGGGCAGCACCTCGCCCTGGATCGATGTCGTCCCTTCCGGGAAGAAGGCGACCCGCTGGCCCTGTTCGAGCACAGCGACCAGGCCCTTGAAGATGTGGCGCAGCTCGCGGCGGTTGCCGCGCGCGATGAAGACGGTGCCGGCGCCGGCCGCCAGCCAGCCCAGCACCGGCCAGGCGCGGATCTCGGCCTTGGCCACGAATCGGCAGGGATGCAGGGCGTTGATGACGAAGATGTCGAGCCAGGAGACGTGGTTGGCGACGATCAGCGCGTGTTCCAATACCGGCGCGCCTTCGGCCTGCTCGACCGTGACGCGGCAGATGCCCAGGAGTTTACCCGACCAGCGCCGCGTCAGGCGCTCGCGCATGCCTCCTGACGCGAGCGGAAACACCAGTGCGCAGGTCGCCAGGCCCGCCACCAGGTGGACCATGACGCGCACGAGGCGCAGAGCGAGCCGGATCTTCACGGGATGGATGAAACGGGCGGCCGCAGCCGCCCTGCACGATCAGCGCTGGAACGCCACGCGGCCGCGCACGACGGTCGCGCGCACCTGCCCCGCCAGCTCGTAGCCAAGGAAGGGCGTGTGCTTGCCCTGGCTGGCCAGCGCACGGCGCTCGACCTTCCAGCGTGCGTCCGGGTCGAACAGCACCACATCCGCCGCCGCGCCGACGGCCAGCGTACCGGCCGGCAGCCCGGCGATGCCGGCCGCGCTCGATGTCACCTTGGCCAGCGCACGCGGCAGCGCGTCGCTGCCGCGCTCGTCCTCGGTCCACTTCAGCACCAGAGACAGCAGCAGCTCCAGGCCGGTCGCGCCAGGCGAAGCTTCGGCGAAGGGCAGCAGCTTCTCGTCGTCGTCCACCGGGGTGTGGTCCGAGCAGATGGCGTCGATGGTGCCGTCCAGCAGGCTTGCGCGGATCGCGTCGCGGTCGCGCTGGCTGCGCAGCGGCGGGTTGAAGCGGGCGTTGGAGTCGAAGAAGCCGATGTCGGCGTCGGTCAGGTGCAGGTGGTGGGCGCCGACGTCGCAGGTGACCGGCAGGCCTTCCTTCTTGGCTGCGGCGACCAGGGCCAGGCCGGCGGCGGAAGAAATGCGGCACAGGTGCACGCGCGCGCCGCTGGCGCGCATCAGCTCGAAGATGGTGTGCAGGGCGATGGTCTCGGCCATCACCGGCACGCCCGACAGCCCCAGGCGCGAGGCCAGCGGGCCGCTGTGGGCCACGCCGCCGCGGCCGATGTGGGCGTCCTGGGGACGCAGCCAGACCGTGTAGCCGAAGGTTTTCGCGTACTGCATGGCGCGCAGCAGCACGGTGGTGTCGAGGATCGGTTCCTCGGCCTGCGAAAAGCCGATGCAGCCCGCTTCGGTGAGTTCGGCCATCTCGGTCAGGGACTGGCCCTTCAGGCCCATGGTGAGCGCGCCCAGCGGGTGCACATTGGCCCCGTCCAGGATGCGCGCGCGGTGCTTGAGCATCTCGACCAGGCCCGGCTCGTCCAGCACCGGGTCGGTGTCGGGCGGGCACACCAGGGTAGTCACGCCGCCCTGCACCGCCGCCTGCATTTCCGATTCCAGCGTCGCCTTGTATTCGTAGCCCGGCTCGCGCAGGCGCGCCGAGAGGTCGACCAGACCCGGCGCGACCACCAGGCCGGTGGCGTCGATGACAGTGTCGGCCACGAAGCCGCTCGGCGCCGCGCCAAACGCGGCGATCAGTCCGTCGGCGATGAAGAGGTCAGTAACTTGATCGATGCCGTTCGCCGGGTCGATGACACGCCCGTTCTTGATATGTAGTTTCATCCGTGCGAGTTTCACGCCCTGCCTCCTGCCAAAATGCTCATCACCGCCATGCGTACCGCGATACCGAAGGTCACCTGCGGCAGGATCACCGCCTGGCTGCCGTCGGCCACCGCCGAGTCGATCTCGACACCACGATTCATCGGGCCCGGGTGCATCACGATCGCGTCCGGCTTGGCCAGCGCGAGGCGTTCCGGGGTCAGGCCGTAGCTCTTGAAGTATTCCTGCGCCGAAGGCAGCAGCGCTCCGCTCATGCGTTCGTTCTGCAGGCGCAGCATGATGATGACGTCGACGTCTTTCAGGCCTTCATCCATGTTGGTGAAGGTGCGCACGCCCATCTGCTCCAGACCGCCCGGCAGCAGCGTATGCGGGCCGATGGCGCGCACTTCCGGCACGCCGAGCGTGGTCAGCGCGTGGATGTCCGAACGCGCCACGCGGCTGTGCAGGATGTCGCCGACGATGGCCACGCGCAGGTTCGTGAAATCCTGCTTGTAGTGGCGGATCGTGTACATGTCGAGCAGGCCCTGGGTCGGGTGGGCGTGGCGGCCATCGCCGGCGTTCACGACGTGCACGTGCGACTGGTTCGTCTCGATCAGGTGCTTGGCGATCAGGTAGGGCGCGCCCGACTGCGAGTGGCGCACCACGAACATGTCGGCGTGCATGGCCGACAGGTTGTCGATGGTGTCCAGCAGCGATTCGCCCTTGCTGGCCGAGGAGGCCTGGATGTTCAGGTTGATAACGTCGGCCGACAGGCGCTTGGCCGCGATCTCGAAGGTGGTGCGGGTGCGCGTGCTGTTCTCGAAGAAGAGATTGAACACGCTCTTGCCGCGCATGAGCGGCACCTTCTTGACCTCGCGGTCCGAGATGGAGACGAAACTCGATGCGGTGTCGAGGATGTGGTTCAGGATGGACTTCGGCAGGCCCTCGATCGAGAGCAGGTGCTGCAGCTCGCCGTTCTTGTTCAGTTGCGGGTTAAGAAAGATCTTGGACATGTTCAGAAGAATCGGCTTCAATGGTCAGCGAGAGTTGGCCGGCCTCGTCGCGCTGCAGGCAGAGCGACTGGTTCGGCGCGAGGGTAGCACGGGTGCCGACGTAGTCGGCCGCCACCGGCAGCTCGCGTCCGCCGCGGTCGGCCAGGGCCGCCAGTCGGATGCAGGCCGGGCGGCCGTAGTCGAACAGCACATTGATCGCGGCGCGCACGGTGCGGCCGGTCTGCAGCACGTCGTCCACCAGCACCACGGTCGCGCCATCGACCGGGAAGCGGATGTGGGTCGGCTTCACGTCCGGGTGCAGGCCCTTCTTGGCGTAGTCGTCGCGGTAGAAGGAGACGTCGATGGAACCCAGGCGGTTGGTCAGGTCGAGGTCTTTCGCCAGCCGTTCGGCCAGCCAGGCGCCGCCCGAGTGGATGCCGACGATGGCAGCGTCGGGCACCCCATCCAGGCCCGCACGGACCTGGCCCAGCAGCTCGCGGTACAGCGCCTCCGCGTCATACGCTTGATTAGATGTTGGCATTGGAGTCAAAGTATTGTTGCAAAATGATGGCGGCCGCCTTGGCGTCGATGATCTCGCCGCGTTTTTGCGGAATGACGGCGGACGAGTAGCGCTCGTCGACGAGTTCGACGGGCAGGTTGAAGCGGCCGTGGAGCTGGTTGGCGAAGCGCCGGCTGCGCATTGTCATGTCGTGCTCGGCGCCGTCGGGGTGGCGCGGCTCGCCCACGACGAGGCGGGCCGGCTTCCATTCATTGATGAGGTCGCCGATGACCTGGAAACGGGTGGCGTTGTCGACCGCCCGGATGACCGTGAGAGGTTGCGCCTGCCCGGTGAGGGTGTTGCCCATGGCAATGCCGATGCGCTTCACCCCGAAGTCGAAGCCAAGAACGATGTCGACCATCAGGGATGAGACCCTTTACGCATGGCCGGCTTCGGTAGTTAACATGAGCGGGTCGATTCCCAGCAGTTTGATGGCGGCCGTATAACGTTCTTCGATCGGCAGGTCGAACAGCACTTTCGCGTCGGCGCCCACCGTCAGCCAGCCGTTGCGCGAGAGTTCCTCCTCGAGCTGGCCGGGGCTCCAGCCGGCATAGCCGATCGAGACCAGCATGCGGGCCGGGCCGGCGCCGCTGGCGACGGCTTCCAGCACGTCGATCGAGGTGGTGAAGGCCACGTCGTCGGTGACGGTCAGCGAGGACGAGTAGCGTCCGCTCGGTGTATGCAGCACGAAGCCGCGGTCGTCCTGGACCGGGCCGCCGAACATGATCGGCTGGTCGGTGACCGAGGAACGCAGGCCGGGCGCCAGCTTCAGATCGACGCGGTCGAACAGCACATCCATCGTCATGTCGGTCGGCTTGTTGATGACCACGCCGAGCACGCCCTTCTCGTTGTGCTCGCAGACATAGACGACGGTGCCGCCGAAGATCGGGTCCTGGATCGACGGCATCGCGATCAGGAAATGGTTGGCGAGATTCAGTCCGGAAGAAGCGGGGCCGATCTTACCGAGCGTCTGTTCAGCTTCCGGTGGCATGCCGGGCTTCGGTAGAGTGTTGCCAACTTTGCTTTTCTTCATACGCTTACTCTCACATGGGCTCACTCTGGTTTATCGACAGCGCTGGATCGACAAGGTCTGTGACCGGGTGGTGTCCACAAAACAACAACACGCTTTTCGATAGTTTACACTGAATTGGCTGAACGGCCACTCAAGCGCCTCTTTTGGCTACCCTCCGCTACCTGCCACGCGCCCCGCTACTGTCCCGCCCCCTTGCTTCTTCGGTACCGCTAGGAAGAATCCTACCCTGTATTATCGGCCGCCACCTTGACCCCGCACACGATGATGAATATGAGCAACTCCCTGGTCTGGTTTCGGCGCGACCTGCGCGCATTCGACCATGCAGCCCTGCACCGGGCTTTGACCGCATCCAATCGTGTGCACTGCGTTTTCGTGTATGACAGCGGCATTCTCGATCCGCTGCCCCGTGACGACCGGCGCGTGCGCTTCATCCACGCGAGCATTGCCAGTCTCGATGCCGAGCTGCGCCGGCTCGGCGGTCATTTGATCGTGCGGCAGGGCCGCCCTCTTGAAGTGGTTCCCGCACTGGCCGCCGAGCTCGGCGTCGAAGCGGTGTTGGTATGTGCCGATTATGAACCCGAGGCGGTCGAACGTGACGCACAAATGGCGGAGCGCCTCGCGGCTGACGGTAGGAAATTTCTGAGTCTGAAGGACCAGGTCGTCTTCGAAAAAGACGAGGTGTTGACCTTGGCAAAGGGACCGTTCTCGGTATTCACGCCCTACAAGAACGCCTGGCTCAAGCGCCTGGCCAGCATGCCGGAAACCCTGGCAAGCTACCCGGTCGACCAGTACGCCCACAACTTCGCGCCGCCGCCCCTGGATGCGCCCGCCCTGCCCTCGCTGGAAGAGATCGGTTTCGCGCCGGGCGAGCCGCCGCTGCCCGCCGGGATGGAAGGCGCCGAGGCGATGTTCGAGGATTTCGTGCGGCGCATCGCCGACTACGGCCGCGCGCGCGATTTCCCCGCGCAGGACGGCACCTCGCGCCTGTCCGTCCACCTGCGCTTCGGCACCACCTCGATCCGCCACCTGGTGCGCACGGCCCGGCAAATGATGGAGAACGGCGCCGGCGGCACGGGCGCCTCGGTCTGGCTGTCGGAACTCATCTGGCGCGAGTTCTACGCGATGATCCTGGCGCGCCATCCGCACGTCGTGCACCAATCGTTCAAGCCGGCCTTCGATGCGATCGAATGGGAAAGCGGGATGGATGCCGACGAACTGTTCGCCGCCTGGTGCGAGGGACGCACCGGCTACCCCCTGGTCGACGCGGCCATGGCGCAGCTGAACCGGACCGGTTTCATGCACAACCGCCTGCGCATGGTGACGGCCAGCTTTCTCACCAAGGACCTCGGCATCGACTGGCGCCGCGGCGAACGCTATTTCGCCCTCAAGCTGAACGACTACGAACTGGCCTCGAACAACGGCGGCTGGCAGTGGGCGGCGTCCACCGGCTGCGACGCCCAGCCCTGGTTCAGGATCTTCAATCCCGTCTCGCAGTCGCAGCGCTTCGATGCGCATGGAGAGTTCATCCGGGAGTGGGTGCCGGCCTTGGCGTCCTTGAGCGCGAAGGAAATCCATGCGCCCTGGCTGGTGGCGCAGGATGTGCTGGCGGATAAAGGCGTGGTGCTGGGGAGGGATTATCCCTTCCCCCTGGTCGAGCACGGTGCGGCGCGCAAGCGGACCCTGGAACGCTTCGCGGTGGTGAAAAAGGCGGCGCCCTGAGCGCCGCCCCACATCAAGCCCGGTTCCGGTCCAGCAGGCTTTCGATCGCCGCCAGCAGAACAGGCTCCTGGTAGGGCTTGCCGAAGTAGGCATTCACCCCCAGGCCGAGCGCGTAGTTGCGGTGCTTGTCCGCCGTGCGCGAGGTGATCATGATGATCGGGATACCCTTCGTGGCCTCGTTCTCGCGCACCTCGCGGGTCAGGTCGAAGCCGTCCATGCGCGGCATCTCGATATCGACCAGCATCAGGTCGGGCTGGACCTGCTCGATCTGCTCGAGGGCGTCGATGCCGTCCTTGGCCAGCATCACGCCATAGCCTTCGCGTTCCAGCAGGCGCTGGGTCACGCGGCGCACGGTGATCGAATCGTCGACCACCATGATGGTCGCGCGCCTTGCCTGCTCGCTGGTGTCGGGCACAGGCGCACCTGGCGCCGCCGGCCGCCCGGCCAGCACCACCGGGTCGAGGATCAGCACGATCTCGCCGGTGCCGAGCACGGTGGCGCCGGCGATGCCCGGCACGCGGGCCAGTTGCGGGCCGATGTTCTTGACCACGACTTCACGGTTGCCCAGCACCTCGTCCACGCGCAGGGCGATGCGCCCGCTCGCGCCGTGCACCACCAGCACCGGGCTCAGTTTCTGCGGGGCGCCGCCGTTGGAGGCAGGCTCGCCCAGCAGCGCGTCGAGCGCGTGCAGGGCATGCGGCTGTCCCGACACCGCGATCGTGCCGGCCGCCTGGGCGGCAAGCAGATCGGTATCGCGCACCTGCAGCACCTGCTCGACCAGGGTCGAGGGCAGCGCATGGGTGCGGCCACCGGCGGCCACCAGCACCACCTGCGCGACCGCCAGGGTCAGCGGCAGGTGGATCGAGAAGCGCGTGCCCTTGCCCGGCTCGGTCTCGACCGCCACGCGGCCGCCCAGCGCATGGGCTTCGGACCGCACCACGTCCATGCCGACGCCGCGTCCGGCCAGTTCGGTCAGCGTGTCGGCGGTCGAGAAGCCCGGTTCGAAAATCAGTTCGGCCGCTTCATGGTCGGAGATGACGGCGTCCTGCGCGACCAGGCCCAGCGCCCGCGCCTTGGCGCGGATGCGCTCCAGGTCCAGGCCGGCGCCATCGTCGCTGAACCCGATCGCAACCTCGTTGCCATGCTGGGCGACCTGCACCAGCACTTCGCCCGTCTCCGGCTTGCCGGCGCCGGCGCGGCTGGCCCTCGCCTCGATGCCGTGCACGATGGCATTGCGCAGCAGGTGTTCGAACGGCGCGGCCATCTGCTCCAGCACGCTGCGGTCGATCTCGACCGCGCCACCGCGGATGTCGAGGTTGACGCGTTTGTCGGTTTCCTTGGCGGTCTGGCGCGCCACGCGGAACAGGCGCTCCGACAGGCTCGCGAACGGGACCATGCGCACGCGCATCAGGTCGCGCTGCAGGTCGCGCGTCATGCGCTGCTGGGCCGCCAGGTCTTCTTGCGCGCTGTCCACCGTGCGCGACAGGCTCTCATGGAAGGCTTCCACGTCGTTGACGCTCTCGGCCATCATGCGCGTCAGTTCCTGCAGGCGGGTGAAGCGGTCGAACTCGAGCGGATCGAATTTCGCCTCGCCTGCGATCGACAGGGTGGATGCGATCTGCGATTCGGCCTGCATCTCGATCTCGCGCATCTGGCGGCGCAGGCGGTCGAGGTTGTCCGAGAAATCGGACAGCGCGCCCTTGAGCGAGCCGACCTGGTTCTCCAGGCGCGAGCGGGTGATCGACACCTCGCCCGCCTGGTTCACCACGCGGTCGAGGATGTCGGCGCGCACGCGCACCAGCGGCGCACGCGCGCCCGGCTGTTCGACGGGTAGTGGCGCGGGCTCCGCGGCGGCAGGCGCCTGCGTCGCCGGTTGCTGCAGCTGTTCGAAGAGCAGCAGGGCCTGGTCGTAGTTGGCCAGCAGTTCGTCAAACGCCGCCGGGGTGGTCGTCCCGGCGTGCATCATGTTCTCGATCTGGGTTTCCAGCTCGTGGGTGTGCTGGCCGAGGCGCATCGCGCCGGCCATGCGGGCGCTGCCCTTGACCGTGTGCAGGGCGCGCTGCAGGCCCTGGGCGACGGCGTGGTCCTGCGGGTTCTGCTGCCACTGGCGCAGGCCGTTGCCGATCTGCGGGAACAGGTCGGCGCCCTCTTCCAGGAAGACCGGCAGCAGGTCGGGGTCGAGTTCGTCCGCAAACACCGGGGTGACGGGCAGCGCGCCGTCGTCCTGGCTTGGTGCGGGCGCCGGCACCGGTTCCGGCAGCGGCTGCAGCTCGATCTCGGGTTCCGCTTCCGGCTCGGTGTCCGGCGCGGGCTCGGGCGCGGGCGCGACGGCATCGGGCACGGCCTCGTCGAGTACCGCTTCGCCCAGCACCGCCTCATCCGGCGTGACTGCGACAAAAGCCGTTTCTTCGTCGGCCGGCGCAGCCTGCAGCAGCGGCGGCGCGGCGAAGGGGTCTTCGAGGAAGGTGTCGAACAGCGCGTCGATCTCGCTGACCGCTTCAGCCTTCTCTTCCTCTTCGCGCACCGCCGTCGGCACGGGCGCCGGCGGCGGCGCGGCCATCAGTTCGTCGTAGGCGGTGGCGAACAGCGCGTCGAGCCTGGCCGCCAGCGCCGGGTCGGCTTCGCCGTAGACGCTGGCCGCCTGCTGGCTGGCCAGGCGCTCGAGCAGGGTCTCGAGCTGCTTGACGAGATCCGGCTGGCCTGGCGCCAGTTCGCCCAGCGAGAACACCTGCAGCATGGTGCGCGCGCGCGCCAGGGTGGCGTCGAGCAGCTCGCGGCCAGCATCTTCCAGCTCGGGTCCCGGCGCCGCCAGTTTTTCCAGCACCGCTTCCAGGGCGTGGGCAACGTCGCGCAAGGCCGTGAAGCCGACCGTGGACGAGGTCCCGGCCAGCGTGTGCGCGGCCTTGACCGCATCCTCGGTGGCGCGGCGATCCGGTTCAGCGCGCCAGGCATCGAAATCCTGCTCCAGCAGCGTCACCAGCGCCTCGGTCTCGTCGAGGTAGATCGTGTAAAGGGCAAGCGGAATCTCGAGCTCGCCCACGCGCCGGGTTCCGGGGGCTTCTTCCTCTACTACGGGTGGTGCGGCTTCGGGTTCGCCGCCTGCCAATACGCGGCCGGCCGCCGCGACCAGGGCCTCGCTGTCGCGCTGCGAAACGCCCTGCGCGGCCAGCTCGTCGACCCAGCTCGAGAGCTGGGCATGCGCCTCGCGCAGCAGGGCGAGCAAGGCCGGGGTGGCGCTGCGCGCCTCCGACAGCCACAAATTCATGGCCTTCTCGACCGCGGCCGCGCCTTCGGCGAAGCGCTCCAGGTTCACCATGCGGCTGCTGCCCTTCAGGGTGTGGAAGGAGCGGCGCAGCAGGGTCAAGGTTTCCTGGTTGTCCGGATTGGCTTGCGCCTGCGGCAGGGTCTCGCCCACGAAGCCCAGCACTTCCTGCGCTTCGAGGATGAAGATCTCGAGCAGCTCGGATTCGATCGTCGCTTCCTCGGCCGCGGCTTCCGGCGGCTGTTCCTGCACGGGAGCAGCTTCGGACGCCGCCTCGACGGCCTCGACGAATTCGAAGGGCAGCTCGCGCAACAGGCGTTTTTCAGGGTCGAAGGTGAAGCGGCCCTTGGCCGACTCGCTGTTCTGGGCCAGCAGGTCGGTGAAGAAGCCGAGCGCGCCGATGTTCTGCGCGATGTTGTGCAGCACGGCCGATTGGGTGTCTACCGCCCCGTCGCTCTGGGCAAGGGTGCGGACTTCGCCCGCCACGTGGCGCGCCGCCAGCACCGCCTGGTCCTGGTCGAGGATGGCCAGCGCTCCCTGCAGCTGGTGCAGCACCGGCTCGGCCTGCACCAGCGCCTCGCGCTTGCCCGGGTTGTCGTAATAGTCGTCGAGGAGCTTCTCGACCTGGCGCAGGCCGGCCTTGATCTCGCCCGCCAGCACGGCAACCGTCTGTCCCTGCTGGATCTGGCGCGCCAGTTCGCCCTGCCACTGCGGCGCATCCGGCGGCGTTTCGCCGGCGGCCAGGGCCAAGAGGCGCGCGCCGACCGCTTCCGCATTCTCGGAGAAATCCTCGGGCAGTTGGCGCAGCTGGTCCAGGCCGTTCTCGACGAACAACATGGCGGTGGCCATCTCCAGGCCAAAATCGTCGCTGCGGCCCGCCGCGATGGCATCCTGGGCGGCGCGGCCCAGTTCGCGCAGCAGCTGCGCCAGGGCCGGCGCGCCCAGCTTTTCGCTGGCGCCGGCCAGGCGCGAAAGCTGCTCGTTGAAATCTTCCTTGACCTCGCCTTCGCTCGCCCCTTCGGTGGCGATGCGGTCCCAGTCCGACTTGGTGCGGGCCAGCGCGTCGCGCGCCTCCTGCAGCGCTTCCTGGTCGATGCGGCCGTAGCGGCGCGCCGCGTAGTCATGCGGCACCAGGCCGTCGAGGCCGCAGGCCGCGCGCAGGCGCTGGGCGTCCTCGTTCGGCTGGGCGGCTGCCGCGACGAAGAAGAGCGCGTCGCGCAGCATCGCATCGGGCGTGCCGCCCTGCCCTTGCGACAGGCGGCGCAGCTGCAGGTTGACCTGGCCGAGCAGCTGTTTCACATACAGGTCGCTCTCGACCTGGCCATCGGCGACCACGCCGGCGAAGGCGTGGATGGCGCTCCAGAACAGGCGGGCCCTCGGTTCCGTCTGGCTTGCGGCGACGGGTTGAACGGCATCGCGCATGCCGGCCGCGTGCCGGGCCTCCCCGCTCTTCAGGTAGGGCAGCAGCGACTTCTCGAAGCGCGCGCGGCAGGCCGCGATGTCGGGCTGGGTGCTGCTCGACGGCACGTGGAATTCGACGCCCTGGCCCAGGCTCGCCGGCAGCAGGTCGGAGGGATGGATGCGTTCGACGCCGAGCTTGTCCTGCACATCGCGATAATACGGGAACAGGCGCGCCGGCTGCTGGGGGCTGCCTGCCAGCAGTTCGTCGAGGTATTCGACCAGGGCCTGGTAGGCGTCCTGCACCACCTTCACGGTGTCCGGGGTGCAGGGCAACTGGCCATCCTTGAAGCGGTCGATCAGCTTCTCGGCCGCCCCGCCCAGCACGTTCACGCCCTCGACGTCGACCATCTGCAGGGCGCCATGGGCCTGGTGCAGGTGGGTCTTGGCGTGCAGCAGCAGGGTCGGCTGGGCCTCCTGGCTGCGGCTGGCCGCGTCGCGCAGCGCCGTGCCCGAGCGCCCGAGGGCGTCGCGGATCTCGCCGATCACCCACGACAGCGGTCCGGTATCGAAAGCGGGCAGGCGGGAGGATGGCTTGGTCATTGGGCTCGTAATCGTCTATTCAGGCCGCGACGCGGAAGCGCGACACGGAATCTTTCAGCTCCTGCGCCAGGAGCGCCAGTTCGCGGATCGACTGCGCCGTCTGGCGCGTGCCGCCCTGGGTCTGCTCGGTCACCGACAGGATATGCTGCATATTATGGGCCACGCCGTTGGCGGACGTCGCCTGCTGCTCTGCCGCCAGCGAAATGCCCTGGATCAGCTCCGCCAGGCGGTTCGACACGCGCGAGATGTCCGAGAGGGCTGCGCCGGCCGCATCGGACAGGCGGGCGCCCTCGACCACGCCCTGGGTCGACTTCTCCATTGCCGCCACCGCGTCGTGGGTATCGGCCTGGATGGTGCGCACCAGCGCGCCGATCTGCTTGGCCGATTCCGCCGAGCGTTCCGCCAGGCGCTGCACCTCTTCCGCCACCACCGAGAAGCCGCGCCCTGCCTCGCCCGCCGACGCGGCCTGGATCGCGGCGTTCAGCGCCAGCACATTGGTCTGTTCGGTGATGTCCGAGATCAGGTCGGTGATCTCGCCGATCTCCTGCGAGGATTCGCCCAGGCGCTTGATGCGCTTCGAGGTTTCCTGGATCTGTTCGCGGATCTCGTTCATGCCGAGGATCGCGTTCTGCACGGCCTGCGCGCCCTGCTCCGCCGCCGCCACCGACTGGCGCGCCACGTCGGCCGATTCGGTCGCCGAACGCGACACATCGGAAATCTGGGTCGCCATCTGCAGGATGGTGCTCGATGCGTCCTGGATCTCGCGCGACTGCGCATCGGCCGCGCCCAGCAGCTCGGTCGACACCGCCTGGGCGCCGCCCGATGCCAGGGTCACCTGCTCGGCGGTCTTGATCACGCGCTGCACCAGCGCGCGCAGTTCCTCGACCGTGTAGTTGACCGAGTCGGCGATCGCGCCGGTGATGTCTTCCGAGACGGTGGCGTGCACGGTCAGGTCGCCGTCCGCCACTTCCTGCAGTTCGTTCATCAGGCGCAGGATCGCCGCCTGGTTCTGGTCGTTAGTTGCCTTGGCCTCTTCTTCCTTGGCCTGGGCCAGCTGGCGCATCGCCTCGGCTTCGCGGCGGCGGGCTTCGGCGCCGCGGGTGCGGTTGCGCGAGTCCTGCAGCATCACGCGGCTGAGCGAGCCACCCATGAGCAGGGTGAACACCGAGGCGCCCACCAGCACCCAGAACCAGTTGCTGCGGACAGTCAGTTCGTTGCGGTATTCGGTCTGGATCTGGGACAGGGTCGAACGCAGGCCTTCGTTGTCGCGCGAAATCACCTGCTCGGCGCTGCGGGCGGCGGCGAAGTTGGTGAGGTTGGTCGAGAGCGGCGCCAGCCCTTCGTGCCAGGCCTTCCACAGGGTGCGCGCGGCGCCCAGGCGCTCGCGCAGGTCGATGTCGGCCACCTGGGCCGCGCTGCTTTCCAGCAGGGCGCCCAGCTCGGCGCTGTCGCGGGCGACGGCCTTGGCGGTCTCGCGGTGGGCGGCGCCGGGGGCGGAGAAGGCGTGGGCCGTCGCCGGCAGGCGCTCGGCGATGGCGGCCAGGCGGTCTCCCAGCGCGGCGTCGCGCGGCGTGCCGGCGCGCAGGCGGTCGGCCAGGTTCTGCAGCTCCGGCGCGAGCGCGTCCAGCCGGTCGACGCTGGCGCCGAAGCCCACCAGGTGGCGCTTGTTGCCGACGATGGTGGTGGCGGCCGCGTTCGAGGCCGACCAGCCCGAGCGCGCTTTCGCGATCAGGCCGGCCAGGCCGTCGGACGCGGGCGGAATGGTCAGGTTGTTCGACTGGCCGCCGCGCGCCAGCAGCGTGAGCAGGCGTCCGAGTTCCGCGCGGCTGTCGTCCAGCTCGGCAAAGGCGGATGCTTCGCCGCTCAGGGCGATCGGCGCGGCCTTGGCCACGCGCTGCGAGTGCGTCAGCGCATCCGCGGCCAGCTGGCCCTGGTTCGACACCACGTCGGTGCGCGCCGCGTTCTGCCACATCGACGTCACGGTCAGCAGGATGCCGGCCACGAAGGCCACCAGCACCAGGCGCAGCTGGCGCGCCAGCGGCATGTGGCCGATGAGGGGCAGGCGCAGGTTTTCATCCTCGTCGGCCACGATCTGCGGCTTGCGATGGCGCATATTGCCGAGCCGGCGCGCGGCGGCTTCGGCCGAGCCGTGCGCCTGGCCGCCGGCGGACGGGCCCGGGCCGAACTGCGTGTCGGGCGCGGACAGGATGGTGTCCTCGTCCGCGTCTTCCTTCGAGAATACGTTCATGCTGAGTTTCGAGGCGAATCCCATACCGGCTCCCTAGTCCTGCTGTCGTTATTGGTGTTCTGGTGTTTGTGTCACATCGAGGAAACGAGGCTCGCGCACCAGGGCAGCGAGCGACAGCGGCGTCCAGCGCTGGCCTTCGGCATCGACCAGGGCGTCGTCGTCGCGCGTCATGGCGCCGGCCTGGCGCAGGCCGTAGACGCGGTCGGCCAGCAGCGCGCAATTGACGCCCAGCGCGGGGGCGAAGGTGATCATGCGCACCGACGGCCCGGCGGGCGGCGTGCCCTCTTCGCCGAGGTAGCGCGCCAGGTCGATCACGCCGACGAGCGTGCCGCGCACATTCGCCAGGCCCAGGTACCAGGGCACGGTCAGGGGCACGCGCGCGGGAGGCACGGGGGAGACGATCTCGCCCGCTTCCAGCAGGTCGAGCAGGTAGCGGTTCGACCCTACCTGCAGGCCGAGCTGCTGGATCGGCGCGCCGCTGCCGCTCTTGGCGGCCTGCATGCGCTCGAGGAGCTGTTCCTGGTATTCGCGCAGTCGGGCGCGGCGCGCGGCGCCATCCGGCCGTGCCTGGACGTCGCTCATGCCGCCGCGGCCGGCGCTTGCGCGTCGAGGGTGGCGATGGCGTCCAGCAGCAGCGCCGGGTCGACCGGCTTGATCAGGTAGTCGCGCGCGCCCTGGCGCATGCCCCAGATGCGGTCGGTTTCCTGGTTCTTGCTGCTGCAGATGATGACCGGGATGCCGGAGAGTTCCGGGTCGCGCGCGATCGCGCGGGTCACCTGGAAGCCGTTCGCGCCGGGCATGACCACGTCCATCAGGATCAGTTGGGGGCGCTCGGCGCGGATCTTGTCGATCGCCTCTTCGCCGTTGACGGCGGTGCTGACGGCGAAGCCGGCGCGCACCAGGATGTCGGTGAGATAAAAACGCTCGGTGGGGGAATCGTCGACGATCAGGATCTTGTGTATGGCCACGTTGGGCTCCGGTGTTCTATATTGAATATGCGGGGTCAGGCCTTGCCGGCGGTGTGCTCGCGCACCGCGGCCAGCAGGCTGTCCTTGGAAAACGGTTTGGTGAGATAGGCCGAGGCGCCGACCATGGCGCCGCGCGCACGGTCGAACAGGCCATCCTTGGACGACAGCATCAGCACCGGCGTCGCGTGGAAACGCGCGCTCTTCTTGATCAGGGCACAGGTCTGGTAACCGTCCAGGCGCGGCATCAGGATGTCGCAGAACACCAGCGCGGGGTGGTGGTCGTTGATCTTGGCGAGCGCGTCGAAGCCGTCGTCGGCCAGCACCACCTGGTAACCTGCTTGCGTCAGGAAGATTTCGGCGGAACGGCGGATCGTGCTGCTGTCGTCGATCACCATGATGGTCAGGCCCGTCGGTTGCGGCGATATCGTCATTTTCGTTTCACTTCAGCATGAAGCGCCACGATAGCACAGGGGATTTCCCTTGTGCGGAAAGTGTTGCAACACGTCAACTTTTCAGTAATAACTTGCAAACTGACGTGCTGCGAAGGCAACTTACTTGCCTGATTTGATTGCCTTTTAAATAGCAGTCATCTCGAAATCGTCCTTGCGGGCGCCGCATTCCGGGCAGGTCCAGTTCATCGGGACGTCAGCCCAGCGGGTGCCGGGGGCGATGCCGTCGTCCGGCGCGCCGGCGGCCTCGTCGTAGACCCAGCCGCAAATCAGGCACATCCAGGTCTGGAATGGGGCTGAGGTATCGGTACTCACGATATGCTTCCTTGTATCTAGTAGAATGGAGAGTCGCGTATCTTAATGCAGCAGCCGTGCAAAACCAACCGTTACCCCTCATCCTCACATTCGGCGTGTCCGACCCGGTCGGCGCGCTCGGCGTGCAGGCCGACCTGGCGGCCTTCGCCGCGCACGGGTGCCACGGCCTGTCGGTGGTTGCCGGCATCCTGGTGGCCGACAGCGCCAGGGTCGAAAACCTGCACGAAGTCGACAGCGACTGGATGGCCGACCAGGCCAGGGTCCTGCTCGAGGACATGCCGGTGGCCGCCTTCAAGGTCGGCGCCGTCGCCAATGTGCTGCAACTGGCCGCGATCGCCGAGATCGTCTCCGACTACCCGGACGCGCCGCTTATCCTCGACCCTTTCCTGACCGCCCTGCCCGACTCCGGCCTGGCCGACGAGGAGATGCTGTCGGCGATCCGCTCCATCCTCGCGCCCCAGACCACGGTCCTGATGCTCTCGCAATCGGAACTGGGCCGCATGGCCGAGACCTGGCGCGAGCCCGGGACCGAAGGCTCGCTGCTGGAAGACGTGGCGGAACTGACCAATGCCGGCTGCCAGTACGTGCTCGTCACCGGCACCCGCGATGAACAGGGCGGCTGTTCGAATACCCTGTTCGACGCCGACGGCGTGGTCGCGAAGGTGGAATGGAAGCACCTGCCGGGCCCTTTTGTGGGCGCCGGCAATACCTATTCGGCCGCCTTCACGGCCCTGATGGCCTGTGGCATGGAAGCGCCCCAGGCGCTGTTCTCGGCCCAGGACTACACCAACGGCGCCCTCGAACACGCCCAGCGCTTCGGCATGGGCAAGTTCATTCCCAATAAATTCTACCGGGGCTAAGCAGGCCCTCAAGACCATGACTGAACACCGACCTTCCATGTCAAAGAACGACCAGCTGTTCGCCCGCGCCCAGCAGACCACGCCGGGTGGCGTGAACTCGCCGGTGCGCGCCTTCCGCTCGGTGGGCGGCACCCCGCGCTTCATCACCCGCGCCGAAGGCCCCTACTTCTGGGACGCGGACGGCAAGCGCTACATCGACTACATCGGTTCCTGGGGCCCGGCCATCGTCGGCCACGCCCACCCGCAGGTGATCAAGGCGGTGCAGGATGCGGCTGCGAACGGCCTGTCCTTCGGCGCCCCGACCGAGGGCGAGATCGAGATCGCCGAAGAGATCTGCCGCCTGGTGCCGTCGATCGAGCAGGTGCGCCTGGTCTCTTCGGGCACGGAAGCGACCATGAGCGCCCTGCGCCTGGCGCGCGGCGCGACCGGCCGCGACAAGATCGTCAAGTTCGAAGGCTGCTACCACGGCCACGCCGATTCCCTGCTGGTGAAAGCCGGCAGCGGCCTGCTCACCTTCGGCAATCCAACCTCGGCGGGCGTGCCGGAAGACTTCGTCAAGCACACCCTGGTCCTGGACTACAACAACATCCCGCAGCTGGAAGACGCCTTCGCCTCGATGGGCGACACCATCGCCTGCGTGATCGTGGAGCCGGTGGCCGGCAATATGAACCTGATCCGCGCCACGCCGGAATTCCTGACCCGCATGCGCGAACTCTGCACCGAACACGGCGCCGTGCTGATTTTCGACGAGGTGATGTGCGGCTTCCGCGTGGGCCTGGGTGGAGCGCAGGAAATGTATGGCATCACGCCGGACCTGACCGCACTGGGCAAGGTGATCGGCGGCGGCCTGCCGGTGGCGGCCTTCGGCGGCCGCGCGGAGCTGATGCAGAAGATGGCGCCGATCGGCCCGGTCTACCAGGCCGGCACCCTGTCGGGCAACCCGGTGGCGGTGGCCGCCGGCATGACCACCCTGAAGCTGATCCAGGAGCCGGGCTTCTACGAGCGCCTGGGTAGAGCGGCGGAGCGCCTGGTCAAGGGCCTCACCGAAGCGGCCAAGGAAGCGGACATTCCCTTCTGCGGCGACGCGGTGGGCGGCATGTTCGGCTTCTACTTCAGCCACAACATCCCCTCGACCTATGGCCAGATGATGGCCGGCGACAAGGAGCGCTTCAACCGCTTCTTCCACGGCATGCTGGACGAGGGCGTCTACTTCGCGCCCGCCATGTTCGAGGCGGGCTTCGTCTCGGCCCAGCACACCGACGCCGTCATCGACGAGACCATCGAAGCCGCGCGCCGCGTGTTCAAGCGTATTGGTTGAGCCCTTCCTTTACGCCTCCTGCAATTCCGCCGCGCGCTGGGTCTTCACGACCCGGCGCGATGCGCGCTTCCTCCACCAGATGATCACCCCCGTCACGCTCAGCATGGCGACGACCACGCCCATGAAGGAAATCAGGATCCGCCCCGGAATCCCGAGGATGCGTCCCGAGTGCAGCGGGAACTGGGCCTGCACGAAGATGTCCGCCGCACTCCCCTTCCATGGCTGGCGCTCGCCCAGCAGGCGGCCGTCGACGCCGTCGTAGTAGAGCACCGGCGGGCCCACGCCGCCCGTGCCGTGGTCCATGCCCGGCTCGAAGAAGCTGACCATGTAGATGCCGTATTCCTGGGAATAGAACACGCCGCCGGCCGGCGCTTCCCAGTCGCGGCGCGCCGCCTCGCTGCTCGCGGCCTGGACCACTTTTTCGAAACCCACGCGCGGCTCGATCACCTCAAAGCCCAGCTTCATGGTGCGGGTGTCGAAAGGCGTCGGCGTCACCTCGGAGACGGTCTTCATCACCGGATAGAAGATTTCGCTGTACAGGTTCAGCGAAAACGCCGTGAAGGCGAGGATCAGGAGCAGCGCCCAGGTCCACAGGCTGAAGGCGCGGTGCAGGTCGAAGTTCAGCTTGGACGAACCGCCCTTCCAGCGCACCTTCCAGGCCGGTTTCCAGCGCGCGCCCCATGACTTTCCGCCAACTGCCGCCTGCCTGCGCCGCACTGGCAGGGTCAGGTAGAAGCCGACGAAGCAGTCCACCGTCCAGATCATCGCAATCACGCCCAGCAGCCAGATGCCCCAGCGGTCGATTCCCCACATCTCGGGGATGTGCAGGGTGTAGTGCAGGCGGTAGAGGAAGGAGACGAAGGTCTCGCGGCTGATCGGCCACACCGCGCCCCATTCGCGCTTGCCCAGTTCCGCCCCCGTCACCGGGTCCAGGAAGACCTGGTTGAAGCCCGGTTCGGTCATGGCTTTCGCGGCCGGGTCGTAGCGCGGCGACACGCCGAGGGCCAGCGAACGGCCCGGTTCCGGATGCAGGGGCACGTAGGACACCCGCACGCTTGGGTACTGCGCCTCGACCTTCTGCGCCAGCAGCAGCGCCGGCTGGGCGCTGCCCGGCGTGTGCGACTCCATCAGGTGCGGATTGAGCAGGTCGTCCAGCTCGTGGTCCCATGAGATGACGGCGCCGGTCACGCCGCTCACGAACAGGAAGGCCGCGGTCAGCAGGCCGGCGTAGCGGTGCACCAGGGTCCAGAAAGCGCGCATGGCGGCGTCCTCAGAAACGGTACTTCAGCGACAGGGACGCGCTGCGCGGCGCCGCATAGGTCAGCGCGCCGTAGGCGGCGAACATGCCGAAGTGCTGCTTGTCGAAGAGGTTGTCGACGTTGAGCTGGGCCGACAGGTTCGGGCTGAACTCGTAGCGCGCCATCAGGTTGACCAGGGCGAAGGACTTCTGCTCGATCAGGCCGGTGCTGCCCGCGGGGGCCGCCGGGTCGATCGTGTAGGTGCGGCCTTCCCAGTTGACGCCGCCACCGACCGTCAGGGCGTCGAAGGCCTTGTAGGTCGTGAACACGCGCAGCAGGCGGCGCGGATAGATGCTGTTCACATCAAGGCCAGTCGCATCCTTCGCGCGGAACTGCGAATAGCCGGCGGTGGCGTTCCAGCCCGGCGCCAGTTCGCCCGACAGCTCGAACTCGAAGCCTTCGCTCTTCGCGCCTTCGGCGGCGCGGTAGTGGCTCTCTTCCAGCAAGGGGCCGGCGCCGTCGCGGTCGATGCGGCCGGCTTCCTGCGCCAGCTTGTCCTGTTCGATGCGGAACACGGCAAACGACCCGTTCAGGCGGCCACCGAAGAACTCGCCCTTCACGCCCGCCTCGTAGTTCTTGCCGACGATCGGCTCGAGGATGTTGCCGGCCAAGTCCTTGCGGTTCTGCGGCTGGAAGATGTCGGTGTAGCTGGCGTAGGCCGACCAGTTGCTGCCGAAGTCAACCACCAGGCCCGCATACGGCGTGATCTCGTTGTCGTGCTTGATCGCATAGGCGGCCGTCCACAGGCCGCGGCCGCTCTTCTCGTAGTCGGTGACGCGCGCGCCCACGATCAGCTTGAGCGGATCGGCAAGGGCAAAACGCGCCACGCCATACAGGCCGGTCTGCTTCGTCTCGCTGCTTTCGTACCAGGTCGGCGCGCCCCAGCTCGGGGTCGGGTAAGCCGCGCCATCCCAAGCGTTGAAGTCGCCCACCGAATGGTCCGCATTGCCGAAGCTTGCTGCGCGGTTATCGGAATTGAATTCCTGCTTCATGCGCGTGTAGCCGAAGGAGGCTTCATGGCGGCGGCCGAACAGCTCGAAGGGGCCACTGGCCTGCAGGCCGATATCGTCCTGCCTGGTGGTGGTAAGGTAGGAGCCGGCGAAGTCGCTCATGCCCTGCCCCGTCACGCGGTCCGGGATGCCCGACAGGTAGAGCAGGTAGGAGTCGCCGATGCGCTTGGCGTGGCTGACGCTGGCGCGCAGCTTCCAGCCATTGTCGAAGCCGTGTTCGATGCTGGCGAAACCGTTGTCGTAGCGCGAGGCCCAGCTGACCCAGTCGGCCGCCGTGGTCTTGGAACGGTCCCAGTTCGTCGCCGAGCCATCCGAGTACCAGAACGGCAGACCGCCCCACATGACGGCGCGCGGGTCCAGGTCCTGGCGGCTGAAGCCGGCCGCTAGCTGGGTGCGCGGGCCGAGGTCGGCGTCGATCACGCCGTAGATGGTCTTGCTCTCGTTTTTCAGGAGGTCGACCCAGCTGTCCGACTTGCTGTATTCGCCCACCACGCGGGCGCGCACGGTGCCGGCTGCATTCAGCGGCGTGGACACGTCGCCCATCACGCGGCGCTCCTTCCAGCGGCCGATGCCGGCTTCGACCGAACCGGCGAGTTCGCGGCTGGTGGCATGCTTGCGCACCAGGTTGATGGCGGCGGAAGGGTTGCCGGCGCCCGTCATCAGGCCGGTCGCGCCGCGCACCACTTCGACGCGCTCGAACAGCGCCAGGCTGCCGGCCACTTCGCCGGCGCTCCAGGCCTGGTCCCAGGTGGTCGGGACGCCGTCGATCTGCAGGTTGTCGATGTCGAAGCCGCGTGCGGTGAAGGCGGCGCGGTTGGTCTCGTACTGGTTGACCGAGACGCCGGTGACGTTGTTGACGACGTCGGTCACCGACTGCAGCTGCTGGTCTTCGATGCGCTGCAGGGTCACGACCGAGACCGACTGAGGCGTCTCGCGCAGCGACAGTTCGAGCGGCGTGGCGCTGCGCGCGCTGCCGGCCGTGTACGAAACGGCTTCTCCCAGCTTGCGCGCATTGACCTGTACCTGCTGGACGGCGCCGACCGGCTCGTCCGCGTCCTCCGCGTGGGCGGCGAGCGGCAGGGCGGCGGCGATCAGGAGGGCGAGTCGGGTCAGGCGGAAGGTCCGGCGGTCGTGCGTGGTCATGAGGTATCCAGAGTGAATATTGAATGCGAATGATAACAATTCTCATTCAAATGTCAATGCGGTGTACCGGGCGATGTCCGTGTTTAGTTCGCCAAAGTAAAACGGGTGGTGAAATAAAATTTCACCACCCGCTCTATTTTGAAATTTTATTGCGTCAGCGCAGCCAACCGCGGCGGCGGAAGTACCACAGCGGTGCAATGCCACAGGTGATCATCAGGCCTACTGCGAAGGGGTAGCCGAAGGTCCAGTTCAGTTCCGGAAACACCGTGAAGTTCATGCCGTAGATGCTCGCGATGAGGGTCGGCGGCAGGAAGGCGACCGAGGCCACCGAGAAGATCTTGATGATCTTGTTCTGGTTGATGTTGATGAAACCGACCGTGGCGTCCATCAGGAAGTTCACCTTGTCGAACAGGAAGGAGGTGTGGCCGTCCAGCGATTCGATGTCGCGCAGGATCTGGCGCGCTTCCTCGAACTGGTCGCTGTTCAAAAGCCGGCCGCGCATCAGGAAGCTGACCGCGCGGCGCGTGTCCATCATGTTGCGGCGGATCCGGCCGTTCAAGTCTTCCTCGTGCGCGATCGCGTTCAGCGCGGCGGCCGCGTCCTGGTCGGTGAATTCCTTCTGCAGCACGCGGGTCGAGACTTCTTCCAGCGCCTCGTAGATGCCCTCGAGCGCGTCCGCCGAATACTCGGCGTCGGTCGCGTAGAGGTCGAGCAGCACGTCCATATAGTCTTCGATCGAGCCGGGGCGCGAGCGCGCGCGCAGGCGCACCAGGCGGAACACCGGCAGGTCGTCGTTATGGACCGAGAACAGGATTTTGCCGGACAGGATGAAGGCGACGGTGACCACGCGCGACGGCCCGTCCTCCTCTTCCAGCAGGAAGTCGGTGCGCAGGTGCAGGTCGCCGTTCTCGGCTTCGTAGTAGCGGGCCGACGCTTCGATGTCCGAGACTTCGTCCTCGCCCGGCAGGGTCACGCCATAGGTCGCCTTGACCAGGGTGCGTTCCTCGTCGGTGGGTTCGTTCAGGTCGACCCAGACCGGCGTCACGTTTTCCAGGTCCTCGCGCGACTCGACGCTGACCTGGTTCAGTCGGCCATTCTGTAGGACAAATACGTTGATCATGCGCTGTTTCTCGGCCGGGATTCGAAAATTTCCGCAAGTGTAACCGACCGGCAGCGCAAGCGGCCACCCCGTACCGACAATTTCGTGGCAATTCGCGTCGCCGGCGCTAAGAACCTATCTCAGTAGGGAGGAGGAAGTTGATGGCGATGCATGGCAAGCGGGGGCAAGGCGCGAGGAGGCCGCATGGCTGGCCATGCAACGACGAACAACGCAGCACCCGCTTGTCAGGCGCGCCAGCAACGACTCATTCCCTACTGGGATAGGTTCTAAGGCACGTCCGAGAAGCGCATGCGGCGCTGGATCAGGGCCGTGCGACGCTCCAGGTAGCGGGTCGAACGGTGCTTGTCGTAGTAACGGGGATTGGGCAGCATCACGGCCAGGCGCGCAGCCTGCTGCGCGTTCAGATTCGCCGCCGGGATACGGTAATAATGGCGCGCCGCCGCTTCGGCCCCGAACACGCCGCGGCCGTACTCGACCACGTTGAGATAGACCTCGAGGATGCGCCGCTTGGACATCACGGTCTCCAGCATGAAGGCGATGATCATCTCCTGGCCCTTGCGCAGGTAGCTGCGCGAGCCGGACAGGAAGAGGTTCTTGGCCAGCTGCTGGGTGATGGTCGAACCGCCGCCGACCACCTTGCTGCGCCGCTGGTTCTTTTCAAACGCGGCTTCCAGCGCCTCCCAGTCTACCCCGCCATGCTCGGCGAAACCCGAGTCTTCCGAGGCCACCACCGCTCTCTTGAGGTTGTTGGAGATGCGCTCGTAGGGCACCCACTCGTGCTTGAGCCTGGCCTTGGGGTTCTTTTCGCGCAGTTCCGAGAGCTGCTGGCGCATGAAGCTGGTCGAGCCGGGATTGAACACCGAATACCAGCAGACCATGACGAAGAAGTAGAGCTGGACCAGCAGCACCAGCAGGATGGGGCCGAGGATGAGCCACTTGAGCCAGCGGCGCGCGCCCTTCTTCCCTGCCGATTTGGTCTTGGGCATGCTGATGGTCGCTGTGCTCATGGTCGCATCTTCTTCATGACGTCCCCCGTCTCCGGGCGCACGCCGCGCCAGATGGCGAAGGCTTCCGCGGCCTGCTCGACCAGCATGCCGAGTCCATCGCGCACGGTGGCGCCGTGCCGGCTGGCGAAGTCCATGAAGACGGTGGCTTGATTCCCATACATCATATCCAGTGCGAGCGCGCCCGGACCGAATACGGTGGGGGCCACCGGCGGCAGGTCGCCGGCGATGCTGCTGGAGGTGGCGTTGATGATGATGTCGAAGCTGCCATCGATCTGCGCGAATCCGCTCGCCTTGATCGGAACGCCATGGCGGCTGAAGTCCCTGGCCAGCGCTTCGGCGGTGGCGACGGTGCGGTTGGCGATGACGATCTCGCGCGGACCTTGCCCTATGAGCGGCAGCAGCGCCCCGCGCGCCGCGCCGCCGGCGCCGAGCAGCAGCACGCGCTTGCCCTTGATGGCGACTCCCGCATTGCGGGTGATGTCGGCCACCAGGCCGGGACCGTCGGTATTGTCGCCGACGATCTCGCCATGCGCGAAGACCAGCGTGTTGACGGCGCCGGCCGCGCGCGCCCGTTCTTCCAGGCGGGTGCAGACGCGCGCCGCCTCGATCTTGAACGGCAGGGTCACGTTGGCGCCGCGGTAGCCCTCCTCCACCAGGCGGTGCACGGTGGCCTCGAAACCGTCGAGCGGCGCGAGGCAGCGCTCGTAGACCAGGTCCTGGCCGGTCTGCGCCGCGTAGACGGGGTGGATCTCGGGCGATTTGCTGTGGGCGATCGGGTTGCCGATCACGCAGTATTTATCGGTCATCTTCTTAATTGCCTCGCAATTCAGCCTGCATCTTTTCTTCGCGCGTGAAGCGGAAACGCGTGATCACTTCCCACAGGTCGTCCTTGCCGCGCGTGCGCATATTCGCCGGGAAGGCGCCGAAGGGCGCCGCCTGGCGCACGATGCGCAGGGCCGCCGCATCCAGCGCCGGGTTGCCCGAGCCGCGTTCGACACGCGGGCCGCCATCCTTCGTGTAGATGCTGCCGTCCTGGAAGATCGGGATGTAGACCACCAGCTCGCCGTAGAGCTTCTTGCCGTTCTGCTGGGGGAAGTTGAGCGTGCCGATCTCCTCGATCCGCTTCTGCATCTCTTTATAGTAGAGCGCGTAGCCGACCTGGCGTGTGCTGGGCGTGATCTGGGTGCGCTTGGGACGCTTGTTCTGGTCCTCGATGCGCTCGATGACCTCGGCGGCGGCGCGCGAGATGGCGCGGCTGGTGTCGAAGGCGTCGTTGCCGGTACGTGTCGGGTCGGGCTTGTCCTGTTCCGTTTTCGGCGGCGCGCTGAAGGTGGATTTCTGCACGCGGGTCAGCACGTTCTGCTGTTGCTGTTCGAGGTCGGCGATGCGGCGCTGCAGGGCCTTGATGCTTTCGCCGTTCTCGATTTTCCGCAGGTCGGGCAGCGGGGAGCGGGAGCGGCCCGCGTCCGCCGTGCCGCCGCCTTCCAGGTTGGCCTGGGCCAGCGCGTCGGCCTTGGCAGGTGCGTTCGCGTGCTTGGCGTTGACCAGGATGACTTCGAGCCCCGGATCGGCGGGCTGCTGCCGGAAGGCGTCCGGCGCGGCGAAACGCACGGCCAGCAGGCCTGCGTGCGCGAGCACGGAGACGCCGAGGGCGATGATCAGGGGGCGGTTGTTCTGCAAATACTTCACTGCGCGTGCCCGCGGGGGGCTTGGGAATCAGGGATGGGGCATTCTACCCTGCAACTGGACGCGCGGGTGTTGTAGGGTGGTCGGCTTTGCCGACCGCGCGTTCAAACAGTGCATGATAGACAAGCGTCGCATCTATTCATGTTCAGGTTGAACGCGCGGACGGCGGAGCCGTCCACCCTACGGTGTCAGGCTGTTCCCGCGTTGGCAGGAACCTCGACGCCATCCTCCGTCGTGACCGCGGCAACCACACCTTCCGCCTCCACGACTTCGGCCAGCGCCGCTTCCCCGGTATCGCCCTCTTCCTCTTCTTCGAGTTCGAGCGAAGCATCCGGCGCCACCGCCGCCACCTCGAGCAGGCGCGCCTCGAGCGACAGGTCGACTTCGTCCCAGCGCACGATATCGAGTTTCACCTGCGCCCCGCGCGGCGCCGAGGGCATGCCGGTCAGGCGCACCACCAGCGGAATCTCGACCAGGCGCACGATCTCTTCCTTCAGCACCACGGCATCGACCTGCTTGGCCTGCTCCTGGCCCAGCCAGCGCAGGCACCAGTAGCGTTCCATGTTCTGCTGGAAGTCGTTGTAGGCCGCATACGCCGCATCGAAAGCCGAGACGATGGAGAACAGCGTCGCGTCGCGGTGCTTGAACGGGGCCACCAGCGGCGCGGTCACGCCATTGGCGGCGCAGGCCAGGATCTGCCACTGGTTCACCAGGTCGGTGTAGCGGCGCAGCGGCGAGGTGCTCCATGCGTACTGGTCCACGCCCAGGCCCTGGTGCGGGGCGGCGTGGGTCACCATGCGGACCTGGATCTTGGCATTCCAGCCACCGGCGCCCGGCCCCTGGGAGCGGTAGATGCCCGGCACGCCCGAGTCGTGCAGCAGCTTGCCCCAGGTGCTGTTCGCGAAGATCATCAGCTCGGCCACGATCTTGTCGAGCGGCGCGCCGCGCTTGCGGCGCACGATGCTGACCACGTCGTCCTCGACGTAGAAGTTGAAGTCGACGCGGTTGGCCTGCTCGGGCTTCAGGCCGAAGGCTTCGCGCTTCTTCATGCGGCCCGCTTCCAGTTGCAGCGCCCACTGCCACAGGAAGCCCAGTTCTTCCTTGTGCGGATACTCGCCCTCGCCGCTGGCCAGGGTTTCCTCGTTGACCACGTCATCGAGGTCGTTGTGGCGCAGATTCGATTTCACCGGCACGCGCTCGGCGCGGGTGGTGGTCGAGACCACAGTCCAGTCCTGCGGGTTCAGCACGGCGTACAGCGACAGCGCCGGGCAATCGTTCCCTTCGGCCAGGGTGAAGGCGTCCACCACCTCGTCCGGCAGCATGGTGATCTTATCGCCCGGCATGTAGACGGTCGACATGCGGGCGCGCGCGATCTTGTCGATGGCGTCGTCCGGACGGATGCCCAGGCCCGGCGCCGCGATGTGGATGCCCACTCGCACGGTGCCGTCGTCCAGCTTCACCACCGAGAACGCGTCGTCGATCTCGGTCGTGGTCACGTCGTCGATCGAGAAAGCGGCGACGTCTGCCAGCGGCAGGTCGGCGGGCGCCTTCGGCACTTCCACTTGCGGGAAGCCCGCGCCACGCGGGAAGTGCTCGAACAGGAAGCGCGCCATGTGCAGTTCCTTGGGAGAAGACAGGCCACCCGTGTTCAGCATCAGGCGCGGGGCCGTGGTCTGCATCTCGGAAGCGGCGGCTTCGAGCGCCTTGTACTCGATGGTGTTCTTGTCCGGCTTGAAAAGCAGCTGCTGCACGATGGACTGCATCGAGGCGGGGAGTTTGCCGGCCTTGAGCTCCTCGACGTAGCCGGCCTGGATGATGGCCTGCTGCTTCTTCTTCTCGATGCCGGCCAGGGCCGCCTTCAGGGTCTGCTCGGGTGCGGCCTTGTAGCGTCCGCGGCCCTTCTTGTGGAAGTAGATCGGGGCGGCGTGCAGGGCCAGCACCAGGCCGGCCGCCTCGGCGGGCAGCGGGGCGTGGCCGAAGTATTCGGCGCCCAGTTCCGCGAAACCGAATTCCTCCTGGCCGGCGACTTCCCACAGGAAGTCGAGGTCGACCTCGGCGGCGATGGTCTTCGCGGCCGCCATCAGGGCTTCCGGTTCCGGATTCGCGAACTGGATCAGCACATCCTTGGACTTGACCTTGCTGCGCTTGCCGCTGGCCAGCTCCACCTGGTAGGCCTCGCCCGCCTGCGACAGCACGGTGCCGACCTTGAAGTCGCCCGACTCTTCAAAAAATACGTTCATATTATTTCGTGTTCTGTTTGGGTTTGGCCGGCTGCAGCTTCAGCACCTCGGGCAAGAATACCTCGGTGACCAGGAGCAGGCCTTGATGGCGGCGATAGACGCAGCGCCGCGCATAGTAAATCGTGTCGTCCGCCCCGCCGATGACCGCGCGCACGCGTGCAAACAGCGGATGGCCCGCGCGGATGCGCGCGAATTCCAGCTGGCCGCGCCGCACCAGCGGGTCGTAGAAGAGCGTCGTGCCGAGCGAGCGTTCGCCCAGCGCAGAGAACAGGGGCCAGTCGCTGGCCGTGCAGCTTGTGGGCACCACGGTGTGGCCGAAGACCGCCGGCTTGCCGTCGCATTCGAGCAGCACCTCGCGTTCCCACACCCGTTCCGGGCGCGGCAGGCCGATCGCCCGCGCCTCGTCCGCCAGGCACATGGCGCTCTTCTGGTGCAGCCGGCGCACGCGAAAACGCTCGCTGTGAGCGATCAGGCGCGCCGTCAGCGAACCTTCGGTGGTCAGCCAGTCGTGCATCGTTGCCGGCGCACGCACGGCGCCCGCGTGCGGCTGCCACGCCGCCTGCCGCAGAGACCCGCTCCTCACTGGACCGAGCCTGTGCAGAAGGCCAGCACTTCGTCCACGTACCGAGGGAATTCCGAGATCGCATGGTCGCTGCCCTCGATCACGTGCTGCTTCGCGCCCGCGTAGTGCGCCACCATATCGCGGTAGTCGAGCACTTCGTCGCCGGTCGCGGCCACCAGGAAGTAGCGTTCCGGCCGCGTGATGTTCTCCACGCGCAGCGCGGCAAGCTCGTCGATGTATTCGCGGCGGAACTCGAACGGCTCGTCCGAGTGCCAGGCCGTGGTGACCCCAACGTGATGTTCGAGATTCTTCAGTGGATTCACGGAGGGGTTGAGCAGCACCGCACGGACGCCCAGGCGCTCGGCCAGCCAGGTGGCGTAGAAGCCGCCCAGCGAAGAGCCGATGATGGACAGATTATCCGGCGCATGACGCTCGGCCAGCAGCAGCGCCAGTTCCATCGCCGCCTTCGGCGAGGCCGGCAGCTGCGGGCAGATCAGCTCGTGCGCGCGGCCGGCGTCTTCCAATGCCTTCTGCACCACCCGCGCCTTGAAGGACTTCGGCGAGGAACGGAAGCCGTGCAAGTACAGAATCATGGAGCCAGCGCGTCCAGCAGTTTCTGGTGCACGCCGCCGAAGCCGCCGTTGCTCATCACGAGGATGTGGTCGCCCGGCTGGGCCGCCTGCACGATGGCCTGCACCATGTAGTCCAGCTGGTCGAAGCTGTGGGCGATGGCGCCCAGCGGCTTCAGCGCGTCCGCGAGCGACCAGCCCAGCGCCTGCTGGCTGCCGAAGCCGAATACCAGGTCGGCGTCCTTCAGGCTGCCCGGCAGCGCATCCTTCATGGCGCCCAGCTTCATGGTATTCGAGCGCGGTTCCAGCACGGCCAGGATGCGGCCGGTGGTTCCAATTTTCTGGCGCAGGCCACCCACGGTGGTCGCGATCGCGGTCGGGTGGTGGGCGAAGTCGTCGTAGACGGTGATGTCGTTGACCTTGCCGCGCACTTCCATCCGGCGCTTCACGCTCTGGAAGCGCGACAGGGCGGCGATGGCCTGCGAGGTCGGCACGCCCACGTGGCGGGCGGCGGCGATCGCGGCCAGCGCGTTCGAGCGGTTGTGGTGGCCGGTCAGCTCCCAGTGCACGGTGCCCTGCACATCACCGTTGAACAGCACGTCGAAATTGCCGCCCTGGTGCTCGACCATGGTCCAGTTCACGCCGTCGGATATGCCGAAGGTTTCCTTCTCGCTCCAGCAGCCGCGCTTGATCACGCGGGCGAGCGAGGCTTCGTCGCCATTCACGACCAGGCGGCCCACGCCCGGCACGGTGCGCACCAGGTGGTGGAACTGGGTCTCGATGGCGCCGATGTCCGGGAAGATGTCGGCGTGGTCGTATTCGAGGTTGTTCAGCACCGCGGTTTTCGCGTGGTAGTGCACGAACTTGCTGCGCTTATCAAAAAAGGCGGTGTCGTACTCATCCGCCTCGATCACGAAGAAATCGCTCGGCTTGTCGCCATGCAGGCGGGCCGACACGCCGAAGTTCATTGGCACGCCGCCGATCAGGAAGCCCGGCGCATAGCCCGCGTCTTCCAGGATCCAGGCCAGCATCGAGGTGGTCGTGGTCTTGCCGTGCGTGCCGGCCACGGCCAGCACCCATTTCTCGCGCAGGATGTGCTCGCCGATCCACTGCGGACCGGAGACGTAAGGCAAGCCGCGGTTCAGGATCTCTTCGATCAGCGGATTCCCGCGCGTCATGACGTTGCCGATCACATACAGGTCGGGGTTGAGCGACACCTGCTCCGGGCCATAGCCCTGGATCAGTTCGATCCCCTGCGCTTCCAGCTGGGTGCTCATCGGGGGATAGACGTTGGCGTCGCAACCGGTGACACGGTGGCCGGCCTCCTTGGCCAGGACCGCCAGGCCACCCATGAAGGTGCCGCAGATACCGAGAATATGAATGTGCATGTCGTGGAAGAAAGTGCAGGTCGAAAAGAGCGAATACGCGATTTTACCCGACCCGCTGTCATTTTCCGTTCAAGAGTATGATTCAGCCATCATGCCCACACAGAACAATGATGTACTCCAGTTGCGCGCTGAAATCGCTGCAGGTGCGGCGCGCATGGTTGCCCAGGATGGCGCCGACTATGACACCGCCCGCCGCAAGGCCGCCCGTCAGGTGCTCGGCGTGGACCGCCCGGCCCCCAACCTGATGCCCGACAATCTCCAGATCGAGGACGAAGTCCGTAAGTACCAGAGCCTGTTCGGCGGCCCCGGCCATGCCCTGCGCCTGAACGCCATGCGCGAGACCGCCCTGCAGGTGATGGACCAGCTCGCCGACTTCCGCCCCTACCTCACCGGCGCCGTCCTCAACGGCACGGCGGGAGAGCACGACGAGATCCACCTGCAACTCTTTGCCGACAGCGCAAAGGAAGTCGAGATTTACCTCCTCAACCGCAACGTCAATATAGAGATCTCGGAAACGCCCCATTTCAAGGGCGGACGCCACGATCCGGTTGAAACCGTGAGCTTCATGTGGCATAAGGAAACTATTCATGCCGAGTTGTATGATTTTCACGATTTGCGCGGTGCGCTGAAGCCGCGTGGGGATGGCCGCCTGCAGCGGGTCGACGCAGCCGGGCTGCGCGCGCTGATGGCGAACGACGAAACACTGGAACAGGACGAATGAACAAGAAACACGTGGCCGCTTATGCGGTCGTTGCCGCCATGTTTGGCATCATGGGCGCGCTGGTCGCCATCAACAAGAAAGACCCTCCCCCGATCACCACCGCGATTGCCCCGACCGGCGGCAAGCCGCACACGGCGGTGGACAATCTGTTCAGGCAGTCGCTCAACGACCTCGACGGCGCCCCCCAGCCGCTGGCGAAGTGGAAGGGCAAGCCGCTGCTGGTGAATTTCTGGGCAACCTGGTGCGCGCCCTGCGTGCAGGAGATGCCGGAACTGTCCGAACTGGCCGGCCTGGACGCCGGCAAGACCTTCAATGTGATCGGCATCGGCATCGATTCGCCCTCGAACATGAAGGAATTCGCGGCCAAGCTGAAGATTGCCTACCCGCTGTACGTGGCAGGGATGGGCGGGACGGAACTGTCGCGGGAATTCGGCAATACGGCCGGTGGCCTGCCCTATACCGTATTGATCGGCGCCGATGGCCAGGTAAAGAAAACCTATCTCGGCAAATTGAAATTCGACGAATTGCGCGCCGATCTCGCGAAGTTGTAATGTGCGCGCCGGGTTTTACGTAATTGAAACCCGGCGCCTGCGAACGATCGTTCTATTCGGAATATCGGCGATTATGCGCCTATCGCCGCACAATTTTACTGCTTGCCAATAGCCGAGCTTGGCGGCACAATGCCTTCCTTTCGGGCGTTCCAGACTCTTCAACATGGCGAAAAAGCTACTGCTGCTCAACGGCCCCAACCTCAATTTATTGGGGACCCGGGAGCCGGCGGTGTACGGCGCGACGACGCTGGCCGACATCGAGGCGGCGGCGGTGGCCCAGGCACAGGCGGCAGGCGCGGCATTGGCCAGCTTCCAGAGCAACCATGAAGGAGCCCTGATCGACCGCATCCACGCCGCGCGCGACGAAGGCGTGGACGCGATCGTCATCAATCCTGGCGGCCTGACCCACACCAGCGTGGCCTTGCGCGATGCGCTTGCGGCGGTGGCGATACCTTTCGTGGAAGTGCACATCTCGAATGTGCATGCCCGCGAGTCCTTCCGGCATCACTCTTTCCTAGCAGCGATCGCACAAGGTGTGATCTGTGGTCTGGGGCCTGATGGATACCGGTTTGCCATCGACTTTGCGCTTAAATCGCGTTAATCTACGTCAACTTCATGTATCAGCGGGGAGCGCACCCACCCATCAGCGCGCTGCCGGCTCTCTAAAACGAATAATTCCAAGGGGTTTCACATGGATCTCAGAAAACTCAAGACCTTGATCGACCTGGTCGCCGAATCGGACATCGCCGAGCTCGAAGTGACCGAAGGCGAAAGCAAGGTCCGCATCGTCAAGTCCTCCGCAATCCCGCAGAATCAGATGGTCATGCTGCCGCAGCAAGGCGTGCAGCAATACGCCGCGCCGGCCGTCCAGGCAGCCCCTGCCCCGGCCGCAGCCGCGCCAAGCGCCGCTCCCGCAGCCGCCGCCGAAACCGGCCACGTCGTGAAGTCGCCGATGGTCGGCACCTTCTACCGCAGCTCGGCGCCGGGCGCCCCGGCATTCGTCGAAGTCGGCCAGAGCATCAAGTCGGGCGACACCCTGTGCATCATCGAAGCGATGAAGCTCCTGAACGAGATCGATGCCGACGTCGCCGGCACGGTCACCAAGATCCTCGTGGAAAACGGCCAGCCGGTCGAATTCGGCCAGCCGCTGTTCGTCATCGGCTAAGTACCCTCCGGCCCGGCGGTGTCCTGCCGCCCCGCCCATTCATGTCGTGTCCGGCGCGCTTTCTTATCAAGACGGTTGCGCCGGTTTTCACTGAAACACCGAACCTACCATGTTTGAAAAAATCCTCATCGCCAACCGTGGTGAAATCGCGCTGCGTATCCAGCGCGCTTGCCGCGAGCTGGGCATCAAGACGGTCGTCGTTCACTCCGAGGCGGACAAGGACGCCAAGTACGTGAAGCTGGCGGACGAATCCGTCTGCATCGGCCCGGCCCAGTCGGCGCTCAGCTACCTGAACATGCCGGCCATCATCAGCGCCGCCGAAGTGACGGATGCCGAGGCTATCCACCCGGGCTACGGCTTCCTGTCGGAGAACGCCGACTTCGCCGAGCGCGTCGAAAAGTCGGGCTTCGTCTTCATCGGCCCGCGTTCCGACTCGATCCGCCTGATGGGCGACAAGGTCTCGGCCAAGCAGGCGATGATCAAGGCCGGCGTGCCCTGCGTGCCGGGTTCGGACGGCGCCCTGCCCGACGATCCGAAGGAAATCATCCAGACCGCGCGCCGCATCGGCTACCCGGTCATCATCAAGGCCGCCGGCGGCGGCGGTGGCCGCGGCATGCGCGTGGTCCACACCGAAGCGGCCCTGCTGGGCGCGGTGCAGATGACCAAGACCGAAGCCGGCACCGCCTTCGGCAATCCGGAAGTCTATATGGAGAAGTTCCTGGAAAATCCGCGTCACGTGGAAATCCAGGTGCTGGCCGACGAGCACAAGAACGCCGTCTGGCTGGGCGAACGCGACTGCTCGATGCAGCGCCGCCACCAGAAGGTCATCGAGGAAGCGCCGGCGCCGGGCATCCCGCGCAAGCTGATCGAGAAGATCGGCGACCGCTGCGCCGAAGCCTGCCGCAAGATCGGCTACCGCGGCGCGGGCACCTTCGAATTCCTGTACGAGAACGGCGAGTTCTACTTCATCGAGATGAACACCCGCGTGCAGGTCGAACACCCGGTCACCGAGATGATCACCGGGATCGACATCGTCCAGGAACAGATCCGCATCGCCTGCGGCGAGAAGCTGCGCTTCAAGCAGCGCGACATCATGCTGTCGGGCCACGCGATCGAGTGCCGCATCAATGCGGAAGACCCGTTCAAGTTCATCCCCTCGCCGGGCCGCATCACCGGCTGGCACCCGCCGGGCGGCCCCGGCATCCGTGTCGATTCGCACTCGTATGCGGGATACTATGTTCCACCTCATTACGACTCGATGATTGGCAAGGTAATTTCCTATGGTGCGACGCGCGAGCAGGCTATCCGCCGCATGCAAATCGCGCTCTCGGAAATGGTGGTTGAAGGTATCCTCACCAATATCCCGCTGCACCGTGAGCTGATGGTCGACGCCCGCTTCATCGAGGGCGGCACCAACATCCACTACCTGGAGCACAAGCTGGCCTCGAAGCCGGACCTGCCGAAGGAAGGTGGTCTCGGTTCGAAATCGGACACCAAGGTAGACGCATGAGCTGGACCGAAGTCGTCATCGAAGTAGCGCGCGATCACGCCGAGGCGCTGTCGGACGCCCTGATGGAAGCGGGCGCCCTGTCGGTCTCGGTGGAAGACGCGGACGAAGGCACGGACGCGGAAAAACCGCTGTTCGGCGAGCCGGGCATGGAACCCACCGAAACCGCGTGGGACCATAGCCGCGTCGTCGCGCTCACCGAGCTTGATGCGGACCAGTTCGCGATCGTGCAGGAAGCCGCCAACGCCATCAAACTGCCGGTCGTACCCTCCTTCACCACCCGCGCGGTGGCGGACGCCGACTGGGTGCGCCTGACCCAATCTCAGTTCGAGCCCATCCACATCGGCAAGAACATCTGGGTCGTGCCGAGCTGGCACGAGGCGCCGGACCCGAACGGCCTGATTCTCGAGCTGGATCCCGGCCTGGCCTTCGGCACCGGCAGCCACCCGACCACCCGCCTGTGCATGGAGTGGCTGGAAGCGCACCCGGCGCCCGGCAAATCGGTGCTGGACTACGGCTGCGGCTCGGGCATCCTGGCGATGGTCGCCAAGAAGCTGGGGGCGCAAGACGTGGCCGGGGTCGACATCGACCCGCAGGCCATCGAATCGGCGCGCAGCAATGCCGAGCGAAATAAGGTCAGCATCGACTACTACCTGCCGGACGATTTCGCCGCAGCGCCAAACGAGCGTCACGCGAAAGGCCAGTTCGACATCGTGGTGGCCAACATCCTGTCGAGCCCATTGAAGCTGATGGCGCCGATGCTCTCTGGCCGCGTGGCGCCCGCTGGTAGCTTGATTCTGTCGGGCGTGCTGGCGCGCCAGGCCGAGGAAGTTGCCGCCGCCTACGCACCTTTCATCAAGCTGGGCGTCTGGGCCGAGCAGGACGGCTGGGTCGCCCTTCACGGGACGCTCGGCCAGGACACCGCACCCGCGCCGCGTTCCGCCAACGGCTAAGGGACACCCAGGCATGGCGCTCGCCACCCAATGCCCCCACTGCGGCACGATGTTCCGCGTTGCCGCGGACCAGCTCAAGCTGCGTGGGGGCATTGTGCGCTGCGGCGCCTGCCAGGGCGTCTTCGACGGGAATACCGCGCTGGTCGACCTGGCCGCCGCGGCTCCCGTCTCTCCCCCTCCTCCATCCGCACCGGCGCCAGAGCCGGAACCACCCGCCGCGGCAGCGGAAGAAGACCCGATCTTCACCCTCGAATTCGATCGCACCTTCGCACCCTTCGGCATCATTCCGCAGGTGAGCAGCGAGGACGAAGCGCGCGAGGAAGACGAAGTGCTGGTGGTCGACCTGCCCGAGCCTGAGATTCCCGTTCCGGAACCCGAGCCCGAGCCGGTCACGGAGCCCGAACCGCCCACGCCGCCGGAAACGCCACCCGAGATCGAACCGGTGGTCCAGCCCGAACCGGAACCGGTGCCCGAAACGGTGCCGGAGCCCGAACCCGCGCCGCAGCCTGCGGCCGAAATGCCCGCGGATGAGGAGCTGGTCGCCGCGCCTGTCCGCGACGACCGCGAGGAGGTGGCCGCGCCTCCCCCATCCTTGCCGAAAGCCGCTGCGGGCGCCCCGCTGCTGCTGCGCGAATCGGGCCCCACCACCGTCACCATGCCGGCCCCGCCGAGCGCACCCCCGGTCGCACCGCGCACGCCGCGCGCCAAGGCTCAGGAGGCGCGCGCCGCGCGCCGCTCCAAGCTGACGCCCACCAGGATCGAGCCGCCCAAGCTGCGCGTGCCGGAATCCGACGAGCCGGAATTCGTGCGTCGCGGCCGCCAGCGCGAGCGCTCCGGCAAGGCCGTGCGCATCGCCATGATCGTCGGCAGCCTGGTGCTGCTGCTGGTGCTCGCGGCCCAGGCCGTGTCCACTTTCCGCAATACGCTGGCGGCGCGCTATCCGGGCCTCAAACCGACGCTCGTATCCGCCTGCGCCCTGCTCGGCTGCCGCGTCGAGCTGCCGGCCCGGATCGAGCAGCTGGTGGTGGAAACCGGCGAGCTGACCACGCTGGGCGGCAACGCCTATACCTTCACGACCCTGCTGCGCAACCAGGGCGAGCTGGTCCAGGCCTGGCCGAGCCTGGAGCTCACGCTGTCGGACGCCGATGACAAGCCGCTGGTGCGCCGCGTGTTCGGCCCACGCGACTATCTCCCTGCCGGCCCGCTGCAGGAAGCCGGCTTCGCCGCGCGCAGCGAGCAGGCCGTCAGGCTGCACTTCCGTGTCGAGGACCCGGCTCCGTCGGGTTACCATATCGCGGTCTTCTATCCTTGATTGTTATCCATCTTTGAAAGTCCACCCATGACCAAGACCGCCCTGATCTGCGGATCGATCGCCTTCGACAAGATCATGCAGTACCACGGCCGCTTCGCCGAAACCCTGCTGGCCGACCAGCTGCACCGCGTGAACGTGTCCTTCCTGGTGCCGACCATGCGCCTCGAGTACGGCGGCTGCGCGGTCAACATCGCCTACAACCTCAAGCTGCTCGGCGGCGAACCGCTGATCATGGGCACCATCGGCCAGGACGGCGGCGACTACCTCGAGCGCATGAAGAAGCAGGGCCTGGAAACCCGCGCCATCCGCACCATCGGTGACGCCTATACCGCCCAGTGCTTCGTCACCGCCGACCAGGACAACAACCAGATCAACGCCTTCCACCCGGGCGCGATGCAGCACTCGCACGAGAACAGCGTGGCCGAGGTCGGCCCGCTGCGCGTGGCCATCATCTCGCCGGACGGCCGCGACGGCATGATCAAGCACGCGGCCGACTGCGCCGCCAACAAGATCCCCTTCATGTTCGATCCGGGACAGCAGCTGCCGATGTTCTCGGGCGAAGAGCTGATCCGCTTCATCGACCAGGCCAGCTACCTGGCCTGCAACGACTACGAATTCGAAGTGGTGATGGACCGCACCGGCCTTACCCTGGCCGACATCGCCGCGCGCCTGGACGCGCTGATCGTCACCCGCGGCGGCGACGGTTCGGACATCTACGCGGGCGGCGAGCACCACCGCATCCCGGCGATCAAGGTCGACACCATCGCCGACCCGACCGGCTGCGGCGATGCCTACCGCGCCGGCCTGCTGTACGGGATCACCAATGGCTACGACTGGCCGACCACCGGCCGCATCGCCAGCGTGCTTGGCGCCATCAAGATCGGCTCGATCGGCGGACAGAACCACAGCTTCACGCCGGACGAGATCGCGCAGAAGTTCGAAGCGGCCTTCGGCTACCGCTTCGGCTGATCGCGCGGCGAGCGCCTAAAAAAAGGGGCCCTCGCGAGGGCCCCTTCGTCATTGGCGCGTCCTCAGCCGAAGAACACCTGCCTGAGCACGAACTGGATAATCTGGATCAGCACCAGCGCCACCAGTACCGACAGGTCGATGCCCCCGATCGGCGGCACCACGCGGCGGATCGGCCGCAGGATCGGCGTGTTCAGCGCGTGGACGAAAGGCGCCAGCGGCGCGTGCGGGTTCACCCAGCTGAACACCGCGTCGATGATCAGGAGGGCCATGAAGCCGTACAGGATCCAGTTCAGGAAGCGGAACAGCGCCCCCACCAGCACCGCATGCCAGTCCGCGCCGACGATCAGCACGATGGAGCTGGCGATCAGGACCATCAGGAAGGCGCCGATCAGGCTCGCCCAGTCATAGCCGCCGACACCCGGCAAGATTCGCCTTAGCGGCAGCACCAGCCAGTCGGTCAGCGTGAAGGTGAACTGACCGATCTGCTGCGGCGGACGCACGCGGATCGCCTGCATCCAGAAACGCAGCAGAAGCAGCCCGCCAAGCAGGCCGGCGACGATATCGACAATGAACTGGAGTATGGACAGCACGTAGGCTCCTCAAAAAAAAACCGCCGTGTGAACGATCACACAGCGGTATTCTGCCTGATACGGGCAAAGCTCGCTATCGAGCCAGGTATCAGACGAACATCACGGACGGCTGCTGGTCGGGAACGGCCATGCGGCTGCCGGCGACAGGGTGGTCTTCGCTGCCGGAGCAGGAGCCGCCGCCTTGCTGTCTGCCTTGCCGTCGGCTTTCGAATCCGACTTGGCTTCCGGCTTGGCTTCGGCCTTGGTTTCTGCTTTCGCTTCCGGCTTGGCTTCGGCCTTCACTTCCGGCTTGGCTTCGGCTTTCACTTCCGGCTTGGCTTCAGCTTTTGCAGCCGGCTTGGCGGCAGGCTTGGCAGCCGATTTGGTGGCGGCCGATTTGGTCGCAGCGGTTTTGGTGGCAGCGCTTTTAGCTGGTGCAGCCGATTTGGCCGGTGCAGCCGATTTCGCCGGAGCAGCTGCTTTAGCCGGAGCAGTTGCTTTCTTTGCAGCAGGTTTAGCAGCGGTCGCTTTTGCTGCCGGTTTAGCGGCGGTTTTGGTAGCGGCTGCTTTTTTAGCTGCCGGCTTTGCTGCCGGTTTAGCGGCCGATTTAGCAGTCGATTTGGTCGCTGCGGTTTTGGTCGCGGTCGCTTTCTTTGCTGCCGGTTTAGCGGCTGCTTTCTTGGCTACCGGCTTGGCGGCGGCTTTCTTGGCTGCCGGCTTGGCTGCCGGTTTAGCGGCTGCTTTTTTGGCGGCCGGTTTAGCAGCGGCTTTCTTGGCTGCCGGCTTGGCTGCCGGCTTGGCTGCCGATTTAGCGGCCGACTTCGCTGCCGGTTTAGCGGCGGCTTTCTTTGCAGCAGGTTTAGCGGCCGGCTTTGCGGCGGCTTTCTTTGCTGCCGGCTTTGCGGCCGACTTGGTAGCGGATTTAGCGGTCGACTTGGTTGCTGCCTTGGCTGCCGGTTTAGCGGCGGCCTTCTTTGCTGCCGGCTTGGCTGCCGGTTTTGCAGCGGCTTTCTTCGCTGCCGGTTTAGCAGCTGCTTTCTTTGCTGCCGGCTTGGCTGCCGACTTGGCTGCCGATTTAGCTGCCGGTTTAGCGGCGGCTTTCTTCGCTGCCGGCTTTGCTGCCGGTTTAGCTGCAGCTTTCTTTGCAGCCGGTTTAGCAGTTGCTTTCTTTGCAGCAGGTTTTGCTGCCGGCTTAGCAGCGGCTTTCTTCGCTGCCGGCTTGGCCGCTGCCTTGGTGGCGGTGGTCTTGCTTGCTGCAGTCTTGGTCGCTGCGGCTTTCTTTGCAGCAGGCTTGGCGGCCGGCTTGGTCGCTGCCTTGGCGGCCGGCTTGGCGGCTGCCTTGGTGGCGGTGGTCTTGGTAGCTGCAGTCTTGGTTGCTGCTGCTTTCTTTGCTGCCGGTTTCTCGGCGGCAGCCTTTGCTGCTGGTTTCTTAGCGGTTGCCATTTTTTTACTCCTTCATCTGCGATGAGAAAATACGCTCAAGGTTAAAATCCGCCCGACCACCGTGGTGAGCGAATTATTCATCGGACCAAACCGAAGCGGTTAAGGCCAATGAATCCGGCACCGGCTGAACTGCTGCAACTCCTCACAATTGCAGCGCTTCAGCCAACGTCGACAGGCAACCGACTCAACGCGTTTTCAGCTCGCTACCCTCGCGGGCGCGAAAAGAAAAAGCCGCCATGCCTGAACATTTGGTCAGGCAGTGCGGCTTGTTCTTTTCGCTGCGCTTGCGTGCATACTGATTGAATCAGTGTCCTATTATTCGATCGATTACTGCCTGGATGGACGCGACAATATCACATCTTCACGTTTTGACAAATTCAATCACGTAAAGTACACGAAAACTTTGTGAGCGCGCAACCGGATCAGCGCAAATCAAATCGATTTTTGCGCGCTAAAACATGCGCTCGCGCATTCAACCACACACACTTGCGCATTCGTATGTGAAGTGGCGCACGCAAAGCCGCTTATTCGCTTTTCAATCGATCGACAAACCAGCGTCCCGCCGGTCCCGGCGGCTGGTCTTTCAACCAGATCGCGTGCATTGAAAATGCCGTGCCAAGCAAGGGATGCGCCCTGAGAGACAGGCGTACCAGCCTGCCGTCCGCGAGATCCTGCTCGACCATATGCAGCGGCATGCTGCCCCATCCCAGGCCGGCGCGCAGGAAAGCGTGCTTGGCGCCCAGGTCGGCCAGGCGCCACACCTGCTGCGACATCACGCCGAACTCGCGGCCCGCGGTCAATGTGGAGCGATCGGTGAGCACCAGCTGCACGTGCTTGTTGATCTCCGCACGTATCAAGGCGCGCTTCGCCTTCGCGAGCGGATGGCCGGGCGCCGCGACGATCACGGACGGCACGCCCGTCAGGTAGTCGGACGCGCAGGCGGACGGAATGTCGGGAAGCGAACCGATCACCGCGATGCGGCAGCGGCCATCGAGCAGCGGCTGCGCCACCGCCCCCATCGCCTCCACATACAGGCGCAGCGGCGTGGCCGGGAACTGGTGATGGAAGGCCTTCACGGCATCGGTGAGGGTCGCGATCGGGAACATCACGTCGACCGCGACGGCGAGCTCCGGCTCGAGTCCTCCGGCGAGCATGCGCGCACGCGCCTTGAACGCGTCCATGCTGTTCGCGGCGTCGCGCGCCTGCTCGAGCAGCGCCTGCCCCGCTTCGGTCAGCCGAGGATACCGTCCGCTGCGATCGAACAGGATGAGGCCCACCTGCAGCTCGAGATTGGCCAGCGTATGGCTGACCACCGACTGCGCGCGGCGCAGCTTGCGCCCGGCGGCGGAGAAGCTGCCTTCGTCGGCTGCGGCGATGAATGTGCGCAGCTGGTCCATGGAGAGGCCATCCAGCATGTATCTACTCCGTCGATAGGTGTTATCGAATTATATAGGCTTCCTGGATCGAATCAGGCTGCCTAAGATGGACTCCATCGCAGCGCCACAACCCCTGCGCCGAACCCCACAGACCACTATTGAAAGGAGCCGTCATGAACACCATCGCCACCCAATCCGCCGCCAGCCAATCCGCCGTGTCGGCCATCGGCCGCCTGCTGCTCGCCGCCATCTTCATCTTCAGCGGCGTCGGCAAGGCCCTGGCTCCGGCCGGCACCATCGGCTACATCGAATCGGCGGGCCTGCCCTTCGCGACGCTCGGCCTGGTCGCCGCGATCGCGATCGAACTGGGTGGCGGCGTGATGCTGGCCCTCGGCATCAAGGCGCGCATCGTGGCCCTCGGCCTGGCGCTCTTCTCGGTGGTGACCGCGCTGGCCTTCCACAACGCGCTGGGCGACCAGAACCAGCTAATCCACTTCATGAAGAACATCGCGATGGCCGGCGGCCTGCTGCAGGTGGTGGCTTTCGGTGCGGGCGCCTACAGCCTGGATGCGGCAGGCAGCCGCAAGCGCGTGGCGCAGGCTGCGTAACTGTAGGGTGGTCGGCTCTGCCGACCGCGCGTTCAACTCCCCCTTAAATAGAGGCGAGCGGGCGACCCAGTCGAAGTTTGAACGCGCGGTCGGCGAAGCCGACCACCCTACTCGACAACCCTGAGCAAATCCATCTTGCACAACCACGCCAGACCGCGCAGCAGCGTCGGGCGGTCGCAGGGCCCGAGCGTGTCGATCAGCTCTTCCACCTCCACCGGCCGCGGGCCGATGGCCCCGAACAGCCGGCCGAAATCCTCGAGCGTCGGCAGCGAGGCGGCGGCGAAGCGGTTGATGCCCAGCTCGCGGTACTGGCGCACCAGCGCCAGCGAGGAATCTCCTGTCAGCTCGACCAGCGATGCCGCCGTCAAGGGACGCGTCGGATAGCTGGCGAACAGCTTGAAAGGATCGGGCCGGTCCGGCGCGCGCGAAGGCAGCGGCGGCGCCAGGACCGGATCGGCGCGGCGCCGCTCCGCCAGTTCTTCCCACAACGCGCGGTAGCGCCCCAGGATCACGCTCCAGTCGAACTCCGCCAGCGCGCGCTGCCTCGCCTGCTCTCCCATTCTCTGCCGCAGGCCGGCATCGCGCACCAGGCGGCCGTAGGCCTGGGCCAGCTGCGCGCCGTCCACCGCCACCGCCTGGCTGGCATGGCCGCTGTACATGTCGAAGCTGTCCACGCCGTCGTCGTAGCGCTGGGCCAGGTCGAGCCCCGCGCCCGGCCCCGGCATCACGGTCGGGATGCGGTAGCCGTCGACGCCGTCGCGCACCGTGTCGCGGTAGCCGTTCCAGTCCGAGACCACGCAGGGCAGGCCCGCCGCCATCGCCTCGACCGGTGTCAGGCCGAAGGTCTCCTGCACATTGTCGGACAGCGAGGTGAACACGTCCGCCGCGGCCCATGCATCGAACTGGTGTTCCAGCGCGCGCCCATCCACTTCCACCAGCCGTACCGATGGGCACAGCAGGGCCGCGGCCTCGCGGAAGGCATGTTCGATGGCCTCGCCCGCGAACCAGCCGGCCAGGATCAGGTGCACCCGCCGCCCGCCCTTCTCGGCGCGCTCGAGCGCGGTGAACATCTGCTGGGGATGGGACTTGGCGTGCACCGACAGGCGGCCCAGGTAAAGAAAGGCGACGTCGTCTTCGCCAATGCCGAGCCGCGCACGCGCCTCGCCACGGCGCCCGGGCTGGGGAAGCAGGTCGGCGCAATGCACGCCGAGCGGGATCAGGGGCAGTTGCGGCAGTTCGAAACGCTGCGCGGCCAGGCGAGTGCGCAGGTAGTCGGCCTGCTCCTCGACCAGCACGCGCACGCTGTCGCGCACCACGCGCGAGGTGCAGACGATGGCGTCCCAGCTGCGCACCGGCGCGACCAGCAGGCTCGTCACCATGCTCATCATCTCGTGCGATGCGGTGGCGTGGGTGATCCCGCACAGGCTGTAGCGATGCTCGCCGGCCTGCAGGCGGCGCCAGGCGAGGCGCTCGATGCCGGGGCCGGGGTGGTAGAGGCAGCCGAAGCGCCCCAGCTCCTGCGGCGCGGCCTGCGGCACCCAGGTGCTGGCGCCGGAATATCCTTCTTCGCGCAGGATGGCCTCGAAGGCGTCCGCGTGGCTGCGCTCGGCGGCGAAGCAGCCGACATCGAGGCCGCCCCCATGGCGCGCGATGGCGCGCAGCAGGCCGACGCCGGCGGACTGGCGGCCCATCAGCTTCTGGCCGGCGGTGGAAAAGGCTTCGGGTACGTAATGCAGGGCAAAGCGGTCGTGCATGCGGGCTCCCGTGGCCATCGGATGGCCGGTCGCCTCCATGATAGCGAGCCCCCGCCAGGGGCGGCGCTCAGCTAGGATCGCGCGCGAAGGCCTGCACGCCGGGCGGCAGCTGGACCCAGGGATGGCGGCGGGAGTCATACACCGATATCTGCGGCGCCGGAAAGCCGGGATCGGCGAAGGCGCCGACCGCCACGAACACTTCGTCGTCGACGTCGTCTTCCGTGTGAAACAGCGTCGTGCCGCACACCGGGCAGAAATGGTAGACGAAGCCGCAGCCCGCGTCGCCCGTACGGACGTAGGCCGTCGACTGGCCGCTCACGGTATACGGCAGGGGAAAGCCTGCCACTGCCGCGAAGACGCTGCCGGTGCGCCGCTGGCAGGCCAGGCAATGGCAGATGCCGACGCCGTTCGGCTCGGCCGCCACCTCGATGCGCAGCTGGCCACAGCCGCAGGATGCCGTTCTGGTCTCCACCGCTCTCCTCCTCGCTAGCTGCCGCCGCAGCCTCCTCCACAACCGCCGCCACAGCTGCCCCCTCCATCGCCGGATGCGGCGCCGTCGCCATCCGCACAACCATCGCCGTCGATGATGCTCACCGAGCCGTCGGCGCCGCCCTGGTCGCGCTCGCGCCGCTCGGCCCTGCCGGCGGCTTCATCATATCCGGTTGTGCCGACGAGGCCCAGCAGGACCAGGCTTTCCGGACGCAATGCTTCGGGAAAGACCATGTGGTGGTCGGGATTGCCGAATTCGTCCAGCACGCAATAGGCAACCAGGCCCCCGATGATCCAGTAGGCGAAACCATGGGGCATGCCGAGGCGCCGGTCCAGCGAAAACAAGGTCGGCAGGTGGGTCCCGGCAGCGGGCTGCGAGGCGCGCCGCCGGGCCTGCGCCAGGCACACGGCCAATGCCTCATGCATCCCTGCGCCCATCTTCGCTTTCTCCAGGTGCGGGATGACCTTGCCGAAATGCCGGATGCAGAAACGTTGCAGCCCCGCTTCGTCCAGGCGCATCCACGCATGCCAGACCGAGTCCGCCGCGCGCGACGGCAGGCCGCAGGTCTTGCCGGCGGCTGCCGCGCAGTCGAAGAACATCATCAAGCCTTCCGCCGACTGGGCGAAGAAGGAGGCGTCACGCGGAATGCTGGGGAATTCCCGCTGCGAGGTCTGTGACCAGTAGGGGAAGAGCGCAGGCGGCACGTCGGCCAGCACCTGGGCATACGTGGACCGCTCGAACTCCCTTGCCACCTCGTGGCCGGCTTCCTTGACATGCATGTGCGCTCCTCCACCGTCAGTGATCCGCCTACCTTAGTGCACCGGCACCCTGGCGATGCTGATAGACCTCAAGCAACAAAAAACCCGCCTTGCGGCGGGTTGTCGTGGATGCTTCAGCGCTGCGGCGCCACGCGCCACACCACGCCGCCGGCATCGTCCACCACCAGCAGCGCGCCATCCTGCGCCACCGCCACGCCGGACGGACGGCCCCAGACATCGCGGTCGCTCAGCACCATGCCGGACATGAAGTCCTGGTACTGCCCGGTCGGCACGCCGTTCTTCATGAATACGCGCACCACCTTGTAGCCGGTGCGCACGCCTCGGTTCCAGGAACCGTGCAGGGCCACGAAGACGTCACCCTCGTACTCCTTCGGGAAGGCGTTCGCCGCGCCCTTCGGCGCCTGGTAGACGGCCATGCCCAGCGGCGCCGAATGCGACTGGATCAGCACGTCCGGCACGATGGTCTTGCCCTTCAGGTCGGGGCGCTGCCCCTTCAGGCGCGGGTCTTCGTTGTCGCCGATGTAGTACCACGGCCAGCCGTAGAAGCCGCCCTGCTTCACGCGGGTCAGGTAGTCCGGCGGCAGGTTGTCGCCGAGCGCGTCGCGCTCGTTCACATTGCACATCAGGTCGCCCGTGCCCGGATAGACCAGCATGCCGACGCAGTTGCGCAGGCCGGTCGCGTAGGTGCGGCGGTTCTTGCCGTCCACATCGAAGGCCATGACGGTGGCGCGGTCGGTCTCCACGCCCCATGCGCCGCCCACGCCGTGCTTGGCTTCCCATTGCGCCAGCGGCTCCGGCGGCCTGGCGCCGATCTCGGTGGCGACGTTGGTGGCCGAACCGATCGACAGCAGCATGGTCTTGTCGTCGGCGGAGAACGCCAGGGTGCGCGTGGTGTGGCCGCCGCTGGTGTCGGACAGGGTCGGGACAATCACCTCGGGCTCACCGCGCGCCCTGACGTCGCCGTTGCGGTAAGGGATGCGCACCACCGAATTCACGTTGGCGACGTACAGGTATTGCGGGTTGTCGTTGGAGGGCCAGAAAGCCATGCCGTAGGGGCGGTTCAAGCCGCCGGCGAAGGTCTCGACGCTGTCGGCGGCCTGGCCGTTCTTCGAGCGCAGCACCTTGATCTCGCCCTTGGCGGTGGCGGCCAGGAAGATGTCACCGTTCGGCGCGCGCAGGGGCAGGCGCGGCTTGTCGGCATCCTGGGCGAACACGCTGACCGTGAAGCCCTTCGGGACGGTCGGCATGCTGCCGTTCGGACGCGCCTCGACGCGCGGGCCGTTGCCGGCGCTGCTGGTGGCAAACGGCGGCGGCAGGTCGCTGGCCTTGATGTGCCAGATGCGGCCGGGCTGGTTGTCGTCCCAGCTGCCGCGGCGATCGGCGGCGGTTTTCGTGGCCGGCGCCGACGCCACTGCTGCCGGGCCTTGCAGGGTCGCGAGATAGTCGATCAGGGCGGCGCGCGCCTTCTTGTCCGAGATCCCGACCGGCATCGTGGTGCCGGGGACGTTCTTGGCCGGATCGGCCAGGAAGGCGTCCAGCTCCGGGCGGGTCCAGGTCTTGCCGGCGGCGCCCGCCTTGTTCAGGGCTGCGGAGTAGTTATAGCCGGGGACCGCTGCCGCCTTGCGGCCGACGACGGCGAACAGGCCGGGGCCGGCGCGCGAGGACAGCTTGTTGTCGACGCTGTGGCAGCTCGCGCAGTTGTTCTGGAAGGTGGTCTGGCCCGCGGTCTGGGGCGCGGCGTGGGCAGCGGACATCGCTGCCAGGCTGGCGAGCAGCGCGGCATGCGCGACATGCAGCGTCAGGGTCTTGGCTTGCAAGGGAGTCTCCTGGGTGAACGGATTCGTCGATAGCTCGCCATCATAGGGTAAATCGGCCTCACCGTGCGTCTCTTGCGAAAGGATCGGGTGCCGTTGCGCTGGTCATCCAGCGCAGCAGCGGGCCATGCGGCTCGTAAGGCAGGCTGCCGAAGCGGCGCAGCAGCGCCTCGATCTCGCCTTTGGATGCGGTATTGAAGTCGAGCGCCGGCACTTCCGCCCCCGCCGCATTGGTGACCATGCCCCATGTGCCCTCGCCGTGGCCGCCCTTGTTGCTCACGTATTTATAGGACCAGGCGGTGGCGGCCCAGCCCAGGCGCGCATAGGTGTCGAAGCTGGCGCGCGCCACCTGGCCGCCCAGCTCCAGGCCCATGCTGGCCCAGGGCTGGATCTCGCCCAGGTAGAAGGGCGTGTCCAGTGCGCGGATGCGGTGGTCCCAGTCGCACACGCCGCCCTTGCCATCGGGCTCGCAGCGCAGCCACTCGCGGTGCACTTCGCGGCCGGCGGTCTTCCAGCCGAAATGGCCGGGATAGGGATGCATCTCGAAGGCGACGTTCTTCATGCCGCGCGCCTTCGGGTCGCCGTAGGCCTTGATGTCATCCTTGACGTGGCCCGGCAGGATGATGACGTGGTTGGAGTCCACCGCGCGCACGGCCTTGTACAGCGTCTCGACGACGGCGGCCATGTTGGCGGAGTCCGTGCCCCACGGCTCGTTCAGCAGGCTGTAGCCGGCCACCGCGGGACGGTCGCGGTAGCGGCTTGCCACCTGCTGCCACAGCCAGACGGTGCGCTTCTGGTAGTCGGGCACGCTCCAGAACTGGTTGCGGCCGGCGCAACCGCTGTGGTGTTCCCAGCCCTGGCTGCCGGCGGCGCCGTGCAGGTCGAGGATGACGTAGATGCCGCGCTTCCCGGCTTCCCGGATCGCCCCGTCGAGGTAGTGCCAGGCGTCGGCACGCAGCTGGCCGGGCTTCTTCTCGTCTTCGACGACCGTGTGGATGAAGGGCACGCGCACCAGGTTCACGCCGAAGGAGGCCAGCAGGTCCCAGTCCTTCGAGGTCATCCAGTTGTCGCGGAACAGCTTCATGAGACGCTCGCGCTCCGGGTAGCCGAAGCGGCGGTCCAGCACGGCCTCCAGCTTGCACTGGTCGTCGATGCCGTGCTTGCCCTGCCCCATCATCCAGAACTCGTTGATCAGCCAGTTTCCCAGGTTCGCGCCCTTCAGGACGATGGGCTTGCCCTCGCGCGTCACCCAGCGCGGGCCCTCGGCGCGCACCATCTGGCTGGCCTCGACGATCGGCGCAGCCGCCTGGGCTGCCGTGAGCGTGGCGCTTCCCAGTGCTGCCACCAAGATGGCCCCCGCCCTGCTGCGCGCGATGCCCTTGCCGGTTCCGGTCTGCATATCGTCTCCTCCTTGTCGCGACAACGCTGGAAACGTTGCCATTTATGTATGGAGACTATAGCATCGGTTACGGCAGAGGAGGCATTGCTCTTAGACCTTGATCACCAGCTTGCCGAAGTTCCGTCCCTGCAGCAGGTCGATGAAGGCGGCGGGCGCCCGCTCCAGGCCGTCGACGATGTCTTCCCGGTAGCGCAGGCGGCCCTCCTCGATCCACTGCCCGGCCTCGCGCAGGAAGCTTGGCCGCAGGGCCGCGAACTCGCGCTGGATGAAGCCGCGGATGGTGAGGCTCTTCTTGAGCACGTCGCGCATGAGGAGCGCCAGCTTGTCCGGTCCCGGCTCGGCCTGCGGGAGCGCGTTGTACTGGGAGATCAGGCCGCAGACGGGAATGCGGGCAAAGTCGTTCAGCAGCGGGAACACCGCATCCCACACCTGCCCGCCGACGTTCTCGAAGTAGACGTCGATGCCCTTGGGGCAGGCATCGGCCAGCTGCTGCGCGAAGTCGGGCGCGCGGTGGTCGATCACGGCGTCGAAGCCGAGTTCATCGCGCACGAACGCGCATTTCTCGGGGCCGCCGGCGATGCCGACGGCGCGCGCACCCTGGATGCGGGCGATCTGCCCGACCGCCGACCCGACCGCCCCGCTGGCGGCGGCCACCACGACGGTCTCGCCCGGCTTTGGTTGGCCGATCTGGAGCAGGCCGGCCCAGGCGGTGAATCCCGGCATGCCCAGCACGCCGAGCGCGGTGCTGATGGGTGCGAGCGCCGGGTCGAGCTTGCGCAGGTTCTCGCCATCGGACAGGGCGTAGCGCTGCCAGCCCGAGTGCGAGAGCACGATGTCGCCGGGAGCGTATTCGGAGTGCCTGGAGCGTATGACACGTGCGACGGTGCCGCCTTCCATGACGGCGCCGATCTCGACCGGCCTGGCGTAGGACTTCGCATCGTCCATCCGGCCGCGCATATAGGGGTCGAGCGACAGGTAGAGGATTTCGAGCAGCAGCTGGCCATCTGCCGGTTCCGGCACGGGCGTCTGCACGATACGGAAGTTTTCCGGCGTGGGCATGCCGGTCGGGCGCGAGGCGAGCAGGATCTGCTGGTTCTGTACGTCTGGCATGGGTGTCCTTTCAGTGGGATCGACAAGGACCACCCATGCTACGCCGCTTCGCCGATCCTTGCCGAAGTGGCCCTAGACCGCCAGCCAGCCCCGGAATCCCCGCACCGCGTAATAGGACTCGGCGCCGTTGTGGTACACGAAGACCTTGCCGTAGCGGCGGTCGCAGAACAGGGCGCCGCCCAGCGCGCGGATGTCGGGCGGCGTGGCAACCCAGCTGGAGGTCTTGCGGTCGAATTCGCCCAGCTCCTGCAAGGCGCGGTACTGCGCTTCAGTCAGGAGTTCGATGCCCATCTCGGCCGCCATCTCCATCGCACTTGTGCGTGGCTTGTGTTCCTTGCGCGCGTCGAGGGCGGCGCGGTCGAAGCAGATGCTGCGGCGGCCAGCGGGGGTTTCAGGGGAACAGTCGCAGAAGACAAGTCTGCCAGTGCTGTCGTCCCGACCAATGACGTCCGGCTCGCCGCCGGTTTCCTCCATCGCGGCGAGCGAGCGCAGGGCGGCGGGAGGATCGGCAAGCTTCTTCTCTACCTCCGTCCACGTCAGGCCCTGATGGCGCTGCATGTGTTTGTCGAAGCGGGTCTTCAGGATGTGGAGCAGGGCGTCGGTGTCCGGAGCGTTCATGGGCAAACCTTTCCGTGTCGGTGACAAAAAGCGCCAAGTTATCACAGCAGTTGCTGCCCATCCCAAAAAACAAAACCGCCCGGCTGCCATTGCTGGCGGCCGGGCGGCTTGCTTGTGAAACTGGCGCTACGTGATCAATCCCAGCTCAGCGCACCACCGGTCTGGTACTCGGTCACGCGGGTCTCGAAGAAGTTACGCTCCTTCTTCAGGTCGATCATCTCGCTCATCCACGGGAACGGGTTCTCTTCGTTCGGGAACAGCGGGTCCAGGCCGATCTGCACGGCGCGGCGGTTGGCGATGAAGCGCAGGTAGCCCTTGAACATCGGGGCGTTCAGGCCCAGCACGCCGCGCGGCATGGTGTCTTCGGCGTAGCGGTATTCGAGTTCGACGGCCTGCAGGAACAGGGCTTTCAGCTCTTCGCGGAAGGCCGGGGTCCACAGCTGCGGGTTTTCCATCTTGATCGTGTTGATCAGGTCGATGCCGAAGTTCACGTGCATCGACTCGTCGCGCAGGATGTACTGGTACTGCTCGGCGGCGCCGGTCATCTTGTTCTGGCGGCCCAGCGCCAGGATCTGGGTGAAGCCGACGTAGAAGAACAGGCCTTCCATCAGGCAGGCGAAGACGATGATCGACTTCAGCAGCTTCTGGTCGTTTTCCAGCGTGCCGGTCTTGAAGTCAGGGTCGGTCAGCACGTTGATGAACGGGATCAGGAACTGGTCCTTGTCGTGGATCGATTCGATCTCGTTGTAGGCGTTGAAGATCTCGCGCTCGTCCAGGCCCAGCGACTCGACGATGTACTGGTAGGCGTGGGTGTGGATCGCTTCCTCGAATGCCTGGCGCAGCAGGTACTGGCGGCATTCCGGCGCGGTGATGTGGCGGTAGGTGCCCAGCACGATGTTGTTGGCGGCCAGCGAGTCGGCTGTGACGAAGAAGCCGAGGTTGCGCTTGACCAGGCGGCGCTCGTCTTCCGACAGGCCGTTCGGGCTCTTCCACAGCTCGATGTCGCGCTGCATGTTCACTTCCTGCGGCATCCAGTGGTTCGCGCAGCCGGCCAGGTACTTGTCCCATGCCCACTTGTACTTGAATGGGACCAGCTGGTTCACGTCGGTCTGGCCGTTGATGATGCGCTTGTCGTCGGCGTTGACGCGCTTGGCCACTTCGGCGGCAGCGGGTGCGGCGTCCAGGTTGGCGGAGGCTTGCGGTGCGCGCGGGGCGCTGGTCGGTTCGTCGTCCCAGGAGAGCATTGTTCAGTTCCTTCTTTCGTGACTGCGTCCGCGCGGGGCGGACGGTCTGTTGATTCGGTGAGTTGACGGTGCAAGCCGGTTTTCAAGCCGGCTTGCACCTCATTGGTCGATTACCGGCAGCTTATTGGCAGGCTTCGCATTCGTCGAAGCCGGCGTCGCCCGGACGCAGGTAGCAGGCGGCGCCTTCCACCACTTCCGGTGCTGCCGCCGGAGCCGCAGCTGCCGGAGCTGCCGCTGCAGGAGCCGCGTGGCCACCCGACAGGCCGCCCGAGACCGGCACGGCGTTCAGGGCGCCGGTACGGGTGGTCGACTTCTCCATGTGCGTCGCCGCGATGGTGCGCAGGTAGTAGGTGGTCTTCAGGCCGCGCAGCCAGGCCAGTTTATACGTTTCGTCCAGCTTCTTGCCCGATGCGCCGGCCATGTAGATGTTCAGCGACTGGGCCTGGTCGATCCACTTCTGGCGGCGCGAGGCGGCTTCCACCAGCCACTTCGGCTCGACTTCGAAGGCGGTCGCGTAGATGTCGCGCAGGTCTTGCGGCACGCGGTCGATCTTGGACAGCGAACCATCGAAGTACTTCAGGTCGGCGATCATGACTTCGTCCCACAGGTCGCGCGCCTTCAGGTCGCGCACCAGGTACGAATTGATTTCGGTGAATTCGCCCGACAGGTTCGACTTCACGTACAGGTTCTGGAAGGTCGGCTCGATGCAGGCCGACACGCCGATGATGTTCGAGATCGTCGCGGTCGGGGCGATCGCCACGCAGTTCGAGTTACGCATGCCGAACTGCTTGATGCGGTTGCGCACCACGGTCCAGTCCATCGATTCGCTGGTGTCCTGCTCCAGGTAGCCGCCGCGCTCTTCCGCCAGCAGCTTGATCGAGTCCTGCGGCAGGATGCCGCGGTCCCACAGCGAACCTTCGTACGACTCGTAGCGGCCGCGCTCTTCGGCCAGCTCGGTCGAGGCCAGGTAGGCGTAGTAGCAGACGGCTTCCATCGACTTGTCGGCGAATTCGACGGCCTTGTCCGAAGCGAACGGCACGCGCATCATGTGCAGGCAGTCCTGGTGACCCATGATGCCCATGCCCACCGGGCGGTGGCGCATGTTCGAATTGCGCGCCTTGTCCACGGCGTAGTAGTTGATGTCGATGACGTTGTCCAGCATGCGCATCGCGGTGCGGATGGTCTTCTGCAGCTTGGCGTGATCCAGGCCGTCGCCCTTCATGTGCTGCGGCAGGTTGACCGAGCCCAGGTTGCAGACGGCGATCTCGTCGGCGCTGGTGTTCAGCGTGATCTCGGTGCACAGGTTCGACGAGTGCACCACGCCGATGTGCTGCTGCGGCGAACGGATGTTGCACGGATCCTTGAAGGTGATCCACGGGTGGCCGGTCTCGAACAGCATCGACAGCATCTTGCGCCACAGGTCGAGCGCTTCGACCTTCTTGTACACGGTCATTTCACCGCGTGCGGCCTTGGCTTCGTAGGCGACGTACGCTTCTTCGAAAGCCTTGCCGACCTTGTCGTGCAGGTCCGGGGTTTCGCTCGGCGAGAACAGGCTCCAGTGGCCCTTTTCCATCACGCGCTTCATGAACAGGTCCGGAATCCAGTTCGCGGTGTTCATGTCGTGGGTGCGGCGGCGGTCGTCGCCGGTGTTCTTGCGCAGGTCGAGGAACTCCTCGATGTCCATGTGCCAGGTTTCCAGGTAGGCGCAGACGGCGCCCTTGCGCTTGCCGCCCTGGTTCACGGCGACGGCGGTGTCGTTCACCACTTTCAGGAACGGGACCACGCCCTGCGACTTGCCGTTGGTGCCCTTGATGCGCGAGCCCAGCGCGCGGACCGGGGTCCAGTCGTTACCGAGGCCGCCGGCGAACTTCGACAGCAGTGCGTTTTCCTTGATGGCGTCGTAGATGCCTTCCAGGTCGTCGCCGACGGTGGTCAGGTAGCAGGACGACAGCTGCGAACGGCGGGTGCCCGAGTTGAACAGGGTCGGGGTCGAGCTCATGAAGTCGAAGGACGACAGCAGGTTGTAGAACTCGATGGCGCGCGCCTCGCGGTCGGCTTCGCGCAGGGCCAGGCCCATCGCGACGCGCATGTAGAAGGCCTGCGGCATTTCGATGCGGGTTTCACGCACGTGCAGGAAGTAGCGGTCGTACAGGGTCTGCAGGCCGATGTAGCCGAATTGCAGGTCGCGGTCGGCGACGATGGCTTTCGCCAGGCGCTCGAGGTCGTACTTGCCCAGCTCTTCGTCCAGCAGCTCGTTCTCGATGCCCTTGGCGATATATTTCGGGAAGTAGGTGATGTATTCCGCGGCGGCGCCGGCCTGCGGCACTTCGTGGCCGAAGACTTCCTTGCGGATGGTGTGCAGCAGGATGCGTGCGGTGACCTGGCTGTAGGCCGGGTCGGTTTCCATCAGGGCGCGGGCGGCCAGGATGGCCGACTTGTACAGCTCTTCGACCGGCACGCCGTCGTACAGGTTCTTCAGGGTCTCGGCAACGATAGCGTCGGCGTCGACGTGCTTCTCCAGGCCCGAGCAGGCGGCGTTCACGAGGGCGTAGACGTCGTTCACGTCCAGCGGGCGGCGCTCGCCGCCGTCGACCACATTGATCTGCGGCGCGGCGACCTGGGTGCCCCCCAGGGCTTCCTTGGCGGCCTTGCGCTCTTCCATGCGCTTGGCGCGGTACAGCACGTATTCGCGCGCGACGTCATGCTCGCCCGAGCGCATCAGCGACAGTTCGACCTGGTCCTGCACGTCTTCGATATGGAAGGTGCCGCCGTTCGGCTGGCGGCGCACCAGGGCGGCCACCACGTTGCCGGTCAGCTGCTCGACCAGCTCGCGGATGCGGGCCGATGCCGCGCCCTGCCCGCCTGCGACGGCGAGGAAGGCCTTGGTCATCGCGACCGAGATCTTGTGCGGCTCGAAGGCCACCACGGCGCCGTTGCGGCGGATCACGCGATAGTCACCACGGGCGACGATCTCTGCGGGCGTGGCGCCTGCCGGCGCGCCTGGGGTGACGTGCGGATTGATCGAAATGTCTTGTGCTGTTTGCATTGAGCCTCCAGTGAGCAGCGGTACCTGCCGTCGTTTGTCTTCAGCCAGGCTTGTCAACCTGACAAAATTTAAGCAAAGCGATACCCCGCCAGCCGGAACGCCTTACTGGCACCAGATACGCAGGGTTAGAAAATCGCTGATGAATCAGTGGCTTGCAGAGCAAGCTTCAAGTCGAACGTGATCCTAGTTGCTTCCAGTCCACTACCACTATATCTAGTGTTCGATCTTGAGTTAAGACTAATTGTAGTGCCTGACCTAGGTCAGGGCAAGTGAATAGCTTCGCAATTTTTTCTGTTTTTTTTGGTGCATGGGCTTGACAATGCAGTTCGTCCTTAACGATGGGCGATATGCGGTGAGTGAGCGCTAACCTTGTCCGCAGACGCTGCTCAAGGCTTCATCAAAGCGATGCGCACCGCATCAAAGTCGTGCATTTTGCGCTGGCGAAAAGACAACATGATGACAGGTGCGGCTCTTGCTTTGGTAGGGTGGTCGGCTCTGCCGACCGCGCGTTCAAATCCCGCACGAACGGACACGGCGCGACAAATCATCTGTGAGTTGAACGCGCGGTCGGGGAACCCGACCACCCTACATAGAAATATGTTCAGGCGTTGTCGTCCGGCGCGACGATCTCGAGCTTCTGCATCTGGTAGCGCAATTGGCGCACGCTGATCCCGAGCAGGGCCGCGGCCTGGGTGCGGTTGAAGTTGGTCTGCTGCAGCGCGCGGCCGATGATGTCGCGTTCGACCTGGCTCAGGTACTCGGGCAGGTTGCTGGGCAGGCCGTTGGGGCCGAGTCCGGGCGGGGCCGGCACCGGATCGGCGACAGGCGCGGCGGCAGGCGCTGGAGCGGGCTCCAGCTCCACGGCGAGTTCGAGCGGCGCCACGGAGGCAGCTGCCGGCGCCGGCTCGCGCGCGGCGGCATCGCCAGGGCGCGCCGCCTTCAGCGACAGATCCCCGACTTCGATCACACCGTCGTTGGCGAAGGCCAGCGCCCGCTCCAGCACGTTTTCCAGCTCGCGGATATTCCCCGGGAAGGAGTAGGCGCGCAGCGCGTCGAGCACGCCCGGGCCGAGGGTCGCCTGTCCCGGCCCGGCCAGGCGCGCCAGGATGGCGTCGACCAGCGGCGCCAGGTCGTCGATGCGTTCGCGCAGCGGCGGCAGCGAGAGCTCGATCACGTTCAGGCGGTAGAACAGGTCTTGCCTGAACCTGCCCTGCTCGACGCAGCGCGCCAGGTCCTGGTGGGTGGCGCTGATGATGCGCACGTCGACCGGCTCCTCGACGGTGGCGCCGATCTTGCGTACCCGCCGCTCCTGGATCGCGCGCAGCAGCTTGACCTGCATCGGCAGGGGCAGGTCCGCCACTTCGTCCAGCATCAGGGTGCCGCCGTTGGCCGCCTGGAAGAAGCCGTCGCGGTCGTCCGTCGCGCCGGTGAAGGCGCCCTTGCGGTAGCCGAAGAACTCGGCTTCCATCAGGGTTTCGGGAATCGCGCCGCAGTTCACCGCGACAAACGGTTTCGACGCACGCGAACTCTGGGCGTGGATCTCGCGCGCGGCCAGTTCCTTGCCGCTGCCCGATTCGCCGGTGATCGAGATCGGCGCGTTCGAGCGCGCCAGGCGGCCGATCTGGGCGCGCAGCGACTGCATGGCGGGCGACGAACCGATCATGCGCGAACCAGGTGCGCTGCCATCCTGCTGCGGCGCCGGCGCCTCGGACAATTTGAGCGCCGAGCGCACCATCACGCGCAGGGCGTCGAGCGCCACCGGCTTGGAGATGTAGTCGAAGGCGCCGGCCTTGAGCGCCACCACCGCGTTTTCGGCGCTGCCGTAGGCTGTGATGACGGCGATCGGCGCGGCCTTGCTGGATGCCGTCACCTCGCGCACCAGCTCCAGTCCCAGGCCGTCGGGCAGGCGCATGTCGGTCAGGATCAGGGCGTAGTCATGCTCCTCCACCAGGGCCCGCGCCTGGCGCAGCGTGGCGGCGCTGTCGACGTCCAGCCCCATCTTGAGCAGGGTGATCTCGAGCAGTTCGCGCAGGTCGGCTTCGTCGTCGACCACGAGGATACGGGGTGCGGCCATGGCTCTCTCTAATATATATACGGTACGGCGGGCGACTCAGGCCGGCTGCGCGAAGCTGATGACGAAGCGTCCGCTCGCCTTGCGCGGCCCCATGGCCGCGGCGTCGAAGCGGTATTCGTAGTCGAGCTTCGCGTCGTTGTTCAGGCACAGCTCGCGCGCGAGATACAGCCCCAGGCCCGTGCCCTTGCTCGAGGTCGTGTAGAAAGGCTCGAACAGGTGGGCGCGCACCTCCGGCGTGATGCCCGGGCCGTCGTCCTGCACGTGCAGCTCGATGCGGCCGGCGGCGTCGCGCGCCGGGAACACCCGGATGCTGTTCGCTTCCTTGCTGGCGTAGCGCACCGCGTTGCCCAGCAGGTTGAGCAGTACTTCGTGCAGGTGCAGCGGATCGAAGCGCACCGAACTCGTCCCGGCGTCGCCGATATAGACTATATCATCGGCCAGGCCATGGGTTTCGCAGAATTCGGCCTTCAGCTCGGCCAGGAAAGGAGCCAGTTGCAGCGGCTCGCCGTTCGGCTGCACCTTGCGCGACAGTTGCAGGATGTCCTCGACCATGCGGTTCACCCTCGCCACGTTGTCGCCGACGATCTTCAACAGACGCACCTCGGCCGGGCCGTGCAGGTCCTCGGCCAGCAGCGCGGTCGCGTGGCCGATGGCCGACAGCGGGTTGCGCACCTCGTGCGCGATGCTGGCGGTCAGGCGTCCCATCGACGCCAGTTTCAGTTGCTGCGCCTGGTTTTCGATGGCGCTCACGTCCTGCATGAAGACCACGCTGCGTCCCAGCGCGCTGCCGAGCGTGTCGACCCGCGCGAAGCGCAGCTTGAGGTGCGCCGGCCGGTCGCGCCGGCCGCGCAGCAGGCCCTCGTTCTCCTGGTAGGGTTTCACGGTCACGAAGACGGCGCCATCGACCGGCGCGCGCAGCCAGGTGGTGAAGGCCTGGGCCAGCGGCTCCATCCCGGGGCCTTCGCCCAGGCGGAACCCCGCCACTTCCCCCTCCAGGCCGAGCATGCGGCGCGCCGCCGGGTTGGCGGTAAAGACCACGCCGTTGTCGCCCACCACGAGGATGCCGTCGCCGACGTCGGCGATCACGATCTGGTTGATCAGCTGTTGGACGTGCAGGTCGGTGCCGCGCTGTGCCGCCAGCTCTTCCTGCTTGATCAGGCGCGCCGCCAGGCGGTTCACCAGCAGCACGCCGGCGAAGAAGGCGGCGCCGTACAGGCCCGCCTGCATCAGGGGCGGCTGGCGCTCCTGCATGAAGACCTGCCAGAGGCTTTCCGCCAGCAGGAACAGGGTCGCGACCGAAGCCGAGAACAGGGCCATCAGGAGCGGCGCCAGGATGGCGGCGCCGGCCAGCGGGAACAGGTAGAGGATGGCCAGGCCGCTGCGCATGCCGCCGGCGGCCAGGTAGAGCGCCGAGATCACGGCCAGGTCGACCGCCACCTGGACACCCAGCTGCATCACGAAGCGGCGCTTCCACCAGGTGCCCGCCGCAGCGAAAGCGAGGGCCGCCGCCAGGTAGACCAGGCAGGCCTCGGTGCTCGCGGTGGCATGCACCCCGTCATCGCCGATGTCCAGGCCCAGGTAGAGCAGCAGCACCAGCGCGATGACGATGCGGGTGACGTTGAAGGTCTGGAGCGAACGCCACAAGGTGGTGCGCGCTTCGCGCGAGAGCGCCTTCCGTCGTGACATCGGCCGGCTTACTTCGGCGGCAGGCGCACGTGGCCCGGCGAGCAGTAGTCGTGGCCGTCCGCGTGCACCGCCTCGGAAGCCGGGAAATGCAGGCCGCAGTGCGCACACTGGGTCATCGACTCGATTTCGCGGACCGGCTCCTGCGGGCGCTGTTGCTGCCGAGGCTGGTCAAACGGCGACTGCTGGCGCGACAAGGCCTTGAGCTTGGCGCGCACGGCCAGCACGACCAGCACGATCAGGGCGATCCAGAACAGGATGCGTGTCATGCGCCCCCCCGGTGCAGGACGACTTCGAGCACGAAGCGGCTGCCGACATAGGCCAGCGCCAGGGTGGCGAAGCCGGCCAGGGTGAAGCGCAGCGCGGTCTTGCCGCGCCAGCCCTGCCAGCGCCGGCCGGCCAGCAGCGCCGCGAACAGCAGCCAGGACAACAGCGCGAACACGCTCTTGTGGTCGAAGCGCAGGGCGCGGCCGAACAGCTGTTCGGAGAACACCACGCCCGACAGCACGGTGAGGCTGAGCAGGACGAAACCGATCCAGATCACGCGGAACAGCAGCTTTTCCATGGTGAGCAGGGCCGGCAATTGGTCGAGGGCGCCGGCCAGCCAGCCGCTGGTCGCGCCGCCGCGCGCGTGCAGCCGCGCTTCCTGCAGCGCCATCAGCACCGCGTGGAAGGCGGCGATGGTGAGCGTGCTGTAGGCCAGCACGGCCACGGCCACGTGCCAGCCGAAGGCGGGCGACTGGCCGTTCAGCGCCAGCAGGCTGCCCGGGAAGATCATTGGCAGCAGCGCTGCCACGCAGGCGAAAGGCATCACCAGGCGGCGCATGCCGTCGAGGGCGAAGTTGCGGTTTTCCAGCCAGTAGGCGGCCACCGAGACCCACAGGGCGCTCGACAGCATGATGGCGAAGCCGACCCGCAGGCGGCCGGGCGCGACCACGTCGAGCCCGAGCGCGGCGCCATGCACCGCCCAGGCCACGGCGGTGACGCCCGAGATGAGAGCGCCCCGGCGCGACGGCAGCAGGGCGCACACCGCGTACAGCAGGGCCGCGGCGAGGAAGAGGGAGTTCTGCATACTGGAAGTCTACACCATCGGGATACGACAGTGGCGACCCCACCGGCCTGCAGCCGGGTCAATCCACCGCCGCCATCCTCAGCTCGTCCGTATGGTGGCGCTGCTGCTCTTCCATCACCAGCACCCCGAGCTCGCGCTTGAGCTGGTTGAATTCCGGCGCCGCCGGATCGCGCATGCGCGGCATGTCCACCATGAGGTCGCGCTTGACCGTCCCCGGCCGGTAGGTCATCACCACGATGCGATCTGCCAGGTAGACGGCTTCCTCGATGCTGTGGGTGACGAACAGGATGGTCTTCTTCAGCTCCGACCAGATGCGCAGCAGCTCGTCCTGCAGGTTGCGGCGGGTGAGCGCATCCAGGGCGCCGAAGGGTTCGTCCATCAGCATGATGGGCGAGTCGAGCGCCAGCACGCGCGCGATCGCCACGCGCTGGCGCATGCCGCCCGACAGGTCCTTGGGAAAGCGCTGGCGGAAGTCGCCCAGCGACAGCATGGAGAGCAGGCCGCCGACGCGGTCGCGGATCTCGGGTTTCGACATGCCCTTGATGTGCAGGCCGAAGGCGATATTGTCCTCGACCGTCATCCAGGGGAAGAGCGCATACTCCTGGAACACCATGCCGCGGTCCGGACCCGGCGCCGTGATCTGCCTGCCGTCGACCGTGATGGTGCCGCTGCTGGGCAGCGAGAAGCCCGCCACCGCATTGAGCAGCGTCGACTTGCCGCAACCCGAAGGGCCGAGCAGGCAGGTGAACTGCCCGCGCGGGATGTCGAGCCGGATGTCCTGCAGCGCGGTGACGATGCGTCCGCCGGTCTCGAAAGCCTTGTGCACGCCGTCAATGCGGATATGCGGGGCCAGATCCAGCTGAGGGAATGCCTGCGGTGCGTTCATGTCAGTGCTCCAGGCCGCGGTGCCAGCGCAGCAGATGGTTGTTCAGGCGGTTCATGGCGACGTCGATCGCCAGGCCAAGCAGGCCGATGGTGATCATCCCGGCGATGATCTTGTCCGACCAGAAGTACTCGCGCGCCTCCAGGATGCGAAAGCCCAGGCCGTTGTTCACGGCGATCATCTCGGACACGATCACCACGATGAAGGCGGTGCCGATGCCGATCCGCGCACCCGACAGGATGTAGGGCACGGCGGCCGGCAGGATCACGCGCAGGAACATGGTGGCCCCGTCGGCGCCCAGGTTGCGCGCCGCGCGCAGGTAGATGCCGTCCACATGGCGCACGCCGGCGATGGTGTTCATCAGGACCGGGAAGAAGGCGCCCAGGGCGATCAGGAACACCGCCGGCGGATTGCCCAGGCCGAACCACAGGATGGCCAGCGGGATGTAGGCGATCGGCGGGATCGGGCGCAGGATCTGCACCAGGGGGTTCATCCAGGCGTACACGACCCGGCTCGCCCCCATCGCGAGGCCGAGCGGCAGCGCCAGGCCGGCGCCGATGGCGAAGCCGACCACCACGCGGAACATGCTGGTCCAGATGTCCATCGGCAGCTCGCCGGAGAAAGCCCAGGACCAGCGCCCTCCTTCCGTGTATTGTTCGAAGGGCACCAGGGGCAGCAGGTAGTCCACCCACTTGCGCCATACGTCGAGCGGCGCCGGCAGCACCTGCGGGTTGACCCAGCCCTGATATGCCACCCACTGCCAGAGCGCGAGCGCCAGCACCGGCGCCACCAAGCCCACCCCAATTTCGCGCCAGCGCTCGCGCGACCGTTTTCGCCTGTCCGGAATCTTCATGGCATTCCTTTCAGCGCACGGCCAGGTTCTTCATGGCGGCCTCCAGCAGGTCGGTCCGCACCCAATCCTTCGCCAGCGGCGGGCGCGTCATGCGGCCGACGCCGGTTTTCACCATGATGTCGGTCGTGACCTGGATGTGCTCCGGCGTGAGGGCATAGGAATAGGGCGAATTGCGGATCGCGTCCTGGAAATCGTCGCTCGAGATCTGGTTCTTGAAGATCGCCTCGCGCACGTATTTCTCGGCCACTGCCGGCTGGTCGATGAAGGTCCTGGTCGCCTCGACGAAGCAGCGCATGAACTTCTCCGCCGCCGGGAGGCGCTCGCGGTAGAACTGCTCGGTCATGACCAGGGTGCGCACCGGCTCGCCGATCGGGGTGTCGTAGGGTTTCAGCACCTCGGCGCCGAAGCCCTTGTTGATGGCCTGCGAGGACTGCGGCTCGGACTGCATCATGGCGTCGATCTGCTTGCCCAGCAGGGCCTGGTTCAGGTCGGGGTAGGACAGGTAGACCAGCTGCACGTCCTTGCCGGGCGTCGGGGCGGACGTCAAGCCATGCTTGGCCAGCACCGCCATCAGGAGCACTTCCTGGATCGCGCCGCGCGTCACCCCTACCCGCTTGCCCTTGAGCTGGGCCACGCTCTTGACGCCGAGCTCCGGCCGCGCCACCAGGCGCGCGCCGCCGCGCGCGAATCCGGCCACCGCGACGATCGGCGCCCCACCCGCGCGCCCCGAGATCGCCGCTTCGGAAGCGGTGGCGCCAACATCCAGTTCGCCCGCGATGATCGCCTGCATCACGTCCAGCCCCTTCGCGAAGATCTTCTCCTCGACGCGGATGCCGCACTTGGGTGCGACTTCCTTGATATAGGAAACGGCGCCGAAATGGGCCAGCTTGAGATTGCCGAGCCGGATCACCTCCTGGGCCTGGGTGCCGCCTGCTGCAAGCAGGGTGGCCGCGAAAAGGATGCTGCCGAATACCTTCGTCATGCTTCTCTCCTGTTGAATGCGGTGCAGGCAAACGATGCTGCACAGAAGACGATGCTGACGGGAAATGGCCTATATGTACGTGAGATGTGTCAAATTAGGCAAGCTTTCGGGGTGATCGAACGCATCACAAGTGCTGAAAAAATGCGCTATATGGCTGACTCGGCGGAACTTGACAGGCTGCGCAAGGTAAAATGGCGGTTTATCGTAGGGTGGACGGGGACGCCTAGTCGGCTTCGCCGTCCGCGCGTTCAGACAGTGCGTGAACAGCATGCCTCACATCGGTTCATGCGGGAGTTGAACGCGCGGACGGGAAACCCGTCTACCCTACCCGAACTGTCTATATTAGTCAGGTAGAACATGCTAGATAACCTTACCCAACGCCTTGCCAAGGTCGTCAAGACCATGCGCGGCGAGGCGCGCCTCACCGAGGCCAACACCGCCGAGATGCTGCGCGAAGTGCGCATGGCCCTGCTCGAGGCCGACGTGGCGCTGCCGGCGGTGCGCGAGTTCATCGCCAAAGTGAAGGAAAAAGCGCTGGGCGAAGAAGTCATCGGTTCGCTCAGCCCGGGCCAGGCCCTGGTCGGCGTGGTGCAGCGCGAGCTGGCCGCCCTGATGGGCGCCGACCTCGGCCCCGACGCCACCCAGCTCTCCTTCGCCCAGCAGCCGCCGGCGATCATCCTGATGGCCGGCCTGCAGGGCGTGGGCAAGACCACGACCACCGGCAAGCTCGCCAAGTACCTCAAGGAACAGAAGAAAAAGAAGGTCCTGACCGTCTCCGCCGACGTCTACCGCCCCGCCGCGATCGCGCAGCTGGAGTCGGTGACCAAGCAGGTCGGCGCCGACTTCTTCCCCAGCACCGCCAACGACAAGCCGGTCGACATCGCAAAGAATGCGCTCGACTGGGCCAGGAAGCACTACCACGACGTCCTGATCATCGACACCGCCGGCCGCCTCGGCATCGACGAAGCGATGATGCAGGAGATCGCCGCGGTGCACGCGGCCGTGAACCCGGTCGAGACCCTGTTCGTGGTCGACGCCATGCTGGGCCAGGACGCGATCAACACGGCCAAGGCCTTCAACGACGCCCTGCCCCTGACCGGCGTGGTGCTGACCAAGCTCGATGGCGATTCGCGCGGCGGTGCGGCGCTGTCCGTGCGCCACGTGACCGGCAAGCCGATCAAGTTCGCCGGCGTCTCGGAAAAGCTGGACGGCCTGGAAGCCTTCGATCCGAGCCGCATGGCCAACCGCGTGCTGGGCATGGGCGACATCCTGGCCCTGGTCGAAGAAGCGCGCAAGGGCGTCGACGCCCAGGCCGCGACCGAGCTGGCCAACAAGATCAAGGGCGGCGGCAAGTTCGACATGAACGACTTCAAGGCCCAGCTCACCCAGATGAAGAAGATGGGCGGCATGTCAGGCCTCCTCGACAAGCTGCCGGCGCAGTTCCAGCAAGCCGCGGCAGGGGCCAACATGGACCAGGCCGAGAAGCAGGTGCGCCGCATGGTCGGCATCATCGACTCGATGACACCAGGCGAACGCGCCAAGCCGGAACTGATCAAGGCCAACCGCAAGCGCCGCATCGCGGCAGGCGCGGGCGTGCAGGTGCAGGAAGTGAACCGCATGCTGAACCAGTACGATCAGATGCAGACCATGATGAAGAAGCTCAAGGGCGGCGGCCTGATGAAGATGATGCGCGGGATGAAGGGCATGATGCCCGGCCTGCGCTGATTCACGGTGCATCCACGAAAAACCGCGCAGGCACAGGCCTTGCGCGGTTTTTTACCTTCTGGAGCCCGTTTTTATCAATGAATATGCGCCGAGTGTGCGATAGCTCGCATTTTGGGGCTTACAAGAATGAAAAAATTTCGAAAAAGACTTGCACGAACAGTAAAAGGCCACCAATATAAGCCCGTGCGTAAATAACGCAATTTCCCTGTGATCGTTTTAGGAGGCTCGAAGATGGCAACAGCCAAAAAATCCACCGCAGCGCCAGCCAAGCAAGCCGCCAAGCCGGCTGCAGCGGCCAAGCCTGCAGCGAAGAAGGCAGCAGCTCCAGCAAAGGCAGCAGCGAAGCCGGCAGCGGCCCGCAAGCCGAACGCCGCTTTCATGAAAGAGATGACCCCGTCGGACAAACTGGCAGCAGTGGTGGGCAACAAGCCGCTGCCACGTACCGAAGTGACCAAGAAGGTCTGGGACTACATCAAGGCGCAAAACCTGCAGGACGCATCGAACCGCCGCATGATCAACGCCGACGACAAGCTGAAAGCCGTCTTCGGTGGCAAGGCCCAGGTGTCGATGTTCGAAATGACCAAGCTCATTTCGGACCACCTGAAGTAAGCACTGGCCGGCTGTCCAGTAGCCTTGCAAATGAAAAGCCCCGGGTGACCGGGGCTTTTTGTTTTTGGGTTTTGTAGGGTGGGCGGATTCCGCCCACGCGTCCAAATCACCTACGATTTGACCCATCGCTATTCGTATATTGGTTGAACGCGTGGGCGGAGGACCGCCCACCCTACGAAAATCACAGGCCTGCAGCGGCTTTCATCAGATGGAATACCTGCGTGTTCTCCATCGTCCCCTTGAACGGCGCCGAACCCGCCCCCACCGCATACAGCTTGACGTCTCCGCCGCCGTGCGACTCGTACACCGTATGCACGCCGGCCTCCTGCTGGTAGTCGTCGCGCAGCGCGGTGGCGCTGTCCACGTCGGCGCGCACGTCGGGACGTACCTTGCCGTTGCCGAAGACGAGGGCCGTGAAGGTCTTGCCGTCGGCATCCTTCTTCGGCTGGCCTGTCGCATAGTCGTGGACGATGTCGAGGACCTTGCTGCCGCGTTTCGGGTAGCCGTTCAGGACCATGGTGTGGTCGTGGTCCGCGGTGACCACGATCAGGGTGTTCTCCAGACCCGGATCGATCTGGCGCATCCTGTCGATCGCGGCCTGGATCGCTTCGTCGAAGGCCACCGTGTCGGCCAGTGCGTTCCTGGCGTTGTTGTCGTGCAGGGCGTGGTCGATCTTGCCGCCTTCGACCATCAGGAAGAAGCCGTCCGGATCCTTCGACAGCAGATCGATGGCCTTGAGCGCCATGTCGGTCAGGGTCGGCTGCTCGGCGCGGCGCGCCAGCGAATAATCGAGGTGGTCGTCGGCGCTGTAGATGCCGACGAACTTGCGGCCCGGGCGCGCCGACATCATGTCGGCGCGGGTGCGGCCGACGGCGTAGCCCTGCGCGCCGAATTCCGCCATCAGGTCGCGTCCATCCGCACGGCCCCTGGGATTGCTCGCCTTGTCGTAGGGCGTGAAGTGGTGGCGTCCGCCGCCCATCAGCACGTCCACGCCGTCCTTGAGCGCCAGGTTGTAGCCCTCGCCGCCCGGTACGATCTGGCGCGCGATGGTGTAGGCCGCGTCGCGGTGGCAGACGTGCGAGAAGGTCGACGCGGGCGTCGCGTGCGTCAGTTCGGTCGTCGTCACCGCCCCCACCGCTTTCCCGCGCGCCTTGGCCAGTTCGAGGATGGTCGGCGCCACGTAGCCGTTGTTCGCGCCGCACTTGTCGATGGTGCGGTTGCCGTTGGCGTCCTTCTCGGGATCGATGGCGCGTGCATCCTTCATCGAGATGCAGTCCTGGTTGATCTTCACGCCCGTCATGTAGGCGCCCATCGACGGCGCGCTGTCGGTGGTCTGGAAGTCGTTCGAGTAGGTCTTGATGCGCGCGGTGCGCTCGAGGCGTTCGAAATTCAGCAGGCCTTCTTCGCCGTGCTTGAAGATGCGGGCCGCGGCGATGGTGGTCGGGCCCATGCCGTCGCCGACGAAGAAGATGATGTTTTTCGCTTGCGGCGCGGCCCAGACGGAGGTCGTGAACAGGCCGGCAAGCACCAGGGTCGAAAGTCGTTTTTGCATGGTGCTCTCCTTACAGGCCGGCGGCGGTCTTGATCAGGCTGAAGACCCGGGTGTTGTCGATGGTGCCGCGGAACAGCTCCGCGCCGGCGCCCGTGGCGCCCAGGTAGACGTCGCTGCCGCCATGGGTTTCGGCCCCGGTGCGCGTGCGCACCACGGCTTCCTGGTGGTAGTCGTCGCGCGTCACGATCTCGTCGGTGAGCGCGGGCTGGCTGCCGCGCGGGCCGTTGACGCGGTTCTCGCCGGTGCCGAAGCCGATGATGGTGAAGGGACGGCCGTTCCGGTCCAGCTTCGGGGTGCCGTCGAGATTGCGCACCAGGCCCAGCACGCCGGGGTTGGTGGGCGTGGTCTTGCCGGTGCGGACCGTGTAGCCGTTCAGCAGCAGGGTGTGGTCATGGTCGGCGGTGGAGACGATCAGGGTGTTCTTCAGGCCCGGGTCCAGCTGCTCCATCTTCTCGATGGCGGCCTGCATGGCGTCGTTGAAGGACACGGTCTCCTGCAGCGCGCGTTTGCCCAGGGTGGCGTGCAGGGCGTGGTCGATCAGGCCGCCCTCCACCACCAGGAAGAAGCCCTTGCCCTGGCTGCCCGCGTGCGGCGCCAGCAGGTCGATGGCCTTGCGCGTCATCTCGGTCAGGCTCGGCTGTTGCGCCGGCTTGCGCACCGCGTCGTAGTCCATGTGGTTCTGCGCGAACAGGCCGATGGCCGGGCGTTGCGGATCGGCGCCGAGCGCGTTGAACTGGGCGGCATCCAGGGCGACACGGAAGCCCTGCCGGCCCAGTTCGGCCACCAGGTCGCGGCCGTCCGCGCGCTTGCCGCCGCGTTCTGCCGGCGTGAAGAACTGCACGCCGCCGCCGAACATCACGTCGATGCCGCGGCTGCCCAGGGCGCTGTTGTAGCCGGCGCCGCCGGGCACCAGCATGGCCGCGAAGTCGGTCTCGAGCTTGCGGTGGCAGGCATGGCCATAGCTCGATGCCGGCGTCGCGTCGGTGACGCTGGTGTTGGTGACGACGCCCAGCGCCATGCCGCGGCGGCGCGCCAGTTCCAGCAGGGTGGCGGCCGGCGCGCCGTTGGCGCCGGCCTCGTTGCAGCGGCTCACCAGGGCGTTACCGTTGGCATCCTTGCCCGGCGCGATCGACCGCGTGCCCGGGGACATCGAGATCACACCGTTGTTCTGTTTGACACCCGTCATGTAGGCGGCCATGCCGGCCGCGCTGTCGGTGACCATGGCGTCGTTCGAATAGGTCTTCACGAAGGCCGATTCCGGCAGGCGGTCGATGGCCAGCTGGCCCTCCTCGCCCACGTGGAAGATGCGCGCGGCGGTCAGGGTGTTGATGCCGAGGCCATCGCCGAGGAAGAAGATGACGTTTTTCGCGCGCTGGTCGACCGGATTCTGCTGCGTGGCGGCTTGTTGGGGCGCCGTTGGCGTGGACGCGCAGCCGGCCAGCGCGATGGCGAGCGCGACGCCGGCGAGAGGAGACAATCGCATGGGTACCTCTTGAGACGGAAAGCGGAGAGCATACACCGCTTGAAGTGCATATGGACGATTTGCTATGTTGCGGGATTGTTGCTTCGTAGGGTGGCCGGCTCTGCCGGCCGCGCGTTCAAACCGTGCTTGAACAGCAAGCGTCGCATCCCTTCATATGAGAGTTGGACGCGCGGACGGCGAAGCCGTCCACCCTACGTTCAACCCGGCTTGAATTCCCACTTCTTCCACGCCGCCAGCACCGCGTTCGGGTACTGCGGCTTGCCGCGGCTGCCGTTGTAGCGGCCGAGGGCGAGGTAGAGGTTGCCCTTTTCCATGTCGATGTACATGCGCAGGATCGAGCAGCCGTAGCGCAGATTGGTCTGCATATTGAACAGCATGCGGCGGTCGCTGTCGCCGATCACCTTGGTCCAGAACGGCATCACCTGCATGTAGCCGCGCGCGCCGGCGATCGAGATCGCGTACTTGCGGTAGGCCGACTCGACCTGGATCAGGCCGAGCACCATGGCCGGGTCGAGCCCCGCGCGGGTCGACTCGTACCAGACGGTTTCCAGGAATTCGGTGCGCGAAAGCCGGTCCGGGATGCGCTTGGCGAGGCGCTTCGACATCTCGTCGAACCAGGCCTGGTAGCGCGCCCGCGCCTGCGCGTCGCGCAGCACGGGCTTGGGCGGCCGGGTGTCGTGGATGGCGTTGGCCAGGGCCAGGCGCACCGAGTCCGCCAGTTGCTCTTCCTTCTGGTTGCCGGCGTGCGCCGCCGCCCCGAACAGCAGTCCGGAGGCCAGCAGCGCGGCCGTCATGAAGGAAAACAGCGGCGCCTGGATCACTTGCCCAGCTTGCCCTTGATGAAGGCGACCATGCCGTCGACCGGCACGCTGGTGGCGGCTTCGTCGCGGCGGCCCTGGTATTCCAGGTTGCCTTCCTTGAGGCCGCGCTCGCCGATCACGACGCGGTGCGGCACGCCGATCAGCTCCCAGTCGGCGAACATCGCGCCCGGACGCAGGCCGCGGTCGTCGACGATCACGTCGATGCCCGCCGCCAGCAGCTCGGCGTACAGCTGTTCGGTTCTCTCCTTGACCATCTCGCTGCGGTCCAGGCCCATCGGGCACAGCACCAGCTCGAACGGTGCGATCGAATCGGGCCAGATGATGCCCTTGTCGTCGAAGTTCTGCTCGATGGCCGCGCCCAGGATGCGGGTCACGCCGATGCCGTAGCAGCCCATCTGCAGCGGGGCCGGCTTGCCCGCTTCGTCCAGAAAAGTAGCGCCCATGGCTTCCGAATAGGCGGTGCCGAGCTGGAACACGTGGCCCACTTCGATGCCGCGCTCGATCGCCAGCTTGCCCTTGCCGTCCGGCGAAGCGTCGCCCTCGACCACGTTGCGCAGGTCGGCCACGATCGGCTCGGCCACGTCGCGGCCCCAGTTCGCGCCGGTGTAGTGGTAATCAAGCTCGTTGGCGCCGCAGACGAAATCGGCCATGTTGGCGACCGTGCGGTCGGCAACGACGGTCACCGGCAGCTTGGTCCCGATCGGGCCGAGGTAGCCCGGCACGGTGCCGTACACTTCCTGGATCTCGGCTTCGGTCGAGAAGCGGAATTCCTTCAGGCCCGGCACCTTGCTCACCTTGATCTCGTTGAGTTCATGGTCGGCGCGCAGCAGCAGCAGGAAGTAGGTCTTCTTGCCTTCGTTGTCGACGGTCAGGGCGATGCTCTTGACGTGGTGCTGCAGCGGGATGTTCAGCAGTTCGGCGACCGCTTCGCACTTCGTTCTACCGGGCGTGGAGGTCTTGGTCAGCGTTTGCGTTGCCGCGCCACGCTCGCCGATGGCCAGGGCTTCCGCCGCTTCCATATTGGCCGCGTAGTCCGAGTCCGGGCAGTAGACCAGCGCATCCTCGCCGGTGCTGGCGATGACGTGGAATTCGTGCGAGCCGGTGCCGCCGATGGCGCCGTTGTCGGCCGCCACCGCGCGGAACTTCAGGCCAAAGCGGGTGAAGATCTGTTTATACGCGTCGAACATGGTCGCGTAGGACTTCTGCATGCCCTCGACGTCGCGGTCGAAGGAATAGGCGTCCTTCATGGTGAACTCGCGGCCGCGCATCAGGCCGAAGCGCGGACGGCGCTCGTCGCGGAACTTGGTCTGGATGTGATAGAAGTTGATCGGCAGCTGGCGGTAGGACTTCAGTTCGCTGCGCACGACGTCGGTCACGACTTCTTCCGAGGTCGGCTGGATGGCGAACTCGCGGCCGTGGCGGTCCTTGACCCGCATCAGCTCGGGGCCCATCTTGTCCCAGCGGCCGGTTTCCTGCCAGAGTTCGGCCGGCTGCACCAGCGGCATCAGCAGTTCGATGGCGCCCGCCTTGTTCATCTCTTCGCGGATGATGTTCTCGACCTTGCGGATGATCCGCAGGCCGGTCGGCATATAGGTGTAGATGCCCGAACCAAGCCGCTTGATCATCCCGGCGCGCATCATCAGCTGGTGGCTGACGATTTCCGCGTCGGAAGGCGCTTCTTTAAGAGTTGAAATAAAAAATCGTGAGGCGCGCATATCCGTGAATTCTTTTTAAAAAGAGAGGGTTATAATCAACCTAATTTTAAAGGATTAGCTGGCTGATGCGACCAATCTTTCTACAAATGGGTCCGGAACAGGTAGCACCCGCCCGGTCGGCAACTTGCCGACCGGGCGGCTACGACACTTTGTGGGTAAAAATATAAGGATCGTACGGCCGGCAGAAAGTTTCGAGGTGCACTTATGCTCGATCGTGAAGGGTTCCGCCCCAACGTCGGCATCATCCTTCTGAACGCCAACAACGAGGTGTGGTGGGGCAAGCGGGTGCGCGAGCACTCGTGGCAGTTTCCGCAAGGGGGTATCAAATACGGCGAGACGCCGGAACAGGCGATGTACCGCGAGCTCGAGGAAGAAATCGGCTTGCGCCAGGAACACGTCAAGATCGTGGGGCGCACCCGCGACTGGCTGCGCTATGAGGTGCCCGATCACTTCATCAAGCGCGAGATCCGCGGCCACTACCGTGGCCAGAAGCAGATCTGGTTCCTGCTGCGCATGGTCGCGCGGGATAACGACGTCAACCTGCGCCTGACCGACCATCCCGAGTTCGATGCCTGGCGCTGGCACGACTACTGGGTGCCGCTGGACGTGGTCATCGAGTTCAAGCGCGATGTCTACCAGCGGGCCCTGCAGGAGTTGTCGCGTTTCATCACCTGGCCGGCCAAGGGCCAGAACGGCGAGCGCCGCCACAGCGCCCGCTACCTGCGCCAGCCGCATGGCCGCTCGCAGGGCGGGGGCAAGGGCGCGCAAGCGCCTGCGCTGGCCGCCGCTTCCGCGAAACCGGCCGCGCCGGATTCGCTGGTGCTGGTGCCGGACAAGTAAGCGATACAGTACAAGGGGACGAAGCCCGCTTCGTCCCCTTGTCGTTTTATGCCGGGCGATTTGTCAGCCGTGCAGGCCGGCCCGACAATGCCCCCATGCGTCCCTCCATCGTCCGCGCACTGGCCTGCGCCGCCCTCCTCGCCGCCCTCCTCGCCGCCCTCCCGCTTCAGGCGCAAGAGCTCGATCCCAACCGTTGTCTCTACATCAACGTCGCCAGCGTCCCGGTCCACTACACCGGCCCTTCGCTGGTCCTGACCATGGACGGTTCGATCAACGGCACGCCGGCCCAGCTGCTGGTCGACACCGGCGCCAGCGACACGGCGCTCACCCGCACCGGCACCGAGCCGCGCGGCATGTCCTTGTGGGCGACCGGCGCGAGCAGCGTCGGCATCGGCGGCTACAGCCGGGTCTACCGTACGCGCTACAAGGAGTTCCGCGCCGGCCCGGCCTCGTCCACCTCGGGCGAGCTGCGGGTCCTGCACGATTTCGGCACCCCGCCCTCCTTCGACGGCCTGGTCGGCGCGCCCTTCCTGCTGCAGAGCGACTTCGAGATGTCGCTCGCCGAGAAGGAAGTCCGTTTCTTCCGCCCACGCAACTGCAGCGACAAATTCCTGGCCTACTGGGACCCGGATGCCGTCGTGATTCCTTTCGAAGCGAACTGGTCCCGCAGTCCCAATCCGCAATTCACCGTCCTGCTCAACGGCAAGAAGCTCACCGCCGTCATCGACAGCGGCGCCAGCACCACCTCCGTCACGCTCGGCGCCGCCAAGCGGGCCGGCCTGAAGCTCGATGCGCCCGGTGTCGAGCGGGCCGGCGAGACCGTCGGCCTCGGCGACACCCGGGTGGCGCGCTGGACGACCGTGTTCGACACCCTGCAGATCGGCGCCGAACGCATCAGCAATGCGGAGGTGGCCGTCATCGACACCGATCTGCGCGACGTCGACCTGCTGCTGGGGGCCGACTTCCTGCGTGCGCACCGGGTACTGTTCGCGATGAGCCAGCGCAAGCTCTACATCAGCTACGTCGGCGGCGCGCCGCTGGGCCAGCGCCGCACGATCGAGCCCTGGATGCAGAAGGAAGCCGAGGCCGGCAATACCGACGCCCAGATGATGCTGTGGTCGATGTACCGCAGCGGCCGCGGCGTGCCGCGCGACCCGGTCCAGGCCCAGGCCTGGTTCGAGCGCGCCGCCGCCGCCGGCAACCCGCAAGCGAACGTCATGATCGGGCGCCGCATGATGGACAGCGCCAACTATGAAGAAGCGGCGCGGCGCCTGCGCGTGGGCCTGCGCGGCCTGCCGGGCGACCGCATCGCCTCCCTGTGGCTCTACCTCACCCGCCTGCGCCTGGGCGAAGGTGATGCCGCGCGCGCCGATCTGGAAAAAGCCTTCGCGCGCGACGACAACGACCAGTGGCCCAAACCGGTCGCCCGTTACCTCCTTGGCAAGCGCAGCATGGAAGACGTGCTGGAGGATGCCCGCGACGACCGCTCGCGCGCGAATCGCCAGGTCTGCATGGCCAAGACCATGATCGCCGAATACCACGCTGCCCTGGGCGAGGCGGACAAGTCGAAGGCGCTGCTGGCCCAGCGGCCCGAGTGCGGGCCGCCGCCGAAGGCGGGCTGAGGCCACCCGAGCAGGCAAAGGCAGGACGCGCTAGAATGCCGGCTTCCTGCCTTTTTTACCCTCCCCAGCCATGTTCACACCGTCCTCGCACGACGTGCGCCGCTTTTTCTGCGACGCCCTGCGCAAGCAGCGCAATGGAGAGATCCTGACGCCGATGGATGCCATCGCCGCCGACTGGATCGTCCAGCACCCCGAATACCACGCCGAACTGGAAGACGTGGAAGCGGCGATCGCGCGCGACTACTCGGTCGAAGGCGGCAAGCCGAACCCCTTCCTGCACCTGTCGATGCACCTGTCGATCGCCGAGCAGGTCTCGATCGACCAGCCGCGCGGCATCAAGGCCGCCCACGACCTGCTTGTCGCCCGGCGCGGCGAGCACGAGGCGCACCACGAGATCATGGAATGCCTCGGCGAGATGATCTGGGCCTCGCAGCGCAATGGCGTGCCGCCGGATACCGAGGCGTATATCGAGTGCGTGCGCCAGCGAGCCAGTCGTTAGGCTTGCGTTTGTTCCGGTTCGCAACACTTGATGTGGTCGAACCGTATTTATGCATATAACATTGCCTGGAAAGAAACTTTCCTCGTAGTATTTATGCATGAACCCGACCCGCCCCCACCCTCTCGTGCGCCTGCTGCTGGGCGCTGCCTGCGTCCTCGCGTCGCTGACCGTGGCTGCCGCCGAAAGCCAATGCAAGTACACACCGATCGGCAAGCTGCCGCTGCGGTATAGCGGCCCCGGCCTGGAAATCACCACCGAGGGGACCATCAACGGCCTGCCGGCGGAGCTGCTGGTCGATACCGGCGCGTCCCAGACCTACCTGACGCGCACCGGCACCGAGCGGCGCAACATCCGGCTCTACGCGACCGGCAGGCGCTCGTCCGGCATCGGCGGCACCTCGCCGATCTATGCGTCGATCGTCAACGAATTCATCGTCGGGCCGGTGCGCGCCGGCCGCAGCAACATGCCGGTGCTCGGCAGCATGGGCGACACGCCGATCTACGACGGCATCCTCGGCTCGCCCTTCCTGTTCCAGACCGACGTCGAGATCTCGCTGGCGGCCAAGCACCTGATCTTCTTCGTTCCCGAAAAATGCGGCAGCACCTGGCTCGGCTACTGGGGCAAGGACGTGCAGTCGGTGCCGATGCGGATGCACGGCGGCGAGCACCACCGCAATCCCAAGTTCTTCGTGCGCATCAACGGCAAGGAACTGGAAGCCATGATCGACACCGGCGCCACGACCAGTTCCATCACCAGCGACGCCGCGCGGCGCGCCGGCATCTCGCTCGACGGGCCGGACGCCGAGCGCGGCAGGGGCATCATCGGGGTCGGCAGCCACACCGCCTCGAACTGGTATGTCACGGTCAAGACCTTCCAGATCGGCGAAGAAACCGTCCAGAACGCCAGGATGTCGGTGGAAGACTCCGGCCTGAACATGGCCGATGTGCTGCTCGGCGCCGACTTCGTGCGCGCCCACCGCCTGCTGTTCGCCATGAGCCAGAACAAGCTCTACTTCTCTTATGTGGGCGGCGAGCCCTTCGGCCAGCGGCGCACGCTCGAGCCCTGGGTCGTGGCCGAGGCGGAAGGCGGCAATGCCGATGCCCAGTATGCGCTGGCCCGCTCGCTCTACAGCGGTGAAAACGGCGAGCAGGACAAGGAACGCGGCGCCGAATGGCTGGAAAAAGCCGCCAAGGGCGGCAGTCCCTACGCCAACCTGTACACCGGACGCCGGCTGCTGGTGCAGCGCGACTATGCCGGCGCCGCGACGCGCTTGCGCAGCGCCCTCGACAGGCTGCCGGCCGAACGCCACGGCGCCGTCTGGCTCTACCTGGCGCGCGTACGTGCCGGCCAGGCGGACCTGGCGAAATCGGAACTGGCTACGATCTTCGCGCGCACCCAGAACGACGAGTGGCCGAAGCCGATCGGCGAGTTCTACCTCGGTAAACTTAGTGCCGAAAAACTGCTGGCAGAAGCGGACGAAGGCGATGGCAAGGAGCGCCGCTGCGAAGCGCTGGCCGCGATGGGCGACTTCCACCGCGCCCACGCCCAGCCCGACCAGGAAAAGGCCATCGACGCCCAGATCAAGGCCAGCTGCACCACGCCCGATCTGACCTACACGAAGCTGGGCGGCTGATTCAGGGCGCGCCGGCCGCGAGCTGCTCGCGGTCGACCTGCCTGCCGCCGACCCACAGCGTGACGATGCTGTCCCAGGCCTTCACGCTCACCAAAGGCGACTCCTTCAGGAGCAGCAGGTTGGCGTTCTTGCCCGCCTCGATGGTGCCGACCCGGTCCTGGACGCCGAAGGCGCGCGCATTGTTGATGGTGGCGGCGCGCAGGACCTGGGCCGGGGTCAATCCGGCATCCACCAGGTGCTGCATCTCGAGGTAGCCGTTCAGTCCCGGCAGGTTGCCGTAGGTCGGCGAGGACGGGGTATCGGTGGCGAACAGGATGTTCGCATCGCGCGCGGCGAGATAGGCCACCACCTGGCGCAGGCGCCGCAGCGGCTCCTTCCCGGATTCCAGCATCTCTTCGTCGCTGTGCCCCTCGGCCAGCTCCTTGCCGAACCACTTGCCGCTTGGGGTTTCATACCAGTCCGCCAGCGCCTTGGGCACCACCTTGCGCACGCCGGGGTGGCGCAGGTAGCCCTTGTCGAAATAGGCCTCCAGGCCGACCAGCACCCGCATGGTCGGCTGGTAGCCGGTGTGCTGCACCACGACGCGGTCGAGCAGCGCGCGGATCTCGCCGGGCAGCTCCGCGCCGGCCTTCAGGCCGCCCCAGTGCCACATGCCGTGCGCCAGCACGTCGGCCCCGCCGTCCACCGCGAAACGCTGGCCCTCGAAGGAGTTCGCATGGGTGACCAGGGCCAGCTTGTTGGCGCTGGCGGCGGCGCGCACTTCGGCGAACAGTTCCGGGCTCCACACCGGCAGGTTGCGCTCGGCGCCGAAGCCGCGCTCGAAGTGGGTCTTCACACAGGATGCCCCTGCCGCCTTGACGCGCGCCACGCCGGCCTGCGGCGTATGGTCTTCCGGCCGATCGCCGGGAGGGATCGGCGTCGGCTTGCTCGGGTCGACGACGTAGTTCGGGAAGAGCGCGAAGCGGTTGGCCCTGGAGATGAAGGACATCGGATAGCCGTTGGCGATGGGCAGAGGCTGACCGCAATGGACGACCTCCGGGTGCAGGGGCGCGGCGCGGAAGCGTTCGATCACCTTCTCGTCGGCCACCGCCAGGTCGACCACGGTGGTGTAGCCGTAGTAGAGGAAGGAGCGCGGCAGCTGGCGCTGGTAGCTTTCCGCGAGCTGGGGCTCTTCCTTGGCCTGCTCGATGCTCATGCCAGGCACCGCGTGCAGGTGGACGTGGGAGTCGATCAGGCCGGGCGTGAGGTAATAGCCCTTGCCGTCGATACGGCGGGCGCCCGCCGGCATGCGCGCTTTTGAACCGCGGTGGACGGCGGCGATGCGGCCATCCTTGACGAGCACACTGCCCGGCTCGATGCGGTCCAGCTTTTCGGGCGAGACCAGCTTGACGTTGGTGATCCAGACCGCCTCGGCGGCGGCATCGGAAACCTGCAGTGCGGACGCCAGCACGGCAATGGAGAGAACAGCGAACTTCATGCGACGACTCCTATCGATTCGTTGAAACGGAGCCTGGAGTCTGGCCCGAGACAGGGGGGCAAGCGTCGCAAATCATGATTCGGGACCTCTAGGCCCCTGCCGGCGCCCCTTCTTCTCCCCTTCCCTGGCGCCGGTATTCACCCGGCGTGATCCCGGTATGCGCCTTGAATACCCGGTTCAGGGCGCTCTTGCTGTTGAAGCCCGAGTCCATGGCCAGGTCGAGGATCGTGTGCCCGGCCCGGGCCGGGTCACGTAGCGCCTCCTTGAGCGCTACCACCCGGTAGCCGTTCAGGTAGTCCTGGAAGTTGACCCCACAGGCGCCGTTGATCAGCTGCGACAGCTCGTGCGCGCTCAATGCCAGGCGCTCGGCCAGTTCTTCCAGTTTCAGCTCGCCGTTTCGCCAGGGCTGCTCGTTCTTCATGCAGGCTTCCAGGCGAACCAGGAAGGCGCCGCGCTCGCTGTCCGGCAGCAGGCGGTCGCCGTAGCGCGGCTTCGGCTCGGGTGCAGGCTCGGGGACCGGTGGCCGGTAGCCCAGCGGCTGGCGGATCGCCAGGTAGGCGGTCGCATACAGGAAGTACAGGAGCACCAGGGCGCCCACCACGTCGGCGGACACGGGCAGCACGAATTCGAGCGCCAGGGCCAGCATGCTGAGCAGGCCGCCGACCAGCCAGATCCCGAGCAGGCGGCGCAGTCCCGGCGCCAGCGGGTTTCCGTCCGCCCCCTTGAGCAATCGATAACAGCCGCGCAGGTAGGCCAGGAAGATCAGCAGCTTGGCGATGGCCGCCAGGCCCGCATACCAGGGCGGGCCGTCCAGGCTTCGCATCCAGGCCAGCTTGGCGCTCGCAGGCTGCAAATAAAAAGGCAGCAGCGCCAGCGTCACCAGCACAAAGGGCAGGAAGTGCAGCCATGCGCGCCGGCCCAGCGGCCGGTCATGCAGGATGCGGGAGAGGTAGAGATACAGCAGCGGCCCGGTCGCGAAGCCCAGGGGCAGGACCGCCAGCGCGCTGTGCGGCCAGGCCGGGTACAGGCCGGCGATGCCCAGCCAGGCGTGCCCCACCACGGCCACGCACAAGAGCATCAGGGCGGCGAGCAGGCCGTTGGCCGCGCGTACCTCCGGCCGGCGTGTGCCGAGCAGGGCCAGCACGGCGGCAAGGAAAAGGCCCTGGCCGATGGCCAGCAGGAAGAGTCCGGACAGGATGGTCGTCAACACGTGCACGCTACGAATCGCTCATCCGGCCATTCTGCCCGAATCAGGCGAGCTTGTCGTCGGCGACGTGGTAGCGCGGATCTTCGGGCAGGTTCACTTCGATCATGTCGCGGGCGCGCTCGAGCAGCTCGCGGCAGTCCGGGCTCAGGTGGCGCAGGTGCAGGCGCTTGCCCGCGGCGCGGTAGCGTTCGGCCAGGGCGTCGATGGCCTGGATCGCCGAATGGTCGGCCACGCGGGCGCGCAAGAATTCGATCACCACGTCCTGGGGGTCTTCTTTTGGCGTGAACAGGGCCTGGAAGCCGCTCACCGAGGCGAAGAACAAGGTGCCTTCCAGCTCGTAGACCTTCCAGCCCTGCGCATCGATGCTGGTGGCGACGCGGATCTGCTTGGCGTGCTGCCAGGCGAACACCAGCGCCGAGACGATCACGCCCACCAGCACCGCCACCGCCAGGTCGAAAGCGAGGGTGATGCCGGCCACCAGCACGATCACCAGGGCATCCGCCCGCGGCACCTTGCCGAACAGGCGGAAAGTGCCCCATTCGAAGGTCTTCTCGCACACCACGAACATCACGCCGATCAGGGCCGCCAGCGGGATCTGCTCGATCCAACTGGAGCCGACCAGGATGAAGGAGAGCAGGAACAGCGCGGCGACGATGCCCGACAGGCGCCCGGTGCCGCCGCTGTTCACGTTGATCATGCTCTGGCCGATCAGGGCGCAGCCGCCCATGCCGCCGAAGAAGCCGGTGACGACGTTGGCCGCGCCCAGCGCCAGGCATTCGCGGTTCGGCTGTCCGCGGGTGTCCGTGATCTCGTCGATCAGGGTCAAGGTCAGCAGCGACTCGATCAGGCCGACGCTGGCCAGTACCAGCGCATAAGGGAAGACGATGCGCAGGGTCTCCAGGTTCCACGGCACCTCGGGCACCGCGAAACTCGGCAGGCCGCCGGCGATCGAGCCGAGGTCGCCCACGGTCTTGGTGTCGATGCCCAGCAGCGCGCAGCCGGCGGTGGCGAGCAGGATGCCGACCAGGGTCGCCGGGACCGCCTTCGTGATGCGCGGCGTGAGGTAGATGACGGCCATGGTCGCGGCCACCACCGCCAGCATGGTGAACAATTCGGCGCCGGCCATCCACTGGCCACCCGTCTTGAAGTGGCCGAACTGGGCAACGAAGATCACCAGCGCCAGGCCGTTGACGAAACCGAGCATCACCGGATGCGGCACCATGCGGATGAATTTGCCGAGCCGGAACAGCGCGAACAGCAGCTGCAGCACGCCCATCAGCACCACGGCCGCAAACAGGTACTGCGCGCCGTGCTGCACCACCAGCGCCGTCATCACCACCGCCAGCGAGCCGGCCGCGGCCGAGATCATGCCGGGACGGCCGCCGAAGCTCGAGGTGACGAGCGCGACCAGCACGGCGGCATACAGGCCGGTGAGCGGCGAGACCTGGGCGACCAGGGCGAAGGCGATGGCTTCAGGGACCAGGGCCAGGGCGACGGTCAGGCCGCTGAGCAGGTTGGTCTTGATATGGGATGGGGACATAAGCGGTAGCAAGGACGAAAACAAAATCCCCCTGCCGGCTGACCGGTCAGGGGGATCGTCAGTTTACCAGCTTGGCGCCGGCAACCGTGTCTTTACATGCTTATTTGCTGACCACGAGGTTCGACGGCAGGCTGGCCAGGTAGGCGCCGATGTCCGCCATGTCCTGGTTCGACAGCGGCTGCACCTGCCCCGCCATGATCGGATTGGTGCGGCCATTCGCGCCGGCGCCGCGTTTATAGGCGCGCAGGGCGTGGGCCAGGTAGTCGGCGTGCTGGCCGGCCAGTTTCGGGTAGCTCGGGTCGATCGGCTTGTTGTAGTCCGCGCCGTGGCAGGATGCGCAGTTGTACTTCTTGGCCAACGCTTCGCCCTTCGAGACGTCGGCGGCCGATGCGGCGAACGGGAGGGCGCAGGCGAGCAGCGCAATAGCGAATTTCTTCATTGTCGGGTCCTCAGCGCTTCACGGTGGCGGGAGTCTGCTGCGCGTAATACGCGGCGACGTCGGCGATGTCCTGGTCGCTCAGGCTGACGGCGATGCCGCGCATCGACGGATGCTTGCGGTCGCCCTTCTTGTAGGCGTGCAGTGCGGATTCGATGTACTTGGCAGACTGGCCGCCGATCATCGGAACGCGGTAGACCTCGGGGAAGGCCGCCTTGTAGCCCGGGATGCCGTGGCAGCCGATGCACATTTCGATCTTGCTGGGTGCTGCCTTGGGATTGCCGACAACTTCCGCCGCGGCGGCGGTATTGGCCAACGCGGCCAGTACCAGTAGTGCTAAAGATTTTTTCATGGGTGTGGCTCGTTAGTTGTAATTCGAATACCGCAAACGCACAAAAAGTTAGCAAATGGACTACCAACCTGCCGATTCTATCTGAAGAGTTGACACCAGTCTACAAACGCACGCGGCCTGTTGACGCTCCGGTTCTGGCATATACTCCCCTTCATTTCACTTCGATCCAGAACGCCCATGCACGCTTCCCCACGCTTCGAAGGCAGCGACAACTACGTTGCCACCGCCGACCTGAAACTGGCCGTCAACGCCGCGCTGACCCTCGGCCGCCCGCTCCTCATCAAGGGCGAACCGGGTACCGGCAAGACCATGCTGGCCGAGGAAGTGGCGGCAAGCCTGAACATGCCGCTGCTGCAGTGGCACGTGAAGTCCACCACCAAGGCCCAGCAGGGCCTGTACGAGTACGACGCGGTGTCGCGCCTGCGCGACTCGCAGCTGGGCGACGAACGTGTGCGCGACATCCACAACTACATCGTCAAGGGCGTGCTGTGGCAGGCGTTTACCGCGCCGGAACCGGTGGTGCTGCTCATCGACGAGATCGACAAGGCCGACATCGAATTCCCGAACGACCTGCTGCGCGAGCTGGACCGCATGGAGTTCTACGTCTACGAGACGCGCGAGATGGTGGTGGCCAGGCACCGCCCGCTGGTGATCATCACCTCGAACAACGAGAAGGAGCTGCCGGACGCCTTCCTGCGCCGCTGCTTCTTCCACTACATCAAATTCCCGGACCGCGAGACGATGATGGATATCGTGAAGGTCCACTTCCCTACCTTGAAACAGGACCTGCTCGCCGCCGCCCTGCAGAGCTTCTATGAGCTGCGCGAGGTTGCCGGCATCAAGAAGAAGCCCTCGACCTCGGAATTCCTCGACTGGCTGAAACTGCTGCTGGCCGAGGACATCCCGTTTGACGCCCTGCGCAGCCAGGACGGAAAAGCGATCGTGCCGCCGCTGCACGGCGCCCTGCTCAAGAACGAGCAGGACGTGCACCTGTTCGAGCGCCTGGTCTATATGTCGAGGACCAACCGATGATCAAGGCCGGCCCGGTCACGCTCGAGTTCAACGGCCTGCGGCTGGAACCGCTGGCGCCGCACCATGAGGACGGCCTGCGCGCGGCGGCGAGTGACGGCGAACTGTGGAATCTGCGCGTGACCAGCGTGCCGGAGCCGCACAACGCCCTGCAGTACATCACGACCGCGCTCGAGATGCGCGACCGCGTGGCCTTCGCCGTGATCGACGCCTCTACCGGCGCGGTGCTCGGCACGACCAGTTACCACGACATCCTGCCGCTGGTCGACCGCGTCGAGATCGGCTACACCTGGTATGCGAAACGCGTGCAGCGCAGCCATGTCAACACCAGCTGCAAGCTGCTCCTGCTCTCGCACGCCTTCGATACGCTCGGCTGTGGCGTGGTCGGCCTGCGCACCGACTGCGAGAACTTCGCCTCCCAGGCCGCCATCGAGAAGCTGGGCGCGAAGAAGGATGGCGTCATCCGCCACCAGGCCCTGCGCCGCGACGGCACGGTGCGCGATACCGTCATGTACAGCATCCTGCGCGAGGAATGGCCGGCGATTAAACGCGGCCTGCATGAGCGGCTGGAGCGGCACGCAAGGGTTTGAACCATGCTGATCGATTTCTTCTACGCCCTGCGTGACGCCAAGGTCCCGGTCACGATCAAGGAATTCCTGACGCTGCTGGAAGCGATGCAGCGCCAGGTGATCCTGCCTTCGCTGGACGAGTTCTACTACCTTGCGCGCCTCACGCTGGTGAAGGACGAGGCCCACTTCGACAAATTCGACCGTGCTTTCGGCGCCTACTTCAAGGGCGTCAACGCCGTGTTCGACGAGAAGGCCGAGATTCCGCTCGACTGGCTGCTCAAGCGCTTCGAGCGCGAGCTCACGCCCGAGCAGAAGGCGGCGCTGGAAAAGCTCGGCTACGACAAGCTGCAGCAGCGCCTGGAAGAACTGCTGAAGGAACAAAAGGGGCGCCACGAAGGCGGCAACAAGTGGATCGGCACCGGCGGCACTTCCCCCTTCGGCAATGGCGGCACCAATCCGGAAGGCATCCGCATCGGCGGCCAGGGCCGCAACCGCACGGCGGTGAAGGTCTGGGAGCAGCGCAGCTACCGCGACTACGACGACGAGCGTGAGCTGGGCACCCGCAACATCAAGGTCGCGCTGCGCCGCCTGCGCCGTTTTGCACGCACGGGGGCGGCGGAAGAACTGGCGCTGGACGACACCATCCGCGCCACCGCCAGCAATGCGGGCTACCTCGACATCCGCATGCAGCCCGAGCGCAAGAACCGCATCAAGGTGGTGATGCTGCTCGACGTCGGCGGCTCGATGGACGACCACATCGAGCGCGTCGAGGAGCTGTTCTCGGCGGCGAAGAACGAATTCAAGAACATGGAGTTCTACTACTTCCACAACTGCGTCTACGACTACCTGTGGAAGAACAACCGGCGCCGCCACAGCGAGCGCTTCCCGACCTGGGACGTACTGCGCAAGTACCCGGCCGACACCCGCATTCTCTTCGTGGGCGACGCCACCATGAGCCCCTACGAGGTGCTGGCCCCGGGCGGCTCGGTCGAGTACAACAACGAGGAAGCCGGCGCGGCCTGGCTGGCGCGCTTCACCAGCGCCTTCCCCAAGTTCGCCTGGCTCAATCCGGAGCCGGAGCACTTGTGGGAGTACCGGCAGTCGATCGCCGTGATCCGGCAGATCATGAATCACCGGATGTTCCCGATTACCCTTGAAGGGCTGGAGCGGGCAATGCGCCTCCTGAGCAAGTAGGAGCTTTCGCACATCAATCGTGCGCGACAAACCCTCTTGTAGAATTGCCAACATACTGTAGGGTGGTCGGCTATGCCGACCGCGCGTTCAACTCCCGGACGATCAGTAGCAGCTCATGCGTTAGTTGAACGCGCGTTCGGCGAAGCCGAACACCCTACGAAACCCAATTCGATACAGGGGACCCGATGCCCGACCTGCTGCCCATCCTGACCAGCCTCGCATGGCCGATCGCGCTCGCCGTCGCCTGGCTGGCAGGCGAGTTCGGGCAGCGCTGGACCGGCCTGCCGCGCATCAGCTTCTATGGCCTGGTCGGCTTCGCCCTGGGCGCCTCGCAGATCGGCGTGCTGCCGGCGCCCGATGCCGGCCCGGTCGCCCTGCTGGCCGACGTCGCCTTCGGCCTGATCCTCTTCGAACTCGGCTACCGCATCAACCTGCGCTGGCTGCGCGTCAATCCCTGGGTCGGGGTAGCCGGCCTGGCGGAAGCCCTGCTCACCTTCGCCGCGGTCTACCTGGTCGCCCTCGCCTTCGGCAGCCCGCAGCTGATCGCGCTGATGATGGCCGCGCTGTCGATGGGCACCTCGCCCGCCACGATCGTGCGCGTCATCAACGAGCAGCGCAGCTCGGGCCAGGTGACCGAACGGGTGCTGCACCTGACCGCCCAGAACTGCGTGCTGGCGGTGTTCGCCTTCAACGCCATCATCGGCTTCTGGATCTTCCGTACCTTCGACGCCCTGGGCGAGGCGCTGTGGCAGAGCACGGTCGGACTGGCCGGTTCACTACTCATCGGCGCCGTGTTCGGCCTCGTGGTGCCGGCCCTGCTGCGCACCATCCACAACCCGCGCCAGGACGCGACCGTGGCCTTCGCCCTGGCCACCGTGCTGCTGGTCGCGATCTGCGACGCCGGTACGCTCTCACCCTATATCGCCGCGCTCAGCTTCGGCCTGACGGCGCGCCACCGCCGCGTCGCCTTCAGCAAGGCGCAGCGTAACTTCGGGCCGCTGGGCGAGCTGCTCACCGTGCTGCTCTTCCTCTACGCCGCCTCGACCCTCGACTGGCGCCAGATCGCCACCGGCAGCGCGCTCGCCGTCATCGTGGTGCTGGTGCGCCAGATCGCCAAGACCGCGGGCGTGATGGCCTTCGCCCACCTGTCCGGCGTCTCCTGGCGCAAGGGAGCGCTCACCGGCCTGGGCCTGGCGCCGCTGTCGGTGTTCGTCATCCTGCTGATCGAGCATGCGCGCCACGCCGGCGTGCACGTGGTCGAGGAGCTGCGCGCGATGGCGGCGGTCACGATGCTGCTGGAAGTGTTCGGCCCCGTCATCATCCAGCGCGCCCTGGTCTGGGCGCGCGAATCGTCCACCGAGGCGCCGGAGCAGAACCATGCCGCTTGAAGCCTTCAGCTCCTCCCAGCCGCTCACCTTCGGGGTCGAGCTCGAACTGCAGCTGGTCAGTCTGTCCGACTTCGACCTGACGGCGGCCGCGCCCGACCTGCTGCACCTCTTGAGGCGCAAGCCTTTCCCGGGCAATGTGACGCCCGAGATCACCGAGAGCATGATCGAGATTAACTCCAGCGTGCACTCGTCCTACGGCCCGCTGCTGGCCGAGCTGCTGGACATCCGCGACACCCTGGTTGCGGCCGGCGACCAGCTCAATGTCGGCATCGCCGGCGGCGGCACCCACCCTTTCCAGCACTGGTCGGAACAGAAGATCTCGAGCAAGCCGCGCTACGAATACCTGTCGCAGCTCTACGGCTACCTCGCCAAGCAGTTCACGGTCTTCGGCCAGCACGTGCACATCGGCTGCGCCAACGGCAACGACGCCCTCTACCTGCTGCACGCGCTGAACCGCTACCTGCCGCACTTCATCGCACTCTCCGCCTCGTCCCCCTTCGTGCAGGGCGTTGATTCCGGCTTCCAGTCGGCGCGCCTGAATTCCGTGTTCGCCTTCCCGATGAGCGGGCGTGCGCCTTTCGTCCATACCTGGCAGGAGTTCACCGACGTGTACTTCGCCAAGATGGAGCGCACCAACATCATCAAGAGCATGAAGGATTTTTACTGGGACCTGCGGCCCAAGCCCGAATACGGCACCATCGAGCTGCGCGTGTGCGACACGCCGCTGACGGTGGAACGGGCCGCCGCCATCGCCGCCTACCTGCAGGCCCTGTGCCGCTACCTGCTCACGCGCGCGGAGGCGGCGCCCGTCGAGGACGACTACCTGGTCTACAACTACAACCGCTTCCAGGCCTGCCGCTTCGGGCTGGACGGTGCGATCACGCATCCGAAGACCTACGAATCGCTGCCACTGCGCGAGGACATCCTGACCACGCTGGAGAAGATGATGCCGCATGCGGAGGCGCTGGGCAGCGTGGATGCCTTGCAGCACCTGGCCGAGGCGGCGCGCGAAGGGAGCGACGCGACCCAGCTGCGGCACGTGTTCGAGCGTGAGGGCAGCGTGGAAGGCGTGGTCAATGCCGCCATCCAGCGCTTCCGGGGCGAGCGGCGCATGCGTATCCGCTAGGGTCCGGCACGCCGCAGGATTGGCGGTGGCAGCACGGTAGAATCAAGGCTGAGCTCGTGTCAGGGAGGCACGGCATGTGATCTGCCAGGGAATGGATATTCATGCGCTTCACCGGACTATTTCTTTACCCCGACCTGGGTACCTTCAAGAGTGATTCAGCACGCGCATTCAGAAACCAGACGCGATTCATCTGTCATTACGTCCAGCATTTCCTGGCTGATCGAAAGGTTCAAACCCAGGGCTTCAACCGGATCTGCGTGGTCTGTACAAGCACTGCTTCCGGTTCGAGCTACAAGAATTCTTCCAACACCCTGGAAGTAGAAGTTCCTTTTGATATCGCAGAGTATGAAAGAACTGCAGAAGAAGATCTTCCCGAGTATTTCATTGGCTTGCTCCACACCGGCTTCATGCAGTGCGGCAGGGATGAAGATCTGCCGGTAGAGCTATTTCACGAAGCAATTGAGTCGTTTAGAAAGCTGGGCTACAGAAATCAGTGGGTGCACTCGGCAAGGACCTTTCGTTCGGCTGGACTCGCATGCAGATTGCTGTGTGAACTCGACCTCTCATCCTTTCATCTGATATTGGAGGTCAAGCATGGGGAGAGGCAGGTTTTTGCTCAGGAGATTCTTAGAACCTTGCCGGATGAAGTCGTGTACTCGCATCGATTCCACGATGTCGTGCTGGAAGGACAAGCCTTGATTGTTCGCGACAAGTTTGGCAAATCTCTGTTCGAGTTGCATATCGACGGTGCATGACGGGCTTCATGGCGCAGCCTGGCGATCACAGCGAATGGACCCACCATGCACGTCGCGCGAATCCTGGGGCGCGTCTGTGCGCTCGTGCAACCCGTAGTCGCGCACAACATGTGCCACGCGCAGCCGGTAGTCGCGGAAGATCCCGCTCCTTCCCTGCGCCTGCGCCGCGCGGTGCGCTTCCACATTGCGCCAGCGCGTCACCGCCTCTTCATCGCGCCAGAACGAGAGCGACAGGATGCGCCCCTGGCGCGACAGCGACTCGAAGCGCTCGATCGACACCAAGCCGTCGATCGTCTCCAGCTCCGCACGCAGCCCGGCGGCAATGTCGAGGTAGGCCTGGCGCTGCCCCTCGGCCGGCTCGACCTCGAAGATCACGGCAATCATGACAACGCCTCGCGCCCCAGCGTACCCTCGACCACTTCCGTGAAGGTGCGCCATTCGCGCAGGATGAAGCGCTGTTCCTGCGCCAGCGCGAAGTTGGCGCGGGCTTCCGGATCCGTTTTCAGGCGGCTGCGGTAGGCCTCGTAGGCAGCCAGGCTGTCGAAGGCAACCAGGCCCCAGGCTTCGTCATTGGTCCCCTCGTGCGGCAGGAAGTAGCCCACTAGGCGTCCACCCAGGCGCGGAATGATGCGCCCCCAGTTCTCGCTGTAGCGCCGGAAGTTCTCGCGTTGGAAGGGATCGATCTGGTAGCGGATGAAGCAGGTGATGGTCATGCGAACTCCTCGTGTGAATGGATGCGGCCATTCTGGACGTTTGCATGCCCGGATGCTTCGGCTAAGATCGAAGCATGGGACCGAATATCACCACCATCGCCGCGCTCGTCGGCGACACCGCACGCGGCCAGGTCTTGAGCGCACTCATGGCCGGCCGCGCCCTCACCGCCACCGAACTGGCGGACTCCGCGGGCGTCACGCGCCAGACCATCAGCACCCACCTGGCGCAGCTGGTCGACGCCGGCATGCTCACAGTCGAGAAGCAGGGACGGCACCGTTACTTCCGCATCGCCGACGAGGACGTCGCGCAGATGCTGGAGAGCCTGATGGGCGCGGCCGCCCTCGCGCGATCGCCGCATGTGGGCCCGCGCGAGCCGGCGCTGCGCAAGGCGCGGGTCTGCTATGACCACCTGGCGGGAGAACTGGGGGTGCTGGTGTATGAAAAGCTGGCACAGCGCGGCGCCTTCGCGCTGGATCCAGGCGGGATCGCCCTCACGCCGCTGGGATCACAGGCCATGGAAAAGCTCGGCGTGGAGTTGGTGGAGCCCAAGGGGCGCCGTCCCTTCTGCCGCACCTGCCTGGACTGGAGCGAGCGGCGCCATCACCTTGCCGGAACGCTCGGCGCGGCGCTCCTGGCGCGCTTCGAACAGCTGGGATGGGCCAAACGGGTGCCAGATTCCCGTGTCATGGCATTCAGCGCCGCGGGAGAAGCGGCGCTACGGGACTGGCTGGACTGATTCAGCCGGCAGCGACTGGTTTGCCGCCCCATTGGCCTTTCATGAAACGCGCCAGCAGCGGCTGCTTGGCCGGCTGGGGGCGCGGCAGCTTTTCGTCCACCAGGCCGGCCCAGCGCTCGGCCAGCTGCTCGCAGGTAGCGCGCAGCACGGGGTCGATATCCGGCAGGCGCGACAGCGCGCACAAGTGGCGCTCGATCACCGAGGCCAGCTTCACGCAGGGCTGCTCGCCGTCGCCGCGTGCGGTGTAATGCGACATCAGGTGCAGCAGCGAGGCCACCAGCATCACGTCCTGGCTGCGCGGCTCCTGCGGGGTCGAGGCCGGGTCTGCGAAAGGAATAGTCATACACACGTCTCCTGAACGGTCGCCAATCAAATGAGAATCATTCTCATTCAATTATTGTCCGGTCATCGGACGAAAGCAAGCGTTTTCGGCAAACGTGTTCGAGGTGAAACAAACTCCGGAGATCAGAGCCGCGTCTCGCGCGCGGCGCGCAGGAACTCGTCCAGCACCGGCGTGCAGTCCAGCAGCTCGGTGCCGCCGGCGCGGTGGAATTCCGGATGCCATTGCAGGCCCATCACGAAATCGGCGCGTTCGTAGCGGATCGCCTCGACGATGCCGTCCGGCTCGGAATAGGCTTCGACGCGGATGTCGCGCCCCAGCTCCTTGACCGCCTGGTGGTGGATGGAGTTGACGATGGGCCGCTCGACGTGGCCGAACATCCTGCCGAGCGTGGAGCCGGCAGGGAAGCGGACGGCGTGGCGGTGGGCATCGTAGATGTCGTGCACATGGGCCAGCGCTTCCGGGACGTTGGTGGCGACGTCCTGGTAGAGCGTGCCCCCGAAAGCGACATTGATCAGCTGGCAGCCGCGGCAGACGCCCAGCACCGGCTTGCCTGCGTCGACGAATTCGTGCAACAGCTCGAGCTCGTAGACGTCGCGGGCGCGGTCACCGCTCCATTCGGGCCGGGTCGGTACTTCGGAATAGGTTTGCGGCGCCACGTCCGCCCCGCCCTGCAGCACCAGGCCGTCGAGGTGGCGCGCGTAATGGCGGAGGGTGATGTTGCTGGGGTGGAGCAGCCCATTGGTATTCACCGTCGGGATCATGAAGACCAGCACGTCGCGCGACATCACCCACTGGGCGATCGATTCCTCGAGATACTGGAGATTCTTGCTGAGCAGGCCCCGGGCGCCGGGTTCGGGGTGGAAAATGCGCGCCGACACGCCGATGTGCAGCGTGCGGTTCATGAAGTCGCGGTTAAAGCGCTCCCGCACGGCGCGCCAACGCGAGCTCATGACCCGGCCCACCAGCGCCAGCGGCGTATCACCGTCGCGCAGGTACTTGGCATACCCGCGTACGGTCTGCCCCTGGGTCGCGCGCCGGTCAGGCACTCTTACCGGCGTATCGGGACGCTTTTCGATCGGGGGGCCGGACGCTTCCTTGACTGTTTTTTTTTGCTCTTCCACCATGACACCAATATAGCCGCGTCACGGCAGCGCACGATTCGAATTTGTTACAAATTCCCGGTCTCCTCCGCCAGGCGTTGTGAAAACGGCAGCTTGCGGGAATTCCAATTTCGGTTAATACTGTATGCAATTACAGTAGTTTTTCAGGCAGGCAGGGCCAGCAGCTTCTGGAAGGTCGCCACCAGGTGACGGTCCGCCACGGGCTTGTCGAGCAGGCCGCGCACGCCGGCATCGCGGGCGCGCAGGCTGTCGTACTTGAACGATTGCCCGACAAGAAAGAGCACGGCGGTCCGCCCTGCCCCTTCCTGGGACTTGATGGCGCTGCTCAGGCTATACGGTTCGATGCCGGGCGCGCAGGTGTTGATCATGACCAGGGAGACCGGGGTTTCGTCGCACAGGCGCACGGCGGCGCGGCAGCTGTCGGTCCACTCGACCGGCCGGGCGCTGCCGGGCAAGCCGGCGCCGGGGCGGTTGCCGTTGCCGAGGCCGGCGTCGTAAGCGGCGCCGAGCTTGCCGTGCACCACGCGCGCCACGTGGTCGCGGAAGGCGCCGCCCTTGTCGATGATGAGCACCGCGCCGTCCGGCGGCCCCTGGCGCATGCGCTGGTAATAGGCCGGGGCCTCGGTATCCGGCCCCAGCCGAGGCCTTCGGCGGCGCTCCGGCAGGCTGCATTGCCCGCTGGCGGCCAGCGCGGCCTGCGCCTGCACCCGGGCGTCGAGCAGTTCGGCCAGGGTCGTGCAAAGTCGGCTTGGGTCGACCGGGCGCGGCAGGGTACGCAGGCAGCTGGCGCCGTCGCCGCCGATCAGGAGAATGGGCTGCAGGGCGCCGGGCGGCAGGCAAGACAAGCGCGCCAGGGCGGCGGGGTTGCCGCCATCGGCGATATACAGGTCGGGTTCTTGCAAACTGTCGTCGTGCAGGCAAAAATACGACGGCCCTGTCGCAGGGGCTTGCGCGAGCAGGTGTTCCAGTTGCGCGCATTCAGCCGGCGCGAACCCGACCAGGCGGATGGTGAACGGATATCTGGGTGCGTGCATCGCTCTTCCAGCCTTTCCTTGGGGGCAGCCGAAAAACCTGCTGCGCGCGGCATGCCGCCCGCGACGGTTTTTAAGCTGCCCTTGGCATCTTCCTGACCATATCGTTTTAATCTAGCACAATGGTGCGGACTAACAAGCACAGTTGGATCGCTTGAAAAGATCAAAATTTTCCGCGCGACAAGATAGAATGCGCAAGCATCGAATTTAAGAATATCAGCATGGCTTCCAAGAAACCCGCATCCGACTACAGCGAATCATCCATCCGCGTCCTCAAGGGACTCGAACCCGTGAAACAGCGTCCGGGCATGTATACCCGGACCGAAAATCCGCTGCACATCATCCAGGAAGTGATCGACAACGCCTCCGACGAGGCGCTGGGCGGGCACTGCAAGAACATCGCCGTGACGCTCAATACGGACGGCTCGGTCACGGTCGAAGACGACGGCCGCGGCATCCCGGTTGGACTGCACCCGGAAGAAAACGTGCCGACCGTCGAGATCGTCTTTACCCGCCTGCACGCGGGCGGCAAGTTCGACAAGGGCTCGGGCGGCGCCTATGCCTTCTCGGGCGGCCTGCACGGCGTCGGCGTCTCGGTCACCAACGCGCTGTCGACGCGCCTGGAAATCACCGTCTGGCGCAAGGATGACGACGGCAATGGCGTGCACGACCTGGCCTTCGAGAACGGCGATCTGGTCGAGCCCCTGAGCTCGCGCCCGGCTGAACGCGGCGGCAAGAAGAACGGCACCCGCGTCACCGCCCGTCCCGATCCAAAATATTTCGATTCGCCCGTCATCCCGCTGGGCGACATGCAGCGCCTGCTGCGCTCGAAGGCCGTGCTGCTGCCGGGCGTGACCGTCACGCTCACCAATGCCAAGACCGGCGACGTCCAGACCTGGCGCTACGACGAAGGCCTGCGCGGCTACCTCACCGAAGCGCTGGCCCAGACCTCGGGTGGCCAGACCGTGATCCCGCTGTTCGAGGGCGCGCAGTACGCGGCCGCCGGCGACGAAGGCTTCGCCGAGGGCGAAGGCGCGGCCTGGGTCGTGGCCTGGACCGAAGAAGGCAGCGTGGTGCGCGAGTCCTACGTCAACCTGATCCCCACCGTCAGCGGCGGCACCCACGAATCCGGCCTGCGCGACGGCCTGTTCGGCGCCGTGAAGAGCTTCGTCGAGATGCACTCGCTGCTGCCGAAAGGCGTCAAGCTGCTGCCGGAAGACGTGTTCGCGCGCGTCTCCTTCGTGCTGTCCGCCAAGGTGCTGGACCCGCAGTTCCAGGGCCAGACCAAGGAACGCCTGAACTCGCGCGACGCGGTCAAGCTGGTGTCGACCTTCACCCGTCCGCCGCTCGAACTGTGGCTGAACCAGCACGTCGAATACGGCAAGAAGCTGGCCGAACTGGTCATCAAGCAGGCCCAGTCGCGCCTGCGTTCGCTGCAGAAGGTCGAGAAAAAGAAGTCCTCGGGCGTGGCCGTGTTGCCGGGCAAGCTGACCGATTGCGAATCGACCGACATCACCCGCAACGAACTGTTCCTGGTCGAGGGCGACTCGGCGGGCGGTTCGGCCAAGATGGGCCGCGACAAGGAATTCCAGGCCATCCTGCCGCTGCGCGGCAAGGTGCTGAACTCCTGGGAGACCGAGCGCGACCGCCTGTTCGCGAACAACGAGATCCACGACATCGCGGTGGCGATCGGCGTCGACCCGCACGGCGTTGACGACAACCCGGACCTGTCCGGCCTGCGCTACGGGAAGATCTGCATCCTGTCGGATGCGGACGTGGACGGCTCGCACATCCAGGTCCTGCTGCTGACCCTGTTCTTCAAGCACTTCCCCGCCCTGTTCCGCAGCGGCCACATCTGCGTCGCCAGGCCGCCGCTGTACCGCGTCGACGTGCCGGCGCGCGGCAAGAAGCCGCTGCAGAAGCTCTACGCGCTGGACGACGGCGAACTGCTGGCGATCGAGGACAAGCTGAAAAAAGAAGGCCTGAAGGAAGGCGTGTGGAGCATTTCCCGCTTCAAGGGCCTGGGCGAGATGAACGCGGAACAGCTGTGGGAAACCACCATGAACCCCGACACCCGCCGCCTGCTGCCGGTCGCCTTCGGCCAGTACAGCCTGCCGGAATCGGCCTCGCGCTTCAATATGCTGATGGGCAAAGGCGAAGCGGCCGCCCGCCGCGCCTGGCTGGAAGAACACGGGAACGAAACGGAAGCCGACATCTGACGTCGCGCCTGCCGAACAGAACGAATAGATCATGACGACGCAAGCAAGCCTCTTCGAACAACAACACGAGCCGTCCGACGACGTCGAGACGCTCACCCTTTCCACCTTCGCCGAGCGCGCCTACCTCGACTACGCCGTCTCGGTGGTCAAGGGCCGCGCGCTGCCGGACGTGTCGGACGGCCAGAAGCCCGTCCAGCGCCGCATCCTGTACTCGATGCACGAACTGGGCCTGGGCCACACCGCCAAGCCGCGCAAGTCCGCCACCGTGGTCGGCGACGTGCTCGGCAAACTCCACCCGCACGGCGACCAGTCGGTCTACGACGCGCTGGTGCGCATGGCGCAGGACTTCTCGCTGCGCTATCCGCTGATCGACGGCCAGGGCAACTTCGGCTCGCGCGACGGCGACGGCGCGGCGGCGATGCGTTATACCGAAGCACGCCTGACGCCGGTGTCGCGCCTGCTGCTCGATGAACTCGACATGGGCACGGTGGACTTCCAGCCGAACTACGACGGCTCCACCACCGAGCCGCGCCAGCTGCCGGCGCGCCTGCCGATGGTGCTGCTCAACGGCGCCTCCGGCATCGCGGTCGGCATGGCCACCGAGATCCCTTCGCACAACCTGCGCGAAGTGGCGTCCGCAGCGGTGGCCCTGATCCGCAACCCGAAGATCACCCACGCCGAGCTGATGACCCTGATCACCGGCCCGGATTTCCCGGGCGGCGGCCAGATCATCACCCCGGCCTCGAGCATCGCCGACATGTACGCGACCGGCCGCGGCTCGCTCAAGGTCCGCGCGCGCTGGAAGATCGAAGAACTGGCGCGCGGCCAGTGGCAGGCGGTGGTCACCGAACTGCCGCCGGGCACCTCGGCCCAGCGCGTGCTGGAAGAGATCGAGGAACTGACCAACCCGAAGATCAAGGCGGGCAAGAAGACCCTGCTGCCGGAACAGCTGGCGCTGAAGCAGACCATCCTGGGCGCGCTCGACACCGTGCGCGACGAATCGGGCCGCGAGGCAGCCGTGCGCATCGTGTTCGAGCCGAAGTCGAAGAACCAGGACCAGGGCGAGTTCATGCTGATGCTGCTTGCCCATACCTCGCTCGAGACCTCGAGCCCGATGAACCTGGTGATGATCGGCGGCGACGGCCGTCCGCGCCAGAAGGGCCTGCTAGAGGTCCTGCAGGAATGGATCGACTTCCGCTTCGTCACCGTGCGCCGCCGGACCGAATTCAGGCTGGGCAAGGTCAACGACCGCATCCACATCCTGGAAGGCCGCGAGACGGTCCTGCTGAACATCGACGAAGTCATCGCCATCATCCGCAACTCGGACGAGCCGAAGGCCGCGCTGATCGAGCGCTTCCGCCTGTCGGACCGCCAGGCCGAGGACATCCTCGAGATCCGCCTGCGCCAGCTGGCGCGCCTGGAAGCGATCAAGATCCAGCAGGAGCTGGCCGAGCTGCGCAGCGAGAAGGAAAAGCTGGAAGACATCCTCGAGAATCCGTCCTCGATGAAGCGCCTGATCATCCGCGAGATCGAGCAGGACGCCAAGCAGTACGGCGACGAGCGCCGCACCCTGATCGAGGAAGCCGAGCGCGCCGTGGCCGAACAGAAGGTCATCGACGAGCCGGTGACGGTGATCGTGTCCGAGAAGGGCTGGGTGCGCGCGCGCACCGGCATCGGCCATGACCCGGCCCAGTTCACCTTCAAGGCCGGCGACTCGCTGCTGCAGGCCTTCGAGTGCCGCACGATCGACTCGCTGATCGGCATCGGCAGCAACGGCAAGTCCTTCTCGGTGCCGGTGGCCGCACTGCCTGGCGCGCGCGGGGACGGCGTGCCGATCACGACCCTGGTCGACCTGTCGGGCGGCGTGCGCATCCTGCATTACTTCGCCGGCAACCCGGAGACCCGCCTGCTGCTGGCGACCTCGAACGGCTTCGGCTTCATCGCCAAGGCCGGCGACATGATCAGCCGGCTCAAGGGCGGCAAGTCCTTCATCACCCTGGACGAGGGCGCCGTGCCGCTGGCCCCGCGGATCGTCAGCGAAACGGCGGGCGCGATCGCCTGCCTGTCCGAGAAGGGCCGCGTGCTGGTGTTCGGCATCGACGAGATGAAGGTGCTGACCAACGGCGGCCGCGGCGTGATCCTGATGGAGCTCGAACCGAAGGAAACCCTGCTGGCGGCGCAGCCGATCACCCAGAAGGGCGTGAACGTCATCGGCACCTGGGCCGGCTCCAAGCCGCGCACGGTGGAGCTGTTCGCGTCCGGCCTGGAGCCGCACTTCGGCAAGCGTGCGCGCAAGGGCAAGCCGCTGTCGGCGAAGCTCAAGGCGCAGGACCTGGCGATGCGGGCAACCGACGCCGGCGCGACCTGATCGCGTAAAACGAAACGCCGGCTCGCGAGCCGGCGTTTTTCATTTCAGCGGATGCTGATCAGTGCTTGGCAGCGGCCTTGTGCACATCAGCCTGCGCTTCAGCACGCACCTGTTCGGTCTTGGCTGCGGCTTGTGCCTTGTCGGCTGCCGCATCGACCTGGGTCTTCAACAGCTTCTCGTCGGCCTTGATCATCTTCTTGTCAGCCTTCAGGTTGGCGTCGGCGATCTTTTCCTCGGCCTTGGCTACCGCCTTGGCGCGGTCTTCCGGATCGGCTTTCGCGACTTTCTCGACCGCGTTGGCGTGGGCCTTCACGGCGTCGGCGTGGGCCTCGGCCTTCTTCTCGTTGGCCTTGGCGACCGCCTTGTTCACTTTCTCGTCCGCCTTGGCGGCGTTCTTGATTTCCTTGGCTTCGGCCTTCACGACTTCCTTCTCCGCCTTGGCTTCCGCTTTCACGACAGCGTCGGTCGCGGCCGGCGTGGTGGTGGTCTGGGCGGTGGCGGCGGTGGCGAACAGGCCGGCGATGAGGGTGGCGATCAGTTTGTTCATGATGGTTCCTTTCCGGTGAGTGGTCACGCAGTGCTGTGCAACCGCGTAATAATTTTTGTCTGACAACGACTCCAGAATAGGCTGCCCTACTGCCCGGGTCTGTTAGCCACCCCACGGACTTCCGGTGACATTTGTAAGCAAACTTTACTGCCGAGCAGGCCCCGCATACAGGTCGATGATCTCGCTCACACCATCCCGGCACACCGGACAGAAGGCTTCGCTGCGGTCGAACATCAGGCACTGCATCGCCGGGCGGTAGTAGCCACTGGCCTCGTAGTTCGCACCTTCGAAGGCGCCCACATCGTGGCGATGCGGCTTGCCCGCGAACAGCGCCTCGGTCGCCTTGAGGTCTTCGCGGAACAGCGCGTTCATCTCGCTCTCCGGGCGATTCGCCGCGCGCAGGGCGGCGCGCTTCTTCTGGTAGGCGCGCGAGGCCTCCTCGTATTCGGCCTTGGGCCAGGGCGTCGGCAACGGCGTGCCCGCCTTCACGTGGCGCTTCCATTTCAGATTCGCCGGGTCGCGCAGCGCGGTGGCATTCGGCTCCCACGGCTCCATGCGCACCCCGCCCGTCGCATAGGCCACCGGCGAGGTGTAGTACTCGTCGGCCAGGCCCGCGAAGTGGTGGCCGAATTCGTGCACGAAGAGGTAATCGGCCCACTCGTTGCCCGCCGCCGCGGTGCTGAACTGGCCGAAAATGCCGCCGCCACCATAGGTCTCGTTGTTCACCAGGATCTCGATGAACTCATAGGGTGCGTGCTGGGCGATGTCGCGCAGCGCGCGGTTGTCCAGGGTGAGCACGTAGCGCTCGCTGCCGAAGATGTCATAGCGCGTGCCGAGGCTCGAGGCGTGGTGCACGCCGGTGGAGGGACGGGTGATACCGGATTCCTTCGTCGGCACCGCCAGCCCCCAGACATTGAAGTCCTTCGCACGCTCCTTGAAGGGAGAGACCGTGAACAGGTGCTTCACCAGGCGCCGCGCGTCGCTTTCGAATTTCTTCAGTTCCAGAGCGGTGTAGCCGTCGCCCAGCACCAGCAGGTCGACCTTGTCGGGCGATAGACCGCTAACGTGGATCGGAACCGGTTTTGCGGGCGCGGCAGGCTGCTTCTTCACCACCTCCTGCGCGTCGGCGTCGACTTCGATGCTCCAGGCCACCGAGAACTGGTTGCGCTCGTCGCGCTTGAGGATGCGCACGCGCACCGGGCGGTCGAATTTCGGGAAGCGCACCGATTCGTGGAAGGCGCGGCTGATGCGGTTCGCCTCTTCCGTCGTGCGCCACTCGCCGAAGACCGTCGAGAAGCCGCGCGAATACAGCAGGTCGCCGGTCTTCACATCCACCACCTCGACGCGGTTCTGGCCGCGGTTGGTATCGTCCAGGTTGCGCGCGGTGTTGCCCGGCCAGGGCAGCGGTTCGATCACGACGCGCTCGAGCGCGTATTGGTCCGACAGGGCGTTGCCGCTGTGGGCATAGTCGACGCGGACGGTGGCCGGCTGGGCGGCATGGGCAATGCCTGCGGCCAGCGCCAGCGCTGCGGCAAGCAGGCGGTAGGAAAGATGGAACATGGACGATCCTCATGAGACGAAGGTCGTCCATTCTACTGCGCCTGGCCTGCCATTCCGGCAATCACCTGGCTGCCGCGGTCTCGGCCTGCCGGTACTGGTACAAGGGCCGCTGCACCACGATGGGCCGGATATCGAGCCGCATGTTGTAGACCGAGTAGGTTTCGGTCAGCAGCGACATATAGCCGACGCTGTCGTTCGTACGCGTGAGCTTGAACTCGAAGCCCAGGTCGGGCTGGGGGCCGTTGGGGCCGTCGAGCGAGAGTCCGATGGCCTCGCGCTGGTCGCTGTCGATCAGCCGGGACATCAGGTCGACCACGGTCGTGTTGCCGAGGATGTCGGCCGAGAACAGCGGTTCGCGGAAGTAGGGTTTCGCAGGATCGAGCTTGTTGTCGATCTTGTCGCTGCCCGGCGTAAAGGCGTGGGTATGCAGGCTGAAGCGGTCGCCGTTGTCCAGGTAGCTCAGGCGCACATTGCTGACGTTCAGGGGCCCGTCCTGCGCCACCGCCCTCGACAGGTCGACCAGCAGGGCGCCCCGGTAGCCGATCACCTCGACCTCGCGCTTCGGCCCGACCACCATGGCGGTGTTCTCGTCGATCCCCAGGCCGATCTTGTAGCCCTTCTTGAGCATGGCCGGCACCATGCGCGCGAAGCGCCCGCGCACCAGGAGGTGCTGGTCGACGAACACGTCTTCGCCGATGAAGCCCAGGCCCGGCGCGATCTCCCTGCCCTCGTCCAAACCCAGCCTCATGGTGGCCAGCACCGGCTTCGGATAGCCGAACATGGTGCTGCTCATGATGGCGGCCCCGGCGCTTGAACCGGCCAGCATGCCGCCACGCCGGTAGAGCTCCCAGAGCGCATCGAGCATACGGGTATTGCCGCCGTCGGGACGCTTGAGCGCGCGCGTGATGCGGCCCTGGTCGCCGCCGGCGAAGAAGGCGCCGCCGGCCGAGCGCACCGCGTCGGCCAAGATCGGATCCTCGGCCGCGGCCTGGTAGTCGGTGCCGGCCAGGCGCACGGCGACCGGCACGAAAAAGGCTTTCGCGCCGTAGGCATTGAAACGGTCGACCAGGAATTTGCCGGCCTTGTCAGGGCTGGCGGAAGCGGAGGCGAAGACGGCGATGCGGGCGCCCTTGCCGCCCGCGAGCTGGACCATGCGTTCCCACACGGCCGCATTGTCGCCACGCAGGGCGCCACCGATGATCACGAGATGCCCCTTGGGCGAAGGGGGGACCTCCACCTTGTCGGCCCAGCAGCTATTACCCGCCAGCAGTAGAAAGGCGAGCAAGGCGCGACGGAGAACCCGGGCGGCGACCTGGAACATGACTGCCTCCTTCTCGATGAGGACTATCGTAAGCCTGATTCGAGAAGGGCGTCGCCGTGTTGAGTATGCTCAGGACAAATATATGTTCGGAAAGTAACGTTCCATCAGCGTCTCGGGACGCTGCGGCGTGGTGAAGCCGAAGCGTTCGTAGAGGCTGTGGCAATCGGTCGTGGCGAGCGTGAAGCGGCGCAGTTTCTGCAGGCTCGGGTGGCGCAGCACGACGCCGACCAATTGCTTGCCGTATCCATGGCCGCGGTATTCCGGCACCACGAACACATCCACCAGGTTGGCGAAGGTGGCGAAGTCGGTGATCACGCGCGCGAAGGCGATCTGGCGGCCGTCGAGGTAGCCGCCGAAGCACAGCGAATTCTCGATCGCGCGCTCGACCACGGGGCGGGAGATGCCGACCGCCCAGGTGCTCTGCTCGCTCAGGAAGCGGTAGATCATCGGGATGTCGAGCTTCGTCTGATCGGTGCTGACCTGGAAGCTGGAGTCGTTGGTAATCATGGGACCCGTGTCTGGTTCTGGCTTAAAAGTGAATTCTAGCGCCGTTTGCCAGTAATACAACACGCGATTGGACGTCCTTGCGCCATGCGCAATGACGTCCGCCGCGCCCAGCTCAACCGTTGCGCAGGTAGCGCTCGGGCAGCTGGAGCTTGCTGTCCTCGGCGCGCCAGATCAGGTTCAGCACGTACCAGCGCTTGCCGTCGTGGATCAGCTGGATGCTGTTGATGCCGCGCATGAAGGGCTTCGCATCGTCCTTGGCGTGGCGCGCCTCGTAGGTGCTGAACACATGGGCGATCTGGCCGAAGGTTTCGGTGGTGCGGGCCAGCTCGGTTTCAAAAAAGCCCATGGTGGCGAAGGCCTTGGTATTGCGCGAAATATAGTCTTCCGGCGTCAGGCTGCGCAGCACATAGCTGCCGTCCGGGCGCATGCCGACGGCGCCCATCCGGCCCTCGGGCGCGAACAGCGAGCGCATGCGGTCCCAGTCGCGCGGGGCGCCGGCCGGGCCGGAGATCACGTCGTAGAGTGCGGCGACGATCGCGTCGATCGAGGCGACATCGGCGGGACGGGCAGCCGGCAGGCCGGGGGCGGCCTTGGGCGGCGGCGGCGCGATCGCGGTCGGCGTCGCGCCGGGTACCGGTGGCGTCGCCTGCTGGGCCGCTGCCGGTACGCAGCTTGCCGCCGCCAGCAGCGCCGCCGCGCCGAGTTGTGTCAGTCGATTCATGTCTCCCCCTTTGTTGTCATTTAATGAAGCCTGGCCACATCATCACGCATTTCCCCGGGCTTGTCATCCACCACGGATGGGGCGAAGTGGTCCGACCTGCCGGCCAGTTATAATCGTACGATCCCCAACCGAGATTCCACCATGACCGATCAATTCTCCAAGAAAGCCGAGGCCTGGTCCGCGCGCTTCACCGAACCCGTTTCCGACCTCGTCAAGCGCTACACCGCGTCCGTGTTCTTCGACAAGCGCCTGGCGCCCTACGACATCCAGGGTTCGCTGGCCCACGCCGAGATGCTGGCCGCCCAGGGCATCATCAGCGCACAGGACCGCGCGGACATCGAGCGCGGCATGGCCCAGATCAAGAGCGAGATCGACGCCGGCACCTTCGAATGGCTGCTGGACCTGGAAGACGTGCACCTGAACATCGAGAAGCGCCTGACCGAGCTGGTGGGCGACGCCGGCAAGCGCCTGCACACCGGCCGCTCGCGCAACGACCAGGTCGCAACCGACATCCGCCTGTATGTGCGCGCCGCGATCGACGACATCGTGGGTCTCTTGAACAGCCTGCGCGCTGCATTGACGGACCTGGCCGAGCGCCATGCGGACACCATCATGCCGGGCTTCACCCACCTGCAGGTGGCGCAACCCATCACCTTTGGACACCACATGCTGGCCTACGTCGAGATGTTCGGCCGCGACCTCGAGCGCATGCAGGACGCGCGCCGCCGCGTCAACCGCCTGCCGCTGGGCGCGGCCGCGCTAGCCGGCACCACCTTCCCGATCGATCGCCTGCGCGTGGCCAAGACCCTGGGCTTCGAGGACGTCTGCCACAACTCGCTCGACGCCGTGTCGGACCGCGATTTCGCCATCGAATTCACGGCGGCCGCCTCCCTCATCATGATGCACATCTCGCGCTTCTCGGAAGAGCTGGTGATGTGGATCAGCCCGCGCATCGGCTTCATCGACATCGCCGACCGCTTCTGCACCGGCTCGTCGATCATGCCGCAGAAGAAAAACCCGGACGTGCCGGAACTCGCGCGCGGCAAGACCGGCCGTGTCTACGGCCACCTGAACGGCCTGCTGGTCCTGATGAAGGGCCAGCCGCTGGCCTACAACAAGGACAACCAGGAAGACAAGGAACCGCTGTTCGATACCATCGACACCGTCACCGATACGCTGCGCATCTTCGCCGACATGGCGGGCGGCATCACGGTGAAGGCCGAGAACATGCGCTCCGCCGCCCTGCAGGGCTACGCGACGGCGACCGACCTGGCCGACTACCTGGTCAAGAAGGGCCTGCCCTTCCGCGACGCGCACGAAGCCGTGGCGCACGCGGTGCGCGCCTGCGACGTGGCCGGCTGCGACCTGTCCGAGATGGCGCTCGAGAAGCTGCGCGAGTTCTCGCCGCTGATCGAGCAGGACGTATTCGCCGTGCTGTCGCTGGAAGGCTCGGTGGCGGCGCGCGACCACGTCGGCGGCACCGCGCCGAACCAGGTCCGCAAAGCCATCGAGCGCGTGCGCAAGCAGCTGGCTGAATGATGTTCATGGCGGGCGGCCGCGCCGCCCGCCATCCTCACCCTCCGCGCTTGTCGCGGCCCCGCTGCCGGGCCTCCTTCATCAACACCTTCCACTTCCCTCTTTCGGCGATCCGATCCAGCGGCGTCTGCTCCGCGCGCTGCACCTCGCGCAGCAGCTTGCGGTAGTTGCGCAGCCGGTCCGCATCCACCACACCCCGTACCGCGCATCCCGGCTCGCTCTCGTGCACGCAGTCGCGGAACTGGCACTGCTCCGCCAGCGCGGCGATGTCGTTGAAGGACAGTCCCAGCTCTTCCTCGTCCGCATCCGGCTGCCAGGCCCGCAGGCCCGGCGTGTCGATGATGCAGGCGCCGCCCGGGCAGCGGTGCAGCGAGCGCGCGGTGGTCGTGTGGCGGCCGCGGTCGTCCCCATGGCGGGTGCCGCCGGTGGCCTGGCCGCTGCCCGTGAGGGCATTGGTCAGGGTCGACTTGCCGACGCCGGAAGAGCCAAGCAGCACCAGGGTCTGGCCCTTCCCCAGCCAGGGCGCCAGCATTCCCGCATCGTCCTGCTCGGCGGGATGCAGGCTCAATGCCGGCACGTCGTCCGGGATGCGCTGGCGCAGCTGGGCGATCTTCTCGCTAGCGTCGATGCCGATGTCCGACTTGGTCAGCACCATCACAGGCTCGACGCCGCAGGCACGCACCACGGCGATATAGCGCTCCATGCGGCGCGGATTGAAGTCGTTGTCGAGGCCCATCAGGAGCAGGGCCGTATCGACGTTGCTGGCCAATACCTGGCGGCCGGAGGGCGTGCGGCGCGTCAGGCGCGTGGACGGCTCGAGGACGCTGTCGATCCAGTATTCCCCGGCGCTCTCGATGAGGAGCACCCAGTCGCCGACCACGGCCGGCTCCATGTGGCGCAGGAGACGCGCATGGAAGGTGTGCTTGCCGTCGTCGAGGGTCATCGCGTCGCGCTGGGCGGCGGTGACGCGGGCGAGGCGGTGTTGGGCCGAACTCGCGGCCAGTTGTGAAACGAATTGCTGCTTGAATCCGATCCCGTGAAGGGTCGGGAAATCGATGTCGATCATGACGATGTGGTTTCCAGTTCGAGAGCGCAACAGGCGTGCGCAGGCACTGCGCGTTTGGCGCAGCAGGGTCGAAAAGTGGAAGGTCGGCGCGCTATCGCGCCAGGCACATCGCTAGTGAAGCGTGGTGATGAGCGGGCGGATCAGGCGGCCGACCGGAGGGCGGTATCAGGCTGGTTCATGCTTTGTCTCCTCGGATCGGTTGGTGGGATGGCTAGTCTGGCAGCAGCCGGCAAGAAGGTCAAGGGCGCGATGCCGCCTGGCGGTTTGCGCTATGCTGTTTGCCCAGCCCATGACCGGCTCATCAACCGATATCGAGACTCCCGTGACGCCAAGCAATCCTAAAGTCCTCCCTTCCCGCGAGTATGCCGCCTTCCTGTTCGACATGGACGGCACCATCCTTACCTCGATCAAGTCCGCCGAGCGCGTCTGGAGCGCCTGGGCCGTGCGCCATGGGCTCGATCCCGTGACCTTCGTGCCCACCGTGCACGGCAAGCGCACCGAGGACACCATCCGCAAGCTCGGCCTGCCCGGCGTCGATCCGGTGGCCGAAGCCCTGGGCATTGCCCTGGCCGAGATTGAGGACGTGGGGGACATCGAGGAAATCCGCGGCGTGGGACGCTTCCTGGCCAGCCTGCCGACGGACCGCTGGGCCATCGTCACCTCGGCCTCGCGCCCGCTGGCGACCGCGCGCATCGCCGCCGCCGGGCTGCCCCTGCCGCCGCTGCTGGTGTCGGCCGAGGATGTGAAACACGGCAAGCCGGCGCCGGATCCCTTCCTGCTGGGGGCGCAGAAGCTGGGCGTGAATCCGCAGGATTGCCTGGTGTTCGAGGACACGCCGATCGGCCTGGCGGCAGCGGAAGCGGCCGGCATGGACAGCATCGTCGTCACGGCCACCCACACGCATCCGGTCGAGACGCGCTCGTCGCCGGTGCCCGATTACGCGGACCTGCTTGCCGTGCAGCTAGAGAACGGCATGCTCAAGGTGCAGAGGAAGATCGGCCACTGAGCCGACTTGTACTGGGGCGAACGGCACCCACATGAGGCGTATCGACATTCCTCACGGAGGTGCGCATGCACCGCTATCGCAACACGAGCGGCGAATCCGGCGTCGTCGCCTATGACATCGACAAGGACTCGATCACCATCCAGTTCACCGGGGGCGACCGCTACCTCTACACCGAGCGCAGCGCTGGCCCGGAGAACATTGCCAAGATGCAGGAACTGGCCCGCGAAGGCCGCGGGCTGTCCACCTTCGTCAGCCAGCATATCCGCTCGCGCTATGCGCGCAAGCTGAACTAGGGCTCAGGTGCGCTTGGGATAGGGCGTGCCGTCCTTGTGCAAGTAGGAATCGGTCGCGCCGTCGTACTGCAGGTCGATGTCGGGATAGCTCGCCTTGTCTTCCCGGATGCGCGAACCGACGCAGAGGAAGACGCCCGGTCCCCAGCTGCGGTTGATGAGATGGTGCCCGTTCGGCTTTCCACCCGGGAAAGCCGCGCAGTCCCCTGCTCGCATGATGGTCTCGCCCTCGTCGGTCACCAGGACCAGCTCGCCCGACACCATCATCACGAACTCGTCCTCGTGCGAGTGCCAGTGGCGCTGCGAAGACGCGGCGCCGGGCTGGAGCTCGACCAGGTTCACGCCGAACTGGCTCAGGCCGCCGGCATCACCCAGCGCCTGCCGGGTGCGTCCGTCGACCAGCTCGGCGAAGGGATCGGGGTAGCCCGTGCCCTTCACCACGGGGATGCTGCTCAGGTCCAGTCTCGACATGCGGTGATCTCCTGTTGATTCGCGGCAAGAGCGTCGTTTCAGCCGCGCTTCTGTACCAGCGTCAGGATATCGTAACTCGCCACCAGTTCGTCGTTCTGGTTGGTGACCTGCACGTCCCAGGCCACCACGCCCTGCCCCCGCCCCTGTTCGTCCGTGCGGTTGCGGTCGACCTTGCGCTTGCAGGTGAGCCTTGCGCGGATGGTGTCGCCGATCGCCACCGGCGCGACGAAGCGCAGGTTGTCCAGGCCGTAGTTGGCCAGCACCGGCCCCGGGGCCGGCGACACGAACAGTCCCGCCGCCGCCGACAGCACGAAGTAGCCGTGGGCGATGCGCTTGCCGAACTGGGTGTCCTTGGCCGCGATCTCGTCGAAGTGCATGTAGAAGTAGTCGCCCGAGACGCCGCCAAAGTTGACGATGTCGGCTTCGCTCACGGTGCGGCGATGGGTCAGCAGCGAGTGGCCGACTTCCAGGTCCTCGAACCAGCGGCGGAAAGGATGGACCTCGGTTTCCTTGACCGCGCCACCACGCACGTATTCGCCCGTCACGGCACCCAGCATGGTCGGCGAGCCCTGGACCGCGGCGCGCTGCAGGAAGTGCTTCACGGCGCGGATGCCGCCCAGCTCTTCGCCACCGCCGGCGCGGCCCGGACCGCCGTGCTTCAGCTGCGGCAGCGGCGAGCCGTGGCCGGTGGAGTCCACGGCCGATTCGCGCTCGAGGATGTGCACGCGGCCGTGCGAGGCGGCGGCGATCGGCACCGCGTGCGCGGCGATGGCCGGGTCTTTGGTGACGAGCGTCGTCACCAGGCTGCCCTTGCCGCGTGCGGCGAGAGTCAAGGCTTCGTCGATGTCGCGGTAGGTCATCACGGTGGAGACCGGGCCGAAGGCTTCGATGTCGTGGACGGCGTCGTTGACCATCGCGTTGCGGCACAGGAGCAGGGTCGGTGCGAAGAAGGCGCCAGCAGCTACGCCCTCACCCACCGGATTGAAACCGTCGCGGGCACTGAACAGGACTTCGTTGCCGCGTGCGAGCATCTCGACGCGTTCCGACACGTCGCGGTGCTGGTCCATCGAGGCCAGCGCGCCCATGCGCACGCCCTCGACCTTCGGATTGCCGACGGTGATCTTGGCCAGGCGCTCGCGCAGGCGCGCGCCCACCGCTTCGGCATGCTGCTCCGGCACGATCACGCGGCGGATCGCCGTGCACTTCTGGCCGGCCTTGCCGGTCATCTCGCGCGCGACTTCCTTGACGAACAGGTCGAACTCCGGGTCGTCGGGCGTGACGTCAGGGGCCAGGATCGCGCAGTTGAGCGAGTCGGCTTCGGCGGTGAAGGGGACCGCTTCGCGGATCAGGTTCGGGTTGGCCTTCAGCTTGGCGGCGGTATCGGCCGAGCCGGTAAAGGTGACGGCATCGAAGCCGCCCAGGCGGTCGAGCAGGTCGCCGGTCGATCCGATGACGAGCTGCAGCGCGCCTTCCGGCAGCAGGCCGGAGTCCATCATCATCCTGACGGTCGCGTGGGTCAGGTAGCTGGTGGCAGTCGCCGGCTTGACGATGCAGGGCATGGCGGCCAGGAAGCTCGGCGCGAATTTTTCCAGCATGCCCCAGATCGGGAAGTTGAAGGCATTGATGTGCACTGCGAGACCGCCGCGCGGCACCAGGATGTGGGTGCCGGCGAAACCGCCGCGCTTGCCCAGGGCCATGGCCGGGCCTTCGTGCAGGACGTTCGACGAGGGCAGCTCGCGCGAACCCATGCTGGCGTACGCGAACAGGGTGCCGATGCCGCCTTCGACGTCGACCCAGCTGTCCGGGCGGGTGGCGCCGGTCAGGTGCGAGATTTCGTACAGCTCTTCCTTGCGCTCCATCATGTAGAGCGCCAGCGCTTTCAGGCGCTGGGCGCGCTTCTGGAAGTCGAGCTGCATCAGGGCCGGGATGCCGGTCTTGCGGCCATAGGTGACGGCTTCGTCGAAGTCGATCTTCTCGGCGTGGGTGTGATAGATCAGTTCATTGTTCAGCGCGCTGTGCAGCGGGGTGTGCGCCTCGGTACCGTGCCAGCGGCCGGCGATCAGGCTTTGCAGGGTGGCGATATTGCCCATGTCGTTCGTCTCCGTTCTTGTCTCTTCAGGATTTCGGTTTGTGCATGCCGCTCGGGTCGAACGCGATGCCCTTGCGATCCGGCTCCACTTCCGTCAAGGCTTCGACCTCGCGCATCGTCTCCAGCGAGCGCACGTTCAGCTCGTGGTACTGGCGCGTGCCGAAGCTCTTCCACTTCACATCATCAATCGTCAGCTCGCGCATGATCTTCGCGGGCGTGCCCATCACCATGCTGCGCGGCGGGATGACCATGCCCGCCTTCACGAAGCTCATCGCGGCGACGATCGATTCTTCGCCCACGACGGCCTTGTCCATCACGACCGCATTCATGCCCACCATGGCGTTGCGCTTGATGCGGCAACCGTGCAGCACCGCGCCGTGGCCGATGTGGCCGTCGACTTCGACCACCGTGTCCTCGCCCGGGAAGCCGTGCATCACGCAGGTGTCCTGCAGGTTGGCTCCCTCCTCCAGGATCAGGCGACCGAAGTCGCCGCGCAGCGAAGCCAGCGGGCCGATGTAGCAGCGCGGGCCGACGATGACGTCGCCGATCAGCACCGCGCTCGGGTGCACGTAGGCGGTGGGGTGCACCACCGGCCGCACGCCGTTGATCTCGTAGACCTTGACCATGCCTACACCCGCTCGACGATCAGGGCGATGCCCTGGCCGACGCCGATGCACATGGTGCACAGGGCGTAGCGGCCCTTCGACCGGTGCAGCTGGTTGACGGCGGTCGTCACCAGGCGCGCGCCGGACGCGCCCAGCGGGTGGCCGAGGGCGATCGCGCCGCCGTTAGGGTTCACGTGCGCCGCATCGTCCGGCAGGCCGAGGTCGCGCGTCACGGCCAGGCCCTGGGCGGCGAACGCTTCATTCAGTTCGATCACGTCCATCTGGTCGAGGCGCAATCCGGTTTGCAGCAGCAGCTTCTTCACCGCCGGCGACGGACCGAAGCCCATGATGCGCGGCGCCAGGCCGGCGGTGGCCATGCCGACCACGCGGGCGCGCGGGGTCAGGCCGTTGCGCACGGCCATCGTCTCCGAAGCGAGCAGCAGTGCGCAGGCGCCGTCGTTCAGGCTCGAGGCGTTGCCGGCGCTGACCGTTCCGTCGGGCGTGACCACGCCCTTCAGTTTCGCCAGCGCTTCCATGCTGGTCTCGCGCGGCTGCTCGTCGGTGTCGAAGACGCGCGACTCGCCTTTCTTGCCATGGATGGTGACCGGGATGATTTCGTCCTTGAAGAAGCCTTCGGCATTCGCGCGTGCCCAGCGCTGCTGGCTGCGCAGGGCGAAGGCGTCCTGGTCTTCCCTGGCGATACCGAATTCGCGGGCCACGTTCTCGGCGGTCTCGGGCATCGAATCGATGCCGTATTTTGCTTTCATGAGCGGGTTCACGAAACGCCAGCCGAGGGTCGTATCCTCGATCTTGGCGGCGCGCGAGAAGGCGCTGTCGGCCTTGCCCATCACGAATGGGGCGCGGGTCATGCTTTCGACGCCACCGGCGATGACCAGCTGCGCTTCGCCGGCGCGAATCGCGCGTGCAGCGGTGCCGACGGCATCCATGCCCGAACCGCACAGGCGGTTGATCGTGTTGGCCGGCACCTCTTGCGGCAGGCCGGCCAGCAGCGCAGCCATGCGGCCGACGTTGCGGTTGTCCTCGCCGGCCTGGTTGGCGCAGCCGTAGAACAGGTCGTCCACGGCGCCCCAGTCCACGTCCTTGTTGCGGGCGATCAGCGCGGCGATGGGCAGCGCGCCCAGGTCGTCGGCGCGCACGGTGGCCAGCGAACCGCCGTAGCGGCCGAAGGGGGTGCGGATGGCGTCGCAGATGAATGCCTCAAGCATGGTGTCTCCTCTGGTTTAGTTTTTTGGGCGCTTGTCGACCACGCGGCGGGCCTTGCCGGTCAGCGTGCGTTCGATGCCGCCTGGCGGGGTCAATGTCACGCGGGTGGTCACGCCCACATAGGTCTTGATGCGGTGCTGGAGTTCGCGGCCCAAGGCGTCCACGTCGGCCTGCGAAATCGCGGCGTCGCGCAGCTCGCCCAGCACCTCCAGCGTGTCCAGGTGGCCGTCGCGCGCCACCACCAGCTGGTATTGCGGCGCCAGCGCCGGCATCTTCAGGATGATTTCTTCGATCTGGCTCGGGAACACGTTCACGCCGCGGATGATCAGCATGTCGTCGGAACGCCCCGTGATGCGGCTAATTCTGCGCATCGAGCGCGAGGTCGGCGGCAGCAGGCGCGTCAGGTCGCGGGTGCGGTAGCGGATGATGGGCAGCGCTTCCTTGCTGAGCGACGTGAACACGAGTTCGCCCTCCTCGCCGTCCGGCAGCACTTCGCCGGTATCGGGATCGATGATCTCGGGGTAGAAATGGTCTTCCCAGATCACCGGGCCGTCCTTGCTCTCGATGCACTCGCTGGCCACGCCCGGGCCCATCACCTCGGACAGGCCATAGATGTCGACCGCATCGATGCCGGCGCGCGCCTCGATCTCGCTGCGCATCGCATCGGTCCAGGGTTCGGCCCCGAAGATGCCGACCTTGAGCAAAGACTGCGCCGGATCCAGGCCCTGGCGTGCGAATTCCTCGACGATGTTCAGCATGTAGGAGGGCGTGACCATGATGATCGAGGGCTTGAAGTCCTGGATCAGCTGCACCTGCTTCTCGGTCTGGCCGCCCGACATCGGGATCACCGTGCAGCCGAGCTTCTCGGCGCCGTAGTGGGCGCCCAGGCCGCCGGTGAAGAGGCCATAGCCGTAGGAGATGTGGACCATGTCGCCCGCACGTCCCCCGGCGGCGCGGATCGAGCGCGCCACCACGCCGGCCCAGGTGTCGATGTCGTGCTGGGTGTAGCCCACCACGGTGGCCTTGCCGGTGGTGCCGCTCGAGGCGTGGATTCGCACCACCTGCTCACGCGGCACGGCGAACAGGCCGAAGGGATAGTTGTCGCGCAGGGTCTTCTTGTCGGTGAAGGGGAACTTCGCCAGGTCGCCCAGGGACTTCAGGTCTTCCGGGTGCACGCCGGCCGCGTCGAAAGCGGCGCGGTAGTGCGGCACGTTCTCGTAGGCGTGGTGCAGCGACCATTTCAGGCGCCCGAGCTGCAGGGCCTGCAGCTCGTCGCGGCTCGCGCGTTCGATCGGTTCCAGCTCATTCGGAGCAGGGGTGCGTTGGACCATTCCGGCCTCCTATCGTGTTGCAAAAGCGGTACTGCTAGCGTTCGGCCACCATCCCACTGACACGGTGCGACTTCCCGCGGAACAGGGCGATCTTCTTCCCTTCCTGGTTCGTCACGGTGATGTCGTAGACGCCCGTCTTGCCCTGCAAGGCCTGCTCCACCGCCTCGGCCACCAGTACGTCGCCCTCGCGGCCGGGGGCCAGGTAGTCGATGGTGCAGCCGGCGCCGACGGTATTGAAGTTGTGCGAGTTGCAGGCGAAGGCGAAGGCGCTGTCGGCCAGCATGAAGATGTAGCCGCCGTGGCAGGTGGCGTGCCCGTTGAGCATGTCGCCGCGCACGTGCATCGACATGCGGGCGTAGCCGGGGCGGATCTCGTCCAAGGTCATGCCCAGGGCCTGGCTGGCCGGGTCGCGCTCGTACATGGTCTTGCCGGCCAGCTCGGCCAGCGCCTGCGGGCTGCCATCATCATGCATGGAAGCGCGCTCCGGTCGGATTGGCGGCGATCTTGCGGCGCAGGAGCGGCGAGACGCGGTAGCGGTCTTCGCCATAGCTCGCGGCCAGGTGCGACAGGACGGTGACGACCTGCTGCAGGCCGATGCTGTCGGCCCAGGCCAGCGGGCCGCGCGGGTAGTTGACGCCCTTCTGCATCGCGATATCGACGGCAACGGCGCTGCACACGCCCTGGTTGACGGCATCGGCCGCTTCATTGGCCAGCATGGCGACGGTGCGCATCACGGCCATGCCGGGCACGTCGTCCAGGCGCGTGACCGCTAAGCCGGCGGCCTGGAACATGCCGACCACCGCGTTGTAGGCGGCGTCGCTGCACTGGTCGGCGCGCGCCAGCGCGATGCGGGTGGCCTTGCCGGCGTCGAGCAGCAGGTCGTAGATGACCGTATCTGGATGCCAGGTCTCGGCCGCGCGCTCGGTGGCCGTGCGGCCGTCGGTGAGATACACGGCGGCTGCCCCGCACAGGAAGCCGGGCGTGCCTTCGAATGCTTCATGGCGCGGCAGCTCGAAGCCGGCGGCCGCCAGGCGTGCGGCCAGCGGCGCCAGGGTGCTCGATTCGCCACCGATCAGCGCCACGGAATCGGGCCGCGCCTGCGGCGCTTCGGTGTGCACGGCAGGCTTCTCGACGCCTTCGCCGTAGCGGTAGAAGCCGCGGCCGGTCTTGCGGCCCAGGAAGCCGGCGTTGACCAGTTCCTGCTGCAGGATCGAGGGTGTGAAGCGCGGGTCGCCGAAATAGGCGTCGTAGACCGAGTTCGTCACCGAGAAGTTGACGTCGTGGCCGATCAGGTCCATCAGCTCGAAGGCGCCCATCCGGAAGCCGCCGCAGTCGCGCAGCACGGCGTCGATGGTGGCGGGGTCGCCGGCCTGCTCCAGCAGCAGGCGCAGGCTTTCCGCGTAATACGGACGGGCGACGCGGTTGACGATGAAGCCCGGCGTCGACTTGGCGTGCACCGGGTTCTTGCCCCAGGCTTCGGCGGTGGCATGGACGGTGTCGGCGACCTGCCTGCTTGTCGCGATGCCACTGATGACTTCGACCAGCGCCATCAGGGGCACCGGGTTAAAGAAGTGCATGCCGACCAGGCGTTCCGGACGGCGCAGGGGTGCGGCGATCGCGGTGACGGAGATCGACGAGGTATTCGTGGCCAGGATGCAGTCATCAAGCACGATGCCTTCCAGTTCGGTGAACAGGGCGCGCTTGGCGTCCAGGTTCTCGACGATGGCTTCGACCACCAGCGCTGCCTTTGCCGCTTCCTGCAAGGTGCCGATGCGCTTGAGGCGTTCGCCGGCGAGGTCCGCTTCGACGGCGCCCATGCGTCCCTTTTCGACCAGTTTGGCGTAAGTAGCCTTGATGCCGTCGATGGCCTTGTCGGCCGCTTCGACGCGGGTATCGAACAGCAGCACCTGGTGGCCGGCGGTGGCCGCGACCTGGGCGATGCCGGAACCCATGGCGCCGCTGCCGACGACGGCAACGATGCTTTCCTTCGGGAGTGCCTGCATTGCTTACTCTCCCTTGAAGTGCGCCGGACGTTTGGCGATGAAGGCGGCAACGCCCTCGCGGTAGTCGTGGCTGTAGCCGAGTTCGCGCATCATTTCGCCCTCGAGCTTCAATTGTTCCGGCAGGGTGTTGGTCCAGCTGGCCTGCAGGGCTTTCTTGGTGAAGGCCAGGCCTTTCGTTGGCGCGGCGGCGAAATGCTCAGCCATGGCCATGGCCTGGTCCATCAGGGCTTCGTCGGGGACGCAGGCCCAGATCAGGCCCCACTGCTCGGCCTTCTCGGCGCTGAGCTTCTCGCCCAGCATGGCAAGACCCGTGGCGCGCGCCTGGCCGATCAGGCGCGGCAGGTGCCAGGTGCCGCCGGTGTCCGGGATCAGGCCCAGCTTGCAGAAGGCCTCGATGAAGCTGGCCGATTTTGCGGCCAGCACGATGTCGCAGGCCAGCGCCAGGTTGGCGCCGGCGCCGGCGGCCACGCCGTTGACGGCGCAGATGACGGGCATCGGCAGTGTTTTCAGGGTCAACACCAGCGGCGCGTAGAACTTCTCGACCGATTCGCCGAGGTCCACGCCCGGTGCGCCCGGTTCGACCGCGCGGTCCTGCAGGTCCTGGCCGGCGCAGAAACCGCGGCCGGCGCCGGTGAGGACCAGCACGCGCACGGACTTGTCGGCCTGGAGTTTGTCCAGGGCGTCGCGCACCTCGAGGTGCATGGCCTGGGTGAAGCTGTTCAGGCGGTCGGGGCGGTTCAGGGTCAGGAGGGCGATGCCGTTCTCGATCTTGAACTGGATGGTTTCGTAGCTCATGGATGTCTCCTCGTCTTCTTGTTGTTTGTCGGACTGCTCGGTTGGACCAATTACTCTGCGATGTCGAAGTCGACCACCACCTTGTCCGTGATCGGGAAGCTCTGGCAACTCAGCACGAAGCCGCGCGCCACTTCGTAGTCTTCCAGCGCGTAGTTCACGTCCATCTCGACCTGGCCGTCGAGCACCTTGCAGCGGCAGGTCGAGCACACGCCGCCCTTGCAGGAGTAGCGCATGTCGATGCCGGCGCGCAGGCCGGCGTCGAGCAGGGATTCCTTGTCCTTGTCCATCGTGAAGCTGGCCGCGTTGCCGTCCATGATGACGGTGACCTCGGTCTGATGCTGCTGCCCTGCTTCCACCTTGCGCGGCTTGTGCTCGTGCTTCGGGATGCTGGCGGCGAACAGCTCGATGCGGATCTTTTCCTTGGCCAGGCCGGCGTCCTGCAATGCGCGCGAGACGCCGTGCATCATGTCTTCGGGGCCGCAGATGAAGGCGACGTCGATGTCGCGGATGTCGATCCAGTGCTTCAGGAAGTGGCCGCACTTCTCTTCGGTGATGCGGCCGTTGAAGAGTTCGATGTCCTGCTGCTCGCGGCTCATCACATACACCAGCTTGAGCCGGTCCATGTACGTATCCTTGAGATCGGTCAGCTCGTCGCGGAAGATCACGCTTGAGGAGGCGCGGTTGCCGTAGACGATGGTGAAACGGCTCTTCGGCTCGGCCAGCAGGGTGGTCTTGACGATCGACAGGATGGGCGTGATGCCGCTGCCGGCGGCGAAGGCCAGGTAGTGGCGTTCGCTCTGCGCGTCGAGCGGCACGTTGAAGTGGCCCATCGGCGGCATCACGTCGAGGGTAGCGCCGGGTTTGAGGTGTTCGTTGGCCCAGCTCGAGAACAGGCCGCCGCCGACGCGCTTGATCGCCACGCGCAGGGTGTCGTCCTGCACCGCCGAGCAGATCGAGTAGGAACGGCGCACGTCCTCGCCGTCGATCATGGCGCGCAGGGTCAGGTGCTGGCCCTGCTGGTAGGCGAATTGCGGTTTCAGCTCGGCCGGGACGTCGAAGGTGACGGCGATGGCGTCGCGGGTTTCGTGTTTCACCTTCGCGACGGTCAAGGGATAGAATTTGCTCATCTTAGTGACACTTGAAGTAGTCGAAGGGCTCGCGGCAGTCGAGGCACTTGTACAGGGCCTTGCACGGGGTCGAGCCGAATTCGCTGGTCAATTGGGTATGCGGCGAGCCGCAGTTCGGGCAGGAGACCTCGGGCGCGGCGCGGCGGCGGATACCCGCGTGCAGGCCGCTGATGTCGATCGCCTGCTGCACCGGCGGGGCGATGCCATAGCCTTTCAGGGCGGCCTTGCCGGCCTCGCTCATCCAGTCGGTGGTCCAGGCGGGCGAGAGGCGGCTGACGATGCGCACGTCTTCCAGGCCGTGCGACAGCAGGGCTTCCTTCACCGAGTCAGAGATCACCTGCATCGCCGGGCAGCCGGAATAAGTCGGCGTGATCGTCACCACGCAAGTTTCACCATGCGCACCGTCGAAAGCGACGTCGCGCACGATGCCGAGGTCCACCACCGAGATGACCGGGATCTCCGGATCGGCAACCTCGCCGAGCCAGCGCCAGACCTGGTCCGTGGTGACGCCGACCGCGCTCATTACCACTGCGCTCCCGGATAGGCGCGCTGCAGGAACTGCATCTCGGCCAGGATGTAGCCGAGGCGCTCGGTATGGCGGCCCTGCTTGCCGCCGCGCTGCATCCAGGCGTCCGGAGAAGGCATCGTGAGGGTGGCTTCGTTCAGCACGTCGGCCAGGTGGTCGAGGAAGTGCTTGCGCAGCTGCTCGGCGCCTGGTGCCACGCCCTGCTCCACCATCGCGTTGTCGACGGCGTCGTAGATGAACATTTCGCCGCTGTACATCCACAGCTCGTCGAGCGCCGTCTGCATCTTGGCGTGGCTGATGTCGGTGCCGTCGCCCAGGCGCACCACCAGGTCGCCGGAGCGGCGCAGGTGGTAGGTCACTTCCTTGATCGACTTCTGCGCGATCTCGGCGATGCGCGCGTCGCTCGAGCGGGTCAGGCCGTCCATCAGGAAGTAGTGCCACGTATCGAAGAGGAACTGGCGCATCATCGTGTCGGCGTAGCTGCCGTTGGGCTGCTCGACCAGCAGGCAGTTGCGGTAATCGAAGGCGTCGCGGTGGAAGGCCAGGCGGTCTTCGTCGCGGCCCTTCCCTTCGAGTTCGCCGGCGTAGGTGAGCCACATGCGGGTCTGGCCCAGCAGGTCGAGCGCGACGTTCGACAGCGCCATGTCTTCTTCCAGCGCCGGGCCCTTGCCGCACAGCTGGCACAGCTGCTGGGAGAGGATCAGGGCGTTGTCGCCCTGGCGCAGGAGGTATTCGATCTTTGCATCCACGGCCGGACTCACAGGTTCTTCACTTCTTCCGGCATCGGGAAGAAGGTGGGATGGCGGTAGACCTTGCTGTTGGCCGGCTCGAACAGGGCTTCCTTGTCGCTCGGGCTGCTGGCGACGATGTCGGCGGCGCGCACGACCCAGATGCTGACGCCTTCGTTGCGTCGGGTGTAGACGTCGCGGGCGTTGTTGATCGCCATCTCGGCGTCAGGGGCGTGCAGGCTGCCGACGTGCTTGTGGGCGAGGCCGTGCTGGCTGCGGATGAAGACTTCCCACAGGGGCCATTCTTTGCTCATGCTTGTCTCTCCAGTTTCTTATGCAGCCGCTTTGCGGGCCGCTTTCTTCTCGGCGTGGGCATTCAACCCGTCGCGGAACCATTCGCCGTCTTCATACGCTTTCACGCGGGTGCGCAGGCGCTCGCGGTTGCAGGGGCCGTTGCCCTTCAGGACATTCTGGAACTCGCTCCAGTCGATCTCGCCGAAGTCGTAGGAACCGCGTTCCTCGTTCCATTTGAGGTCCGGGTCGGGGATGGTCAGGCCGAGGTATTCGGCCTGCGGCACGGTCTGGTCGACCATGCGCTGGCGCAGCTCGTCGTTCGAGAACAGCTTGATGCGCCAGGCGGTCGACTGGGCGCTGTTGACGGATTCGGCATCCGACGGGCCGAACATCATCAAGGAAGGCCACCACCAGCGGTTCAGCGCATCCTGGGCCATCGCCTTCTGCTCGGGCGTGCCCTGGGCCAGGCTCATCATGATGTCGTAGCCCTGGCGCGCGTGGAAGGACTCTTCCTTGCAGACGCGGATCATGGCGCGCGCATACGGGCCGTAGGAGCAGCGGCAGAGCGGGATCTGGTTGATGATGGCTGAGCCGTCGACCAGCCAGCCGATCGCGCCCATGTCGGCCCAGGTCAGCGTCGGGTAGTTGAAGATGCTCGAATACTTGGCTTTGCCCGAGTGCAGGGCGGCAAGCAGCTCGTCGCGCGAGACGCCGAGCGTTTCGGCGGCGCTGTACAGGTAAAGGCCGTGGCCGGCCTCGTCCTGGATCTTGGCCAGCAGGACCGACTTGCGCTTGAGCGTCGGGGCGCGCGTGACCCAGTTCCCTTCCGGCAGCTGGCCGACGATCTCGCTGTGCGCGTGCTGCGAGATCTGGCGGATCAGGGTCTTGCGGTAGGCCTCGGGCATCCAGTCCTTGGCCTCGATCTTGATGCCGGCGTCGATGCGCGCCTGGAACGCCTGTTCCTCGGCGCTCATGTCTTCCTCGGTACGGACTTTCTTGAGTCCGGTCTCCACCATCTGTGCGTACATGTCGGTCTCCGTTGCGAACTTCTGCAAACCATAATACGATACAAAAAATTGAATGTACACCGAAATTTTGAATCATATTGCAGACTCATCAACATGACATCACTCAGCAGCGGCGCCTGGATCGACCACTTCCTCACGAGCGAGCCGCCACGGCATAAATCGCTGGTGATGACCCTGTGCGGGGACACGATCGCCCCGCACGGCGGCGCCTTCTGGCTGGGCAGCATGATCGAGCTATTGGGTCCGCTCGGCGTGTCGGACCGGCTGGTGCGCACCAGCGTGTTCCGCCTGGTGCAGGAAGGCTGGCTGGTGGCCAGCCGCGAAGGACGGCGCAGCCGCTATGCGCTGGAGCCGAAGGCCCTGCCCCGCTTCGAGCGCGCCAACCGCCGCATCTATTCGGCGCCCGGCCTGCACTGGGACGGCCGCTGGACCTTCGTGCTGGCCCCGAACGGCAGCATCGACGGCGACCTGCGCGCGCTGCTGCGCAAGGAACTGGAGTGGGAAGGCTTTGCGATGCTGGCGACCGGCGTGATGGCGCATCCGGCGCCGGACCGGGATACGCTGAAGGAAATCCTGGTGCGCGCCGGCGCGGAAGGAAAAGTATTCGTGTGCGACGCGGCGGAGCTGCCGGGCGTCGGCTCACGTCCCCTGCCGGAACTGGTGGGCGATGCCTGGGATCTGTCGAGCGTGGTGGAGAGCTATCGCCAGTTCATCGCCACCTTCACGCCCGTGGCGGACAATCTGGATGACAGCCTGGCGCCGCAGGAAGCGTTTGCAATCCGTACCTTGCTGATCCACGCCTACCGCCGCGTGCAGCTGCACGACCCGATGCTGCCGCTCGAGCTGCTGCCCACGCCCTGGCCGGGCAGCGAAGCCTATGAACTGGCGCGGCACATCTACCGGCGCACCCAGGCGCGCGCCGAGGAACACGTCATGGCGATGCTGCGCAAGGAAGACGAGACCACGCCGCCCGCCGACGCGGCCTTCCACGAGCGCTTCGGCGGCCTGGATTAAAGCGGACTGGCGACGGTGAAGCGCGCGCGCAGGTGGCGCGGCGCTTCGATTTCGTCCGCGATCGCCAGCGCCAGGTCCTCGACGGCGATGCCGGCGGGGCGATCGCCCGCCATTAGCAGATCGTCCGCTCCCACGCGATAGGCGCCGGTCGGTTCTCCCTGCCCCAGGAAGGCGGGTGGGCTGAGAAAGGTCCAATCCAACTCCGTGTTCCTGCGCAGGATGCCCAGCGCATCGCGCGCGGCCCGTGCGCCCGGCACGATATTCGGCGGCACGTGTCCGGTGAATTCCTCCGTATCGACCAGCTGCACGCCGGGCGCCACGAACAGGCTGCCGGCGCCGCCGACCACCAATAATCGACGCACGCCGGACGCCTCCACGCCACGCTCGATGGCCGCGCTGCCGCGCATGAAGTTCTCGTACAGCGCCGGATCGTTCCAGCCAGGATTGAACGCCGACACCACGGCATCGTGCCCGCGCACGCCGGCCGCCACCGCGTCCGCGTCGTAGACGTCGGCCACGACCGGGATGAGTCCCGGTTCAGGCGACAGGCGCGCCGCTTCGCGCACCAGCGCGGTGACCTGGTGGCCGCGTCGCAGCAGCTCTGCGCGCACGGCTGCGCCGACAAATCCGGTGGCGCCGATGAGGGCGATCTTCATGTGTGCTCCTTCTTCAATATCGAAAGCATCACGATATCCGCTTCACGATGCGGCGATAAGCGGGCTAGAATGGCTAGGACTTTGAAGCTGGGCTAACAAATGAACGACCTGAAGCTCTACGCCGTCTTCGCCGAGACCGTTGCCGCCGGCTCCATGAGCGCGGCCGCGCGGCGCCTCGGCATGACGCCCTCGGCCGTCAGCCAGTCCATCCGCGCGCTGGAAAGCGAGACCGGCGTCACCCTGCTGCACCGCTCGACCCGCAAGCTGACGCTCACCGAAGCCGGCCAGCGCTGCCTTCCCCACTGCCAGCGCCTGCTGGACGCGGCCCGCGCCGCATCCGATTCGCTCTTGCAGGCGCGCGACGCACCGAGCGGAGAACTGCGCATCGCCGCGCCCGTCGGCTTCGGCGCCCACATCGCCGCGGCGCTGGCGCCGGTGCTGGCCGCCTGGCCGCAACTGCGCCTGCACCTGCTGGTGGACGATGCGATGATCGACCTGATCGATGCGCGCATCGACATCGCGATCCGCGCGGGCCAGCTGCCCGATTCGGACTGGGTTGCCCGTCCCCTGTGCGAACTGGAAATCATCCTGTGCGCCGCGCCAAGCTACATCGACAGCCACGGCATGCCGGCGGAACCGGAGGATCTGCAAGCGCACCACTGGCTGGCGTCGCCCCGCGAACCCAATGCCGGCGCGCGCATCGTGAGCAACAACCAGCTCACCCTGCAGCAGATGTGCGAACAGGGTCTGGGCCTGGCCCGGCTCGCCCATGCGGACGCAGCCCCCGCCCTGGCGCGCGGCGCGCTGGTGCGGGTGCTTCCCGGCACGCGCCAGTCTTCGCTGCCGGTAACGGCGGTGACGCCCGGCCGCACCGGCGATCCGGCCAAGGTGCGCGTCGCGCTGGACGCCCTGCGGCGCCATTTCGCCGCGCTCCCGGGTTGCCTTTCCGGCTAGCGAACCCGCGCCAAAAGGGGTTATCATCGGCGTTTTACCCAACACCCCTTCCCGGGACACACCATGTCTATCAAGATCAGCAGCCAGTTCGACGCTGGCGCCATCGAGGTCGTGAACGCCACGAGCGCGAACGCCATCGACCTGAACATCCGCAAGGATTCGCACGCCGACATCATCCAGTGGTTCTACTTCCGCCTGCAGGGCGCGCAAGGCCAGGCCTGCACCATCCGCTTCCTGAATGCGGGCCAGGCCGCCTATCCGGCCGGCTGGGAAGGCTACCAGGCGATGGCGAGCTACGACCGCATCAACTGGTTCCGCGTGCCGACCTCCTACGACGGCAAGGTCCTTACCATCGAGCACACCCCGGGCATGGACAGCGTCTACTACGCCTATTTCGAGCCGTATTCGTGGGAACGCCACCTGGAGCTGCTCGACCGCGCCCAGATGTCCGAGCACGTGCGCATGCTGGACCTCGGCTCCACCGTCGACGGCCGCGACCTGAACATGCTGGTGATCGGCGAACCGTCGCCTGAAAAGAAAAAGGTCTGGGTGATCGCACGCCAGCACCCGGGCGAGACGATGGCCGAGTGGTTCGTGGAAGGCATGCTCGACGCCCTGCTCGACCCGGCCCACCCCTTTGGCCGCCAGCTCCTGAAGGAATCGGTGTTCTACGTGGTCCCGAACATGAACCCGGACGGCTCGGTGCGCGGCAACCTGCGCACCAACGCGGCCGGCGCCAACCTGAACCGCGAGTGGATGAACCCGACCATGGAGCGCAGCCCGGAAGTCTTCCTGGTGCTCAAGAAGATGCACGAAACCGGCGTCGACCTCTGCCTCGACGTGCACGGCGACGAGGGCCTGCCCTATGTCTTCGTGGCCGGCAGCGAGTCGCTCCCGACCTGGACCGAGGCGCAAGCGGCGCAGCAGAAGCAGTTCATCGACGACTTCAAGATCGCCAGCCCGGACTTCCAGGACGTGCACGGCTACGGCGCGACGCCGTTCACCGACGAGACCCTGACCATGGGTTCGCCGCACATCACCCACGCCTTCGGCTGCCTCTCGCTCACCCTGGAACTGCCGTTCAAGGACAACGCCAATGACCCGGATCCGCAGGTCGGCTGGGACGGCGCCCGCAGTGCGCGCCTGGGCGCGGCGGTACTGCAGCCGGTGCTCAACGCGGTCCGCGCGCTGAAATGAGCGTCTTCTCCGCTCCCGTCTTCGACGCCACCGTGGTGTTCGAGGGCCAGGAACTGTTCAAGGGCCGCGGCGCGGCCCAGACCTGGGCCGAGAAAGTGGCGAAGGAACTCGAGACCGAGGTGACGGTCGAGAAGATCGGCACCGGCTGGGCGTTGAAGGCGACGGTCGATGGCGAGCCGCGCAGCTGGGGCATCTACGGCCAGCGGCTCAGCCGGATCGAGCAGGCCGGCTGACCGGCCGGAATCTGTGCACTATGGAACGCTCCGCCCCTGGCGGGGCGTTTTCACATGCCCGCAGCATGATCGGCAATTCAATGCCGTCTTTGTTGGACATGACTAGCGGTTTCAGGCGATTTCGCGAACCGGGTGCCGTTCCTGCCTTACGGCTGAGAATTACGGCTGAGGATAGCGGGCGCGCGTGGTGGCGGTGGCGTGGACCAGCATGGCTTCCAACACCTGCTGGTCGACGTCCTCGAGCCGGCGCAGGTAGAGGCAGGCCTTGCCCATTTTGTGCCTGCCGAGCCTGTCACGCATGGCCTCTAGCTGCGCATCGTCGCAGGAAAGATAAACGCTGATGTCGCCCTTGCGCGAGGAGAAGCCAATCAACGGCGCATCGCCTTCGCGGCCGCTGTCGTAGCGGTAGTGGTAGCTGCCAAAACCCACGATGCTGCCGCCCCACATCACGGGCGGCGCGCCGGCCAGGCGTTCCATCATGGCAGTAATACGCTCGCAATCCTGGCGGCGCACCGGGTCTTCAATGGCGTCCAGGTAAGCCCGGACGCTGGCATCGGTTGGAACCGTCTTGTTCTGGCTGGCCATGGCCGGCGCAGTGTCAGAGTTCCACGCCCAGGTGCTTGCCGACCCAGGCATTCGCATCCTCGACGGTATCGAAATGCAGGGTCGCGATGGCCGTCTTGTCGGGAGCCAGGAAGGTGGTGTAGACCTTGCGGCTGTCGTTGCCCGAGCTGAGCAGGTCGGACTGCTGGGACAGCTCGACGGTGGCGACGAGGTCGAGGTTGAGCAGCACGGTCTTCTGGCTGTTTTCCTTGTCGATGCGGACGAATTTGCTCATGTGTGTTCCTTTCAGCTGCCGGCGATGACCATTTTCTCGATCAGGATCGAGCCGGTCTGCTTGTTGCCGCGGGTGAGGACGTCGTTACCGACGGCCACGATCTGTTGGAACATTTCGCGCATATTGCCCGCGATGGTGATTTCCTCGACCGGGTACTGGATCACGCCGTTCTCGACCCAGTAGCCGGACGCGCCGCGCGAATAGTCGCCGGTGACGTAGTTCACGCCCTGCCCCATCAGTTCGGTGACGAGCAGGCCGGTGCCCATCTTGCGCAGCATGCCTTCGAAATCGTCGGCACGTTTGGTCTGGGTCGAGACGATGTCCAGGTTGTGCGAGCCGCCGGCATTGCCGGTGGTCTGCATGCCCAGCTTGCGCGCCGAATAGGAGGACAGGAAATAACCCTGCAGCACGCCCTTGTCGATGACCTTGCGGCGGGTGGTGCGCACGCCTTCCTCGTCGAACGGCGCCGAACCGACCGCGCCGATCAGGTGCGGGTCTTCGACGATGTTGATGTGCTCCGGGAAGATCTGCTTGCCGAGCGAATCGAGGAGGAAGGTCGACTTGCGGTACAGCGCGCCGCCCGACACGGCCTGGACGAAGGCGCCCAGCAGGCCGGCGGCCAGCGGCGCCTCGAACAGCACCGGGCAGGTGCGGGTGTCGAGCTTGCGGGCGTTCAGGCGCGCCAGCGCGCGCTCGGCGGCGTAGCGGCCGACCAGCTCCGGCCTGGACAGCTTCTTCGGGTCGCGCGCCGAGGTGTACCAGTCGTCGCGCTGCATCTTGTTGCCGCGGCCGGCGATCGGCGCGACGGAAATCGTGTGGCGCGAGAAGGGGTAGCCGCCGATGAAGCCGCGCGTGTTGGCGCCGACGAAATGCGACTGCTGCACGTAGACGCTGGCGCCCTCGCTGTTGGTGATGCGCGGGTCGACCTCGAAGGCCGCGTTCTCGCAGCGCTGGGCCAGTTCGACGGCTTCCTCGGTACTGATCTGCCAGGGATAGAACAGGCGCAGGTCGCGCGGACTGGTTTCCAGCAGATCCGCGTCCGGCAGGCCGGCGCAGTCGTCCTCGGCGGTGAAACGGGCGATGTTCCAGGCCGCCTCCACGGTGTCCTTCAGCGATTTGCTGGAGAAGTCCGAGGTGTTGGCATTGCCGCGGCGCTGGCCGTAATACACGGTGACGCCGATACCCTTGTCCTTGTTCTGCTCGATGGTCTCGATCTTGCCTTTACGCACAGAAACCGACAGGCCGCTGCCTTCGCTGATCTCGACCGAGGCGTCAGTGGCGCCCTGCTCTTTTGCGAACGCCAGGACGTCGCGGGCGAGCTGTTTCAGCTGGTCCTGCGTATGGGTGAAAGCAGAGGTGATCGCGGAGTCGTTCATGTCGTGTTTTTCGTAGCTCGCCCTAAAACAGTTATCATAGCAGCCGTTTACAGATTTCACTGACCGGCTCCACGCCAATCGGATCAATCCGAGTCAATCCATAGATTATGCCTAATCCAAACCGCGGCTCCGTCGGCTTCCAGTCCAACGAGTTCGACCAAGAATACGAACGTCCTTCCAAGTCCGAGGCCAAGCGCCAGTCGAACGAGCTCCAGAAGCTCGGCGAACAGCTGGTCGAGGCGCCGCGCGACCGCGTCAAGCGCGTCGAGATGCCCGAAGACGTCAAGGAAGCCATCCTCACCTGCCAGACCATCACCAACCACGAGGGCCGCCGCCGCGCCCTGCAGTTCGTGGGCAAGAAGATGCGCACGCTGGACGAGGAAGAGGTCGAGGTCATCAAACGCACCATCGAGGGCTGGAAAGGCGCCTCGAAGGCCGAAACCGCGGCCCTGCACGCGCTCGAGCGCCGCCGCGAGAAGCTCCTTGCCGACGACAAGGCCCTGACCCAGCTGCTGGAAGAGCACCCGCAACTCGACGTGCAGCAGCTGCGCACCCTGATCCGCAATGCGCGCAAGGAGCAGGCGGAGAACAAGCCGCCCAAGGCCTACCGCGAGATCTTCCAGATCCTGAAGGACCTGGGCAAGAAGCCGAAGCAGGCGGCAAGCGACGACGAGGAAGAACCGGTCGAAGATGAATCCGACGACGAATGATCCGGAACTGGCGCATCAAGAGCTGATCATCGGCCTGGTGTCGGTCTCGGACCGCGCCAGCGGCGGCGTCTACGAGGACAAGGGCATCCCGGCCCTGTCCGACTGGCTGGCCCAGGCGATCACCACGCCATTTCGGCTCGAAACCCGTTTGATCCCCGACGAACGCGCGGAGATCGAGCGCACCCTCGTCGACCTGGTCGACAACGCCCGCTGCCACCTCGTGCTCACCACCGGCGGCACCGGTCCCGCGCGGCGCGACGTCACGCCGGAAGCGACCGTTGCCGTCGGGACGAAGGAAATGCCGGGCTTCGGCGAGCAGATGCGCCAGATCAGCCTGCGCTTCGTGCCGACCGCGATCCTGTCGCGCCAGACGGCCGTGATCCGTGAAACGCCGGACCACGCGGCCCTGATCATGAACCTGCCGGGCCAGCCGAAGTCGATCAAGGAAACGCTGGAAGGCCTGAAGGACGATGCCGGCAATGTGGTGGTCGGCGGCATCTTCGCCGCGGTCCCCTACTGCATCGACCTCATTGGCGGCCCGTACATGGAAACCAACCCCCTTGTCAGCAAGACCTTCCGCCCGAAGTCGGCGCTGCGTCCTCCTGCGGCATAAAAGGAATACCGAATGACCCAACTGCTGGAAAACATCGAGATCGAAACCGCGCCGAACCCGGAAGTCGCGGTCATCTGGCTGCACGGCCTGGGCGCGGACGGCAACGATTTCGTGCCGCTGGTGAACGAGCTGGACTTATCAAGCCTGCCGGGCATCCGCTTCGTCTTCCCGCATGCGAAGACCATGCCCGTGACGATCAACGGCGGCTACGTGATGCGCGCCTGGTACGACATCAGCAACGCAGACCTGAGCCGCCGCGAGGACGAAGGCGGCCTGCGCGCCTCGCAGCGCGACGTGGAAGCCCTGATCGCCCGCGAGAAGGCGCGCGGCATTCCCGCCTCGCGCATCATCCTGGCCGGCTTCTCGCAGGGCTGCGCGATGACGCTGCAGACCGGCATGCGCCATCCCGAAAAACTGGCGGGCATGCTGTGCCTGTCGGGCTACCTGCCGCTGGCCGGCGTGGCCGCCGCCGAGCGCAGCGCCGAAAGCCTGGCCACGCCGGTCTTCATGGCCCACGGCACCCACGACAATGTCGTGCCTTTCGTGCGCGCGCAGCAGTCGGCGCAGGTGCTCAAGGAGCTGGGTTACCAGGTCGAGTGGCACGAGTACACGATGCAGCACTCGCTGTGCCTGGAAGAGGTGCAGGATATCTCGAAGTGGATCCGCAAGGTGCTGTCGTAGGGTGTTCGGCTTCGCCGAACGCGCGTTCAAATCACATGTGAATTGATGCACCGCGTCTAACCATCGTCGGTTTGAACGCGCGGTCGGCAGAGCCGACCACCCTACGAATTCAAGGCCGCCTCCACCGCATCGGATAGCCGCGACACGATCTCCGAGAGGTCCGCCGCCGTCGCAATGAAGGGCGGCGCCAGCAGCACGTGGTCCCCATGCTGCCCATCGATGGTCCCGCCCATCGGATACACCATCAAGCCGTTCTCCATCGCCTTGGCCTTGATCGCCGCATGCAGCCTGCGCTCCGGCGGGAAGGGCGTCTTGCTGGCGCGGTCCTGCACGAACTCCAGCGCCAGCAGCAGCCCGCGTCCGCGGATGTCGCCCACGTGCTCGTGCACCCCGAAGACGTCGCCCGGCATGCGCCGCAGGGTCGCGCCGCGGCTGCGCACCCGCCCCAGCAGGTCGTCGCGCTCGATCACATTTTGTACTTCCAGTGCGGCCGCCGCAGCGACAGGATGGCCGATATAGGTGTGCCCGTGCTGGAATACGCCGCTGCCCTTGCGCAGGCAGTCGGCGATGGTCTGGTGCGCCAGCACCGCGCCGATCGGCTGGTAGCCCGCGGCCAGGCCCTTGGCCACGGCGATGATGTCCGGCGCCACGCCGTCCTGCTCGATCGCGTACATGGTGCCGGTGCGGCCCATTCCGCACATCACCTCGTCGGCGATGAGGAGGATGCGGTAGCGGTCGCAGATCTCGCGCACGCCCTGAAAGTAGCCGGGGGTCGGCGGAATCGCGCCGCCGGTCGCGCCCACCACGGGTTCGGCGACAAAAGCGATGATGTTCTCCGGCCCGGCCTCCAGGATGCGGGTTTCCAGCTCGTCGAGCAGGCCCGCGGTGTAGTCGTCGACGCTCTGGTGGGCGGCGCGGCCGCGGTATTCGTAGCAGGCGGAGACGCGCACCGTGTCCATCAGCAGCGGCGCGAAGTCGCGCCGGCGCCACTCGTTGCCGCCCACCGCGAGGGCGCCGAGGGTGTTGCCGTGGTAGCTCTGGCGGCGCGCCATGAAGAGCTTCCTCTGCGGCTCGCCCGCCTCCACCCAGTACTGGCGCGCCAGCTTGAGCGCCGTCTCCATCGCTTCCGATCCGCCCGAGACCAGGTAGACGGCGCCGATATCCTGCGGCGCGCCGGCAATCAGGCGGTCAGCCAGCTCCTCGGCCGCGTCGGTAGTGAAGAAGCCGGTGTGGGCGTAGGCGACCTTGTCGATCTGGCGGTGCATGGCGGCGATCACGTCCGGATGGCCGTGGCCGAGCGAGGACACGGCCGCGCCGCCGCTGGCATCGATGTAGACGCGGCCGGCTTTGTCGCGGATGCGGATGCCGTCGGCTGCCACCGCGGTCGGCGGCACCTGGCGCAAATTGCGATGGAGGATGTGGCTCATTGCGACTCCCTTCAGTAGAAGGATTTGACAATAAGCGTGTCGCGCAAGGGTTCTTTTGATTTTGTTGGGACGCTGTGCAATTATTGACCAATTACAACAGTCCCTCTCCACCATGACCGACCGACTCGGCCCGATCGCGCCGGAAGACTGGACCGCTGCGCAGCGCGCCGCCGCCCAGGCCATCATCGACGGCCCGCGCGGCGCCGTCTACGGGCCCTTCGTGCCGTTGCTGCGCAGCCCGGAACTGATGGAGTACGCCCAGCGCATGGGCGAGTACCTGCGCTACCGCAGCGCCATCGGGGTGCGGCTGTCGGAGCTGGCCATCCTGGTGACCGCGCGCCAGTGGAACCAGCAGGTCGAGTGGGCGATCCATGCGCCGATCGCGGCGCAGGTGGGGATTCCGCCTTCCGTCATCCATGCGATCGCCGAGCGGCAGCGGCCCGAGGACATGCTGGTGGACGAGGCCGTGGTGCACGACTTCTGCATCGAGCTGCACGAAAGGAAGTCGGTGTCGGACCGGGTGTATGCGGATGCGCTCGCGCTCTTCGGCGAGCAGGGGGTGGTGGACCTGATGGGGCTGAACGGCTACTACACCTTCCTGGCCATGGTGATGAACACGGCCAGGACGGTGGCGCCGCCCTCACAGGCGGCGCCCCTGCCTGACTGAAGGCTTACTTTGGGAAGCCCACGACCTCGGCCTGCTGCTCGCCGAGACCGGCGATGCCGAGGCGCAGCTTGTCGCCCTTCTTGAGGAAGCGCTGCGGCGAGCGGCCCATGCCCACGCCCGGCGGGGTGCCGGTGGTGATGACGTCGCCCGGCTCCAGGGTCATGAAGCGCGAGACGTAGCTGACGATTTGCGCCACGGTGAAGATCATGCTCGCCGTGTTCCCGGTCTGCATGCGCTTGCCGTTCAGTTCCAGGTAGAGGTCGAGGTCCTGCACGTCATAGACCTCGTCGCGGGTCACCAGGAAGGGGCCGACCGGGCCGAAGGTATCGCAGCCCTTGCCCTTGTCCCACTGCGAGCCCATTTCGAACTGGAAGGCGCGCTCGGAAACGTCGTTGACCACGGTATAACCGGCCACGTACTTCAGCGCCTCCTCTTCGCTGACGTATTGCGCGCGGGCGCCGATCACCACGCCCAGCTCGACTTCCCAGTCGGTCTTCTTCGATCCTTTCGGCAGCTGGATCGGATCGTCCGGGCCATTGAGGCAGCTGGTCGCCTTGGTGAAGAACACCGGCTCCTTCGGCACCGCGGCGCCCGTCTCGGCGGCGTGGTCGGCGTAGTTCATGCCGATGCCGATGAACTTGCCGACTTTGGCGACCGGCACGCCCAGGCGCGGGTTGCCGCGTACCAGCGGCAGGGTCTTCCAGTCGACCTTGGCCAGCTTGCGCAGGGCCTTGTCGCCCAGTTGCGACGCGTCGATGTCGTCGATGATGCCCGACAGGTCGCGCAGGCGGCCCTCTTCGTCGAACAGGCCCGGCTTTTCCTTGCCCGGGCGGCCATAGCGCACCAATCTCATGCTTGTCTTCCTGAATGGGTAAAAGCGGCGATGATACAGGATCGCGTCCGGTGGCTTCTCAGTGACTTAGCAAGTAAGCGCTCATGTCGCGCGCATCGCGCTCGGTGACGCCCATGTTCGGCATCGCGGTATTCGGATCGACCGACTGCGGGTCGCGGATCCAGCGCATCAGGCCCGCCTGGTCGTTCGGCACCGCGCCCGCCAGCACCTTGCGCCGTCCCATGTCCGACAGCGGCCGGCCGACGTAGACCTTGGAGCCGGGCACGCCGGGAATCAGGTGGCAGGACTGGCAGGCGTACTGGGTCAGCGCGATCTTGCCACGCTCCGGATCGCCCTGCACGCCGCCGGGCGGGCGCTTGGGCGCGCAGGCCGCCAGCGCCATCAAGGCAAGCAGCGCAAGCGCCCTCATGGCGCCGCCTCCGGCCGGGTCGCGGCCTTGAAGGCCTGCGCATCCATGGACGGCAGCAGCGTCACGAAGGCCACCACCGCCCAGATCTCCTCGTCGCGCAGGTGGTATTCCCAGGCCGGCATGCCGCTCATCTTGATGCCGTGCTTCGTTACCCAATACAGCTCGTTCGGCTCCCAGCGCTGGGTCGCGTCGACCAGGGGGCCGGGAATCGGCTGCATGCTCATGCCGATGGTCGACTGGGCGACGCCCGGCCCGCCGTGGCACTGCAGGCACTTGTCGCGGTAGACCCGGGCGCCGAGCTGCAGCTGCTGCGCACCGCCCAGGCGCGGCGCCTTGATGTCCTCCGCATGGTTGCGCACCGAGTGCTTCATGCCCTCTTCCAGCACCGAGTAGACGAAGGGGAAGTGCTGGGCCGTCGCACCGATGTTGTACCAGCCGCCGTAGAGCAGCGCCAGGCCCGCCGCGCCGGCCGTGACGCCTGCCGCCAGCAGCGTAAGGACAGCGGTCTTGACGATCAGCCGTTGGCGGTTGGTGAGCATGTCGGGGGTGCGTCCGATTGAATTTGTTAAAAAAATTACATTGTCGTTTGTGTATTATAAAAGCCACTCCATAATCCCGAATTCCAAACGTGCGCGCCCGTCCACCAAACCAAGCGACCCTGTATTTACGACGCGCCGGCGTGGCGCTGGCCTGCGTGGCGGCGCTGGCGGGCTGCGAGGGGGAGCGCCAGTCCGTCGTCCCGGGCGGCGACATCGAACAGGGCCTGCGCCTGGTGACCCAGTACCAGTGCGGCGCCTGCCACGTGATCCCCGGGGTACAGGGGGCGGCGGGCGACGAAGGTCCCGCGCTCGATTACATCGGCCGCCTGAGCTACATCGCCGGCGGCATCCCCAACAGCCCCGGCAATATGGTGCGCTGGCTGCGCGTGCCGCACGCGGTCAAGCCCGGCACCGAGATGCCGCCGATGGGCCTCACGGAGCAGGAGGCGCGCCATATGGCGGCCTACCTGTACACGCTGCGATGAAGGCGATGCCGGATAACCTCCAGTCCGTACTGCACCCGGCCGGTTGGGACGCCGCCATCATCAGCCATTTCGCCTGGGTGATGTTCGGCGCCGGCACCCTGATTTTTGTCGCCGTCATGGCCCTGCTGCTGCTCAGCCTGCGCCGCCAGGAACGCCCCGCGCGCGCCCTGCTGTGGATCGGCGGCGGGGGCATCGCCTTTCCGGTCGTGGTCCTGTCCGCGCTGCTGGGGTGGAGCACCTGGCGCAGCGCCCAGCTGGCGCCGCAGTCGTCGAAGGACGCCCTCACCATCTCGGTGACGGCCAAGATGTGGTGGTGGGAGGTGCGCTACCACGATCCGGCGACGGGCCGCGAGATCGTCACCGCCAACGAGATCCACATTCCGACCGGGCGCGCGGTTTACCTGGGCCTGAATTCGGCGGACGTGATCCACAGCCTGTGGGTGCCTGCGCTCGCGGGCAAGCGCGACATGGTGCCGGGCCGCGTGACGGGCCTGACCCTGCGCGCAGAGAAGCCCGGCATCTACCGGGGACAATGCGCGGAATACTGCGGCGAGCAGCATGCGAAGATGGCGCTGCACGTGGTCGCCTCCACGCCGCGGGAGTTCGAGGCCTGGCTGGCGCGCCAGGCGCAGCCGGCGGCGCCCGCCGACAGCACGGTGCTCGCGCAAGGACGCGAAGCCTTCCTGCAGCAGCGCTGCCAGGCCTGCCACACCATCCGCGGCGTGGCCGAGGGCGCACGCCTGGGCCCGGACCTGACCCACGTGGGCAGCCGCATGCACATCGGCGCCGGCACCCTGCGCACCCACCGCGCCACCCTGCAAGGCTGGATCGCGGACCCGCAGGCGGCCAAGCCCGGCGTCTTCATGCCCGGCTCGCAAGACCTCGACCTCGCCACCCTGCAGGCGCTGGCCACCTATCTCGAGCACCTGAAATGAACGAGCAGCGCCTCCCGAACTCTCTCCCCCGCCCGGACGGCGAATTCGAGCGCCTGAAGGAAGTCTGGCGCACGCCGACCGGCTGGCGCTTCTTCAAGTCGGTGAACAACACCAGCATCGGCCTGCTCTACATCGGCACCGCCCTGCTGTTCTTCATCCTGGCCGGCATCCTGGCCCTGGTCATGCGGGTGCAGCTGGCGGTGCCGGACAACACCCTGCTCTCGCCCGAAACCTACAACCAGGTCTTCACCATGCACGGCACGGTGATGATGTTCCTGTTCGCCATCCCCATCGTCGAGGCGATCGCCGTCTACCTGCTGCCCAACATGCTGGGCGCGCGCGACCTGCCCTTCCCGCGCCTCTCGGCCTACGCCTACTGGGCCTATGCCTTCGGCGGCCTGGCCTTCTTCTGCACCATTTTTGTCGGCCTGGCGCCGAACGGCGGCTGGTTCATGTATCCGCCCTATACGGGCGAGCAGTATTCGCCCGGCCTGAACGCCGACTTCTGGCTGCTGGGGATCGGCTTCATCGAGATCTCGGCCATCGCCGGAGCGGTGGAGCTCATCGTCGGCATCCTGTTCACGCGCGCACCCGGCATGAGCCTGCGCCGCATGCCGGTCTACGCCTGGGCCATGCTGGTGGTCGCCGTGATGATCGTGTTCGCCTTCCCCGCCGTGATCGCCGGCACCGCCCTGCTGGAGCTGGAACGCGCCTTCGACTGGCCCTTCTTCATCGCCGACCGCGGCGGCGACCCGATCCTGTGGCAGCACCTGTTCTGGTTCTTCGGCCACCCCGAGGTCTACATCATCTTCCTGCCGGCGGCCGGCATGGTCTCGACCATGATCCCGACCATCGCCGGCACACCACTCGTCGGGCGGCGCGCCATCATCGTGGCCCTGGTGGGCGTGGGCTTCTTCAGCTTCGGCCTGTGGGCCCACCACATGTTCACGGCGGGCCTGGGCGTGCTGGAGATGAGCTTCATCTCGGCGGCCAGCATGGCAGTGGCGATCCCGACCGGCATCCAGGTCTTCGCCTGGATCGCCACCTTGTGGAACGGACGCGTGCAGATGACTTCCCCGGCCCTGTTCCTGATGGGCTTCATGTTCATCTTCGTGCTGGGCGGCCTCACCGGCGTGATGGTGGCGGTGATTCCCTTCGACTGGCAGGTGCACGACACCTATTTCATCGTCGCCCACCTGCACTACGTGCTGATCGGCGGCATGGTGTTCCCGGTGTTCGCGGCCATGTACTACTGGCTCCCGCTGGTCAAGGGGCAGCGCCTGTCAGAGAAAGTGGCGCGCTGGGTATTCTGGCTGATGTTCGGCGGCTTCAACCTCGCCTTCTTCCCCATGCACATCACCGGTCTGCAGGGCATGCCGCGCCGGGTCTACACCTACGACAGCCAGCTGGGCTGGGATTTCCTGAACCTGCTGTCGACCATCGGCGCCTTCGTGTTCGCTTTCGGGGTGGTGCTCTTCATCGTCGATGCCGTGCGCACCCTGCGCCGGCCCGAGAAAGAAGTCGGCAACCCGTGGAATGCGCCCACCCTCGAATGGCTGACCTCGGAGTCCTACGGCAACCACAGCATTCCGCGCATCACCTCGACCAATCCGCTGTGGGACCAGCCGACCCTGTCCGAAGAAGTCGACCGCGGCCAGCACTACCTTCCCGGCACCGCCACCGGCCTGCGCGAGACCATCGCCACCAGTCCTGTCGCGGGCGAGCCGCGCTACCTGATGGTGCTGCCGACCGACAGCTGGCTGCCCGTGGTCGCGGCGCTGGGCACGGCCGGCTTCTTCCTGCTGCTGACAGTGAAAGCGGTGCTGCTGGCCTGGATCTTCGGCTTCATGGCGGTGGCAGGCACCGTGGCCTGGCTGTGGGAATCGGACCGCAAGCCGCCCATTCGAGAAGCGCGCGTGGCCGACGACCTGGTGCTGCCGGTGAACGCGAAGACCACGGCCTCGCAGTCCTGGTGGGGCACGATCGTGATGCTGGTGGTGGACGCCTGCATCTTCGCTTCCTTCGGCTACGCCTATGTGCATGTCTCGATGCGCCTGATGGTCTGCCCGCCGCCCGGCGCATCGCTGCCTTCGCTGCCCTGGCAGCTGGCCTCCGGCGGACTGCTCCTGCTGGGTTCCGCACTGATCTTGCTCGCGGCGCGTGCGATCGGCAAGCGCCGCCTGCCCTGGCTGGTGCTGCTGGCGCTGGGCTGCACGGCGGCTTCCTTCCTGCTCGACCTGCGCGGCCACCAGTTCGCAGGCCTCGACCCGACGGCCACCGCCTGGGCCGCGGCGATCGGCGCCCTGCTGTCCTACCAGGGGCTGCACATCGTGGTGCTGGCGATCGCCGGGCCGTATCTGGCGCTGCGCCACTGGCGCGGTCACCTGGGTGAGCACAGCCGGGCGACGCTCGACAACGTCAGCCTGCTCTGGCACTACACGACCCTGCAGGGAATCGCCGGCATGGCGCTGGTGAACATCCTGCCGCTGCTGATGGAGTGAGCATGCAAGACGGATTCTGGCGACAGCTGCTGCGCGGCACCCTGCCCCTGCTGGTATGGGCGGCGCACTTCACCTTCTGCTACCTGCTGGCGGCGGCGCAGTGCACGCCGGCGGCCATGCGCGCGGGCGGGCCGGACCGGGGGCTGATGGGGATCGTGACCATCGTCGCATTGGCGATGTGCGCCTGGCTGCTGTGGCGCGAGCGGGGCATCCTGAAGAATGCGAAAGACGCCGCGCTGCTGGATTGGGCGGCGGCGCTGGGGGCGCTGCTGGCGCTGGTCGGGATCGTGTGGACCGGCCTGCCGCTGCTGATAGTCGGGGGTTGTGCATGATGCGGGCGGTTGTGCCGCCCACATCATGATTATCGGGCCGGCGTGACGCGCCAGACGACGTTGCCCACGTCGTCCGCCACCAGCACGGCGCCCGCCCTGTCCACGGCGACACCCACCGGCCGCCCCATCGCATCGCCCTCCCTGTTCACGAAACCCGTGAGCACCTCGAGGGGCTTCCCGGCCGGCATCCCATCCTTGAAGGGCACGAACACCACGTTATAGCCCGACAGCGGCTTGCGGTTCCAGGAGCCGTGCTGGCCGATAAAGGCGCCGTTCGCGTACTGCGCGGGCAGCAACTTGCCGGTATAGAAGGCCAGGCCGAGCGCCGCCACGTGGGCACCCAGCGCGTAGTCGGGAACCAGGGCCTTCGCCACCATCTCGGGGCGCGGCGGCTGGACGCGCTCGTCGACGTGCCGGCCGTAGTAGCTGTAGGGCCAGCCGTAGAAGCCGCCGTCCTTTACGGACGTCAGGTAGTCGGGCACCAGATCGCTGCCCAGTTCGTCGCGCTCGTTCACCACGGTCCACAAGGCGCCGGTCTGCGGGTTCCAGGCCAGGCCGTTGGGATTGCGCAGGCCCGAGGCGAACAGGCGGGCCTTGCCGGTGGCGATGTCGACCTCGAGGATGGCGGCGCGGTCGACTTCCTTGTCCATGCCGTTTTCGCCCACATTGCTGTTCGAGCCCGAGGTGGCGTAGAGCTTGCGCCCGTCAGGGCTGGCGATGATGTTCTTGGTCCAGTGGTGGTTCAGCGGGCCGCCCGGCAGCGCCGCCACCGGCTGGGCACCCGCCGTGATCTCGAGCTCGCCCTCGCGGTAGGGGAAGCGCACGATGCCGTCGGTATTGGCCACGTAGAGCATGTCACCCACCAGGGCCATGCCGAAGGGCGAGTTCAGGCCCTTCAGGAATACTTTCTTGACCTCGGCGATGCCATCGCCGTCGGCATCGCGCAGCAGGGTGATGCGGTTGGCGCTCGGCACCGCGGCGCCGGCCCTGGCCATCACCTTGCCCATGACGTAGCCCCGGATGCCCTTCTTGCCCTCGGGACGCTCGGGCGCATTGGTCTCGGCCACCAGCACGTCGCCGTTGGGCAGCACGTGCAGCCAGCGCGGGTGGTCCAGGCCGGTGGCAAACGCGTTCACCGCCAGGCCCGCGGCGGCCACGGGCTTGCCGCCTTCAGGCCAGCCCTTGGCGGGCGCGATGTCGACGGTCGGGATGGCGCTCCTGACCGGCGCCTTGATGGTCGGGTTCAGGCCAACGTCGGCGCCGACCGGCAGGGTGGATTTGTCGCCGCAGGCGGCGAGCAGCAGGATCAAAGAGCCTGCCGTGAGGCGAGGCAGCAGGTGGGCGCGCATGGCGGTTCTTCTCTCGTCAGGTCCGGACGGCGTCCGTATTGCCACATGCTAGCCAATTCGGCAATACAGCGCCATCCCTTACCGACGAGAAAAGCAAGCCATCAGGACACCGCCGGCAAAGCCTCCTCCACCGCCGGCGCGCCCGCCTGGCGCCGCCGCCGCAGGACGAAGCCCACCAGGCCCGGCAGCTGCACCAGCACCAGCACCGCGAAGCCGACCTGGTAGGCGACCGCCGGCGCATGGCCACCCGGTTCCGGTGTCCACAGGCCGACCAGCAGGCCGAAGCCCGCCTGCACCACGAAGGCGCCGATGAAGATCAAGAGGTTCAGGCAGGTGGCCGCGCGCCCGGTGAGCTCGCGCGGCATCGACTGGGCGATGATCGCGTACTCGATTCCCGTGATCGTCCCCACCAGCGTGAACAGCACCGACAGCATCTGGTAGCTCGGCTTGTAGCCGGCCACGAAGGCCGCCTGCACCAGCAGGAACACCGTGATGCCCGCCGCCGCCACGTCCAGCGGGGCGATGCCGCGCCGTCCCGCCCACTCGGTGATCATGCCCACCGCGATGGCGCCGAAGATCACCGAAGCCATGCCCATGTAGAGCAGGTAGGCCACGGCGTGGTCGGGAAAGCGCGCCGCGTCCGTCAGCCAGCGCCCGATCCACAGGCCCTGGATGCCGAAGAACACCGCATGCGGGACGAGCACCAGCGAGGCCGTGGTGCGGAACACCGGCGCGCGCAGCACCTGGCGCAGCGCCTCGCCGAGCGGTCCGCGGTTCGGGCTTGGTGCTTCGGCGCGCGGGTACAGCAGCGCGACCAGCAGGCCGCAGCAGGCCACCAGGCCGGCCAGCACCACGAACAGGCCGCGCCACTCTAGGTAGTCGAGGGCCAGGCGCACCGGCATGGTGGCCGACGCCGCCCCGAGCCCGCCGACCGCGATCAGGTAGCCGTGCACCGAGGGCAGCCTGTTTGGCGCGATCCAGGTGGAGACCGCCTTCACCGCCGCCATGAAGCAGCCGCCAAGGCCGAAGCCCATGACGGCGCGCGCCAGCAGCAGCTGGCCGAAGCTCTCACCGTGGGCGAACAGCAGTGCGCCGAGCGAACCGACCAGCATCATCACCAGCTGCACCCGGCGCGGCCCGAAGCGGTCGAGCGCGATCCCGACCGGCAGCTGCACCAGTGCGAAGGCGAAGAAGAAGGCGCTGGTGAGCAGCCCGAGCTCGCCCGGCGTGAGCGCGAGCGCGCCGACCAGGTGCGAGGCCAGCACGGCGTTCACGTTGCGCAGCAGCGAGGACAGGTAGTGCCCCAGGGCGAAGGGCAGGAAGACATGGAAGAAAACCGCCACGCCGGACAGGCGTGGCGCGGTGGCGGTGTCCTGCATGGCGGTTCCCGGTAGAAGCGGGATGTCAGGCGGCGTCGCGCTGGGCGGCCGGCACCAGGGGGATCACGCGACCGCCGGGTCCGCGCAGGGGGCCGCCGCTTTCCATCTCGAAGAAGAACCTGTCGCGCCCGAAGGCCGGTTTCAGGTGATCCAGCCAGGTGGCATCCGGGTCGTACTTGGCGAAGAAGGGACGGCGCACCCACTCGGGATTGCGGGCCTGCAGGAACTGCAGCGCGAACAGCTTCTCGCCATTGATGGTCACCACGCCGTCGATCACCACCTTGCCGGGGAAGGCGCTCATCGAAGGGCCGCGCACCGTGCGCGACAGGCCGGACACCATCGAATACGCTTCCTGGAAGATCTGGTGGGCGCGCGCCAGCGGCAGGGCAAAATAGTCGCGCGGGCCGGTGTCGCGCTCGACAAACATGTAGTAGGGAATCGCCCCCAGGCGCACGCCCGTGGTCCACAGCTCGGCCCAGCTCTTCGGGTCTTCGTTGATGTGGCGGATCAGGGGGCCTTGCATGCGCAGGGTGGCGCCGGTGCCGACGATGCGCTTGACGGCCTGCTGGGCGATGGGGTGGCGCAGCTCCACCGCATGATTATAGTGGCCCATGATCGCGAGATTCTTGCCTGATCTGACCACCTTCTCGAACAGGCGCATCAGGTCGTCGCTGTCCTTGTCCGACACGAAGCGCTGCGGCCAATAGGCGACCGACTTGGTGCCGATGCGGATGTTCTGGATGTGGGCCAGGTTGGGCTCGAGCAGGGGCTCGAGGAATTCGGCGAGCGAGCGGGTATTCATGATCATCGGGTCGCCGCCCGTGATCAGGACGTCGGTGACGTCCGGATGGGTCTCGAGGTAGGACACCAGCTCGGTGCACTCGCGCGCGTCGAACTTCATGTCGTCCATGCCGACGAACTGCGGCCAGCGGAAGCAGAAGGTGCAATAGGCGTGGCAGGTCTGGCCTGAGCTCGGGAAGAACAGCACGGTCTCCTTGTACTTGTGCTGCAGGCCCTTGAGCGGCGCGTCGTTCACGCGCGGAACGTTGTGGGTCATCTGGCCGGCCGGATGCGGGTTCATGCGCATGCGGATCGCGTGCACCAGCTTCGCCGTGGCCGCCTCGTCCTTCTTGTACAGGACCAGGTCGCGCAGCTGCTCGTACTCCTGGGCCGGCAGCATGTCGCGGTGCGGGAAGGTCAGGCGATAGATCGGATCGTCCGGCACCTTGTCCCAGTCGATCAGCTCCTCCAGCACATAGGCGTTCACCCGGAAAGGCAGCACGTGGGAGACCACCTGCACCGCTTCCTGCAGCTCCGGCGTCAGCCATTGCCACTGGCGCGCGGTATGGATCGATTGCCGGGTATAGGGCTTGAACTTGGAGGGCGTCGATTCGGTCGTGATCACGGGAGTTCTCCAGGAAACGAAAGGTGGGCCGGCCGCCAATATGTTGCAGGCGCGTTGCCGGGAAGAATTCATCTTACGCTGCGGAAATATTGAAGAATTGCCGTCAATCAATCGGACGAGTCTGACAAGGGGAGCTAGCACAAGGAAGGCGCGGAACGGGACGACATCTGGACAGGTCGGTCAAGCCAGCGCTTGACCTGCCTGGACACCAATCCACAACGTTCTGATCCCGCGTCCCACGTGCGATTGCGTAATCGCAATTCCCGCCCCTCTCACCCCGGTACATTTGCCAATGCACTTCAGAAATATTGGCCCCAGAACACTAACCCGAGGAGTAGACCATGAAGCTGACCGCCACCGCCGCCGCCCTGTGCCTTGCCCTGGCCGCCACCCCTGCCCTGGCCAGCGGCCCGACCGAAAAGGACGCCATCGCCATGGTCGAACGTGGCGCCGCCCTGATCAAGGCCAAGGGCAAGGACGAGATGATCAGGAAGATCAACGCCAAGGATGCCGACTACGTGCAGGGCGAGCTGTACATCGACATGCGCGACCTGAAGACCGGCATCGTGCTGGCCCACCCGATCAATCCCTCGATCGTCGGCAAGGACCTGACCGATGTCCCCGATGCCAACGGCAAGAAGTACCGCCGCGAGATCATCGAGCTGGCCGCCGCCAAGGGCAAGGGCTGGGTCGACTACCAGTACAAGAATCCGACCAGCGGCAAGATCGAGCCGAAGACCACCTATATCCAGCGGGTCGACGACGTTGTCCTCGAAGCCGGCATCTACAAGAAATAACGTCCCTCCATCCTCCCGGAGTCAAGCATGCTGAACAAACTGCGGATCGGCCCCAAACTCCTGCTGGCCCCGGGACTGGTGCTGGTGCTGCTCACCATGCTGTCGGCAGCCGCCTACTACGGCATGGTGCGCCAGAACGCCTCGCTCGAGCACATGGTGCAGGTGCGCGCCGCGCGCCTGCAGGCGGTTGCCGACGTGGCGGGCGATGCGCGCTTCGCGCACGCCAACATCTACCAGCTGCTGGCCTGGGTCAACGGCAGCTTCGCGCAGAGCCGGCTGGCGGCGCTGACCGCGGACATCCACAAGAAGCATGCGCTAATCGGGGACGAGCTCGGCGAGCTCAAGAAGTCAGCCGCGCCGGGCGAACGCGCGCCGCTGGAGAATTCCCTGGCGGCGCTGGCCGGCTACCGCAAGATGGTGGCGGAAACGATCGAACTCGCCCAGGTCGACCAGTCGATCGCCACCAACTCGATGCAGAAGGCCGAGAAGCAGTTCGTCGCGCTTGATGCCGAACTGCAGCGCCTGGCCACGCTGGAGAAGAAGCTGAGCGTGGAAGCGCACGCCGCGGCCAAGGCCGAATTCCGTTTCCTCGGCATCACGATGGCGGCCCTGGTGCTGCTGTCGATCGGGCTGTCGCTGGCGGTGACCATGCTGGTGCGGCGCGCCATGCTGGCCGACATCCAGGCGATCGCCACGGTGGTGGGCGACCTGGCCGAAGGCCGGCTGCGCACCTCGAACACGGCAGGCAGCGGACGCGACGAGATCGCCGACACCGCCCGCGCCCTCGACCACTCCATCTCGCGCCTGGACGGGGCCCTGCGCAGCATATTGAAGTCGGTGCATTCGATCGACACCGCCTCGAAGGAGATCGCCAGCGGCAACCTCGACCTGTCGACCCGCACCGAGATGCAGGCCGGCTCCCTCGAACAGACCGCCAGCACCATGGAAGAGCTGACCACGGCGGTCAAGCAGAACGCCGACAATGCGCGCCTGGCCTCCAACCTGTCGGCGCAAGCCGCGCAGCTGGCGTCCAATGGCGGCTCAGCCGTGGGCCGCGCGGTGGCGACGATGGAATCGATCCAGGCCAGCTCGCGCAAGATCGTCGAGATCACCGGCGTCATCGACGGCATCTCCTTCCAGACCAACCTGCTGGCCCTGAACGCCGCGGTGGAAGCCGCGCGCGCCGGCGAACAGGGACGCGGCTTCGCCGTGGTCGCCGCCGAGGTGCGCACCCTGGCCCAGCGCTCGGCCGCGGCGGCGCGCGAGATCAAGGCCCTGATCGCCGACTCCGTGAAGATCATCGAGGAAGGCAGCGCCTCGGTGAGCGAGGCCGGCGCCAGCATGGGCGACATCGTGTCCTCGGTGCGCCAGGTGAACGACATCATCGGCCGCATCAGCGTGGCCAGCACCGAGCAGGCCGACGGCATCGCCGAGGTGAACAAGGCGGTCGGGCAGATGGACGGTATGACCCAGCAGAACGCGGCCCTGGTCGAACAGGCCGCGGCGGCCGCCGAAAGCCTGCACGAGCAGACCGTCAACCTGGCCAAGGCGGTGTCGATCTTCAAGCTTGCCGACGGCGCGCCGGCGATCGCGATCGACGAGGAAGAGATGGAAGAGGATGGCTTCCACGGCCTGCAGGAGCGGCGCGCCGAGGGCAGCCCGATGCGCGGGCGGCCGGTCGCGGCCCTGCCGGCGGCGCAACCGCAGCGGCGCCGCGCGTAAATCCCTTACCTGAACGGCCGGCTCACGAAACGCGATCCGGCCAGCCCGAAGCGCCAGGGCACGTCCATCGCCTTCGAGATGCCGATGCGCGGCCCGGTCACCACCTCGAGATCCGGCGGGCCCGGCAGCAGCTCGAAAGGCGCCTCCGACAAGGGCCGGCCATTCAGGGCGCGGGTCACGCCCAGGGCCTGGCACAGCTTGCCGGGTCCGGAGCACAGCAGCCACTCGTCATCGGCGTCGCGCCGCACCCGCATCGTGTCCAGCCCGATCACCGGCTCGAGCGCGCGGATCAGGACCCCGGCGCCATGCCCCTCTTCGCGGCAGACGAAGTTCAGGCACCAGTGAATCCCGTAGGAGCGGTAGACATAAGCATGGGCGGGCGGCCCGAACATCGCCGCATTGCGCTCGGTCGGGCCGGAAAAGGCGTGCGATGCCGGATCTTCGCGGTCATAGGCCTCGGTTTCGACGATCCGGCCGCCGACACCATCCACCAGCACCGTCACGCCGATCAGCTGGCGCGCCACGATCTCCGAGGGCGCCATGAAGTCGATTCCTGCAATTGTCGAAATAGCCATGGATGCATTGTAATTCCGCTACTGAACCGGTGTCGCAACGCTGTCCTTTGGTGAAATTGACACAAATGAGCATTGCCAAAGTGCAAGAAAAATTCGGCTGGGGTATAGTGGCAGGGTTGTTCGCTTCCCCCGCCGCCCTTCCTTTTCTTCCCGCGCCCATGAATACCGTCGCCGATCCTCTTCCGCATCTCGACAAGGTCGACGCCTTGATCAAGTCGATCCGCATCCCGCCGCGTCCGAGCCTGCTGGCCGACATGCAGCGCGAGCTGGCATCGGAAGATCCGTCGCCGGAAGCGATCGGCAAGATCGTGGCGAGCGACGTCGGCATGTCCGGCGCCCTGCTGAAGCTGGCGAACTCCTCGATCTACGGCGGACGCCGCAAGGCCAAGTCGGTCGAGCAGGCCATCCTATTCCTGGGCATCAACCAGGTCGCGGCCCTGATGACCGGGCTGCTGGCGCGCGAGGCGATTCCGGCCAACAGCGCCAGCCTGGCGAGTTTCTGGGACATCTCGACCCGCCGCGCCCAGGCCATGGTGTTCCTCTCGCGCCGCCTGCGCATCGGCGAAGCGGACGTGGCCCATACCTTCGGCCTGTTCTGCGACACCGGCGTGCCGCTCCTGATCGAGCGCTTCCCCGACTACGCCCAGACGTATGCCGACGCCTCGCTGGAAAGCGACCGTCCGTTCACGGCCCTGGAAGAAGAACGCCACTCGACCTCGCACGCCTCGGTCGGCTGCCTGCTGGCGCGCAACTGGGGCCTGTCCGGCGACGTCGGCTGGGCCATCCTGCACCACCACGACTTCGACGTCCTCGACGACCCCGCCACCTCCGGCGCGGTGCGTTCGCTGGTGGCCCTGTCGGTGCTGGCCGAAAGCGCGATCTGCCGCTACCAGGGCCATGCCGAGTCGCTCGAATGGGCCAAGGGCGGCGCCAGCGCCTGCGCCTACCTCGGACTCTCGGACGAGGAAACCGCCGAGCTGCTGGACGAGCTGGTGGAAGCATTCCACACCGAATAAAAAGAGCGCTCCAAGTATGCATCGGGCAGGCTTTGACAAGCCTGCCGCACAGGCCGATACTCCTCCATCATAAGCAGTAAATACGGAGGAAGACATGAAGCGCCTGGCGGTCCTGTTGTCGATATCCCTGCTTGCCGGCTGCGCCACGGTTGCGCCGCCTGTCGAGCCTCCCCCGCCCGTCTTCGCCGACGCCTCCTTCGCGCCGCCTTCCGAACCGGTCCGCACCGACACCCTGTTCGAGCTCAGCCCCGAGATGCGGGCTTACCTGAACAGTTCCAGGTTCTCCGCCCTCCTGCGCGAGCGGGGCGAGCGCCATGGCCTGGTCGACGCCCTGTACCGCAAGTCCGACCTGCAGCTCGAATACGAATCCAGCAAGACCCGCACGGCCGCGGAAACCTATGCCGCCCGCTCCGGCAACTGCCTGTCGCTCGTCATCATGACCGCGGCCTTCGCCAAGGCGCTGGGCATGCCGGTGCAGTACCAGAACATCGACGCCCAGAACACCTGGAGCCGCGAAGCGGGCCTGTTCCTGGCCAGCTCGCACGTCAACATCCTGCTCAGCGACCGCCGCATGCCGAACGTGCATTCCCCGGGCGCCGAGATGCAGCTGCTGGTCGACTTCATTCCGAGCGACGCGGCAGCACGCCTGCGCGCCCACGCCATCGAAGAGCAGGACATCATCGCGCTCTATGCCAACAACCGCGCCGCCGAAATGCTGGTGCAGGGCCGCGTGAACGATGCCTACTGGTGGGCGCGCGCCGCGGTGCAGGCACGTCCGAAGCTGGTCACCGTCCTCAACACCCTGGGCGTGGTCTACGAGCGCAGCGGCAAGCTGGCCATGGCCGAACAGACCTATCGCTCGGCACTGGCGCGCGAGCCGGAGAACGTGGTCGTCATGCGCAACCTGCAGCCGGTGCTGGTCGACCTGGGCAAGCGTGAGGAAGCCATGGCGCTCGCCAAGCGCATCAACAGCATCGAGCCCGTCGCGCCCTATTACTATTTCGACCAGGGCATGATCGCCCTGAAGGACGGCGAGCCGGAGAAGGCGAGATCGCTGTTCGAACGCGAGATCAGGCGCGCGCCCTTCAATGACGAGTTCCGCTTCTGGCTGGGCATCGCCTATGCGCGCATGGGCGAGATCGGCGACGCGCGTGAACAGCTGGCCCTGGCCGTCGAGCACAGCACCCGGCGCGACGTGCGGGACCAGTATTCGGCGAAGCTGGCTTATCTCAGGCAGATCAGCATGAACGCGCGGCGCAGTGTCGAGCCGAGCCGCTATCAGTAATCAGAACAGGGGCGGCTGTGCCGGACGCGCGCCTGGCGCCGTCTCCTCCGCCAACCGGCGCCACACCGCCAGCTTCTGCTCGAAGCTCATCGCCATGTGCGCCGGGGAACTCGAAGGCAATACCACCGTGCGGTAGCCGGCTGCCGCGAACTGCGGGGCGAACTTGCCGGAGGCCTGGCCGTTGAATCCCACGGTTTCCAGCAATGGACACAAGGTCCGCAGGCGCTCGAAATCGTTGGCGGCCGGCTTGCGGATGCTTGAGTCGAGGCTCCCTTCGCGTTCGCAGCCGGCCAGCACGTCCCACAGGCCGACGCGGTGCGCCAGCAGGCGCACGAGCCGCTCTTCATAGGGCAAGGCCGCCAGGTCTTCTCCAAGCACTCCGGAAACCAGGCGCCAGAACTGGTTGCGCGGGTGCGCGTAATAGCACCCTGCAGCCAGCGAAGCCGCGCCGGGAAAGCTGCCGAGTACGAGGATGCGCACGTCGGCATCGATGACCGGCGCAAGGCCGGTCAGGGTCGGGGATGGTGCTGTCGTCATGCCTCCATTGTAGCGGCGCCGTCGCGGGAGCCGCTCGCCTCCCGGACCGTTTACTTCATCCAGACAGCGTAGTTGCTTCCCGAGGTCTGCAGCGTCCAGCCGGCGCCCGGGCTCCAGCTGTTCGGGCCGATCTTCATCGCCAGCTGGCGCGTGCTGCCGGTGATGATGGCGGCGTACAGTCCCTGGGTGGCGGCCTGGATCGCGACCGGCGAGGTGGAATGCACGCCCGCGGTCCGGCGCGCCTGCATCAGCGCACTGATCGCCGCCTTCAGGTTCCAGTTGTAGATGTGCGGGTAGTAGACCGTCGGGATGCCCGGATGGCTCAGGATGTAGGCATAACCCTGCATCACCGCGCCGCAGGGCACCGGCCAGTGGTTCTGGCCGACGCCGCAACTCTCCGAAGGGCCGGTGTCATGGTTGTCGACGAAGGTCACCGCCATTGCCGGCCACCAGCCGAGGGCGCCCTGCGGCTTGCCGGAAGAATCGCGCAGGCGCCAGTAGTTGCCGTTTGCCAGTGCGTCGTTGAGCAGGCCCTTCGTCGTGAAGTCGAAGGCGCCGCAGCTGTTGCCGGTACCGTTAATCCAGTTCATGATCTGCTGGCGGTGGGAATCGATGTTGTTCAGGTCGAGGTCGGTCCACAGCTCGCCCACGCAGAACTGGGCGCCGAAGGCATTCGCGTACTGCCCGGCATACTGGGCGCCGAAGCCCTTCACGTAATCGAAGCGCAGCCCGCTGAAGCCGACCGGCTTGATGGTGTAGTTGAGCCAGTTGATGATGCCGTTCTGGGTCTCGCCGACGTTCGTATGGTCGATGTCGCGGCCGGCATTGAAGCCGGAGCCGGTATCGCCGTTCCCCAGCCCGCAGTTGCACTCGTCGTTATTGGCGATCGTGTAGCGCGTCCAGTTCGGATTGGTGAAATCGGACCAGCCGGTCGAGCCGACACGGTGGTTGACGACGACGTCGGCAATCGCCCGGATGCCGCTGTTGGTGAAGGCGCGCACCACATTGGTCAACTCGGCCGAGCTGCCGTAGCTGGAGCTGAGATTGTTCAGCTGGCGCGGCAGGTAGCCTTCCCTGGCCGCCGAGTCCGACGAGGGCGGCAACCACACATGGCTGAAGCCCATCGCCTTCAGGTCGGCCACGTTGCCGGCCAGGGTGTTGTACCAGTTCGGATTGCTGTATCCCGCCGAATTCCAGTGGAAGCCCTGGAGCACGACGGCGGAACTGTTGCCGGCCTGGGCTGGCGGGGTGGCGGCGCCGGCATGGGCCGACAGCATCAGGATACCCGATGCGAGCAAGGCTGTAACGCTGACTTTCTTCTTCATGTCTCCTCCGAATAATTGTTACGGATTGGTGTTTTCAGAAAGCGGTAACAACGGTCAATCACCATGCAAAACAGGTAGTTTAACTACCATCACCAACGCACATACATGGAAATGACCCGAAAGATTCTCTGCCTGGTCAGATCGGGTGTCAATTGAATTCTGAACGCTTTTTGTAGTTTTGCTACCCACGAAAAAAAAGCGGCGAGCGCTTACGCACCCGCCGCAAAGGGCAAACAAGGCCTGGAGAGGTAAAGCTTAGTTCTGTGCGACCGCCTGTCCGCCGATACGGCCGGCCTCCCATCCGCCGCCGAGTGCGCGGATCAGCGCCACGGTCGTCACCGCACGGTTGCCGCGCAGCTGGACAGCCGTGCGTTCGACCGCCGCCAGGTTGCGCTGGGCGTCCAGCAGCTCGAGGTAGCTGGAGCGGCCGGCGTCGTAGAGCTTCTGCGCCAGGTCGGCCGAACGGCGCGCCGAGACCAGGGCGGAATCGATCTCGCCGGCCTGGCCCGACAGGATGCGCAGGCCGGCCAGGTTGTCCTCGACCTCGGCGAAGGCGCTCAGGACGCTCTGGCGGTAGGTCCCGACCGATTCTTCCAGCACGGCTTCGCTGCGCTCGACGTTGGCGCGGTTGCGGCCGCCGTCGATGATGGGCATCGAGGTCAGGAGACCCAGCACCCAGGAGCGGCTGCTCCACCTGAACACGTCCGAGAAGGCGCCGCCCACCCCGCCGCCGGCCGCACTGATGGTCAGTGCCGGGAACATGGCGCCGCGCGCCACGCCGATGCGGGCGTTCGACGCTTCCATCGCACGCTGGGCGGCGACGATGTCCGGACGGCGCTCCAGCAGCGAGGACGGCAGGCCGGCCGGAATGGTCGGCAATGCGGTCGCGTCCAGCAGCGGGCTGCGGCCGGCCACGTAGTTCGACGCCGGCTTGCCCAGCAGGACCGCGAGCGCGTGTTCCGCGGTGGCGCGCTGGCGCTGCAGGCCGATGGCCTCGGCGCGGGCGGTCGACAGCTCGGTGCGGGCGCGGGACAGGTCGAATTCGCCGATGTCGCCCAGGTCGAAGCGGCGCTGGTTGACGTTGACGCTTTCCTCGCGCAGCTGCACGGTGCGGGCCACGGTATCCAGCTCGGCGTCCAGGGCGCGCAGGCGGAAGTAGGTCTGCGCCACGTCGGCCTGCAGGGCCAGCAGCACCGAGCGGTAGTTCGCCTCGGAGGTCGCCGCATCGCTGCGCGCCGCCGACACACCCGCCGCCACGCGGCCGAACAGGTCGACCTCGTAGCTGGCGGTGAGCTGGGCGTTATAGCTCGTCACCGGCTGCATCGGCGTGCCCTGCGGCAGGCCGGACTCCAGCGCCGAGGAACGGGCGCGCTGGGCGCCAATGCCGACACCGATCTGCGGCACGCGGTCGGCTGCGGCGATGCCGGCGATCGCCCTCGCCTGCTTGACGCGGGCGGCGGCCACCGACAGATTCGCGTTGTTGGCGCTGGCCTCATCGATCAGGGCGGTGAGCGCCGGATCGTTGAAGGCGAGCCACCACTGGCCGCGCGGCTGCGCTTCGGCCGGCTGGGCCGGTTTCCAGCGCGCGCCGTCGACGCCTTCCACCTCGTTCGCAGGCGTCTGGGATTCACGGAAGGCGGTCGGCGTTTCCACCGCCGGTTGTTTGAACTCCGGGGTGGCGCAGGCCGTCAGCAGCAGGGCTGCCAGCAGGGGCGCCACGCCCTTTGCGATCATGCTTTTCATCTCAATGCACTCCTTCCAGGCTCGGCGCCTTGTGGGCGACGGCCGGGGCTTTTTTCTCGAAACGCTTGGCGAACGTGCGCAGCAGGACGTAGAACAGCGGCGTCAGGAACAGGCCGAAGAAGGTCACGCCCAGCATGCCGGCGAACACCGCGACGCCCATGGCATGGCGCATCTCGGCGCCGGCGCCGGTCGAGAACACCAGCGGCACCACACCCATGATGAAGGCGATCGAGGTCATCAGGATCGGACGCAGGCGCAGACGCGATGCTTCCAGTGCGGCCTCGAACACGCTGCGGCCGTGGTCTTCCAGTTCCCTCGCGAATTCCACGATCAGGATCGCATTCTTCGATGCCAGCCCCACCAGCACGAACAGGGCGATCTGGGTGAAGATGTTGTTGTCGCCGCCGGAGAGCTTGACGCCGATGAGGGCGCACAGGATCGACATCGGCACGATCAGGATCACCGCCAGCGGCAGGGTCCAGCTCTCGTACTGGGCGGCCAGCACCAGGAACACCAGCAGCACGCACAGCGGGAACACGTAGACCATGGTGTTACCGGCCAGGATCTCCTGGTAGGTCAGCTCGGTCCATTCATAGGCGATCCCTTTCGGCAGGGTCTCCTTGGCCAGCTGCTCCATGATGGCCTGGGCCTGGCCCGAGGACACGCCCGGCGCCGCGCCGCCGTTGATGTCGGCCGCCACGTAGTTGTTGTAGCGCTGGACGCGGTCCGGGCCATAGCTGTCCTTCACCTGCATCAGCGACGACAGCGGAATCATCTCGCCCTTGTCGTTGCGGACCTTCAGCTGCGCGATCTGCTCCGGCTGCGAGCGGAACTGCGCATCGGCCTGCACACGCACCTGGTAGGTGCGGCCGAACTGGTTGAAGTCGTTCACGTACAGCGAGCCCAGGTTCACCTGCAGGGTCTGGTAGATGGTCGCCAGCGGCACCCCCAGCTGCTTGGCCTTCACGCGGTCCACGTCCGCGAACAGCTGCGGCACGTTGATCTGGTAGCTCGAGAAGACGCCCGCCAGCTGCGGGGTGCCCCAGGCCTTGGCCTGCAGCGCCTGCGTGGCTTTATACAGCTCGTCGTAACCGAGGTTACCGCGGTCTTCCAGCATCAGCTTGAAGCCGCCGGTGGTGCCCAGGCCGTTCACCGGAGGCGGCGGCAGCACCATCACGAAGGCGTCTTCCACCGCGCCCATGCGCTTGTTGATTTCGGCGGCGATCGCTTCGGCGCTCTGCTCGGGCTTGCCCTTGCGCTCGCTGAAGGGCTTCAGGCCCGTGAACACGATGCCGGCGTTCGGCGCATTGGTGAAGCCGTTGATCGACAGGCCCGGGAAGGCGATCGAGGATTCCACGCCAGGGATTTCCTTGGCGATGCTCGACATCTTGCGGATCACCTCATCGGTGCGGTCCAGCGAGGCGGCATCCGGCAGCTGGGCGAAGCCGATCAGGTAGCCCTTGTCCTGGGCCGGCACGAAGCCCGGCGGCACGACCTTGAACATGAAGACCGCGGCCACGCCCAGCACCAGGTAGACGCCCAGGGTCGCCGTCTTGCGGCGCAGGACGGTCTTCACGCCGCCTTCGTAGCGGTGCGAGGCACGGCCGAAGAAGCGGTTGAAGGCGGCGAAGAAGCGGCCCAGCACCTTGTCCATGGCGCGGGTCAGCGCGTCCTTCGGCGCATCGTGCGCTTTCAGGAGCGCGGCCGACATGGCCGGGGCCAGGGTCAGCGAGACGAAGGCCGAGATCACGGTCGAGATCGCGATGGTCAGTGCGAACTGGCGGTAGAACTGGCCGGTCAGGCCGGACACGAAGGCGATCGGCACGAACACGGCGCACAGCACCAGGGCGATCGCGATGATCGGACCCGAGACTTCCTTCATGGCCTGGATGGTCGCGTCATGCGGCGACAGGCCATTCGTGATGTTTCGCTCGACGTTCTCCACCACCACGATGGCGTCGTCGACCACGATACCGATGGCCAGCACGAGGCCGAACAGCGACAGGGTGTTGATCGAGAAGCCGAACATCAGCATCACGGCAAAGGTGCCGACGACGGACACCGGCACCGCCAGCAGCGGAATGATCGAGGCGCGCCAGGTCTGCAGGAACACGATCACGACCAGGGCCACCAGCACCACGGCTTCCAGCAGGGTCTTGATGACGGAGTCGATCGACTCGCGCACGAACTGGGTCGGGTCGTAGACGATGCTGTACTCGACGCCTTCCGGGAAGTCCTTCGACAGCTCTTCCATCTTGGCGCGCACGTCGGCGGACAGCTGCAGCGCGTTGGCGTTGGGCGCCTCGAAGATCGGGATCGCCACCGCCGACTTGTTGTTCAGCAGCGAGCGCAGCGCGTAGGAGCTGGAGCCCATCTCCAGGCGCGCCACGTCCTTCAGGCGCGTGACGGCGCCGTCCTCGTTGGCCTTGACCACGATGTCGCCGAATTCCTCGACGCTCGACAGGCGGCCCTGGGTGTTGACGGTCAGCTGGAACTCCGCGTCCTTGGCGGGGCCCTGGCCGATGACACCGGCCGCGACCTGCACGTTCTGCTCGCGGATGGCGGAGACGACGTCGCCCGCGGTCAGGTTGCGCGCCGCGACCTTCTGCGGGTCGAGCCAGACGCGCATGGCGTAGTCGCCCGAGCCGAACAGCTGGACTTCGCCCATGCCGTTCAGGCGCGCCAGCTGGTCCTTGATGTTCAGCACCGCGTAGTTGCGCAGGTAGAGGTCATCGTAGCGGCCATCCGGCGAATTCAGGTGCACCACCATGGTCAGGTTGGGCGAGCTCTTGACGGTGGTGACGCCGATCTGGCGCACCTCCTCGGGCAGGCGCGGCAGCGCGCGCTGCACCCGGTTCTGCACCTGGCTCTCGGCGCGGTCGATGTCGGTGCCGATCGCGAAGGTCAGGGTCAGGGCCAGGGCGCCATCCGAGGTGTTTTGCGAAGACATGTAGAGCATGTCCTCGATGCCGTTGATCTGCTCTTCCAGCGGCGCGGCCACGGTTTCGGCGATCACCTTCGGATTGGCGCCAGGGTACTGGGCGCGCACCACCACCGAGGGCGGCACCACTTCCGGGTACTCGGACACCGGCAGCTTGAAGATCGAGATCAGGCCGCCCACGAAGACGATCACCGACAGCACGACCGCGAAGATCGGCTTGTCGACGAAGAAGCGGGAAAAGTTCATGGGATTACTCCTTCGTATTCAGGGCGACTTGCGTGCCGGTCTTCTTATCGGCGGCGGCAGCGGTCGCGGCGGCATCCATCGGCACGATCTGCGCGGTGACCGGGGAGCCCGGGCGCACACGCTGCAGGCCGTTGACGACGATCTTCTCGCCGGGTTTCAGGCCGGTGCGCACCACGCGCAGGCCGTCGACCACCGGGCCCAGGGTGACGGGACGGTACTCGGCCTTGCTGTCGGCGCCGACCACGACCACGTACTTGCGGCTCTGGTCGGTGCCGACGGCGCGGTCATTGATCAGGACCGCCTTGTTGGCCACGCCGCTGCCGATCTGCACGCGGGCGAACAGGCCCGGCGCCAGGGTGCGGTCCGGGTTGTCCAGGGTGGCGCGCATGCGCACGCTGCCGGTGTTGGCGTCGAGCTGGTTGTCGACGAATTCCAGCTTGCCTTCGTGCGGGAAGCCTTCTTCACCGGTCAGGCCGACTTTCACGGTGGCCCCTTGGGCCCGCTGGGCGCGGCTGCCGACGCGCAGGTAGGTCTGCTCGTCGCCGTCGAAGCTGGCATAGATGCGGTCGAGCGACACCACCGAGGTGAGCACGGCGCTGGCGTCGACCAGGTTGCCGAGGGTGATTTCGGCTTTCGACACGCGGCCGTCGATCGGCGCGGTGATGCGGGTATAGGAGAGGTTCAGGCGCGCTGCCTCGGATTGGGCTTGGGCGGCACGGGCGGCGGCGTCGAGTTCCTTCTGGACGCTGGCACGCTCGTCGAACTCGCGCTGGGCGATGGCTTTATCGGCCAGCAGGCGCTCGGCGCGCTGCAGTTCGAGACGGGCCAGGTCGGCCTTCGCGCGCGCTGCGGCGGCGGCGGCGGCGGCGCGGTCGGCTTCGGCCTGGTAGGGGCGCGGGTCGATCACGAACAGCACGTCGCCCTTCTTCACTTCGGCGCCCGGCTTGAAGTTCACGGCCGTGATGTAGCCACTCACGCGCGGACGGATCTCGACCACCTCGACCGCTTCCAGGCGGCCCGAGAATTCCTGGGTCTCGGCGACCGGCTTTTCGACGACGATCGCCGCCGACACCGGCGGGCCGGCCTGCGCCGCGGCCGCTGCCGGTTCATCCTTGCTGTTGGCGTCGGCGCAGCCGTTCAGGACCGCCCCTGCCAGGCCCGCGGCCGCAAGCAGGCCCACGAGCGTTTTCACTGTGCCCATCCGTCCTTGTTGGTTTTTCATGATCAACCTTTCTTATTGAGGAGACAAAACAATCCCTATCGCAGCCGGGACGAAGCCGGATGCGAGGAAAAAAGAGGGCCTCTCCACGCTTCAGGCGTGGATGACCGATTCCGAGTGAATTAGGAGCGGAGCGGGCCGCTCAGGGCGCAAGCGTCAACAACGCATGGTGCGCGGGTGGCCAGGCGGGCTGGCGAAACAGGCATGCATCATGGCTCACCTTTCTTGAAAAGCTCCCTCACGGCGCTATTCGCGGCGAATTTTGGGAAAAACAGGGCCTCCCCGCGCCACGTGGCACGGTATTCGGGAGACTGCGGATGTCGTGTTACTGCTGGCGGCTTACCGGTCCAGTGCGGACAGGAAGATGGCGATTTCCCCCAACGCGTGCACCTTGCAGGCGCAGTCGTTGCGTCCGCCCGGCTCCGCCAGGGGCGCCGGCGGCATGCGCCGCACGGTGGTTCTTACGCCGGCGTTGATCAGTTTTGCGCCGTATTGTTCGGCCTCGTCGCACAATGGGTCGTCCTCGGCGGAGAGGATCAGGGCCGGCGGCAGGTTCTTCAGCCGGGTCGAGCGCAGCGGCGAGGCATACGGGTGGGCACGGTCCGCGGCATGCGGCAGGTAACCACGGTAGGCTTCGGCGCAGACGTTCGTCACTTTCTCGCGTTCCGGGCATTCGTTCATCTGGCGCATCGAGCAGGTCGACAGGCCCGGGTCGAGCATCGGCATGATCAGGATCTGGCCGGCCAGCTTCGGGGCCGCGCGGTCGCGCGCCATCAGGGCGCAGACTGCCGCCAGGTTGGCGCCGGCCTCGATGCCCGCCACCACCAGCTTCTTGCCGGACCAGCCCAGCTTGGCCTTGTGCTTGGTTGCCCACAGCACCACGGCATGGGCGTCTTCCACCGCCGCCGGGAAGGGCTTGACGGTGGCCAGCGTATAGTTCGAAGCCAGTACCGCGCGGCTCGTGTCGCACTGGGCCAGGTAGCGCAGGAATTCGTCCGCTTCCTGCAGGTCGCCCGCGACGAAGCCGCCGCCGTGGAAGAACACCACCAGGGTGTCGCGCTTGGCCGGCGCGCCGGCGCCGCTTCCCAGGTAGAGGCGCGCCGCCAGCGGGCCTTCGGCGCCGCCGACCTCGAGCTCGCGCACGTCGACAGCAAGCTGCACCTCGTCGAGCACCGCGCTCATCGTGCGCCTCCTTCAGGCAGGGCGGCCCAGCGGCTGTCGACCTCGTCGACGCAGGCTTCGCTGCCCAGTTCCACTTGCATCGAGAGCGCCTTCAGGCCGCGCGCTTCCGCGCCGGCAGCCTGCGAATAGGCGTCGGTCCCCAGCAGGCCTGCCAGCGCTACCCCGCTCAGGGCGACTGCTACCGTGGTGAAGATTCCATCCCGAATGCTCATGACCTGCTCCGTGTGTGTTTACTTTTTGTTGCGATGCACACACTATAGACTTCATCTACAATCAGATAAAGATGTCAATATCGAATTGATTGTTCAGAAGGCTGAACAATCACGAAAAAGGGAGTCCACCATGAACAAGCTCCAGGCCATGGAAGTGTTCATCCAGGTCGTCGACTGCGGCAGCTTCACCAAGGCGGCCGAAATGCTGAACCTGCCCAAGGCGACGGTGTCGACGCTGGTGCAGACGCTGGAATCGACACTGTCGGTCAAGCTGCTGCACCGCACGACGCGCCAGGTCATGATCACCTCGGACGGCGCCGCCTACTACGAGCGCTGCGTGCAGATCCTGTCGGACGTGCGCGACGCCGAGGAATCGCTGTCGCGCCACCGGCTCAGTCCCAGCGGGCGCCTGCGCGTGGATTCGCCCACCGGCCTGGCTTCCGAGATCCTGATTCCCGCCCTGCCCGCCTTCTTCGAGCGCTATCCGGACATCACCCTGGAACTGGGCAGCACCGACCGCCCGGTCGACCTGGTGGAAGAAGGCGTGGACTGCGCGGTGCGCGGCGGGGAGCTGATCGACCCGAACCTGATCGCGCGCCGCATCGGCGTGATCAACTTCATGACCTGCGCCTCGCCCGACTACATCGCCCGCAACGGCATGCCCCAGCACCCGCGCGACCTCGAGCGCCACCGCTGCGTCAACTACTTCTCGGCCAAGAACGGCAAGATCCTCAACTGGGATTTCACGCGCGACGGCGAACGGATCGAGGTTGCCCTGCCCGGCGCCATCGCGCTCAACGATTCCAACGCCTACGTCCAGGCGGGGCTGGCGGGCCTGGGCGTCATCATGATGACCGACTACCTTCTGACCGCACACATCGCGGCGGGGCGCATGGTCCCGGTGCTGCAGGAGTGGCGCAGCGACCCGCTGCCGGTGCACATCGTGTATCCGCAGAACCGTCACCTGTCGGCCAAGGTGCGGGTGTTCGTGGAGTGGGTCTCGGAACTGTTCGCGGCGCATCCGAACCTGCGCCTGCAGACGCCGCGCCCGAGCGCCGTGCCGGCTGATTTGCAGCTGGAGACCGTGTAGAATCGGGCAGGATGGGAAAAATCGGACAACAGATCCAGGAGACAGACATGAACCCCAGTTCGCAGCCCCGCAACATCGACATCCTGCTGGCGCGCTACGCCGAAAGCCACCGCAACCACACCAACGAGATCATCCACTTCGTGTGCATCCCGCTGATCGTCCTGAGCCTGCTGGGCATCCTGTGGGCGATCCATCCGGTGGTGGCGGTCGCGACGACGCTCGCCTCGCTCTATTACTACACCAAGCTGTCGCGCCAGTTCGCGCTCGGCATGGGCGTAATGAGCGCGGTGATGCTGGGGATCCTGGCGATCATGCCGGAGTACACCGTGCTGCCGGTGTCGATCGCGATCTTCGTGGTGGCCTGGATCGGGCAGTTCATCGGCCACAAGATCGAAGGGAAGAAGCCCTCGTTTTTCGAGGACCTGCGCTTCCTGCTCATCGGGCCGCTGTTCGTACTGTCGTTCCTGTACCGCCGCCTGAATTTCGCTTATTGATGCCTGGTGGCTGGCGACGCCGGCCACTGCAACAAATCGCGGGACGACGTATACTCCCGCGATGCCCTCCTCCGCCCTCTTCACCATCGCCTCCCTGATCTGGGGCTCGACCTTTTTCGCCATCACCCTGCAGCTGGGCGAGGCGCCGCCCGCCGTCTCGGTGGCCTACCGCTTCTTCCTGGCCGCCGCCACGCTCTTCGTGATTTGCCTGGTCAAGCGCGACCGCCTGGCGCTGCCATGGCGCGTGCACAAGTGGATGGCGCTGCAGGGCGTGCTGACCTTCTGCATCTCCTACCTGTGCACCTACGAGTCCGAACAGTACGTGGTCTCGGGCCTGGTGGCCGTGGTATTCGCGCTGATGGTGTTCTGGACGCCGCTTCTGAGCAGCCTGTTCTTCGGCACCGTCATCAACCGCCGCACCATCGGCTGCGGGGTCGCCGCGATCGCCGGCGTGGCGCTGCTGTTCTGGCATTCGATCGGCGCCGCCTGGGCCGACTTCCAGGCCGGAGGCAGTGCGAAATTCATTGCCGGCGTGGTGCTGGCCCTGGCCGCGACCATCGCCAGCTCGGCCGGCAGCATCGTGGTCAGCAAGGTCAAGGAAGAATGCGAGAACCTGCCCCTGACGATGGCCTGGTCGATGCTGTGGGGCGCTTCGCTCGTCACCGTCTGGGCGCTCGCGCACGGGGACAGCTTCGTGATTCCGGCAAGCGCCACCTACTGGGGCGGCCTGGTCTACCTGTCGATCTTCGGCTCCGTGATCGCCTTCTTCGCCTACTTCACGCTCATCGGCCGCATCGGCGCGCAGAAGACCGTCTACATCGGCGTGATCACGCCCGTGCTGTCGGTGCTGCTGTCGATCCAGCTCGAAGGCTACCGCCCCGGTCCCATCGAATTTGCCGGCATGGTCCTGTGCCTGGCCAGCGTGGCCTGGGCCCTGCGCGCACCCGCAGCGAAACCCGTGCAATCCGCCAACCTGAACAACCCACTCGAAACACCATGACCACTTTCACCACCCGCCCCGCGACCACGCAAGACATCCCCCACATCATGTCGATGATCAGGGAGCTTGCGGTGTTCGAAAAACTCGAGCATATGGTGGTCGCCACCGACGAACTGCTGCACGAAGGACTGTTCGGCCAACGTCCGTCCTGCGAAGCGATCATGGGCGAGGAAGACGGCGAAGTGGTCTGCTTCGCCCTGTTCTTCCATAACTTCTCGACCTTCCTGACGAAAAAGGGCTTGTACCTGGAGGACCTCTACGTGCGCCAGTCGCACCGCGGCAAGGGCTATGGCACCAGGATGCTGACCCGCCTCGCGCAGATCGCGGTCGAGCGCCAGTGCGGCCGCTTCGAGTGGTCGGTGCTGGACTGGAACGAACCGGCGATCCAGTTCTACAAGGCCATGGGCGCGGACATCCTGCCCGACTGGCGTATTTGCCGCGTCACCGGCGACAGCCTGGCGGCGCTGGCGGAACGCCGCGCCTGCTAGGGGCGCACAAGAAAAAGCCCACGGACCAGAAGGCGCCGTGGGCGAACCCATTTTCGTCAAATGGGGAGGGGAGATGGTGAATCACACGGGTTCACTATAGGCGTCGATTCTTAAGCGGCAATGAAGCTTTACAACTCGTTACCGTTGTTACGACACCAACTGCTTCTTTCTAGCGTGTGACGCGATCCGTTCAGTCCATCATTCCCCAGTTGTAAACAGGCGATTTGATGCCTGTCAAAAACACTTCTATTGACAGTCCCCGGCATGCGGGAGCGCAGCTTTTCCGCAGCGCTTCGGCTCAGGCGGCGATATGGGCGCCGCGTAAGATGCCGCCGTTCACCACGGCGCGACAGGGGTTCGACCCCATCGCATATGCCAGGTCGGCCGGTCGGGCAATGTCCCACAGCGCCATGTCGGCCACCTTCCCTACTTCCAGGGTGCCGATCTGCCCGTGCAGGCCGAGTGCGCGCGCCCCATGGATGGTGGCGCCGAGCAGGGCTTCCTGCGGCGTCAGGCGCCACAGGGTGCAGGCCATGTTCATCGCCAGCAGCAGGGACGTCATCGGCGACGTCCCCGGGTTGCAGTCGGTGGCGACGGCCATCGGCACGCCGGCTTCGCGCAGTGCGGCGACCGGTGGCGGCGTGGACTCGCGCAGGAAATAGTAGGCGCCCGGCAGCAGCACGGCCACGGTGCCGGCGGCCGCCATGGCATCGATGCCGGCCTGGTCCAGGTATTCGAGGTGGTCGGCCGACAGGCCGCCATAGCGCGCCACGAGCGCCGCGCCGCCCTGGCTTGATAACTGCTCGGCATGCAGCTTGACGGGCAGGCCGAGCCTGCGCGCCGCCTCGAACACGCGCTCGGCCTGCGCATGGGTGAAACCGATGCGTTCGCAGAAGGCGTCCACCGCGTCGACCAGGCCATGGCGGGCAAGCTGCGGCAGCATTTCGCTGCACAGCGCGTCCACATAGTCGTCGGGGCGGCCCGCGAATTCCGGCGGCAGCGCGTGGGCGCCGAGGAAGGTGGTGGCGACCCGCACCGGCAGGCGCCCGGCGACCTGGCGCGCGGCGCGCAGCATGCGCTCCTCGGCGCCCGCTTCGAGGCCGTAGCCGGACTTGATCTCGAGCGTGGTGACGCCTTCGGACAGCAGCCGGGCCACGCGCGGCAGGCTTTGCGCCAGCAGGGTGTCGACATCGGCCTCGCGTGTGGCGCGCACCGTCGACATGATGCCCCCGCCCTGGCGTGCGATGTCTTCATAGGTGGCGCCGTTCAGGCGCGCTTCCCACTCGTTGCTGCGGTTGCCGGCGTGGACGATGTGGGTGTGGCAGTCGACCAGGCCGGGCGTCATCCAGGCGCCGCCGCAGTCGTATTCGCTCGATGCCTGCGGCTTTGCCGCGCGCGGACCGATCCAGGCGATGCGTCCATCCCGGACGGCGAGCGCGGCGTCCTCGATCTCGCCGTAGCCGCCGACCATCGTCGCGAGACGGACGTTGGTGAACAGCAGGTCCGCCACCTCACTCATAATATGTCTCGTCCTCTTCGTCGCCGTGGTACCAGACGTCGACGATGTAGACCATGCCCTGCCCCTCCAGCTTCCAGACGGAGCCGCCTTCGAGCACCACCGCGTCGTAGCGCACCAGGCCGATGCGCTCGCCTTCGTTGCGCAGTTCCAGCGCGTCGCCCTCGGCCAGGAACAGCACCGTCACGTCGGCGCGCGCCACGAAGGTCGAGTCGCCCGACAGGCGCCGGCGTCCGAAGGTGTGGTAGCAGCGCTCGCTGCGCGTCATGGCGTTGAAGTCGGTGCTGCCGCCGCGATTGAGCTTGGCCTCGACCTTCGAGCTGCCGTCGAAAGCGACCACCGGATCGGCATCGGTGACCAGGGTCGGCTCGCCGTCGATTTCCAATGTCATGCCGTGCCCCTCGACCAATGCCAGGGTACGGTCCACGCCGGGGAACAGGGAAAAAGCGCCATCCTTTTCGATGGTGGCCAGGCTGACGCGCCAGTCGAAGTCCTCGAAGCCGGAATCCGGCGGGCCGATGGCGATTTCGGTCGTGCTGCCGCCGCCGTTCTTCCACGGCACCGGAGCGAGCGCCGCGAAGGGGATCAGAGTGGTCATTGGCTTACCTCCCGTAGTTCATTGACTGCATCCCGGTAGCGCCGCGCGATCGCGTCCTGCGCCACGTGGCGGCCGCCCTGCACCACCCAGCGTCCGCCGCACAGAACGTCGCGCACCAGGTTGTCGTTACCGCAGAACAGGAAGCGGCCCAGCACTTCCTCGTCCCGTACGCCGTCCAGGTTCGGGTGGCTGTCGTCCAGCACCAGCAGGTCCGCACGCAGGCCGACGGCGAGCGCGCCGACCTTGCGGCCGGCCGCCTGGGCGCCGCCACGCAAGGCAGCTTGCCACAAGTACTGGCCGACGTCGCGCTGTTGGGACGTGAAGGCGACGTTGCGGCGCTGATGCTGCAGGCGCTGGCCGTATTCCAGCCAGCGCAGCTCCTCGACCGGGCTTTGCGACACGTGGCTGTCGCTGCCGATGCCGAAGCGTCCGCCCGCATCGATGAAGGGCCGCAGCGGGAACAGGCCGTCGCCGAGGTTGGCCTCGGTGGTCGGGCACAGGCCGGCCACGGCGCCGCTGCGGGCGATCGCCTGCACTTCCTGGTCGTTCAGGTGGGTGGCGTGCACCAGGCACCAGCGCTCGTCGACCGCGACCTGGTCCATCAGGTATTCGACCGACCGCTTGCCACAAAACGCGAGGCTCTGCTCCACCTCCCCCTGCTGCTCGGCGATATGGATGTGCAGCGGGCGCCCTTGCGGCAAGGCCGCGGACAGTTCCCGGATCTGCGCGATGGTGGCCGCGCGCAGCGAGTGCGGCGCCGCGCCGACCTCGAGCTGGCCGCCGCGCAAGGGCGACAGCGCGTCCACGATGCCGAGGATGTCGTCGACACCGGTGCGGAAGCGCCGTTGCTCGGGTTTGAGGGGCTGTTCGCCGAAACCGGCGTGGCTGTACAGCACCGGCAGCAGGGTCAGGCCCATGCCGGTGGCGTGGGAGGCAGCAGCGACGCGCTCGGCCGTCTCCGCAGGGCGCGCATAGGCTTCGCCGCCCGGCGCGCGCTGCAGGTAGTGGAATTCGCACACCGAGGTGTAGCCGTGACGCAGGCACTCCGCGAACAGCTGGGCGGCGATCGCCTCGATCTGCCCAGGCGTGATGCGGGCGGCGAAGCGGTACATCAGGTCGCGCCAGGTCCAGAAGCTGTCCGGGCCCTCGCCCGCCACCTCGGTCAGGCCGCCCAGTGCGCGCTGGAAGGCGTGCGAATGCAGGTTGACCATGCCCGGCAGGACGTGGTCGGCGCGCGGCACGCCCAGTGGAGCCGTGGCCTGGGCCTCGACCCGCGTCAGGTCGCCGTGCGCATCCCATTCGAGCAGCACGTCGCGCCGCCAGCCGTCCGGCAGCAATGCATGGCGCGCGAACAGGGCTCTCATGCGCGCACCCAGTCGGCCGCGGCCTTGACCATGTCCTTCAGCAGGGGCTGGACCTCGCCTGCGACCTCGGGACGGTACTCGAAAGGCGGCGCTTCGTTCATGTACAGGCACTGGCACATCTCGAGCTGGATCGCGTGCACGCCCTGCGCCGGCTGGCCATACTTGCGCGTGATGTGGCCGCCCTTGAAGCGGCCGTTCACGGCGATGCTGAAGCGGTCCTGGGCGCGTGCGACACCGACCACGGCCTCCTGCAATCCGGGATCGCAGGACGCGCCATCCGCGGTGCCGAAGTTCAGGTCCGGCAGGCGGCCCTCGAAGAAGCGCGGCACGATGGAGGCGATCGAGTGCGCATCCCACAGCACCACGCGACCGAACTCACGTTTCAAGCGGTCGAGTTCCTCGCGCAGCTGTTCGTGGTAAGGCATCCAGTAACGTTCCAGGCGCCGCCGCACTTCAAGCTCATCGGGCGTGCGGCCTTCCAGGTAGAGGCTCTCGCGGCCGAAGGTGTCGACCGGACACAGTCCCGTGGTGTCCATGCCCGGATACAGATTGGTGTTCTCGGGCGGACGGTTCAGGTCGATGAGATAGCGCGACCAGCGCGCCGAGATGGTCGACACGCCCATCTCTTCCAGGAAGCCGTACAGTTCCGGCAGGTGCCAGTCGGTGTCGGCGGTCGACGCCGCGCAGGGCGTCATGGTCGCCAACACCTCGTCCGGGATGTCGGTGCCCGCATGGGGCATCGACACGAGCATGGGGAGCCTGCCTGCCTTGAACCGGAAATCCATGTCCTCTCCAAATAGATTAACGAAGATTGATTACGGGTGCAGCACGGTGAACAGTTCCTTGCACGAGGCCGACAGTTCGCCCTCGACCACCATCTTGCGCGCAGCCTCGATGTCCGGAGCGAAGAAGCGGTCCGCATCGTAGGGCGCCACGCGCGAACGCAGCTGGGCGTGCACGTGCTCCAGGTGGTCGGAACTCGTCAATGGCCGGTGGAACTCGATGCCCTGGGCCGCCGCCAGCAACTCGATGCCGACGATAACCGCCGTATTGTGCGCCATCTGGTCCAGACGGCGCGCCGCGAAGGTGGCCATGCTGACGTGGTCTTCCTGGTTGGCCGAGGTTGGCAGGCTGTCGACGCTGGCCGGATGGGCCAGGGACTTGTTTTCCGAGGCCAGCGCGGCGGCCGTGACGTGGGCGATCATGAAGCCCGAGTTCAGGCCCGGCTCCTTCACCAGGAAGGCCGGCAGGCCGGACAGGTTGGCGTCGATCAGCAGGGCGATGCGGCGTTCGGACAGGGCGCCGATCTCGGCGATGGCCAGGGCCAGGGTGTCGGCGGCGAAGGCCACCGGCTCGGCGTGGAAGTTACCGCCCGAGATGATCGCCCCATCCTCCGGGAACAGCAGCGGGTTGTCGGTCACCGCGTTGGCCTCGATCAGCAGGGTCCGGCCGGCATTGGCGATCAGGTCCATGGCGGCGCCCATCACCTGGGGCTGGCAGCGCAGGCTGTAGGGGTCCTGCACGCGCTCGTCGCCCACCAGGTGGGAGGCGCGGATGGCGCTGCCCTTGACCAGTTCGCGGTAGATGTGGGCCGCCGCGATCTGGCCGGGCTGGCCGCGTACCGCGTGGATGCGGGGGTCGAAAGGCGCATCGCTGCCGCGCGCCGCGTCGACCGACAGGGAACCGGCCACCATGCCCGCCTCCAGCAGGCGCTCGGCCATGAACAGGCCGTGCAGGGCCAGCGCGGTCGAGACCTGGGTGCCGTTGATCAGGGCCAGGCCCTCTTTCGCGGCCAGGGTGACGGGCTCGATGCCGGCGGCCTTCAGGGCTGCGGAGGCTTCCATCAGTTCGCCACGATAACGCACCGGGCCGACGCCCAGCATGGCCAGGGTCATGTGGGCCAGCGGCGCCAGGTCGCCCGAGGCGCCGACCGAGCCTTGACTCGGAATCGCCGGCATGATGCCCGCGTTGTACAGGGCAATCAGGGTCTCGATGATCAGCGGGCGCACGCCCGAGTAGCCGCGCGCCAGGCTGCCGATCTTGGTCAGCACGATCAGGCGGACGATGTTGTCGGCGATGAGTTCACCGGTGCCCACCGCATGCGACAGGATCAGGTTGCGCTGCAGCGCTTCCAGCTGGTCGTTCGGGATGTGGGCCTTGGCCAGGATGCCGAAGCCGGTGTTGATGCCATAGGCCGGGTCGCCCTTGGCGGTGATCTTCTGGACCAGGGCGCAGGAAGCCTCGACCGCGGCCCAGGCTTCGGGTGCGAGTTTCACAGGCACGTGGGCGGCCCAGACGGCGCGCAGGTCGGCCAGGCGAAGTTCACCCGGTTGCAAAGTCAGATGGTGGTGCGAATCGTTCATGCTCTTGCTCTTTACTTGATCATCGGGAGAATCAGGCCATTCTTCCTGGCCGTCTCGATTGCGCTGTCGTAGCCCGCATCGGCGTGACGCATCACGCCCGAGCCGCTGTCGTTCACCAGCACGCGCGCCAGGCGCTGCGCGGCCGCCTCGGTGCCGTCGGCCACGATGACCACACCCGAGTGTTGCGAGTATCCCATGCCCACGCCGCCGCCATGGTGCAGCGAGACCCAGGTGGCGCCGCCCGCGGTGTTGAGCAGGGCGTTGAGCAGGGGCCAGTCCGACACCGCATCGGTGCCGTCGCGCATGGCTTCGGTCTCGCGGTTCGGGCTCGCCACGGAACCGGTGTCGAGGTGGTCGCGGCCGATCACGATCGGCGCTTTCAGTTCGCCCGTGCGCACCATCTCGTTGAAGGCCAGGCCGGCCAGGTGGCGTTCGCCCAGGCCGAGCCAGCAGATGCGCGCCGGCAGGCCCTGGAAGGCGATGCGTTCGCGCGCCATGTCGAGCCAGCGGTGCACCCGCGCGTGCTGCGGGAACAGCTCCTTGATCTTGGCGTCGGTCTTATAAATGTCTTCCGGGTCGCCGGACAGCGCCACCCAGCGGAATGGCCCGCGGCCTTCGCAGAACTGGGGACGGATGTAGGCGGGCACGAAGCCGGGGAAGTCGAAGGCGTTCTCGACGCCCTCGTCCTTGGCCACCTGGCGGATGTTGTTGCCGTAGTCGACGGCATGGGAACCCATGGCCTTGAAGTCGAGGATGGCGCGTACGTGCACGGCGCAGGACGCGGCGGCGGCCGCCTTCAGGCGCGCATGCTGCGACGGGTCCTGCTGGGCTGCCTTCCACTCTTCCACCGACCAGCCGGACGGCAGGTAGCCGTTGATCAGGTCGTGGGCCGAGGTCTGGTCGGTGACGAGGTCCGGCACCAGGCCGCCCGCTTTCGCGCGGCGCACCAGCTCCGGCAGCACGTCGGCGGCATTGCCGAGCAGGCCGATGGAGACGGCTTCGCGCTTGTCCGTGTATTCCTTCACCATCGCCAGCGCTTCGTCGATGTCGCGCGCCTGCTTGTCGAGGTAGCGGGTGCGCAGGCGGAAGTCGATGCTGCTCTGCTGGCACTCGATGTTGAGCGACACGGCGCCCGCAAACGTCGCGGCCAGCGGCTGGGCGCCGCCCATGCCGCCCAGGCCCGCGGTGAGGATCCAGCGGCCCGCCATGTCGCCGCCGAAGTGCTGGCGGCCGGCCTCGGCGAAGGTCTCGTAGGTGCCCTGCACGATGCCCTGGGTGCCGATGTAGATCCAGCTGCCGGCGGTCATCTGGCCGTACATGAACAGGCCCTTGCGGTCCAGCTCATTGAAGTGTTCCCAGTTGGCCCACTTGGGCACCAGGTTGGAATTCGCCAGCAGCACGCGCGGGGCGTCCGCATGGGTGCGGAACACGCCGACCGGTTTGCCGGACTGGATGAGCAGGGTCTGGTCGTCTTCCAGTTCGCGCAGCGAGGCGAGGATCTGGTCGTAGCACTCCCAGTTGCGGGCGGCGCGGCCGATGCCGCCGTAGACGACCAGCGCCTGCGGGTTCTCGGCCACCTCGGCGTCGAGGTTGTTCTGGATCATGCGGTAGGCGGCTTCGGTCAGCCAGCTCTTGCAGGAGAGTTCGCTGCCGCGTGGGGCGCGGATGACGCGCGTGGGGTCGAAGCGGGGGTCGTGGGGCATCGGTGAGTTCATGGCGGCTCCTGGGTTGGAATCTGCAATGAGTCTAGGTTGTCTATACAACCAAGTCAACCACTTTCATCGTTACGCTTGATGCCTTTCACGGGGGTGGGCGACGGACCCGCCGCCCACCCGGGCGCTTACTTCTTGAACACCTGCTTGCCACCCACCCAGGTTTCCAGCACGCCGGTCTTGAAGATGTCATACGTCGACATGCGGAACAGGTCGCGGTCGATCACGATGAAGTCGGCGTGCTTGCCCACTTCCAGCGAACCGAGGCTGTTTTCCTGGTGGCCGGCGTAGGCCGCGTCCAGGGTGAAGCAGCGGAAGGCTTCCTTGAGCGACATCGCCTGGTTCGGGTACCAGCCCGCCACCGGCTGGCCGGCGTGGTCCATGCGGGTGACGGCGGCGTGGATGCCGTAGAAGGGGTTCGGCGACTCGACCGGGAAGTCCGAACCGCAGGCGATGCGCGAACCCTGGTGCAGGAAGCTGCGCCAGGCGTAGGCGCCCTTGATGCGCTCCGGACCGACGCGGGTCTCGGCCATGTTCTTGTCCGAGGTCGCGTGGGTCGGCTGCATCGAAGGAATGATGCCCAACTGTTGGAAACGCGGGATGTCCTGGGCCGTCACCACCTGGGCATGTTCGATGCGGTGGCGCTGGGCTGCGCTCTTGGTGACGCCGAGTTCCTTCTGGTAGATGTCGAGGATCTGCTTGTTGCCGGCATCGCCGATCGCATGCACATTCACCTGGTAGCCCTTGCGCATGGCCTTGGTCATCATCGCGTCCATCTGCGCGGCCTTGAAGAACAGCAGGCCATGCGAATGCGGCTCGTCGCTGTATGGCTTGATGAGGGCCGCGCCGCGGCTGCCCAGGGCGCCGTCGGAATACAGTTTCACGGCGCGCAGCGCGTACATGCCGTCGGCGTAGTCCTTCAGCGGGCCCTTCCTGGCCAGCTGGTCGAAGTCCGCGCCGGTGCCGCCGATCATGGCGTAGACGCGCGCGGTGAGTTTCTTCTGGTCCGCGTAGTCGCGGTAGAGGCGGTCTTCCGCCACGCCGATTCCGGCGTCGTGCACGGTGGTCAGGCCCACGCGCGCCAGTTCCTGCAGCGATTTGTCGAGCATCACGCGCCCTTCCGCCTCGGTCTGGGCGGGCATGACCTTGGTCACCAGCTCCTGGGCCGAATCGATCAGCACACCTGTCGCCTCGCCGTTAGCGTCACGGTGAATCTTGCCGCCGGCCGGGTCCGGGGTCGATCTGGTGATGCCGGCCAGCGCCAGGGTGCGGCTGTTGGCCCAGCCGGCGTGGCCGTCGACGCGCTCCAGCCAGACCGGCTTGTCTGCTACCACCGCGTCGAGTTCCTGGGCGGTCGGGAAGCGGCCCAGCTTCCAGTTCTCCTGGTTCCAGCCGCGGCCGCGGATCCAGGCGTGGTTCGCGTTGGCCTTGGCATAGTCGGAGATGGACTTGATGGCGCCGGCCAGCGAGGTGGAGCCGGACAGGTCGAGCTGGGTGAGCTGCTGCCCCAGGCCGAACACGTGGCCGTGCGCGTCGATCAGGCCCGGCAGCACGGTGCGGCCCTGCATGTCGACCTGGCGTGCGCCCTTCGCCCTGGCCGTCACCTCGGCATTGCTGCCCACGGCCGTGATGCGTCCTTTTTCGTCGAACGCGAGTGCGCTGAACTGCAGCAGCTCTCCCTTGGCGTTCAGGGTGTAGCCGTTGGCGTTCGTAATGACGGTGTCGGCATGCGCCGAGGACAGGACACCGAGGCCGGCAAGGACGATCAGGGACGAGAGGGGGATGTGGCGCGCGCGCATGCTTTCTATTCTCCGTTTTTGTAGGGGCCCGCGCCTCGTGGGCGCAGCAAAACGGAGTGTATAGAAATTCAAGGAGCGGGCATAGGGCGCCCCGGCCGGCTAGGTCGCGTCGTGGAAGATGATCCCCAATGTATGCCGGGTTCCGCTGCGCAGGCGGCTGACGCCATGACGCATTGCGACGCGGTAGACGCCGCGCGTGCCCTGCACCGGCCGCTGGTTCACCGGGAAGACCACCGCGTCGCCCTGCGTCAAGGGCACCACCTCGGCGCGCGACTGCATGCGCGGGCGCTGCTCCGTCAATACGAATTCGCCGCCCTCGAAGTCCTCGCCGGGCCGGGATAACAGCACCGCCACCTGCAAGGGGAATACCAGTTCGCCGTAGAGGTCCTGGTGCAGGCAGTTGTAGTCGCCGGCGCGGTAGCGCAGCAGCAGCGGCGTCGGCCGCAGCTGCCCGGCCGCGTGGCAGCGCGCCAGGTAGTCCGCATGCTCGCTTGGAAAGCGCGTATCGAGCCCCAGCGCCGCCTGCCAGCGGTTGGCGATCGCCGCCAGCGGCGGATACAGCTCCGTGCGCAATGCCGCCAGCGGGGCGGGCAGCGGGTAGGCGAAGTACTGGTACTCGCCGCGCCCGAAGCCGTGACGCTCCATGACGACGCGGCTGCGAAACAGGGACGGGCGCTCATACAGCGCAGCCGCCGCCGCGCAGTCCTTCACGGAGAGCAGGCCGGGGATCACGGCGCAACCGAAGGCGTCCAGCGCTTGCGCCACCTCGCTCCAGTCGGTCACTGCCCGGCCTCGCGTTCGAGCAGGGTGCGCTTGCGCTCGATGCCCCAGCGATAGCCGGACAGGCCGCCATCGGTCCGCACCACGCGGTGGCAGGGAATCGCCACCGCCACCGGATTCGCCGCGCAGGCGCTGGCCACCGCCCGGGCACCGGTCGGCATGCCCAGGCGCTCGGCCAGTTCGCTGTAGCTGACCGTGACACCAGCCGGCACCGCGCGCAGCGCTTCCCACACGCGGCGCTGGAAGGCGGTGCCGCGCACGTCGAGCGGCAGGTCCAGGCCGATCTGCGGCGCCTCCACAAAAGCGACCACCTGCGCCACCACCCGTTCGTACTCGGGCTCCGCACCGATCAGCTCCGCCTGCGGGAAGCGCTCCTGCAGGTCATGCACCAGCGGCTCGGGCTCGTCGCCGATCAGGATGGCGCAGATGCCCTGGCTGGTGGACGCCACCAGGATCGCGCCGAGCGAGCAGCCGGCGACGGCGAAGCGGATGGTCTCGCCCTGCCCGCCCGCGCGGTAGCGGGCGGGCAGCATGCCGAGGGCCCCGGCACTGGCTTCATAAAAGCGCCCGCTCGAGCCGAAGCCCGCTTCGTAGAGGGCATCGGTGACGCTGGGCGCACCCGCCAGACCCTGCTGCAGGCGCGCGGTGCGGCGCGCGGCCGCATAGGCCTTGGGGGTGATTCCGGTGTGCAGCTTGAACAGGCGGTGGAAGTGGAAGCGGCTCAGGCCCACCGCCTCGGCCAGGGTGTCCAGGCTCGGGGTTTCCTCGGCCTCGTCGATGAGGCGGCAGGCCCGGGCCACGGCGGCGGCCTGGCGCTCTGCCAGCGGCGGCAGATTCGGTTCGCAGCGCCGGCAGGCGCGAAAGCCGGCCGCTTCCGCATCCTGGGGGCTGGCGTGGAAGGCGACGTTGGCGCGCAGGGCGCCGCGCGAGGGGCAGGAAGGCCGGCAGTAGACACCGGTGCTGCGCACCGAATAGTAGAACTGGCCGTCGGCGTCGCGGTCGCGGCGCTGGACCGCGGCCCAGCGTGCTTCCTCACTGTCGTAGATGTTGCTCATGGCGTTCATGTTGGGTGTCCGGAGAATGTCGCGATGCCTGCACGATATGCCCGCGCCGACGCCGGGTCACTCCGGCTCTTGCTTTCGAATTGCAGTGCTAGAATCCGGGGCGCGGCTGCGTGCCGCAATCCGCCTATCGCATGTGTCCCCGGAGAGTAGTTTGGAAGAACAGATCGCGCAAGACAGCACCCCCATTTTCCAGCGTATCAAGGATTACCTGGTCGGCGAGATCGCGTCCGGCCGCTGGAAGGAAGGCGACCTGGTGCCCTCCGAGCAGGCGCTGGTGCGCCAGTTCGGGGTCTCGCGCATGACCGTCAACCGCGCCGTGCGCGAGCTCACCGCCGAGGGCGCGCTGGTGCGGCGCCAGGGTTCCGGCACCTATGTGGCGCCGCAGAAATACCAGGCGACCCTGGTCGAGATCCGCAACATCGCCGACGAGATCCGGGCGCGCGGCCGCGCCCACCGCAGCCAGCTGCGCCTGCTGCGCGAGGAGCCGTCCACCGAGGAACTCGCCGCCGAGTTCGAGCTCGCAAGCGGCGCTGCGCTCTTCCATTCGATCATCGTGCACTTCGAGAACGACGTGCCGATCCAGGTCGAGGACCGCTGGGTCAACCCGGCATGCGCCCCCCACTACCTGGAGCAGGACTTCGCCACCATCACCCCGAACGAGCACCTGATGGCGGCCGCGCCGCTGCAAGGCGCCACCTACGGCATCGAAGCCCAGCCGGCGCCCGGCGAGGTCGCGGCCATGCTGGGCGTCAAGGCCGGCCTGCCCTGCCTGGTACTGCACCGCCGCACCACCTCCGGCGGACGGGTGGCCTCGGTGGCGACGATGTGGCATCCGGGTCATCTGGCGCGCTTCACCGGCAGCGTATAAGGCCTCGTAACAGGAAGCAGCGCAAGCCGCACGCACTTCATGCGGGGCGCATGCAACACCCGTGTTCATTATTTCCACGCAACTCGAAAACTTCGCCATAATGGCCCCCGGTTCAATTACCCAGGGTCTCCCATGCAGCCACCGTCCTCACCAGCACCGCACGCCAGGCGCGTCCTGCTGCTCGACGACGACCGCTTCATGCTGGACGTGCTGCGCGACATGCTGGACATGCTCGATGGCTCTGGCCCCTTCGACGTGCACGCCGAGATCGACGCGCGGCGCGCCCTGGCCGCCCTGCCGCGCCATGCCCCCGAGCTCCTGATCTGCGACCTGGCCATGCCCGAGATGGATGGCATCGAATTCCTGCAGGCCGCCGCCGGCCAGGGCTTCAATGGCCGCGTCATCCTCGTCTCGGCCATGGAAGACGGGGTGCGCAATGCCGCCACCGAGCTGGCGCGCGCCCTCGGATTGCAGGTGGCAGGGGCCTTCCGCAAGCCGCTCGCGATCGAGCAGCTGCGCCGCGCGGTGCAATGTTGAGATTTTGTACAAACCGCCCCACACTTTTTGAAAAAATGGGGTATTATTCGGCACATCCCCGCCTGACACCCCCTTGCCGTCCTTCCATATTGTTTTTTGCACACAGTGCCTCCACCATTGTGTAGCAGCTCATTTATTAGATGAGCAGAGCACGGAAGCCGTGCCCGGGGCCTCGCAGGATCGGCCCAGGCCGCCAGGCGTTATTTGATCCTTACCTCATCTGAGGAACCTATGAGCGAAAACATTAAACACATCAGCGATGCAACCTTCGATGCCGAAGTGCTCAAGTCCGAGCGCCCGGTGCTGGTCGACTTCTGGGCCGAGTGGTGCGGTCCGTGCAAGATGATTGCACCGATCCTGGAAGAAGTCGCCAAGGAATACGAAGGCAAGCTGACCATCGCCAAGGTCGACGTGGACGCGAACCAGGCCGTGCCGGCCAAGTTCGGTATCCGCGGCATCCCGACCCTGATCCTGTTCAAGAACGGTGTCGCAGCGGCGCAGAAGGTTGGCGCCATGGCCAAGGGCCAGCTGACTCAGTTTATCGACAGCAACATCTGATACTGATACCATGAGCGGCGGCAGCGCGCCCGCGTTGCCGTCATGTCGGGAAGCTCACCGGCTCCGGTGCTTCCCAGCTTACAAACCCCGTAGTTCCCTCCCCTACCTTTACTTTCCCGTCACGGGACACCCACACAAACATGCATTTATCTGAACTGAAGGCAATGCACGTCTCCGCGCTGCTGGAGATGGCCATCGGCCTCGACATCGACAACGCAGCCCGCCTGCGCAAACAGGAACTGATGTTCGCGATCCTGAAGAAGCGCGCGAAGCAGGGCGAACAGATCTTCGGCGACGGCGCCCTCGAGGTGCTGCCGGACGGCTTCGGCTTCCTGCGTTCGCCGGACGCCAGCTACATGGCCTCGACCGACGACATCTACATCTCGCCGTCGCAGATCCGCCGGTTCAACTTGCATACGGGTGACTCGATCGAAGGCGAAGTGCGCACGCCGAAGGACGGCGAGCGCTACTTCGCGCTGGTGAAGGTGGACAAGGTCAACGGCGAATCGCCCGAAGCCTCGAAGCACCGCATCCTGTTCGAAAACCTGACGCCGCTGCACCCGCAGGTGCCGCTGCGCCTCGAGCGCGACATGAACGGCGCCGAGAACATCACCGGCCGCATCGTCGACCTGATCTCGCCGATCGGCAAGGGCCAGCGCGGCCTGCTGGTCGCTTCGCCGAAGTCGGGCAAGTCGGTCATGCTGCAGCACATCGCCCACGCGATCACCGCCAACCACCCGGACGTGACCCTGATCGTCCTGCTGATCGACGAGCGTCCGGAAGAAGTGACCGAAATGCAGCGTTCGGTGCGCGGCGAAGTGGTCGCCTCGACCTTCGACGAGCCGGCCACCCGCCACGTGCAGGTCGCCGAGATGGTGCTGGAAAAAGCCAAGCGCCTGGTCGAGATGAAGAAGGACGTCGTGATCCTGCTGGACTCGATCACCCGCCTGGCGCGCGCCTACAACACCGTGATCCCGGCCTCGGGCAAGGTCCTGACCGGCGGTGTCGACGCCAACGCCCTGCAGCGTCCGAAGCGCTTCTTCGGCGCCGCGCGTAACGTCGAGGAAGGCGGCTCGCTGACCATCGTCGCGACCGCCCTGATCGAAACCGGCTCGCGCATGGACGACGTGATCTACGAGGAATTCAAGGGCACCGGTAACATGGAAGTCCACCTCGAGCGCCGCCTGGCCGAGAAGCGCGTCTACCCGGCGATCAACCTGAACAAATCGGGTACCCGCCGTGAAGAACTGCTGATCAAGCCGGACCAGCTGCAGAAGATCTGGATCCTGCGCAAGCTGCTGTACTCGATGGACGAGATCGAGGCGATGGAGTTCATCCTCGACAAGATGCGCGCGACCAAGAACAATGTCGAATTCTTTGACATGATGCGCCGCGGCGGCTGATAGCCGACTGCGACTCGCGCGACGAGGCGGCCTGCGGGCCGCCTTTTTTGTGCCTGCACGGGCACAGGCGGCCCGGCCGGGATTGCCTCGAAGGCCAAACCCCTCTATAATCGCCGGTTCAGTCCAACCCTGGGCAAGTGATCGGCAATCGGGTCAAGAAGCAAGTCGACCGACGAAGTGCCGTTTGGCTACCTACTCAATCGAAAGCACCAAATCATGAAGACCGATACCCATCCGGATTACCGCGAAGTCCTGTTCCACGACGTGTCGTGCGATTTCAAATTCATCACCCGTTCGACCATCAACACCCGCGAAACCGCTACCTACGAAGGTAAAGAGTACCCGCTGGTGAAGATCGAAGTCTCGGCTGAATCGCACCCGTTCTACACCGGCAAGCACAAGATCGTCGACACCGCTGGCCGCGTCGAGAAGTTCCGCCAGAAGTTCGGCTCGGTCGGTTCGAAGACCTCGGTCGCCAACGGCTAATTCGCCAAGGCGCCACGCAAGCCCCGGGCCGCAGCGCCCTGGGTTGCCAGAAAGAAGCCGGTTCACCGGCTTCTTTTTTTTTCGCGGCTATACTACGCGACTGTTCTTTCCGCTTTCCACGCTGACCTGATGAAACCCGTCCGCCTTCCCGCCGCCGCCACACTGGCGCTGCCCCGCTGGGCCCTGCTCGCGCTGGGCATGCTGTACATCCTGCCGGGCCTGATCGGCCGCGACCCGTGGAAGGAAGATGCCGGCCCATTCGGCATCATGTGGACAATGGCGCATGGCTCGTTCAGCGACTGGCTCTACCCGAACATCGCCGGCCTGGCCGCCAGCGAGGAAGGCCCGCTGGCCTTCTGGCTGGGGGCGATGTGCATCAAGCTGTTCGGCTGGATCCTGGGCGACGTGCTGGCCGCCCGCGTCTCGACCATCGGCATTTTCGTGACCGGCGCGATGTCGCTCTGGTACACGGCCTTCCACCTGGGCCGCCGCGCCGAAGCGCAGCCGCTGCGCCTGGCCTTCGGCGGCCAGCCCGAACCCGACGACTACGGCCGCACCCTGGGCGACACCGCCGTCCTGATCTACCTCGGCTGCCTGGGCCTGCTGGTGCAGAGCCACCTGACCCTGGCCGCGACCCTGCAGGGCGCCCTGCTCGCCTACTTCCTCTACCGCGCGGTGCGCTACGTCGAGCACGCCTCGAACCGCAACGCGGTGCTGGTCGGCCTCTCGCTGGGGCTGCTTACCCTCACCCGCGGCGTCATGCCGCCCTTCGTCCTGCTGCTGGCCCTGTACGCCTGCACCCGCTACCTGAAGCTGGCCACCGGCGAGACCCTGCGCCACATGGGCATCGCCGCCGGTGTCGGATTTCTTATCACCCTGGTCTGGATCGTGCCGGCCGCCCTGGTCCAGCCCTACAGCCTGTCGCCGGTCGGCGACTGGCTGGACTGGAACGCCGGCCAGGTCGGCCTGCCGACCCTGGAATCACTCAAGGGATTCTTCCGCATCGGCGTCTGGTTCTTCTGGCCGGCCTGGCCCTTCGCCGTGTGGGCGACCTGGGCCTGGCGCCGCCAGCAGCACCTGCTGCACATCGTCATGCCGGTGTTCTTCTTCCTCGCCCTGACCCTGCTGCTGCTGTGCGACCCGGCGCTGGAGAACGGCGACTTCCTCAAGATGCTGGCGCCCTTGGCGCTGATGGCGGCGTTCGGCCTGCCGACCATGAAGCGCGGCGCCATCAATGCGATCGACTGGTTCTCGGTGATGGTCCTGACCATCCTCGGCGCCCTGGTCTGGCTGTTCTGGATCGCCAAGCTGACCGGCTGGCCGGCCCAGCTGGCCAAGAACGCGCTCAAGCTGGTGCCGGGCTTCAAGCCGGAAGTCGGCATCATCGCCTTCGTGGTGGCCGCCGCGACCAGCGTCGGCTGGATCATGCTGGTCCACTGGCGCTTGTCGCGCCGCCCGCCGGTGCTGTGGCGCGCCGTGGTGCTGTCCTCGAGCGGCCTGATCCTGCTGTGGGTGCTCCTGATGACCCTGTTCCTGCCGGACCTGAACTACAGCAAGAGCTACGCCGGCGTGGCCCAGCAGATCGCGGCGACACTGCCGCACGATGCCGACTGCATCGACAGCAATGTCGGCCCGGCCCAGCGCGCCTCCTTTGCCTACTTCGGCCGCCTGCCCTTCGCCAGCCTGGACGCCAAGGGCTGCCGCTACGTGCTGCTGCAGGACGATATCCGCAACCGCAACAGCAGCGACGACCGCCAGGCGCGCCGCCATGGCGTGCGCGGCGCCACCGTGCTGTGGGAAGGCCGGCGCGCCTCCGACCGCTACGAACGCTTCCGCCTGTTCCGCCGCCCCTGAACCGCTTCTCCTTCGCAATAAAAAGCCGCTGGCCTGACCTCCAGCGGCTTTTGCTTTTCTGGCACGATTCCTGCATGTTTTCCAGCAGTGCGCAGCTCGCCAACCCGAATGTGAGAACCTATGCCTGCAAGGCAGTGCATTTGAGCAGAGTCAATCTCTCCCTTGGGTTGGTGTTCAGAATAAAACTGGTCGCATGTGTAAAGCGATCCCAACCGCTCGAGCAGCGCTGCGAGGAGATACCCATGAAAAGCGTTACCTTTTCGGAAATCGTCAGAATTCGCGAACGGCCCTTTTTCCTGGCCCGGCAGGGCACCTGGCGCCAGCTGCTGCCCTGGGCCCTGACCCTGCTGTTCGGCCTGCCGCTGCTGGTCGGCGCCCTGCACTTCATCGACCCGGACACCCCGCTGGCCTTCATCGTCCTGCCCGCCCTCGCCGGCGCCCTGCTGCCGGCCGCCATGATGGGCCCGGGCCGCTTCGAGATGAACACCCGCTTCGATGCCCGCCACATGCTCGCCACCCTCGACGAAGCCCTGGTCTCGCTGGGCTACCGCCGCACCGTGTCCGACCCGGACCGCCTCAGCTACTTCCGCCCGCGTCCCTGGCTGAGCGCGCGCGACGGCTCCATCGTGGTGGAAGTCTCGCCGCATGCCTTGCAGGTAGAGGGCCCCGTGGGCAGCCTGCGCCTGCTGCAGCAGCGCATCGCCTGCTGAGCACGAAGACCAGTTCCGGGGCCGCACCGCACGGTACTGGTCAGTTACACAAACGGTATGCTAAGATGCGCGCCTGCTATCGGGCCTCTGTGGCGGAATTGGTAGACGCACTTGACTCAAAATCAAGCGCCGAAAGGCGTGCCGGTTCGATTCCGGCCGGAGGCACCAACAACACCCGACGCAACACACCGCAGTTTCCCGCTTCCTGATTAAAAACAAGAACTTAGGTAGCGCGGCGGGCCGGAAGGCTCTCCACACTTTCCCGCATTCGCCCCATTATCTTGTTACGCATTACGCACGTTACGCGATAATTACGCACGGAATACTCAGCAAGGGTTTTAACGTGGCTTCATAAGCAAAAAACGAGCGAGCGGCTGGCAAGTTCAGGTCGCGATCCAAGGCGTCCGAGATTCGAGGGTAATGTCGACAAAGGCCAAGGCGATCGCCTGGGCCACAGCATGAGGCCGAAATTCGCGCCGGCGAAGCAACGGGCACCCAGGCCGGCCGCATGGTCCGCGACGCCTTCGATCGCTACGAGAAGGAGGTCTCAGCTACGAAACGTGGCCAGCGCTTCGAGCAGCTTCGCCTAGCGGCGATCGGTAATGGTTGATCGATGGGAGCCATTCCTCGATATGAAGCTGGCCGACGCAACACCTGAGGAACTCGCGAAGTGGCGCGACCACCGACTGAACATCAACAAGGTTAGCGGCTCGACGGTCAACTGCGACCTAAATTTACTGTCGAGTACTTTTACAGTAGCAAAAGAGGAATGGAAGTGGATCTCGACAAGCCCACTACTCCGACAGCGCTCAGCTGCGAGCCGACCATTCGGCGAGCCGTTGGCCGTGCGCCATTGCGCAGGCGCGACGGCTTAGCTGCCTTGGAATGGCGCTGCGCGCAGCGAGGCAGCGGGCTCCGGCGAGTGGGGAAAGAGCGCGATTGCTCGGTCGACGACGTTGAGCTGGACCTTCGTTTCAACCTTCATCGTTAGTAGCCCCCGAAGCTGGCGACCGAAATGGGCATGCCGCCGGTCGATCTTCGGCAGCCGGCCGTGTGCGCTTCCTGAGTGACGCGGCCTTCTCACGCTCGACGGCCAGCGCGGATTTCCTGGCGATTTCCCATCGAAATCGAACGTCCCTGGAAGGTGATGGTCTTGCCGCCCAGGACAGCCAGTTCGGCCAGTTCGGCCTTCGTATTCTCGGCCACCATGGTTGCTACGGTAGTCATCGGACGCTCCTTGATCTGAGCGCCCACCACTACCTCCGGCACAGTCCCATTTCTGAGGAAAAATGGGACACTCGCCACGCGAATGACTATAGCGTGGGCAGCCACCCTGGGCAGCCGCCATATAGTGCCAAACTTTGATGCTTCTACTTCACGATGAGAACTAAAGCAAAGGATCGTACTTACAATAGTAAGATGCCGCTTCTCAGTATTTACAAAACTGTGACTTTTCAGGAGGGTCTAGAGATTTCAGGCTGCTACCATGCTACGGCACACTTCGGATTTCACAGTTCACAATTACAGGAGTCAATGGATATCACTCTCGTTGGCTTTCCCACTGACGGGCTAGAAATTCCCCCAAGTAATTTGGGTGACGGGCCTCCAGGCGGCGAAACTGAAGTCGAAGATTCGGAGCCACCCGAGGACTGGTGGGGCGGACTTATGCAGGATGCCGGACTCGATGATAACTATTATTTCGAGAAATGGAATGAAAGATGTCAAAACATTTGGCGCTGATTTTACTGAATGGACTGTGACTAACGGGACAACGGAAACTTGAGGAGTTAATTACACTCTATATTCGGGTAACTGGGTTTTCGAAGCAGAGAACAAAGTATTTCAAACACAAGATGGATACGAAACATGGACATCGGCATATTGCCATCATGGCGAAACATTTATGTCGATCGCTCAATTTTATGACGAAGATGTAAATGGCATTCGTTCGATTGTGACAGACCGAGATGGGAATGTCGTCAGGCACGAAGTCGTGCATAATGCGCGACTCGTTAACGGGTTTTTGGTCTATGACGTTAGCACATATTGAGTTGAGTTCCGATAGTTAGTTAGGTTTATTTAAATTACTGAAGTGTGCTATTCTAGGCTGCCCCATGAAATCTATTCAACCTATCGTATTTTCGATATTAGCTTCTTTATCGCTTCCGAGCTTTTCGGTCGATTCTCCTCCTAAGAAAACCGTAACGGTAAGAATTCCGGAAATTTCGCCCTCGGTTCCTAAATCTTGCCTTAGTCTTGCTGAGACAGCATACGACGCCTATGCAAAAGAGTGGAGTACCAACTTAGTTACCCCATTGAACATCAATCAGGATTCGTTTGAGAAAGAAGAGAGTAGCAACCGTGCGGAAATCGACAAGGGTAGTAGACCAGCTAATAGTCACTTGATCCCAGTTGGGACTGTTCCTGTATTTCTGGACTATGCTGACTTAACCGGAACGATGACATCATTATTTATAGAATGCAATAAACGGTTAGCTTTCGTTTCCAAACGTGGCGGAATTATTGATACTACGCGTTGGTTTGGCCCATTTAGTTTTTGATGGACGAGTTATCGCTTCCGGCTCAACGCCTTGCCCCCTCTCTTCATCTCTGCTGTAAACCTTTCCGACATTCCTGACGCATAAACCGCCGGCGCGGCGTGCCGTCCAACGGTGAAGACCCGCATGGATGCGAAGGAATGCGCTGTCGCCGCACCGCTGTTCCCTTCCAGCGGAGCGCATTCTCCTGTCGGAAAGATTTACAGCACGCAGGAGAAGGAGTCAGGGCTTGCGCGACGAGGCAGGCTTGCCGCCCGGCTCCCAGTCTTCGTAACCGCGTTCGATCCTGCGCCCGGTGCCATCGCGCGCCATGGCCTCGAAAGACGCATTCAGGCGCGCGACCACCTCGTCCGGCACGGCGCGGTTGCAGGCCAGGTAGACGCCGATCTCCTTGAAGACCAATAGCGGCACCACTTGCTTCTCATAGCCGTACCGTGCGAGCACATTGCTCTCGCTGCGCATGCTGGCGGCCCACAGGTCGATGCGGCCCGCCATCAGCTTGGGCAGATTGGACAAGTCGTTCGAGGTCGAATCGATGGTGAAGCCGCGGCTGCGCAGCCAGGCTTCGCGCGCATCGCCGTTATAGGTGCCGATGCGCAGGCCGCGCGCATCGTCGAGGCTGCGCAGCTGCAGCTTGCGGTCGGCGCGGCCGAGCAGCACCCACTGGGCGATGTCGGTCGGGCCCACCCATTTGAACAGGGCCTCGCGTTCCGGCGTGCGGGTGGTCGAGTAGACGCAGGCGTCGGGGCGGGTGAGCGCCGCATGGTAGGCGCGTTTCCAGGGCAGGACGTCGATGCGGTAGTCCACGCCTGCGCGGCGCATGGCTTCGCGCACCTTGTCGGTCGCGATGCCGACCACGCGCCCGTCTTCCATCATGCTCGACGGCGCCAGCAGCTCGGTAGTGAGATAGAGGCGTGGGCTGGCCGCGGGGAGTGCGGCGGCGGCTGCCGGCAAGACTGAGCCCAGGCCGGCCAGCGTGAACAGGACAACAATGAATCGGTTGAGCAACATGGCACCTGCTTGACTGCGTTTCGCGTACGTACGACAGAGCATAGCAGTCCGTGGATTTTTTCCATAATGCACGCCATCGGCGGTGGCGCAAGCGCGACACAAAACGTCTGAAACCCGCATGATTCCTGCCTCAAACAAGACTTTCCCAGACGAAAATGCGATACTGCGAAGACCTTTCCTGGGCGCATCTTTTGCCCATCACGCATAAAGCCGCCCCATGTTGCAATTATTCTCAGTCCCGGACGATCCCTCGCTCCTCACCTTTGGGGTGCACGAGCCGCGTTTCGTCCTGCTGTCGGTCCTGATCGCCATCTTCTCGTCCTGGATGGGCCTGCAGGTTGCCGGCCAGGCGGCGGCCAGCCGCTCGCACCGGGTCCTGGTGCTGGCCAGCGGCAGCCTGGCGCTGGGCGCAGGCGTCTGGGCCATGCACTTCATCGGCATGCTGGCCTTCAACCTGTGCACGCCGATCACCTACCACCCCTGGATCACCATCCTGTCCGCCCTGCCGAGCGTCGGCGCCTCCGCCGTGGCCCTGAGCCTGATCTCGCGCCAGCGCCTGGGGCCGATGGGCCTGCTCCTGGGGGGCGTGGTGGTGGGCGCCGGCATCGGCGCCATGCATTATTCGGGCATGGCAGGAATGCAGATGAGCCTGCAGCTGCGCTACGACCCGGCCATGTTCGCGCTGTCGATCGTGGTTGCCGTGGTCCTGGCGACCGTGGCCTTGGGCGTACGCTTCAGCCTGTCGCGGTTCAAGTCGATCAGCGAATCGCGCCGCCTGCTGCTGGCCGCCATCGTCATGGGCTGCGCCATCGCCGGCATGCACTACACCGGCATGGCGGCGGCGCGCTTCGTCGGCAACGTCGAGCCGGGCGACCTGGGTTCCTCGAACAGCTCCTTCCTGGCGCTGGCGATCTCGGTCATCACCGTGGCGTTCACCGCCCTGGTGGCGGCCGCCAACGGCCTGCTGCGCTATCGCCAGATGTTCCTCGACCTGCGCGCCAGCGAAGCCTGGATGCGCGCCCTGCTCACCACCACGGTGGACGGCGTGATCACCATCGCGCGAGACGGTACCATCACCGAATTCAATACCGCGGCCGAGCGCATCTTCGGCTGGCGCCGCGAAGACATCATCGGGAGAAGCGCGGCCGTGCTGATCGCCGACGGCGACATCGCTTCGCACGACGGCCTGCTGGGCCTGGTGCGCGACGGGTATACCGACAAGATGGCCGGCAGCAGCGAGCTCATGGGCAAGCGCAAGGACGGCAGCCTGGTGCCGATCCGCCGCGCGATCGGCCATGCGCGCCTGGACAAGAAGGACCTGTTCGTCTGTTTCATCACCGACATCAGCGAGCGCCGCGCCATCATGCAGGCGCTGCATGCGAGCGAAGCCCAATTCCGCTCCCTGATCGGCAACATCCCCGGCATCTCCTTCCGCTGCACCCGCGAAGGCGACTGGCCGATGGTCTTCATCAGCGACGCGGTCGAGCACGTGACCGGCTACCCGCCTGCGGATTTCCTGGGCAGCAAGGCGCGGCGCCGCTTCGGCACCCTGATCCACGCCGCCGACCGCGTGCGCGTGAACGAGGCGGTCGACGCCTCGCTGGCGGAAGGACGCCCCTACCTGGTCGAATACCGCGTGCTGCACGCCGACGGCAGCGTGCGCTGGCTGTGGGAAAACGGCAGCGGCGTGCGCAACGACCGTGGCGAGATCGAATGGCTGGACGGCGTCATCCTCGACATCACGGAGCGCCGCCAGATGGAAGACGCCCTGCGCGAGGCCAAGGACAAGGCCGAGCAGGCCGCGGCCGCGCGCGCCACTTTCGTGGCCAATATGAGCCACGAGATCCGCACCCCGATGAACTCGATCCTCGGCTTCACCGACGTGCTGCTCGACGGCGAACTGGACAAGGAGCAGCGGCGCCACCTCGACACCATCCGCAAGGCCGGGCGCTCCCTGCTGCGCCTGCTGAACGAGATCCTCGACACCGCCAAGCTCGAAAAAGGCGCGGTCGAGCTGGAGCAGAACGACTTCAACCTGCTGTCCCTGATCGACGAGCTGTCCTCGACCCTGGCCGCGAACGCGCGCGCCAAGGGCCTGCACCTCGACATCCACTACGACCCGGCGCTGCCGACCGGCCTGCGCGGCGACGAACTGCGCCTGCGCCAGGTGCTCACCAACCTGCTCGACAACGCCATCAAGTTCACCCGGCAGGGCGCCGTGACCCTGCGCGTGGGCGCGGAAGCGGACCAGCTGTGCATCGCGGTGAGCGACACCGGCATCGGCATCGCGCCCGAGCGCCTGCAGGCGATCTTCGATCCCTTCACCCAGGCCGACGCCTCGATGACGCGCCGTTTCGGCGGCACGGGCCTGGGCACCACGATCAGCAAGCAACTGGTCGAGCTGATGGGCGGCCGGATCTGGGCCGAGAGCGAACTGGGCAAAGGCACCACCTTCCACGTGCGCCTTCCCCTGGTGCTGGCGCGCTTCGTCCAGCAGGCCCCGCGCGTGCGCAGCGCCGCCGTGCTGCCGCCGCTGAAGGTGCTGGCCGCCGACGACGTGCCGCAGAACCTGGAGCTGTTGCAGCTCCTGATGAGCCGTCGCGGCCATACCCTGACGGCGGTCTCCGACGGCGCCGCCGTGGTCGAACAGGCCACCAGCGGCGACTACGACCTGGTGCTGATGGACTTCCAGATGCCGACGCTCGACGGCCTGGCCGCGACCCGCGCGATTCGCGCGTTCGAGGCCTCGACCGGCCGGCGCCGCACCCCGGTGATCGCGATGACGGCCAGCGTGCTGGCCGAACACCGCCGCGCCAGCGTCGAAGTCGGCATGGACGGTTTCGCCAGCAAGCCGGTCGACTGGTTCACGCTCTCGCACGAGATCGCGCGCGTGCTGGGCCTGGACCAGCAGTGCGACAAGGATGCGCTCGAGCTCCCGGGCCCGGCGCGCGAAGTGCTGAACCGGCGCGCCGGCCTGCACCGCTGGGCCGACAAGGAAGACGTCTACCTGGAAGCGCTCGAGCATTTCGGCCGCCAGTACGGCGACCTGGCGACCACCCTGAAAATGCACGCTGCCGGCGGCGCCCACCAGCAACTGCGCATGCTCGCCCACAAGGTGCGCGGCGTGGCGGCCAACGTCGGCCTGGAACAGCTGTCGGACGCGCTGTCCAGGCTGGAACAGGCCACCAATGCGGTGCCGACCGACGAACGGGCGGCGGCCACGGCCCTGGACGCCTCGACCGCGGCGCTCGGCGAGGCCCTGGCGGCGATCCGCGCCGGCAGCCCGCAGCAGCCGGCTGCGACCGATGAGGCCGAGGCAGCCTACGACCTGGCGCGCGCGCGCCGTGCCGGCGGCGTGCTGCTGCAGGCCCTGCGCCGCGGCGCCCTCGACGATGCCGCCCTGGCGGGCCTGGCCGCCGCGCTGGCCGGCCATCCGGTCGCGCCGCGCGTGGCCCAGATCCAGGGCGCGATCGGCGACTTCGAATTCGACTCCGCCCTGGAACAGCTGGAAGGCGTGATGGCCACTCTCGGCGAATAAGCACCACAGAGATGAACGTATGACCCAACCGAACAACCTCCCGCTGATCCTGGCGGTCGACGACGAGGCCAGCAATCTCCAGCTGCTGCGCCAGATCCTGCAGGATCACTACCGCCTGCTGTTCGCCAAGGACGGCGCACGCGCGCTCGAGCTGGCGCGCCAGGAACGCCCCGACCTGGTCCTGCTGGACGTGATGATGCCGGGGATGTCCGGCTACGAAGTCTGCGCGGCGCTCAAGGCCAACCCGGACACGGCGGCCACGCCCGTGATCTTCGTGACCGCGCTGACCGACACCGCCGACGAACTGGAAGGCTTCGAGGCCGGCGCCGTCGACTACATCACCAAGCCGGTCAGCCCGCCGATCGTGCGCGCCCGCGTGCGCACCCACCTGTCGCTGGTGCGCACCGAAGAGCTGCGCGCGAGCCGCCTGGAGATCGTGCAGCGCCTGGGCCTGGCGGCCGAATACAAGGACAACGAGACCGGCCTGCACGTGATCCGCATGAGCCACTTCTCGCGCATCCTCGGCATCGCCGCCGGCATGGGCGAGCTTGAAGCCGACGACCTGCTGCACGCGGCGCCGATGCACGACGTCGGCAAGATCGGCATCCCCGACCGCATCCTGCAGAAACCGGGACCGCTCGATCCCGAGGAATGGAAGATCATGCAGGGCCACGTGACCATCGGCGCCGAGATCATCGGCGAGCACGACGGCGGCATGCTGGAACTGGCGCGCCAGATCGCCCTCACCCACCACGAGAAGTACGACGGCAGCGGCTACCCGCGCGGGCTGCGCGGCGACGAGATTCCGCTGGTGGGACGGATCGTGGCGATTGCCGACGTGTTCGACGCCCTGACCTCGAAGCGGCCGTACAAGAAGGCGTGGACGGAAGAAGAGGCGCTGGCCTTCCTGCGCGAGCAGAAGGGGCGGCATTTCGATCCGGCGCTGGTCGATCTGTTCATGGAGCAGATGCCGGCGGTGCGGACGGTGCAGCAGCGCTGGGCGGAAGCTTAAAAGCAGCAACGAACCGTAGGGTGGTCGGCTATGCCGACCGCGCGTTCAAATCACGTTTGAATGAACGCGCCGTGCTTTGCATGGTCTAGTTGAACGCGCGGACGGCAAAGCCGTCCACCCTACCGTGCTGGTGGCACGTCCACCAGGCCCACTCCGGTCGCGGCGCTAGAGGCCGCCCGCTTCGCCACCAGCTCCTGGTACAGCGCCGTATACCCCGCCGCCATCTGCTCCGAGGTGAAGATCTCGTGATACCGCGCCTCCGCGCGCGCACCCATGTCGCGCGCCACTTCCGGGTTCTCCCACAGCGTGCGCATCGCGCCGCGCAGGGCCTGGGGATCCGACGGCGGCACCACCAGTCCGGTCTCGCCGTCCACATTGATATAGGTGGTGCCGGTGCCGATCTCGCAGGAGATCATGGGCTTGCCGTACATCGCCCCTTCCAGCAGCGAGATGCCGAAGGCTTCCGAGCGCAGGTGGGAAGGGAAGGCCAGGCCATAGGCCAGGGTCAGCAAGGCCGCCTTGTCCGCCTCGTCCAGCGCGCCGGTGAACATCACGTGCTTCAGGCCCAGGCGCGCGGCCTGTTCTTTCAAGGCCATCTCTTCCGGGCCGGTGCCGACGATCACGATCGGATAGTCGAGGCCCTTGGCCGCTTCCAGCAGGATGTGCAGGCCCTTGTAGTAGCGCAGCACGCCGACGAACAGGAAGAACTTCGGCCCCACCCGCTCGCGCCAATGGGTCAGGCGGCAGGGCTCCACGGTCGGATAGGTCGACTTGTCCAGGCCATAGGTGATGACGCGGGTCTTGTCGCGGTAGCGCTCCAGCACGCTGCTCGAGGCCAGGTAGTTGGGCGAGGCCGCCACGATGCTGTCGACGCTGTCGAGGAAGCGGAATTTCAGGGGCTGGTAGAGGCGCAGCCAGCGCTTCTGGCGCACGATGTCGGAGTGGTAGCTGACCACGGTCGGCTTGTCCACGCGCGCCATGAAGTGCGCCAGGTCCATGAAGGGCCAGGGAAAGTGGTAGTGCACCACGTCGGCCTCCCGCGCCATGCGCGACAGCGCGCCCAAAGCCTGGACCGAGCAGGCGTTCGAGGCGATCTCGAAATTCAGCGGCATGCGGACCACGGTGTGGCCGTCGAACTGGATCGGGGCCAGGTCTTTCTGGCGCGACAGTGACAGCACGGTATTGGTCACGCCCAGGCGCGTCGTGCCGACACACAGCTGGCGGATCACCTGTTCGATGCCGCCCACCGAGTCCGGATAGTACGTCTTGTAGAAATGAAGGACACGCATGTTGGAAGCTTACTGCGAAAGGACGGCGCGGTACACGTCGGCGGTTTGCCGTGCGGTGTCCTGCCAGGTCAGTTGTTCGGCGCGAGCCCGGCCGGCGGCGACGCAGCGCGCGCGCTCGGCGGCATTGTCGGCCAGGGTGCGCATGGCGTCGGCGAGTGCGCCGGTGTCCAGGGGATCGACTTCGAGGGCCGCTCCCGCCGTCACCTCGGGCAGGGAGCTGGCGTTCGAGGCCACCACGGGAATGCGCGCGGCGAAGGCTTCCAGCACCGGAATGCCGAAGCCCTCGTACAGGGAGGGAAACACGAAGACGCCGGCGCCGGCGTAGAGAAGGCGCAGGTCTTGTGATTCAAGGACCTTGTCCAGCCACACGACGTTCTCGCCGCCGTCGCGGGCAGCGGCCAGGCGCGCGAGCAATTCCTCGCAGCGCCAGCCGGGCCCGCCGACGACGACCAGGCCGCGCTCTTCGCGCAGGGCCTTGGGCAAGCTGAGCCAGGCATCCAGCAGGCGCTCGACGTTCTTGCGTGGCTGCAGGGTGCCGACGGTGAGGAAATAGCCTGGGCGTAGTTTATAGCGCGCGAGCGCCGCCTCGACCGCCTGCGGATCGGCTGGCTCGAGCCACTCCTCGTCGACGCCATTCGGCACCACGGAAATGCGGCGCGGATCGACGCCGAAGTATTCGACGAGTTCAGTGGTGGCGAAATGCGAAACGGCGATCACGTGGTCGGCCTTGGCGATGGCCTTGCGCTGAAGCCAGTTCTTGGTCCGGCGCAGGCGCGGGCTGCACCACTCGGGATACTTGATGGGGAGCGCGTCGTGCAGGGTCGCCACCACGGGGCAATCCATGCGCACGATGCGGTAGTCGGTGGCGTGGAAAATATCCGCGGGCATGTGCACGCGGTGCGCGCCCGGCGTCAGCAGGTCGACGATGGAGGCGGTTTCGAAGGATTGCGGCAGTGCCTTGCCGATGCTGATGCCCTCGCCGTTCGTGCGGGGGCGTGGCCAGGAATAAGGGGAAACGCTGCAGCCGGCTCGCGGCAGGTGGCGCAGCAGGGCACGGGTATAGACCCCGATGCCATCGAGGCGGCCCCTGGTCAGGCCCGGTTCGATCATGGTCGTTCCGAGTCCGACGGTAAGACCGCCGGTCTTCACGCCAGGTACATCCAGCGCAGCGTCTCGGACAGCGGCGTCGGGTCGAGTTGGCCGATCACGGCGGTCAGCTTGCTGTTGCTGCCCGATAGCGTGAGCACGTCGTTGGCGCGCACGAAAGCGGGGTTCACCTGCACGTCGATGTGGTAGCCGGCGATCTCGCTCATCATGTCGATCAGGTTGGCCAGCGAGTGCGAGCTGCCCGAACAGACGTTGAAGGCTTCGCCACCCGGCGCCACGGCGAGCAAACGCCGGTAGGCGCGCGCCACCATGCGCACGTCGGAGAAATCGCGTGCGATGGCGAGATTGCCCAGCTCGATGCGTTTCTCATTGCGGCGGAAGTGGGAGACGATCTTCGGCAGCAGGAAGTTCTCGGCCTGGCCGATGCCGGTGTAGTTGAACGGGCGCGCGATGGTGATCGGCAGCTTGTCCATCCACAGGCGCGCCATGTATTCCATGGCCAGCTTGCTGACGGCGTAATCATTGGCGGGCGCGGGCGGCACGTTCTCGTCGATGACGGGCACGCTGGCGTTGCCGTAGATATTCGCCGACGAGGCCAGCAGCACGCTGGTGGGCCGGTGCTGGCCATTCGCCAGGGCTTCCAGCAGGTTGCGCGTGCCGACCACGTTGACGCGGTAGATCAGTTCGGCGTTCGTATGGGCCACGAAGGCGATGCCGGCCAGGTGGGCCACCACGTCCGGCTGCACCTCGTCGACCATGCGCTGCACGGCCTCGCGGTCGAGCAGGTCGACCGGATGGATGTCCGGACCGGTTTCCTCGCCCGGCATCACCGTGCCGATGACGCGGTAGCCGGCGTTGGTCAGCTCCTGCGCCAGGTAGCGGCCGGTGAAGCCGCGCAAACCCGTGATGAGCGCGCGGCGCCCCTCGCCTTCCCTCCCGCCGATGAAGGCCGGGATGTCGTCGGTGGCCATGCGTTCCATGATTTAGAACGAGAACCCGATTTCGTTGCGACGCAGGTCGGCGTCGACCATCATCTGGCACAGCTCTTCCAGCGTGGTCTTCGGCTCCCAGCCGAGCACGCGCTTGGCCTTGGCCGGGTCGCCGATGAGCAGGTCGACTTCGGCCGGGCGGTAGAACTTCGGCGACACGCGCACCAGCGCCTTGCCGGTGCGGGCGCAGTGGCCGACTTCGTTCTCGCCTTCACCCGTGAATTCGACGGTGATGCCGGCGCCCTTGAAGGCCATGGAGACGAAGTCGCGCACGGTCTCGGTGCGGTTGGTGGCGAGCACGAAGGTGTCGGGCTCGTCGGCCTGCAGGATGCGCCACATGCCTTCGACGTATTCCTTGGCGAAGCCCCAGTCGCGCTTGGCGTCGAGGTTGCCCAGTTCCAGCACGTCGAGCTTGTTCAGCACGATCTTGGCGACCGAGTCGGTGATCTTGCGGGTGACGAACTCACGGCCGCGCAGCGGCGACTCGTGGTTGAACAGGATGCCCGAGGAACCGAAGATGCCGTAGGACTCGCGGTAATTCACCGTCATCCAGTGCGCGTACAGCTTGGCCACGCCATAGGGGCTGCGCGGGTAGAAAGGCGTTTCCTCGACCTGGGGGATGGCCTGCACCTTGCCGAACATTTCCGAAGTGGACGCCTGGTAGAAGCGGATCTTCGGATTGACGATGCGGATGGCTTCCAGCAGGTTGACGGCGCCCAGGCCGGTGATCGAGGCGGTGGTGACCGGCTGCTCGAAGGACACGCCGACGAAGCTCTGCGCCGCCAGGTTGTACACCTCGTCCGGCTTGGAACTTTCGATCAGGCGGATGCTGGAGGACAGGTCGGTCAGGTCGTATTCGACCAGGGAGAGATTCGGGTGGGCCTGGATGCCGAGCTCTTCGATACGCCAGAAATTCACCGAGCTGGAACGACGGAAAGTGCCAGTCACGTGGTAGCCCTTTTCCAGGAGAATCTGCGCCAGGTAGGCGCCGTCCTGGCCGGTAATGCCAGTGATCAAGGCTCTTTTGGATGTTTGCATATTCTTGGATTTCTAGAAGATGGTCGCGCAGGCCGCCAGACACGGCAAAGCCCGGATTGTAACAGAGAGGAAGTAGGCATCCCCTTGCACGATAGGAATAGCTGCAATTAATGCAACACTTATACTGACATTATGCCCCGAAACGGCTGGGGTACGTCGCCCGCTTACGGTTTGTTACCGTTGTATTTGTGCGAAGACAAATGGCGACGAATCATGACCAAACGATGACATGTTCGTTTGATGCAACGCAAAGGGTGGTCGAAAGATATCGACCACCCGTTACAATCCGGAGTGTGTGAAAAACCTCCAGGGCAAGTGGTCCGGCAATCCGGCGCCGCGTCGAAGACAGTACGCTAGTACGGCGAGACGCGGCAACGCAGCCATGGAGGAATTTTCACACACTCCTAGCGTTGCGAGACGGCGTCGACCACGCACAGCGCCGTCATGTTGACGATGCGGCGCACCGTCGAGGACGGGGTCAGGATGTGCACCGGACGGGCGCAACCGAGCAGGACCGGGCCGATCGCGATGCCGTTGCCGGCGGCGCTCTTGACCAGGTTGTAGGAGATGTTGGCGGCGTCGATGTTCGGCATCACCAGCAGGTTGGCGTCGCCGGTCAATGCCGAGTTCGGCATGATCTTCACGCGCACCTTGGCTTCGATCGCGGTGTCGCCGTGCATCTCGCCGTCGATTTCCAGGTTCGGCTTGGCCGCCTGCACCAGCGGCAGGACGGCGCGCATCTTCTGGGCCGAGGCGCTGTTGGCGGTGCCGAAGTTCGAGTGCGACAGCAGGGCCGCGCGCGGGTGCATGCCGAAGCGCTCCATCTCCTCGGCCGCCATGACGGTGATCTCGGCCAGTTCGCAGGCGCTGGGATCCTCGTTGACGTGGGTGTCGACGATGGCCAGCTGGCGGTCCGGGGTGATCAGGAAGTTCATCGCCGCGTACACGTTCGAACCCGCACGCTTGCCCAGCACCTGGTCGATGTAGTGCAGGTGCATCCAGGTGGTGCCGTAGGTGCCGCAGATCAGGCCATCGGCATCGCCCTTGTGGACCATCATGGCGCCGATCAGGGTGTGGCGGCGGCGCATCTCGAGCTTGGCCAGGTCGACCGTCACGCCCTTACGCTTGGCCATCTCGTAATAGGCCTGCCAGTAGTCGCGGTAGCGCTCGTCGAAGTCCGGGTTGATCACGTCCACGTGCTGGCCGAGCTTCAGGCGCAGGCCGAACTTCTCGATGCGCTTTTCCAGCACGGCCGGACGGCCGACCAGGATCGGGCGGGCCAGCTTCTCGTCGACCACCACCTGCACGGCGCGCAGCACGCGCTCGTCCTCGCCCTCGGCGTAGACGATGCGCTTGGCTTCCATCGGCGCCTGCTTGGCCACCGAGAACAGCGGCTTCATGAAGGTGCCGCTGCGGTAGACGAACTGCTGCAGGCTCTCGGCATAGGCCGCGAGGTCGGCGATCGGACGGGTGGCGACGCCGCCGTCCTGGGCCGCCTTGGCCACCGCCGGGGCGATGTGGGTCAGGAGGCGCGGATCGAACGGCATCGGAATCAGGTATTCCGGGCCGAAGGACAGGTTGGCGATGCCATAGGCCGAGGCCACGATGTCCGACTGCTCGGCGTGGGCCAGGTCGGCGATCGCATGCACCACCGCGATTTCCATTTCGCGGGTGATGGTGGTCGCGCCGCAGTCCAGGGCGCCGCGGAACATGTAGGGGAAGCACAGGACGTTGTTGACCTGGTTCGGGTAGTCCGAACGGCCGGTGGCGATGATGGCGTCGCTGCGCACGGCCTTGACGTCTTCCGGCAGGATTTCCGGGTTCGGGTTGGCCAGGGCCAGGATCAGCGGGTTCGGCGCCATCTGGGCGACCATGTCCTGCTTCAGCACGCCGCCGGCGGACAGGCCGAGGAAGATGTCGGCGCCCGGGATCACGTCACGCAGCGAGCGGTGCTCGGTCTCTTGCGCGAAGCGTTCCTTGTCCGGGTCCATCAGCTCGGTACGGCCCTTGTAGACCACGCCGGCCAGGTCGGTGACAAAAATGTTCTCGATCGGGAAGCCGAGGTCGACGATCAGGTCGAGGCAGGCCAGCGCGGCCGCGCCGGCGCCGGAGACCACCAGCTTGCAGTTCTTGATGTCCTTGTTGACCACTTTCAGGCCGTTCAGGATGGCCGCGCCGACGATGATGGCGGTGCCGTGCTGGTCGTCGTGGAAGACCGGGATCTTCATCCGCTCGCGCAGTTTACGCTCGATGTAGAAGCACTCGGGCGCCTTGATGTCTTCCAGGTTGATGCCCCCGAAGGTCGGCTCGAGCGAGGCGATGATGTCGACCAGCTTGTCCGGGTCGTTTTCATTGATCTCGATGTCGAACACGTCGATCGCGGCGAACTTCTTGAACAGCACGCCCTTGCCTTCCATGACCGGCTTGGAGGCCAGCGGGCCGATGTTGCCCAGGCCGAGGACGGCGGTGCCGTTCGAGATCACGGCGACCAGGTTGCCGCGCGCGGTGTACTTGTAGGAGTTGGCCGGATCCTTGACGATTTCCTCGCAGGGCGCGGCGACACCCGGCGAATACGCCAGGGCCAGGTCGCGCTGGTTCAGCAGGCCCTTGGTGGGCGTGACGCTGATCTTGCCGGGGCGGGGAATCTGGTGGTATTCGAGTGCTGCTGCACGCAGTTGTTGACGCAATTCTTCTTTCTTGTCCGATGACGAGTCCATGCCGGGCAGCCTTCCTGAAACTAGAGGGGAACCTCCAATTTTATCAGACTGGCAGTTGACAAAGACTACGTATTTTCAACAAGAAGCATTTTGATGCATAAGACTTGCCAATAAGTCAAGCTCATCCATTAGTCAGACTGATAAATCGGTACAATCCGCCCCATGCTTTCCGAATTCGACCTCATCAAGCAATTCTTCAAGCGCGAGCGTCCCGGCCGGGCCGACCTCGGCATCGGCGACGACTGCGCCCTGCTCACGCCCACGCCCGGCCGCCAGCTGGCGATTTCTTCCGACATGCTGGTCGAGGACCGCCATTTCTTCAAAGACGCCGATCCCTTCATGCTGGGCCACAAGAGCCTGGCCGTGAACCTGTCGGACCTGGCCGCCATGGGCGCGCGCCCGCTCGGCTTCACGCTGGCCCTCGCCCTGCCCGCCGCCGATCCCGTCTGGCTCGCGGGTTTTTCGCGCGGCCTCTTTGCGCTGGCCGATGCGCACGACTGCGAACTGATCGGCGGCGACACGACCAAGGGCCCGCTCAACATCTGCATCACCGTGTTCGGCGAGCTGGCGCCCGGCCACGCGCTGCGGCGCGACGCGGCGCAGGCCGGGGACGATATCTGGATCTCGGGGACGCTGGGCGATGCGCGCCTCGCCCTGGCGGGGTACTGGAAGGAGCTGGCGCTGCCTGACGAGGATCACGCCCAGGCGGCCCAGCGCATGCACATGCCGGCGCCGCGCGTGGCGCTGGGCCTGGCGCTGGCGGCGCAACCGATCGCCCGCGCGGCGCTCGATATATCGGATGGGCTGGTGGGCGATCTCGGGCATATCCTGGCGGCTTCCCGCGTCGGCGCGACGCTGGACGCGGATGCGCTGCCGGCGGGGCCGGTGCTGGCGCGCCAGGAACAGGCGCTGCGGCGCCGGTTCACCCTGGCGGGCGGGGACGATTACGAGCTGTGCTTCACGGCGCCGGTCAGCAATCGCACGGCGGTGCTGGGAGCCGGGAGGATCAGCGGGACGCCGGTGACGCGCGTTGGGCGAATCGACGCGGAAGCCGGCTTGCGATTCGTCGATGCGCAAGGGGCGCCGCTCGATATGAAGCTGAGCGGGTGGGATCACTTTAGTTGAACGCGCGTTCGGCGAAGCCGAACACCCTACGAGCATCGGTTTCCGTAGGGTGTTCGGCTCTGCCGAACGCGCGTTCAGGCGACGCTCGATTTATCCTGTTCGTCCCGCGGCGCCTTGCGGTCATCGTACGGCCCATACGTGAGCCAGTAATGCCGGAACGCCAGCCGGATGTTCTCCCGCAGCTGCTGGTCGTGCCAGGGCTTGGTATAGAAGCGGTAGATCGCCCCGCGGTTGATCGAATCGAGCACCGTCTCCACCCCTGTGTAGCCCGACAGGATGATGCGGATCGTCTCCGGATACATCTCCTTGACCTTGCTGAGGAATTCGGTGCCGCTCATGACCGGCATGCGCTGGTCGCACACGATCACCTGCACCCGGTACAGGGCCAGCAGTTCGAAACCCTCGGCCGGCGACGAGGCCGTCAGCACGCGGTAGTTGTCGCGCCTGAACAGGCGGTGCAGGGCCGTGAGCACGTTGACGTCGTCGTCGACGATGAGCAGGGTCTGCACCTTGTCGTCCTGGGCCGGCGGCTGGTCGGGCTGCTCGCGGTTTTCATGGACCAGGCGCGCCACTTCCTCGGCGGGCAGCGCGCGCGCGAAGTGGAAGCCCTGGATCTCGTCGCAGCGGTGGCGCCGCAGGTAGGCCATCTGGGCGCGCGTCTCCACGCCTTCCGCGATCACCTGCATGTGCAGGCTGTGCGCCATGCTGATGATGGCGAGCGCGATGGCCGCGTCGTCCGGATTGGTCACGATGTCGCGCACGAAGGCGATGTCGATCTTGAGCTTGTCGATCGGGAAGCGCTTCAGGTAGGCCAACGAGGAATAACCGGTGCCGAAGTCGTCGATCGCGATGCGGATGCCCAGTTCCTTCAGGCGCCCCAGCACCTCGATGGTGTGCCCGGCATTCGACATCAGCGCGCTCTCGGTGAGTTCCAGTTCCAGCAGTCCCGGCTCGACCCCGTGCTTTTCCAGCGCCGCCCGGATCACGCCTTCCAGGTCGCCTTCGACGAACTGGCGGCTCGACACGTTCACCGCCACCCGCAGGTCGCGCACCCCGTTCGCATTCCAGGCCGCGATCTGGCGGCAGGCCTCGTCGACGATCCATTCGCCCACGCGCACCACCAGGCCCGTCTCTTCCATCACCGGCACGAACTCGGCCGGATACACCAGGCCGTAGCCGGGCCGGTTCCAGCGCAGCAGCGCTTCCACACCCGAGACCCGCCCGGTATTCAATTCCAGCTTGGGCTGGTAATACAGCACGAACTGCCCGCCTTCCAGCGCGCCGCGCAGCGCCAGCTCGAGGTCCAGGCGCGCCAGCACCTGCACGTTCATCCCGGCCGTGAAGAAGCGGTAGCCGTCGCGTCCGGCCTCCTTGGCGCGCACCATCGCGGTGTCGGCGTACTTCACCAATGTGCCGGGCTCGGTGGCGTCGTCCGGGTACATCGCGATGCCGATGCTGGCCGTCAGCGCGGCCTGCTGGCCGTGCAGGTCGAAGGGCGCGCGCAGCATCTCGCGCACCTCGTTGGCCACGTTCACCGCTTCCTGCTGGTCGCGCTGCATGGTGAGCGTCAGCGCGAACTCGTCGCCGCCCAGGCGCCCGACCGAATCGCGCACCCGCGCCACCCGCACCAGGCGGGTGCTGAACTGGCGCAGCAGCTCGTCGCCCAGCGCCGTGCCGAGCGAATCGTTGATGATCTTGAAGCGGTCGATCGTGATGCACAGCACCGCCACGCGCCAGTTCTTGTCGCGCGCCAGCTCGATCGCGTCGCGCAGGTTCTGGAAGAACAGGGTGCGGTTCGAGAGGCCCGTGAGCGCGTCGTAGCTGGCCATGTGGCGCATGCGTTCCTGCGCATGCAGGCGTTCGCTGATGTCGCGCACCACGGCGATCAGCATGCGGCTCTTGCCCAGGTCCTGCAGCTTCCAGCTGATCTCCACCGGCACCGCGCCCTGTCCGCCCGCGCGCAGCAATTCGGTTTCGACGATGTCGCCGGGCAGCGCGTCGAACTGGGTCCGGCCCTCCCCGTCCAGCCCCGCCTGCGCGGCCGCCGCCAGGTGGCGCTCGAGCAGCTCGCGGGTGGCCAGGCCCAGCGCCACCGGATCGATGCGCATCAGCGCGTCGCGCGAGAAGCCCAGCATGCGGCAGGCGCCGTCGGACACGTCGACGATCGCCATGCTGGCGGTGTCGATCAGGAAGATCGCGTCGGGCGTGGCGTCCATCGCGCCGCGGAAGCGCGCCAGCTCGGCGGTGCGTTCGCGCACCTCGCGCTCGAGCTGCACGCCGTAGTCCTGCGATTCGCGGTGCAGCAGGCGCACTTCCAGCAGGTTGCGGATGCGGGTCATCACCTCGACCGTGTCGAAGGGTTTGCCGATGAAGTCGCGCGCCCCCGCTTCCAGCGCCGCCAGCTTCTTGTCCGGTTCGGCCGTCACCACCAGCACCGGCAGCCAGGAATCGCTTTCCAGGGGCTTCAGGGCCTCCATCACGTCGAAGCCGTCCATGCCGGGCATGTGCAGGTCGAGGATGATCAGGTCGAAGCGGTGCTTCAGGTGCAGCGACACCACCTGGCGCGGATCGTTGGTACTCGTGACGTTCTCGTACCCCGTGGTCTTGAGGAGGTATTCGAGCAGCTGGACGTTGACGGGTTCGTCGTCCACGACGAGGATGCGCGCGCGGCGGATGTCGGTCAGTGAAATCATTCGGCCTTCCTTTCGGCCGGCCCCGTATCCTGCTTCGGCGCCGCTTGCGCGGAACGGAGCTGGGCCAGCGTACTGTTGATCGCTTCGGTGAACCTGTCGATGTCGATCGGCTTGGTCAGGTAGCGGTTGAAGCCCGCCGCCTGCCCGCGCTCGATGTCGCGCTGCATGGCGTTGGCGGTGAGGGCGATGACGGGGATGTTGCTGGTGAGCGGATCGGCGCGCAATTGGCGCAGCACCTCGATGCCGCTCATGCCCGGCAGGTTCAGGTCCATCAGGATGATCTCCGGCCGGTGCGCGCGCGCCAGCGACAATCCCATGTGGCCGTCGGGCGCCGACAGCAGGCGCAGGTCCTGGCGGAAGCGCACGATCTCCTCCACCAGGCGCAGGTTGGCCGGATTGTCCTCGACGTAGAGGATCAGGTGTGGCTCGCCTTCGCTCGGCAGGGCCTGCACGTCTTCCGCCTCTTCCACCGGCCCTTCCGGCGCATGCGGCGCCAGCGGCGCGGTGGTGGCGAGCTCGATCCAGAACACGCTGCCCACGCCCGGGCTGCTGGTCACGCCGATCTCCCCGCCCATCAGTTCGACCAGGCGCTTGGTCACCACCAGGCCGATGCCGGTGCCCTCCTGCTGGCCGCCTTCCTGGCCGAGGCGGTTGAAGGGCTGGAACAGGCTCGCGACCTGTTCGGCATCCAGGCCCGCGCCGGTGTCCTGCACCGACAGGCGGATCCGGGCCGGGCCCACCTGCTCGCAGCCGAGCACCACGGCGCCGGCCTCGCGGTTGTACTTCACCGCGTTCGACAGGAGGTTCAGCAAGACCTGCTTCAAACGCGTGCGGTCGGCCAGCACCACGGCGCCCGGCACGTCAGGATACAGCACGCGCACCCCGCGGCCGGCCGCGATCGGCTCGACCATGGTGCGGGTTTCCTGCAGGGTGTCGGCAAGCGCCACCGGCTCCATCGAGAGGGTCACCGTGCCCGACTCCACCTTGGCCAGGTCGAGGATCTCGTTGATCAGGGTGAGCAGGTGGCGGCCGCTCTTCAGGATGTGGTTCGCGAACTCCTTCTTCTGCTCCAGGGTCGAGGGCAGCGAATCGGACGTCAATATCTGGGCGAAGCCGAGGATGGCGTTGAGCGGGGTGCGCAGCTCGTGGCTCATCGAGGAAAGGAAGGCGGATTTCGCCTGGTTGGCGCTGCGCGCCTCCTCGATCGCATTGGCCAGTTCGGCATTGGCCAGGGCCAGCTGCAGGGTGCGTTCGTCGACGCGCTGCTCGAGCTGCTCGTTCAGGCGCATCACTTCCTGCTGGGCGCGCGAACGCTCGGCCGCCTCGCGCGCGATCTCGGTGCTGGAGGTTTCCAGCTCGCGGGTGCGGCCCTCGATCTCGAGCAGCATGGCATTGAAGGAGTCGACCAGCTCGCCCGCCTCGTCGTCGCTGATGCGCGGCGCGCGGCGCGAATAGTCGCGGGTGGCGACCACGTCGCGCGCGATCTCGGTGATCGCGATGATCGGCGCCGTCACCACGCGCCCCATGCGCCGCATCAGGAGGTAGGCCACGCCCATCGCCAGCAGGGTCACGCCCAGGGCGATGCTGAGGTAGTCGAGGGTACGCGCCAGCAGCCGGTTCTCGGCGCGCAGGTAGACCGTGCCGAGGGTCTCGCCGTTCTCGACGATGCGCTGGTGGACCACCAGGTCGTCGCGGTCGCTCCTGGGCGTCCCCGACAGCTGCAGGGGCATGGGGCGCGCCTCGTCCCTGGCCTGGTAGGAGGCGAACAGGTCGCCGTTGGCGTCATAGATGGCGGCCGCGCGCACCATCGGGCGGGTGCGCAGCAGCGCCAGGTTCTCCTTGGCCAGGCGCGGATCATCGAAAGTGAGCGCGGCCGAGGTCATGTGCCCGACCAGCTCGGCCTGGGTCGAGAGGTCGTTCAACAGGGAGCGCTGGTAACTGCGCAGGTCGTAGGCGATGATGACGGCGATCGACACCAGCAGCGCGGCGAGCGTGGTGGACATCACCACCGACACCAGCTTGCTGCGGATCGAGCGCGGCGGTGTCATGCGGCCTCCGGCCGGACGCGTCGGCCGGCAAGGCGTCCAGGCGCCGCCGTGCCGCACGGTTGCGCCGGCCCCATCCGGTTACGCGCAAATCGTTCGAGCGGCATTCTGGGTCCTGCAAAAAACGGAAAATGGGAGCTCCGCCAGTCGGCCGGCGGGCGACTCCAGCATAGCCTACCGTAAAGTGTCATGTCGCACGGAACCTTTCACAATTCAAGCTGTCGCGCGCTCATCAATACAGCATGCGCTACGGGCAGCATTTAATGGCGTCACGATGTGCCGGATTGGTGCGGAGCGCGCTAGAATGAATTGCGCGCCTGCATACCGCGCTGCATCAAGGAGTAACGCCGTGTCGCGCATTATGCTTGATCCTTTCATCGGCCTGGACTGTACCCAAAGGAGCCTCCCGTGACCAACGATATTTTCGATCTTGCCAGCAAAGTAGGCCGGGCGCTCGAGGCCAAGCGCCTGGTCCTGGCCACCGCCGAATCCTGCACCGGCGGCGGCGTGTCCCAAGCCATCACCGACATCGCCGGCTCCACCGCCTGGTTCGACTGCGGCTTCGTCACCTATTCCAACGCCTCCAAGACCGAGTTGCTGGACGTGCCGGCCGCGCTGATCGCGCAGTTCGGCTCGGTCAGCGAGGAAGTCGCCGGCCGCATGGCCGAGGGCGCACTCGGCAACAGCACGGCCGACGTCGCGGTCTCGACCACGGGCATCGCCGGACCGACCGGCGCGGTGCCGGGCAAGCCGGTGGGCACGGTCTGCTTCGGCTGGGCGCGCGGCGACACGACCTTCACCGAGCGCCTGGTCTTCCAGGGCGACCGCCAGGCGGTGCGCGACCAGGCCGTGGCGCACGCGCTACAGGGGCTGTTGCGCTTCATCGAGTAGACATGGGCGCAATAGCGCGCCCTCGCCGGCGCGTACTGGCGGCGCTGCTGTTCGCGGCCGGCGCCCCCGTGCCGGCGTTCCCGGCCGCTACCGGGACCGAAGCCTACACCGTTTATGCGGCGGGGGACATCGCGCGCTGCAAGCATCCCGACCCGCGCTGGTCCGGCGCCGCCGCCACCGCCGCCCTGGTCGAGCCGCTGCTGCGCGCCGATCCCCGGTCGGCGGTGCTGAGCCTGGGCGACCACACCTATCCGGTTGGCGCGGCCAGCGAATTCGAGAAGTGCTACGCCCCGACCTGGGGACGTTTTCGCGACCGCACCTGGCCCACGCCCGGCAACCATGAATACGCCACGCCGGGGGCCAAGCCCTATTTCGCCTACTTCGGCGAGCGCGCCGGACGCGCGGGGCGAAGTTATTACAGCCTGCGGCTCGGCAGCTGGCATGTGATCTCGCTCGACAGCAACCTGAAGGGCGCGGCCCACGCGGCGCAGATCGCCTGGCTGCGCACCGAGCTTGCCAAAGATCCCGCACCCTGCACGCTCGCCTTCTGGCACCACCCGCTGTACAGTTCGGGCGGCCATCCGCCGCCGGGCCGCATGCGCGACGCTTACCGAGTGCTGCATGCGGCCGGCGCCGAGCTGGTGCTGTCGGGCCACGACCACGACTACGAACGCTTCGCCCGCCAGGACGCCGACGGCCGGATCGATCCGGAACGCGGGGTGCGCCAGTTCGTGGTCGGCACCGGCGGCGCCTATGCCACGCCCTTCATTTTCTTCCAGCCCAACAGCGAGGCGCGCGAAGCGAACCTCGATGGCGTGCTGGAGCTGCGCCTGCTGGCGGACGCCTACGAGTGGCGCTTCCTGCCCGCGCATCCTGGCCGGGTTCCTGCGGGCAGCACGCCTGACCGCGGCCGCCAGGCATGCTCTTGACCCGCGCCCGTTATACTAGCGACCGGAGCACGCCATGAAGACCTTCTCGCTGCTCAAGCCTTTCATCCTGCTGTCCCTGTTCATGCTCGCATCCCTCCCTTCCGCCGACACCCCCGCCCAGACCCCGCTGCCCACCGTGGCTTTCGAGAAGACCACCCTGTCCAACGGACTGCAGCTGATCCTGGTCGAAGACCGGCGCCTGCCCATCGTGGCGGTCAACATCTGGTACCACGTCGGCCCGGCCAACGAGGCCCCCGGCCTGCGCGGCTTCGCCCACCTGTTCGAGCACATGATGTTCTCGGCCACCCGCCACATCCCGCGCGGCCTGGCCGACCAGCTGCTGGAGGGCGCCGGCGCGACCGACAGCAACGGCAGCACCGACTACGACCGCACCAATTACTACGACACCGTGCCTTCGAACCAGCTGGAACTCGCCCTGTGGGTGCACGCCGACCGCATGGGCTACCTGCTCGACGTGCTCGACCAGAAGGCCCTGACCAACCAGCAGGACGTGGTGCGCAACGAGCGCCGCCAGACCGTCGAGGGCGAGCCCTATGGCGTGGTGGAGGAAGCCCTCGCGCATGCGATGTTCCCCAAGGACCACCCCTATTACTCCCCGATCATCGGTTCGCACGCCGACATCCAGGCGGCGAAGCTGGAGGACGTGCGCCAGTTCTTCGCGCGCTACTACGGCCCGAACAACGCCAGCATCGTGATCGCCGGCGACATCGACAAGGCCAGGACGCGCGCCCTGGTGGAACGCTACTTCGGCGGCCTGCGCCGCAGCGAACCGGTGGCGCGCCCCATCGTGGCGACGCCGCCGATCACCAGCGAGCGCCGGGTCGTGGTGCACGACCGGGTCGAGCTGCCGCGCATCTATATGGGCTGGCTCACCCCGAAGGCCTACCAGCCGGGCGACATCGAGCTGGCGGTGGCCGCCGAGATCCTCGGCGGCGGCAAGTCGAGCCGCCTGTATAAAAAACTGGTCTACGAGCGCCAGATCGCGCAGGAGATCGACGCGGCCCAGAATTCCTATGGCATCACCTCTACTTTTGTGATCGACGTCATCGCGAGGAATGGCGTCGATGTACGCACCCTGGAAGCGGCGATCGACGCCGAGCTGGCCGAGTTGCGCGAGCACGGCCCGTCCCAGCGCGAAGTCGAGCGGGCCCGCAACAGCCTCGAGACGGCGCTCCTGAGCTCCATCGAAAAACTGGGCGGCGACGGCCTGGCCGACCAGCTGAACCACTACAACCAATACACGGGCGACCCGGGCTACCTCGGCAAGGACATCGAGCAGCTGCGCCGCGTGAGTCCGCAGGACGTGCAGCGCGTGGTGCGCGCCTATCTGGCCAGATCCTCGCGCGCGGTCGTCACCGGCCTGCCGGGCAGTCCCGTGCTCAATGATCCGCCGCGTCCACGCGCGCCGCGGGCGAGCAAAGCCGCCGGCAAGGCGGTCCAGGGCATCAACACGCCGGAAGCCTGGCGCGCCAAGGCCCCGAAGCCCGGACCGGCCCCTGGCTTCACGCTGCCGCAAGGCGAGACCTTCAGGCTGGCCAACGGCCTCACGGTGCTGCACCACCACAATCCGGCCCTGCCCCTGGTATCGGCGCAGTTGCTCATCAAGAGCGGCAACGCGGCCAATCCGGCGCTTCTCCCGGGCCTGGCCGGCTTCACGGCCCAGATGCTGGAAGAAGGCACGGCCACCCGCAGCGCGCCGCAGATCGCCGACGAGATCGCCCAGCTCGGCGCCTTCCTCGACGCCGGCAGCGGCGTCGATGCGTCCTCGGTCTCGCTGCTGGCCCTGCGCGCCAACTTCGCGCCCGCCCTCGACATCCTGGCCGACGTCGTCCTGCACCCGGCCTTCCCGACCGCCGAAGTCGAGCGCCAGCGCGCCAGCCGCGTGAATGACCTGATCCAGCAGCGCGACGACCCCGAAGCCGTGGCGGCAGTCGCCGCCGCCGGGGCGTTCTGGGGCAGCCGCCACCCGAAGGGCTACGGCCAACTCGGCACCGAGCCGGCGATCCGCAGTGTGACCCGCGAGGACCTGGTGAACTTCTGGCGCCGCCACTACGTGCCCTCGAATGCGGCGCTGGTGGTGTCGGGAGACGTCAAGCTCGCGGAACTGAAAGCATTGGTGGAATCGCGCTTCGGCGCCTGGAAGACTGCGGAAGCGCCGGACAGCGAACCCGGCGGCCCGGAGGGAAGCCGCGCGCGGCTGGTGGTGGTCGACGAGCCGGGCGCCGGCCAGACGGCGCTGCGCGTGATCGGCCCCGGCGTGGCGCGCACGACGCCGGACTTCGCGGCCCTGCAGGTGATGAACGGCGCCCTGGGCGGCATGTTCTCCAGCCGCCTGAACAACAACCTGCGCGAGACCAAGGGCTACACCTACGGCATCTACTCGGGCTTCCGCTTCGACCGCACGCCCGGCCCCTTCCTGATCGACAGCACCGTCGAACGGGCGCATACGGGCGCCTCGGTGCGTGAGATCTTCAGGGAGGTCGAGGGCATGCGCGAAGCGCCGCTGCCGGCCGCCGAACTGACGGCGGCGCGCGACGCCCTGCTGCTGTCGCTGCCGGGGCAGTTCGAGACCAATGCCGACGTCGGCGCCAGCCTGGCGGAACTGTTCGTCTACGGCCTGCCGCTCGATTACTACAAAGGCCTGCCGGCACAGCTGCGCGCCGTCACGGCCGGCCAGGTGCAGGACGTGGCGCGCAAATACCTCGACCCGCAGCAGATGAAGGTGATCGCCGTCGGCGACAGGAAGCGCATCCTGCCGCAGATGCAGCCGCTCGGGCTGGGGACGGCGGAGGTGCGTGACAGCGACGGACAGCTGCCCCGGCAGACGCCCTAGAGGCGGCTTGGAGAAACAGCATGAATCCATTGGTTCAACGCTTGGAAAACATGCTCGAGGCGGGCAGCGACAACCTGTTGTTGCGCTTTGGCCTGGGCAAGGCTTATGCGGAGGCGCAGCAGTACGACCAGGCCATCGCGCATCTGGAACAAGCTGTCGTGTTCGATCCGATGCATTCGAGTTCCTGGTTCTGGCTGGGGCGCGCCCAGTACGAGCATGGCCGCTTCGATGATGCCAAACGGAACCTGGGCAAGGCCGTGCAGGTTGCGTCCGAACGAAAAGACAGCCAAACGGTGAAAATGGCCGAGGTCTTTTTACGCAGGATCGAGAAACTGGACCTCCCTGGCCAGGTAAGGCGATCCTGACAGCTGGTGGCCGCGCGCGCTCGAGGCGTTCGCGTGCTCGGCCACACGGCCGGTCTGCTACACTGGTTTGTTCATCAAACCAGCACCGTGTCCGATTGACCCAGACTCCTGTTCCCGATGGCCTGCCTCCCGTGCTCGCCGGTCCCCTCCTGCGCCGCCTCGAGCCGGGCCGCCTGGTGCTATGGCTGGTCGGCAGCGCGCCGCTCGACCTGACCCTGGTGCTGGCGCCCAGGGCAGGCGCGCCCCGGCGCCTGGCGCTCGATGCGAGCCGCTGCCGTGTGATGCGCGTCGGCCGCCACGCCTGCGTGCACCTGATCGATGTCGTCCTGCCCGAGCCGCTGCCGCAAGACACCATCATCGAGTACGACCTGCTGCTTACACAGGACGACGGCAGCGAAGCCGGCATCGCCCGCTGGGCGCCGCACCTGCTGCACGACGGCGCGACGCGGCCCAACCTGGTGCTGCGCAGCCGCAGCGACAATATCCTGTTCGGCTCCTGCCGCAAGCCGCATCATCCCGCGCCCGACGGCCTGGCGCGCGCCGACGCCCTGCTGGCCGAACACATCGAACAGGCCGAGGAGCGGCCCGCCATGCTCATGATGTGCGGCGACCAGGTGTATGCCGACGATGTGGCGGGCCCGATGCTGGCGGCGATCCACGCGCTGATCCGGCGCCTCGACCTCTATGCTGAATGCCTGGAAGGCGCGGTGGTCGCAGACAGCGAAGCGTTGTACCGCCACCAGGCCAGTTACTACCGGCGCGAAGAGCTGCTGCCGGCGACCAGGTCCAACGATGCACTGCGCGACCGCTTCTTCGGCGGCAGCGAAAAGCCGATCTTCACGACGGCCAATGCGCACAACCACCTGGTGACCCTGGCCGAGGTGATGGCCATGTACCTGCTGGTCTGGTCCCCGGTGCCATGGCGGCTGGTGGCGGATGCGCCGGCGCCGCCTTTGGCGCCCAGGCATGCACAGCGCTGGCGGCGCGAGTCACGGGACCTGGCGGGCTTCTGCCGCGACCTGCCACAGTCCGCCCGGCTGCTCGCCCACGTGCAGACGCTGATGATCTTCGACGACCATGACATCACCGACGACTGGAACCTGTCGGCCAAGTGGGAATCCACCGTCTACGGGCACCCCTTCGCGCGCCGCATCGTGGGCAATGCGCTGATCGCCTACATGCTGTGCCAGGGCTGGGGCAACCGCCCGGATGTCTTCAATACGGTACTGGACGACATGGCGATGCTGGTCTCGACGGCCGACGGGGACGGCCGGCTGGATGCGCCGGTGCAGGACGCGCTGGTCAGGCGCCTGCTGTCCTTCCGCCAGTGGGATTTCGTCATCCGGACCAAGCCCACCATCATCGTGCTCGATATCCGCACCCGGCGCTGGCGCAACCGGCGCCGGCCGGGTCACCCTTCGGGCCTGATGGACTGGGAATCGCTCACCGAGCTGCAGCACGAGCTGCTCGACGAGACGGCGGCCGTCATCGTCTCGCCGACGCCCATGTTCGGGGTCAAGCTGATCGAGGTGGTGCAAAGGATCGCCACCTTCGTCGGCCATGCCCTGACCGTCGACGCCGAGAACTGGATGGCGCATCGTGGCGCGGCCAGCAGCATGCTCAATATCTTCCGCCACTCGCGCACCCCGGGCAATTACGTACTCCTGTCGGGCGACGTGCACTACTCCTTCGCCTACGACGTCGAGGTGCGCGACTCGGAACGCCCGCAGCATGTGTGGCAGATCACCAGCAGCGGCATCAAGAACGAGTTCCCGCGCCGCCTGCTCGACTGGTTCGACCGCCTGAACCGCTGGCTGTTTTCGCCACGCTCGCCGCTGAACTGGTTCACCCAGCGCCGCGATCTCGCCCTCACGCCGCACCTGCCCGACGCGCGCCAGCACGGCGAACGGGTCTGGAACGGCGCCGGCATCGGCCAGGTGTGGCTCGACGCACAGGGGCGGCCGGTACGCATCGTGCAGCACAATGCCGACGGCCGGCCATCGACGCGCTTCCTGGCGCCGGACCAGGAAGCGTCGACTGCAGCGGCTTCCGGGCAGCCCCTGGGGAAGCACTGATCATCCGGCTTGCGCTGTCCAGCCACTCCTGGAAGGCACGCTAGGGCGCGGACTGCAGCAGCTGCCGCGCAAGCAACTCGGCGTGCGGGGTCAGGCTGGAAAAGTCGCGCGCGCAGAGATACAGCCTGCGCGAGGCCCAGGGCTCCGACAAAGGCAGGATGGCCAGGTCGCGCCGTATCGTTCTGGCCAGGGCGCCGGACAGGATCGATATCCCGATGCCCTCTTCCACGTACATCGCCACGTTGTCGAGCTGGCGCAGCTGGATGCGGTAGTCGAGCTGGCGCCCAAGGCGCGCCGCGCGCTCGGCCAGGTGCGCCTCGAGCGCGGTGTCCGCCATGCCCACGATCGGCTCGTCAAGGATATCGGCGAAGGCCACTGCCGGCTTCCTGGCCACCGGATGCGCACCCCCGGCGACCACCACCAGCTGGTCGCTGGCGATCAGGTGGGTCTGCAAGGGTGCCAGGTCGGTGACGTCCGCGACGATGCCGAGATCGGCGCGCCGATCCACCAGGGCCTGGACGATGTCGACGCTGGGCCGCTCCTCCAGGTCGATCGACAGATCGTGATGCGCCGCCAGGAAGCGGCACAGTTGCGGCGGCAGGAAGGCCGCCATGGCGGCGGTGTTGGACAGCAGCCGGATACGTCCCTTGAGCCCGGTCGCGTAGTTGCGCAGCTCGCCGCGCATCTGCTCGACCTGCCCCAGGATGGAACGGGCGTGCCGCACCAGCGCCTCTCCGGCGGGAGTGACGCGCACGCCGCGGCGGTTGCGCTCCAGGAGCGGCGCGCCCAGCACCTCTTCCATGCCGGCGATGCGCTCGCTGACCGATGCCAGCGCCAGATGCATGGCGCGCGCGCCATGGGTCAGGCTGCCGCACTCGACCACGGTCAGGAACAGCCGCAGGTCAACCAGGTCGAAGCGCATTGCATCCTCCAGGATTCGGAAACCCCGAAGTCTAGCACCGGAATTGCCAGATTGCGGCCTGGCCGCGCGCGCACTAGCATCCCTCCATGGACACGATGCTGCTGATCTTCCTCTCTGGGATACTGGCCGGCGCGATGAACGGGCTCGCCGGCGGCGGATCCTTCGTCAGCCTGCCGGCCCTGATCGCCGCGGGTGTGCCACCGGTTATGGCGAATGCTTCCAGCACGGTCGCGCTGTTTCCCGGCGGCCTGGCCAGCGCCTGGGCCTACCGCGACGGGCTTCGGCCGGTAGGCAATGTGCCCCTGCGCGCCTTGCTGGCGGTAACGCTATCCGGCGGGCTGGCCGGCGCGCTGCTCCTGTTGTGGACGCCGGCATCCGCCTTCACCGTGGTGCTGCCCTGGCTTCTCCTGCTGGCATCGCTTGCGCTCGCCTTCGGGCGCCGCATCGGCAAAGCCTTGCGTTCCCGCTGGCGCATCCACCCGCGGGCCGTGCTGTCCGTCCAGTTCGCGCTGGGCATGTATGGCGGCTACTTCGGCGGTGCGGTCGGGATCATGATGCTGGCGATGTGGGGCCTGGTCGACCGATGCGATCTCAAGGAACTCAATGCGCCGCGCACGCTCCTGGTCAGCGCAGCCAATGCGGTGGCGGTGCTGGCCTTCATCGTGGCCGGTGCGGTGAGCTGGCCTGAAACGCTGGGCATGCTGGCGGGGGCGATCGCCGGAGGCTACGCCGGCGCCCATCTGGGGCGACGCGCACCGCCCGGCCTGGTCCGCGCCATCACGCTGCTCGCCACCGCCAGCATCACCCTGGCTTTCTTCGTGAAGACCTATGCCCCCGTTCTGCTCCAGCATTAACCAAGTGAGGAAAAAACCATGCTCGACGCTCTGTTGGCAACCATTGGCACCCTGGGTATCCTGGCCAGTCTCGCATGCAAGTTCAGCAAAAACCGAGGGGGCGCTGACGCTCCGTGACAAGGGCTTCGACCCTATGACGCTCAGGTGGCAGCCCTTGTGTCTCCTCTCCTTCTGTTTCCGGTCCCCGAGCAGTGCCACGCGCCTCGACATCCGCTATCCGGGTCCGTCTGTAGCGACAGAACATGCATTCACCAGCGGCACACATGTGCATCTCCTATCGAAAGTGGCGTCGCAGAGTATGTCGATTCGCGCCATCATCGGAACTCCGATTTTTGCCCCTGAATTCGGCTGGACCGCGCAGGCGACCGTGCAGGCAGGTTTCCGCGGCCATCGTCGCGTTGCAGGAGACCGATACTGCCGACGATGGCCAAGGCCCCGGTCACCTGCATGGCATCGAAGGTTTGTCCCAGCAGCAGCCAGCCGAGCAGCACGGCGGTAAGCGGGCTGAGCAGTGCGAGCGATGTGGCAATCCGTGGCCCCAGGCGTGCGATCCCGCGTAGCCAGATAACGTAGGCAAATGCCATTCCCACGAGTCCGAGCCAGGCCAGTGCGAGCAGATCGTTCGTGTCGGGGGCTGGAACGGGAGCATCGACCAGCAATACGACAGGGACGAGAAGCAGGCCACCCGCGCTCAGCTGCCATGCACCGAGCGTGACCATGGACACCGGCGCCGCCCACTTTCGGTTCAGCACCGTCCCCAGGGCCATCGATGCGGCGCCGGCGAGTCCTGCCATCACACCGACGCGATCGAAGGCGGCGCCCGGCGTCAGCACCAGCATCGCCACCCCGGCGATCCCTGCACAGGCGGCGACGATGTCCAGCGTGCGCAGCGCATCGCCCAGGAGGGAGCGTGCAAGGAGGATGACCAGCAGGGGCTGCACCGCGCCGATGGTGGCCGCCACGCCACCCGGCAGGCGCTGGGCCGATATGAACAGCATGCTGGCGAAGACCGAGAAATTCAGCGCGCCGAGTACGAAGACCCGCAGGGCCCAGATCCCCTTGGGCAGTTCCCGCACGAACAGCAGCAGGAGCAAACCTGCCGGCAGCGCACGCAGCATGACCAGCGTCACGGGAGGGTAGCCTTGCAGGAAGCTCGTCGTGACGATGTAGGTGCTTCCCCAGATTGCGGGGACCAGGGCCGTGATGAGCAGGTCGGAGGTGCGGGATGTCATGGCATGTCGAGGGCATTGGCGTGAAAACTCAAGGATAATGAGCGCACCATCAGAAAATAATCCCTTGCTTAGTAACTTCACCATTCACTACTGGAGAAGAATCAGTGGACCGTATGACCGCCTTGCAGGTGTTCCGCGCCGTTGCGGAACTTGGAAGCTTCGCCGCGGCTGCCCGTCAGCTCGGCCTGTCGCCGGCGGCGGTCAGCAAGAACATCGGCGAACTCGAAGCGAAGACCGGTACCCGCCTCATCAACCGGACGACGCGGCGGATGGCGCTGACCGAAGCCGGACAGATCTACCTCGACCATGTGGCGCGGGGCCTCGACGCCCTGGCCGATGCCGACCAGGCCCTGGACTCGGCGAACGCGGAGCCGGTCGGAACGCTCAGGGTGAGCGCACCGCTGACGGTCGGCCTGACGCGCCTGACGAAGGCGATCCCTGCCTTCCTGGCGCAGTACCCCGGCCTGAAGCTGGACCTGCATCTGGATGACGGACGCATCGACATCATCAGGGACGGATACGATCTCGCCATACGGGGCAGCAACGCGCTGGAGGACTCCAGCATGATTGCCAGGAAACTCGCGGTCATGAAGCATGTCCTGTGCGCTTCGCCCGCCTACTTCAGCACGCACGGCAAGCCCATTACGCCCCAGGACCTGCAACAGCATCAATGTATCCGGCGCCTGTCGTCCTCCGGCCGTGCGGACGTATGGGAATTCCACAAGGGACAGCAAACGGTGCCGGTCACCGTCAATGACCGCTACGCGGTCACGTCGAGCCTGGCGGTCCTGGACGCCATGCGCGCCGGTTTCGGCCTCAGCCTGGTTCCTTACCCCTATGTCGCGCAGGACCTGGAGCTGGGCATGCTCACCTCCGCCCTGGACGACTGGGATACCTTCGACACCACGCTCTACGCCATCTATCCGAGCAGGGAACTGCTGGCGCCGAAGATCCGCGTGTTCCTGGATTTCGTCATGCGCGAATTCCAGCAGACGTGAGCAAGTGGCTCATCGCGGACCTGGACCGGAAGATCGGGAATGGCGCTTGCGGGCGCCGGCTTTTTCACCTAACATGTGAACAACTCTTCACATGTTGAATATGAAAACCCACCCCGACACCGACTACGCCCCCGGCGCCGTCGAAGAACTGGCCGACCTCTTCCACCTGCTGGGCGACGCCACCCGCCTGCGCATCGTGCTCGCCTGCCTGGCCCAGCCGACCGCGGTGGGCGACATCGCCGCCTCCCTCGACCTGTCGAGTTCCCTGGTCAGCCACCACCTGCGCCTCCTGCGCGCGGCCCGCATCGTCAAGGCCGAGCGCCAGGGCAAGCAGGTCTTCTACGCGGCTGCCGATGCCCACATCAGCAGCCTGCTCGCCAATATGTTCGAGCACATCGCCGAACCCGCCAATGGAATGGACACATGAGCCACGATCACCACCACGACCACGCGCATGGCCATTCCCACGGTTTCGGCCACCACCACCACATGCCCGACCCGGCCAATCACGGTCGCGCCTTCGCGCTGGCGATCGGGCTGAACACGCTGTTCGTCGCCATCGAATTCATCTACGGCTTCATCGCCCACTCCACCGCCCTGATGGCCGACGCCGGCCATAACCTGTCGGACGTATTGGGCCTGGTGCTGGCCTGGGGCGCGGCCATGCTCGCCAGGAGCGCGCCGAAGGGGCGCTACACCTATGGCCTGCGCGGCTCCTCGATCCTGGCGGCGCTGGGCAACGGCCTGCTCCTGATGATCGCCTGCGGCGCCATCGCCCTGGAGGCCGTGCAGCGCTTCCTCGAACCGGCGCCCGTGCAGGGCATGACGGTGTCGATCGTCGCGGCGATCGGCGTGGCGATCAACGGCTTCTCGGCCTGGCTCTTCATGGCCGGCAGCAAGGGCGACCTGAACCTGCGCGGCGCCTACCTGCACATGGCGGCCGATGCCGCGCTGTCGCTGGGCGTGGTGATCTCGGGCCTGGTCATCATGAGCACCGGCTGGACCTGGATCGACCCGGCCGTCAGCCTGGCGATCGTGCTGGTGATCGTGCTCGGCACCTGGTCGCTGCTGCGCGAATCGGTGCAGCTGTCGATGGCGGCCGTGCCGCCCGGCGTGGATGCGGGCGCGGTGCGCGATTATCTGGGCAGGCAGCCGGGCGTGAAGGAGGTGCACGACCTGCACATCTGGGCCATGAGCACCACGGAGAACGCGCTGACCGCGCACGTGGTCATGCCCGGCGGTTATCCGGGCGACCGCGTGCTGGACGAGATGGTGGCGAAGCTGCGCAGCGATTTCGCGATCCACCACTGCACCCTGCAGGTGGAGGAAGGCACGACCCACCACGGCTGCGCGCTGTCAGGGCACGATCACGACGACCATGACCACGGCGACCACCAGCACGCCCACGCGCACTGAAGGCCGCGGAAAACTCAGCCGGCCAGGTTCGCGTACAGCGCCGTGCTGAGGTAGCGCTCACCAAACGAGGGGATGATGGTCACGATCATCTTTCCGGCATTCTCGGGGCGGCGCGCCACCTGGATCGCGGCCCATAGGGCGGCGCCCGAGGAAATGCCGACCAGCAGGCCCTCCTCGCGCGCGGCGGCGCGGGCGGTCTCGAAGGCGTCGTCGTTCCTGACGGCGATGACTTCGTCGTAGATGCCCGTATTGAGCACTTCCGGCACGAAGCCGGCGCCGATGCCCTGGATCGGGTGCGGGCCCTTGGTGCCCTTGGAGAGCATGGGCGAGGCTTCCGGCTCCACGGCGATGGCCTGGAAGCCGGGTTTACGCGCCTTGATGACTTCGCTCACGCCCGTGATGGTGCCGCCGGTGCCGACACCGGCGACCAGGATGTCGACCTTGCCGTCGGTATCGCGCCAGATTTCCTCGGCCGTGGTGTTGCGGTGGACTTCCGGGTTGGCCGGGTTGTTGAACTGCTGCGGCATGAAGCAGCGCGGATCGGATGTCACCAGTTCCTCGGCGCGGCGGATCGCGCCCAGCATGCCTTCGCTGCCCGGCGTGAGCACCAGCTCGGCGCCATAGGCGCGCAGCAGCATGCGGCGCTCGTTGCTCATGGTTTCGGGCATCACCAGCTTGCAGCGGTAGTCGCGCGCGGCGCACACCATCGCGAGGGCGATGCCGGTGTTGCCGCTGGTGGGTTCGACGATGACGGTGTCGGGCTGGATGCGTCCGGCGCGCTCGGCCGCCTCGATCATGGCCAGGCCGATGCGGTCCTTCACGCTGTGGGCGGGGTTGTGGTATTCGAGCTTGCCGAGGATCTCGGCGCCGGCGCCCTGCGCCAGCCTGCGGATCCGTACCAGCGGCGTGTTGCCGATCAGTTCAGTGACGTCGTTCGCGATGCGCATCCCGGTCTCCCGCAGTAGGTCAGGCGCGGGCCCTGCGGGCCCGGCTCGATGAGTTGGATTTACTTCACGTCCACCAGTTCCACGTCGAAGATCAGGTCCGCATCCGGCGGGATCATGCCGCCGGCGCCGCGCTTGCCGTAGGCCAGCACGCTGGGGATGACCAGGGTGCGCTTGCCGCCCACCTTCATTCCCGCCACGCCCTGCTCCCAACCCTTGATGACGCTGCCCGCGCCCAGCTGGAAGTTGAGCGGCTCGCCGCGGTCGAAGGAGGAATCGAACTTCTTGCCGCGCTGCTTGGGCGCCAGCGGCTTGTGCAGCCAGCCGGTGTAATGGACATACACGGAGCTGCCGCGGGTCGCTTCCTTGCCCTTGCCGACCACGCGGTCGATGATCTCGACCTGCGGCGTCGGCACGGCCGGGACCACCGGTTCGGCTTGCGGCGGGACGGCCTGCGGCTGGGTCGCCTGCGGCACGGCCTGCTGTTCCGGCGCCGGCTGGGTGGTCGGCTTGGAGGCGTCCTGCTGCTGCTGGGTAGTGTCCTGGGCGGATGCGCTTGCAGCAAACGCAAGCATCAGGGCGGCAAATGCGGTACGACGGATCATGTGGGCTCTTCCATCAAAGTGATCAATAACTGATCCTATGATAGCAAGGCCTCTTCCGCTTGCACAGTTTCCACTTCGGCCAGAGGTTCCTGCACGGCCGCGTTGGCCCCGTCGGCCAGCTTGCGCAGCAGGTGGCCGGCCGCCACCATGCCGAAGGTGGCGGTGACCACCATGCTCGAGCCGAAGCCGGCGCAGTTCAGGCCGGTGATGCTGTTGGCATCGATCGCGCAGGCGTCGCCCGCGTCCGGATAGCGCAGCGGCTCCATCGAGAACACGGCGTCGATATGGTACTTGTTCTTCTCGCCCTTGGCGAAGCCATACTGCGCGCGCAGGATCTTGCGCACCTTTTTCAGGAGCGGCTCCTGCTCGGTGCGGGCCAGGTCGCGGATCTCGATTTTCGTTGGGTCGGTCTGGCCGCCGGCGCCGCCGATGACGACCAGCGGCATCTTGTTGGCGCTGCACCAGGCGATCAGGGCGGCCTTCGATTTGACGCCGTCGATGGCATCCACCACGTAGTCGAAACCTTTACCCGCGATCATGCTCTCGAGGTTCTCGGGGTCGATGAAGTCCTCGACCAGGGTAACCTTGCAGAAGGGATTGATCTGGGCGATACGCTCCTTGAGCGCCTCGATCTTCGGCATGCCGATGGTCGAGGTGAGCGCCTGCAGCTGGCGGTTGATGTTCGACTCGGCCACGTTGTCGAGGTCGATCAGGGTGAGGTGGCCGACGGCGCTGCGCGCCAGCGCCTCGACGATCCAGGAACCGACGCCACCGACACCGATCACGCAAACGTGCGCCGCACGGAAGCGTTCGAGTGCACGCTCGCCGTAGAGGCGCGCGATCCCGCCGAAGCGGCGCGCGAAGTCGACTTCATCGTCCAGGGTGGCTGCAAGAGTGGGGGTATCGTTCAGGTTCATCCCGCCATTTTAGCGGACGATGCTTTCGCATCTGCACTAAAATAGCTCCTAGTCAATCAAATTCTTCTCGTGTGTCAACAAAACGCCCCATGACCTCCCTCCTGCACGACACCGCTCCCGATTTCGACCAGCCGATCGCCGTACTCAAGCATTGCCACAACCGCATCCGCAAGCAGCTCGCGACCCTCGACAAGCTGCTGGCCCACCTGCCGGAATTCGGCGCCGACGAACAGGCGCGCCAGGCCGCGCAGGCTGTCCTGAAGTATTTCGAGAAGGCCGCCCACCTGCACCACGAAGACGAGGAGCAGGACCTGATTCCCATGCTGCGCGCCGTCGCGCAGGGAGACGATGCGGCCACGCTGCAGGCGCTGGCGCCGGTGATCCTGCAGGACCACAAGGACATGGACGCGCTCTGGCAGGACCTGCACGAGCAGCTCAGCGCCATCGCCGAAGGCCGGTCGACCGTGCTGTCGGCCAGCGCGGTGCAGCGCTTCTGCCAGCGCTATACCGCGCACATGGAGCGCGAGGAAGGCACGATGGCGCCGATGGCCATGCGCCTGTTCTCGCCGGAACAGATGACCCAGCTGGGACAGGCCATGCAGCGCCGCCGCGGCATTGCCACGGATACCCTGCCGCTGCAAGCGCCGGCGATCGGCCAGGCCGTCGCCGACCTGCGCAAGGATTACGGCCAGGCCAGCCTCAACGAAACCGATGTGATGGACGATCCGATGCTCCAGTTCACGCAATGGTTCGAACAGGCGCTGAAGGCCGAAGTGAACGAGCCGAACGCCATGTCGGTGTCCACGGTGGACGCCAGGGGCCGCCCGAGTTCGCGCATCGTCCTCGTCAAGCAGTTCGACGAGCGCGGCTTCACCTGGTACACGAATTACGGAAGCCGCAAGGCTGAGGAGTTGCAGGACAATCCATACGCGGCTCTGCTATTCTTCTGGAGTGAACTGGAACGCCAGGTTCGCATCGAAGGACGTGTGGAGCGCACGTCCACTGAAGAGAGCGACCGCTACTTCCGCAGCCGCCCCCTGAAGAGCCGCCTGTCGGCCATCGCATCGCAGCAGAGCGCTCCCATCGGCAGCCGCGCCGAGCTCGAACAGAATTACGAGCAGGTGGCGCAGCAGGCCGGTGACGACCCGGCGCGTCCGGAAAACTGGGGCGGTTTCCGCCTCGTGCCCGAGCGCCTGGAATTCTGGCAGGGGCGCCGCTCCCGCTTCCACGACCGCATCGTCTACGAGCGGCAGGAAGACGGCAGCTGGACGCGCCAGCGATTGCAACCCTAGGCCGGCTTCCCGCGCCCTGAGCGCGGCCGGCCTCGACGCCGGAGGTGGACCGTGTTCGAACAGATGAAGCTGGGGGCCTGGAGCGCGGGCCTGCGCGAGAAACTGTCCCTGCCCTTGCGGGTGGAACTGTGGGATGGCGAGCGCTTTGATTTTTCGTCGGAGCCCGCCCGCGTCACCATCCGCGTGCCCGACCGTTCCGCGCTGCGCTACCTGCGCTCGCCCTCGCTCTACAGCCTGGGCAAGGCCTATGTCGAAGGCGCGATCGACGTCAAGGGACGGGCGGCCGACATCATCAGCGTCGGCAATGTCCTGGCCGAACACCTGGGCAAGGGCCGCAGCCGCCTGGTGGACGCCCTGCGCCGCCGCGTGCCGCATACGCGCACCCTGGACGCCGAGGCGATCCGCTACCACTACGACGTCTCCAACGCGTTCTACGCCGCCTGGCTCGACCCGGGCATGGTGTATTCCTGCGCCTACTTCGAGGACGGCAGCGAAGACCTGGCCACGGCGCAGCAGAAGAAGATCGACCACATCCTGCGCAAGATCGACCTGCGGCCCGGCCAGCGCCTGCTCGACATCGGCTGCGGCTGGGGGGCCCTGGTGCTGCGCGCGGCCCAGCACTTTGGCGCACGCTGCGTCGGCATCACGCTGTCGGAAAACCAGGCCGCCTTGGCGCGCGAGCGGGTCGAGCGCGCGGGGCTGCAGGGGCAGATCGAGATCCGGCTGCAGGACTACCGGGACGTAGAAGGACGCTTCGAGCGCATCACCAGCGTCGGCATGTTCGAGCACGTCGGCGTGCAGCATCTGCCGGCCTATTTCTCACGGGTCAACAGCCTGCTCGAGGACGATGGCATCGTGATGAACCACGGCATCACGACCACCAATGTCGACAACAGCGCGACGCCCTACGGCGGCGGCGACTTCATCGACCAGTACGTGTTCCCCCACGGCGAGCTGGCCCACCTGGCGACAGTGGTGCGGACCATGCAGGAAGGCGGGCTGGAAGTGCGCGACGTGGAAAACCTGCGGCGCCACTACGCGCGTACCTGCGCCGCGTGGACCGATAACTTCGAGGCGAATGCGGAGCGGATTCGTACGTTGACGGACGAGAAGCGCTTCAGGATCTGGCATGTCTACCTGGCCGGCTGCGCGTACGCCTTCGCGCATGACCGGATCAGCCTGTACCAGATCGTGTGTGGGAAGGCGGGGCAGGATCCGGCGCAGATTCCTTGGTCGCGGCGGTATATGTATTCGTAGGGTGGACGGCTTCGCCGTCCGCGCGTCCAACCGTCAGGTGAACAATCGCGTCGTGTCAGTTCACCATGTATTTGAACGCGCGTGCGGCGAAGCGTGATTCAGTCCACCGGACTGAATCACCCCTACTTCATGCGGTTAGCAAACGTCTTCCTGAACTTCGCCACCTTCGGCGCCACCACGAAGGCGCAGTACCCCTGCAGCGGATGCTGCGCGAAATAGTTCTGGTGGTAATCCTCGGCCTTGTACCAGGTTTCCTGCGGCAGGATCTGGGTCACGATCGGCGCATCCCACACCGCCGCCATCTCGGCCATCACCTTGCGCGCCGTCGCGTCCTGCTCGGGCGAGGTCGTGAAGATCACCGAGCGGTACTGCGGCCCCACGTCGTTGCCCTGGCGGTCCTGGGTGGTCGGGTCGTGGATGGTGAAGAAGATCTCGAGGATATCGCGGTAGCTGATCACGGACGGGTCGAATTCCAGCCGCACCACCTCGGCGTGGCCGGTGGTGGCCGAGCACACCTGCTCGTAGCTGGGGTTCACCACGTGCCCGCCCATGTAGCCGGATTCCACGCGCGTCACACCGCGCACTTCGAGGTAGACCGCCTCCGTGCACCAGAAGCATCCGCCGCCCAGGATGGCCACTTCACTCCCTGTTTGCTCGCTCATCGCACACCTTGTTTTCGTCAGTTTTAATAATTCTTAATGTAACGCAAAGCGCACCGTCGTGCAGTGCACTACCGCACCTGCGCCGCCCCTTCGGCCCGACAGTGGCATAATGGCGCATCCTATGAATACACGTGCTCCCCGCGCCACCGAGCGCGGCTTCGATTCCGCCCATTTCCGCCACGCCCTGTCGCAATTCGCTACCGGTGTCACCGTCATCACCACGCGCCTTGCCGACGGGAGCTTTCGCGGCCTGACCGCCAGCTCCTTCAATTCGGTCTCGCTGGAGCCTCCGCTCGTCCTGTGGAGCCTGGGCGCCGGCGCCAACAGCCTGCCCATTTTCAGCGGCAATTCCCACTACGTAATCAATGTCCTGGCCGCCGGCCAGCAGGAACTGGCGATGCGCTTCTCGCGCCGCACCGAGAACCCCTTCGAGGGCGTCGAGTACGAGCTCTCGCGCACCGGCCAGCCCATCCTGAAAGGCGTCTCGGCCTGGTTCGAATGCCACAACCGCAGCCGCTATCCTGAAGGCGACCACGTGATCTTCGTGGGCGAAGTCGAGGAATGCGCCGTGCACCCGCAGTCGGCCCTGCTCTTCCACGGCGGACGATTCGGCAAGACCGACTGAGCCGCACAAAGGCCAGAAACCGGCACTTGCCGAGGATTGCGCCAGTTCTCCGGATTTTCAGGCAAGTCGTGGCCAGGCTCGCGCCCTACCATTCTCTTCACCAATCACGCCGCATCCGCGGCACCAACAGGAGAAGAGAAATGTCCAAAGTCTGGTTCATCACCGGCGCCGGCCGTGGCATCGGCGCCCACATCGCACAAGCCGCCATTGCCGCAGGCGACAAGGTCGTCGCCGCCGCCCGCAGCCTCGAACAGCTGAACAGCACCTTCGCCGGCGTGGACCCGGGCCAGGTCGCACTGGTCCAGCTCGACGTCGCCCGCGAAGAGCAGGCGGCCACCGCCATCCAGGCCGCTGTGGAACGCTTCGGCCGCATCGACGTGCTGGTCAACAATGCCGCCTATGGCCTGCTGGGCAATTTCGAGGAACTGTCCTCGCAGGAAATCGACCAGCAGTTCGGCGTCAACGTCTTCGGCGTCATGCACGTGCTGCGCGCCGCCCTGCCCGTCCTGCGCCGGCAACGCAGCGGCCACGTCCTGAACATCAGCTCGATCGCGGGCCGAACCGGCTTCGACGGCGCCGCGGTCTACTGCGCCACCAAGTATGCGATCGAAGGCCTGAGCTCCTCGCTGTCGCTGGAACTGGCGAAGTTCGGCATTCACGTCACCAGCGTGGAACCCGGCTTCTTCCGCACCGACTTCCTCGACCAGAGCTCGGTGCGCTACGGCAAGAAAGTGATCGAGGACTATGCCGCCCATGGCACGGTCGAGGGCGCCTACGGGGCCTACCACGGCAAGCAGCTGGGCGATCCTGCCAAACTCGCCACCGCCGTGCTGCGCCTGGCCGCCATGGACAAGCCGCCGCAGCACTTCCTGGCCGGCAGCGATGCGCTCGCCATGGCCCATGCCGAGGTCGATGCACGCCTCTCCGAGATGCACGGCATGGCGGAACTGTCGCGCTCGACGGACCATGCCGATGCCTGACCGTGCCGCGGGGATGGTGTATCCTGATTGGGACAAGATCATGAACTCCCTCGTCCCGCCACCATCCCAGGCTGCTCCGCCGGCGCTCGCGCGACTGGCCGGACGGCTCCTTGCGCACGCCCCGCAGGACGGCAGTTTCGAGACCTGCATCCCGGGCGTGCACGCCATCCGCGCCTCGAACACGAGCGCCGAGCTGGTCCACGGCCTGCACTGCGCCGCCCTGTGCATCGTGGCCCAGGGCGCGAAGACCGTCATGCTGGGAGATGAGTCTTACGAGTACGATCCCTCGCGCATGATGATCTTCTCGCTGGACCTGCCGATCGCCGCCATGATCCGGCAGGCCAGCGTGGCGGCGCCCTATCTGTCCTTCCGGCTCGACTTCGACCAGGAGCGCCTGTCCGAGCTGATCCTCAAGGCTTACCCGGACGGTGTGCCTGCCGTAAGCGACAAGCGCGCGGTCTACGTGGCCCAGGCCGGCGAGGCCGTCATCGACGCCGCCGTGCGCCTGCTGACCCTGGCAAGCCAGCCCGAGGATGCCGAACTGCTGGCCCCGCTGGCCAAGGACGAGATCGTGCTGCGCCTGCTGCGCGGCCCCTTCGGCGCCCGGCTGGCCCAGCTGGGGCGGGTCGAATCGCACCGCATCGGCAAGGTGGTCGACTGGATCCGCCGCAACTACGACCAGCCGATCCGCATCGACGACATGGCCGAGCTGGCGCACATGAGCCCCTCCTCGCTGCACGAGCACTTCAAGTCGTTGACGTCGATGAGCCCGCTGCAATTCCAGAAAACCCTGCGCCTGCAGGAAGCGCGCCGCCTGATGCTGTCGACCGGCATGGACGCCGGCCTGGCCTGCCAGCGCGTCGGCTACGCCAGTGCCTCCCAGTTCAGCCGGGAATATTCCCGGCATTTCGGCTCGGCGCCGACCCGGGACATGGTGCGCCTGCGCAGTGCCGGCGCCGCTGTCGATTCCGTGTCATTTACACAATAAATCCACCTGTTGCCGGCCGGGCAAAAATGAAAATGCCTGTCGCAGTTTCAAAAGATGCCGCGCTGCCGCATTCCTATAATGATTGGGCTATGGCGCGGTCCAGGGACGGGCGCGCGCCTTTTGTTATCGTGAAAAAACCCATCGAGACAGGAAGATCCATGAGCCACTCCGATTCGCCCCGCAAAGCCGCCTTCCACTGGGACGACCCCCTGCTGCTGAACAGCCAGCTGACTGACGAGGAGCGCATGGTGCGCGACGCCGCGGCCGCCTATTGCCAGGACAAGCTGCAGCCGCGCATCCTCGAGGCCTTCCGCCACGAGCGCATGGACGTCGAGATCTTCCGCGAGATGGGCGAACTGGGCCTGCTCGGCCCGACCATTCCGGAACAGTACGGCGGCCCGGGCCTGAACTACGTGGCCTACGGCCTGATCGCGCGCGAAGTCGAGCGCGTCGACTCGGGCTACCGCTCGATGATGAGCGTGCAGTCCTCGCTCGTCATGGTGCCGATCCACGAGTTCGGCAATGAGGAAACGAAACAGAAATACCTGCCGAAACTGGCTACCGGCGAATGGATCGGCTGCTTCGGCCTGACCGAGCCGAACCACGGCTCCGACCCGGGCTCCATGGTCACCCGCGCCCGCAAGGTCGACGGCGGCTACTCGCTAACCGGCAGCAAGATGTGGATCACCAACTCGCCGGTCGCCGACGTGTTCGTGGTCTGGGCCAAGGACGACGAAGGCGCGATCCGCGGCTTCGTGCTGGAAAAGGGCTGGAAAGGCCTGTCCGCCCCGGCCATCCACGGCAAGTTCGGCCTGCGCGCCTCGGTCACCGGCGAAATCGTCATGGACGAAGTGTTCTGCCCGGAAGAGAACGCCTTTCCGGACGTGCGCGGCCTGAAAGGCCCCTTCACCTGCCTGAACTCGGCGCGCTACGGCATCGCCTGGGGCGCGCTGGGCGCTGCGGAAGCCTGCTGGCACACCGCACGCCAGTACGTGCTGGACCGCAAGCAGTTCGGCAAGCCGCTCGCCGCCAACCAGCTGGTGCAGAAGAAGCTGGCCGACATGCAGACCGAAATCACCCTCGGCCTGCAGGGCTGCCTGCGCCTGGGCCGCATGAAGGACGAAGGCACAGCCGCCGTCGAGATCACCTCGATCATGAAGCGCAATTCCTGCGGCAAGTCGCTGGATATTGCCCGCACGGCACGTGACATGCTCGGCGGCAACGGCATCTCCGACGAGTTCGGCATCGTGCGCCACATGGTCAACCTCGAGGTCGTCAACACCTACGAAGGCACCCACGACATCCACGCGCTGATACTCGGCCGTGCACAGACCGGCATCGCCGCGTTCTGATCTCGCCCAACGGGCACTTGACGCCCGGCGCCGCGTGCGCCGGGCCGATTCCGCGACGCTTGGCTGATCCTAGGGTCAACGTTCCAGCAACAATTCTTTTCCAATTTCAATCGCGCCCCGTCAATACGTCACCGATTTGCGCTAGGATAGTTACCAGAATCGCATAACGATAATAAGACGTAACTCACACCACTTCGCGAGGACGGATGAGCGCCGTTGAGGGACCGCAATCGCCTGTTGCAGCCAGCGCGCACGCGTTGTCGCTTGAGCTGCTGCTCCAGAACCTGCCGGGCGTGGTCTATCGTTGCCTGGTCGATGCCGACTGGACCATGGAATTCATCAGCGCAGGGGTCGAGAAGCTCACCGGCTACCCGCCCTCCGCCTTCCTGGCGCGCCCCGGCGTGAACTTCGCCACGCTGATCCATCCGGATGACCGCGCAGCTGCCGAACGCGGCGTCGCCCTGGCGCTGCAACAGGGGCGCTCGTTCCAGCTGACCTATCGGATACGGTGCGCGGACGGCAGCCTGAAATGGGTCTACGAGCACGGAGCGGCCCCGCCAGAGGGCGGCGGGCGCATCATCGAAGGATTCATCTTCGACTACACCCAGCTGCGCAATGCCAACATGCTGGTGTACGAACAGGCTTCCTTCCTGCAGCAGGCGCGCGATGCCATCATCGCGATGGAAATGAACTCGCGCATCACCTACTGGAACAGCGGCGCCGAGCGCCTGTACGGGTGGAGCGCCAGCGAGGCGCGTGGAAAGAAGTTTTGTGAGCTCTTGTGCGAGAACCTCCCTGCCTACCACGCCGCCTACGAAACGACGCTGACCAACGGCGAGTGGTCCGGCGAGCTCTCGCACCTGCGCCGCGACGGCGTCTGCATCGAAACAGATACCCGCTGGACCCTGATGGCAGCCGACCGGGAATCGGGCGCGCCCCAGAAAATCCTGGTGATCAGCACCGACATCAGCGAGCGCAAGCACAACGAGGCGAAGATCTTCCACCTCGCCTTCTTCGACCCGCTGACCGACCTGCCCAACCGCGCCAGCCTGCTCGACCACCTGCGCCGCGCCCTGCTGGGCAGCGCCCGCACGCGCAAGTGCGGCGCCCTGATGTTCTGCGACCTCGACAACTTCAAGTACCTGAACGATTCCCAGGGCCACGCGGCCGGCGACATGCTGCTGCAGGCGGTGGCGCGGCGCATGGAACACTGCGTGCGCGAGGCCGACATGGTGGCGCGTCTGGGCGGCGACGAGTTCGTGATCCTGATCCAGCCGGTCGAGGACACGCGCGAAGGCGCCGCAAGCCAGGCCGAGACCGTGGCGGCCAAGGTGGTGGCCGCGATGGCGGCGCCCTTCCAGCTGGCCGAGATGATGTATTCGGTGTCGGTCAGCGTCGGCGTGACCACCATGTGCGGCACCGTCGACACGGTCGAATCGACCCTGCGCCAGGCCGACGCCGCCATGTACCAGGCCAAGGCCTGCGGACGCAATACCTACCGCTTCCACGACCCGGCGGTGCAGGCCGCGTGGTCGGCGCGGGCGGAGCTGGAGAACGGCCTGCGGCGCGCGCTGCGCGACGAGGAGTTCGTGCTGCACTACCAGCCTCAGCTGGATCGCAGCAGCCGCGTGATCGGCGCCGAGGCGCTGCTGCGCTGGCGCCTGCCGAACGGGAAGCTGCTCTATCCTTCCGAGTTCATCCAGGCGCTCGAGGAGAGCGGCCTGATCATCGACATCGGCCGCTGGGTGCTGCGCACCGCCTGCGCCGAACTGGCGCGCTGGCAGCGCTGGCCGGATACGGCGGGCCTGACCCTGTCGGTGAACGTCAGCGCCAGCCAGTTCACCGAGCCGGACTTCGTCCCCATGCTGCAGCAGATCTTCGAGGAGACCGGGGTCCAGCCTTCAAGCCTGAAGCTGGAACTGACCGAAAGCCTGGTGGTGAGCGACTTCACCCACACCGCCCACACGATGGCGACGCTGAAGCAGCGCGGCATCAGCTTCTCGCTGGACGACTTCGGCACGGGCTACTCGTCGCTCGCCTATCTGCGCAAGCTCCCGCTCGACCAGCTCAAGATCGACCACTCCTTCATGCGCGACGTGCTGACCGACCAGAACGACGCTTCGATCGTGCGCTCGATCATCGCGCTGGGCGACAGCCTGGGATTGCAGGTGATTGCGGAAGGGGTGGAGACGCCGGGGCAGCGGCAGTTTTTGTCAGATGCAGGGTGCTTCATCTACCAGGGCTTTTTATATCAGCACGCCTTGAGCGCCGAGCATTTCACCCAATACGCGCGCATGGTGCATTAGTAGGGTGGGCGGTCCCCGCCCACCCTACAAAGCCAGGGGCTTGCCGCGCGCCCAGCGATTCGAGGACAGCGAAAACGTCAACGCACGCACCTGGTGATACCACCCCGCCGGCACGTACAGCATGTCGCCCGGCTCGACGATGACCTCGACCGGCGCGGCATGACGCGCCAGCGGATACGCATCGAAATCCGGCTGTTCCGGATCGAAGGGCGATCCGAACAGCACCGGGTTCGCCTCGCGCACATAAAGGAATTCATCATGGTGCGGCGGCGCCAGGAAGATCCGCTTGGTTCCCCAGATCTGGGCGAAGATGTTGTCGTCGAAGTCGCAGTGCAGCGGCGTCATCGTGCCGATGGGGCCGAGCCAGAAGCGCGGCGGACCCATCTTGCGGAAGTAGGCGGGCCAGTGGCACAGGCGGTTCAGCTCGCGCAGTTCCATATTGCCGACATAGGGCGGCGGTTCGTCCGGGCCGTGGATGCGGCCGGGTTCGAGGTCGAGGTAGTCGCGCAGGCTCATGTCGCGCATCGGGCGGTCGGCGCGGAAGGCCTGGCGGATGTAGTCGCCGGTGCGGGCGCGCACGGGCAGGTCGCCGTACTGTTCGCGCAGCTGTTCGGGAGTGAGACTGCACAGCGGCCAGCGGCCGACCAGGCCGGTCATCAGGAAAGGCAAGCCCTGCGCGGCTCTAGCTGCGAAGGCCTGCGCGTCGAGACGTTTTACACGGGGGATGCTTGTCAACAGCGGCAGGCTGCGCGCATGCGCCTTGACGGCCTCGCGCATCGCCGCGATGGAGGCGACGCCGCGCACGGCGGCATCGCGTTCTTCCTGCGCCAGCTTGCGCGCCGCCGCCTCTTCCGGCGTCGTTGCCACGACCGGCAGCGGCGGCAGCTGCGGATTCAATTCACTTCCCTTGCCCGACATCGTCTTCACACCTTTTCACGAAACCGCGAACAGGGTACTGCCTGGATGAAGAAAAGTCGAATCAGCTTGTGGCGAAGGGTGTCTCCGCCACGCCCTTGACACCCGGGCGCAGCATGACCACGGCGCCGGCGTCGCCGCCCGTGCCCGGATCGATCGAGGTCACCAGCAGCACGTCCAGGTCCGGACCGCCGAAGGCGCACATCGAGGGCTTGGCCATCGGCAGCGCGATCTCGCGATCGAGCTTGCCGTCGGGCGTAAAACGCTGCAGCAGGCCGGCATCGTTGGCGCAGCTCCAGTAGCAGCCCTCGGCATCGACCGCGGCGCCGTCCGGGCGGCCCTTCTGCCCGGTGAGGTCGAGATAGACGCGCTTGTTACTGGGCGTGCCGGTCTCGATGTCGTAGTCGAAGGCCCACACGGTGCGCACCTGCGGATGCGAATCCGACAGGTACATGGTGCGGCCGTCGGGCGACCAGGCCAGGCCGTTCTGGGTGAGCATGCCGCTCACCACCGGGCCCGCCAGGCCGCTCTTCGCGTCGTAGCTGTACAGGCCACCCACCGCGCGCGCCGCCCCCATGTCCATGAACATGGTGCCGCTCCAGAAGCGGCCCTGCCGGTCGCAGCGGCCGTCGTTGAAACGCATGCCCTCGCCCAGTTCGGATTCCGGTGGCGCCGCCAGCAGCGTGACCCTGGCGTCGCCATCCTCGCCCAGCGTCAGGCGATAGACGCCGGTCTCCATGCCGGCCACCAGGCTGCCGTCGTCCGCGCACGCCACGCAGGCCACCATCTCCGGGGCTTCCCAGTAGCGCGCCGCGCGGGTGGCGTGATCCAGGCGCCAGACCCGGCGCGCCGGGATGTCGACCCAGTACCACGCCCCTTCCTGCGCATTCCAGGTGGGGCTTTCGCCGGTGGCGCAGTGCACGCCTTCGATGCGTTCGATTTGCATGTCGCTCATCACAGGTCGGTGATCTCGCGGTGCGCCGGCACCAGGGCCTTCATCACGCCCCAGGCGACCAGGTAGGCCAGCGCGCAGATCGAGAACATGATCATGTAGCCGCTCTCCAGGTGGCCCTGGGCGCCGTAGTAGTCGAACAGCCAGCCGCCCAGCTTGGTGAGCAGCACGCCGCCCAGGCCGCCGGCCATGCCGCCGATGCCGACCACCGAGCCGACGCTGTGTTTCGGGAACATGTCAGACACCGTGGTGAACAGGTTGGCCGACCAGGCCTGGTGGGCCGAGGCGCCGATGCCGATCAGGATCACCGGGATCCAGTAGCCCATGTAGCCCAGCGGCTGGGCCGCCAACACCACCAGCGGGAGCAGGGCGATGGTCAGCATGGCGCGCATGCGGCCCTGGTAGATGCTCGCGCCGCGGTCGATGAACCAGGTCGGCAGCCAGCCGCCGCCGATCGAGCCGACCATGGTCATGCTGTACAGGACCGCCAGCGGGACGACCATTTCCGGACCGGTCAGGCCGTACTGGGCCGACATGTACTTCGGCAGCCAGAACAGGAAGAACCACCACACGCCGTCGGTCATGAATTTACCGAAGGTGAAGGCCCAGGTCTGGCGGTAACCGAGCAGCTTGAACCAGGATGCCTTTGGCTTGGTGGACGCGGGAACGGCTTCCACTGGCGTGCTGTCGCTGTTGATGTAGGCCAGTTCGCCCGGGCTGAGGCGCTTCTGGCGTTCCGGCGTGTCGTACAGCCAGAGCCAGATGCCCATCCACAGGAAGCCGACCGCGCCGACCGCGATGAAGGCGGCCTGCCAGCCCCAGTACTCGGCGATCAGCGGCACGGTCAGGGGAGCGAGGATCGCGCCGACGTTGGCGCCGGAGTTGAAGATGCCGGTGGCGAAGGAACGCTCGCGCTTCGGGAAGTACTCGGCGGTGGCCTTGATCGCGGCCGGGAAGTTGCCCGCCTCGCCGATCGCCAGCACCGCGCGCCCGACCATGAAGCCGATGATCGAGACCGGCACGGCGGCCAGGCCGAGCGTCGTGAACACGCTGTTGACGGCGGTGCCGATGCCGATCGCGTAGGCGTGGGCGATGGCGCCGATCGACCACACGACGATGGCGAGGACGAAGGCGCGCTTGGTGCCGAGGCGGTCGATCACACGGCCGGCGAACAGCATCGAGATCGCGTACACAAACTGGAAGGTCGCCGTGATGTTGGCGTAGTCCGTGTTCGACCAGCCGAATTCCTTGGTGAGCAAGGGAGCCAGCAGGCTCAGTACCTGGCGGTCGAGGTAGTTGATGGTGGTGGCGAAGAACAGCAGGGCGCAGATCGTCCAGCGGTATTTGCCCACCGTGGAGGCCAGCTCCGCGGTCTTCTCTGGGCTGCGGCTCATGACTTGCTGATTCATGTGATCAGTTCTTTTCAAGTGGAACAGCCGGTGTCTCCGCCGGCTGGTGCTTCAATCGTCAAAGGGGGCGCACCAGGCGCCCCCGTGATTACACCGCGACCTTCAGGTCGCCGTCCAGCACGCGTGCCAGGCGCAGGGGATTGTCGTCCCGCAGCGCCTCCGGCAGCAGCTCGGCCGGCAGGTTCTGGTAGCACACCGGCCGCAGGAAGCGGTCGATGGCGGTCGCGCCCACCGAGGTGCTGCGGCTGTCGCTGGTGGCCGGGAAGGGGCCGCCGTGGACCATCGCATGCGAGACCTCGACGCCGGTCGGGAAGCCGTTGAACAGCACGCGGCCGGCCTTGCGCTCGAGAATCGGCAGCAGCTTCGCAGCCAGTGCGTGGTCCGCCTGCTTCACGTGCACGGTCGCGGTCAGCTGGCCGTGCAGCTGCTCGGCCGCCTGCAGCATCTGCTCTTCGGTCTCGAATCGCACCACCAACGCGGCCGGGCCGAAGATCTCGTCCTGCAGGTCCGGGTTGCCGATGAAGGCGCCAGCGTCGACTTCGTACAGCGCTGCCTGCGCGGCGCAGCCGATGCCTTCCGTGCTGCCCTGGGCGACCAGGCGCAGGCCTTCGGTGGCGCCGAAGCGGGCGATGCCGCTGTTGTAGGCTTCATGGATGCCGGCGGTCAGCATGGTGCCGGCGCCCTTGGCCTGCAGCGCGGTGGTCGCGGCAGCCGTGAACGCATCGAGTGCCGCACCCTTGACGGCAAAGACCAGGCCCGGGTTGGTGCAGAACTGGCCGACGCCCAGGGTCAGCGAATCGACGAAGCCGTTCGCCAGCGCGGCGCCGCCCTCTTCCAGTGCCTTCGGCAGCAGGAAGACCGGGTTCACGCTGCTCATCTCGGCGTAGACCGGGATCGGTTCCGGACGCGAAGCCGCGGTCCGCATCAGTGCGGTGCCGCCGCCACGCGAGCCGGTGAAGCCGACCGCCTTGATGGCCGGATGGGCAACCAGTTGCTGGCCGATGGTGCGGCCGTCGCCGAACAGCATCGAGAACACGCCTTCCGGCAGGCCGCATTCCTGCACCGCGCGCTGGACGGCGCGGCCGACCAGTTCCGAGGTGCCGAGGTGGGCGCCGTGGGCTTTCACGACGACCGGGCAGCCGGCGGCCAGTGCCGAGGCGGTATCGCCACCGGCGACCGAGAAGGCCAGCGGGAAGTTACTGGCGCCGAAGACGGCGACCGGGCCCAGGCCGATTTTCGCCAGGCGCAGGTCGGGACGCGGCGGGGTGCGTTCCGGCAGCGCGGTGTCGATGGTCGCGCCGAGGAAGCGGCCGTCGCGCACTACTTTCGCGAACAGGCGCAGCTGGTTCACGGTGCGCATGCGTTCGCCTTCCAGGCGGGCTTGCGGCAGGCCGGTTTCCTGCTGGGCGCGTTCGATCAGCTCCGAACCGATTGCCAGGATCTGCTCCGCCACCGCTTCCAGGAAGCGTGCGCGCTGCTCCAGAGGCAGTGCACGATAAGGATCGAAAGCCTGCTGTGCAAGCGCGCAGGCACGTTCCACGTCTTCGCCGCTGGCCTGGCCGAAGGACGGCTCGAACTCGGCGCGGGTCGAGGGGTTGTAGGCGCGCTGCTCGCCCGCGCTACCGCGGACAAGCTGGCTGCCGATGATCATTTCACCAGTGATCGTCATGGTTCTGACCTCTTACCTTAGACCGGGTTCTTTTGTTTCTTGATCAGGTCCAGCAGCATCTGGTCTTCTTCCGCGGTCAGGTCGGTCAGCGGCGGACGCACCGGGCCCGCGCCATGGCCGACCAGGCGGGCGCCGGCCTTGACGATGCTGACGGCATAGCCGGCCTTGCGGTTGCGGATCTCCAGGTAAGGCAGGAAGAACTCGTCGAGCAGGCGGTTGGTGGTGGCGGTGTCGCCCGAGGCGGTGGCGTTGTAGAAGTCCATCGCCAGCTGCGGCACGAAGTTGAACACGGCCGAGGAGTACACCGGGGTGCCCAGCGCCTTGTAGGCGCCGGCATAGACTTCCGCGGTCGGCAGGCCGCCCAGGTAGCTGAAGCGGTCGCCCATCTTGCGGTAGATCGAGACCATCAGTTCGATGTCGCCGATGCCGTCCTTGAAGCCGATCAGGTTCGGATTGCGGTCGGCCAGCTTGGCCAGCGAATCGGCGCTCAGGCGGCAGGCGGCGCGGTTGTAGACCACGACACCGATCTTCACGGAGCGGCACACCGCTTCGACGTGGGCGATCAGGCCGTCCTGGCTGGCTTCGGTCAGGTAGTGCGGCAGCAGCAGCAGGCCCTGCGCGCCCTGGCGCTCGGCTTCCTGTGCGTGGGCGATGGCGGCGCGGGTCGGGCCGCCGCAGCCTGCCAGGATCGCGACGCCGGTGCCGGCGCAGGTGTCGACCGCGGTCTTGACGATCTGGCTGTATTCCTCGCCATGCAGGGAGAAGTATTCACCGGTGCCGCCGGCGGCGAACAGCGCGGTGGCGCCGTACGGTGCCAGCCACTCGAGACGCTTCTGGTAGCCGGCCTTGTCGAATTCGAGTTCGGCGGTGAAGTCGGTGATGGGGAAGGACAGCAGGCCGTGCGACAGGACTTTTTGTAATTCGAGTGCTTGCATTACGAGGTCTCCAGACAGGTTATCGATGAATACTGCAGAATGATCAAAGATCAGTTGTATGTCATCGTACAACCTAAACGAGGACCTCGCAAGCGAAATGTTTGGCCTTTTCTAATTCACCATGGACTCGAGGCGGCGCTGGGCCTCGACCAGCCGCTCGCGGCTGTTGGACAGGTGGGTGCGCATGGCGGCGCGCGCCGCTTCCGGATCGCGCCGCTCGATGGCGCGGTAGATGTCGTCATGTTCGCGGCTGACGCGCTCGTTGAAATTGGCCGGCTTGTCCTGCTCCAGCTCCACCGTGTTCAGGCGTGCGCGCGGGATGATGGCATTGCCCAGCTGGGCCAGGATGTCGGCGAAATAGCGGTTGCCCGTGGCCTGGGCGATCAGGAGGTGGAAGCGCTTGTCGGCCTCCGCCGCCGAGCGCCCTACCGCCATCGCCTCATGCATCTCGGCCAGGGCGGCGCCCAGTTCCCGCACCTGTTCCTCGCTGCGGCGCACGGCGGCCAGGCCCGCGGTCTCGGTCTCCACGCCGATGCGCAGCTCCAGGATGGACAGCACGTCGCGCAGGGTCAGGATGCTCTCCGCGTCGATGCCGAGGCCGGACTGCGGTGCCGGCTCGAGCACGAAGGTGCCGATGCCGTGGCGCGTCTGCACCAGTCCGGAAGCCTGCAGGTGCGAGATCGCCTCGCGCACCACGGTGCGGCTCACGCCGTGCTGCGCCATCATCGACGATTCGGTGGGCAGCTTTTCGCCCGGCTTGAGCAGTCCCTGGCGGATGCTGCTGCTGATCTGTTCGACGACACCCTGGGCGAGATTGCGGGGTTTGCGCTGCGTGGGGAGCATGGAAAAATAGGGATGAGAAAGGGATAAGAGGATTATATATCATCACAAGATGTCTGACATCTTATGACAAGACATCTTCTTTTTGCCTCGTCTTTACGATCCGGCCTGGCCGCTTGATAAATTGGTCAGGCCAAAATAGAATCAGGCGAATCATCAGGAGACCGCCCATGCCCCGCTTCACCCTTCCCCTCTTATCGATGCTCCTTGCCGCCCACGTGCAGGCCGCCCCGGCGCTGCCGGACCGCGTGATCCTGGTCGGCGATTCGACCATGGCCAGCACCACCGGCTACGGCGACGCCCTGTGCGCACGCTTCACGCCGGAGACCAGCTGCCTGAACCTGGCGCGCGGCGGCCGCAGCTCCGGAAGCTTCCGCGCCGAGGGCCGCTGGGATGAGGTCACGAAGCTGCTGGGCGATGGAGCCGGCTTTCGCAAGACCTATGTGCTGATCCAGTTCGGACACAACGACCAGCCGGGCAAGCCGGGACGCTCCACCGACTTCGTCACCGAATTCCCCGCCAACATGAAACGCTATGTGGAAGAAGCACGTGCCCTGGGCGGCGTGCCGGTGCTGGTGACGCCGCTCACCCGCCGCAGCTTCAAGGATGGCTATGTACACAACGACCTGGCGCCCTGGGCCGCCACCGTGCGCGACGTCGCCCGTGCGACCAGGACGCCGCTGGTCGACCTGAATGCCCTGTCGCTGGCCGCCGTGCAGGCCATGGGCCCGCAGGAAGCCGACAAGCTGGCCCGCAGCGGCGCCAATTTCGACTACACCCACCTGGGGCCGGCGGGCGCCGAACGCTTTTCCAGCATCATGGCGAAGGAACTGGCGCGCCGGGTGCCGGCCCTGGCAGCGGATATGCGAGGTGTGCGTTGAACCCGCGCGCCACCCTCCTGACGTTGGCGCTGGCCGGCGCCTTCGGCCAGGCCTTTGCCACTCCCGTCGCATTGACCGAACGCCAGCATGCCCCATCCGACGGCTGGGCCGCACAGAACGGCGGTACGCGCGGCGGGGCGCTGGCCCTGCCGGAACACGTGTTCACGGTGCGCGACCGCGCCCAGCTGCTGGCGGCGCTCGACGCCGAGGCGACGGCGCCGGGGTTGCCCCGTATCGTCCGCGTGGCCGCCACCATCGACTTGAGCGAAGGCCGCGCATTTGCCAGTACCGGCGACCAGGCCCGGCGCGGCGTCGTGCGCATCCCCTCGCACACCACCGTGATCGGCGTTGCGCCGGGTGCGGGCTTCATCAACGGCAGCCTGCAGGTCGCGAACGCCGAGCAGGTCGTGATCCGCAACCTGGCGATCCGCAATCCCTGCGACGTGGGGCCGCGCTGGGATCCGAAGGATGGCCCAAAGGGCAACTGGAACGCTTCTTTCGATGGCATCACGGTGTCGGGCTCGCACCACGTCTGGATCGACCACAACAGCTTCACCGATGCGCCCGATACCGACGACAGGCAAGCGGTCGAGAACGGCAAGCTGAAGCAGTGCCACGACGGTGCCCTCGACATCAACCAGGGTTCGGACTTCGTCAGCGTCAGCTACAACCGTTTCGGCGAGCACGAGAAGAACATGCTGATCGGCTCGGGCGACCGCGCGAGCGGCGACCAGGGCCACCTGCGCATCACGCTCAAGGGCAACCTGTTCGAGCACGTCGCCGAACGCGCCCCGCGCGTGCGCTACGGCCAGGTGCACCTGCTGAACAATTACTACGTCGGCGACCGCAAGCACCCGGTCTACGCCCACGGCTACAGCGTCGGCGTTGCCCACGCCTCGCACATCATCTCGACCGCCAACGCCTTCGACATCGCGGGCGCCAATACCTGCAAGCAGGTCGTGCGCGATCCGGGCTCCAGCGCGGGCGTCTTCCAGGACAGCGGCTCGCTGCTGAACGGCGTGGCCTTGCGGGATTGCCCCCACGGCGGCGAGGTCGGCTGGCGCGTGCCCTACCGCTTCACGGCGCTGCCGGCCGCCGAGGTGCCGCGCCACGTGCGCGAGAATGCCGGTCCGCAGGCCCTGCCGGGCGGGAGCGACGGCTTTGCCGAAGCGCGCCTGGTTCCCGTCCAGGGCGCTCCCTTCCTGCTGCGCGCGCGCCAGGATGAAAATGGCGACTGGCAGGGCGCGAGCCTGCAGCTGATCGACGGCGGCCGCGTGCTGCAGATCGAACTGCTGGAATCGCGCGGCGAGGTCAAGCGCATCAAGCAGGTGCGCCGCAATGCGCCGATGGCCGGCCTGCCCGTGGTCCTGCGTTTTGCGGCGGAGCCGGCGACCGGTCCGAACGCCAGGGGCCCCTCCTTGTCGATCTCGGTGGACGGCGACCGCGCCACCTGGCTGCTCGCCACCGCCATGCCGGCCGTGCGGCCGGTCAGCTGGGACGCGGGCGGCAACACCTTGCTGGACCTGCGCAGCGGCCCCGCCGGCCTGCCGGAGCGCGTGACCGTGCACGTGGGCGCCGACCGCATCGCCATGCAGGCCGGCGACGCGCCGGAATCAATCCGTCTCGGCGGCGCGCAAGGTGTCGAGGCGCAGGCGGCCGATCCGCGCATCGCCTCGGTCGAAGGGGGCAATGGCAGCCTGCGCCTGACGCCCCATGCGTCCGGCCGCACCACCGTGACGGTACGGAGCCTGGACGATCCGTGGGCGCAGGCGGTCTTCACGGTCGAGGTACAGGCGCCCTTCGCTGCGCCCGCCGGCACTGCCCTCCCCGCTTCGGCCGAGGTCCACCCCGCGCACGGCGCGCGCGGCGTGCCGCCGGATGCGCCGCTGCGCCTCGTGTTCGGCAAGGTACCGGTCCTGAGCGGTGAAGGCAGCGTGCGCATCTACCGCAAGCGCGACAGGCTGCTTGTCGCCGTGGTCCGCCCCGGCGAAGCCATTACCGCGCTGGGGTCGCAGTCGCGCAAGCGCCTGGTGCGCCAGCATCCGGTCAAGGTGGTCGGCAAGGAGCTCTACGTGCGCATGCCGCATCTGCTCGAATACGGTGAAGAGTACGAAGCCGTGATCGACGAGCGCCTGGTCCGCGCCGAGGGTTTCAAGGGTGCGCGCTGGAGTTTCCGCACCACCCCGTACAAGCCGGTCGGCGACAGCATCACCGTCGACGACGACGGCCGCGCCGACTTCCGCACGGTGCAGGGCGCGCTGGATTTCGCGATGGGCCTGCCGCGTGAGCAGGCGCTGACGGTGAACGTGCGCGACGGCGTCTACCCGGAGCTGCTCTACCTGGTCGACAAGGACAAGGTCACGCTGCGCGGCCAGAGCAGGGAAAGCACCATCATCCGCGCAGCCAACAGCGACACCCGCAATCCCGGTTCGGGCACCGGACAGCTGATTGGTGCGCCCGGATTCTCGGGCGGCCGCTCCCTCTTCCTGGCCCAGGACGTGGACTTGCTGGAGATCCGCGACATCGCCCTGCACAACAGCACCCTGCGCAGCGACGGCCATTCGGCCCAGGCGGAAACGATCTTCTTCAGCACCGACCGCGGCCGCCTCTCGGCGCGCAATGCGCATTTCATCAGCGAACAGGACACCCTGCAGCTGACCGGCTACGCCTGGTTCTACCGCTCGCTCATCGAAGGCAACGTCGACTTCGTGTGGGGGAACAACCGCGCCGCCCTGTTCGAAGAGAGCGAGCTGCGCACCGTCGGCGACAGCGCCAACAAGGAAAGCGGCGGCTACATCGTGCAGGCCCGCACCGTGGGCAAGGACGAACCGGGCTTCGTCTTCCTGCGCTCGCGCATCACGCGCGGCCCGGGCCCGGCCGGCAACCTGCCGCCGATCGGGGCCACCTACTTTGCACGTTCGCCCGGCACGCCGAGCACTTGGGACAACGTCGCCTTCATCGAGTGCACGGTGGGGCCGCACATCGCAAGCGATGCCTGGTACCGCAAGCCGCTGCCGAATCCCCTGCAGGGCGGCTGGGTCGAGTACGGGAACAGGACCGAGGACGGCCAGCCGCGCAGCTATGGCGGCGTCCAGCTGGACGGCGAAGCGGCGGCGCGCCTGTCCAGCCGCGCCGCGGTGTTCGCGGGACGCGGCTGGAACCCGCAGCCTTAGGAAGCAACGCTTGACAGTACCGTTTACAGGTGTAATCATCGATTTCGATTACATCTGTAAATGGTAACGTCATGTCGAACACACCCAGCATCAACATCAGCGACGCCGAGTCGCACGTCATGGAAGTGCTGTGGCGCGCCCCCGGCCCGGTCGTGGCCGAACAGGTCGTCGTCGCGCTGTCGGAGAGCCAGCACTGGCAGAGCGCCACCGTCAAGACCTTGCTGAACCGCCTGCTCAAGAAAGGCGCGATCGCGGCGCAGAAGGATGGGCGGCGCTTCCTCTACTGCGCCATCCTGCCGCGCGAAGCCTGGCTGGCGCGCGAAAGCGAGAGCCTGGTGCAGCGCCTCTTCGGCGGACGCATCGCACCGCTGGTCGCCCACTTCGGCAGCCAGCGCAAGCTGTCGCAGGCCGATATCAAGGAACTGCGCAAGCTGATCGACGAGCTGGATGATGGCCAGTGAATTCGCGGCCTTCGTGCTGCGCGGCGCGCTGTTCGCCGGCCTGGCGGTCCTCCTGCTCTTGAGGGCGCGCAGGCTGCTGCGGCGCCGGCTGGGCGCGGCCCTCGCCTACCAGGCCTGGCTGCTGGTGCCTTGCGTGCTGATCGCGGCCATGCTGCCGGCAAGTCCCGCGCCGCGGCTTCTCCACATCGAAGCGCTGGACGCCGCGCAGGCCCTGGCGGTCCAGGCCACGCCAGGCGTCGCCTCGCAGCAGGCAAATCTCCTGCTGCTCGCCTGGGCCTGCGGCGCGCTGGCGATGGCGCTGCGCTTCGTCCTCGGCCACCACGCCTTCCTGCGCCGGGCGGGCCGGCTGGCCAGGTCCGGCGAGGTCTATATCGGCGCCGCCGGCATCGGCCCGGCGTCGGTCGGCCTGCTGCGCCCGAGGATCGTCGTGCCTCCTGACTTCGCGCAGCGCTACGCGCCCGCCGAGCAGGCCCTGATCATCGCCCACGAGCGCACCCACATCGCGCGCCGCGATGCCCTGGCCAACCTGCTCGCGGCGCTGCTGCAGTGCGCCTTCTGGTTCAACCCGCTGGTCCACCTCGGCGCGCGCGCCTTCCGCCAGGACCAGGAGCTCGCCTGCGACGCCGCCGTCATGCGCCGGCATCCGGGCCAGCGCCGCAGCTACGCCGAAGCCCTCTTGAAGTCCCACACCGGCGCGCACGCCGCCGGCCTGCACTGCCACTGGCAATCTCCCCACCCCACCAAGGAGCGCATCATGAGTCTGTCGCACACCCCGCCCGGAACCGCCCGCCGCCTCGCCGGCCGCTGCATTCTCGCCCTGCTGGCCGCGGGCGCCATCGGCGCCACCTTGAGCGTGCGGGCCGAACTGCCGGCACAGGGCCCCGTGTACGCGATCGCGATGCAGCTCGACGAGGGCGGCAAGCGCTCGACGCCGCGGGTGCTGGCGCGGGCCGGCGAGACCTTCGCGGTCGCCACCGACGCCTGGCGCCTCGAGATGACGGTGCGCCAGGCCGAGACGCCCGGCCAGGTCTGGCTCAAGGGCGCGCTCTACAAGGGCAAGGAGCAGGTCGGCGCACCCACCCTGCTGGCCCGCGTCGGCGAAGCGGCCACGGTGAAGGTCGGCGAGGGCATCGGGGCCTTCGCTGTGTCGATGACGGTATCGCCACAATCCTGAGCGCCCGGCCCAGCGGTAACAGGCCTGTTCGCATATAATTGGTTGGTCCACTTGCAACATTATCCGCGTCAAACTAAGATTCCTTGTTTGGCATCGGCCACCATTTATCCACGACGGACCCATCGATGAAGAAAACCGCTGCGCCGAACGAGAACGGCGCCAACGAACCACGGCTGTACCGGGTGGTGTCGAGTAGGATCGAGGAGCTGATCCGTCTTGAAAACATCCGCCCGGGCGAGCGCCTGCCGGCCGAACGCGAGCTGGCCACCAAGCTCGGCGTCAGTCGCACCTCGCTGCGCGAAGCCCTGATCGCCCTCGAACTGGGTGGCACGGTCGAGGTGCGCGGCGGGTCGGGGGTCTACGTCAGCGAGCAGGCCAAGCCGCAGGCCGAGGTGCCGACCGCAGGCCCCGGCCCCTTCGAAGTGCTGGCCGCGCGCCGCCTGATCGAGGTCGAGGTGGCGGCGCTGGCCGCCAAGCACGCCAGCGACTCGGCCATCGACGCCATCCTGCGCGCGGTCGAAGAGATGGAACAGCACCATGAAGACCGCAGCGGCAACGAGTCGGCCGACCGCAACTTCCACCTGGCGATCGCCCGCGCCACCGGCAACAGCGCCATGGTCGGCGTGATCGAATACCTGTGGAGCCAGCGCGGCTCGCTGTGGCACAAGCTGAAGGAACACTTCCAGACCGAGGAACTGCGCCAGCAGACCCTGCTCGACCACCGCAACATCTTCGCCGCCATCGCCTCGCACGACGTCGCCGGCGCACGCACCGCGATGCGCGCCCACCTCGACCGCGTCACCCGCACCTTCTCGCGCGGCTGATCCGCTCAAGCCGGGCCCGGGCCCGGCCATCTCCCTTCCTGCCCTGCGCCAGGCCTGTCGCCGCGAGCGCGTCTGCGCAATCTTGTGCTTTCCACAATTGGCCAGACCAATCTGTATTTACATACAGACCAGAAAATAACTGGCACGTCCAGATTGCGAAAGCGGTCAGACCAAAGTAGAATCGTCGACACCCCGCGTGATCCGGGAGGACCCTGGGCGCGCTTGACGATAACAAAGCAGGAGACATAGTGAAACACCAGAACCGAATCACCGGGCTGCGCATGGCCCAACCGCGCTTCCTTCTGTCGGCAGTCTCTGTCGCAGTCATGGCCTTGATGAACACCGCTCAGGCGCAGGAAGCGCCGATGCAGCGTGTCGAAGTCACCGGCTCCTCGATCAAGCGCCTCGCGACCGAAAACGCCCTCCCCCTCACCACCATCAAGGCCGAAGAGCTGCTCAACCGCGGCCTGACCACGATGTCGGAAGTCGCCGTGGCCCTGACCGTCGCCTCGACCAACGAGCCGGTCGGCGGCGGCGGCAGCGGCACCATGATCAATATGCGCGGCCTGAACACCAACCGCACCCTGGTCCTGCTCAACGGCCGCCGCCTGGCCAACGAAGCGCTGGGCGACAGCTCGGTCAACGTCGACGTGATCCCGATGGCCGCCATCGAGCGCGTCGAAGTGCTGCGCGACGGCGCCTCGGCCCTGTACGGCACCGACGCGATCGCCGGCGTGGTGAACTTCATCACCAAGCGCTCCATCACCGGCGTGACCGCCAGCGCCAGCACCGTGCAGCCGGAACAGTCCGGCGGCGGCGCCCAGCGCCGCGCCGGCTTCGTGGTCGGCAAGGGCGACCTGGCCGTCGAAGGCTGGAACGTCTACACCGCCGTCGACATCCAGCGCCGCGATTCGCTGCTGCAGCGCGACCGTCCGAACATCACCGACCCGGCCAAGATCGCGCAGCTGGGCGGCACGCCCTTCACGCCGAACACCTCGGGCGGCGCGGCTTCTCCTGCGAACTTCACCATCTACCGCAACGGCAAGTCCGCCGGCATCACCGGCAACCCCTATTTCGCGGCCGGCTGCGTGACCCCGTACGCGGTCCAGACCACGATCCCGTCGACCCGCACCAATGCCAACGGCGGCAAGACCTGCATCACCGATCCGACCTACTATCCGGAACTGCTGCCGGAAGCCCAGCAGGCCACGATCTTCACCAAGGCCAGCATCGCCCATGGCGACGGCGGCATCCTGAGCATCGAACTGAACCTGTCGAAGTCCTATATCGACGCATCGGACGCGCCGCAGCCCTTCGGCGCCAGCACCGACTACGACCGCCTCACCGCCTCGCGCAAGCCGCTGATGATCACCAAGGCCAGCAAGTGGTACCCGGGCGGCAGCGGCGGCGTGCCGGCCGTGGCCGGCCTGAACGGCGAAGACCTGGCGCTGACCTGGAGCCTGGACGAACTCGGCCCGGTCACCACCCACGACGAACAGCTCAACCACCGCCTGGTGGTCCAGGACGAGGGCCAGATCAAGGGATGGGACTACCGCGCCGGCGTCTCCTACGCCTACAGCCAGCGCAACATCGGCTTCCGCGACAATTTCGTGCGCACCCCGGGCCTGTATGCCGGCGTCGAGCAGGGCATCCTGAATCCCTTCGGCCCGCAGGACCAGGCCGGCCGCGACTACCTCGAGAGCATCTCGGCCGACGGCCTCGAATACCGTAACGCCGACGTGCGCTACTACGGCGCCGACCTGAACCTGTCGCGCACCCTGATGGACCTCGGCGGCGGCGCACTGGGACTGGCCATCGGCGCCGACTGGCACCGCGAGTCCTTCGAAGAGAACATGAACATGCTGGGCAACGAGGTCGTCTACAAGGTCTCGGGCACCCCGGGCCGCAACCCGAGCGGCTCGCGCCGCGTGGCCGGCATGTACGCCGAACTCGACGCCCCGGTGACGAAACAGCTGAACCTGAACTTCGCGGTGCGCGCCGACCACTTCAGCGACTTCGGCAACACCGTCAATCCGAAGGCCAGCTTCCGCTACCAGCCACTCAAAGCATTGATGCTGCGCGGTACCGTGAGCAAGGGTTTCCGTGCGCCGACCCTGCCGGAACTGTACGGCAGCGAGCGCACCCTGGTGCCGTCCTCGTCGAACTGGGATGACCCGCTGCTGTGCCCGAGCGCCACGCCCAGCGTGACCGGCACCGGCACCGTGACGACCGATCCGCGCTATGCCGGCCTGAACCTCGATCCGACCCGCGTCTGCAACACGCGCCTGACCACGCTCACCGGCGCCAACCCGGACCTGGATCCGGAAAAGTCGAAGACCTACACGGTCGGCTTCGTGGTCGAGCCGGTGAAGAACTTCGTGGCCACCGTCGACTTCTGGAAGATCGACATGACCGGCACCATCGCCCAGGTCTCGGAAGACACGATCTTCAACAACCTCGAGAAGTACGCCGACCTGTTCGTGCGCAATCCGGACGGCACCCTGCAGTACATCCAGAAGACCCGCCTGAACATGGGCGGCCTGCGTACCCAGGGCGTCGACATCGGCCTGAACTACTTCTACCCGACCTCGAGCTGGGGCCGCTTCGGCTTCTCGCTGGACGGCAGCTACACCGACAAGTACGAAGGCCAGAACGAATCCGGCGGCGAGTGGTTCGACAGCGTCGGCAGGAACGGCGCCCTGTCCACCGGCGCGACCGCGTCGAACACCTATGTGTTCAAGTGGAAGCACCAGGCGCGCGTGAACTGGTCCTACGGTTCCTTCTTCGGCCAGCTGACGCAGCAGTACGCCTCGAGCTACGAAGACACCAATGCGCTGCCGACCCAGAAGCCGGGCCAGCCCTTCTTCAACCGCATCGCGCCGTACCGCGTCTACAACCTGTCGACCAGCTACAAGGTCAACAAGCAGCTGAAACTCGGCCTGGGCGTGAACAACCTGTTCGACGAAGATCCGCCGCTGTCGAACCAGCGCCTCTCCTCGCGCGTCGTGTTCGCACGTAACGTCGCCAAGCCGATCGGCCGTACTTTCAACGTGCGCGCGGACTACACCTTCTAAGTCCCCTCCTGGACTGTGGCTTGCGCCGGGTGGGCCTGCTCCCATCCGGCGCTTTTTTTTCGCACATACGACAGCACGGAGACACCATGGCAATTAAACAGATCAACCCACGACGCCGCGCACTGCTGCGCGCCGCTTCGGTCTCGGCGGCCGGCCTGGGCATCGGCGCCCCGGCGCTGGCGGCGGCAAACAACGATCCCTGGGCCCGCGCTCAGGGCATCATCGACAAGTTCAGGAAGCCGCTCAGCTTCCCGAAGCGCGACTTCGCGATCACCGCGTATGGCGCCAAGGCCTGCGACGCGATCCAGGTGAGCGGCTTCGCGGCCCACCACGAGCCGGCCCAGGTCAGCACGCCGGCGCCTGGCGCCACCGACTGCTATGCGGCCATCGCCGCGGCGATCGCGGCCTGCAGCAAGGCCGGCGGCGGGCGCGTGCTGATCCCGGCCGGTAACTGGCTGGTGAGAGGGCCGATCGTCCTGAAGTCGAACGTCAACGTGCACCTGGCCAGGGGCGCCCACGTCTACTTCAGCAACGATCCCGAGGACTTCGCCAAATACGGCGACTACGACTGCGGCGAGCGCGGAAAACTGGTGATCTCGCGCTGGCAGAGCAACGATGTTCTCAACTATTCGCCCATGGTCTACGCCTACGGCCAGACCAATATCGCCCTCACCGGCGAAGACTGGACCAGCATCCTCGACGGCCAGGGCGGCGTGCCGCGGGCGAACGGCGATACCTGGTGGGACTGGAAGGGCAAGCGCAAGGCCGGTCCGCGCCAGCAGGAGGCGCAGACCGCCGTCAATCCCTTGAACCCCGCCTCGATCAGGCGTGTCGCGCCCGGCCTGAGCGACGCCCAGGTCGCGCTCATGGAGGGCAGGAACGACAAGTGGCGCACGGACGAGGCCTACCTGCCCACCCTCTCGGAAGCGGGCGTGCCGGTGGCCAAACGCGTGTTCGGGCGCGGCCACTACCTGCGTCCCTGCATGGTGGAATTCATCGGCTGCACGAATGTGCTGCTGCAGGGCTACCAGCTGAACCAGTCGCCGTTCTGGCAGCACCATCCCGTCAACTGCAGCATGCTCGCGATCCGCGGCGTGCACATGAACAGCCTGGGTCCGAACAGCGACGGCTTCGATCCGGAAGCCTGCGACACCGTGCTGGTCGAGCACTGCACCTTCAACAGCGGCGACGACTGCATCGCGATCAAGGCCGGCAAGAACCTCGATACCCAGTTCGGTCCGACCCAGAATGTGGTGATCCAGCATTGCGTGATGAACAGCGGCCACGGCGGCGTGACCCTGGGCAGCGAGATGTCGGGCGGGATCCAGCACGTGTACGCGCAGGACATCGAGTTCCGCAACGCGCATTGGGCGAGCGACCCGCTGAACATCGCGATCCGCCTCAAGACCAACATGAACCGCGGCGGCTTCCTGCGCCACTTCTACGTGCGCAACGTCACCATGCCCAATGGCGTGAACCTGAAGCCCCAGTTCTACACGCCGATTCCCGGCGGACCGATTCCCCCCAAGTCGGTCGCGGCGGGAGCCGGGGGCGTCATCACCTTCGACTGCGACTACGCGCCCAACGCCGACAATGTGCGCACCCGCCCGCCGGTGGTGGAACACATCCATATCTCCGGCGTGAAGGTGGGGAATGTCGCCACAAAAGAAGGGCCGCGCTCCTGCTACCAGGCGGTGCTGCTGCTCGGCCCCGTCGCCTTCGACTACAACGGCGACCAGCCGGCGGAGATCCTGCCGATCCGCGACGTCACCATCAGCGACTGCGACTTCGGCACACCGGTCAATGCGGCGCAGCCGATCTACACCTTCAACGTGAAGAACGTCGTGCTGCGCAATGTCACCATCGCGGGCAAGGTGCTCGACACGACACTGTCGACCTAGGCGGGCTGCGCTCCCTGAGGCCGGCCCAGGCGCGCCAGCACCAGTTCCAGCACCTGCTCCACGCACTGCTCGACGCTGTCGCGGGCGGTATGCAGGACCAGGTCGGGCGCGCCTGGCGCCTCGTAGGGCGAGGAGATGCCGCTGAAGTCCCGGACCTCGCCGCTGCGCGCCCGCCGGTACAAGCCCTTGACGTCGCGCCGCTCGCAATCGACCACGCTGGCGTTGCAGTAGATTTCGAAGAAGCGCCCTTCCGGCACTAGGCGGCGCGCGCGTGCACGGTCCGCCGCGAACGGCGAGATCAGCGCGGACAGGACGATCGCGCCCGACTGCACGAAGAGCGCGGCCACTTCGCTGGCGCGGCGGATGTTCTCGTGCCGGTCTTCGGCGGTGAAACCGAGGTCGCTGCACAGGCCGTGCCGCAGGTTGTCGCCGTCGAGGACGAAGGTGCGGCACTGGAGGTCGTGCAGGCGGCGCTCGACGGCGCTGGCCAGGGTCGACTTGCCGGCGCCGGACAGTCCGGTGAACCACAACACCGCCGCCCCATGGCCGGCGAGGCGCTCGCGCTCCTGCGCGTCGACCGACTGGCCCTGCCAGAACAGGGCGTCGTTGAAGAATTCGCGGCGGCTCATCGGGCTTCCAGGTAGCGGTCGAGTTCAGCATTGTCCAGCAGGCTGTCCCCAAACCGGGTCAGCGGAATCAAGGCACGTGCCTGGGCGAGATCATAGCGGAAGCAGGCGCGCAGCAGGTCGAAGGCCTTGTCGTTGAAGTCGGGCTTGGCTTCCTCGAAATCGACCTTGCTGCTGCTGAACTTGAATGGCACCTCGGGCGTATCGGCGTCCTTCTCAAACACGCCGGCGACGAAGCGCCGGCGCGCCTGCGCGTCCCCGAGCCGCTCGACCGACAGCACGGAGACGTCCGAGGCCTGGTATTTTTCCAGCAGATGGCGCAGCGGCAGATAATAGAAGCTGGCGCCCAAAATGGACACGAAGGGCAAGGTGCGGCGTGACAGGTAGAAGGCGAGCTCGTATTCGATCCGCGCGGCGAAGTCGTGGGTGCGCACGTGCTCCAGCTCCTTGAGCTCGTAGCGCTCGACGAAGCTGTGCGAGCGGCGCGGAAAGAAGGTACGCGTGATGCGGTGCAAGTCCTCGTCGGGGCGGTCACCGTGCGGGACGGCGTTGGCGACTCCTCGCTCGTAGCTCGAGAAGTACTGCTCGACTTCCCGGCCGCCGCTGGCCATCAGCTTCTTCATCTTGTATGAACTCCAAGTGCGTTCGAACTGGTTGCGCAGGCACAGAACCAGGCGGGTATCGTATTCGGGCAGCCGCCGGACCACAGCCGCGTTCATGGCATAGCCGACGCTGGCATCCAGCAGCGGCAGCCCCGAGCCAGGCATGCGCGCCGGATGCGGCATGTCGTTCGCGTACAGATACGGTTCCTTGATGCCGGGTACCCGGTCCTCGGCCAGGCCGCTGTTTACCATCCATTCGGACAGCGCCGTCGTGCCGCACTTTTCCATACCTGCAATAAAGACGTTCTGAACAGCCATTTCGCTTCCTACCCGTGATTCATCCGTTGGAGGAGGCAAGTTTAACCGAGTCAGTCCCTTTCGCAAGAGGAGAGCAAGAGGACAAATCCCGCCCATTTGTCCGGCTTCGCCGGCAGGGAATGCGCTTGACCTCGAAGGGGTCAATAGCCAGGATGGTTTCGAAAACCGGAAACTTCGCCCCAGCCTTTTATCGTCTCAATACAATCCATGCGGCGCGTGAACTTCGACATGGATGCCTTGCGCAGCTTTTGCACGGCATCGAACTGGGCAGCTTCGCCAGGACGGCGAACCGCCTGGGCCACTCGACCTCGGCCATCAGCATGCTCGGCGGCGAACGCGCCGGCCTGCCGGCGCTGCCCACGATGCGCCTCGCCCTGTTCGACGGCGAGGCCAAGGCCGACGCCCGCCATCCAGCGCATGCATGCCATCATCAGGCAGCCCATCGAGGGGATGGGCGAGGAGGCGGGCCGGCGATAGGCTATGCTGTCAGGCTTCTTGCCCGTTCCCGACCACGATGCCCATGCTTGACCTGCTCAACGCGATTCCGCGCAGCCTGATCCTGCCGCCCTCAAACCTCTTCCTCCTGATCGTGATCGGCCTCGTCGTCTGGCGCCGGCGGCCGCGCGCCGGCCGCGCCATCGCGGGCGCCGGCTTTGCTTTGCTCACCCTCCTGAGCATGACGGCGGTGGCGGACTTCCTGGTGACGCCGCTGGAGAACATGACCACGCCCTTGACTGCGCCGAAGCAGGCCGGCGCCCAGGCCATCGTGGTCCTCGCCGCCGGCCAGGTGCGCGAGGCGCCCGAATACGGCGGCCGCGACATCCCCGACTACGTGGCCCTGGCGCGCCTGCGCTATGCAGCCCACCTGCACCGGGCGACCGGTCTGCCCATCCTCGTCAGCGGCGGCTTCGCCGGCAAGCCGCTCGGCAACGATCGCGTGTACTCCTTCGGCGACGCGATGGCGACCGCGCTGCGCGAGGACTTCGGCGTGCCGGTCGCCTGGGTCGAGGGACGCTCGCGCGACACCGCCGAGAACGCGGCCTTCAGTGCGGCCATGCTGCGCGCGCAGGGCGTCAAGCGCATCCTCCTGGTGACCGACGCGATGCACATGGCGCGTTCGCATGCCGCCTTCAGGCGTGCGGGAATGGACGTGGTCGACGCGCCCACCGTCTTCCTCGGCGGACGCGCCACCAGCATCAACGCATGGGTGCCCAGCGCCGAAGGCATGCGGCGTTCCTGGTATGCGACGTATGAGCTGGTCGGGCTCGCCTGGTACCGCGTGCGCGGTGGCGGCGCGGGGAATTAGGGCAGCATGCGCCTGAGAAAGGCGTCCATAACACCGTGGTGTCAGGTCTGACAAACGGACACGGGCTCAACCGTTAGGCTTGCGTACGGTCGAGCTCGTGTCTGAATGTCAGACCTGACACCGAGGGGTATTCGGGCGGTGCGGAGAACCAGGGCAGCGTGCGCCGCAGGAAGGCGTCCATCGCTTCCACGGTCGGTTCCACCCAAGGGTCGAACAGCCAGAAGGAATGCGGGGTGCCCGGCAGTGCGACCGTGTCGCTTGCGATGCCGTACGAGGCCAGTTTCGCCGCCATCGCCTCGCGTCCCACCGAGAAGCGCGGCACGCCGCTGATGATGAAGAGCACCGGCGGGCTGTCCTTGCCCACGTGGGTGATCGGCGAAGCCGCGCGCCACAGCGGCGCCTTTTCCGAATAGCGCCCGCCGAACCAGGCACCCGCCGCGGACGGCTTCTTGTTCGGATCGTCCTCGTGCTTGCGCGATTCCTCGGTGGTGAAGTCCGACAGGCCGTCGATATTGATCACGGCGCGGACGGCTTGCGGCTCCAGCATGCCCACCAGCGAGGCGATCTGTCCGCCGGCCGATGCGCCCGAGATGGCCACGCGTCCCGGGTCGATGCCGAAGCTGGCCGCATTGTCGCGCAGCCAGCGCAGGGATTCCCTGACGTCGGTGATGGCGGCCGGATAGCGGGCCTGTCCCGACAGGCGGTAGCTGACGGTGGCGGCGGCGAAACCGCGTGCGGCCAGGCGCGCCGCCAGCGGCGCCATGCCGGTGCGATCACCGCTGGCCCAGCCGCCGCCGTGCACGAGGATCACGAGCGGCGCCGGTCTGGCGCCGGGCTGCGGCAGGTAGAGGTCGAGTCCGAGGGCCAGGTCGGGGTGCTCCAGGTAGACGAGGTCCTTGCGTAGCTGGACCGAGGCCGGTGTCTCGCTGCCCGCGATGCGGATGAAGGGGTAGTCGCGGACCAGCTTGCGATAGGTTGTTTCGGCGTTGTAGGGCGTCTGCGCCCAGGCGGCGCCGGTACCAAGCAGGGCCAGCACCAGGCCGGGAATGAATCGCTTCATAGTAGCTCCCCTCGGAACACGCAGCGCCGGCGCAGCGTGGCGCCTGGCGCCAGTACCGTCAGGCCGGGCTGGCCAGGCAGGTTGTGTGCATTGATCGGATGGTCGACGGGTTCGAAACAGAACACATCGCGCCCCTGCGGCACGTAGAGAATGAAGTAGTCCATGTCGGCGGCCACCGCGAGCGCCACGCCGCGTCCGGGCCAGGCGATGCGGGCATCGCCATGCCAGCCTTCGAACACATTGTCGACGCCATCCTGCGGTAGCGACGATGGATTGTCGAAACGCCACTGAAGGGGAATGTCCTGGCGCGCCAGCGGGAGCTTGTCCGGGCCGGCCATCCACACGCTGCGCGCGCCCGCCTGCAGGAGCGCGCCTTGCGGGTCCGGCATCCAGGGATGCAGGCCGAGGCCGAAAGGCAGAGCGCTGCGGCCGGCATTGCGCACACAGAGTTCGACCACCAGCGCATCATCAGCCAGGGTGTAGCGCAGTTCGGCGGTGTAGGCGAAGGGTGTGGCGTCCCAGCGGCCCAGGCTCAGGGTCAGGGAGGTGTCGTGGTGGGCCGCGACGCGCCAGCGCTGCTGCCAGGCGTCGCCGTGGATCGGGCAAGGCTCGCCCTCGCGGTTGGGCAGCGGCACATGCCGCACGCCTTCGAATGCGAAGCCCGTGGGCGACATCCGGTTCGACCAGGGCAGCAGGGGGAAGCAGGCCAGCTGGCCGGGGAGCGGCATGCCATCGAAGTCCCCGGGCAGGCCGCGCAGCAGCGGCACCCTTTCCTCGCCGCGCAGCCAGTCGAGCCGCGCCAGTCCGCCTCCCACCTGCGGCAGCACTTCCGCCAGCAGGCAGTCGTTGCGCAAGGCGAGGCGTTCCAGCACGGGCGTCGGCATCGGCGCTCAGTATTGCGGGCCGTCGAGCAGGAACTTGCCGCCCTGGTACATGGTGGTGACGTCGTCCTTGTCCGGGAACTCCGAGGTATCCGGGAACAGGTGGGCGAATTTCGCGGAGCTGTCCTTCGGCTTGTAGCCCAGGTGCGCGGCCAGGCGGTTGTCCCACCAGACGCTGTCGTTGTCCGACACGCCATAGATGATGGTGTGGCCCACGCGCGGCGCGAACAGCGAGCAGCGCAGCATCTCGGTGAGGTCGTCGTAGGAGAAATACGTGCTCATCATGCGCTTGTTGGCCGGCTCCGGGAAGCTCGAGCCGATGCGGATGCAGACGGTCTCGATGCCGAAGCGGTCGAAGTAGTAGCGCGCGATCTGCTCGCCGAAAACCTTCGACAGACCGTAGTAGCTGTCGGGGCGGGTCGGCGAGTTCGCATCGAGCACCGTGTTGACGTGGTGGTAGCCGATCGCGTGGTTCGAGCTGGCGAACACCACGCGGCGGGTGCCGGCCTTGTGCAGCGCCTCGTACAGGTTGGCCACGCCCAGGATGTTGGCCTGCATGATCGGCTCGAAGGGCTTCTCGGTCGAGATGCCGCCGAAATGCAGGACGGCGTCGACGCCTTCGAGCAGTTTGATCACGGCTTCCTTGTCGGCCAGGTCGCACTGGACGATTTCCTCGCCCTCGCGTGCTTCGCCCATGTCGGCGACATCGGACAGGCGCACCACCTCGGCCCAGGGCTTGATGCGGTCGCGCAGGACCTTGCCCAGGCCGCCGGCGGCGCCGGTCAGCAGGATGCGTTTGAAGGGTCTGCCTTTTACTTCACTCATTCCAATACTCCTTGATTCCGTCGCGTCAATGCGGGGTGGCCGGCGCCGCCGGCCACCCCGCATGGGCGAACTATTCTGTCAGGTCACCGGCGCCGGATTGAACAGCGCCAGCGCATTATGCAGTTTCCAGTGTTCGGCCCAGGTCTTGCGCCCGCTCGCCACATCGAGGATGAGGCGGAACAGCTCCCGGCCCACGTCCTCGATGGTAGCTTCTCCGCTGGCGATGCGGCCGGCGTTCACGTCCATCAGGTCGTGCCAGCGGTTGGCCAGCTCGGTGCGGGTCGCCACCTTGATGACCGGGACGGCGGCCAGGCCATAGGGCGTGCCGCGGCCGGTGGTGAAGATGTGCACATTCATGCCGGCCGCCATCTGCAGGGTGCCGCAGATGAAATCGCTGGCCGGGGTGGCGGCGTAGATCAGGCCCTTCTGCTGCAGCTTCTCGCCCGGCGACAGCACGCCGGTAATCGCCGTGGTGCCCGACTTGACGATCGAGCCCATGGCCTTTTCCACGATGTTCGACAGGCCGCCCTTCTTGTTGCCGGGCGTGGTGTTGGCGCTGCGGTCGACGCCGCCGCGCACCAGGTAATCGTCGTACCACTGCATCTCGCGCACCATCGCCTGGGCGATTTCCGGGGTGGCGGCGCGCGCGGTCAGCTGGTCGATGCCGTCGCGGACCTCGGTGATCTCGGAGAACATCACGGCCGCGCCGGCGCGCACCAAGAGGTCGGTGGCGAAGCCGACGGCCGGGTTGGCGGTCACGCCCGAGAAGGCGTCGCTGCCGCCGCACTGCACGCCGACCACGAGGTCCGACGCCGGGCAGGTGACGCGCTGGCGCGCATTGAGTTCCTGCAGGTGCTTTTCGGCGGTCTGCATCAGGTTGTCGATCATCGACATGAAGCCGACGTGCTGCTGGTCCTGCAGGGTGATCACGGAGGGTTCCGCATTCCCGATCGGGATCGCGCCGGCCGGGAACAGGCGCGCCGGCGGCAGCTTCTCGCAGCCCAGGCTCACCACCATCACGCTGTCGCCGAAGTTCGGGTTGCGCGAGAGGTTGCGGATGGTCTTGATCGGGATGTCGGCGCCGGGCGCGTCGATCGCGACGCCGCATCCATAGACGTGTTCGAGCGCGACCACGTCCTCGACGTTCGGGTAGCGCGGCAGCAGCTCTTCCTTGATGCGCTTGACCGCGTAGTCGATCACGCCCGAGACGCACTGCACGGTGCTGGTGATCGCCATGATGTTGCGGGTTCCGACCGAGCCGTCCTTGTTGCGGTAGCCTTCGAAGGTATAGCCCTCCAGGTCCTGGACCGCCGCCACCGCCTGGGTGCCGATCGGAAGGTCGTCGAGCGAGCGTGCGGCCGGCATGCGCAGCACGCGCTCCGAAACCCAGCTGCCGCGCGGGATCGGGCCGTTGGCGTAGCCGATCGTGACGCCATAGCGGACGACGGGGTCACCGTCCGCGAAGTCGACCAGCGCCACCTTGTGCCCCTGCGGGACGCCCTCGACGAGGGTCAGGCCGTCGGGGAAGACGGTGCCCGCGGGCAGTCCGCCGTCGTTGGCGACGATCGCGACATTGTCGCTGGCCTGCATGCGGATGGTGCGCGGAAGGTCTTGGTTCATGATGTGTTGCCTTGGTCGGTAGGTTCTTTTTCAGTATGCCATACAACATCTCGCAGTGGCTAGTCCACCTTGCGATTTTGGCCCGACCAAATTAGAATGGCCTGACCAATAAGATGCAAATAAGTAGCGAACAAGTAAGCTGGTGCAGTATTTGGACAACACACCGACTGGAGACACATGAAGACGACCATGCTGGCAGCCTCGCTCGCCACCCTGTTAGGCTGCGCACTCGCCTGCGGCCCCGCCCTGGCCCAGGGCGGCCACTACCGCAATCCGGACAACAAGAACCTGAAGGACCCGGCCGAAGGCACCTATCCGGTGCCGTACAAGATGCCGCAGGTGGCCGAAGTCACGGCCCAGCTGAAGTCGATCCGCGCCTACATGGACAGCGCGACGCCGACCCGGATCATCAACAGGAAGACGGGCGACCAGATCTTCGACCTGAAGACGCCGAACGCGGACGCGATCTTTGAGCCCAGCGCGGGCGACTACGGCATCCAGGTCTATGAGATGGGCGTGGTCCACTCGGGCCTCCTGAAAGCGGCGGAGGCCACCGGCGACCCGAGCTTCACGGCGATGACCCAGCGCCACTTCCAGTTCTTCTCCCAGACCCTCCCCTACTTCCGCGCCCAGGAACAGAAGTTCCACCTCGAACGGGCCAACAGCTTTTCCCGCTTCCTCGATCCGCGCTCGCTGGACGATTCCGGCTCGATGTGCGCCGCCCTGATCCGCGCGCGCCTGAAGAACGTCGGTCCGGACCTCAAGCCCATGATCGACGCCTGCAGCGACTGGGTCATCAACAAGCAGTTCCGCCTGGAAGACGGCACCATGGCGCGCAAGCGTCCGCAGGAAGTCTCGCTGTGGGCCGACGACATGTACATGAGCATCCCCGCCCTGGCCGAGATGGGCCGCATGACCGGCAACCGCAAGCACTTCGACGACGCGGTCAACAATGTGATGGGCATGACGAGCCGCATGTTCAATCCGCAGCTGGGCCTGTACACCCACGGCTGGCACGCCAACCACCAGGACGCGCCGCGCTTCTACTGGGCGCGCGCCAACGGCTGGGCGGTGCTGGCCATGTCCGACCTGCTCGACGTGCTGCCGAAGGACCACCCGGGCTACCCGAAGGTGCTGAACCAGCTGCGGCTTTCCATCAAAGGCATCGCCGAACTGCAGTCGGGCACGGGCCTGTGGCACCAGATGATCGACCGGAACGACTCGTATCTGGAGACCTCGGCCAGCGCCATCTTCACCTACGTGATCGCGCACGCCGTCAACCAGGGCTGGGTCAGCCCGACCACCTACGGCTCGATCGCGCAGGCCGGCTGGGCGGGCCTCACCACCCGCATCACCGCCAAGGGTGAAGTCGAAGGCACCTGCGTGGGCACCACGCTGGCCGGCGACATGGTCTATTACTACAACCGCCCGACCAGCGTGCACGCGCTGCACGGCTACGGCCCGATGCTGCTGGCCGGCGCCGAGATCATCAGGCTGATCAAGAATCCGGCCTTCGAAGTCCAGCACAAGGTTCGCACGTATCATTACATGCCCAAGGGCGGCAAGACCGACTACCGCGAACATCACTGAAAGGCGACTGAACACATGAAACGTTTGATCCTTGCAGCTGTACTTACCGCATCCCTGAACGCATACGCCGCCGAGAAACTGGCCGTCACCGTCCAGCACGACCTGTCCATCGCCCGCCCGTCGGAAACCATCACCATTCCCTGGAGCGACGTCAACGCCGCCCTGCCGGGCGCCCTGATCCAGAAGATCGCGGTCAAGGACGCCAAGGGCAATGTGCTGCCCTACCAGGTGACCAACGTGGCGCCGCTGGCCAAGGATCCGAAGGGTGTCGGCGCCGCCTACGGCGAGCTGATTTTCCAGCACAACTTCGCCGCCGGCGAGAAGAGCGCCAGCTTCACGGTGGAGAGAATCGACACCGTGGCGCCGGTGTTCCCGACCAAGGCGTTTGCACGCTACGTGCCGGAGCGCCTGGACGACTTCGCCTGGGAGAACGACAAGATCGCCCACCGCACTTACGGCCCCGCCCTGGCTGCGCCTGCGCCCGCGGGCGTGACCAAGGAAGTGCTGGTGACCAGTGGCCTGGACCTGTGGTTCAAGCGCGTGCCCTATCCGATCGTCGACCGCTGGTACAACAAGGGCCATGACCACTACCACAAGGACGAGGGTGAGGGCATGGACATGTACAACGTCGGCAAGTCGCGCGGCGCGGGCGGCACCGGCGTGTGGGACGGCAAGCAGCTCTACACCGGCGTGAACTATGCCAGCTGGCGCGTACTGGCCAACGGCCCGGTGCGCGCGATCTTCGAGCTGCACTACGCAGCCTGGGACGCGGCAGGCAAGAAGGTCAGCGAGATCAAGCGCTTCACCGTGGACGCGGGCCATCAGCTGGACCGCATCGACAGTACCTTCCAGTACGAGGGCAACGAGCCGATCACGGTGGCGGTGGGCCTGAACAAGAACCCGAGCGACAAGAACCAGGATCCGTCCATCACCGTCAAGCGCGAAGGCCCGGTGCTGCTGCAGTGGGTCGAGCAGAAGAGCAACGACGCCTTCGGCACCGCGGTCGTGATCCCGGGCGCGGAAGGTTTCGCCCAGGACAACCTCAACGAACTGATCCTCGCCAAGGCGACGTCCGGCAAGCCGCTGCGCTACTATGCGGGCGGCGCCTGGAGCCGTGCCGGCGAGATCACCTCGCTGGCGCAGTGGCAGAAGTACCTGCAGGACGCCGCCGCCCGCGCCGGCAGTCCGGTACGCGTTCTGCTTTCGCGCCAGCAGTAAAGGGGGATGATGATGCACTTCCAGCCCCGCCGCCGCGCCATCCTGCGCACCGTTCCCGCCGCCGGCCTGCTGCTGGGCGGCGCCGGTTGCGCGACCCAATCCACCGGCAAGAGCGCCGCGGATGCCTGGAAGCGCGCCGACGACATCGTCGCGCGCTTCGCCACGCCGCAGCGCTTCCGCGAAGAAGACTTCCCGATCACGGCCTACGGCGCCCAGCCCTGCTCCATGGTCGCAACCCGCGGGCAGACCGCTTCGCTCGTCAACGGTACCCTGCGCACACCCGCGCCCGATTCGCCCGACGCCTACCCCGCCATCACGCAGGCGATCAAGGCCTGCAACGCCAAGGGCGGCGGCCGTGTCGTGATCCCGGCCGGCGACTGGTACTGCGCCGGCCCGATCGTGCTGCTGTCGAACGTGCACGTGCACCTGGCCGCCGGCGCGCGCGTGCACTTCTCCGCGAATCCGGAACACTATGCACGCCACGGCGAGTTCGATTGCGGCGCCAACGGCAAGCTGACCCTGTCGCGCTGGCAGGGCAACGATGTCCTCAACTACTCGCCCATGGTCTATGCCTACAGCCAGACCAATATCGCGCTCACCGGCGCCGACTGGACCAGCATCCTGAACGGCCAGGGCGGCGTGCCCTTCGAGCACAAGCAGGACGAGTGCTGGTGGGACTGGAAGGGCCGCGGCAAGCCCGCACGCATCCGCACCGAAATCGCCCCGAACCCGGTGAACGCGCCGCTCGCGCAGGTGGCGCCGAACATGCCGCCGGCGCAGCGTGAGCTGATCCAGGGCGAAGGCTGGCAGACCGATTCGCGCTACCTGCCGGCCCTGTCGGAAGCCAGGGTGCCGGTGGCCAAACGCGTATTCGGCCGCGGCCACTTCCTGCGTCCCTGCATGATCGAATTCATCGGCTGCACCAAAGTCCTGATGCAGGGCTACCAGGTGAATGCGGCGCCGTTCTGGCTGCACCATCCGGTGAACTGCCGCGACCTCGTGATCCGCGGCGTGAACATGGAGAGCCTGGGCCCGAACAGCGACGGCTTCGATCCGGAAGCCTGCGACGGCGTGCTGGTCGAGGACTGCACCTTCAACAACGGCGACGACTGCATCGCGATCAAGGCCGGCAAGAACCTGGATACCCAGTTCGGCCCGACCCGCAATATCGTGATCCAGCGCTGCATCATGAACAGCGGCCACGGCGGCGTGACCCTGGGCAGCGAGATGGCGGGCGGCATCGAGCACGTGTATGCGCGCGATCTCGAGTTCCGCAACGTCCACTGGGCCAGGGATCCGCTGAACACGGCGATCCGCCTGAAGACGAACATGAACCGCGGCGGCTTCCTGCGCCACCTCTATGTGCGCGACGTGACGATTCCGAACGGCGTGCAGATCGAGCCGTCCTGGTACAAGCCGCTTCCGGGTGCGAAAGAGATCACACAGCCGGTGGCCTCGACCGCCGGCGCCATCATCACCATCGACTGCGACTACGTGCCGGGCGACGATGCGGTGCGCACCCGCCCGCCGCAGGTCTCGGACATCGACATCCGCGGCGTGCGCACGCAGGACGTGCAGACCAAGGACGGCCGCTTCTCCTGCTACCAGGCCTTCGTGCTGCTGGGCCCCGTGGCCTCGAGCTACAACGGTGCGGCGGGCGTGGCGATCCCGCCGATCACCCGGGTGCGCATCAGCGACTCCGATTTCGGCACCCCGAAAAACGGCGCCCAGCCCTGGTTCCTGCACAACGCCACCGCGGTCACGCTCGAGAACGTAACCATTGCGGGTAAGAAATACAACACGGCTCTCCCTTAAGTAATAGGCAACAACGCTTCTCCAACGCAGGTCAGACCAATCCGTGTATTTATTTTGGAGTGGTCTGACCAAAACGGCAATATTTGGTCTAAAATCCGGAAACCGGCCTGACCAGATAAATACAAAGCCGCAGTGGCAGGCGCCCTGATAAAAACGCATGGAGACAGCATGAAACAACGTTCGCAGCGTGCAGTTTTGCGCAAACTCACCCTGTGCCTGCTCGGCACGGCCTCGGTTTCCTCCCTTTCCGTCGGCGCCGCATTCGCCCAGACTACCGACACGCCCCAGATCCAGACCGTGCAGGTGACCGGCCTGCGCGCCTCGCTCGAGAGCGCCCTGAATGCCAAGCGCCAGGACAACGGCATCGTCGACGTCATCAAGGCCGAGGACATGGGCAAGTTCCCCGACACGAACCTGGCCGAGTCGCTGCAGCGCGTGCCGGGCGTGGTGATCGACCGCGACGCCGGCGAAGGCCGCAACATCACGGTGCGCGGCCTGGGCCAGGACTTCACCCGCGTGCGCATCAACGGCATCGAGGGCCTCGCCACCACCGGCGGCACCGACAGCTCGGGCGGCACCAACCGCGGCCGCGGCTTCGACTTCAACGTCTTCGCTTCCGAGCTGTTCAGCTCCCTCACCGTGCGCAAGAGTTCCTCGGCCGACGTCGACGAAGGCTCGCTCGGCGCCACCGTCGACCTGCAGACCCTGCGTCCCTTCGACCTGAAAGGCTTCAACGCCACCATCGCGGCCAAGGGCAAGTACAACGACGGCTCCGAGAAGGTCGACCCGCGCGTGGCCTTCATGCTGTCGAACACCTTCATGGACCGTACCCTGGGCGTGCTGGTCTCGGGCGCCTTCTCGAAACGCCGCGTGCTGGAAGACGGCTTCTCGACCGTCCGCTGGGACAACGGCCCGTCCTCGGGTGGCTGGTGCGCGCCGCAGGGCGTGACCGCGAACCCGTCGAACTCCACCGCCACCACCTGCGGCCCGGCCGCGCAGGGCGTGCCGCGCCTGCCCGCATCGCAAGCCGCGACGGACGCCTACAACGCGGCCAGCAATCCAAACAACTTCCATCCGCGCCTGCCGCGCTACGGTCGCCTGACCCACGACCAGGACCGCCTGGGCCTGACGGCCTCGGTGCAATGGCGTCCGCAACGCGGCACCCTGCTCACCTTCGACATGCTGTACTCGAAGCTGGACGCGACCCGCCAGGAAGACTTCCTGGAAGCGATCTCCTTCAGCCGCAGCGCCAGCCAGGGCGGCAAGCCGCAGACCAGCGTGGTCGAGGCCCAGTACGCGCCCGACGGCGCCCTCCTCTACGGCAAGTACAACGGCGTGGACGTGCGCGCCGAGTCGCGCTACGACGAGCTGAACACCACCTTCACCCAGCCGACCCTGAGCCTCGAGCACAAGTTCAACGACAGCTGGAGCATGAGCGCCAAGGTGGGCCGCGCCAATTCGAAGTTCCGCAACCCGGTGCAGACCACGGTCACCCTGGACGCGCTCAACGTCAACGGCTACACCCTCGACTTCCGCCAGGACGCCCGCGCCGCCATCATCGGCTATCCCTTCGACCCGATGGCCGCCAACGGCGCGCTCGGCATTGTCGGCGTGCCGCAGGTGACGAGCGTCGCCCAGCCAACCACGGTGCCGAACACCACCACCAGCGAGATCCGCATCCGTCCGCAGGGCGCGACCAACGTCAACGACGTGGCCCAGTTCGACCTGGCCTGGGAAGCCAGCGACAACCTGACCTTCAAGGGCGGCCTGAACCGTAAGAAGTACGAGTCGGACACGTATGAATTCCGCCGCGTGAACCAGAACGACACGATCTTCGCCCCGCCCGCCGGCAGCTCGGGCCTGACCACGACCGTGACCGGCTTCGGCCAGGGCAATGTGAGCGGCTGGGTGATCCCGAACCTGTCCGCCATCGCGGCCGCCTACGACATCTACTGCAACTGCATCAAGGCCGGTCCCGCCGGCGGTCCGGGCGACTTCACCCTGTCCTCGATCACCAACGGCAATGCGCGCGGCAACAACCGCACCGTCACCGAGCGCGACGACGGCTTCTACCTGATGGGCGAGTTCAAGTACGACCTGTGGGACATCCCGGTGCGCGGCAACGTCGGCGTGCGCTACGTGAAGACCGAACTGGAAGCGATCGGCTACCAGGCGGCAGGCGGCGGCACCGCGGTGAAGGTGGAGCACGACTACAAGGACACCCTGCCTTCGTTCAATATCGCGGCCAACCTGACCCAGGACTTCATCGTGCGCTTCGGCGCGGCCAAGGTGATGACCCGTCCGCAACTGAACTTCCTGTCGCCGGGCGGCACCATCTCGACCACCGGTACCCTGACCATCAACACCGGCAACCCGCTGCTCAAACCCTTCCGCGCCAAGACCTTCGATTCGAGCTTCGAGTACTACTTCGGCAAGAACGCCTTCGTGGGCCTGGGCCTGTTCCAGAAGAACATCGACACCTACATCCAGTCGCTGCGCAACCAGATGCCGTTCCGCGAGACCGGCCTGCCGCTGTCGCTGCTGCCGGCGAACTTCACCGGTGAAGAAGAGTTCGCGGTGACCGCCCCGATCAACACCGACGGCGGCAAGCTGAAGGGCTTCGAGATCAACTACCAGCAGCCCTTCACCTTCCTCCCGGGCTGGGGCAGGAACTTCGGCACGGTGCTGAACTACACCAAGGTCAGCTCGAAGATCGAGTATGCGATCTCCCCGACCAGCAGCGAGCGCATCGTCGACGACCTGCTGAACCTCTCGCCGAAATCCTGGAACGCGACCTTCTACTATGACGACGGCAGGTTCAGCGCGCGCGTCTCGGGCGCCAAGCGTTCGTCCTTCCTGACCCGCGTGCCGGGCCAGAACAACAACGACGTCGAAGGCAAGAACGAAACCTTCAACGTGGACCTGTCGCTCTCGTACAAGTGGAACGAGCGCCTCGAGTTCACGCTGGAAGGCATCAACCTGACCAACGAACCGAGCGACCAGTTCATCAGCCGCGCGCGCAACAGCGTGGTGGTGAACAACGTCACCGGCCGCGAGTACCTGGCCGGCCTGCGCTACAAGTTCTGAGCTTTTCTCTGGTGTGACCTTCGGCCCGCGCTTGCGCGGGCTTTTTTGTTGATGGCGCCCGGGTTGTCGTAGGGTGGACGGCTTCGCCGTCCGCGCGTCCAAATACACGGTGATGTATGACACATCGTCCATTTTCACGCCGGCTGAACGCGCGGTCGGCGAAGCCGACCACCCTACTTGCCAGCACCCGGGTCCTGTGGAAAGATGGGCTGCCCTCTATAAGCCAGGACTCATGGACCGCTTCGCCGAACTCAAGACCTTCTGCACCGTCGCCGCCAGCGGCGGCTTCTCCAGCGCCGCGCGCCAGCTCGGCGTCGCCACCTCCTCGGTCACGCGCGTCATCGACGCCCTCGAAGCGCGCCTGGGCGTGGCCCTGCTGAACCGCTCGACCCGCAGCGTCACGCTGACCGAGGCGGGACGCGGCTACCAGGAAGACGCGCTGCGCATCCTCGAGCAGCTCGAGGCCGCCGACGATGCGGTGAGCGAGCGCGGCGACGAGGTCAAGGGCGTGCTGCGCGTGGCGGCCCCGCCGGCCTTCGCCGCGCAGTACATCGCGCCGATGCTGCCGGACCTGCGGGTGCGCCATCCGCGCCTGACCCTGGACCTGTGCCTGAGCAATGCAACGGTCAGCCTGGCCGACGAATCGATCGACGTGGCGGTCCGCATCGGCAGCATCGATCCGGACAGCCGCCTGGTGGCGCGCCGCCTCGCCGCGCACGAGCGGGTGCTGTGCGCCAGTCCCGCCTACCTCAAGCGCCATGGCGCGCCGCGCGAGCCGTCCGAACTGGCGCGCCACGACTGCCTGCAGTTCAGCTTCACCGACAACCGCCGCAGCTGGCGCCTGCGCCGCAAGGATGGCGGCGGCGCGGCGGTGCAAGAGATTCCGATCCGGGGCGTCGTCCAGGCGGACCACGCCGACGTGCTGCGCCAGGCCGCCATCGCCGGCCTGGGCGTGGCCATGCTGGCGCACTGGATGGTGCACGTCGACCTGCGCGAGGGCCGGCTGGTCCAGGTGCTGGACGACTACGACGTCAATCCGGGGCCGATGGACGTGGCCATGTATGCCGTGTACCAGGAAAACCGGCGCGGATCGCAGAAGATCCGCGCCTTCGTCGAGCTGCTGGCGCAGCACCTGGCGCGCGCCGGCATGCGCTGAAGCGCCTGCTCAGGCCTTGCCGAAAGCAGCCGGGCGGCCGGCGATCTCGCTGAACCAGTAGACCAGGCCAGCCAGCGGGAAGGCCATGCCGGCCAGCAGCGCGCCGTGCCAGCCGTGGTGGGCGTAGACCCAGGCGCCCGCCGCCGAACCCAGCGCGCCGCCGCTGAAGATCAGCGCGAAATAGATGCCGTTCAGGCGGCTGCGCACCTCGGCGCCGAGCGCGAAGATGGCGCGCTGGCCGAGGACCAGGTTGGCGGCCACCGCCATGTCCAGCACGATCGACGCCACCACCAGGATGCCGATGGAAAGCATCCGGGAGGCCGGCTCGACCAAGGGCAGCGCGAAGCCGATCACACCGAGCGCCAGCGCGACGGCGGTCGCGATCAAGGTATGGCCCTGGTCCGCCAGCCGTCCCGCCACCGGCGAGGCGATGGCGCCGGCCATGCCGACCAGGGCGAAGACCGCGATCCCGGTCTGCGACAGGTGGAAGTGCGGGCTTGCCAGCACCAGCGGCGTGACGGTCCAGAACAGGCTGAAGGATCCGAACAGGCCGGCCTGGTAGGCGGCGCGGCGGCGCAGCACGGGCGTGGTCGCGAACAGGGTCCACAGGGAGCCGATCAGGCGGCCGTAACCCAGCTGGTGCGCGGGCACGCGCTGCGGCAGCCTGCTGCGCAACACAAAAGCGAGCACCAGGATCGCCAGGGATGCGAGGCCGAAGACCAGGTGCCAGCCGCCGTGGTCGGCGATCAGGCTGGCGGCGGGACGCGCCACCATGATCCCGAGCAGCAGGCCGCTGACCACCGTGCCCACGTTGTAGCCGCGCGTTTCCTCGCGCGACAGGTGGGCGGCAAAGGGCACCAGCACCTGTGCCGCCACGGAGCCGAGGCCGATGCCGAGCGAGGCGGCGAGGAACATCCAGGCGCTGCTGCTGGCCGCCGCCAGGGCCAGGGCGGCACTGGTGGCCAGCAGGGCGACGAAGACCAGGCGGCGGTTTTCCAGCAGGTCGCCGAGCGGCACGATGAAGACCAGGCCGAGCGCGTAGCCGATCTGGGTGAGCGTGACGATCAGGCCCGCGGTCTCGAGCGAGAGGCCGGTGGCCGCGCTGATCGGGCCGACCAGGGTCTGGGAATAGTACAGGCTGGCGACGATCAGGCCGGCGGAAATGGCCAGCAGGCGCACCATGCCGGGGGAGATGTCGGGGGTGGTGGAGTGATGCATGTCGTGATCCTTGTGTAGTAGGGCTCGCAAGGATTGTAGGTCGCCCCTGCCCGGCGATTCACAGCGCGCCGCGCAAGACTGTTTTCGACGTGCAAAGAAAAAGGCCCGCACACGGCGGGCCTTGGAAGGAAGCGAACGCTCCTTAGAACTTGTAGCCGACGGCCAGGATCACGGAGACCGGGTCCAGCTTCATGTGCTGGGTCTGGCCGGTCGAGAAGTGCACGTCGGTGCGCAGGCGGGCCTTGTTGACGGTCACGTCGGCGAACCACTTCTCGTTGAAGTTCACGGCCATGCCGGCTTGCACGGTGTAGGTGAACTTGTTGTCGATGCTGAAGGTGGTCGGCACGCCGCGGCCCGGGTTGGTCACGGCGGTCATCTTGGCCGATCCGCGTTCCTTCATGAAGTAGGCGTAGGTCGCGCCCAGGCCCACGAAGGGACGGAAGGTCGAATTCGGTGCGCCGAAGCGGTACTGGGCGAACAGGGTCGCCGGCAGCGCCTCCACGGTGCCCAGCTCGCCGGTGCCTGCAATCGCGCCCGCGCCGTAGATCTTGTGCTTGTACGGCGTGCCGAGGGCGGTTTCGAGCGAGATGTTGTCGGTCAGGCCGTAGGCGAGGATGAGAACCGGCTGGATGTCGCTGTCGACGTCACCTTTCGAACCCGGCAGGGCCGGCGCGCTGATGTCGCCGCTCTCGACCTTCGGGGTCAGCTGGTTGAGGCCGAATTTGGCGGTGAACTGGCCGGCCGACTGGGCCGAGGCGGTCGATGCGCATGCCAGCGCGGCGGCCATGGCCAGGACTTTGACGATTGCTTTCATTTTTTCTCCTGATTGTCATTGAGGCCCACCCTATCGGGCGGGCCTGCGGCACTCTTACAGCCAACCCTTGATGGCCATGTCCTTCAGGACGTAGCGCGCCACCAGGTTGTTCTCGAACGGGGTCGGGTGGATCTCGTCGGCGAACATGTAGTGGCTGACGTCACCGGCCACCGTGTTGGCGTTGGTGCAGATCAGGGACGTGGTGCCCAGCGGGTTCGGGCCGCAAGCCGGGGTGCTGGTATTGGTCAGGCCGTACGGCGCCGGATTCTTCACCTGGTCATTGCTGACGGTGTAGAGGTCGACGTACAGGATGCGCGGATCTTCAGCGCCCAGGCCGGCCTTCAGTTGGGTGTTGAAAGCGTTGACCATGGCGGCGATCAGGGCCTGGATGTCGGCGGTGCGCGACTTGGCGGCCGGGGTGCTGGCCACGTCCGGCAGGTTGGCGACGATGACGTACTTGGCGCCCTTGCCAACGATTTCGTTCTTCACGAGGGCGGCCATCTGCGCGCCGGCGACGCCCAGTTCCTGAACCAGCTTCGGACCGTTTGCGGCCGCGTAGTCGGCGCCGGCCTTGGCGCCCGCAGCGCTTGCGTCGGCCTGTGCCTTGGTCACCATCGGACCGTAGACGGAGGCTTGCGCCACGGCGGCGTTGCCCGGCTGGGTCGCGGCGGCGGTGACGGCGGCGCCGACGATGGTCTGGGTGGTGCTGCCCGGACGTGCGCTTTCAGTGGCGATGGCCGCGCCGATCGCCTGGGCGGCGGTCTGCGGGTTGGTCGCGCCGGCGGCCAGCTGCATGGTCAGCGAAGTAGCGAAGGTTTGTGCGCCGGCGGCATTGCCGGCGGCGGTGGCTGCCGCCGACAGGGTGCTCAGCTGCATCAGGACATCGTTACCGCCGGACAGCACGGTGACCAGTTCGGTGCCGCTGAACTTGTTGCCGCTGCGGGCCAGGTGGTTGGCGACCTGGGTTACCAGCGGCACGGTGGTTTCGCCGATCGGCGAGCCGGTGGCCGCATTGCCCGGGCCGACCGGGTTGGTCACGCGCGAACCGCCCTGGGCGTAGTTGAAGCAATTCAGGTTCTGGACGACCGGGACCGAGAAGCCTTGGGCGGCATTGCCCATCAGGCCGGTCTGTGCGGCGCACGGCGCCGGCAGTTTCAGTTCGGCAGCCAGGAATTCGACCCAGATCTTGCCGGTCAGTTCGGGATTCTTCGCGGTGCCGTCGCCATTGATGGTGAACTTGCCGCCGCCGGCTTGCTTGACCGCGCCGACCGCGTAGGTGCCGACGTCGGACAGGCTGTCGCCGAAGGAAACTTGCTGGGTGAAAGTGAGTTTCTGCGTTTGGTCGCCGCCGCTTGGGCTGGTACCGCCGCAAGCAGCCAGCACGGCCGCCGTCAGCATGGCGAGCGCGAGTTTGGTATGACGCATTGTGTCTCCTAAAGGTAGGTTTGTTCTGAAACGAACGGCCGTGCTATTCGTATCTCAATAATATGCCAGTGTTCAACTTGCTTGTATAGCGAAACAGTTGCCGTAACGTCAGTTTTTGCTGACAAACGGTAAATGCCTCGGGGGAAGCGATTATAGCGCCGCGCACGAGCCCGGCAGTAGCGCAAATTTGTAATGGGAAATCGGCAGACAGCCGGTAAAGACAGGCTGTCTGCGAAATGGCGAGGCTCAGGCCCCAGGGGTGGACGCAGTCATTGAGCAGGCCACTTCACGGTGTTGCGTAAGGCCACTTCACGGTGTTGCGTAAAGACTGGGCTGTCCGCGAAACGGCGGAGATTCAGGCCGCGGGGTCGACGTCGCCGTTAAGCAGGCCGTGCACGATGCCGGTCGAGCCATGCGCGGCGCGGCGCAGGCGGTCGTTGACGCCCAGCCAGTCGCCGCCCTGCGGAGGCGCCTCGACCAGGATCACGTCGGCTTTCTTCCCATCCATCGCGCGCAGCGCCGCGTACAGGGCGTGGGCGAAGCCGTCCGGGGTGGCCGGCAGCAGCTGCGCCGCGTGGGTCGGCGGCATGCCGGAGTAGTGGATCAGCGCGACCTTGCGGCCCTTTGCTGCGAGTTCGGACAAGGTCTGGCGCAGCTGGGCGCCGTCCTGCATCGCCACCGGCGTGTGCGGTGCGTAATGCGATTCGAGCGTGCCGGAGGCGCGCGGGGCCGCCGCGTCGGGGCTGCTGGGCAGCTGGTCGATGACGGCGGCGATCGCCTCGGCGCTGATGTGCCCCGGGCGCAGCAGCACCGGACCGTGCGTGGCCAGGCGCGACAGGTCGACGATGGTCGATTCGATGCCGACCTGGGACGCGCCGCCATCGAGGACCATGGCCACGCTGCCATCGGCGCCGAATTCGTCGCGCACGTGCTGGGCCAGGGTCGGGCTGACGGCGCCGAACTTGTTGGCCGAGGGCGCCGCGACGCCGCCCTTCCCGCCCTTGAAGGCGCGCAGCAGGGCGATCGCCACCGGGTGAGAGGGGCAGCGCAGGCCGACCGTGTCCTGGCCGCCGCTGACCGCGTCCGGGATGTTCGGTGCGCGCCGCAATATCATGGTGAGCGGGCCGGGCCAGAAGGCTTCGGCCAGGGCCTGGGCTTCACGCGGAATATCGGTGGCCCAGTAGTCGAGCGGCGCATCGGGCGCCAGGTGCACGATCACCGGGTGGTCCTGCGGGCGGCCCTTGGCGGCATAGATGGCCGCCACCGCCTGCGGGTTCTCGGCATCGGCGCCCAGGCCGTACACGGTCTCGGTCGGGAAGGCGACCAGCCGGCCGGCTTCCAGCGCGCGTGCGGCGGCCCCGATGGCCGCCTGGTCCAGCTGCGCTTCTGCTACGTTCGTCACTGCGGGATCCCCAGGATGGCGCAGGCTTCGCGCAGGCTGGCCTGTGCTTCTTCGAGCGTCGGCGCAACGAAGGTGATGTGGCCCATCTTGCGCGCGCGGCGCGGGTCGTCCTTGCCGTACAGGTGCAGGTTCGCGCCCGGCAGCGCCAGCACGCGGTCCCAGGCCGGCTCGCGCGGGGTTTCGCTATCGCCCTCGAACCAGACGTCGCCGAGGATGTTCAGCATGACGGCCGGCGAATGCTGGCGCACGTCGCCCAGCGGCAGGCGCGCCATCGCACGCACCTGCTGCGCGAACTGGCTGGTGACGCAGGCGTCGATGGTGTAGTGGCCGCTGTTGTGCGGACGCGGGGCCATCTCGTTGACGACCAGCGTCCCGTCCTGCAGCACGAAGAACTCGATGCACAGCACGCCGACGTAGCCCAGCTGGGCGACGATGGCGCGCGCCGCGTCCTGGGCCTGTTTCGCGCAGGCGTCGGACACGTTCGGGCCCGGCACGGTGGTCGTGAACAGGATGCCGTCGCGGTGCACGTTCTCGGCGATCGGGTACACGACGGAGGCGCCGTCATGGCCGCGCGCGGTCAGGACCGAGACCTCGTAGGCCAGCGGCAGCATCTTCTCGAGCAGGCAGGTCACGCCCTTCATCGCATCGAAGGCCGCGCGCACGTCCTCGCGGGTACGCACGCGCACCTGGCCCTTGCCGTCGTAACCCATGCGCACGGTCTTCAGGATGCCCGGCAGCAGGTCATCGGCGATGGCGTCGATGTCGGCGTGCGAGGCGATGGTCTTGTGCGGCGCCGGCATCACGCCGGAGGTCGGCGCGCATTCGACGAAGAAGCGCTTTTCGAGGATGCGGTCCTGGGCGATCGACACGCAGGAGGCGGCGGGCGCGACAAAGGTGCGCTCGCCCAGCCAGGCCATGCTGTCGGCCGGGACGTTCTCGAATTCGGTGGTGATGGCGACGCAGGTCTGCGCCAGCTCGGCCAGGCCTTCCGGGTCGGTATAGGCCCTGGAGATCAGGCGCTCGGCGACCTGCCCTGCCGGGCTGACCTGGCTCGGTTCGAGCACGGCCACCTGGTAGCCCATGGCCTGGGCGGCGTGCGCGAACATGCGGCCCAGCTGGCCGCCGCCCATCACGCCGAGGACGGCGGGCCCATCCTTACCGAGGGCGGTGGGAAGAAACGAATCACTCATGCTTCAAACGGGAAGGGTCATGGCCTGGGCGGCCGCGGTCTGCTCGAGGCGGAAGGCCTGCAGCTTCTCGGCAAGCAGCTCGTCCGTGGCTGCCAGGATCGCCACCGCGGTCAGGGCCGCGTTGGCGGCGCCGGCTTCGCCGATGGCGAAGGTCGACACCGGCACGCCCTTGGGCATCTGCACGATCGACAGCAGCGAATCCTCGCCGCGCAGGTACTTCGAGGGCACCGGCACGCCGAGCACCGGCACGATGGTTTTAGCTGCGACCATGCCCGGCAGGTGGGCGGCGCCCCCTGCCCCGGCGATGATGGCGCGCAGGCCGCGGCTACGCGCGGTCTCGGCGTAGGTGAACATCTCGTCCGGCATGCGGTGGGCCGAGATCACCTGCGCCTCGAAAGGCACGCCGAACTGTTTCAGCACATCGACCGCATTCTTCATCACGTCCCAGTCGGACGAGGAACCCATGATGACGCCAACGACTGGTTTTGCTTGATCGGTCATTGCTCAGGCCTTCAGCTTCTCGCCGGTCAGGCGTTCGATGGCTTCGAAATACTTGGCCTGGGTCTTTTCGATGACATCCTGCGGCAGGGCCGGGGCCGGGGCGGTCTTGCCCCAGTCGGTCAGGGTCTCGAGGTAGTCGCGCACGAACTGCTTGTCAAAAGACGGCGGCGACATGCCCGGCGCGTAGGAGTCGGCCGGCCAGAAGCGCGAGGAGTCGGCGGTCAGGACTTCGTCCATCAGGTGCAGCACGCCATTGTCGTCCAGGCCGAATTCGAACTTGGTGTCGGCGATGATGATGCCCTTCGTCGCGGCGTACTCGGCGGCGGTGGTGTAGAGCTGGATGCTGATGTCGCGCATCTTGGCGGCAAGTTCCTTGCCGATGCGCTGCTCCATCTCTTCGAAGGAGATGTTCTCGTCGTGTTCGCCGATGTCGGCCTTGGCGGCCGGGGTGAACAGCGGCTGGGGCAGCTTGTCGGCCTGGCGCAGGCCGGCGGGCAGCTTGATGCCGCAGATGGCGCCGCTTTCCTGGTAATCCTTCCAGCCCGAACCGATGATGTAGCCGCGCACGACGGCTTCCACCAGGATGGGCTTGAGGCGCTTGGCCACGACGGCTCGGCCGCGCACCTGCTCCACTTCATCCGGCGCGACAACCGATTCCGGCGCCACGCCGGTCAGGTGGTTCGGCACGATGTGGCCGAGCTTCTCGAACCAGAAGTCGCTCATCTGGTTCAGCACCATGCCCTTGCCCGGGATCGGCTCGTTCATGACCACGTCGAAGGCCGACAGGCGGTCGGTGGTGACGATCAGGATCTTGTCGTCGCCGACAGCGTAGTTGTCGCGCACCTTGCCGTGACCGAGCAGTGGCAGGGACTTGATGGTGGATTTGTAGAGGCTGTTCATAGAAGGGATATCAGGGAAACAGAGCCGGAGAAGGCCCCCGGTGGAGCAGCCCAGGCCGGGGATGGCCTGGACCAAATGCGACATTTTACGTCAACTCGCATCGCGCCGCCGCAGTAGCAGCGGCAGCGCAATGCCACGGCGATGCTTACTGCACGATCTGGGCCAGTTCGCCCGCCTTGTAGCGCTCGGCCATCTTGTCCAGCGGCACCGGCTTGATCTTCGCGGCCATGCCTTCGCAGCCGAAGGACAGGTAGCGCGCCTTGCAGACTTCCATCGCGGCTTCACGGGCCGGCTTCAGGTAGTCGCGCGGGTCGAACTTCGACGGGTTCTGGAACATGTACTTGCGGATCGCGGCGGTCATGGCCAGGCGGATGTCGGTGTCGATATTGATCTTGCGGACGCCGTGCTTGATGCCTTCCTGGATCTCTTCGACCGGCACGCCGTAGGTCTCTTTCATGTCGCCGCCGAATTCGCGGATGATGGCCAGCAGTTCCTGCGGCACCGAGGACGAGCCGTGCATCACCAGGTGGGTGTTCGGGATGCGGGCGTGGATTTCCTTGATGCGGTCGATGGCGAGGATGTCGCCGGTCGGCTTGCGGGTGAATTTATACGCGCCGTGCGAGGTGCCGATCGCGATGGCCAGCGCATCGCACTGGGTTTTCGCGACGAAGTCGGCGGCTTGCGCGACGTCGGTCAGCAGCTGCTCGCGGGTCATGGTGCCGTCCGCGCCGTGGCCGTCTTCCTTGTCGCCCTTCATGGTTTCCAGCGAACCGAGCACGCCCAGTTCGGCTTCGACCGTCACGCCGATCGAGTGCGCGAACTTCACGACCTCTTTCGACACTTCGACGTTGTATTCATACGAAGCCACGCTCTTGCCGTCGGCTTCCAGCGAACCGTCCATCATCACCGAGGTGAAGCCCGAACGGATCGCGGCCATGCAGACCGCCGGCGACTGGCCGTGGTCCTGGTGCATGACGACCGGGATGTGCGGGTAGGCTTCGACGGCGGCGTCGATCAGGTGGCGCAGGAAAGCTTCGCCTGCGTACTTGCGGGCGCCGGCCGAGGCTTGCATGATGACCGGGCTGCACGTGGCGTCGGCGGCAGCCATGATGGCCTGCACCTGCTCCAGGTTGTTGACGTTAAATGCCGGCAGACCGTAGCCGTGTTCAGCGGCGTGGTCCAGCAATTGACGCATCGATACGAGTGCCATGGTTGATTACTCCAAACAATTAAGAAACTATTTCGTCCAGCTCGCCCACGCGCACGATCTTGAGCGCATTGGTGCCGCCGGCCTGGCCCATCGGTGAGCCCCAGGTCACGACGATCAGGTCGCCCTTGCGCACCATGCCCTCCTTGATCAGGACCTCTTCGGCCTTGCGCAGCACCGCGTGGCTGCCACCCTCCTGCAGGAGGTGGAATGCTCGCACGTTCCGGTACAGCGACGCCTTGCGCTGCGTCGTCTGGAGCGGGGTCAGGGCGAAGATCGGCGTATCGATCGAGTGGCGGCTCATCCACAGTGCGGTCGAGCCCGATTCGGTCAGCGCCACGATCGCCTTCACCTTCAGGTGGTGGGCCGTGAACAGGGTGGCGTTGGCGATCGACTGGTCGATGCGGGTGAACTGGACGTTCAGGAAATCTGCGTCGCGCTTGTTGTATTCGGATTGTTCGGCCTCGAGGCAGATCGCGGCCATCATTTCGACGGTTTCGACCGGGTACTTGCCCGATGCGGTTTCCGCCGAGGTCATCACGGCGTCGGTGCCGTCCAGCACGGCGTTCGCCACGTCCGACACTTCGGCGCGGGTCGGCACGGCGTTGACGATCATCGACTCCATCATCTGGGTCGCGGTGATGGCCAGCTTGTTCGAAGCACGCGCCATCTGGATCATGCGCTTCTGCAGCGCCGGCACGGCCGCATTGCCGACTTCGACCGCCAGGTCGCCGCGGGCGACCATGATGCCGTCCGACGCGTCCAGGATCTCCTGCAGCACGGGGATCGCTTCGGCGCGCTCGATCTTAGCGATCATCATCGGCTTGTGGCCGTAGGGCTCGCCGGCGATATTGGCCAGCTGGCGCGCCATTTCCATGTCGGTGGCGTTCTTCGGGAAGGAGATCGCGAGGTAGTCGGCCTGGAAGCTCATCGCGGTCTTGATGTCTTCCATGTCCTTCGAGGTCAGGGCCGGCGCGGTCAGGCCGCCGCCCTGGCGGTTGATGCCCTTGTTGTTCGACAGCTCGCCGCCGACCTTGACGGTGGTGCAGATCTCCTGGCCCACGACCTTGTCGACGATCAGCACGATCAGGCCGTCGTTGAGCAGCAGCTTGTCGCCCGGCTTGACGTCGCGCGGCAGGGCCTTGTAGTCGAGGCCGACGCGCTCCTGGTTGCCCAGCTCGCCGTTCTCGCCCCAGCGCGCATCCAGGATGAACTTGTCGCCATTGTTCAGGAAGATCTTGCCTTCTTCGAACTTACCGACGCGGATCTTCGGACCCTGCATGTCGGCCATGATCGCCACTTCGACGCCGCATTCGGCGGCCGCGCGGCGCACGAGGGCGGCGCGGTCGATGTGGTCCTGTGCCTTGCCGTGCGAGAAGTTCAGGCGCACGACGTCGACGCCGGCACGGATCATTTTCACGAGAATGTCGAAATCGGTCGATGCCGGGCCGATGGTGGCGACGATCTTGGTGGCGTTGTACAGGGGGCGCGCAGCTTGCATGTGTCGGGAATCCTTGATCTTGAAAAGAGAAGCGCAGCTTTCAAAGCTGCGCTGTGTTCACTTCTTATTTATTTGGCGTTACGCTGGAGCAGAATCTCGACTGCCGGCAGGGTCTTCCCTTCCAGGAACTCGAGGAAGGCGCCGCCGCCGGTCGAGATGTAACCGATGCGGTCGCCGATATCGTACTTGGCGATCGCCGCCAGGGTGTCGCCGCCGCCGGCGATCGAGAAGCCCTGCGAGTCGGCGATGGCCATGGCCAGGGTCTTGGTGCCCTCGGCGAACTGGTCGAACTCGAACACGCCGACCGGGCCGTTCCAGACGATGGTGCCGGCCTTGGCGACCTGTTCGGCCAGCATGGCGGCCGTCTTCGGGCCGATGTCGAGGATCATGTCGTCGTCCGCCACGTCCTTCACATCCTTGACGGTCGCGGCGGCGGTCGGGCTGAATTCCTTGGCGCAGACCACGTCCACGGGAATCGGCACCTGGGCGCCGCGGGCGGCCATCATGTCGATGATCTGCTTGGCTTCGCCGACCAGGTCGTTTTCCACCAGCGACTTGCCGATGTTCAGGCCGACGGCCTTCATGAAGGTGTTGGCGATGCCGCCGCCGACCACCAGGTTGTCCACCTTACCGGCCAGGCTCTGCAGGATGGTCAGCTTGCTCGACACTTTCGAGCCGGCCACGATGGCCAGCAGCGGACGGTTCGGCTGGCCCAGGGCCTTGCCCAGGGCGTCCAGTTCGGCCGCGAGCAGCGGGCCGGCCACGGCCACCGGTGCGAATTTCGCGATGCCGTGGGTGGTGGCTTCGGCGCGGTGGGCGGTGCCGAAGGCGTCGTTGACGTAGACGTCGCAGAGCTTGGCCATCTTCTCGGCCAGCTCGTCCGAGTTCTTCTTCTCACCCTTGTTGACGCGGCAGTTTTCCAGCAGCACGACCTGGCCCGGCGCGACATCCACGCCATCGACCCAGTCCTGCTTCAGTTCCACCGGCTGGCCGAGCAGCTCGGAGAGGCGCCTGGCGACCGGCGCCAGGCTGTCTTCCGGCTTGAACTCGCCTTCGGTCGGGCGGCCCAGGTGCGAGGTGACCATCACGGCGGCGCCGGCCTTCAGGGCGGCCTGGATGGCCGGCACGGAGGCGCGGACACGGGTGTCTTCGGTGATATTGCCAGCGTCATCCTGCGGCACGTTCAGGTCGGCGCGGATGAACACGCGCTTGTCTTTCAGCGCGTCACGGTCGATCAGGTCTTGCAGGCGGGTGAAACTGAGAACGTCGTCCATTGGCTAGTCAACAGTGAAATAGTGAAAAAACGTCATTGTACATTAGGCGCCCTGTCCAAAAACGTGCAACACGCGCAACAGTGTAAAGACCACCATACCGAAGATGATGGTCATCAGCATGCTGCGGCGCCAGAGGTAGAACGCCAGTGCGGCAAGACCGGCCAGCAGCTTCGGATTAGCAATGGTCAGCTGTACCTGGCCCTGCGGATCGATCAGCAGGTCCGGCCCGATGATGGCCGCCAGCGCGCAGGCCGGCGCATAGCGCAGCATCTCCTGCACCCGCGGCGGGATGGTGACGCGGTGGCCGATCAGCCAGAAGGAACTGCGGGTGGCGGCGGTGGCCACGCACAGGACGCCGATGGTGGCCCAGATCTCCCAGTCAGACATTGCCCGCCTTTCGCTTGGCCAGGGTTTCTTCGACGAACATGGACGTGACCATGCCCACTACGACGGCAAGCAGCAGGCCGAGCTTGTACGGCAGGCCATAGGCAAGGACCGAGATCACGAGGGCGACCACCACCCCGCACAGGGCGGCATTGTTGATGATCAGGGGGACCATGATGCACAGGATCGCCAGGGTGCCCGCAAAACCCAGCCCCCATTCGGTCGGGATTGCGCTGCCCAGGAAGATGCCGACCAGCGAACCAGCCTGCCACGCGAACCAGTTCGGAACCATCAGGCCCTTCAGGTAGGAAAGCTTGCCTGCGACGCGCTCGGCGGTCGGATAACGCTGCAGGAACAGGGCCACGGTCAGGTCGCCCGAAATATAGCCAAGCAGGAAGCGCTGCTTCCACGGCAGGTGGGCGAAGTGCGGCCCGAGCAGGGCGGAGAAGATCACGAAGCGCAGGTTGACGACCAGCGCGGTAGCGAAGATCACCCAGACCGGCGCGGCGGCCGCGATCAGGGGAAGCGAAGCGAGCTGGGCGGAACCGGCGAAGACCAGCAGGGTCATGCCGACCGCCTGCCAGGCCGTCAGGCCGGTCTTGACCATGGCGATGCCGACCACCAGGCCCCATGCGCCGATGCCGAACAGGCTCGGCAGGCCGGTCTTGAAGCCTTCGCGCCAAGCCTGGGGGTCATGGATTTCGACCGTGTCGGGGAGCTGCTGGCCTGGCGGCACGGCCCCGTTCATGTGGCATTCCTGCAACGGCCCGGCGGGGCGGATGCGGCGACGGGCTTGAAACGGTCGGACATGAAACGCATCTGGAGGTGTTCGTAAAGCGGCCCCGGGGCTCTGCAGGAAGACATCTTGCGCACCCGGGCTGGATTGTGATCAGTTCGCTATTCTACCGATCATTTCAGCATGCATGGTGAATCCGGTAGAATCGTGTCTTTGCCTAAACTACGCTTGACGGAGAACCAGATGACCCAAAACACGATGCCCGTGGTGGAACTCGAGGCTAAAGACCTGCCGGCACACTGCCCGAATCCGGCAATGCCGCTGTGGTCCTCGCACCCGCGCGTCTTCCTCGATTTCGATCACCACGGCGACGCCAAGTGCCCCTACTGCGGCACCCAGTACCGCCTGGCCCCGGGCGTCGAGCTCAAGCACCACTGATCGCCTCCGGCGCGGCTCCCGCCGCGCCGTCTCCGCCATGCTCTACCGCGCGCCCGCCTGGCTGCCCGGCGGCCACCTCCAGACCATCTATCCGGCGACCTGCCTTGCCAAGCCCCCGGTCGCCTATCGGCGCGAGCGCTGGCCGACGGGCGACGGCGATTTCATCGACGTCGATTTCGTCGACGGACAACCGGGCCAGCCGCTGGTGGTGCTGTTCCACGGCCTCGAAGGATCCTCGAACAGCCATTATGCGCGCAGCCTGATGGCGGCGCTGCACGCGCGCGGCTGGTCCGGCGCGGTGCCGCATTTTCGCGGATGCTCCGGCGAAGCCAACCTGACGCCCCGCTTTTATCACTCGGGCGATGCGCTTGAGGTCGACTGGATCGTGCGCAAGCTGCATGCACGCGCGCCCGGTCCCCTGTACGTGGCCGGCGTCTCCCTGGGCGGCAACGCGCTGCTGCGCTGGCTCGGCGAATCCGGCCATGGCGCCGATTTCGTGGAGGCGGCCTGCGCCATCTCGGCCCCGCTCGACCTGGCGCGTGGCGGCGAAGCGCTGTCCTCGGGCCTGAACATGCTGTACACGCGCATGTTCCTGCAGACGCTCAAGCCCAAGTGCCTGGCCAAGCTGGAACGCTACCCGGGCCTGTTCGACCGTACTGCCCTCCTGCAGGCGCGCGACCTCTACGCTTTCGACAATGTGGTGACCGCGCCGCTGCACGGCTACAGGGACACCGACGACTATTGGCACCGCGCCAGCGCCCGCCACGTGCTGGACGCCATCACCGTGCCGACCCTGGTGCTGAACGCCCGCAACGATCCCTTCCTGCCGGGCCGCCATTTGCCGGAGAAGGCATCCAGGGCCGTGACGCTGGAGTATCCTGAGGAAGGCGGCCATGTCGGCTTCCCCGTCGGCCCCTTCCCGGGGCGGATCGACTGGCTGCCGCGGCGCATCCTGCATTTCTTCGATTCCCATGCCGGTTCGCGTGCGGCAAGCGCGGCCGCCACCGAACCATGCGAAGCTTGAGACTATGGACGATATCGTAAAACAGGCAATGGCCAAGTGGCCGAACGTACCGCACTGCTACGGCTGGCTGGCGCTGGATGCGCGCGGCAACTGGCGCATGCGCGACGAGGCGGCCCAGCGCGCCAACGGCCCGGGGGACAAACTGGCGAACCAGGCCCTGGTCGGCTTCATCAACCGCAATTACGGCCACGACGGCAAGGGCAACTGGTATTTCCAGAACGGGCCGCAGCGGGTCTACGTCAACCTCGAGGCGACGCCCTTCATCGCCCGCACCGACCCGGCCCAGGGTTTTGTCCTGCAGACCGGGCAGCCGATGCCGGAACTGGAAGCCGTGTTCATGACCGAGGCCGGCGCCGTGGTGCTGCAGTCGGGAGAAATCGTCGCCCAACTGGACGACCGCGACGCGGCGCAGGTGCTGGCGCGCATGGAACTCGCGGGACGGCCGGCGTCGATCGAGGCGATCCTGGCCTGGCTCGAGGACGATACGGAAGAACTGTCCCTGGTGCTGGGCGAGCGGCGCGTGCGCGTGGAGCGCCTGGTGACGGAAGCCCTGCAGCGCCGCTTCGGCTATGTGCAATTGCCGGGGATGTAGGGACTACTCGAAGTCCTTCATGTCTTCCTTCTCCGCCTTCTGCTGCGCCTTCAGCGCGCGCTCGCGCGCATCGATGACAGCCTGGTCGTAGAAGGACACATCCCCCGCCTTGCGCGCCAGCTCGAGCTGCGCCACCGCGGCCGGCAGGGCGCCGGCCATCACATACGATTCCGCCAGCGCCATGTGCTGCAGGCCGATCTTGCCCTGCTTGGCATAGGCCTTGGCCAGCATGTCGTGCAGCTTCGGCTCCTCGCGATAGAGCTGGGTCTGTTCCCGCAGGTAGCGGGTCGCATCCTCGTACTTGCCGGCGGCGATCAGGGCTTCGGCATACTGGTGCGCGAGGGCGCGCGACAGCGGATAGCGCTGGCGCGCCGCATCCGCCAGCTGCACCGCCTGCTCGACCTGGGCGGCAGGCTGGCCCGGCGCCAGCTTGATGTCGATCTCGAGCCCTGCGAACAGCGCCGCCCCGTCGCCCGCGTTCGACGCGCTCGAGAACACGCCTTCCTTCGGCTTCATGGTGGCGCGCGCCTTGTCGAGCCAGCCCTGGGCCTCGCCCACATTCCCCTGGCGCAGCGCCAGCAAGGCCAGGCCATACTGGGCCCCGGCCTGCAGATGCCGGTGCTGTTCCTTGAGCTGGGTTTCGAAGGCGATCCTGGTGTCACGCCGGCCGGTGACGGTTTCGTCCTGCAGCACGCGGGCACGGGCGCGGATCAGCTGGAAGTCGACGTTGTCGACCCGCGGCTTCTTCGGGATCTCGCGGATGCGCGCCTGCATGTCGGTGATGCGCTCCGCCGTCAGCGGGTGGCTGCTCAGGTGGGCCAGGTGGGCGGGAATGTCGCCGCTCAGGCGGGTCGCGCTCTGCAGGCGCTTGAAGAAGCCGACCATGCCGGTGGTGTCGTAGCCACCGGCGGCCATGATCTGGATGCCGACCCGGTCCGCCTCGCGCTCGGCATCGCGGCCGAAGTTCAGCTGGCGCTGGATGGCCAGGCCCTGCCCGCCCATCAGCACGCCCATGGCGGCATCGGGGCTGGACTTGGCGGCCAGCGCGGCGAGGATCATCGCCGCCAGCGGCAGCAACATGTCCTGCTTCTGCTGCCCCAGGCTGCGCGCGATGTGGCGCTGCGTCACGTGGCCGATCTCGTGGGACATCACCCCGGCCAGCTCGGATTCGTTCTGGGCCGCGACCAGCAGGCCCGTGTGCGCGGCGATGAAGCCGCCGGGCAGCGCGAAGGCGTTCAGGTTCACATCGCGCATGGCGAAGAAGGAGAAATCGGCATTGGTCTCGCCGCGCGCGCCGGGCACGGCGGCGACCAGTGCGCTGCCGAAATTGTTCAGGTACTCGATGATGGGCGCGTCGTCGAGATAGGCGGGATCGCGCCGCACGTCGCGCATGATCATCTCGCCGAGCTTGCGCTCGAGCACGGGCGACAGATCCTGGCGCGCGGTATCGCCGAGCGTCGGCAGGCGGGTGGAGTCGAGCTTTTGCAGGGGATCGGCGGGGGCGGCGAAGGCGAACGCAGCCGCCGTGCACAGGGTCACGGCAGTGAGCGCTGGACGCCAGCGGCGCGCCGATGCTGGGCTGGGAGCGGATTTCACAATGCTATGATAACCCCATCCGCAGCCGCGTTGCTGCCTGCTGAACACTTTGTAAGCCGCCCTTAATCTCCTTTTAATGATTCCTTGGCAATGACTTCTCCTACTGCACCCGCCGACGGCCTGACCCATTTCGACTCTACCGGCCAGGCCCACATGGTCGACGTCGGCGCCAAGCAGGACAGCCACCGCATCGCCGTCGCCGCCGGCACCATCCGCATGAAACCGGAGACCCTGGCGCTGATCCAGTCGGGCACGGCGAAGAAGGGCGACGTGATCGGCATCGCCCGGATCGCCGCCATCATGGCGTCGAAACGCACCAGCGACCTGGTGCCACTGTGCCACCCGCTGCCGATCACCCGGGTGGCGGTCGATTTCGAGATCGACGCGGCGGCCAGCAGCGTGCACTGCCGGGCGCAGGTGGAGACCATCGGCAAGACCGGGGTCGAGATGGAAGCGCTTACTTCGGTGCAGGTAGGCTTGCTGACGATCTATGACATGTGCAAGGCGGTGGATCGGGGCATGGTGATGACCAATGTGCGGGTGCTGGAGAAGCACGGTGGAAAGTCGGGCGATTGGACGGCGTTGGCCGATCCACGATCGTAATTCGCTCTCCACTCGCTCTTGGCCGACAGCATGATTTCCTTGCTTGCAGCGCTGGAATCACGATTCGACGATGCGGAAGGAGGAATACGCATCACCGGCGCAGATTGGGTTGAGGATGACCTGGAAGTCACGCTGTCGATCACTTTCCATGACGATTGCGAAACGGAACAATGGACGATTTCCTGCAAGGACGTGGTCGAAGAATCCCTGCGATCGGAATGGGTCGTCGGTCTCGATGTGTCGCCCCACTCTCCCCTGCTCAAGCCATTCCTGGAACAGGACATTCCGATCATGTTTTCCAGGAACGAAATCGCGCAAGAGGCGCTCTTCGGCATTGTTTGCTCCTGCTGTATCGAAGTCATGGGCAGGCCAGACTATATTGACAGATTCATCAATGGCGAACCCTCCGCCCGCGGCATTTGCAGTTCAAGCTTTGGATTGCTCGGACGCTTTCCTGCCTCCCTTGCGGAACGCATTCTCGACGCCCTTCGGGATAAACCTATCCAGGTCAATGCGCTGGCGGGCATCACACCGAAAAAATGGAACGGTTCTGAGCACGTACCGTACTCTCAACTGCAGGTGTTGAAAATCGGGCAGTCGTACGTCATTGCCGAAAGATTTGACGGACGCCGCCGATAGCCGCCGCTTCACTGGGAGACGAGTGTAGAGAAGTGTTCAGCTGCATGCCGTTCAGGGTGCACGAACCATGTCGTTGCACCGGAAGTTACATTCCACCACATTTAGTTCACGCGTAACTGTTACCATGTCGCCTTTGCATTTCAAATGACATGAACGCCCGTCCGATGAACAGCCAGGTTCACGAGCTCAAAGCCCAGGAATTCGAGTTCGAAGCGATGAACCTGCAAGTCGGCATGCGCCTGCAGTTCATCACGCATCGGCAGGTCAAGCCGGTCCAGCACTTCTCCACCCTCATCGGCTACGTCAAGGACGAGTACATCATCGTCAAGATCCCGATGGAGCACGGCGCGCCGATCACGCTCGGCGATGGCGAACGCGTCACGATCCGGGTATTCTCGGGTGTGAACGTCTGCTCGTTCGCCTGCACGGTGGAGCGGGTCTTCCCGCGGCCGCTGTTTTATGCCCACCTGTCCTTCCCGACCGCCATCCAGGGCACCAGCCTGCGCGGCGCCGCAAGGGTCAAGGCCGACATCCCGGTCAGTATCAAGGCGTCCGGCATTGGTGCGGCCACGGTCCACGGCAGCATCGTCGACGTGTCGGTCACGGGCGTGCGCATCCATTCGGCGCAATCGCTGCCGCCGGACGGCGAGGAAGTCACGCTCGACTTCACGGTGCTGCCGCCCTCCGGCACCCACGCGGTGCGCATCGAGACGCGCGCCATCGTCCGCAACCGCACCGCGAGCCAGGCTGCAGGCGAGAGCCGAGAAGTGTTCAGCTATGGCGTGCAGTTCGTGGACCTCGATCCCATGCACTACACGCTGCTGCAGAACCTGACCTACGAGGCGCTTCTGGCCGACCGGCTCAAGATCGTCTGACACGCACCTTCCCGCCTCCTTCAGCCCGGCAGTCGCCATTGCCCATGCATGGTAAATTGTTGGACTGCGTACCCGGCATCCGGCCCCGTACGCCATGAACAAGAGGATGCAATGAGATTTCGTCTGCTGACAATGGCGGCCGCCACGCTGGCCGCCACTACCGCGATGGCGGCGCCGCGCGGCTTTACCGTGGAAGACATGGTCAACATGGAACGGGTGGGCAGCCCGGCCGTGTCGCCCGACGCGAGCCGCGTCGTCTATACCGTGCGCAGCGCGGACATGGCCAAGAACCGCGGCCATACCGAACTCTGGATGGTCGATCTGAAGGCTGCCAAGGCGGCGCCGCAGCGGGTGACCAACCATGGCTCGAGCAGTACTGAACCGGAATGGTCGCCGCGCGGGGATGCCGTGTATTTCCTGTCGACCCGTTCGGGTTCCTCCCAGGTGTGGCGCCTGCCGGTCGCCGGCGGCGAGCCGGTGCAGGTGACGAACCTGCCGCTCGACGTCGAGAGCTTCCGCGTGTCGCCGCAGGGCGACCGCCTGGCGCTGAGCCTGTCCGTGTTCCGCGACTGCGCCGACCTGGCCTGCACCAAGTCCCGGCTCGATGCGAAGGAAAAGGACAAGGCCACCGGCAAGCTGTACGACCGCCTCTTCGTGCGCCACTGGGACACCTGGAACGACCACCGCAACAATGTGCTGTTCTCGGCCGCGCTCGACGCGAACGGCAAGGTGAGCGGCGCGCCGGTTTCCCTGTCCGGTTCCCTGGATGGCGACGTGCCGTCGAAACCCTTCGGCGACCGCGAGGAGTTCCGCTTCAGCCCGGATGGCAATAGCATCGTGTTCGCGGCGCGCATTGCCGGCAAGACCGAAGCCTGGTCGACCAACTTCGACCTGTACTCCGTGCCGGCCGTCGGCGGCGCGGCGCCGCGCAACCTGACGGCCGACAATCCGGCCTGGGATACCAAGGGCGTGTTCTCGCCGGACGGCCGCACCCTCGCCTATCTGGCGATGGCACGGCCCGGCTTCGAGGCCGACCGCTACCAGATCATGCTGATGGATGTCGCGACGGGACAGAAGCGCAAGCTGGCGGCGGACTGGGACCGCTCGGCGGGCAGCCTGCAGTGGCGCGCCGACGGCAAGGCGCTGGTCGTCGACGCCGAGGATATCGGCCAGCACCGCCTGTTCTCGATTGATGTCTCGAACGGCAAGGTGACGCCCCTGACCGACAAGGGCGCGGTCGGCGCCTTCGACCTGCGCGGCGATACGCTCGCCTACACCCAGGCCAACCTGGCCTCCGGCGCGCAGCTGTTCTCGATGAAGCTGGGCGCCAAGCCCGTGCAGTTGACGAAGCTAAATGCCGAGCGCCTGGCGGATGTGCGCTGGGGTGAATACGAGCAGTTCAGCTTCAAGGGCGCGAACGGCGACACCGTTTACGGCCACGTGATGAAGCCCTGGAACGCCGAGCCGGGCAAGAAATACCCGGTGGCCTTCCTGGTGCACGGCGGGCCGCAGGGCAGTTTCGGCAATGGCTGGAGCTACCGCTGGAATCCGCAGGTGTATGCGGGCGCCGGCTATGCCACCGTGTTCATCGACTTCCACGGATCGACCGGCTATGGCCAGAAGTTCACGGATTCGATCAGCGGCGACTGGGGCGGCAAGCCTTTGGAGGATCTGCAGAAAGGCCTGGCTGCGGCGGTAGAGAAATTCCCCTGGCTGGACCGTGGCCGCAGCTGCGCGCTGGGCGCTTCCTACGGCGGCTACATGATGAACTGGATCGCGGGGAACTGGAACGACGGTTTCCGCTGCCTGGTCAACCATGACGGCGTGTTCGACAGCCGCGGCATGGCCTATTCGACCGAGGAACAGTGGTTCACGGACTGGGAAAACGGCGGCGCCTATTTCGCGGTGCCGCAGAACCACGAGAAGTTCAACCCGGTGCACCACGTGAACAAGTGGAAGACGCCGATGCTCGTGATCCAGGGCGACCTCGACTTCCGCATCCCGACCGCGCAGGCATTGGGGACCTTCACGGCGCTGCAGCGCAAGGGCATCGAGAGCCAGCTGCTGGTGTTCCCGGATGAGAACCATTGGGTGCTCAAGCCAGCGAATTCGGTGCAGTGGCACCACACGGTGATGAAGTGGCTGGATCGCCACCTGAAGCAGTAAGCGCTTTTCCGCATTTGGAACGAAAAGAGACCGCCGAGGCGGTCTCTTTTCTGTCGACGACCGTGGAGCGGTCATCATGCGGTATTGCTATCAGGTCTGGTCGGCGCCAGCGGTAGCCACGCAGCCTGCCGGCAAGAACTTAGCATCGGCGAAGCTGGTTGCGACACAGCTATAGATGCCGCTGGTGGTGCGATGCAGGGCGACCGTGGCGCCGGTGCCCAGGCGGCCCGGGTTGGCGATGGCGCAGGTCAGGACCGCGGTGTTGGCGCCCGGAGCAGCAGCGGTGATCGTGGTGCAGTTGCCGGTGCTGCCGGCCAGGCCAGCCTTTTTCAGGTAGGCAGCTGCGTCAGCCGCGCCACCTTCGACAACGGCCATTTCGTAGCCAGTCTTGCCACCGGCGATGTCGGCGTAAGCAGCGGCGCCCTTCGACTTGGCGATGTAGTCCTGGTATGCCGGGATGGCGACAGCTGCCAGGATACCGATGATCGCAACGACGATCATCAGTTCGATCAGGGTGAAGCCGCCTTGAGCTTTCTTAGCTTGCAGTTGTTGTTTGAAGTTCATTTTCATCTCTCCAGGTTTGGTGTTACAGGTTGTTGGGGTTACTGCTTGTTGCCACGCTTTCTTATATGCAATCGGCGTGCCAGCCCCAAAAATGCTGATTTTATTAATTCCCAGATAAGAAATCGGTGTGCCAGCGCAAGTTTTGGCTTGAGCAGTGACAAATTTTGTCACTTAAGCTCAGCAATTTTTGTCAGGTGGACAGTTCTTGTAACGCAATTTGTCATGTTTTGAGGAAATATTGGCATACCCAGTCGTGCCAGCACGTCTGACAAGGCGAAAAAAACGGGGAGCTTGCGCTCCCCGTCTTCGTCAACCTTAAACAACTTTGATCACAGCATCGCTTTCAGCAGGCGAGCCATTTCCGACGGGTTCTTGGTGACCTTGATGCCGCAGGCTTCCATGATTTCCAGCTTGGCTTGCGCGGTGTCGGCGCCGCCCGAGATCAGCGCGCCGGCGTGGCCCATGCGCTTGCCCGGAGGCGCGGTGACGCCGGCGATGAAGCCGACGACCGGCTTCTTCATGTTGTCCTTGATCCAATGAGCGGCGTTCGCCTCGTCCGGACCGCCGATCTCGCCGATCATGATGACCGCGTCGGTGTCAGGATCGTCGTTGAACATGCGCATCACATCGATGTGCTTCAGGCCGTTGATCGGGTCGCCGCCGATACCGACTGCCGACGACTGGCCCAGACCCAGGGCGGTCAGCTGGCCGACTGCTTCATAGGTCAGGGTGCCCGAGCGCGACACGACGCCGATGCGGCCCTTCTTGTGGATGTGACCCGGCATGATGCCGATCTTGATCTCGTCCGGGGTGATCAGGCCTGGGCAGTTCGGGCCCAGCAGCAGGGTCTTCGAACCGGCCTTGGCCATGCGATCCTTGACTTCCATCATGTCACGGACCGGGATGCCTTCGGTGATGCAGATTGCCAGGTCGAGTTCGGCTTCGACGGCTTCCCAGATCGCGGCGGCAGCGCCTGCCGGCGGAACGTAGATCACCGACACGGTTGCGCCGGTTTCCGACTTGGCTTCCTTGACCGATGCGTAGATCGGGATGCCTTCGAAGTCTTCGCCGGCTTTCTTCGGGTTCACGCCTGCCACGAAAGCTTCACGGCCGTTCGCGTAGTCGCGGCACATGCGGGTGTGGAACTGGCCGGTCTTGCCGGTGATACCTTGGGTGATGACTTTGGTGTCTTTATTAATCAGAATGGACATGTTGTATTCCTTCGCGAATTAGGCTTGGCCAGCGGCAGCGGCAACGACCTGCTTCGCTGCGTCTTCCATGGTGTCTGCGGAAATGATCGGCAGGCCCGAATCAGCCAGCATCTTCTTGCCCAGGTCTTCGTTGGTGCCCTTCATGCGGACGACCAGCGGCACCTGCAGCGAGACAGCTTTCGATGCGGTGATGACGCCTTCGGCGATCACGTCGCAGCGCATGATGCCGCCGAAGATGTTGACCAGGATGGCTTTCAGGCCCGGGTTCTTCAGCATGATCTTGAATGCTTCGGTCACTTTCTCTGCAGTCGCGCCACCGCCGACGTCGAGGAAGTTGGCCGGCTCGCCGCCGAACAGCTTGATGGTGTCCATGGTTGCCATGGCCAGGCCGGCGCCGTTCACCAGGCAGCCGATGTTGCCGTCGAGCGAGATGTAAGCCAGGTCGAACTTCGATGCTTCGACTTCAGCCGGGTCTTCTTCGTCCAGGTCGCGGTAGGCGACGATTTCCGGATGACGGAACAGGGCGTTCGAGTCGAAGTTGAACTTGGCGTCCAGGGCGATGACCTTGCCCGAACCGGTCAGGATCAGCGGGTTGATTTCGGCCAGCGATGCATCGGTTTCCCAGTAGGCTTTGTACAGGCCTTGCAGGTTGGTGCGGGCGTCGACGACCGACGCTTCCGGCACGCCGATCTTGCGGGCGACGTCGTCAGCCTGCTCGTCGGTCAGGCCGATCGACGGTTCGATCACGACGTTGTGGATCTTTTCCGGGTTGGTGTGCGCGACTTCTTCGATGTCCATGCCGCCTTCCGACGAGGCCATCAGCACGACCTTCTGGGTGACGCGGTCGGTGACCAGCGACACGTACAGTTCCTTTTTGATGTCTGCGCCTTCTTCGATCAGCAGGCGGCGGACTTTCTGGCCTTCCGGGCCGGTCTGGTGGGTCACCAGCTGCATGCCCATGATCTGGTCTGCGTATTCCTTGACCTGTTCCAGCGACTTGGCGACCTTGACGCCGCCGCCTTTACCACGGCCACCGGCATGGATCTGCGCCTTGACGACCCAGACCGGGCCGCCCAGCTCTTCAGCGGCCTTGACGGCCTCTTCCACGTTCATGCACGGAATGCCGCGCGGAACGGTCACTCCGAATTTTCGGAGGATCTCTTTGCCCTGATACTCATGGATTTTCATGCTGGCTTCCCTTCTTCTATTACTGAATTAGAAATACGGTTGAATTAATGATTAAAAACTATCGACAAACATCGAATCCTAACCCGACACGGCTTTGATCGCCCAGCGAGGATAGTAGGTGGCCACGGCGGGGCCGTCGCTGCGCAACGCATGGCAACGGTCGAGCTCGAAGGGCCGTTTGGCCGAGTTGTCGTCGGCGCCGTCGCGGGTTTCGAACTCCTCGTCGGCAAAGGCCTGCAGCGCTGCGGTAGGCAGCACCTGGGCCAATTCGGTCAGATGGGTGCAGCCGAGCACGCCGGACAGGCGATCTTTCAGGTGCAGCCGGAAATGGTTCATCAACGACAGGCCGATCAGCTTTTTGTAGGCAGGGCCGATCGCCTCGCAGAAACCGGGATAGGGAACCGCGTCGGACGCAGCCTCCGCATCCACGATGGTCAGATCGCGGTCGATGGTGACGCGCAGCTTGAGGTCGTGTACGGGCAAGCCGCCCGGGCGAGTGCCCGAGCCGAGCTCGATGTCACGGGTTTTGACGTCGCGGATACTGGCGTCCAGATCCCACAGGCCATCGTCGCGCGCAAAGGCTTCGACGGTGATGGCGCGCGTATGCCGGAGCGAGCGCGATACGGGAGGAGACAGGGGCATAAAAACCAATGCCGCTTGCGCGGCGGTTAGTGGTGCAGCCAGTGTGCTTCATGCACGTTGTCGTAGCTTCTACGACAACAACCGCTCATGCGGCGCTGCTTAAACCGTGAAAGTTTAGCACAGCATGTTGGCAGTTGCACTTCAGCGGAGGCGTTTTTGCCGCATTGCAGCGTATTCGTGACGGGTTTCTTGCTGAGTGGTCAATATTGCGTGTGGTTAGACGGGTTGGGTGGGTGGCCGGACCAATTGATGAGTTGCCGGGGGCTCGGGCAGTTCGCTCAAGGTGAGGATGGGCGTGGCTCATGCTCGCAGCGGGTCCTGGTTATGCCCTGGACAGGATTCGAGCCGCTGGCGAGCTTGTGGCGGACTGCAGCTACGGCGTGGTGGCAGTCGGGCTGCCCGGCCGCGTGGGCGGCGCAAAGGGATGGGCTGATCACCGTGCGGGGTGGAGCCGCCCACCCTACGAAAAACAGTGATGAGGCGGACGGCATGAGCAAGCGCCAGCGTGCAGCGCCATCACCCGTTGAGGAATATGCCGGGGCATATCGGGAATGACGCTCCACGCTGGCGCCGGAGCTGCGCTGCCCGGACGGGAGCGCGGAGAATAAGGTGATATGGACAGGCTTGCGGCCGCGCCTGGCATATCGTCGGAGCAAACCTGGGGCCAGGCCGGCTCGTCGGGGCAGCAGGCTTGAACTAAAGCCTGCCTACAGCTCGTCGTCGTCGGGAGCGCCCTGCATCGCGATCCGGGCAGCGCGTTGGGAGAAGCCACGCTGCAGCAGGAAGCGCATCTGCTTGGCACGCTCGGCCGCATCGGCGGCGACGGTGCCGAACTTGCGCTGCCAGACTTCTCTGGCTCGCGCTGTTTCGCTGTCGGCAAGCGAGGATTTGATCTCGTCCAACGCTTCGCCTTTGATGCCGTGGCTTTGCAGCTCGGCCATCACACGGCTGTTGCCAAAGCGGCTTGCCTTCCTGTTGATCAGGGATTCAGCAAACCTTTCCTGCGACAGCCAGTTGTTCTTTTCAAGGAAATCCAGGAGGGCTTCCACGTCATCGCCCTCCTCGGCATAACGGGCCAGCTTGCGGCCCAGCTCGAGCCGGCTGTGTTCGCGCATCGAGAGGAAACGAAGCGCGCGTCCTTTCAGGCTGAGCTGGGGTGCTGGCATGTGCTAGAGCTGAACCCGGCGATTACTCGCCGACTGCCTTCAGGTTCGGCTTGCCGCCATCCTTGCCGCCGTCTTCAGCAGCGACCGGCGGCAGTTCGCGCACGCCCAGGGCGGCACGGACCTTGTTCTCGATTTCGCGTGCCAGTGCCGGACGCTCTTTCAGGAACAGGCGGGCGTTATCCTTGCCCTGGCCGATACGTTCGCCGTTGTAGGAGTACCAGGAGCCCGACTTCTCGACGATCTTGTTGTCGGCGCCCAGGTCCAGGATTTCGCCTTCGCGCGAGGTGCCTTCTCCGTACAGGATGTCGAAGTGGGCTTCCTTGAACGGCGGCGCGATCTTGTTCTTGACGACCTTGACCTTGGTTTCGTTACCGATCACCTCGTCACCCGACTTGATCGAACCGGTACGGCGGATGTCCATACGCACGGAGGCGTAGAACTTCAGCGCGTTACCGCCGGTCGTGGTTTCCGGGCTGCCGAACATCACACCGATCTTCATACGGATCTGGTTGATGAAGATGACCAGGGTGTTGGTGCGGTTGATCGAGCCGGTCAGCTTGCGCAGCGCCTGGGACATCAGGCGTGCCTGCAGGCCTGGCAGCGAGTCGCCCATGTCGCCTTCGATCTCGGCGCGCGGGGTCAGTGCCGCCACCGAGTCGATGACCACGAGGTCGACCGAACCCGAACGCACCAGGGCGTCGGTGATTTCCAGGGCCTGTTCGCCGGTGTCCGGCTGCGAGATCAGCAGGTCGCCCAGGTTGATGCCCAGCTTTTGCGCGTAGGTCACGTCGAGCGCGTGCTCGGCGTCGATGAAGGCGCAGGTGCCACCCAGTTTTTGCATCTGGGCGATGGTCTGCAGGGTCAGGGTAGTCTTACCCGACGATTCCGGACCGTAAATCTCGACGATACGGCCGCGTGGCAGGCCACCGACGCCAAGCGCGATGTCCAGGCCCAGCGAGCCGGTGGAAACAGTCTGCACTTCCTCGACCGGTGCGCTGGTATCCATGCGCATCACCGAGCCCTTGCCGAACTGCTTTTCAATCTGCGCCAGGGCGGCTGCGAGCGCCTTGCCCTTTTCAGCGGCGTTTACTGCGGTTTTTTTGTCGTCCATGGTGTACTTTCAGCTGTGGAGTAGGCAAGGTAGGGGCGCTACCACGCAAAATCAAGAGCACTACTGTATAAAAATCCAGTGGTTCTGGCAAGCGAAAACAAGCCACTACTGTATATAAATCCAGTAGTTTAAGCAAGCGAAAAATGCCGGTGTGGTAGGCTCGCATTGTTGCGATAAATCAAACACAATAGGGGCCTTCGTGCTCTATATGTATTACCGAGGTCCCCCATGCGAATTTTGCTCGCCGAAGATGATAGCGTACTTGCCGATGGATTAACGCGGTCCCTGCGCCAGTCCGGCTACGCCATCGATTGCGTCAAGAACGGCCAGGATGCCGACACGGCCCTGTCCACCCAGGAGTTCGACCTCCTCATCCTCGATCTCGGCCTGCCCAAGCTGTCCGGACTGGAAGTGCTGCGCCGCCTGCGCGCCCGCTCCTCGCTCCTGCCGGTGCTGATCCTCACCGCCGCCGATTCGGTCGAGCAGCGCGTCGAGGGCCTGGACCTGGGCGCCGACGACTACATGGCCAAGCCTTTCGCCCTGTCCGAGCTGGAGGCGCGGGTGCGCGCCCTCACCCGCCGCGGCGCCGGCGGCGGCCCGACCGTCGTGAAACATGGACCGCTGGTCTACGACCAGGTCGGCCGCAGCGCCTATATCAACGACCAGATGCTCGACCTGTCGGCGCGCGAGCTGGGCCTGCTGGAAGTGCTGCTGGCGCGCACCGGACGCCTGGTCTCGAAAGAGCAGCTGGTCGACCACCTGTGCGAATGGGGCGAGGAAGTCTCGAACAACGCCATCGAGGTCTACGTGCACCGCCTGCGCAAGAAGATCGAGGTCGGCGGCGTGCGCATCGCCACCGTGCGCGGCCTCGGCTACTGCCTCGAAAAATACGCCGACACCCCGCGCACTCCCGCACCCGACAGCAAGTGAACGACCGCGACGCCGGGCTGGAAGCCGGCCCCCTGGAGCCGCCCGGGCCCATGCCGCAGCCCGCTCCCCTCTACGTCCCGCCCAACCCCGAGCCGGACGAGAACATCCGCCACTCGCTGTTCGGCGAGATCCTCGACTGGATGCTGGCCCCGCTGCTGCTGCTGTGGCCGATGAGCATCGCCATCACCTACCTGGTGGCGAAGTCGATCGCCAACCAGCCTTTCGACGATGCGCTGGAAGACCGCGTCACGGTGCTGTCGCAGCAGATCCGCACCGTGTCCGGCAAGCCCGTGGTGCAGCTGCCCGGCAGCGCGCACGACGTGCTGCGCGCCGACGACGTCGACAGCGTCTACTTCCAGATCAGCGGTCCGGCCGGCCTGCACCTGGACGGCGACCGCGACCTGCCGCGTCCGCGCACCGGCAGCGATGACGACCAGGCGCGCGGCGGCGCCGTCTCCTTCCGCAACGACAGCATCCACGGCACCCCGGTGCGGGTCGCCTATTCCTATGTGAACCTGGACCCGCTGCGCGAGCCCGGCAAGGGCGCGGAGCCCGAGCTGGCCCTGGTGCAGGTGGCCGAGACGCTGGACAAGCGCGCCCACCTGGCCAACGAGATCATCAAGGGCGTGATCCTGCCCCAGTTCATCATCCTGCCGGTGATCCTGGCCCTGGTCTGGTTCGCCCTGTCGCGCGGCCTGTCTCCGCTGGCCGAGCTGCAGGAACGCATCCGCGCCCGGCCCCAGGACGACCTGTCGCCGATCGATCCGCGCCAGGTGCCGGAAGAGATCTCGCCGCTGGTCGGCTCGTTCAACGACATGCTCGAACGCCTGGCCCAGACCGTGGAGATGCAGAAGCGCTTCATCGCCGACGCCGCCCACCAGATGAAGACGCCGCTGGCCGGCATGCGCATGCAGTCCGAGCTGGCCCTGCGCCAGGTCGACCCCGGCGAGATCCACCGCTCGCTCGAGCAGCTGGCCACGAGTTCGGAATCGGCCACCCGCCTGGTCAACCAGCTCCTGGCCCTCGCGCGCGCCGAGAACCAGCCGCACGCCGGCCTGGCCTTCGAAGAGATCGACCTGGCCCAGCTGGCGCGCGCCACCGTGCAGGACTGGGTACAGGCGTCCTTCGCCGCCCGGATCGACCTCGGTTTCGAGCTGCCCGACGCGCCGCCCGACGCCTTGGCGGAAGAACCCTTGCACATCGCCGGCAACGCCTTGATGCTGCGCGAACTGCTGTCGAACCTGATCGACAATGCGCTGCGCTACACGCCGCCAAACGGCAGCGTCACGGTGCGGGTGCGGCGCGACGGCGAGCAGGCCCTGCTCGAGGTCGAGGACACCGGCCCCGGCATCGCCCCCGCCGAGCGCGCCCATGTATTCGAGCGCTTCTACCGCATCCTCGGCACCAATGTGCAGGGCAGCGGCCTGGGGCTGGCCATCGTGCGCGAGATCGCCCAGCAGCACGGGGCCGAGATCGACATCTTCAACAATCCGCGCAGCCATTCCAAGAAGTTCCCGGGCAGCCTGTTCCGCCTGACCTTCCCGCCACCCGTCCAGGAACCCATCGATGCCGACTGATTCCAACCACGCGCGCCTGCTGGCCGCCCGCGCCGCCCACTGGGAGCGCACGCGGCGCATGACCCTGGTCCTGCTGGTCCTGTGGCTGCTCACCTGCTTCGGCACCATCTTCTTCGCGCGCGAACTGTCGCATCTGGCGGTATTCGGCTGGCCGCTCTCCTTCTACATGGCGGCCCAGGGCGCCTCGCTGGTGTCGCTGGCCGTGATCGCCTTCTACGCCTGGCGCATGCGGGTGCTCGACCGCCGCCACCTGGACCTGCTGGGCTCGAACAAGGAGGATGCGTGAGCGCGAAGAAGCCGCCCTACTTCCGCAAGCTGTCGCGCTACTACCTCTGGTACACCGGCTGCTTCGCGCTGTTCCTGGTGGCGCTGGCCCTGCTCGAGCAGGAAGGCATGCCGCGCCTGTGGATCGGCTACATCTTCATGTTCGCCACCATCGCCCTGTACGCCACCATCGGGGTGATCGCGCGCACCTCCAACGTCACCGAATACTACGTGGCGGGACGCCGGGTGCCGGCCCTGTTCAACGGCATGGCCACCGCCGCCGACTGGATCTCGGCGGCCAGCTTCATCAGCCTGGCCGGAGGCCTGTATCTCTACGGCTTCGACAGCCTCGCCTACATCATGGGCTGGACCGGCGGCTACGTGCTGGTGGCCCTGCTCATCGCGCCCTACCTGCGCAAGTTTGCGCAGTACACCATCCCGGACTTCCTGGCGGCGCGCTACGGTGGCGGCGCGGGTGGACGCGGCGGGCCGGTGCGCGCGCTCGCGGTCGGCGCCACCATCGTGGTCTCCTTCACCTATGTGGTGGCGCAGATCTATGCGGTCGGCCTGATCGCCTCGCGTTTCACCGGGGTCGACTTCTCGGTCGGCATCTTCCTGGGCCTGGCCAGCATCCTGGTCTGCTCCTTCCTGGGCGGCATGCGCGGCATCACCTGGACCCAGGTGGCGCAGTACATCATCCTGCTGGTCGCCTTCTTGATTCCGACGATCTGGCTCTCCGCCAAGCATGCGGACAATCCGGTGCCCCAGGTGGCCTACGGCTCGCTCCTGCCCAAGCTGGCGCAGCGCGAAGCGCAGCTGGCCAAGGACCCGCGCGAAGAACAGGTGCGCGCCGAGTTCCGGCGCCGCGCGGACGAGTACACCCAGCGCATCGCGGCGCTGCCGGCCTCGTGGGAGGCGGGCAAGCTGGAAGCCCAGCGCGCCCTGGCCGAGGTCCGGGCCCGCAACGCCTCGCTGGGCGAGGTGCGCCAGGCCGAGCGCGACCTGAACACCTACCCGGGTTCGGCTGACGAGGCGCGCACCGTATGGCAGGAACAGCGCGACGCCAACCTGGCGCGGGCGCGTCCGCCCGAGCCGCACGCCACGCCTTTCCCCGGCGCCACCGACGCGGAATCGGACAAGCGCCGCAACAACTTCCTGGCCGTGGTGTTCTGCCTGATGTTCGGCACCGCCGCCCTGCCCCACATCCTGATGCGCGCCTACACCACGCCCTCGGTCAACGAGACCCGGGTGTCGGTGTTCTGGACCCTGTTCTTCATCCTCTTGATCTACCTGACCATTCCGGCGCTGGCCGTGCTGGCCAAGTACGACATCTACACCTCGCTGGTGGGCAGCGACTATTCCACACTGCCGACCTGGATTTCGTACTGGGCCAACGTGGACAAGGTCTCGCCCCTCGTCAACGTTACCGACATCAACGGCGACGGCATCGTGCAGCTGGCCGAGCTGGCGATCGACGCCGACGTGCTGGTGCTGGCCACGCCGGAGATCGGCGGCCTGCCCTATGTGATCTCGGGCCTGGTGGCGGCCGGCGGCCTGGCGGCGGCGCTGTCCACGGCGGACGGCCTGCTGCTGGCGATCTCCAACGCGCTCTCGCACGACGTCTACTACAAGATGGTCGATCCGGGCGCCTCGACCCAGAAGCGGGTGACGATCTCCAAGCTCCTGCTGCTGGCGGTGGCCTTCATCGCGGCCTATGCGGCGTCTCAAAGGCCGGCCGACATCCTCTCGCTGGTCGGGGCGGCGTTTTCGCTTGCCGGTTCCACGCTGTTCCCGGTGCTGGTGCTGGGCGTCTTCTGGAAGCGCGCCAACCACACCGGGGCGATCGCCGGCATGGTGACGGGCCTGATGGTCTGCCTGTGGTACATGCTGCGCGCCAGTCCCACCCTGGGCGGCAGCCTGGACGCATCCTGGCTCGGCATCCAGCCGCTGGCGGCGGGCGTGTTCGGGGTGCCGGCCGGCCTGCTGGCCACCATCGTGGGCAGCCTGCTCAGCGCCCCGCCGAGCCAGGCGAACCTGCGCATGGTCGACTACATCCGCGCGCCGGAACAGGAGTCGTGAATACGCGGCAGGCATGGAGCGCATGCGTGCGGCATGAAAGCATGCGAGGCCATTCTACCGACGCGGCAATACTGATATCGTGATCGCGCCTTCAAGGCCATCACACTTTCAACAAGCCGATATGACGTCCATCCTTGCCCGTTCGCTGCATGCCGCAGCCATCCTCGCCCTGCTCGCCGTACCGGCCGCCCATGCCCAGGCCCCGGCCCTGCCGCCGGTGCCGCTCGAAGCCTTCTTCTCCAACCCGCTGCTGGAAGACGTGACGCTGTCGCCCAGCGGGCGCTACCTGGCCGCGGTCTCGGCCGCACCCGGCCGGCGCGACGCGCTGGTGGTGCTCGACCTGCAGGACAGCAAGCCGCGCCTGGTCGCCGGCTTCAAGGATGCCGACATCCTCGACTTCCAGTGGGTGAACGATGAGCGCCTGCTGTTCAATGTCGCCGACAAGCAGACCGGCCCGGGCGGCCAGGTGCTCTCCAGCGGCCTGTATGCGGTCGACCGCGACGGCTCCGCCATGCGCCAGCTCGCGCACCGGCGCGGCCCCCAGGAAGCCGCCACGCCCGGCACCAACATCAACCGCCGCATCCTGCCCTGGAATACCTTCATGCTCGGCCAGCGCGGCGCCCAGGATTCGAACTGGGCCTACGTGTCACACCCGAGTTCAACGACCTCGGCGAAGTGCGCACGGTCGGCCTGCTGCAGCTCGAAACGCGCACCGGCCAGACCAAGTCGGTCAAGCGCCCGGGCAATGTCGACAGCTGGCTGCTCGACAACGCGGGCGAGCCACGCCTGACCACCCGGAGCGAGGACGGCAAGACCACCATCTATTACCGTGATCCTGCCGGCGACGAGTGGCGCACCATCGCCCAATTCGCCACCTATGCCGGCAGCAAGGACGCCTTCTCGCCGGTCGGTTTCGGCGCCGACGGCACCCTGTTCGTGCTGGCCCAGGCGGGCCAGGACACCGCGTCGCTGCACACCTACGACCTGGCCAGCGGCAAGCTCAGTCCGGAGCCGGTCGTGGTTACCCGCGGCTAAGATTTCACCGGCGGCCTGGTGACCCGGCGCGGCAAGGTGCTGGGCGTCTCGATCGAGACCGACGCCCGCGCCAACGTCTGGTTCGACAAGGAGATGCAAGCCGTCCAGCAAGCCGTCGACAAGCAGCTCCCCGGCACCGTCAACACGATCTCGGTGCCCTCGCAGCCGGATGCGCAATGGGTGCTGGTGCGCTCGTACTCGGACACGCGCCCGGTGACCTACCGCGCCTACAACAAGAAGACCGACGCATTCGTCCTGGTCGGCAGGAGCCGCGACGGCATCGACCCGGCCCGCATGGGACGCCAGGACCCGGTGCGCTACAAGGCGCGCGACGGCCGCGAAATTCCGGCCCTGCTCACGCTGCCGGCCGGCGGCGCGAAGAAGAACCTGCCGCTGGTGATGCTGGTGCACGGCGGCCCCTATGTGCGCGGCAACCACTGGGGCTGGAACGCGGAGACGCAGTTCCTGGCCTCGCGCGGCTACGCGGTGCTGGAGCCCGACTTCCGCGGCAGCCGCGGCTACGGCCAGGCGCACTACCGCGCGGGCTGGAAACAGTGGGGCCTGGCGATGCAGGACGATATCGCCGACGGCGCGCGCTGGGCGATCGCCCAGGGCTACGCGGATCCGCAGCGCATCTGCATCGCCGGCGGCAGCTACGGCGGCTATGCGGCGCTGATGGGCCTCGTCAAGGACCCTGACCTGTACAAGTGCGCGGTCAACTACCTCGGCGTCACCGACATCGACCTGCTCTACGACGGCCACTGGAGCTTCAAGTCCGACATGCAGGACGACTACCGCATCCACGGCATGCCGCTGCTGGTCGGCGACCAGGTCAAGGACGCGGCCCAGCTCAAGGCCACCTCGCCGATCGAGCAGGCGGCGCGCATCACCCAGCCCGTGCTGATGGCCTACGGCGCCTCGGACCGCCGCGTGCCGCTCTACCACGGCAACAAGTTCCGCGACGCGGTGGCGAGCCACAACAAACAGGTGGAATGGGTGGTCTATCCCGAAGAGGGACACGGCTGGTCGCAGCTGTCGACCCGGGTGGACTTCTGGGGAAGGGTGGAGAAGTTCCTGGACAAGCACATCGGCGCCGCACGCCAAGTACTCAACAAGAAATAGATGTGAATTTTGGCAAACAGAATCGGATGCGGTGCAAGGCGGCGAGTGCGCCGCAGTGCGAGCACTGCAAGCAGGAGCCAACGCAGCAACGCGCCGGTTATGGCAGCCAAAAACACATTTATTTCGGGGCGAGTACTTAGGCGCCGGACGTGACAAGGGGCGCCGCGGCGCCCCTTTTTCTTCGGCTGGCGCCGCCGGCTTACTGCACGACGGTCTGCGCCTGGCCTTCTTCGCGCGCGCGGATCTCGCCGATGCGATAGACGGTTTCGCCCGCAGCCTGCAGCTGGGCCATCGCCGCATCCGCGTTTTCCCTGGCCACGATCACGGTCATGCCGATGCCGCAGTTGAACACGCGGTGCATTTCCGAATCAGCCACGCCGCCGTGTTGTTGCAGCCACTTGAACAGCGGCGGCATGGTCCACGATTTCCCGTCCAGCACCGCGGTCAGGTTGTCCGCCAGCACGCGCGGGATGTTCTCGACCAGGCCGCCACCGGTGATGTGCACCAGGCCCTTCACTTCCATCGACGCGATCAGCGCCAGGATCGGCTTCACGTACAGGCGGGTCGGCGCCATCAGCACGTCGCTGAGTTTACGGCCGTGGAAATCGGCTTCGAGATCCGGCTTGGCCACCTGAATGATCTTGCGCACCAGCGAGTAGCCGTTCGAATGGATGCCCGAGGAGGCCAGGCCCAGCACGACGTCGCCCGGGACGATCTTGCTGCCGTCGATGATCTGCGATTTCTCGACCGCGCCGACGGCGAAGCCGGCCAGGTCGTATTCGCCGTCCGGGTACATGCCCGGCATCTCGGCGGTCTCGCCGCCCAGCAGGGCGCAGCCCGACTCTTCGCAGCCCTGGGCGATGCCCTTGACCACGGCGGTGGCGGTCGGCACGTCCAGCTTGCCGCATGCGAAATAATCGAGGAAGAACAGCGGCTCGGCGCCCTGCACCAGGATGTCGTTCACGCTCATGGCCACCAGGTCGATACCGACGGTGTCATGACGATTCAGTTCGAAGGCGAGCTTGAGCTTGGTGCCGACGCCGTCGGTACCGGAGACCAGCACCGGCTCCTTGTACTTCTTGCTGATCTCGAACAGACCGCCGAAGCCGCCGATGCCGCCGAGGACGCCTTCGCGCATGGTGCGCTTGGCGAAGGGCTTGATCGCTTCGACCAGGGCGTCGCCCGCATCGATATCGACGCCGGCGTCGCGGTAGGAGAGGGAAACATTAGATGGTTGGCTCATGGTATTTGGCAGCGGAGGCGGTAAAATAGAAGGCGGCGACCCAAACCTGGTCAATCCGCTATTTTAGCAAAACAGCCTCTATCGAACTTCCGTTTCTACTCGGATTAACAGAATAACAATATCGGCATGCCCTTTTTCCTGACCCCGGAGCCCGCAGCAAGCACGTTCCGCCTGGCGCTCTGGCTGGCGGTGGCGCGATGAACTCCAGCACAGGACCAACGATCCCATGAAACAGCTGGTGCTCGATTTAGGCGCCGAGCCGGCGCACAGCCTCGACACCTTCCAGGTGGGCGAGAATGCCGAACTGGCGCACCTGATGCACCAGTTCGCGCAGCGTGCTTCGCGCGAGCATTTCGCCTACCTGTGGGGCGATACCGGCGCCGGCAAGACCCACCTGCTGCAGGCCCTTGCCGCCAGCCCCGCCTCGCGCTACATCGCTTTCGACGCCCCGGAAGACCAGTTCGTGCACAGCCCGGACGTCACGCTCTACCTGCTGGACGATACCGACCGCCTCTCCCCGCAGCGCCAGATCGACGCCTTCGCCCTGTTCAACCAGGTGCGCGAGCACGGCGCCTACATGGTCTGCACCGGCCCGGTGCCGCCAGGCGTGCTGGGGGTGCGCGAAGACCTGCGCACGCGCATGGGCTGGGGCCTGGTCTACCAGATCAAGGGCCTGTCGGACGACGAGAAGATCGCGGCGCTGACCCAGGCTGCCGAAGCGCGCGGTTTGACGCTGTCGGCGAGCGTGTTACCCTATTTGTTGTCTCACTTCAAGCGCGACATGCGGTCGCTGGCGACGATGCTGGACGCCCTCGACCAGTATTCGCTCGAGACCCAGCGCCCGGTCACCCTGCCGCTGCTGCGTGATTTGTTGCTGCAAGAAAACCAGCAGTCGGAAACCAAAGAATGAAAAACCTTGCGCTGTTCGACCTCGACCATACCCTGCTGCCGATCGATTCGGACTATGAATGGGGCGAGTTCCTGGTCCGCATGGGCGCCGTGGACGAAACCTCCTTCCGCCGCCGCAACGACGAGTTCTTCGCCCAGTACCAGGCGGGTGTGCTCGACCCGGTCGAGTACCTCGAATTCGCCCTCGGCACCCTGGCGCGCTTCCCGCGCGCCGAGCTGGATGCCATCTACGCGCGCTATATGCAGGAAGTGATCGAGCCCGCGATCCGGCCGAAGGCGCTGGCACTGGTGCGCGAACACCAGGCGGCAGGCGACCTGGTGGCCATCATCACCGCGACCAACTACCACATCACGGCGCCGATCGCGGCGCGCTTCGGCGTGGAGCACCACATCGGCGCCATGCCCGAGTACGACGCGGCGGGAAACCTGACCGGTAAACTCGTCGGCACCCCGACCTCGGGCCCCGGCAAGATCACCCACATGCACGCGTGGCTGGAACGTTTGGGTGCGCGCTTCGAGGATTTCGAACGCTGCCATTTCTACAGCGACTCGCACAACGACCTGCCGCTGCTGTCGATCGTCAGCCACCCGGTCGCCACCAACCCGAGCGCCAAGCTCGCCGCCCATGCGCAGGCGCAGGGTTGGCCAACCATCCATCTATTCAATGATTAAGAAATTCATCCGCAAAATCCTTGGCGTGAAAGACGACGGCCGCGACCCGACCCAGGCCGTTATCCTCGGCCCGGACGAACACAAGATCGACCCGCGCAACGTCTCGCGCAATGCGGTCACGGTGACCCAGACCCTGCAGGAAGCCGGCTTCAAGGCCTTCGTCGTCGGCGGCGCCGTGCGCGACCTGCTGCTGGGCGTGAAGCCCAAGGACTTCGACATCGCCACCGACGCCACGCCCGAGCAGGTCAAGCGCCTGTTCCGGCGCGCCTTCATCATCGGCCGCCGCTTCCAGATCGTGCACGTGATGTTCGGCCAGGACCTGCTGGAAGTGACGACCTTCCGCGGCAACGGCAGCGACAACGCGCCGAAGGATGAACACGGCCGCGTCCTGCGCGACAACAACTTCGGTCCCCAGCACGAAGACGCGGCGCGGCGCGACTTCACCATCAACGCCATGTACTACGACCCGGCCACGCAAACGGTGCTGGACTACCACGGCGGCATCGAGGACATCCGTGCGAAAACCCTGCGCATCATCGGCGTGCCGGAAGCGCGCTACCGCGAAGACCCGGTGCGCATGCTGCGCGTGGTGCGCTTCGCGGCAAAGCTCGGCTTCACCATCGAGCCGACCACGCGCGCGCCGATCCCCGTGATGGCCCCACTGATCGACAACGTGCCGGCGGCGCGCGTGTTCGACGAGATGCTCAAGCTCCTGCTGTCCGGCCATGCCCTGGCCTGCCTGAAAGAGCTGCGCTCGGCCGGCCTGCACCATGGCCTGCTGCCGCTGCTCGACGTGGTGCTGGAGCAGCCGATCGGCATGAAGTTCGTCACGCTCGCCCTGGAATCGACCGACGGCCGCGTCAAGGCCGGCAAGGGCGTCTCGCCGGGCTTCCTGTTCGCCTCGCTGCTGTGGCACCAGGTGCTGGAAAAGTGGAATGCCTACCGCGCCGCCGGCGAATCGCCGATTCCGGCCCTGCACCTGGCGGCCGACGACGTGCTGGAGACCCAGACCGAGAACCTGGCCCTGCAGCGCCGTATCGCCACCGACATGCGCGACATCTGGGCCATGCAGCCGCGCTTCGAACGCCGCACCGGCAAGTCGCCATATAAACTGCTGGAGCACCCGCGCTTCCGCGCCGGCTACGACTTCCTGCTGCTGCGCTGCGAGTCGGGCGAGCTGCCGGGCGAGATCGGCGAATGGTGGACGTCCTTCTATGCGGCCGAGGGCGGCGAGCGCGAAGCCCTGCTGGCGGCCGCGAATGCCCGTCCGCGCAACGGCGAAACGGGTACCGGACAAAAGCGCAAGCGTCCGCCGCGCCGCGGTCCGCGACGTTCCAATGCCGAAGGCGCGGCCTCGGCGCAAGGCGGCGGCGAGGAATGATCGCCTACGTCGGGATCGGCGCCAACCTGGGCGACGCGCAGGCCAATGTGCTGGACGCGTTGCGCAGGCTCGCCCTGCTGGACGGCACCACGTTGATCGAGACCTCGGGCCTCTACCGTACGGCGCCGGTCGACTCGAGCGGCCCCGACTACATCAATGCGGTGGCCTGCATCGACACCGCCTTCGATCCCCACGAACTGCTGGCGGCCCTGCAGGAGATCGAGCAGGCGCACGGCCGCGAGCGCCCCTACCGCAACGCCCCGCGCACCCTCGACCTCGACCTGCTGCTCTATGGCGAGCAGCGCATCCAGAGCGACACCCTGACCGTGCCGCACCCGCGCATGCACGAGCGCGGCTTCGTGCTGGCGCCACTGGCCGAGATCGCACCCGACATCGTCATCCCCGGCGTCGGCCCGATCCACGATTACCTGCCGCTGGTCGCCAGCCAGGCGGTGAAGAAGGTCTTCTGACATGGGCCTGCCGATCTGGTTCCAGACCGCCGGCCTGCTGGTGCTGTCGAACATCTTCATGACCTTCGCGTGGTACGGCCACCTGAAGAGCCTCAACAACCGCGCCTGGTACATCGCCGCGCTCGTCAGCTGGGGCATCGCCCTCTTCGAGTACCTGCTTCAAGTGCCGGCCAACCGCATCGGCCACACGCAATTCAGCCTGGCGCAGCTGAAGATCATGCAGGAAGCGATCACGCTCTCCGTCTTCGTGCCCTTCGCCATGCTCTATATGAACGAGCCTTTCAAGCTTGACTACGTCTGGGCGGCGCTGTGCCTGGTCGGCGCGGTGTATTTTATTTTCCGGTCCTAACCGCCTAAACGCTTTCCTGCACATTTGGCGCTGCCGGATTACACTACGCGTTTTCCGAACGATCGTTTTAAAGGATTCCCATGAGCGCTTATCTGCAGGGCCAGGACCCAGCCGCCAACGACGCACCAAAACCGGTGCGCAAGGCCGTGACCGCGCCCTCGCTGCTCGCCATGCGCGCGGCAGGCGACAAGATCACCATGCTGACCGCCTACGACGCCAGCTTCGCCTCGCTGATGGACCGCTGCGGCGTGGAAGTGCTGCTGATCGGCGATTCGCTGGGCATGGTCTGCGCCGGCTACGATTCGACCCTGCCGGTGACGGTGGCTGACGTGGCGTACCACACCGCCTCGGTCGCACGCGGCAACAAGCTCGCCCTGGTCCTGGCCGACATGCCCTTCGGCAGCTATACCACCCCGGTGGAAGCGTATAACAACGCAGTCACCCTGATGCGCGCCGGCGCCCAGATGGTCAAGATCGAAGGCGGCGCCTGGCTGGCCGAGACCGTGCGCTTCCTGGTCGAGCGCGGCATCCCCGTCTGCGCCCATATCGGCCTGACCCCGCAGTTCGTGCACGCCTTCGGCGGCTTCAAGGTACAGGGCAAGACCGACGCGGCGGCCGAGCAGCTGAAGGCCGACGCGCTGGCGCTGCAGGCCGCGGGCGCCTCGCTGGTGGTGCTGGAAGCCATTCCGGCGGCGCTGGGCAAGGAAGTCACCAGCCTGCTGCAAATCCCGACCATCGGCATCGGCGCGGGCCCCGACTGTTCCGGCCAGGTGCTGGTGATGCACGACCTGCTGGGCGTCTTCCCGGGCCGCAAGGCGCGCTTCGTGCGCAACTTCATGGAAGGCCAGACCAGCATCGACGGCGCCGTCACGGCCTATGTGGCGGCGGTGAAGGACGGCAGCTTCCCGGCGCCGGAACACTGCTTCTAAGGTAGGGGACATGGACGGGAAGCCCAATACCACCCGTCTGTTCCTGGCCCTGTGGCCCGACCCGGCGCTGCGCCACCAGCTCAAGGAGCTGCGCGACGCCTGGACCTGGCCCAGGGCCGCCTCCCTCGTCCATCCGGACAAGCTGCACGTCACCCTGCACTTTCTCGGTGCCCTGCCGAGCGAGCGGCTGCCCGAATTCCTCGAAGGCTTCGCCGTGCCTTTCATTCCCTTCGAGCTCGTCCTCGACCGTGCGGCCCTGTGGCACAACGGGATTGCCGTGCTGGAGCCTTCGGCGCCGCCGCCCGAACTGCCGGCGCTGCACCAGCGCCTGTCCGGCGCCCTTGCCGCCCTCGGCCTGGCGCCGGAATCGCGCGCCTATCGCCCGCACGTGACGATGGCGCGCCGCGCAGGCGGCGCCGTGGCGCCGCAGGCCTGTCCGCCGGTCCTGTGGCAGGCCGGCGGCTACGCACTGGTCGAATCGAAGAATGGGATCTACACGGTGCTGCGCCACTATGCCTGAGCATGCCATGAGCGCAGGGGCCGCATCGTTTCGCGGGATGGGGCCGCCGGCCCTTGCCGCCGCACTGGTCGATGCGCGGCGGCGCACGCTGTCCCTGTTCGATGCGCTGGCGGCCGCCGGCTACGACCGGGCGGCGCACGTGCCGCGCCTGCCGATCGTCAACCCGCCACTGTGGGAACTGGGGCATGTCGCCTGGTTCGCCGAATGGTTCGTCCTGCGCGAAGCGATGGGCACCCGGCCGGGCGATGCCGCAGGCGCTTCACTGCTGGCCCAGGGCGACGCCCTGTTCGATTCTGGCGCGGTGGCGCATGCGACGCGCTGGACGCTCGACCTGCCCGCGCCCGACACGCTCAAGGCCTACTGCCGCGGCGTGCTGGACGCGATCCTCGCGCGCCTCGCGCTTGCGCCGGACGACGACGAGGCGCTCTATCCCTACCGGCTGGCGCTGGCGCATGAAGATATGCATGGCGAAGCCCTGCTCTACACCTTGCAGACACTGGACGCGGCGGCGCCGCCCGGCGAATCCGGAACGGAAGAAGCGACGACAGGAGGCGACATCGCCTTCGCGGGGGGCCGGTTCGATCGTGGCGGCGAGCAGTCGCGCGGCTTCGTGTTCGACAACGAAAGACAGGCGGCGCCATTTTTCGTCGCGCCCTTCGCGATCAGTGCCGGCCTGGTGTCGAATGCGGCCTACCTCGCCTTCATGCAGGCGGGCGGCTACCGTCACCCGGCCTATTGGAGCGAGGCCGGACACGCGTGGCTGGCGGCGCAGGGCCGCGAGGCGCCACGCTACTGGCGGCGCGCAGGAGCGGATTGGCAGGAGATGCGCTTCGGACGCCTGCAGGCGCTGGCCCCGGACGCACCGGTGCGCCACGTGACCCTGCACGAGGCCGAGGCCTGGTGCAACTGGGCCGGGCGGCGCCTGCCGCGCGAAGAAGAATGGGAGGTTGCGGCCGGGTCCGGGCATCCCGGCTTCGCCTGGGGCGGCCTGTGGGAATGGACGGCCTCGCCCTTCCTCCCCTACCCGGGCTTCGCGGCGGACCGCTACCGCGAGTACTCGGCGCCCTGGTTCGGCAGCCGCCAGACCCTGCGCGGCGCTTCCTTCGCCACCGCGCCGCGCCTGCGCTCGCCCCGGTACCGGAATTTCTTCACGCCGGAGCGCGACGACATCTTCTCCGGCTTTCGCAGCTGCGCCGCCTGAGGCGAGGAATGCTTTACCCCTTGGAAGGGGGCAGTATCGCTTGAGGGGCCATGCCAGAATGTGTCATCCCGTCGACTGCATGAGACAGTCGGCGATCAGATGAACCAGCACAATCTGGAGCCCACCATGGTCAACTACGAAACCACGATCCAACAACTGTACGTCGCCTACTTCAACCGCCCGGCGGATCCGGGCGGCCTGGCGCACTGGCAGCGCGTCATCGAAAGCCAGGGCGGAAGCCTGGACATCGTCACCGCCGCCTTTGCCTCCTCGGACGAGTACAAGAAGGCCTACGCCGGCAAGACCAACGTCGACATCGTCAACACCGTCTACCGCAACCTGTTCGGCCGCGATGGCGAGGACGACGGCGTCAAGTTCTGGGCCGGTAAGCTCACCGAAGGAAGCGTCATCATCGACGACGCCGTGACCGCCATCGCCGCCGGCGCCCAGGGCGCAGATCTGGTCGCCTTCGACAACAAGGTCAAGTATGCGACCAGCTTCACGAAAGCGCTGGACGTGCACCCCGAGCAGGCTGCCTACAATGGCGACGAGGCACTCGCCTACGCCAAGGCGCTGACCACCGCCGTGACCACCAACGACACGCTCGCCACCGCCACCGCCAACCTGGAAGCCGCGACCGCCGGCTTTGTCGCGGCGAGCCGCGCGCCGATCGTGTTCACCCTGAGCGCCAACGCGGACGCCGGCGTCGCCTTCAAGGGCGGCGGCGGCAACGACACTTTCAACGCGACCGCCGCGAGCTTCTCGGCCGGCGACAGCATCCACGGCGGCGGTGGCAGGAACACCCTATCGATCGACGACGACGGCAGCGCGATGGCAGGCGCCGTACCGGGCCAGGTCTCGGTCACCAATATCCAGCAGGTCAACATCGCCACCAAAGGCGGTGTCGGCAATGCGGGCGCCTATGACATGTCGGGCTTCGCCGGCCTCGAGCAGGTGAACATCGCCGCCGGCGGCGCCGTCAACGTGAAGGTCGTCGATACGGTCGCCATCGACATCAAGACGAACGCCGGCGCCGTCACCACCCAGGGCGGCCGCGCCGTCGCCGTGGATGGCAACACGGGCGTCGCCACCCTGAACGGCAATGCCTTGATCTCGGTCAGCCTGGCCAACACCAACCAGCACGCGGTCATCAACAACGCCACCGCGGACCACGAACTGAACCTGCGCGTCAGCGAAGTCGGCAATCGCGCGACGATCACGGATGCCAACGCCAAGACCGTCAACCTGCAGGTCGGCGCCGTGCAGGGCGGTGTCGGCTCGAACATCAACCTGGCGGCCGCCAAGGCCACGGCCCTCAACATCGACAACGCCGCCAACTTCGAACTCGTCACCACTGCGCTGGCGGCGGACGACAAGCTGGCCAGCCTAAGCCTGAAGGGCGCGGGTGCCTTCAAGACCGACGCCACGGGCATCGCATCGCTGAAGACCTTCGACGCTTCGCAGTCCAGCGGCGCCAACACCGTCAGCCTGGCCACCACTGCTGGCCTGACGGTCAAAGGCGGATCCGGCATGGACCTCGTCTCGATGCTCGGCGCACTGGCGGGCAACGCGACCGTCAACCTTGGCGCCGGCAACGACCGTTACGACTTCACCCAGGCGGCGCTGGCCGGCGCGAAAGTCGACGGCGGCGCCGGCATCGACACCGTCGTGATGAACGACTCCGCCCTCATTGGCGCGGGCAGCCCGGTCTACAGCAACTTCGAGGTCCTCGATTTCTCGAGCGGCAAAGGCGTGTATGACCTCGACAAGGTCGGCAGCGTCACCACCCTGCACACCCATGCACGTCTGCGTGGACCGGTCGAATTCACCAACGGCCGCGCCGACTCGCGCATCGAGATGGTCAGCCAGGACGTCAACCACGACCTGACCGGCGCGCCGGCGGACAACTTCGTCATCGGCGCCAACATCAAGTTCATCCTGAAGGATGCTTCCGGCAGCAACGACAAGCTGACCATCAGCATGAGCGCGAACGATGCGAATGCCGACAACCGCGCCAATGGCCTGGTCAAGGCCAACAACTTCGAAACCAGCGGCATCGAGACGATCACCCTGCATTCGACCGTCAACAAGACGGAGCACGACAGTCCGGCCACCGGCAGCAATGAAGCCAAGGCCCCGTCGGACTACCTGAACAGCTTCGGCTTCCTGGACGCCCAGGGCAGCAAGACGGTGCTCGTGACGGGCGACGCGAGCCTGGACATGGTTAGCATCTACTCCGACACCCTCGAGATCTTCGACGCCTCGGCTTCCAGCGGCGACGTCAACTTCGACGGCGTGGTCCGCAGCGCAGCCGCCGCCGGCAAGGGGCTGAACTACCTCGGCAGCCAGGGCACGGATTACTACACCGCGACCGCGGCCGGCGGCGTCTTCCAGGGCAACGGCGGCGAGAAGGATTATGTGATCCTGAACCGCGACAAGGTGGTGAAGGACACCATCGTGTTCACCAAGGCCAGCGATTCGCAGCTGGTCTGGGCCAGCCAGGGCAGCAAGCAAGTCAACGACTACGATGTGATCAACAACTTCCAGGTCGGCACGGACAAGATCGACCTGTCCGCCCTGCACCTGGCGGCCGGCGCCAACCGTGACGGTTTCGCCAAGTTCAAGGTGGCGTCGAACACCGACCACATCCTGCAGTCGACGATCAAGGACGGCGCCGACGTCTTCAACGACAACGGCGTGGACCGCTCCATCGCCTTCGCCATGTACGGCGAAGACGATGGCTGGATGCTGGTCGACGTCAATGGCGACGGCAACTACACGAGCGGCACCGACATGGCCTTCGCCATGTACGGCAACACCTCCATGCCGGGGGTCGCCGACTTCATCTTCTGATCCACCACTCCACCATGGCCCTGTCGCACGCGCGGCAGGGCCATGTGCGTTTCACGCTTTCTTCGGGCGGTAGACGGCGCACAGCTTGTTGCCGTCCGGGTCGCGCACATAGGCCAGATGCATCGCACCCAGGCTGCCTTCGCGCAGTCCGGGCGGCTCCTCGCAGGTGGTCCCGCCATGGGCGAGCGCGACGTCGTGGAACTGCTGGACCTGCTCGGGCGAGCCGCACTTGAAACCGATGGTGCCGCCATTGGCATGGCAGGCAGCTTCGCCGTTGATCGGCTCGGACACGCAGAATGCGGCGCCGTCGTGGCGGTAGAACAGGCGGGCATGCCCGCTCGGGGCGGTGTTCTCGAAAGGCGCCCCTGCGCCCAGCACGCCGAGTACGGCGTCGTAGAAGCGCTTCGAGCGTGCGATATCGTTCGTTCCGACCATGACGTGATTGAACATTCCTGTCTTCCTCCTGGATGAATATTGGTGATTGCCGGCGACATGCCGCCGACAGTCTACATGCTCAGGCCTGGCGCTTGATGATCCCCGCGCTCATCGCGATGACGAGGCCCGACAGGGACAGCATGCCCAGCGCCACCATGACGCTGGAGTGCGCAGCGATATAGCCCAGCACCGGGGGCGCCATCAGGAGTCCCCCGTAGCCCAGGGTCGCCACCGCCGCCACGCCGGCGCCGGCGCCCATGCCGGGGATGCGCGAGGCCGCGCCGAACAGCAGCGGCACCACATTGGCCGCGCCGATGCCGATCAGGGCGAAGCCGCAGGCCGACAGCAGGAAGTGGGTGCTCAGCACCGCGGTGGCCAGGCCCACGAACATCGCGAGGCCCCCCAGCACCATGACGCGCATGGGGCCGAAGCGCAGGATCAGGCGGTCGCCCGCGAAACGGCAGGCCGCCATCGCGATCGAGAAGGCGGAATAGGCAAGCGCCGCGCTGGCCGGCTCGGCGCCGGTGCGCTCGCGCATGAGCAGGGCGCTCCAGTCGACCAGCGCGCCCTCGACCGCGAAGCAGAGCAGGGCCAGCAGGCCCAGGCCCAGCGCCGCCCCGCGCGGCAGGGCGAAATGGCTGGCGGCGCCATGGGTCGGCGCGAAGTACATCACGCGCGGCGCGGCAAACGCCAGCGCGATGGCGGTGGCGATCGCCGCCGCCAGGGCGCCCTGCCCGTCGCCCCAGCCCTGGCCGATCACGAAGCCGCCCAGCGCCGCGCCCAGCAGCCCGCCGAGGCTGAAGAAACCGTGGAAGGAAGACATGGTCGGGATGCCGCGCGCCGTCTCGACTTCGCTGGCATTGGCGTTCATGGCCACGTCCAGCGCGCCGTTGCCGACGCCGAAGAGGAAGGCCGCCACGAACAGCAGGGCCAGGTCGTTCAGCCCCATCAGGATGCCCAGCATGGTGGTGAAGAGGACGCCCGAGACGAGCGTCATGCGGCGCGTGCCCCAGCGCGCCGTGAAGCCGCCCATCAGCGGCATGGCCAGCAGGGCGCCGGCCGCGATGGTGAGCAGCACCATGGACAGGGTCGCGGTATCGATGCCGAGCCGCGCCTGCACGACCGGCACGTGCGCGGCCCACAGGCCGATGCCGGCGCCGTTGAGCAGGAAAATGGTGGAGATGGCCCAGCGCGCCTGGGAAAGAGAAGGGGTCGTCATGGACGGGCCTTTGCTGCAAGTTGGATGTCGAGACCCGGGTGCGACGTGCGCAGGCGGGCGATGGTGTCTGGCGGTGCGTCGGCTTCCAGCACCAGGTGGTCGAGTTCGGCCAGCCGGCCGAACAGGAAGGAAGCCTTGTCGAACAGGCGTTCGTTAAGCAGCGCCGCCGCGCGCCGCGTGCTGCCGGCGAGCATGGCGGCCTTGATGGTCGCCTCTTCGGCGTCCTCGGTGGCCAGGCCCCGCTCGGGGTCGAGCGCGCAGATGCCGATGATGCACAGGTCGGCGCGCAGCTGCTGGAGTTCGGCCAGGGTCCAGGCGCCCATCACCGCGCCTTGGGCAGCGTGATAGGTCCCGCCCAGCAGCACCACGCGGGTGCGGCGGAAGTCGCCCAGCGCCAGCGCCACCTGCGGACTGTTGGTGACCACGGTGGCGGCCTGGCCGTCCTCCAGCAGGCGCGCCAGCGCCAGGTTGGTGGAACCGGCGTCGATCAGCACCGTGTCCCCTGGCCGCACGCAGTCGCGCAGCATCTTGGCCAGCGCGTTCTTGCGCGGCAGCTCGGCTTCCATGCGCTCGCCGAAGCTCGGGGCCGCGCCGCGCCGCACCGCGCCGCCGTGCACGCGGCGCAGCAGGCCGGCGGCATCGAGGTCGCGCAGGTCGCGCCGGATCGTGTCTTCGGACGTGTGAAGGCGCTGGGCCAGCTCGGCGGCCAGGACCCGGCCCTCCTGCTCGATCGCCTCGACGATCGCCTGGCGCCTTTCTTCGACTAACTGCATGAACCCTCCTGATGAATGCACGCCACTGTACTGAAACACGCACAAACATGCAAGTTTACGCAGAAACACGAAGAATCACCCGACAATTCGGCTGCCATGCATACAACGGTGACAACATTTCACATAGGCGAGGACATAATTAGTTGCTAAACTTCATGAACTTAAGTAAGAGAAATATCATGGACAAGTCCGCCGCCATCCTCATCGTCGACGATTACCTCCTGATCCGCACCCACGTGCGCCAGGTGCTGGCCGAACTCGGTTTCCTGAACGTGTTCCAGGCCGATAACGGCAAGACCGCGCAGGACCTCATGCGCAAGCAGCAGATCGACATCGTCGTGGGCGACTGGGGCATGCCGGTGATGAGCGGGATCGACCTGCTCAAGTGGATGCGTGCGGACCACCGCTACGGCAACACGCCTTTCATGATGCTCACCGCCGAGGCGAACCCGCAATCGGTGCGCACCGCGCTGCAGGCCGGCGTGAACGCCTACATGATCAAGCCCTTCACGGTGCACAGTTTCGCCAGCAAATTCATGAACATGCTGGGCGTGACCCTCGAGACGGCGCCGAGCCCCTTCGCCCGGCCCGCCACGCCGGCCCAACGGCCTGCCGCCCCGGCCGCGCCGGCGCCGCGCGCTCCTGCCCCGGCACCCGCGCCGGCGCCTGCCGCCGCGCCGGCCCTGCTGCCGGAATCGAACGTCATCGGTCTGGATGCGCCGATCGGCGAGCGCGTGAAGAAGTCGACGGTGCTGATCGTGGATGACATCCCGACCAATATCGAGGTGCTGGCCGGGGTGCTGAAGGACGAATACGCGATCAAGGTCGCGATCAGCGGCAAGAAGGCCCTGGAGATCGCGGACGCCTTCCACATCGACCTGATCCTGCTCGACATCATGATGCCGACCATGGACGGCTTCGAGACCTGCCGCCAGCTGAAGGCCAATCCGAAGACGGCCCACATTCCGATCATCTTCCTGTCCGCGCGCGACGGCACCGAGGACGTGGTGGCCGGGCTGCGCCTGGGCGCGGTCGACTACGTGTCCAAGCCGGCCGACCCGACCATCCTGAAGGCGCGCCTGTCGGCCCACCTGCTGCTGGCCACGGCCATGCAGGACATCAAGCGCCAGAACGAACTGCTGATCGAGAACGCGCGCCTGCGCGAGGACGTCGAGCGCATCACCCGCCACGACCTGAAAAGCCCGATCGCGGTCGCCCTGCACGGCAGCCAGGCCCTGCTCGTCGGCCCGCTCACCGAGGCCCAGCGCGAGCAGGCCCACATGATCGAGACCGCGGCCGAGAACGCGCTCGAGATGATCAACCGCACCCTCGACGTCTACAAGATGGAGCAGGGCACCTACCAGGCGGCCCTGCAGATGTTCGACCTGGGCGAGATGCTGGGGCGTGTGTGCCAGCATGCCGCCATCGCCTGCGGCAGTTCGGACGTGACGGTGCAGTACGAGGCGCCGGACGACGTGGTGTGCCTGGGCGAACCGCTGCTGTGCTACTCGATGTTCAACAACGTGCTGAAGAATGCCATCGAGGCGTCGCCGCCGGGCGGCCGTGTCAGCGTCTACATCGCGCCGGGCTACGGCAACCTGCACGTCATGATCGACAACGCGGGCGAGGTGCCGCCGGCGGCGCGCGCCCACTTCTTCGAAAAATACGCAGCCTCAAGCAAGATCGGCGGCAACGGCCTCGGCACCTATTCGATCCGCCTGATGGCCGAGGTCCAGGGCGGCAGCGTGAGCATGGACACGGGCCACGGCCGCACCCGCCTGACGATCACCCTGCCCTGCCCCTGACCGGGATTGCCGGTTTCCCGCAATTCGGATACCGGATCCCGCAGTTCGCGTCATGGCGTCCCCTTCCCGTTCGCCCACGGGCGACAATCCGCGCATGAACACACCGCCCCTCGATAAACCGCGCCACAGCCTGATGTGGCGGATCTACATCACCGTCTGGCTGGCCTACGCCGTCTTCCTGGCCGTCGCCGACCAGCTGGACAACGTCGCCGACGGCCGCTTCGATGCCGGCAGGTTCGCGCTGACCATCGCCAGCCTGCTGCCTTCCGCCGTGCTGCTGGCCATGGTCTGGCCCCTGACCGGCTGGCTCGAAGGACGGGACTGGCGCATGCCCAGGGTCCTCACCGTCCACGTCGTGGCGGCGTCGGCTTTCGCCATCGTCGCACAAGGCCCCTTCTGGACCTTCTTCAAGGCCGGCAAGCCGCTCAGCTGGTACATCTGGCCGCTGCTCTACCACGCCATGACCTACCTGCTCGCCGCCGGCATCTTCCACCTGATCCGCGCCGGCGACCGGGCGCACCGCCAGGCGCTGGCGATGAAGGAGGCGCAGAACCTCGTGATCGCCGCCGAACTGAGCGCACTGCGCAACAGGCTCAATCCCCACTTCCTGTTCAACACCCTGCACTCGATCATCGCCCTCACCCAGCGCAACCCGGCTGCCGCGCAAGCCGCGCTGTTCCAGTTTTCCGACATGCTGCGCTACGTGCTCGACACGGAACGCAATGGCAGCGACCGCGTGACCCTCGATGCCGAACTGGATTTCGTGCGCGACTACCTGGAGCTGGAACAGCTGCGCCTGGGCGCGCGCCTGCGCGTCGAATGGGACCTCGACGAAGACGCCGGCGACCACCCACTGCCGGCGCTGTCGCTGCAGCCGCTGGTGGAGAACAGCATCAAGCACGCCTTCAACCCGCACAGCCGGCCGGGCGTGCTGCGCATCCGTACCCGCCGCGATGCCGATGGCGCGCTCACCATGACGGTGCGCGACAGCGGTCCCGGCGCCGACCCGGCAGCGATCGCGGCCTCGCCCGGCCTGGGCCTGCGCACCATCGAACGGCGCCTGCAGCTGGACTACGGCAGCCGCGCCGCCCTGCGCGTGGAAAGCGCGGCAGGGATTGGCTTCTGCGTGTCGGTCACCATCCCGGCCATCCGTGAGGAGCTCGCCGCATGACCATGAAGACCGTTTTCTTCGCCGAGGACGAACCGCTGGCGCGCGACGTGCTGCGCGACGCCATCTATGCCCATCCCGGCCTGCGCCTGGTGGGCGAAGCGGCGGACGGCGCCGGCGCCCTGGCCCACATCACGCGCCTGCGGCCCGACGTGGTGTTCATGGACATCCAGATGCCGGAGATGACGGGCCTGGAGGTGCTGCGCCGGCTCGACTACCTGCCGCAAATCGTCTTCACCACGGCCTACGACCAGTACGCGGTCACGGCCTTCGAACTGCACGCGGTGGACTACCTGCTGAAACCCTTCACCCAGGCGCGCTTCGCGGCGGCGGTGGCGCGGCTGCTCGACGGATCCGTCCATGCGCGCGACACCCTGGACAGCGCCCTGTCGCATGCCTCGGCTGCGCCGGCGCGCCTGGAGCGCATCCTGGTGCGCGACCGCGGCCGCATCTTCCCGCTGGCGACAAGCGAGATCGAGTACATGAAAGCGGATTCGAAGTACACGGTGATCGTGGCGCGCGGCCAGACCTTCCTGGTCCGCATCGGCATCTCGGAACTCGAGGCCCAGCTCGACCCGGCGCGCTTCGTGCGCATCCACCGCTCGGCCCTGGTCAATCTCGACTTCGTCGAGTCGATGCGTGCGGACGAGCAGTCGCAGCTGCAGATCCACATGCGCGACGGCGCGGTGCTGGGGGCGAACCGGGACGCGTCGAAGATCCTGCGCGACATGGCGATCTAAGTACTAGAGCGGCCGTTCGGCCCTGCTGTCCGCGAAGGAGCGCGGCACCGCCCCGATCTGCTGCAGCACGCCCAGGCGGTCCGCCTGCAGCCAGGCCCGTACGATCTGGCCGTTGCGGATCTGGTAGATCACATTGCCTTCCTGGCGCACCTCGCTGCTGCTGGGCGGCAGGCCGACGAACCAGCCCGCGTGGTTGGCGCGGAAGGTCCAGCGCAGCGCCACCCGGTCGCCTTCCCCGAACAGGTCATGGATCTGGAACCGCACGCCGGGAAAACCGGTCAGCACGGCCTCGATGGTGGCGCGGAATTCGCGCGGACCGTGCTCGCCGCGCGGGCCGATGAAATCCGGCGCCACCAGGGTGTCGATGCGGTCCAGGTCCCGCATGTTGATGCATTCCTCGTACAGGGTGCGAACCAGCTGCTTGTTGAATTCGACGGTGCTCAGGCCACTATTCACGACTTCCTCCATGTGCTTGCATTAAGGTGGAGACGAGTGTAAAACCTCAACTTAACTTGAGGTCAAGAGGAAAATCATGGCGAAGATCGACCCGGCCGACATCAAACGGCCGCTCACGGTGGGCGAGGTGGCGCAGCGCAGCGGCGTGGCCGTTTCGGCCCTGCACTTCTACGAATCCAAGGGCCTGATCCGCAGCGTGAGGAGCAGCGGCGGGCAGCGCCGCTACGGCCGCGACGTGCTGCGCCGGGTGGCGGTGATCAAGGTGGCCCAGCGCATCGGCATTTCGCTGGCCTCGATCAGCGCCGCCCTGGCTTCGCTGCCGGACGAACGCACGCCCACCGCCGAGGACTGGGCGCGCATGTCGCGCCTGTGGCGTGCGGAACTCGACGAACGCATCACCCAGCTCACCCGCCTGCGCGACGAACTCGATGGTTGCATTGGCTGCGGCTGCCTGTCGATGAAGGTGTGCAAGCTGCGCAATCCCCTCGACGAATTGTCCGATCAGGGCAGCGGGCCGCAGCTGTTGTAGACTTGGCAGATCCGCCAGCCAGGAGCCGCCATGTCCCTTGTCGTCTACGGTCACCCCTTCTCTTCCTACACCCAGAAGCTGCTCGTCGCGCTATACGAGAACGAGACGCCCTTCGACTTCCGCTGCCTCGGTCCCGACACGCCGGACTACGTGGCCGACTGGCTGAAGCACTGGCCGCTCGCGAAGTTCCCCATGTTGCAGGACGGCGAGCGCCGCCTGGTCGAGACCAGCATCATCATCGAGTACCTGGAATTAGCCCATCCCGGGAAGGTAGCCCTGCTGCCGGAGGACCCGATGGCGGCGCTCGAGGTGCGCTTCCTCGACCGCTTCTTCGACCTGCACGTGATGGCGCCGATGCAGGCGGCGGTGGCGGGCGCCCTGACGGGCGATCCGGTCAAGCGCGAGGAAGGGCTGGCGCAGTCCGCGCAGCTGCTCGAGCGCGCCTACGGCTGGCTGGAAGGCCACTTGGCACGCAAGACCTGGGCGGCGGGCGAGGACTTCACGCTCGCCGACTGCGCGGCGGCGCCCTCGCTGTTCTACGCGGACTGGGTGCACCGGATCTCCAGCCAGTATCCATGCCTGGCCGCCTACCGCGCGCGCCTGCTGGCCCGGCCGTCCTTCGCCCGGGCGGTGGAGGAAGCGCGGCCCTACCGGCCCCTCTTCCCCCTGGGCGCCCCCGACCGCGACTGAAGGAGAACCCATGGATTGCGTCGGCCCCTTTTACCACGGCACCCGTGCCGACCTGCGGCCGGGCGACCTGATCGTACCCGGCTACACCTCGAACTTCGGCGAGCGCAGGAAGGCCAACCACGTCTACTTTTCCGCCACGCTGGAAGCGGCGACCTGGGGCGCCGAGCTGGCGGCCGGTATTGGCCCCGGCAGGATCTACATCGTGGAACCGCTCGGCGACTTCGTCGACGATCCCAACCTGACCGACAAGAAGTTCCCCGGCAACCCGACCAGATCCTATCGCTCGCGCGAGGCCCTGCGCGTGGTCGGCGAGGTGAAGGACTGGGGCGGGCACGCGCCCGAGGCCCTGCAGGCCATGCGGGACGGCCTTGCGCGGCTCAGGGAACAGGGCCTCGACGTGATCGACGACTGAGGCCGCGCACCTAGCTTACCTGGATCCAGGTCGTCTTCAGTTCCGTATACTTGTCGAACGCGTGAAGCGACTTGTCGCGCCCGTTGCCCGACTGCTTGTAGCCGCCGAAGGGCACCGTGATGTCGTCGTTGTCGTACTGGTTCACGTGCACGGTGCCGGCGCGTAAAGAGCGCGAGGTGCGGATCGCCTTGCCCATGTCGGCGGTCCAGACGGCGGCGGCGAGGCCGTAGGGCGTGGCGTTGGCCTGGCGGATGGCCTCGTCGAGGTCCGTGAACGACAGCACCGACAGCACCGGCCCGAAGATCTCTTCGCGCGCGATGCGCATGCCGGCATCGACGCCGTCGAACAGGGTCGGCTCGACGTACAGGCCGCCGCTGTCCTGCCTGGCCGCCCTGCCGCCCGCGAGCAGGCGTGCGCCCTCCCGCTTGCCGTCCTCGATGTAGCCGAGCACCGTCTTCATCTGGATCGGGTCGACGATGGCGCCCATCACGGTGTCCGGGTCCAGCGGATCGCCGGGAGAATAGTGCGGCACAAGGGCCATGGCCTGTTCGATGAAAGCGTCCTTGATCGACGCTTCCACGAACAGGCGCGAAGGCGCGTTGCAGCTCTCGCCCTGGTTGAAGTAGATCGACCCGATCGCGCTCGCCACGGCGGCGTCGAGGTCCGGGCAGTCGGCGCAGACGATGTTGGCCGACTTGCCGCCCAGTTCCGTCCAGGCGCGCTTGAGATTCGACTGGCCGGCCATCTGCACGATCTGCTTGCCCACGCGGGTCGAGCCGGTGAAGGCGATGCAGTCGACGTCCATGTGCAGGGCGAGCGCGCTCCCCGCTTCGTTCCCGTAACCCGGCAGTACGTTGAACACGCCGGGCGGCACGCCGGCCTCCAGTGCCAGCTCGGCCAGGCGCAGCGACGTCAACGGGGCTTTCTCGGAAGGCTTGAGGACCAGGCTGTTGCCGGCGGCGAGCGCCGGGCCGATCTTCCAGGCCGCCATCAGCATCGGGTAGTTCCAGGGGATGACGGCGGCCACCACGCCCACCGGTTCGCGCGTGATCAGGGCCAGGCTGTCCTCGGGCGTGGGCGCCACCTGGTCGTAGAGCTTGTCGATCGCCTCGCCATACCAGCGGATGCAGTTCTGCGCCAGCTGCACGTCCACGCTCAGGCTGTAGCGGATGGGTTTGCCCATGTCGAGGGTTTCCAGCAGCGCCAGCTCGTCCCGGTGCGCCAGCATCAGGTCGGCGAAGCGGACCAGGATCTTCTTGCGTTCGGCCGGCGCCTTGCCGGCCCAGCGCCGGTCGTCGAACGCCGCGCGGGCGGCGCGCACCGCGGCGTCGGCATCCGCGCCGTCGCAGCGGGCCACCTCGGCCAGCTTGCGGCCGTCGACCGGGGACAGGCAGTCGAAACGGCCGCCCGAGCGCGCCGCGACCCGGGCGCCATCGATGAAGGCGCGGCCGTCCGGCCGCAGGGTGTCTGCTCGTTCATGCCACAGGGATGTCGTCATGGTCTTCTCCGCTGCCTGCTGTCGAGGCAATCTTAACGCTTCCTTGAACCAGGGAGAACACTATCGCTTGCATAGCAACAATCAATTTCTTTAATCATATGCATGAGCAATAGAATAAATCTCTCGAATAATACAAATCGATAGATATCTCTTATGAAAGCTCTGCATCTTCCTTCCGGCCGCATGGTCGCCTGCAGCCTGACCCTGGCGGTCGGACTCATGGCCATGATCAACGGCGCCAAGGCCCAACTCACCAAGGACAACGGGGCCCCCGTGGGCGACAACCAGAACAGCCAGACCGCCGGCCCGAACGGCCCGGTGCTGCTGCAGGACGTGCACCTGGTGCAGAAGCTGCAGCGTTTCGACCGCGAACGCATCCCGGAACGCGTGGTGCACGCGCGCGGCACGGGCGCCCATGGCAGCTTCACCGCCACCGAAGACCTGGGCGAACTCACCCAGGCCAGGCTGTTCAGCAAGGGTAAGGTCACACCGGTATTCGTGCGCTTCTCGACCGTCATCGGCGGCGCCGGTTCGGCCGAGACCGCGCGCGACCCGCGCGGCTTCGCCACCAAGTTCTACACCGAAGAAGGCAACTGGGACCTGGTCGGCAACAACCTGCCGATCTTCTTCATCCGCGATGCGATCAAGTTCCCGGACATGATTCATTCGCTCAAGCCGGACCCGGTGACCAATACCGGCAACCCGCAACGCGCCTTCGACTTCTTCTCGCACATTCCCGAGGCGACGCACATGCTGACCCGTGTCTACTCGAACTGGGGCGTGCCGGCCAACTACCGCGAGATGAACGGCAGCAGCGTCCATGCCTACAAGTTCGTGAACGCCAAGGGGGCGACCACCTACGTCAAGTTCGCCTGGAAGTCGCGCCAGGGCGAGCGCAACCTGCGCCCGGCCGAGATTGGCGCCGTGCAGGCGAAGAGCACCAGCCATGCGACCGCCGACCTGTATGAGGCGATCGGCAAGGGCCGGTTCCCGGCCTGGGACCTGACCATCCAGACGCTCAAGCCGGAAGACCTGGACAAGTTCGACTTCGATCCCCTCGATGCGACCAAGGTCTGGACCGGGGTACCGGAGCGCACGATCGGCACCATGGTGCTGAACCGCGTGCCGGACAACTTCTTCGAATCGACCGAGCAGGTCGCGCTGGCCCCGGGTAATGTGGTGCCGGGCATCGAGCCGTCGGAGGACCGCATGCTGCAAGGCCGCCTGTTCTCGTACAACGACACCCAGATCCACCGCGTGGGCACCAACTACCAGGCCCTGCCGATCAACCGTCCCCTGGTCCCGGTCAGGAACCACCAGCAGGACGGCGCCGCCAGCATCAGCGGCCGCACCGGTTCGGTGAACTACGAGCCGAGCCGCCTGGCGCCGCTCCCGGCCAGCCCGCATGCCCGCGCCAGCGCCCTGCCGCTGCGCGGCGCGACCCAGCAGCAAGGCATTGCGAAAACCCTGAACTTCCGCCAGGCGGGCGAGTTCTACCGCTCCCTGGGCAAGCAGGACCAGGATGACCTGATCGCCAACCTGTCGGGCGACCTGAAACGGGTGGGCAACAAGGAAATCCTGCACACCATGCTCTCGCACTTCTGGAAAGCGGACGCCGGCTATGGCCTGCGCCTCGTGAAGGCGGTCGGCGCCGATCCCGACACCATCGCCGGGCTGGCGGCCGCGCTGAAGGAATAAGCGCCGCCCTCCCCGCCCACCGGCCCGCCATGGCTCCATGGCGGGCTTTTTCCATTCTTGTCCCTCCGAACAACATCCCGGATAAAAGCGGACAAAGTTGATCCAAGAGGCAGAATCTGCCTTTATAATCGCGGATTTTCCGCCCGATAATTTTCCTCCCCCGGAGCCCGCACCGCATGAACACCACTCTGATCGTTTTCGTCGCGCTTTACCTGCTCGGCACGCTGGGACTCGGGATGTGGGCGGGCACGCGTATCAAGAACACCAGCGACTTCGCCGTGGCCGGCCGCAGCCTGCCCCTGATCATGGTGATCACCACGACGTTTGCGACCTGGTTCGGCGCCGAGACCGTGATGGGCGTGCCGGCCAAGTTCGTGCAGGGCGGCCTGAATGCGATCATCGAAGACCCCTTCGGCGCCGGCTCCTGCCTGATCCTGGTGGGCCTGTTCTTCGCCACCAAACTGTATAAACTCAATCTGCTCACCATTGGCGACTACTACCGCCAGCGCTACGGCAAGGGCATCGAGGTGTTCTGCTCGGTGGCCATCATCCTGAGCTACCTGGGCTGGGTGGCGGCGCAGATCACGGCGCTGGGCCTGGTGTTCACGGTGCTGACGGGTGGCGCGATGGCGCCGGCCACCGGCATGGTCATCGGCACCCTGGCGGTGCTGATCTATGTGGTCGTGGGCGGCTTCCTGGCCGTGGCGATCACCGACTTCATCCAGATGATCGTGCTGGTGGTCGGCATGACCATCATCGCCTTCTTCGCCGCCGATCTCGCCGGCGGTCCGGACAAGGTGCTGGCCATGGCCCAGCAGGCCGACCTGTGGCGCGTGCTGCCGGAGCCGAGCTTCACCGACATCGCCTTCTTCGTCGGCGCGGCCATCACCATGATGTTCGGCTCGATCCCGCAGCAGGACGTGTTCCAGCGCGTGATGTCGGCCAAGGACGCCCCGACCGCGCGCACCGGCGCCGTGATCGTCGGCGCCAGCTACATCCTGTTCGCCTTCGTGCCGATGTTCATCGTCGCCGCGGCCGTGGTGGTGATGGGCGATTCGGCCATGGACATCGCCAAGAACGACTACCAGCGCCTGCTGCCGACCTTCATCATGACCAAGATGCCGCTGATCATGCAGATCCTGTTCTTCGGCGCCCTGCTCTCGGCCATCAAGAGCACCTCCTCGGCCACCCTGCTGGCGCCGTCGACCAGCTTTGTCGAGAACATCCTCAAGAACCTGCGCCCGGGCATGAGCGACAGGCAGCTGCTGCTGGCCATGCGCATCACCATCGTGGTCTTCGCCGCGCTGGTGCTGATGTATGCGATCGCGATGGAAGGCACCTCGATCTACGAACTGGTGTCGAGCGCCTACCAGGTCACGCTCGTGGGCGCCTTCGTGCCCCTGGTGATGGGCCTGTACTGGAAGCGCGCGACCACGCAAGGCGCCATCCTGTCGATCGGCGCGGGCATCCTGGTGTGGCTGCTGTTCTTCCCGCAGATTACCAGCTGGGGCGATGCCTTCCCGGGCCAGCTGGCCGGCCTGCTGGCGGCCTTCGCCGGCATGTTCGTCGGTTCGCTGGCGCCGCAGGTGCTGAAGAACCGCAGCGAACCGGCGAAGCACATCGTCACGGCCGAAGCCTGACCCCTATCTGTTCCAGCAATGGGTCCCCTGGCAAGGGCCCATCTGTCACGCTCGACTTTCACGTGCATCAAGCCTCGTTCTTCTATGTCCTGTAAAGCGAGCAATCGTTAAGCGTACGCAATTTACACAGTGCGCATACCGATAACCTTCAGCCGTTCACATCATCTCAGGATGGAATATGGCTACCGCAGAAGCAGCAGTAGAGAATCGAATCGCATTCGAACATGCCATCGATGCTTTGGAGGCTCAAGTAGCGAACCTCGGTGCGCATGTGACGATCGACTCCAGCGCAAGACTCGCATACAGCCGCGAGATCAAGAAGATGGCAGATCAGCTTCGCCAGGAGGCGACAGCAGGCCGCATTACCTGGACAGAGGCTGCGAAGCAAGCGCAAGAAACACGTAACATCGTCATGGAAATCGTACGGTCGCGCAGCACGCCAGTCGGACGTGCTTTGGCGCAGCGCCTGAAGGCGCAAGGCTACTCCTTGAATCATCTGATCGCTGCTCAGACAAAGCGTCTTCACGGCGAGCGCGCGATCTTCTCCCGCCTATCCGCCTCCCAGAAAAACAGCGTTTATGCCGCAATCGTGACGTCTGCGGGAAAGTCCAACCCAACGATTACCAGAGCAATGTCACGTCTTTCCTATGCCGGCAGGGGTCTCCTGTTCCTGTCGCTCGGCCTTTCCGTGTACAGTGTCGCGACATCGCAGAACAAGGCAGCAACGGCAGTGAAGGAACTGGCGGTAACCGGTGCGGGGATCGGTGGAGGGATTGCCGGGGGCGCCCTGGCTGGTCTTGCATGTGGTCCTGGAGCCCCCGTCTGCGTGACCGTAGGCGCCTTCGTCGGTGGCGCGTTGAGTGCTTTTGGCGTGAGCTTTATCTGATAGTGAGCACTTGCAACCGTGAAACTCCTCTCACCCTCCGACGTATCGCTTCAATTGACGAGCGCCTGGTCCGAACACGCGCTCGCCCAAAGCGAGATCCTGGTCGACGGCAGGCCGACCGGGCGCATCGTGACTGGAGAAGTTCTTGAGGCTGCGGTGCAGTGGAAAGACTGCTGCCTCCTGTTCATCAGAGACGATATCGCTTTCGAGGACAGTTTGCGTCTCTATCTGTTCGACGCCAACTGGGAACTTGTCGACTCGGCAAGCCTGGGCGGCATGTACACGACCGGCGCGTTTTCCGAGCTCGAACTGGTAGCGCCGAATACCATGCGCTTCCAGTTCATCGGAGGAATCACCTGGGAGCTCGAGATCCTGGACTGCGGCGTCGCATCACTACCCTTCTCCGACCCCAAAGGCGTCAGCCGGCCATTCGGTTTCGTGAAGCGCTTCAGGCTCAAGGGGCGCCCTCTGCCCGAGACCAGGTAGAGATTCACGCACGCTGGCTTGTTACGCCATCCACCCCCGCGCCGCCACCTCTTCCAGCGTCAGGTCCAGGCAGTAGCCGATCCGGTCCACCATCTCGTCGATCTGCGCCACGCTGATCGACAGGGGCGGCGCCACGATCATGCGGTCGCCGACCGCGCGCATGATCACGCCGTTGTCGAACATGTGCTTCCGGCACAGCATCCCCACCGCCTGGGTCGAAGGGAAGGCTTCGCAGTCGTGCGCCGTCTGTCCCTTGCGCCGCACCAGGTTCAGCCCCGCGGCGAGGCCGCAGGTTTCGGCATGCCCGACCAGCGGATGTGCGGTGAGCGAGGCGAAGCGCGCCTTCAGGTGCGGCCCGGTCTCCAGCGCCACGCGTTCCACCAGGCGCTCGGCCTGCAGGATGCGGATGTTCTCCAGCGCCGCCGCGCAGGCGGCCGGGTGGCCGGAATAGGTGAAGCCGTGGTTGAAGTCCCCGCCCTTATCGATCAAGGTATGCGCCACCCTTGAGCCAACCAGCACGCCGCCCAGCGGCACGTAGCCCGAGGTGACGCCCTTGGCGAAGGCGATCAGGTCCGGTTCGAAACCCATCAGCTGGCAGCCGAACCAGGTGCCCAGGCGGCCGAAGCCGCAGATCACCTCGTCCGACACCAGCAGGATGTCGTACTTGTCGCAGATGCGCTGGATCTCGGGCCAGTAGGTGGCGGGCGGGATAATGACGCCGCCCGCGCCCTGCACCGGCTCGCCGATGAAGGCGGCGACCCGGTCCGGGCCGACTTCGAGGATCTTCTCTTCCAGCCAGCCGGCTGCGTGCAGGCCGAATTCGGCCTCGCTCATGCCGCGCCCTTCCTCGGCGTAGTTGGGCTGGCCGATGTGGACAATGCCGGGGATCGGCAGCCCGCCCTGCGCGTGCATGCCGGCCATGCCGCCCAGCGAGGCCCCTGCGAGGGTGGAGCCGTGGTAGGCGTTGCGGCGGCTGATGATGACGTCGCGTCCGGGCTTGCCGGCCAGCTGCCAGTAGCGCCGCACCATGCGGACGATGGTGTCGTTGGCTTCCGAGCCGCTGCCGGTGAAGAAGACGTGCTGGCACTGGGGCGGCGCGATCTGCGCCAGCAGGGCCGCCAGCTTCACGGCCGGCACATTGGTGGTGTTGAAGAAGCTGTTGTAGAAGGGCAGCTGCAGCAGCTGCGCATGGACGGCGTCGGCGATGCTGGCGCGGCCATAGCCGGCGTTCACGCACCACAGGCCGGCCATGCCGTCGATGATCTTCTTGCCGTCCGAATCCCAGAGGTAGACGTCGTCGGCGCGCACGATCACGCGCGCGCCGCGTTCCCTCAGCGCGGCGTGGTCGGTGAAGGGATGCAGGTAGTGTGCGCTATCGAGCTGCTGCAGGGCCTGCGTGTCATAGGCTTCCTGCGCCTCGGGCGCAGTCACGCGCAGCGAGGCCACGGGGGTATTGGTGGTCATGATTGGCTCCCATTTTTCTCTGGACCCAATCGATCACACGTGGAGAAGCAGGTGTTCCCGCTCCCACGGACTGATGACGCGCATGAACTCCTGGTGCTCGAGGTCCTTCACCGCAGAGTACACGTCGATGAAACGCTCGCCCAGGACATCGCGCAAGCGGTCTTCGCGCCGCAGCAGGGTGATGGCCTCGGACAGGCCCTGGGGCAGCTCGACCGGCATGTCGTAGGCGCTGTCTTCCACCATGGCGCTCGGTTCGACCCCTTCCGTCATGCCGAGGTAGCCGCAGGCCAGCGTGACCGCCAGCGCCAGGTAGGGGTTGGCGTCGGCGCCGATCACGCGGTTCTCGATGCGGCGGTCCTGGGCCCCCGACACCGGCACGCGGAAGCCCACCGTGCGGTTGTCCTGGCCCCACTGGAGGTTGATTGGCGCGGCCGAGTGGCGCACGATGCGGCGGTAGGAATTCACGTAGGGCGCGATGATGGCCATCGCCGACGGCATGTAGCGCTGCAGGCCGCCGATGTAGTGGCGGAAGGCCGGCGCCGCGGTGCCGTCCGGGTTGCTGAAGATGTTCTTGCCGGTCTGTGCATCGACCACGCTCTGGTGCACGTGCATCGCCGAACCGGGTTCGTCGGCCATGGGCTTGGCCATGAAGGTGGCGTACATCTCGTGCTTCAGCGCCGCTTCGCGCAGCGTGCGCTTGAAGTAGAAGACCTTGTCGGCCAGGCCCAGCGGGTCGCCGTGCAGGAAGTTGATTTCCATCTGGCCGGCGCCGATCTCGTGGATGAGGGTGTCGACGTCGAGGTTCATCATCTCGCAGTAGTCGTAGATGTCCTCGAACAGCGGGTCGAATTCGTTGACGGCGTCGATGCTGTAGACCTGGCGGCTGGTCTCGGCGCGGCCGCTGCGGCCGACCGGGGACGAGAGCGGCAGGTTCGGGTCGATGTTCTTGGCCGTCAGGTAGAACTCGAGCTCGGGCGCCACCACCGGCTTCCAGCCCTTCTTCGCATACAGCCCCAGCACGCGGCGCAGCACGCTGCGCGGCGCGAAGTCGACCAGCTCGCCGTTGGCGAAGTAGCAGTCGTGGATGACTTGCGCGGTGGGGTCGACGGCCCAGGGCACCATGGTGATGGTGGTGGGGTCGGCCTTCAGGATCATGTCGCGGTCGGTGGCCGCGATGGCGCGGTTATAGGAGTCGTCGCGCTCCGGGGTGTTGCCGGTGACGGTCATGCCCAGCACCACTTCGGGGATGCGCATGCCGCGGTCTTCGGTGAACTTGATGCGAGGGAGGATCTTGCCACGTGCCACCCCGGTCAGGTCGGGGACCAGGCATTCGATTTCGGTGACCCGTTTCGCGTTGAGCCACTCCTCCATGTCGGTGTAAGAAAAATTGTCGCGGATTGCCATGATTGCCTCTTCTAGCTGTTGTGGATACGACGCGCACGGCGGCGGCCTGCCGGGTGCGCTCTTCACATCAGGCAGGGAAGCTAGGGGACGGCGCTGGTGGCCCACAGGAGGCCGGCCATCCGGTTGACAAACACGGTCATGCGGAACTCCTTGACTGCTCGCGCAGCTGCTCGAGCTGCTGCGCCCGTTTCTGCGCCTGGCGTTCGCGGCAGGCATCGCCGAAGGCGCCGAACATCTTCATCGAATAAGGGTTGTGCTGGATGCGCCACTCGGGATGCCACTGCACCGCCAGCGTGAAGCCCGGCGCGGTGGACACCGAGAATGCTTCGACCAGGCCGTCCTCCGCTACTGCTTCGACGCTCAAGCCGGGGGCGAGTTCGTTCACCCCCTGGCCGTGCAGGGAGTTCACGGGGATCTCGGACTGGCCCAGCATGCGCTCCAGGCAGCCGCCGGGCGTGAGGGTGACGTTGTGGGCGTCGCCGTACTGCTCGTCCATGCCGAGCTCGGGATTCTCGCGGTGGTCGAACTTGCCGGCCACGGTCTGCACCGCCTGGTGCAGGCTGCCGCCCAGGGCCACGTTCATTTCCTGGAAGCCGCGGCAGATCGCGATGATCGGGATGCCGCGCTTGACCGCTTCGCGGATCAGGGGCAGCGTGGTCTGGTCACGCGCCGGGTCCTGGGGCAGGCTGGGGTCGAGCACTTCCTCGGAGTAGTAGCTGGGGTGCACGTTCGACGCCGAGCCGGTCAGCATGATGCCGTCGCACAGCTGCAGCATGGTTTCCAGGTCGAGCGACGCGCCCAGGGAGGGCAGGATCATGGGAGCGCAATCGGCGCCGAGGACGACGGCGTCGACATACTTGTGCTGGGCAGCGTGATAAGGATGTTCGCCGAAATCACGCGTGCATGCGGGGACGATGACGATGGGGCGCATGTCTCTACCTTGTCGTGAAGCGCACGAAACCATGATACGACCATTCCGGTCCGGGCGCGAGTGGCTATTGATTAAGATCAACAGTGTCGTGGTGACGTGGCGCGGGAGGAGCGCATCCTGCTGATCTGCCAGGGAACAGAGGTTCCATAGCAAAAGCTTAACGGTATCTCCGCGAGCATGCCAACACGGCTGGCGGCGCGGCGGCATGAAATTTCCTTTCAGAAACTGCCAGTCGATGAAATTTTATTTCACAGCAGCAAACGAAAAGCGGCGGCTCTTCCTTTCGTCCCTGTCGCGAAAGTTGACAACACTTCCCCACAATACTTGCGCGCGTCGGGCCAAGTCCTTGAATCCATGGACAAACCCAGCTCAGGCATGCCGCTTGCTTAGAAGCTGACAACTTCCCGCGACATGAGGAAGATCCACCAAGAGGGAGCATCCATGAAAGCACTCAAACGCACGCTGGCCGCTGCCGCACTGGCTTTCGGCATCTGCGGCAGCGCCTCGGCCGAGCTGATCACGCACACGGTTAATCCGCTGATCGATCTCAACATCAATTCCTACGTGTCGATCAGCTACCTGCATGACCTGCGCGATGAGGGCCTGCCGGGGCCGGTCATCAATTCGGCATCGCTTGCGATCTACCTGTACGACCTCACCGACCTGACGCGCGCGCATGGCGAGACGGTGACCTTCCGTTTCGACGGCGCCGTCGGCGGCACGACCTCGAACGTGACGCTCTGGGGCCAGGACTACACCTTCGGGCTCGACACCTCGGTGCTGGACGACGGCATGCTGTGGGTGACGCTGAGCGTTGGCTGCGACCGGCGCCTGTTCGGCGTCTGCATCTCTCCACAGGACGTGATGTTCGCCCGTTCCACCCTCACCGTCGACGTCACGCGTGAAGCGGACGTGCCGGAGCCGGCCACCCTCCTGAGCCTGGGCGCCGGCCTGCTCGGCCTGGCTGCCCTGCGGCGGCGCCGCCCCGCCTGAGGCATCACTGCGCCAGCGCCGCCAGCGCGGCATCGGGCATGCGGTCGCCATTCCGTAGCAATCTGTTACAGCTGTGCAGTACACCGTCTCCAGGGGCATTGCGTTATGGAAGGAAAGCCGGGTGCGCGTCGCGCCCGCGCGCTGCCTCTCATGGAGAAACGATGAAACCCCTGCTCGCCGCCCTCGCCCTGCTGGCATCGATCAACCACGCTGCCGCCGGCGAGATCTCGCTGTTCACGGATGCGGACTACCGCGGCCGTCCGCTGACGCTGCGCGAACCGGTCATGAACCTGGACAGGATCGGGTTCAATGACCGCGCGTCCTCGGCCATCGTTCGTTCGGGCACCTGGGAGATCTGCGAGCACAAGGATTTCGGCGGCCGCTGCATCGTGCTGGGGCCGGGCGAATACCGGATGTTCGACGGGTTCAACGACCAGGCTTCGTCGGTGCGTGAACTGGAGCGCGGTCGCGGACGCGATGGATACCGCGACCGGGACCGGCGCCATGACGATGGCGGGTGGGGCCGGCGCGGTCCGCCGGTCGAGCTGTTCGCCGATCGCCGTTTCGGCGGCGAGGGCATCATGCTGGCAAGTGATGTGCACTCCCTGCGTTCACGCAATTTCAACGATCGCGCGGGCTCGATGATCGTCCGCGAAGGCGAATGGCAAGTCTGCGAGCATGACGACTACCGCGGGCGCTGTGTCGTCTACGGGCCGGGCCGCCATCCGCTCCCGCGCGGGCTGGACGGCATGGTGTCATCGGTGCGCAGGGTGCGCTGATACCGGCCCCGCGACGCCTCACTCCTCCATGTGCGGCTTCAGCGCGGCCAGCGCCGCCGCCAGGACGGTGTCGCCGCCGCCGCGCAGGTCCTTCACGCGTGGCGCGGCCTTGATGTCCGGCTGGATACCATGGCCGACCCAGGCGCGGCCGTCGGGGAAGGTATCGGCCTTGGTGCAGATGCGCGCGACGCCGCCGCCCGGCAGCGAGATGAACAGGGGCTGGCCGGTGCTGCCGCCCGTGGCCTCGCCCACGATCGGGCCGCGCTTCATCGATGCGAAAGCCACCGTGAAATCCTCGGCCGCCGAGTAGGTGCCGCTTGATGTCAGCAGCGCGACCGGGCCGGTATAGTGGCGCGCCCCATCTGGCGCCCATGGCTTGTGCGGCTTGTTCAGGTCCGGCATGGCGCGGTTCCAGGCGCGATAGGTCGGCACGTACTGGCGGGTCGACCAGCGCCCGGTCTCGAAGGGCTTGTCGGTGAGCGTGGCCAGCACCTTGTAGCCGACGTCGGAATTGCCGCCGCCATTGTTGCGCACATCGATGATCACGGCGCTGCTTTCCTTGATCTGCTCGAAGGCGGCCAGCCAGGCGTCCGCCGCACGCCTGTCGCCGAAGCTGTTCAGCGCCACATGGGCCACATTGCCCGGCAGCTTGCGCAGCTCGAAAGGCGGCGTTTGCGGCAGCGTTTTCGCATACGTCTCGGGATCGACCCGGCGCACCTCGAGCGCGACGGTCTTGCCGTTCGCCAGGCGGAACAGGACGGTCGGCGCCTTGTCCAGGCGGCCGGACAGGAAGGAATAGCCGTAGGCGCGGCGCACCATGTCCTGCGGCGTCGAGGCGCTGATGACGGGCACCAGCTCGCGCTCCACGTAGGCGATCACGGGCTCGCCATCGACTTCGAGGATCTCGGCGCCGGGCGCGATGCCCTTGGCCAGCAAGGCCGGATCCTGCACCGCGCGCACCAGCACCTTGCCCTCGACCAGCTGGGTCTGCAGCAGCGGACGCGCCATCGTGGTGCGGCGCAGTTCCTCCCCCGGGTAGACGTTGGTGTGGCCGTCCTGCAGTTTCGCGCACAGCTCCATCAGCACGCGGTAGTACTCGGCGGTCGACGTGGTGGCGCGCACCTTCGGAATGGTCTCGAGATACAGCCGGTCCCAGTCGATCTCCCTGAGCTTGTCCACGTAGACGAAGTTGTACTTCACCTCGGACCAGAACTTCGACAGGCCGGCGACCTTCTCGTCCTCGCCCAGGTTCTCGCGGTAGGGCGAGGCCAGCGCCGGCGAATCGAAGAGGCGCGCATCGAAGGCCTGCTTCTCTTTCGCCTCGGCGACGAGGGGCGCCCACCGCGCGTCCCGGCGCAGCACCGCCAGATCGCCGTCGCGCTCCATGTGCTCGACGTTCCTGTAGCCGCCCTCGACGGCCAGCAGCAGGGCGCGGAAAGCCTGCTCGACGTCGCCCGCCAGCGCATGCGAGCAGGCGGCGTTGTACTGCAGGGCGGCGTTCGGTTCGCGCTGCCAGGCCTGCTGGTAGAGCGCGGCCGACTGCGCGTACTGCTTCGCCTCGTAGGCGCGCTGGCCCTGGGCTTCGAGTTCTTGCGCGGCCTGGGCGAAACAGGCGTTCGAGAAGGCCGCGAAGAGCGCGGCGGCGAGGATGCTGCGTGCCATGGAAACTCCCTTGTTCTTGGATGGGTGCGATTCTAGGAAGCGCCGCATGTCGACGTAAGTGCCGTGCGACAGGCCGCACGAAACGCGGCACAGGCCGCTTGCTTCCTGCCCGGCCGTCCGCCCGCGTCTTGCAAAAAGGTCTACCATGCTCAATCCCGAACGCAGCCATGGAGAGCACTGCCATGCCGAACCTGAACGACCCCAGCCTGCTGCGCCAGCAGGCCTATCTCGGCGGCGCATGGGCCGACGCCGATGACGCTTCCACCATCACCGTCACCAACCCCGCCACCGGCGAGACGCTGGGCACCGTGCCGCACATGGGCGCCCTCGAGACGCGCCGCGCGATCGAAGCCGCCGGCAAGGCCTGGCCGGAATGGCGCCGCAAGAGCGCCAAGGAACGCGCCGCCGTCCTGCGCCGCTGGTACGAGCTGATGATGGAACACGCCGACGACCTGGCGCTCCTGATGACGCTCGAACAGGGCAAGCCCCTCGCCGAGTCCAGGGGCGAAGTCGGCTACGCCGCGTCCTTCTTCGAATGGTTCGCCGAACAGGGCAAGCGCATCGAGGGCGACATCCTGGAGCCGCCTTCCCCCAATCTGCGCATCCTCGTCACGAAAGAGCCGATCGGCGTCTGCGCCGCCATCACTCCCTGGAACTTCCCGGCCGCGATGATCACGCGGAAGGTGGCGCCCGCGCTGGCGGCAGGCTGTCCCATCGTACTGAAACCCGCCGAGCTGACGCCCTTCTCGGCCCTGGCGATGGCGGAACTGGGAGAGCGCGCCGGCGTGCCGAAAGGCGTGTTCTCGGTGCTGACGGGCGATTCGAAAGCCATCGGCGGCGAGCTGTGCGCCAACCCCACCGTGCGCAAGCTGAGCTTCACCGGTTCCACCCAGGTCGGGCGCCTGCTGATGGAGCAGTGCGCGCCGACGCTGAAAAAGCTGTCGCTGGAACTGGGCGGCAATGCCCCCTTCATCGTCTTCGACGACGCCGACATCGACGCCGCGGTCGAAGGCGCGATCGCCTCGAAATACCGGAACATGGGCCAGACCTGCGTGTGCGCGAACCGCATCTATGTGCAGGACGGGGTCTACGACGCCTTCGCTGAAAAGCTCGCCGCCGCCGTGGGCAAGCTCAAGGTCGGCAACGGCGTCGAGCCTGGCGTGAACCAGGGTCCGCTGATCGAAGAGAAGGCGGTGCGGAAGGTCGAGCAGCACATCGAGGACGCCGTGTCCAAGGGCGCCCGCGTGCTGGTGGGCGGCAAGCGCCACGCGCTCGGCCACACCTTCTTCGAGCCGACCATCCTGCTGGACGTGACGCCCGCGATGCGCCTGTCGAACGAGGAGACCTTCGGCCCGGTGGCGCCGCTCTTTCGTTTCAGGACGGAAGAGGAAGTCATCGAACTGGCCAACGCCAGCGAATACGGCCTGGCCTCCTATTTCTACGCGCGCGACATCAGGCGCGTGTGGCGCGTGGCGGAGCGGATCGAAAGCGGGATCGTCGGCGTGAACACGGGCCTGATTTCGAACGAGATCGCGCCCTTCGGCGGGGTGAAGCAGTCGGGCATGGGGCGCGAAGGATCGAAGTACGGCATGGACGATTACCTCGTCCTCAAGTACATCTGCCTGGGCGGCATGTAAGGCCGCATTCTGTCAGCCCCATTCCCCGAAACGCCGCATCCATTCCGCGATTCGGCGCACTGGTCGCAACAGGCCTGTGCGCCGCTTTCGCCCCTTCCTACAATCCGTCCCATTCGAACCGCAATCGCCATTCACGAAAGGGACACCATGAAAAAGCTCGGCCTCCTCCTCCCGCTGGTCCTCCTCACCGCCTGCGGCAGCACCAACAGCTACCTGGCGCAGAAGAACACCACCGTCGAGATGTACCACATCTTCGACTTCAAGACCGGCGCATCCACCGCCACGCTTGCCCGCGCCGCGACCGCAGGCCTGGGCCGCAACACCAACAGCGTCAATGCGAACACCCCGCTGCAGCTGGGCGCCGTGGTGCCGGAGACGCCTGGCCGCTTCACCATCACCGACCTCGGGGCAAAGCTGGGCAATACCGGCGTCGGACAGCTGATGCAGATGGCGGCAATGCAGAACGGCGGCGCCGGATTCAAGGCGGCGAATTGCGAAGGCGCGGCCTGGACCGCACGCGCGGTGCGCCACATCGCCGGCTCGAACAACCTGACCCTGTACGCCTGCCTGTACAAGTACAAGGCCGGCTACCAGCTGGACACCTATGCGGTGTTCCAGAAAACCGAAGGGGGACTCGAGCAGGTCTCGCGCGACCTCGCCAACCGCCTGGTCGGCACGCCCGAGGAATGGGTCAACAAGACGATCCGCGACATGGTGCGCAGCATCGAGACGGCGGCGCAGGCCAAGTCCAGCTATGTCGAGGGCATGCCGGAACTGGGACCGGAACCGGCCATCGCCGGGCTGGGCTCTTGACCCTCAGGCCTCGCCGCGGTCCTTGTACTCATGGTATTTGCGCGCGTCGCCGCGCACCTGCTCGGCCGGGTACTTGGCCCGGTTGAGCACCATCTTTTCTTCCACTGCCGCGAACAGGTCGACGTCCAGCTTGTCGGCCAGGCGCACGAGATAGACCAGCACGTCGGCCATCTCGTGGCGCACTTCAAGCAGCTTGGCCTCGCCCAGTTCTTCAGGACGGCCGTCCTTCAGCCACTGGAAATGCTCCAGCAGCTCGGCCGCCTCCACCGTCAGGGCCGAGGCCAGGTTCTTGGGCGTGTGGAACTGGTCCCAGTCGCGCTCGTCGACAAAGGTGCGGATGATGGCGCGCAGGCGCGCGAGATCACTGTCCGCGTCGTTCTTCACGCACCTGGTCCCCGTCAAGGTAACCGCTCAGGACGCGGTCCAGCTTGGGCGCGATCTCTTCGAACGAGCTGACCGTGATGCCGAGGTCGCGCAGCAGGCCGTCGTGCACGCCGTAGACCCAGCTGTGGATGGTGAGCGGCTGGCCGCGTTCCCAGGCGTCGCGCACGATGGTGGTCTGGGCCACGTTGATGACCTGCTCGGCCACGTTCAGTTCGACCAGGCGGTTGACGGCGGCCCGGCCAGCCACGTTGCCGAGGTATTTGCCGTGCTTGTCGCGCACGTCGCGCACGTGGCCGAGCCAGTTGTCGGCCAGGCCCACGCGCGCGCCGGTCAGCGCCGCGCCCACGCCCGAGCAGCCGTAGTGGCCGCACAGGATGATGTGCTTGACCTTCAGGACGTCGATCGCGAACTGCAGCACGGAGAGGGCGTTCAGGTCGGAGTGAGCGATCACGTTGGCGATGTTGCGGTGCACGAACAGTTCGCCCGGCGCCATGCCCAGCAGTTCATTGGCCGGCACGCGGCTGTCCGAGCAGCCGATCCACAGGTATTCCGGGGCCTGCTGTTCCGACAGCGCCTTGAAGAAGTTCGGGTCTTCGGCCACCATCGAGGCGGCCCATTTGCGGTTGCGTGCGAAGAGGTCTTCGGCGGTCACGCCCGTTGTCTTGTTGTCCAATTTTTCTCCCTGTGTGATGCGTACTGAATAGGCAAAGTATACCAGCCGGACGAAAAAAAACCGCCGAGGGCGTTGGCCGTCAGCGGTTTCTCGAGCGGCTTCTTATTCGAAGAAGTCCTTGACCTTGTCCATCCAGCCCTTGCTCTGCGGGCTGTGCTTGGCGCCGCCCTCGTTGGTCGAACGGTCGAACTCGCGCAGCAGGTCCTTCTGCTTGTCGGTCAGCTTGACCGGGGTCTCGACGACCACGTGGCAGAACAGGTCGCCGGTGTAGCCCGAGCGCACGCCCTTGATGCCCTTGCCCTTGAGGCGGAAGGTCTTGCCGGTCTGGGTGCCTTCGGGCACCGTGAACGAGACCTTGCCGGTGAGCGTGGGCACTTCGATCTCGCCGCCCAGCGCGGCTTTCGCGAAGGAGATCGGCATCTCACAGTGCAGGTCGTCGCCTTCGCGCTGGAACACGGCGTGCGGCTTGATGTGGATCTCGACGTAGAGGTCGCCCGACGGTCCGCCATTCGTGCCCGGCTCGCCGTTGCCGGTCGAGCGGATGCGCATGCCGTTGTCGATGCCGGCCGGGATCTTCACTTCCAGCGTCTTGTTGCGCTTGATGCGTCCGGCGCCGCCGCAGGCCGCGCACGGTTCCGGGATGATCTTGCCGCTGCCGTGGCACTTCGGGCAGGTCTGCTGGATGCTGAAGAAGCCCTGCTGCATGCGCACCTGGCCGTGGCCGGCGCAGGTGGTGCAGGTGACCGGCTGGGTGCCCGGCTTGGCGCCGCTGCCGTGGCAGGTGTCGCACTTGTCCCAGCTCGGCACGCGGATGGTGGTCTCGTAGCCGTGGGCCGCCTGTTCCAGCGTGATCTCGAGGTTGTAGCGCAGGTCGGCGCCGCGGTAGACCTGGGGTCCGCCGCCGCCGCGGCCACGGCCGCCGCCGAAGATGTCGCCGAAGATGTCGCCGAAGGCGTCGCCGAAACCGCCTGCGCCGAAGCCGCCTCCGCCGCCGCCCATGTTCGGATCGACGCCGGCATGACCGTAGCGGTCATAGGCCTCGCGTTTCTCCGGATTGGTCAGCATCTCGTAGGCTTCCTTGACCTCCTTGAACTTCTCCTCCGCTTCCTTGTTGTCCGGGTTGCGGTCGGGGTGGTACTTCATCGCGAGCTTGCGATAGGCCTTCTTGATGTCGTCTTCCGACGCGTTCTTGGCGACCCCGAGGATCTCGTAAAAATCACGCTTTGCCATTGGCGGCACCTTGCTTGTCTAGAAACGGTAATACGGCTTGTACTAATATGAATGCGGCAAAAAAACCGAGCCGGGGAACCAATCGGTCGCAGCGGCTCGGTGGTTCCGTGCTGCGGGGAGGGAGCCGAGCTCCCTGCCCGCCGGAGATTACTTCGCGTCTTTCACTTCCTTGAAGTCGGCGTCGACCACGTCGTCCTGCTGCGCCTGCTGGCCAGCGGACTCGGCGCCCGGCTGCTGGCCGCCTGCCGCACCGGCCTGCTGCGCCTGCATGTCGGCGTACATCTTCTCGCCCAGCTTCTGCGCCGCGCTCGACAGTGCCGAGGTCTTGGCGTCGATGTCGGCCTTGTCGCCCGACTTCAGCGCGCCTTCCAGGTCGGCGATCGCCGCTTCGATCTTCTCCTTCTCGCCGGCTTCCAGCTTGTCGCCGTACTCGGTCAGGGACTTTTTGGTCGAGTGCACCAGCGCGTCGCCCTGGTTGCGGGCTTCGGCCAGTTCCTTGACCTTCTTGTCCTCTTCCGCGTTCAGCTCGGCGTCCTTCACCATCTTCTGGATTTCTTCTTCCGACAGGCCCGAGTTGGCCTTGATGGTGATCTTGTTTTCCTTGCCGGTGGCCTTGTCCTTCGCGCCCACGTGCAGGATGCCGTTGGCGTCGATGTCGAAGGTCACTTCGATCTGCGGGGTGCCGCGCGGCGCCGGCGGGATGCCCTCGAGGTTGAATTCGCCCAGGCTCTTGTTGCCCGCTGCGATTTCACGCTCGCCCTGGTAGACCTTGATGGTCACGGCCGGCTGGTTGTCGTCGGCGGTCGAGAACACCTGCGAGAACTTGGTCGGGATCGTGGTGTTCTTGTGGATCATCTTGGTCATCACGCCGCCCAGGGTTTCGATACCCAGCGACAGCGGGGTCACGTCCAGCAGCAGCAGGTCCTTGCGCTCGCCCGACAGCACCGAGCCCTGGATGGCCGCGCCGACGGCGACGGCTTCGTCCGGGTTCACGTCCTTGCGCGGATCCTTGCCGAAGAATTCCTTCACTTTTTCCTGCACCTTCGGCATGCGGGTCATGCCGCCGACCAGGATGATGTCGTCGATGTCCGAGACCTTGATGCCGGCGTCCTTGATGGCGACGCGGCACGGCTCGATGGTCTTGGCGATCAGTTCCTCGACCAGGGCTTCCAGCTTGGCACGGGTGATCTTCAGGTTCAGGTGGACCGGCGCGCCGTTCGCCATCGCGATGTAGGGCTCGTTGATCTCGGTCTGCTGCGAGGACGACAGCTCGATCTTCGCGCGCTCGGCCGAAGCCTTGATGCGCTGCAGGGCGATCGGGTCTTTCGACAGGTCGAGGCCGTTGATCTTCTTGAACTCGTCGATGATGTAGTCGATCACGCGCTGGTCGAAGTCTTCGCCGCCCAGGAAGGTGTCGCCGTTGGTCGACAGCACTTCGAACTGCTTCTCGCCGTCCACGTCCGCGATCTCGATGATCGACACGTCGAAGGTGCCGCCGCCGAGGTCATACACGGCGATCTTGCGGTCGCCCTTGTCGGTCTTGTCCAGGCCGAATGCCAGCGCGGCCGCGGTCGGCTCGTTGATGATGCGCTTGACGTCCAGGCCCGCGATGCGGCCGGCGTCCTTGGTCGCCTGGCGCTGCGAGTCGTTGAAGTAGGCCGGCACGGTGATGACGGCTTCGGTCACTTCTTCGCCGAGGTAGTCTTCGGCGGTCTTCTTCATCTTGCGCAGGACTTCGGCCGAGATCTGCGGCGGCGCCAGCTTCTTGTCGCGCACGCCGACCCAGGCGTCGCCGTTGTCGGCCTTGGTGATCGCGTACGGCATCAGCGAGATGTCCTTCTGGACTTCCTTCTCGTCGAACTTGCGGCCGATCAGGCGCTTGACTGCGAACAGGGTGTTTTTCGGGTTGGTGACCGCCTGGCGCTTGGCCGGCGCGCCGACCAGGATCTCGCCGTCTTCCTGGTACGCGATGATCGACGGCGTGGTGCGCGCGCCTTCAGCGTTCTCGATGACTTTCGGCGTGCCGTTTTCCATGATGGCGACGCAGGAGTTGGTGGTCCCCAGGTCGATACCGATGATCTTGCCCATGATTTGTTTTCCTTTTAAATGCTGTAGTTTCGGATGGATTCGAATATTGGGAAAAACTGCGTGCTTTCAAGGGGAGCGGCGGCGATACTCAGCCGGCGCAACAATTCGCCCGTTCAGCGCGCCGTCAGACTTATTTCGGCGCAGCTGCCGTCACGATGGCCGGACGCAACAGGCGGTCGGCGATCATGTAGCCCTTCTGCAGCACGGCGACCACGGTATTGGCCTCCTGCTCGGACGGCACCACGGCCACGGCCTGGTGCTTGTTCGGGTCCAGCTTCTCGCCTGGCTGCGGCATCACTTCGACCAGGCGGTTCTTCTCGAACGCGGCGGTGAGCTGCTTGAGCGTCATTTCGACGCCTTCGCGGATCGCCTCCACGGTCTGGGTTTCGACTTTCAGTGCCATTTCCAGGCTGTCGCGCACCGGCACCATGGCCTCGGCGAAGCTTTCGATGGCAAATTTATGGGCCTTGCTCACGTCTTCCTGGGCGCGGCGGCGGATGTTTTCCGCGTCGGCCTTGGCGCGCATGAAAGCATCGTGGGTTTCGGCCAGCTTGGCTTCGGTGGCGCTCAGTTGGGCTTCCAGGTCCGATTGGGCCGACTGGGCCGACTCGGCGGCCGGGGGCACGCCGGCCTGGCCGGCGCTTGCCTGTGCGGCTTCATTGGCGGCAGAAGTGGCGGCATCGGCCTGGGCCTGCTGCTGGGACACCTCTTGGTTTTCTTGGTCTTGCATCGAAAAAACTCCTAGAATCAAGGACTTGGCTGAATTGACAACGTGTCCTGCCTGACACACAGCCCACCAGATGGGGCGATCTCCTACATTTTCAAGGGGTATTGCAGAGATACCAGCTGAAAAAGTGGAAATCATTTGTTACAAGATTTACGGTTTACCGCAATCATTTCCCGAGGAAAAGTCTTAACCTTCCTGTCAAGCTTGCAAAAGCATCGGGGAAACCATCATGAGACTTCAACTGATCAGTGGCGCCGTCGTGCTGTACACCCTCGCGGTGCTCGCGTGGCTGTGCTACGTCGGGATCAGTGCGTCGCCCTGGCATTCATAAACTTGGCGGTATTGGTTTTGTAGGGTGGACGGGTTTCCCGTCCGCGCGTTCAACTTCCGGAAGAGCAGACATATCGTCCATTCATGAGCTGGTTGAACGCGCGGTCGGCGAAGCCGACCACCCTACGGAACAGCGTTACTCCGCTATCACACAACCGTTTATTTTAACAGGTCGGCAACACTGGCCGGCGCGCCCAGCTGGGCCGCGTACTGTGCGCCCACCTGCGCGTCGCGCTTCTGGGCCGCGCGCTGGGCCGGGGTGAGGATGGTCGGCCAGCCGATCAGGTGCTGTTCGGCGATCTCGGCCAGGCCCGTGATCCAGGCCGGCGAATCGTTCAGGCAAGGGATGTAGTGGAATTCCTTGCCACCGGCGGCCTCGAAGTCGTGCCGCACTTCCATATTGATCTCTTCCAGGGTTTCCAGGCAGTCGCTGGTGAAGCCGGGACAGATCACGTCGATGCGCTCGAGGCCCTGGCGGGCCAGTTCCTGCACCGTGGGGGCGGTGTAGGGCTGCAACCATTCCGCCTTGCCGAAGCGAGACTGGAAGGTGACGATGTACTCGTCCGCGCCCATGCCCAGGGCCACGGCCAGCAGGCGCGCGGTCTTGTGGCATTCGCAGAAATAGGGGTCGCCCAGCAGCAGGGTTCGCTTCGGGATGCCATGGAAGCTCATCACCAGCTTCTGGCCGCGGCCATGGGTTTCCCAATACGACTCGACGCGCTCGCGCAGCGCCTCGATATAGCCCTCGTGGTCGTGGTAGTGCTTCACCAGGCGCAGTTCGGGCACGTTGCGGATCTTGCCGAAGTAGGCGTAGACGGCATCCCAGACCGAGGCCGTGGTGGTGCCGGAATACTGGGGATAGGCGGGCAGCACGACGATGCGCTCGACGTGCTCGGCTTTCAGCTGGTCGAGCACCTCGGGCAGCGAAGGCGAGCCATAGCGCATCGCCATCACCACCTTCACGTTTTCATGCTCGCGTTCCGCCAGCTGCTTCGCCAAAAGCGCAGCCTGCCTTGCGGTATGGACTTTGAGCGGCGAGCCTTCGCGGGTCCAGATGGTACGGTACTTGGCCGCCGACTGGCCCGAGCGGAAAGGCAGGATGAAGAAGTTCAGGATGAACCACCATACCTTCGAGGGGATTTCCACCACGCGCGGATCGGAAAGGAACTGCTTCAGGTAACGGCGCACGGCCTTGCGGCTGGGCTCGTCCGGAGTGCCGAGGTTGACCAGCACGATGGCGTTTCCGGGCACGGTACCGTGGGTGAAAGGCGGTTCTTTTCTGAATGGCATGAGCAAGGAAGGTGGAGAGGAAGCCGCTATTATAAATTGGCCTCCCCTCCCACCGCGCATGTGGAAGGCTTACAACAGCGGGTCAGTTCAAGTCGTCACGCGCAGACGGACGTCGATGTTGTTGCGCGTGGCGTTCGAATACGGGCAGACGATGTGGGCCTTGTCGACCAGTTGCTGCAGCTGCTGCTGGTCCATGCCCGGGCCGTTGACGGTGAGGTCGACCTCGATGCCGAAGCCGGTCGGGATCTGGCCGATGCCGACGTCGCCGGTGACGGTGAGATCTTGCGGCAGCGCCACCTTGGCCTGGCCCGCGACGAATTTCAGCGCGCCCAGGAAGCAGGCCGAATAGCCGGCTGCGAACAGCTGCTCGGGATTGGTGCCGGGACCGCCGCCGCCGCCGAGTTCCTTCGGGGTGCTCAGTTGCAGGTTCAGGACGCCATCGGAACTCTTCGAGCTGCCTTCACGGCCGCCTTGCGAGGTGGCCTGGGCGCGGTACAGCACTTTGTCGATGCTCATTTGGACTTCCTCCTGTGTTGTTGTGGACGGCTCCGCGGATGCGGAACGTTGGCTACTTTGCCACAGAACGGTGAAAGGAGGATGACGGTTGGGTGGCGATCACGACGCCAGCAACTCCCGCGCGTGCTTGCGCGTCGTCTCGGTGATCTCGATCCCGCCCAGCATGCGCGCCACTTCTTCCACCCGCGCGCGGCTGTCGAGCACGTCGATGCGCGAGACGGTGCGGCCTTCGCCCGTCGTGCCCTTGGCCACCTGGAAGTGCTGGTTGGCCTGGCTGGCCACCTGCGGCAGGTGGGTCACGCACAGCACCTGGCGCTGCTGGCCCAGGCGCTTGAGCAGGCGGCCGACCACTTCGGCCACGCCGCCGCCGATGCCGGTGTCGACTTCGTCGAAGATCAGGGTCGGCGTCGTGGTGGCATGGGCGGTGATCACGGCGATCGCCAGCGAGATGCGCGCCAGTTCGCCGCCCGATGCGACCTTGGCCAGCGGACGCGGCGCCACGCCCGTATGGCCGGCCACCAGGAATTCCACCTGCTCCAGGCCATGCGCGCCCGGCTCGCCTTCACCCAGCGCCACGGCGAAGCTGCCGCCGCTCATGCTCAGTTCCTGCATCGCGGCCGTCACCTGGCGGCCCAGCTCGACGGCCGCGGCGGCGCGGCGCTTGGACAGGCGGCGCGCCACGTCCATGTAGGCGGCCCTGGCCTTCTCTTCCTGCTTGCGCAGGCCTTCCAGGTCGCTGGCGTCGGCCAGCTGCTGCAGCCTGGCTTTCAGGGACGCGTGCTCTTCGTGCAGCTCTTCCGGCGTGGTGCGGAACTTGCGCGCGGCGCTGTGCAGCGCCTCCATGCGGGCGTCGACTTCGCGCAGGCGGTCCGGATCGAGCTCGACCTTGTCGATGTAGTTGTTGAGCGCGTACACCGCTTCCTGCAGCTGGATGCGGGCCGGCTCCATGCAATCGAGCACGGCCTGCAGCTGGGCATCGACGTCCACCAGCTTGCCGAGCTTGGAGTTCAGCGAGGACAGCTGGGACAGGATCGGGCTGTCCGATTCCGAGATCGCCTGCAGCGCTTCCTGGGCGCCGTCGAGCAGGCTGGCCGCGTGCGACAGGCGGCTGTGTTCGTTGCTGATCTCGGCCCACTCGCCGGCCTTCGGCGCGAGCTTGTCCAGTTCGCCGACCTGCCATTCGAGGCGCTCGCGCTCGAGCAGCACATTGCGCGCGTCGGTCTCGAATTCCTCGCGCTGGCGCACCAGGGCGCGCCAGGCCTTGTAGGCGGCCTGGGTCTGCAGCACGTCGGTGGTGGCTTCGGGATCGCGCACCGCGATCTGGTTGTCGAGCAGCGCGCGCTGGGCTTCGGTCTTGAGCAGCGACTGGTGCGCATGCTGGCCGTGGATGTCGACCAGCATCTCGCCCAGGTCGCGCAGCTGGGTGGCGGTGGCGCTGACGCCGTTGATCCAGGCCTTCGAGCGGCCGGCGTTGTCGATCACGCGGCGCACCAGGGCGGTGCCCTCTTCCGTCGTGATTTCGTTGGCCGCGAGCCAGGCGCGCGCCGTGGTCCCGAGCGTGAACTCGGCGGTGATGTCGGCCTTGGCCGCGCCTTCGCGCACCATGCTCGCGTCGCCGCGCCCGCCGAGCGCCAGTTGCAGCGCGTCGATCAGGATCGACTTGCCGGCGCCGGTCTCGCCGGTGAACACCGTGAAGCCGTTCGAGAACTCGAGTTCGATCGTGTCGACGATGACGAAGTCACGGATGGTAAGTGTGCGCAGCATGAAAAATCGGGTCTCCTGTCGTGGCTCGATGCTCGGTTTAGATGAGCTTGCCTTCGTTGGTCGGGTATTCGTTCCAGTGCAGCTTTTCACGCAGCGTATGGTAATAGCTCCAGCCGCGCGGATGCAGGAAGGTGATCGTATGCGGCGAGCGCGAGATGACGATGCGGTCGCCCAGCTGCAGGCTCGTAAACGTCTGCATGTCGAAGTTGACGCTGATGTCGCGTCCCGCGACCAGCTCGACCACGATCTCGCTCGATTCCGGCACCACGATCGGACGGTTCGACAGCGCGTGCGGCGCGATCGGCACCAGGGTCACGCCCTGCAGGCGCGGATGCAGCAGCGGACCGCCGGCCGACAGCGCATAGGCCGTGGAGCCGGTCGGCGTCGAGACGATCAGGCCGTCCGAACGCTGGTTGTACATGAATTCGCCGTCCACCGTGACGCTCAGCTCGACCATGCCGGCGCCGGTGCCGCGCGCCACCACCACGTCGTTGAAGGCGACGCTGCAATAGATCTCGGCGCCGTCGCGCACCACCCGCGCTTCGAGCAGGGTGCGCTCCTCGGCCTGCACGTGGCGGCCCTTGAGGATCTCGTCCAGGGCCGGGACCATGCGGTCGATCGGGATGTCGGTGATGAAGCCCAGGCGGCCGGAGTTGATGCCGATCAGCGGGATGTCGTACCTGGCGAGCTGGCGCGCGATGCCCAGCATGGTGCCGTCGCCGCCCATGACCACCGCGTAGTCGGCGCGTTCGCCGATCCCGGCCACGCTCATGGCCTCGGCGCCGCCGATCCCCAGGCTGCCCAGGTAGGCGGCGGTGTCGGCCTCGAACACCACGCGGTAGCCCGATTCGCCCAGGTAGTCGACCAGCCGCTTCACGGGCTCGTCGATGCCGGGGGTGTTCTGCCGCACCACGAGCGCGATGATTTGTTGCGTTTCAGGCGTCACAGGCATGGTATCGGATGGTTGGTAGGGAGCAGCGAGATTAACCGATTATCCCTGCGTCTGCCATATCGGCCCCGGCGGGCGCTCGGTAAATGACTGTACAAATAAACAGTATAAGGGAGCGCCGCGCCACGGGCAAGATTCGCTGTTCAGAGGAGCAGGCCGCTCAGCACCGCCGTGACGACGAAGGACACCAGCGTGACCAGGTGCAGGAACATCAGCACGATCCAGCGCAGCGCCGTCATGGTTCGCCCGCCGCCATACACCCGGCGCATCGCGGTCGGCAGGTAGAACACCAGCCAGGCCAGCAGGACGAGGCGCACGAAGTTCCAGCCGTCCGCCACGATGAACAGGCTCAGCATCAGGAAGGCGAAGGCATTGCTGTGCAGGGCGAACAGGAAGTGCTCGCCATAGCGCCTGCCCTTGCCCAGGTAAAGCAGCTTCAGGTAGAGGGCGAAGACCGGCATCATCAGGAAGATCGCATACGGGGTGTAGCTGTAGAAGACCCGCTTGGCCGCCTCCTTGCGCTGGGCTTCCGGGAGGTTGAGGTAGCGTTCCACCCGCGCAGCCACCGCCTGGTTCCGCTTCCCGAGCCAGGCAACGGTTTCCTCCTTTACTTTCAGGAACTCTGCTGATTCTCCGGTTTGCGACGGCTGGGCACCGGCCGGGACGCTGATCGCGGCCGGTGCATCGGTCCGCCCGCCGACATTGATGATCTCGACGCCACTCAGCTTCATGACTGCAAAGAAGATGATGCTGAAACTGAGGTAGAGGCGCAGCGGCTCGACGTAGCGCACACGCCGGCCTTCGATGTATTCGCGGCTCAGCAGGCCCGGCTTGAACAGCAGCAGCTTGAGCGAGCGCCACAGCTTGCCTTCGATCGCGACATAGTGCGCCATGAATTCGTGCAGGAATTCGCGCGCGCTCGGCACGTGCAGGTGGGTGGCCTGGCCGCACTGGTGGCAGAAATTGCCATTGGTCGTCACGCCGCAGTTCTTGCAAGCGGCGGCGTGCTGGTGTTCGATGAGGGCGTCGGTGGTCACGGTGCGATCCAGGCGTTAGTCCAAGCGCCATGTTAGCGGTTCAATTGCAAAAAAGCATCACCCTATCCCTGGACGGGGTCCAATTGCGCGACTCCATCCGCTGCGAAAGCTTAGGATTCAGTCAAAGCACATGCAAGGAGAGCAACATGGTGACCGAAACCAAAGACCGCTTCGTGAACACGAAGGCACCGATCGAAGAAGGCGACAACGTCAAGCGCCAGCCGCATGAGCGCGACGAGAGCCCGGACGCCCAGGACCAGGAACCGCGCGGCGTCATGAAACAGGCCGCGGAAGACATCGCACAGGGCCTGCAGAACACCGACTGCTACGGCACCAACGACGAAGGCCTGGACCGCGCCGTCGACCCGGCGCCGGGCGCCACCGGCCAGGCCAATCCGCAGCCCGACCGCCACCGCTCCATGACCCGCCACGATTCCGTCGACTCGGAACCGGGCAAGAACCGATAAAGGAAACCCGGCAATGACGATCAAACGCAATGGCAGCGCCGTCTGGAGCGGCGGCCTCAAGGACGGCAAGGGCGCGGTCTCGACCGGCAGCGGCGTGCTCAAGGATTCGCAGTACGGCTTCAACACCCGCTTCGAGGACGGCCCCGGCACCAACCCCGAAGAGCTGATCGGCGCCGCCCACGCGGGCTGCTTCACGATGGCCCTGTCCGGCCAGCTCGGCCAGGCCGGCCTCACGGCCCAGGAACTGCGCACCACGGCCACCGTGTCGATGGAAAAGGTCGAAGGCGGCTTCTCGATCACCGCCGTGCACCTCGACCTGGTCGCGAAGATTCCCGGCGCCAGCCAGGAAGCTTTCGACAAGGCGGCCCAGACGGCCAAGGAAAACTGCCCGGTGTCGAAACTCCTGAATGCCGACGTCACGCTGACTTCTCGCCTCGAAAACTAATCGCTTTTGTAGGGTGGTCGGCTCCGCCGACCGCGCGTTCAGCCACCGTATGCACAGCCGCGCGGCTTTGTGGGGCGCCCTGCAAGATCGCCGCCCAGCGCATAAAATGCCCCCTTTCCGAATCATCCTCAGAAAGACACCCCCATGCGCATCCTGCACACCATGCTCCGCGTCGGCGACCTGCAACGCTCCATCGACTTCTACACCAATGTGCTCGGCATGAAACTGCTGCGCACCAGCGACAACCCCGAGTACAAATACAAGCTGGCCTTCCTCGGCTACGGCAGCAACCCCGACCACGCCGAACTCGAGCTGACCTACAACTACGGCGTCGACAGCTACGACATGGGCACCGCCTACGGCCACATCGCCATCTCGGCCGAAGACATCTACGCCACCTGCGACACCGTGCGCGCAGCCGGCGGCAACATCACCCGCGAGCCGGGCCCGGTCAAGGGCGGCACCACCGTGATCGCCTTCATCACCGACCCGGACGGCTACAAGGTCGAGCTCATCGAGCGCAAGGACGACGCCGCCGGCGCCGGCCTCTCCAGCTGAATCGGCCCTCGCCCGGCAAGCTCTGCCGGGCGCTGCTACAATTCTTCCGCCTGGATCGCCAGGCAACAATCAAATACGTCTTCGGGGCGGGGTGCGATTCCCCACCGGCGGTATGGCCTGCAATGGGCTGAGCCCGCGAGCGCCTGCGAAAGCAGGGTCAGCAGACCTGGTGAGAGGCCAGGGCCGACGGTATAGTCCGGATGAAAGAAGATGTGCGCTGTCATGCGCTTGCCTTGTCACGTCCGTGGCCGGGTGAGCGTGCGTATTCGCTTTGCCCTGATGCGTTTTTCGCCATAGCCATTTGCGAGGAGCGTCTCACATGTTAGTCAGCACCACCCCTACCCTTAACAGCACCGATCTCGAGGGCCGCATCAACGCTGCCCTGGAAGCCACGCGCAACGGTGTCCCCGTCATCCTGCTCGACGATTTCGATCGCGAGAACGAGGCCGACCTGATCGTCGCCGCTGAAAGGCTCTCCGTCGAAACGATGGCCCTCCTGATCCGCGAATGCAGCGGCATCGTGTGCCTCTGCCTGTCCGCCGACAAGGTGCGCGAACTGGAACTGCCGCCGATGGCGGCGGAGAATGGCAGCCGCTACGGCACCCCGTTCACGGTCTCGATCGAGGCGCGCCATGGCGTCACCACCGGCGTATCGGCCGTCGACCGCGTCACCACCATCCGCACCGCCATCGCGCCCGATGCCAAACCCGAAGACCTGGTGCGTCCGGGCCACGTCTTCCCGCTGCGCGCGACACCGGGCGGCGTGCTGGCGCGCGCCGGCCATACCGAAGGCTCGGTCGACCTCGCCATCATGGCGGGCCTGCGGCCTGCGTCGGTGCTGTGCGAGTTGATGAATCCGGATGGAACGATGATGCGCGGGGAGCAGATCGAGGAATTCGCCGCCTTGCACGGCTTCCCGATCCTGACGATCGCGGAAATGATCGAGTGGCGTAAGCGCCAGTAAGACACATGGTGGGCGGTCAGGGCCGCCCACCGTTTCAACATCAGGCCAGCGGATCGATGACGAAGGCCGGCATGCGCTGGTTGTTCGTCGCGCACTCCAGGAACTTGTCGGCCGTCGACAGCGCCTCGTTGATGGTCACATCCATGTCCAGGTAGCGGTAGGTGCCCAGGCGGCCGACAAACGTCACGTTCGGCTCCTCGCGCGCCACGTTCACGTAGCGTTCGAGCTGCTGCTTGTCGCGCGCCTGGCGGATCGGGTAGTAGGGAATATCCTTCTCTTCGCACTGGCGGCTGTATTCCTTGTACATCAGCGTCTTCTCGTGCTTTTCCCACGGCGAGAAGTGCTTGTGCTCGGTGATGCGGGTATAGGGCTGGCTGTCGTCGCAGTAGTTGATGACGGCATTGCCCTGGTAGTCGCCGGTGTCGCGGAAGACTTCGAAGTCCAGCGTGCGGTAAGGCAGGCGGCCTTCGGTGTGCTTGAACCAGGCGTCGATCGGGCCGCTGTAGAACACGTGGGCGTAGTCACCCTTGTTGGCCGGATCGAAGGTGGTGTTCAGGTGTACGGTCACGCCCGGCACGTCGAGGATCTTCTCGACCAGCGCGGTGTAGCCGTCTTCCGGCATGCCCTGGTATTTGTGGGCGAAGTAGTTGTCGTCGTAGTTGAAGCGCACCGGCAGGCGCTTGAGGATGCTGGCCGGCAGCTCGGTCGGCTGCATGCCCCACTGCTTGACGGTATAGGTCTTGAAGAAGGCTTCGTACAGCTCGCGGCCGACGAAGCGCAGCGCCTGGTCTTCGAAGGTGACGGGGTTCTCGATCGACTTGTCGCCGAGCGAGGCCAGGAATTCCTGGGCTTCGGCCGGACGGAAGGTCTTGCCGAAGAACTGGTTGATGGTGAGCAGGTTGATCGGCAGCGTGTAGACGCTGTTGTTGGTAATCGCCTTGACCCGGTTCACGTAAGGCATGAAGCGGCTGTAGCGGTTCACGTATTCCCAGACGCGCTCGATATCGGTGTGGAAGATGTGCGGACCGTAGATGTGCACCATGACGCCGGTCTCGGCGTCGCGTTCGGAATGGCAGTTGCCCGCGATGTGAGGGCGCGATTCGAAGATTTCGACTGTGTAGCCGGCTTCCGCCAGCTGACGGGCAATGACGGCCCCGGAGAAACCGGCGCCGACGATCGCGATATTCTTTTGCATGTTATTTATCCTTAGGGAATAGAAATCTGATTCTGGAGCACCAGTGCTGGCGGGCTCTTGCAGCCTGCCGTTTAATTAAGCATTAACCTTGCCAGTTTATCAGTTTTGCAAAAAAATCCGCTGGCGCGCGACTTGTCGTGCGTCAACTATTTCAGCTTGAAATCAAGGGCTTGGCGCAGCCCACAAAGAAAAAGCCCGAACCGGGAAGATTCGGGCTTTTAACATTTGACAGGCAGGGCACCCTGCCGCAGATGCTTATTTCGCGAGCAGATTGTTTACCGCAGCCAGGTCGGATTCGCGCAGCGAGCCGGCGGCCGCCTTCAGGCGCAGGCCGTTCAGGATGGTGTCGTAACGGGCGCGCGACAGGTCGGTGCGGGTCTGGTACAGCTGGCGCTGCGCATTCAGGACGTCGATGTTGATGCGCACGCCCACCTGGTAACCCAGCTTGTTCGATTCCAGCGCCGACTGGCTCGACACTTCCGCCGCTTCCAGCGCCTTGACCTGGGCCATGCCGCTGTTCACGCCGAGGTAGGCCTGGCGCGCCTGCAGGGCGGCCTGGCGGCGGTTGGCTTCGAGGTCGTTGCGCGCCTTGTCTTCCAGGGCGATGGTTTCGCGCACGCGGCTGGTGACGGAAAAGCCGCTGAAGATCGGCACGGTGTACTGCACGCCGATGCTGTTGTTGGTACCCACGCCCGAGGTGTCGCTGCGGCCATGGACCTTGGTGCGGGTGTGGCCCGCCACCAGGTCGAGGGTCGGATAATGGCCGGCGCGGGTCTTCGAGATCTCGCGCTTGGCCAGTTCCACCTGCAGCTGCGACACGGTCACGCCGTAGTTCTGGTTCTCGGCCGAAGACACCCACGGGTCGACGTTCGCCGGCGAAGGCGCGTTCAGGGTGATGCCGCTTTTCAGCGGCGCCAGGCTGGCCGGCTCGGTGCCGATGATGGCCTGCAGGGCATTGCGCTTGTTGTCGAGGTCGTTCACGGCCGCGAATTCCTGGGCGATCACGAGGTCGTAGGCCGCCTGCGCTTCATGGGTGTCGGTGATGGTCTGGGTGCCGACTTCGAAGTTGCGCTTGGCCGATGCCAGCTGCTCGGTCACCGCGGTCTTCTGGGCGCGGGTCGATTCCAGCTTGTCCTGGGCCGCCAGCACGTCGAAGTAGGCCTGGGCCACGCGGGTGATCAGGTCTTGCTGGGCCTGGGCGAACTGCGCCTCGGCGACGGCCTGCTGCAGCTTGCTCTGCTGGTAGGTTTCCCAGGCGGCCCAGCGGAACAGCGGCTGGGTCAGCGCGATCTGGTACTGCGAGGTACGCAGGTTCGAGCCGCCGCCCGGCACGCGGATGTCGGCGCCGGTGACGGGGTCGGTGCCGATCACCGCATTTTCGTTCCACGGCGATTCGTCACGATCGTTCTTGATGCTGCTGCCGGTGATGCCCACGACCGGGAGAAGCCCTGCACGCCCCTGCGTGATCCGCTCGCGGCCGGCGGCCGCCGACGCACGCGCGCTGGCGAAGGTCGCGTCGTTGGCCAGTGCCTGCTGGTACACCTGGATCAGGTCGGCCGCGCTTGCATTCAGCGAGCAAAATGCGCTGGCAAGCAGCACGGCAAGTAGGGGTTTCTGCATTGCATTCTCCACAGGAGTCATCAAAAGTTTGGAATCAGGTCAGTACTTCGGCATCGAAGGATCGACCTGTACGGCCCAGGCGTGTATACCGCCCGTCAAGTTCGTTACGTTTTCAAATCCGTTACGTTCCAGGAAGCTCGCGACCTGCATGCTGCGGGCTCCGTGGTGGCAGATGCACACGATCTCGCGCTCGTCCGGCAGTTCGCCGGCGCGCAGCGGGATCAGGTGCATCGGTATCTGGGTCGAGCCCGCGATATGGCAGGTCTCGAATTCCCAGTTTTCGCGCACGTCCAGCAACAAAGGCTGTTCCTGCGCCGGGTCGGCCAGCCTGGCGGCCAACTCGGGGGCGGTCACGTGCTGCATCGCGGCCTCAGAACTGGAAGCGCGACGGCGCTTGCGCACCCGTCAGCGGCTTGGCGATGGTTTCGAAAATCCTGACCGTGTCGGTCGCCGTTTCCGAAGTACGGGTGACGATGTTGAAGCTCATCGCCGGGGCTTCGCCCAGGATCACCGCCAGGCGTCCGCCCACCTTCACCTGTTTCACGAGGGCTTCCGGCAGCACCGGCAGCGCGCCCGAGACGACGATCACGTCGTACGGCGCACCCTTTTCCCAGCCTGCCGCGCCATTGCCTTCTTCGACGGTCACGTTGTCGACGCCGGCCCTGGCCAGGTTCTCGCGCGCCAGCTTGGCCGCTTCCGGCTGGATCTCGACGGTGGTCACGTGGCGCGCCTTGTGCGCCAGCAGTGCCGCCATATAGCCCGAACCGGTGCCGATTTCGAGGACGTTCTCGTGCTTCTTGACCGCCAGTTCCTGCATGATGCGTGCTTCGACCTTCGGGTTGAACATCGCTTCACCGCCCGGCAGCGGGATCTCGACGTCCGCGAAAGCCAGGTTCTGGTAGGCCGCCGGCACGAACTGTTCGCGCTTGACGACGTGCAGCATGTCCAGCACGTCCTGGTCGAGGACGTTCCACGGGCGGATCTGCTGTTCGATCATGTTGAAGCGGGCTTGTTCGATATTCATCTGAGTTCTCGGTGGAAAAATAAATAATCCGATATTTTATCGTTGAACGGCCTCAGGACGCACATCTTAGCGATGGGCTCCCCGGGACCAGGGTAAATTGCGACAGTCTGCAGTTTGGAGGGGTTGAACGCCTGAAAAACGGCGCAATGATGCAAACGGCAACTCAGGCGGGCTGGCGGCCGGCCTGCGGCAGCAGCCCGTGCAGGGCCATGTCGAGGAAGGCGTCGAGGAAGGCCTGGGGCTGCAGCTCGGCGCAGTCGCAGGGCGCCACCGCCGAGTGCTTCCAGGTAATCAGCATCATCATGGGCGCGATCAGGACCTGCGTCATCTGGGTCACGTCGATGCTGCGGAACTCGCCGCGCGCCACGCCGCGCTCGAGCATGGACGAGATCATGCGGGTGCCGCGGGTAATGACCTCTTCCTGGTAGAACTTGGCCAGCTCGGGGAAATTGCCCGCCTCGGCCATGATCAGCTTGCTGATGCCGGAGACCTTGCTCTGGCCCACGCGCTGCCACCAGTTCAGCATCACCATGCGCAGCAGGTCGCCGCTATGGCCTTCGAAGGCGGTGATCGAGACCTCGGCCTCGCCGATCACGGGCACGATGCTTTCACGCACGACGGCCTTGAACAGCTCTTCCTTGTTCGTGTAATACAGGTAAAGCGTACCCTTGGACACGCCGGCCTGGCGCGCGACGTCCTCCAGGCGAGTGGCGGCGAAGCCCCGTTCCACGAACAGGTCGATCGCGGCAGCAAGAAGCTCCTGGGGACGGGCATCCTTGCGGCGTTCCCAGCGCGGCTTGCTGTCGAGTGGACATTGCATGTTTCTGCCTAGAAACTAACTCATGAGCCACAGAATATAGATGGGGCCTGTAGAGCAGTCAATCGAAACGTTGTTTAGACGAAACTGTCAATACCAACATGGCTAGCCGGCGCCCGGCCCATAAATACGGCCGTTCGCGCGCGAGGCGTAGAGGGATCCGCCCGGCTCGCGCGGCGGGATGTCGCGCTGCTGACGCGGGACCTGCAGCACCGACAGGCGGTCCGCCACGCCGGGCGCGAGCCGTTCCAGCATGATGTCGAGCCCGGCCGCCAATCCGACCCGCACGGTGCGCATCGGGACCACGGCCGCGTGCAGGATGGCGGCGGCGACCTGGTGCGGGTCGACCTGGGGCGAAGGCAGCCTGGGCTCGCGGTCCATGTAGTTGCGCGCGTGCTGGGGCAGCGGCGTGTCGACCGCGGTCGGCTCGATCAGGGTGACCGAGACCGGGGCCTGGTCGACCTGCTCCACCTCGATGCGCAGCGCATCGGTAAAGCCCTTCACGGCGTGCTTGCTGGCCGAGTACATGCCCTGCATGGGGATCGCCACCTCGGACGCTTCGCTGCCGAGATTGATCAGGGCTCCGCCCTGATGCTTCAAATACGGCAAGGCCACCAGCGAGCCATGCACCATGCCCCAGAAATTGATGTCGAACAGGCGCCGGCTGTCTTCCTCGCTCACTTCGTCCAGGCGCCCGTAGATGGTGCCGCCGGCATTGTTGACCCAGGTATCGATGCGCCCGTAACGCTCGACCGCAATCCGGGCGACGCGTTCGACGTCGCTGCGTTCGGCCACGTCGGCCACCACCGCAATGGCGTCAAAGCCATGGTCTGCCAGCCCCTGCACCACGGCATCCAGCACGTCGGCGCCGCGCGCCGCCAGCACCAGCTTCGCGCCCTGCTTCGCCGCTTCCTGGGCGGTGGCCAGGCCAATGCCGCTGGTGGCGCCGGTGATCACCATGACCTGGCGATTCAGGGGTTTCAGGGGACTGGACATGCGGGCCTCCACGAGCACTGTGCGATAGGCACAACGTAACAGGAAATGCAGGGGCGACGCGCCCGCTTCGGGCGGCAAGGCGGGTATACTTGTCGGGCTCATGACCACCTCCCCGATTCCCATGCAATGCCGCAGCGACTGCGGCGCCTGCTGCACCGCGCCCTCGATCACCAGCCCGATCCCCGGCATGCCCGAGGGGAAGCCGGCCGGCGTGCGCTGCGTGCAGCTGGCCGAGGACAACCGCTGCCGCATCTTCGGCAAGCCGGAACGCCCCGCCTTCTGCGGCGGCCTGCAACCCTCGGCGGAGATGTGCGGCAGCAGCCGCGAGCAGGCGATCAGGTGGCTGGACGCGCTGGAGCGGGCGACGGCGCCGGCCTGAGCGGCGCGTTTCCTCTTCCTTCCGCTGCGCTGCTTTCCGCGCAACCATCAGCTACCATGATGCGCATGGCAGCCCCCTTCCATCATGTCCGCCCCCTGCGCACCCATCTTCCTGGCGTGCAGGCGATCGTCACCGAGTCGGCCCGCAGCTTCGGCAGGCATACGCACGGCCAGTTCGGCCTGGGCCTGGTGATGGATGGAGGCCAGGCTTCGCACAGCTGCGCCGGAACAGTCGAAGCGCTTCCCGGCGACTGCATCACCGTTCACCCTGACGAAGTTCACGACGGCATGCCGCTCGGCGACCGGCCGCGCCGCTGGTTCATGCTCTACATGGACCCGGACTTCGTTGCCGGCGCAGCCGACGCCTACGAGTTCGCGCGCCCGGTCCTGAGCGACGCACGGCTTGCCACCCTGCTGCTCCGGACCTGCACGACCCTGGCGCGCCTGGAGGCCGACGGCCTGCTGGTCGAGCAGGAAGGCATGCGCCTGCTCGGCCTGGCGGCAGGGCGCTCCCTCGGGAGGGTCGAGGCGCCAGGGCGGCTGCGGCTGGCGCGCCAGCTCATCGATGACTGTCCATCCGAACAACTTTCCCTGGGCGCACTGGCCCACGCCGCCGGCATGGACAAGTTCCAGCTGGTACGCGGCTTTGGCCGCGCCTTCGGACTGACGCCCCATGCCTACCTCATGCAACGGCGCCTGCAACTGGCGCGGGCGCTCCTGGCGCAAGGCGTCCCCGTGGTCACGGCGGCGACGGATGCGGGTTTTGCCGACCAAAGCCATCTCACGCGGCTGTTCACGCGTGCGCTCGGCATCACGCCGGCTGCCTACCGCCGTGCCTTTTCCTGACAAACGCAATTTTGTACAAGAAACGAACCCCCTTCTTCCCTACGCTCTGCATCAGGAGGATGGGTCATGCGTTCAATTCAAGGATATGTACAACTGTCGTTCGCCATGGCGACGGTGGGGAGCACCGTCGTGGCAGGGAAGTGGATGGCAGACATCGGGCCGTTCACGGCCAATGCTTTACGGCTCGGGATTGCGCTGCCGGCCTTCGTGCTGGCCCTGCGCTGGTCCAGGCAGACCATACCGCGACTGTGCAGGCATGACCGCTGGCTGCTGGTGGCGCAGGCGGCCGCGGGCAGCGTGGGCTTCACGGCATTCCTGCTGCTCGGGCTCCGGCTGACGAGCGCGGCCACCGCGGGCGTCATCACGGGCACGCTGCCGGTGGTCGCCTTGCTGCTGTCCGTGCTGCTGCTGGGTGAACGGCCGGGCTGGCGCGCCTGGCTCGCAGTGGTGCTGGCCGCGGGTGGGGTACTGTATATGACGGCCGGGGCACAGGGCGGCAGCTCCCTGGAGGGCAACCTGCTGGTGGGCGCTGCAGTGGTTTGCGAGGGGATATTTATCTTGCTCAACCGCCGCCTGCGCAGGCCCTTGTCGCCGCTCGTGCTGTCGACCGTACTCGTGGCGCTTGGCCTGATCGCCAGCCTCATTCCAGCGGCAATCGAGCTGCTCGCGGCGCCGCAGCTGCCCACGGAAGCACTGCTCGGCGCCGTCTACTACGCATTCGTTCCGACCTTCGCCGGATTCATTGCGTGGTACGCAGGCTCGGCGCGGGTCGGTGCCAACGAGGTGTCGCTGTTCACGGCAGTGGCGCCGCTCGCGGCGATGGTGCTCTCGGTTGTGTTGCTGGGCGAGACCTTGAGTGAACGCCAGTTCGTCGGCGCGGGTTTCGTGGTCGCCGCGATCGTGTTCCAAGCCCTGCAGCGCAAGTAGCTTGTGCAAAACGCGCTACCATAAAGCGCTTCTTCACACCGCCTTCCAAGATGACCAAAAGCCCTATAGACAATCCGATCGCGCAACAACACTACGTCCTGGTCAGGCCGGACGGCAGCGAAGTCGCTGTGACGGCGAAGGTAGGCAAGCCCTATCTCGAAGAAGCGACCTTCTGGCGCTGCCCGGCCGCCCTGGACGGCATCGACGGGCAATATCCGGACATCTGCGGCGAAGGCTCGATGCAGCCCCTGGGACTGGCGTTGCGCCTGATCCGTACCCGCCTGCTCGCCACCATCGAGGATGGCGGCAAGCTGTATTACCCTGAGGATCGCTCGATGGCGGTCGACGCCGAGACGATCAACGTCGTGTTTGCAGGCTGAAGACATCTGCGGTCAAAGGGTCGGGTATCCGGACACGACCCCATCTCGTGATGCCTGATGTTTGTGGAGTTACGGCTGAGCTTGTGTCTAGATGTCAGACCTGACACCGGTGCTGTTCAGATGTCAGACCTGACACCGGTGCTGTTCAGTTGCCATCGCGATCAGCCTCGGACATGAACAATCCGACGCGCTTTTTCTTCTTTTTCACGACCGCAGTCTGCTCCTGCGCCGGCTTGGTCGCGGGCGGCGGCGCGACCGGCAAGGGAAAGCCGAGGAAGACCATCACGAGGAAGATCGGCAGCAGCAGATAGAACAGGGGCCGCTTCCAGTTGAGTTTCTGTTTGAGCATGGCTCGCACGTGGGAACGTGCTGCCATAAATACAAGTGTCCACCTTACCCACGCAGGGTAATCTGAACAACAGGCTGAGGGCGCTTACGCCGCAGCCTGTTTGCCGCGCGCCTGCTGCACCCGCTGGAACAGCCCGCCCAGGGTCAATCCCTCGTGCCAGATCTCGTCGAGCATCAGGCCGTACTTCTCGCGCAGGGCGGTGGCCAGCGCGTCGAGCTCCTGCGCGTCCGGCAGCCGGCGGGTGGGCTTGACCGCGCGGTAGATGCCGAGCACTTCGTCGTCGGGGCGGAAGTGCAGCTTTTCGCTGTCGCGGCAGGAAAAGGCCGACACGAACACCGACAGGAAGTCGCGGATGTCTTTACGGGAAGCGGCGGGGAATGAGCTGCGCCAGGCCCGGCCCTGGGAGGGACGGTAACGCAAGGCGTTGGGCAACTGCCAACCATGGAATGCCGCCCAGGCGAGTGCGGCAAGGATGAGGACTACGAAAATACTCATGGGTTTGAGTGTAGCACGCGTTTTCGGGACTGGCGCACGACAGAAATGCATATGTCTCGCACGCGTTATAACCCAGCAGTAATGTCCACGCGGTACAATCTCATACCGGGCACAAGAGGCGGACGCGCGCAATGGCGCCGGCCTCGTGCATGGTAAGCTTCGACCCCGCCGCACCCCCACAAGCATCCGTAACCCACCTTCATCGCTGACCGACTGTTACGACTACATGGATATCCTTCTCGCCATCAAGGCGATCATCATGGGCCTGGTCGAGGGCTTTACTGAATTTCTCCCGATCTCTTCCACCGGCCACCTGATCCTGGCGGGCAGCCTGCTCAATTTCACCGGCGACAAGGTCAAGGTCTTCGAAATTGCGATCCAGGCCGGCGCCATGCTGGCCGTGATCTGGGAGTACCGCCAGCGCATTGCCAGTGTGGCCACCGGCCTGGGCTCGGATCCGAAGCAGCGCAAGTTCGTGACGAACCTGGTCATCGCCTTCATCCCCGCGGCCCTGCTCGGCTTCCTGTTCAACGAGACGATCAAGGCGGAACTGTTCTCGCCGGTGCCGGTCGCGACCGCCTTCATCGTCGGCGGCCTGGTCATCCTGTGGGTGGAGCGCCGCCATACCGGCGACAAGCACGTGGCGCGCGTGGAAAGTGTGGACGACATGAGCCCGCTCGACGCCCTGAAGGTGGGCCTGGCCCAGGCCTTCGCCCTGATTCCCGGCACCAGCCGTTCCGGTGCGACCATTATTGGCGGCATGCTGTTCGGCCTGTCGCGCAAGGCGGCCACCGAATTCTCCTTTTTCCTGGCGATCCCGACCCTGCTCTCGGCCACGGCGTATGCCGTGATCAAGGAGCGCCACCTGCTGTCGATGGCCGATATCCCGATGTTCGGCCTCGGCGGCCTGGCCGCTTTCGCCTCGGCCTTCCTGTGCGTGCGCTGGCTGCTGCGCTACATCAGTACCCACGACTTCACGATCTTCGCCTGGTACCGTATCGTATTCGGTATCGTCGTTCTCGTGACCGCGCACTTCGATCTGGTGACCTGGGCGGAATAAGCATCCAGCAGCTACTTCAGTAAGAACATTCTCAGCATGACTTCCGAGCTTCAAGCGCGCGCGCTGCACGTCCTCGAGACGGTCTTCGGCTATCCCGCCTTCCGCGGGCAGCAAGCCGAGATCGTCGAACACGTGGCGGGCGGCGGCGACGCACTCGTCCTGATGCCCACCGGCGGCGGCAAATCGCTGTGCTACCAGATCCCCGCGCTGCTGCGCGAGGGCGTGGGCGTGGTCGTCTCTCCGCTCATCGCGCTGATGCAGGACCAGGTGGACGCGCTGGAAGAAGTCGGCGTGCGCGCCGCTTTCCTCAACTCCACGCAAACCTTCGAAGAGACCCTGCGCATCGAGCGCCTGGTGCGCAATGGCGAGATCGACCTCGTCTACGTGGCGCCAGAGCGCCTGCTGACCCAGCGCTGCCTGGAGCTCTTCGACGCCTCGCCGATCGCCCTCTTCGCCATCGACGAGGCGCACTGCGTGTCGCAGTGGGGCCACGACTTCCGGCCCGAGTACATCCGCCTGTCGGTTCTGCACGAGCGCTATCCGACCATCCCGCGCATCGCCCTCACCGCGACCGCCGACCAGCAGACCCGGGCCGAGATCGCACACCGCCTGCAACTCGACGATGCGCGCCAGTTCGTCTCGTCCTTCGACCGCCCGAACATCCGCTACTCCATCGTCGAGAAGACCAACGGCCGCAAGCAGCTGATCGATTTCATCTCCAGCGAGCACCCGCAGGATTCCGGCATCGTCTACTGCCTGTCGCGTAAAAAAGTCGAGGAGACCGCCGACTTCCTGAACGAGAACGGCATTCGCGCCCTGCCCTACCACGCCGGCATGGAGCACAGTGTGCGCGCCGCCAATCAGGCGCGCTTCCTGCGCGAAGAGAACATCACGATGGTGGCGACCATCGCCTTCGGCATGGGCATCGACAAGCCGGACGTGCGCTACGTGTGCCACCTCGACCTCCCCAAGAGCATCGAGGGCTACTACCAGGAGACCGGCCGCGCCGGCCGCGACGGCGCTCCCGCCAGCGCCTGGATGGCCTATGGCTTGCAGGACGTGGTGCTGCAGCGCCGGATGATCGACGAATCCGACGCCGACGAGACCTTCAAGCGCGTGCTGTCGATGAAGCTCGACGCCATGCTCGGCCTGTGCGAAACGCTCAGCTGCCGGCGCATGCGCCTGCTGGATTACTTCGGCGAACGCTCCGGCCCCTGCGGCAACTGCGACACCTGCCTGATCCCGCCGGTGCAGGTCGACGGTACCGTGCCGATGCAAAAGCTGCTGTCCACCGTGTATCGCGTCGACCAGCGCTTCGCGGCCGGCCACGTGATCGACGTGCTGCGCGGCGCCCAGACCGAACGCATCAGCCAGTGGCATCACGACAAGCTGACCGTCTACGGCGTCGGCGCCGACCGCTCCGAGCAGGAATGGCGCGCCATCGTGCGCCAGGCCATCGCGCTCGGCTTCGTCACGGTCGACCACGACGCCTTCAGTTCCTTGAAACTGACCGACGCGGCGCGTCCGGTGCTCAAGGGCGAGCAGAAGGTGCAGCTGCGCCAGTACCAGAAACCGGTCAAGGCCAAGCGGCCCTCGTCCTCGCGCAGCGGCGGCTACGAGGAAATGGAACTGTCGCGTTCCGAGCAACAGATCTTCGAGCGCCTGCGCTCCTGGCGCATGGGCACCGCGCGCGAGCACGGCGTGCCTGCCTATGTCGTGTTCCAGGATGCGACCCTGCGCGAAATCGCCAAGGTCAAGCCGTCCTCGATCGACGCGCTGCGCGGCGTGTCGGGGGTGGGCGAGAAAAAGCTGGTGTCCTACGGCGATGAAATCGTCGCCATCATCAACGAGATGATGTAGTGTCTTGGATTGATTCAATTCAATCCAAGACACCATGGCAATCCAGACACCCACTCCCACCAGCACCACCGCCGCGCCTTCCAAGGACGGCGCCGATGGATACGTCCCCGTGAATGCGCCGGGACTGCAAAGCTTCGTGTTCGCGCTGTTCTTCGTCTTCGGCGGCATCACGAGCCTGAACGACGTCATCATCCCGAAACTGAAGGACCTGTTCACCCTCAGCTACGCCCAGGCGATGCTGGTGCAGTCGGCCTTCTTCGCCGCCTACTTCTTCGTCTCGATCCCGGCGGCGGCCATCGTCCAGCGCATCGGCTACATGCGCTCCGCCGTGGTCGGCCTGGTCACGATGGCGGTGGGCTGCCTGCTGTTCATCCCGGCCTCCTACTCCGGCGTGTTCGTGACCTTCCTGCTGGCCCTGTTCGTGCTGGCCTCGGGCATCACCATCGTGCAGGTGGTGGCCAATCCCCTGATCTCGATGCTGGGCAAACCGCAGACGGCGTCGAGCCGCCTGACTTTTGCCCAGGCCTTCAATTCGCTCGGCACCACGGTCTTCCCCTATGTGGGCGCGATCCTGATCCTGGGTTCGCTCGCGACCGTCGACGTGAGCACCCTGAGCGGCGCGGCGCTCGACGCCTACCGCCAGGAAGAGACCCGCGTGGTGGTCAACACCTATATCGGCCTGGCGATCGCGCTGGGATTGCTGGCCTTCGCCGTGTGGCTGAACCGCCGCAAGCTGGTAGAAACCGCGGCGCCGACGGAAAGCATCCTGCAGGCCTTCGACCTCCTGAAGCAGCCGCGCTTCGCCCTCGGCGCGCTGTGCATCTTCCTCTACGTGGGCGCGGAAGTGGCGATCGGCTCGATCATCGTGAACTACCTGATGGAGTCGCAGGTGCTGGGACTCGGGGCGGAGGAAGCGGGCAAGCACGTGCCGCTGTACTGGGGCGGCGCGATGATCGGCCGCTTCATCGGCGCGGGCCTCCTGCGCCTGGTCGCGCCGGGCAAGGTGCTGGCCTTCGCCGCGCTCGCCACCATCGGCCTGCTGCTGGTCTCGGGCCTCTCCACCGGCGCGCTGTCCGGCTGGACGCTGCTGGCCATCGGCCTGTTCAACTCGATCATGTTCCCGACCATCTTCACCCTGGCCTGCGAAGGGCTGGGCAAGCGTGCGGCGGAAGGTTCGGGGCTGCTGTGCGTGGCGATCGTGGGCGGCGCCATCGTGCCGCTGCTGATGGGCCATGTGGCCGACGAGGCCGGCCTGAAGATGTCGCTGGTGGTGCCGGCGGTGTGCTATGCGGTGATCCTGTACTTCGGCTGGTACGCACGCCGTTCGCAGGCTGCTGTCTCGTAGGGGTGATTTGGTCCAGTGGACCAAATCACGGTCCTCCGCCCACGCGTTCAACGACACTGTGAATCGTCGCGCCGCGTCACTTCATCCGTGATTTGAACGCGCGGACGGCGAAGCCGTCCACCCTACCAAACCCGGCAACAGCCGGGTTATTTCTTGGTAAAGACGAGGTCCCACACCCCGTGGCCCAGCTTGAGGCCGCGGTTCTCGAACTTGGTCAGCGGACGGTATGCCGGCTGCGGCGCATAGCCTTCGGCCGTGTTCTGCAACTGCGGCTCGTTGCCCAGCACGTCCAGCATCTGCACCGCGTAGTCTTCCCAGTCGGTCGCGCAGTGGAGGTAGCCGCCAGGGGCCAGCTTGTCGCACAGGACCTTCACGAAGGGCGGCTGGATCAGGCGGCGCTTGTTGTGGCGCGCCTTGTGCCAGGGATCCGGGAAGAACACGTGCACGCCGGCCAGGGAACCGTCCGCGATCATGTGGTTCAGCACCTCGACCACGTCGTGCTGGATCAGGCGCAGGTTGGTGATGCCCTGCTCGCCGATCTGCTTGAGCAGGCTGCCCACGCCCGGCGTATGCACCTCGACACCGATGAAATCCTTCTCCGGCATCAGGCGCGCGATGTGCGCGGTGGTGTCGCCCATGCCGAAGCCGATCTCCAGGATCACGGGCGCCTTGCGGCCGAAGGCGGCCTCGAGGTCCAGCGCTTCGCGCTTGTACTCGACCAGGTACTTCGGTCCCAGCTCTTCCAGCGCGCGCGCCTGCGCCGTCGACAGGCGGCCGGCCCGCGTGACGAAGCTGCGGATGCGGTGTTCGGTCGGATCGTAAAGCATGGGCCGCGCCGGGCCGTTGTTGGTAGGCGTATCAGAGGACATGGGAAGAAGGGGTGAGGAAAAAACGGCTGTCATTATAGCCCAGGCGCCAGCGCCTGAGCCGCGTGCGCGGGCATCGCCGCCCGATGGCGCATAATCATGCTTTGCCCCTGCCGCGCACGGAGACGCCCCCCATGCATTCGATGAAACACCCGATCGCCGTCGACGAGAACGTCGCCACCGCCCACCTGACCTCGTTCCACTACGGCAGCCCGGGCAGCGGCAAGAAGGTCTACATCCAGGCCGCCGTGCACGCCGACGAGGTGCCGGCCATGCTGGTGGCCCACGTGCTGCGCCAGGAGCTCGAGCGTCTCGATGCCGAGGGAAAGATCAAAGGCGAGATCATCCTGGTGCCGGCGGCCAACCCCATCGGCCTGTCCCAGGTCATCCACGGCGCGCCCTTCGGCCGCTACCACCTGCCGACCGGGATCAACTTCAACCGCATGTACCTGCACGTCGCCGACGCGCTGAAAAAGTCGCTCGAAGGCCGGCTGGGCAGCGACATCGACGCCAACGTCGCCCTGATCCGCGAGGAAGCGCGCCAGCAGGTTGCCCTGTGGGAACCGAAGGACGACGTCGAAACGCTCAAGAAGACCCTGCTGTCGATGGCGATCGACGCCGACATCGTGCTCGACCTGCACTGCGATAACGAAGCACTGATGCACATGTACACCGGCACCCCGCTGGTGGAGACGGTCGCCCCGCTCACTGCCCTGCTCGGCGCGCGCGTGCTGCTGGTGGCCAAGGCCTCGGGCGGCGAAGCTTTCGACGAAGCCTGCAGCCGCCTGTGGTGGGACCTGGCCGACCATTTCGAGGGTACGGCCATCCCACCCGCCTGCGCCGCCGTCACCGTCGAGCTGCGCGGCGAAAACGACGTGCGCTACGACTACGCGCGCCCGGACGCCCAGGCCATCCTGCAATACCTCGGGCATGCGGGCGTGCTCGACATTCCCCTGCTGCCGCTGCCGGAGACGCCCTGCCGCGCGACGCCGCTGAACGCCGTCGAACCGCTGGCCGCGCCGCACGCCGGGGTGCTGGTGTTCCACAAGCGGCTGGGCGATATGGTCGAGGCAGGCGAGCCGGTGGCGGACATCGTCAACCCCGTATCCGGACAGGTGACGACGCTGTCGGCCGGCCATGCCGGGCTGCTGTTCGCCAGTACGGCGCATCGGCATTTGCTGCGGGGCATGCATGTCTGCAAGATTGCGGGGACGGAGTCGTTCCGGTCGGGTGACCTGCTGAGCGCATGACAGATGCTGGGGGATTGAAGCAACGCAATTTCCTACACCGGAACTCCGTGAACAATCACCTTCTTGTTCCTCGGGAGGGTGGATATGCGAACCGGACTGGGAAGGTATGCGGCATACGCCAGCATATTGCTGGTCATCTTCGCCCCAGGAAACTCCCACGCGGCGCCCCGACAGAATGGATCAGGCGACATTGCGCTGATTGCGAAGCTATACAAGAACTTCGCGTGGCAGGCCCTCGGTACGACACAGGATGTATTCGGCAAACCACTCCAGCAGCAGGATGAGACGGTCCTGCAGCAGTATTTCGATCCCACACTTTCAGCATTGATTGTCCAGGACCGCGAGTGCGTCAGCCGACGGGCCGAGGTCTGCAATATGGACTTCGATCCGCTGTTCGGATCGCAGGATGCCACCGTGACCGATTTCACCATTCAGCGTGAAAGCGCTGGACGTATCGCAGTGGCATTTACCTCGCCATCCAGCGGCGAAAAGGCGAAGCTGCTGTTCCATATGAAGCAGTCCGGCGCAGCCTGGCGCATCAACGATGTCGTTTATCAGGATCTGCGCGGCGCTTCGCTTCGAAAACTGCTGGCCACCAAACTGCCTGGCAACGGACAGCGATAAGCAACAGGACCAACAGCGGGAACACCCAGGCCTGCGCCGCCCGCAGCTCGAACAGCGTCGCGCTGCTGATCGCGCACCACGCCAAGGGGACGACCCAAAGCGGCCACGGTGCGCGCCAGAACAGCAATGCGCCGAACGTGGCGACAACCGTCGGATCGGGCGCAAGCCCGAAGACTTCGGCCTGCATCAAGCTGCGTCCGGCGAGCGGCGCGAGCAGAGGATAGGCCAGGGCTGCGATTACCAGGAACCGTGCAAGCCGGCCTTGGACACCGGCTGCCGGCTGCGCTGCCGTGCGCAGCGCCATCCAGGCCAGCAGCACGGCCTGCATGCCGAATCCAGCAGCGAACCAGGGCGCGCCTGTGTTGATGTCCGCGTAGCGCTGGAGGTGATACGCCCAGCCGACCCAGGCCCAGGCCAGCGCCAGCACGCCGAATGCGGCGCGGGATGCCGTCGCGCGCGGCCGCAGCATGCCGGCAAGGAGCAGCACCCCGGCCGCCAGCACCAAGAGGTGCAGCGGCCACAGTTCCCGGTTCATCAGCTCGAACTGGCGGTAGTAGCTCCTCGCCGAGAACATCAGGAAATCCGACAGCCGGTAAGTCTGAACCTCGGTCCACCACTCGCTCATGCCAGCCTTTCGACGTCCTGGACGATACGGCGACGCAGCGCCTCGTCGGGCAGCACACCGGTTGCGGCCAGCAGGTTCTCGCGCACGTGGGCAATCTGCGAGGTGGCGGGAATCGCGCAGGTCACCGCCGGATGCGCGACGATGAATTTGAGGATAGCCTGGGCCCAGCTGTTGCACTTGAGCTCCGCGGCCCAGCCGGGCAGGCGTTTGCCCGCGAGCGCCGCCGTCAGGTCGCCCTGGCGGAAGGGCCGGTTGACGATCACGCCGATGCGGCGTTCGCGCGCCAGCGGCAGGATGCGCTGTTCGACCTCGCGGTCGAGCGGATTGTAGGAGACCTGCACGAAGTCGATCGGCTGGCTCGCCATGATCTTCTCGATCTCGCCATGGCGCCGGCCTTCCGAAGTCGTGATGCCGACGTAGCGCAGCTTGCCCTCCTTCTTCATGCGCAGCAGCATGGGCAGGTGCGCTTCCCACGCCAGCAGGTTATGCACCTGCAGCAGGTCGAAGCGCGGCACGCGCCACAGCCTGCGCGAGGCTTCCGCCTGGCCTGGTCCCTGCGCGCCCGAACCGATCCAGACCTTGTCGGCCGAGAACAACTGGGCCGGACGCAGCTGCGCCACGGCCTCGCCGATGACGTCCTGCGCCGAGCCGTACATGGGCGAGGAATCGATGAGCCGTCCCCCGCCCGCGAAGAAGGCGCGCATGACTTCCCGGCATTCGGCGCGCGCCTGCGGGTCGCGGCCGACGTTGAAGGTGATCCAGCTCCCCAGGCCGACCAGGGGAATCTGCTCGCCGGACGAGGGAATCGCCCGCGTCAGGAGCGCGGGACGGCCCTGTGCCTGGGCGGTGGCGATGGCCGGCAGGGCCGCGAGCGTGGCCAGCACGCGGCGGCGGATACGGAAGTCGGACTGCATGGCGGGCGCTCCCTCCCTGGCGTGGCGGATAGGATGCCAGCATACCGCGTCCGGGAATTCACATGCGCATCCATCGCCTCGGCCGGCTGCTCGCCGGCATAGTCCTGCTGGCGGCCCTGCCCGCCATTCCGGCGCCCGCCTCGCGCGCCCTGTCCTGGCTGCCTGTCGTGGAGATCGCCAGAGGCGGTGGCACCAAGGGGCCGTGGCGCCAGAACGAGTCGCACTACGACTACGTCGACGACGGCACCGCCGTTTTCCTTCCCGGCGGCGCGCTGGCCGTCGCGTGGGTGGACCAGCGGCGCAAGGAGGTGCTGCTGCGCGTGCTCGACGCGCACGGCAAGCCGCGGGGAGAGCCGGTGGACGTCTCGCGCAGCCCGGCGACCTTCTCCTGGATGCCGCGCCTCGCAAGCGGCGAGGACGGCACGCTCCACGTGCTCTGGCAGGAGATCATCTTCTCCGGCGGCTCGCACGGCGGCGACATCCTGTCCGCGCGCTCGCTGGACGGCGGGCGCACCTTTTCAGAGCCGCTGAACCTGTCCGCATCGCGGGGCGGGGACGGCAAGGGACGCTTGAGCCGCGCTATCTGGTCGAACGGCAGCCTGGACATCGCGGCCGGCCCGGACGGCAGCGTGATCGCCGCATGGACCGAGTACGACGGCGCGCTGTGGCTGGCGCGCTCGCGCAACAAGGGCCGCAGCTTCCTGGCGCCCCAGCGGATCGCGGGCACGGCCTCTTCTCCGGCGCGCGGCCCGGCGCTGGCCGTCGGCGACGGCGGCCTGGTCTGGCTTGCCTGGACCGTCGGCGAAGATGCGGATGCCGACATCCGCGTCGCCCTGTCGCGCGACGGCGGCGCCAGCTTCGGGCCGCCCGTCCTCCTGGGCGCGCCGGGGGCGCGTGCGGATGCGCCGCGCCTGGCCCTCGACCGCAGCGGCCGGCTGCACCTGACTTACATGGAACGAGCCGGCAAGGATGCGGCAGTGATCCGCTACGCACGCGACGGCAAGGACCTGCGCACGCTGTCGACGCCCGGGCGCGGCGCGACGGCGCCACAGCTTGCCGTCGACAGGCAGGATCGCGTGCACATCACTTGGGAAGGCGCGGATCGCAAGGGCATGTGGCATGTGGTCGACGCGGGCGCCGGCTTCGGCCGCCCTTCCTTCATCCCCGGCAGCGGGGACGCGCAGGGGCGCAGCGGCAGCCAGCAGGGCATCCTGGGCAGCAAGCTGGCGGTGAACGTGGAGGGGGCCGTCGCGGTGGTCAACAGCAGCCTGGATCAGGGGCGCGGCAGCCGGGTGTGGCTGATGCGTGCAAGGCCGCCGGAGGAAAGACTGGAGCGGGTGAAGGGAATCGAACCCTCGTCTTAAGCTTGGGAAGCTCCTGCTCTACCATTGAGCTACACCCGCGTTGCCTGCATTCTACGCGGGTTTGGCTGGGGATGACAACCGCAGGCGCTCGCGATAGGCGGCCGGCGGCGCCCCGAATGTGCGCTTGAACAAAGCGATGAAGGTGCTTGGCGTCGAATAGCCCAGTTCCAGCGCGATCCGGGTCACCGGCACCCCGTCGGCCAGCAGCGCGAGCGCATGCAGCAGGCGTGCGCGCTGGCGCCAGGCGCTGAAGGTGAAGCCGGTCTCGGTGACGAAGCGGCGGCTCAGCGAGCGCGCGCTGATCGCGGCCCAGGCGGCCCATGCTTCCAGGCTGCGCTTGTCGGATGGGTCATCGAGGATGGCCCGCGCGATGCGCAGCAGGCGAGCGTCGCGCGGCAGCGGCAGGCCGAGGGGATCGACCGGCAGCGTGCGGATCTCGTCCAGGATCACGCCGGCGATGCGCTCGCCGCGTTCGTCCAGCCCGCCCGCGGGCCAGGCCGCCGCGCGCAGCACGGCCTCGCGCAGCAGTCCGGACACGCGCAGGCTGCCCGGCGTGGGCGGCAGCGTGGCGCAGGCATCGAAGGCGACGTAGACCGCGAAACCGGAAAACGGTCCGTGCGAGCGGGCGCCGTGCACATGGTAGGGCGGCACCCAGACCGCGTGGGTATCCGGCACGGCCCAGACCCCGGCTTCCAGCGTCACCGTCAGCAGGCCGCGCAGCGAGCCGAACAGCTGGCCGCGGCGATGGCGGTGCGGTTCCGAGCCGTGTTCTTCCTCGTCGCTGCCGGCCAGGACGATCACCGGCGGCGCGTCGGATTCGGTGACGAAATGGCGATCGACGGAAAAACCGTGCATGGAATGGCGGTAAATCGATATAAGTTGGCTCATCTATTGTACAGCCGCCAGCTCGGCCTGCCCTAGACTGGATCCTCCTTCTGGAGACCACCATGACCGACAAGGACTTCCCCCATCTCGACGCCCTCTACGACGCCCCTGCCGAGCGCATCCAGAAAAGCGTGCTCGACCGGCTGATCGATTTCCACCGCGACTACCTGCGCACCGCCACCTTCTTCTGCCTGGCCACCGGCAGCGCCCACGGGCTCGATGCCTCGCCGCGCGGCGGGCCACCCGGCTTCGTCCACGTGCTCGACGATCACCATGTCGCCTTCGCCGACTGGCCCGGCAACAACCGCATCGAATCGATGCGCAACCTGCAGCAGGATGAGCGCATCGGCATGCTGTTCCTCTTCCCCGGCCTGGAAATCTTCATGCGCATCAACGGGCGCGGCCGGGTGCGCACCACGCCGGAACTGCTCGATCAGCTGGCGGAGAACGGCAAGCGGCCCAAGACGGCCATCGTGGTGGCAATCGACGAAGTGCTGTTCCATTGCGGCAAAGCCATCAACCGCGCCGGCTTGTGGAAAGCGGAATCGCACATCGATCGCACCAGCCTGCCGACGCCGGGCCAGATGGTCGTCGCCATGAACGCCGCGGCCAGGGGCCAGCCGGCAGACCGCAATGAAGCGGCACAGCTCGATGCGCATTACGACCATGCGGTGCGCCACGATCTCTACGGTTAGGAATCAGCCGGCCCTCTGCTATGATCGGCAGCGTTGGCGGGCCTTCCGCCTGCCCATGTGCCCAGCAACGACGAGGAAGCGGTGAGCAAGAAACTGATCGACCAGCATGTCTACGACCTGATCCAGAGCGCCTACACGGCCAACGTCCTGTACGCCCTCACCAAAGCCCGCGTCTTCGACCAGCTGCTGGTGAAGCCCGCCAGCGCCGATGCGCTTGCGGCGGACCTCGGGCTGGACGCGCAGGCCCTGCAAGCCCTGCTGCAGTTCGCCCATGCGATCCAGCTGCTCAAGCGCGACGGCGAGGTCTATTCGGTCGCGCGGCGCGCCTTCCCGCTGGCCGAGAAGGGCAAGTCCTGGCTGCGCTCCTACCTGCTGCTCTGGGGCGAGCAGCTCAACCCCGCATTCGCAAAGCTGCCCGAGCACCTGGCCACCGGCGCCAACGCCTTCGAACTCGCCCACGGCAAGCGCATCTGGGACTGGTATGCGAGCGACCCAGGCCAGAACGAACTCTTCGTCGAGTACATGGCCGGCGTGACCAACCAGGCCCATTTGCCGGTCGTGATCGAGGAACTCGCGCTGCACGGCGCCAGCCGCGTGCTGGCTGTCGGCGGCGGCACCGGCAGCCTGGCCTGCGGCCTGGTCGAACGGCATGCGCACGTGCGGGCCGACGTCTACGACCAGCCCTCGAACAGCCGCAACGCGGCCCAGAAGATCGCCGCGCGCGGCCTGTCCGAACGCTGCGCCTTCATCGGCGGGAACATCTTCGCCAGCGTGCCGGCGGGCTATGAGCTGTACACGATCAAGCACGTGCTGCACGACTGGGACGACGCCAACGCCGCCGCCATCCTGCGCTGCATCGCGCGCGCCATGGAACCGGGCGCGCGGCTCACGATCGTCGAAGGCCTGCTCGACCGGCCCTTCGAGGGCGTGGAGCCGGAACCGGGCTACCTCCACGCGCGCAATATCGAACAGCGCCTGTGGACGCCGGGGCGGGTGCGCACCCTGCCGGAATTCGAGGCCCTGTCGGCGCAGGCCGGCCTGCGCATCGAGCAGGTCACGCACTCGCGCATCTTCGACATCTCCTATATCCGCTGCGCCCCCAAGGATTGACTCATTCCGGCTGCTCGACGGTATAGCCTTTCGCCGCCAGCGCGGCCACCAGGCCTTTTGGGTCGAGCAAGTCCCTGATCGACAGGAGCGCGAAGGTCGATTCGTTCTTCTCCAGTGCGGCTTGCGCATTCGCGAGCCAGAGCGCGCGCATGCGCGGCTCCGCTTCCTTGAAGGCGGGATGGTCGCGCAGCGCCGCGTTGTTGCGCATGACGTTGGCGCAGCTTTCCTGGTGGTCGACGAAGTCGAGTTTGCGGATGCCGGCGATATCGCCCCTGGCCCAGGCGTTGGCGCGCACACGCATGGCGTCGATGTCGGTCTCCAGGCGCGTCAGGGTATCGGTGAAGCAGGCCAGGTCTTCAAGTGGCGCCTTCTTGAGTTCCTTGAGGACGGCGCGCGGATTGTCGATCTTGACCTCGATGGTGGAGCGGGTCACCTTGACCTTCCTGTCGTTCACCATCGTCTCGATCTGCTTGCGCACTTCGGTGCTGGAAGTCAGGCCGGCCTGGTACAGCGCGGCGCCGTAGAGTTCATAGGCCACGATGAGGGGGCGGTCACGTTCCTTGTTCTTGGGCAGGTACTTTGCCTTGAGCGGCAGCCAGCGCGCGTAGACCTCCGGCGGCAGGACGTCGCGCAGGGTGGCGTCGTTCGGATTCTTGTTGATGCCGATGAGCTGGGGCAGTGCCAGGGCAGTCGCGAAGATGGGCAGGTCGAGCTTGGAGCCCGGCGGCGCCAGGTATTCCTGCGAACGCTTGATGACGGCGTCGACCTCGTGCGAGCGCCAGTCCATCTTGATCGGCAGCGGGGAGTAGGTGCCGAAGATCCACAGCACGTGGTCGCCTTTCGACACCTTCCACATGCCGGGGCCGGGCTTCTGGCCGACCACCAGGATCTGTTCCGGCGCCGGCGGGGCATCGGTGTCGGTGGCCGCCGCCGCAGCCGCAGGTTCGGGTTCCGACTGGGCCCGGATCGGTGCGGACCAGAAGACCAGGCACAGTGCGGTGAACAGTACGCGTTTCAGCATCGGACATCCTTGTTGTTGGTAGTCCGCGAAGCGTAGTGCGGCAAGATGAGCCGATGCTTAAACGCCTTGCCGCGGCCGCGATTCCATGCGCGGCGCATGAACGCCGGATATGCGGCCGCCCTGCCCTTACGCCGCCTGCAGGGACAGCCTTGCCGGCGCCGCGGCAAGCTTGGCCGGACGCGCGGCCGGCCGGGATTCGCCTGCCGCCTCCAGCCTGAATTCGCCCACCAGGGCGACCAGCGTGGCGGCCTGCTCCTGCAGGCTTTCCGCCGCGGCGGCCGCTTCCTCGACCAGGGCCGCGTTCTGCTGGGTCACGCCATCCATCTGCACGATGGCCTGGTTGACCTGGCCGATGCCGGCGCTCTGCTCGGTGCTGGCCGCGCTGATCTCGGCGACGATGTCGCTGACGCGGCGCACGCTGGACACCACCTCGTGCATGGTCTTGCCGGCTTCCTCGACCAGCATGGTTCCCATGCTCACCTTGTCGACCGAGTCGCCGATCAGGGTCTTGATCTCCCTGGCAGCGGCGGCGCTGCGCTGCGCCAGGTTGCGCACCTCGGTCGCCACCACGGCGAAGCCGCGGCCCTGTTCGCCGGCGCGCGCCGCCTCGACGGCGGCATTGAGCGCCAGGATATTGGTCTGGAAGGCGATGCTGTCGATGACGCCGATGATGTCCACCACCTTCTTCGATGCGTCGCTGATCGAGGCCATGGTGTCGACCACCTGGGCCACCACCTCGCCGCCGCGCGCCGCGATGTCGCTGGCGGAGCCGGCCAGCTGGTTGGCCTGGCGCGCGTTGTCCGCGTTCTGCTTCACGGTGCTGTTCAGTTCTTCCATCGACGCCGCGGTTTCCTCGAGCGCGCTGGCCTGCTGTTCGGTGCGCACCGACAGGTCGGCGTTCCCCTGGCGGATCTCGTTCGATGCCACCGCCACCGCGTCGGAGCTGTTGCGAACGCGCGCCAGCACGTCCTGGATCTTGGCCACGAAAACGTTGAAGCCGCGGGCGATTTCCGCCAGCTCGTCGTTGCCGCGCACTTCCAGGCGCGCGCTCAGGTCGGCGTTGCCGCCCGAGAGCTCGGTCATCGCGTGACCCAGCACGCGCAACGGACGGGTCAGGCGGCGCTGCACCGTCACCATCACGAACACGGCGACCACGGCGCACAGCACCGAGACGAGGGCCGCGTAGCCGGCCAGTTCGCGCGCCGGCGCGGTCGCCACGCTGTGCGGGAAAGTAAGCGAGACTGCCCATGGCGCGATGTCGCGCGAGATGCGCAACGGATACAGCACGTGCACCAGGCCCTTGGCATCGAGGTATTCGTAGGACTTGCCCTGGGCGACCGCCGCCAGCGCTTCGGCCGGCAGGTCGTCGGCCTTCTTGCCGTTGCGGGCGTGGTCCCGGTTGCTGGCGTACATGCCGCGGTTCGAGATCAGGGTCAGCGTGCCCTGGTCCATGATCTTCATCTCGGCCAGCATCGCGCCGAGCTTGGTGAGCTGGAAGTCGCCGGTGACCGCGCCCACGAACTGGCCGTTCACGCGGATCGGCGCCGCAAGCGAGGCGATCAGCACGTCCTTGCCGGCGATCGGGTACAGATAAGGCTCGGTGAAGTGCGAGCGGCCGCTGGCCTTCGGCACGTCGTACCAGTCGTTGCCGCCAGGCGTCGTGGTGAAGACGATGGGCTCGACGTTCACCTTGCCGTCCGGCGTACGCGACCAGTAGGGCATGTAGCGGCCGCTGGCATCGTACAGCGGCGCCTGGCCGGCGAACTCGGCGTCACGGCCATCCAGCGCATCCGGCTCGTAGGCAGCCGAGCTGCCGATGAAGTCTTCCGAGCCGACCAGGTTTGCGCGCACGAGTGCGCCCACCTGCTCGCGCGTCAGCGCCTGGCCGCCTGCCTGGGTCGCACCCAGCGTCGTGGCGACACTTTCCAGCGTGGCCAGGTTGGCCGCAATGCGGCTCTTGAGCAGCGCCGATGCTTCCAGTGTGAGGGCACGCGCCTCGCGCATCGCCGCCTCCTCGGCGCTCGCGCTGTTCTTGACCGCGATGAAGGCGGAGGTCACGCCCATGCTTGCCACTACCAGCATGGTCGCGGTGATGCAGATCTTGGCGGTCAGGGACAGCGAATTGAGGGAAAAGGAGGCGCGGCGCGTACTGCTGGTTTGCTTGTTCATGGTCGTGTCTCTCGTTCTCAGAAGGTGCGGGTGAGGTTGACGGTGAAGGTGCCCTCGGCGGGGTTCGAATAGGCGATGGCGCCGTTTGCGCGCGCCACGCCCGTGGTGTAGCGGTCGTAGGCGTCGGTGGCGCCCCAGGCGCGGGTATAGGCGGCGGCGACGCTCCAGCCTGCGTCGAAGGTCCTGGTCACGCCCGCCTTCGCGTCGCGCCAGTCCCACACCTCGTTGCCGGCGCCGGCAACGCGGCCGTCGCCCAGGTGCAGGTTGAGCGTCCAGCCGCCGCCCAGATCGTGGTTGGCGCCAATGTCCAGGTAGCCGGTGCCGCGCGCATTCACGATGCCGAAGAAGTCGCGCGACACGGTGCGGTAGTACTTCGCGTACAGGGACTTGTAGCTGAGGCCGGGCGCCAGTTCGGTGTAGTCGAATGTCGTGCCGGTGGATGAGATGCGGGCGCCCGGATAGCGGTAGTGCACCGCCGTCAGGCTGTAGCCGAGCGGCCCGAGCGTGCCGGCATAGCCGCCGTACAGGTCCCATTCGACGCGGCCGCCCTCGATGAAGCGGTCGCTGACGGTCGACATCCAGGTGCCGGCCGACCAGCCGCTCGCGTGGACGACGTCGACGCCGGCCTGCAGCGCGGGGCGGCCCCAGGTCTGGCGCATGCCGCGCGACACGTATTGCGAGGCCAGGGTGACCGTGGCGCTGGCCGTCAGCGACGGCGCGGCGGTGGAGGTGGTGGCGTCGCCGGCTTGGGCGGCGCACATGGCCGGCGCCAGCAGAAAGGCCGGCAGGAGCCGGGAAAACAGGGAAGTCATGGAAGTCTCGTCAGTATCCGGCGGGGCGTCACGGCGCCTCCGCTTACTCAGCAATTAATGCCGTACGGAAATTTTACGAGACGAATGTGAATATTCACGGAAATGTAAATATTCGATAACAGAATTTTTCATTTCCTGCGTCGCCGGCGCAACAGCCGCGCCGGCGGACGGGTTCAGGGCGGGCTTGGCGCGTCGGGCCGCTCGAGCAGCTCCTGCGCCAGCTTCAGGCCCTTCACCATGACGGCAAAGGCTTCGTGCTTGGACGCTTCGTCGGGGACGCGCAGGACGTAGGAAGGGTGGTAGATGGTGACCACCCAGCAGCCGTCGACGCGCACCGGCCTGCCGAGGAAGTCCTTCAGTGCGACCGTGCCCTTGCGCATGACGGACTTCAGGGCCGTCGCGCCCATCGCCACGATGACCTTCGGCTTGACGGCGGCGAGCTCCTTCTCGAGCCAGTAGTGGCAGGCCTCGATCTCGCGCTGGACCGGGGTCTTGTGCAGGCGGCGCTTGCCGCGCGGTTCCCACTTGAAGTGCTTGACCGCGTTGGTCAGGTAGATGGCCTTGCGGTCCACCTCGGCCTGGGCGAAGACCTGGTCGAGCAGTTTGCCGGCCGGGCCGACGAAGGGCTTGCCGGCCAGGTCTTCCTGGTCGCCGGGCTGCTCGCCGACGATCATGATGGGCGCGCGTTTCGATCCTTCCCCCGGCACGGCCTGGGTGGCGTACTGCCACAGCTCGCAGCGCCGGCATTCGTCGAGTTTGGAGGGCTGCTCGCGATCGGGTTGGGCCTTCTCCGCCGAAATCGGGATCGTCGTCGCCCCACGCTTGGCGCCGACCGCCTGGACCTGCCCGATCTTGCGTGCGCCGAGTTCGGCCTGGCTCACCAGCGAAGGCACGATGGCGCCTTCGGGGAGGTTCTTCCAGAAGCGCGCCGGGATGTGGCTCTGCATCAGCTGGGCGTTCACGCGCGCCGGGTTGAAGATGCTGCGGTAGTAAGTCAGCCAGAGCGCCTCCCCCGCATCGTCGAGGTCCGCCGCGCTCGACATCAGGGGGCCGGTGTTGTGCAGCGTGGCGCCGTCCCACAGCACGCTGGCGTCGGGCGTGGCGATCATCCAGCTCACCTTGCCCATGCGGGCAACGAAATGCTCGGCCACCTGGGGCAGGACGTCGTGGCGCGGCTCGAACCAGGCCACGAAGCGCGGCGGGCCGGCGTCGACGGGACGTTCGCGGAATCGGATGTAGGCATGCATGTCGTGCTCCTCGCGGCGCACCGCCTTCACCATGGCGTGCAGGCGTCCGCCGTCCGGGTCGGCGGGCGACTGCACCTCATGCTCGCCCTGGGTCCAGCGCCACACCACGCGGTAGAGAAAGGCCCAGCGGTCCGGGTCCCGGAAGCAGGCGGCGCGGGCCAGCATCTCCATCAGCGAGCGTGGCAGGTGCGGCGCCGCTTTCGTTTGATTGGATGGGATGGCTGCATTATCGGGCGGCCCGGCGACTGGCGTCGCACCCGAGAACAGGTCGTCGGCGCCCGGCCTGCTCCACGTCACCGCCTCGGGCGGCACGCCGGCGCGCAGCAGCTCGCGCGCCGCCTCGCGCCAGTCGGCGAAGTTGTTCACCTCGAGGAAGGCGGCGCCGGCTGCGTCGATGCTCATGCTGCCTGCAGCTCCGGCCACAGGTTCATCTGCTCGGGCGCGTCGGCCAGGTGGCGCCGCAGGATGTGGGAACTCGTGCCTCCCTCGGCCGGCTTGTAGTCGGCCGTGACGATGAAGGGGGCCAGCTTCTTCATGCTGCAGCGCAGGCGCGACAGGTCTTCCCAGCGGATGCGGCGGATGCGGCGCAGCTCGACGATGCGCCTGGCATTGCGGATGCCGATGCCGGGCACGCGCGCGATCATGGTCTCGTCGGCCCGGTTCAGGTCCAGCGGGAAGTGCTCGCGGTTAGCTAACGCCCAACCCAGCTTGGGGTCGACGTCGAGCGCCAGGTTGCCGGACGTCGGCATCAACTCGCCCGCCGTGAAGCCGTAGCCGCGCAGCAGGAAGTCGGCCTGATACAGCCGGTGCTCGCGCAGCAGCGGCGGGGGCGCCGCCGGCACGCTCTTCGGGCTCTGGGGGATGGGGCTGAAGGCCGAGTAGTAGACGCGCTTGAGTCGATAGCTGCCGTAGAGCGTCTCGGCGGTGTTCAGGATGGTGTGGTCGTCGCTGCCGTCGGCGCCGACGATCATCTGCGTGCTCTGCCCCGCCGGCGCGAAACTCGGCGCCTTCGGCTCTTCACGCTTTTCGTCCAGCTTGCGGCGGATCGAGCCCATCGCCAGCTTGATGGTGTGGACGTTCTTCTCGGGCGCCAGGCGGCTGACGCTGTCGTGGGTGGGCAGCTCGATGTTGACGGACAGGCGGTCGGCCCAGCGGCCCGCTTCCTCGATGAGCAGCGGGTCGGCGTCGGGGATGGTCTTGAGGTGGATGTAGCCGCGGAACTTGTGGACTTCACGCAGCCGGCGCGCCACGGCCACCAGCTGCTCCATCGTGTAGTCGGCCGACTGGATGATGCCCGAGCTGAGGAACAGGCCGTCGATGTAGTTGCGCACGTAGAAGTCGTGCGTGAGCTTGACCACCTCTTCCACCGAGAAGCGGGCGCGCGGCACGTTGGACGAGCGGCGGTTGATGCAGTACTGGCAGTCGTAGATGCAGAAATTGGTGAGCAGGATCTTCAGCAGCGACACGCAGCGGCCGTCCGGCGTGTAGCTGTGACAGATGCCCATGCCCGTGGTGGCGCCGAAGCCGTCCTTGTCTTCGGAACTACGTTTCGGCGCACCGCTGCTGGCGCAGGACGCGTCGTATTTCGCGGCGTCGGCCAGGATTTCTAGCTTGTCGGTAAGTTCCATCGCACGAGGTGAACTGTATGGGCATACAGTATACTATCGCGCGTGTATGCACAGGTGAGCGGGGTCAACTGTGCGCGGTTCAATGGCGGGGCAGGAGCGAAAAAAGCCCGGTCATCGGACCGGGCTTTTCATTACAACAAGCTCAGCAGATCAGCGAATCGGCTTGCCGTCCGCATCCACCACGCTCACCGTCCCCCAGCCCAGCGAACGCACACCCGCCTCGATCCTGCGCAGGTCGCCGATCACGATCCACACCGCCTCATCCGGCTTGATGAACTTGCTTGATGCCGCGTTCAGTTGCTCCGGGCTCAAGGCGCGCACATTCGACGCGTACTTGTTCCAGTAGTCGTCGGCCAGGCCCAGGTTCACGGTTTCCAGCCCGGCCGCTTCCAGCGCGGCGAGGGTGGAGAAACGGCCCGGCAGGCGCGAGGTCATGCCGCGCATGATGCTCTCGTACTCGGCGCCGGCCAAGGGGCGCTCGCCGGCCACGCCGCGCAGCTCCTTCTGCACCTCCCGCATCGCTTCGACCGTCTTGTCGGTCTGGACCGGCGCGATGATGTAGAAGGGGCGCTGGCCGCGGACGTCGGTCAGGCGGGCCTGGGTGCCGTAGCTCCAGTGCTTGTCCAGGCGCAGGTTGCGGTTCAGGCGCGAGGTCGCCATGCCGCCGAAGTTCATCATGACCGGCTCCATCGCCAGGTCCTCGGGCTGGCCCTGGACCTGGGAGACGTGGGTCGCGACGATGGTCGACTGCGGCGCGTCCGGCTTGTCGACCAGGATCAGGCGCTTGCCCTGGGTCGCAGGCACGGTGCTCATCTTCTTGGCGGGGGCTTGTCCCTGCTGCCACTTGCCGAAGCTCGCTTCCAGCATCGGCAGGAGCTTGTCCATGGTGGTGTCGCCGGCCACGACGATGGTGGCGCTGCCCGGCTTGAACCAGGTGGCGTGCCATGCGGCGAGGTCGTCGCGGGTGATCGACTGGACGCTGCCTTCGAAGCCGGACGCCGGCTTGCCGTAGGCGTGCTCCGGGCCGTAGAGGACCGCCGGGACCAGGCGCAGGGCCAGGCTGTTCGGCTGCGCCTTTTCCTGGCCGATGCCGGCGATGCGGCGGGTCTTCGCGAGCGCGAACTGGTCTTGCGGGAAGCTCGGCGCCAGCGCCGCTTCGGCCATCAGGTTCAGGGACGGCGCCAGGTTGGCGCTGGTGGCCTGCAGGCGCACCAGGGACTGGTCCTGGCCGGTTGCGGTGTAGAGGCGCGCGCCGAGGTTTTCCAGCGCGTCCGACAGGGCAAAGGCGTCGCGCGACCTGGTGCCCTTGTCCAGCAGGTCCAGCGCCAGCGAGGCGGCGCCCGCCTTGGCGACCGTGTCGGAAGCCGCGCCGGCGTCGACCGCCAGCGAGACGTTGACGATCGGCGCGGTGTGGCGTTCAAGCAGCACGACCTTCAGGCCGTTCTTCAGCTGGCCGCGCTGCAGGGCCGGGAACTTCACGTCCGGCGCGTCGCCCAGGGCGGGCAGCTTCTTGCGGTCGATGGTCGACTTGGTCGCCGCCAGCTTGGCCGAAGGACGCACGGTCATGGTGTAGTGGTTGGCGCGCAGCCAGCGGTTCGCAGCAAGCTTGACGTCTTGCGGGGTGCTGGTGGCGAACAGCTCGAGGCGGTCGAGGTAGGCATCCGGCTTGCCGCCGTAGGTCTCGCTTTCGGCCAGCACGTCGGAACGGCCGCCCATGCCGCCCAGGCGCTCCACGCTGCGCGCGAAGCCTGCCAGGTCGCTGGTCTTCACGCGTTTCAGCTCGGCCTCGGTCGGGCCTTTTTCCAGCAGCTCGGCCAGCACGCGCTCCATCTCGCGCTCGACTTCCATTGGATCGGCGCCCTGCTTGACGGTGGCGGTCATGGTGAAGGTGCCGCTCAGTTCAGCGTCGTTCACGCCCGCGCTGACGCTGGTGGCCAGGCCCTTCTCGTACACCAGGCGCTTGTCCAGGCGCGCGCTCTTCGAGCCGGCCAGCACGCCGGCCAGCAGGTTCAGGCGCTGGGTGTCGTCATCGCGCCAGCTGGAGACGTGCCAGCTGCGGTAGATGCGCACCTGCGGCACGTGGTCTTCCATCTCGTCGCGGATGTTGCGGTCCAGTTGCGGGATCCACTTCTCGGTGCGCGGCAGCGGCGGGCCCGGGGGGATCGCGCCGAAGTACTTGTTGACCAGCTCATAGGCGCGCTCCGGCGTGATGTCGCCGGCCAGCGAGATCACCGCATTGTTCGGGCCGTAGTAGGTGCGGTACCACTCCTTGATGTCTTCCAGCGAGGCGGCCTGCAGGTCTTCCATGTAGCCGATCGTCGACCACGAATAGGGGTGCGAGTACGGGTACATCTTGGCCGAGATTTCCATGCGCACGCGGCCATACGGCTGGTTCTCGCCCTGGCGCTTCTCGTTCGACACCACGCCGCGCTCGCGCTCCAGCATCTCCTTCGAGATGTAGTTGCCGAGGAAGCCCATGCGGTCCGATTCCAGGAACAGGGTGCGCTCCAGCGCCGACACCGGCACGTCTTCGAAGAAGTTGGTGCGGTCGGTATTGGTGGTGCCGTTGCGGTTGTTCGCGCCCAGGTCGTCCATCGCTTCGCGGAAGCCGTGTGGGTAGTTCTCGGAGCCGTTGAAGAAGAAGTGCTCGAACAGGTGGGCGAAGCCGGTCTTGCCGCGCTTCTCGTTGCGCGAACCGACGTGGTACCACATGTTCACGCCGACGACGGGCACGCTGTGGTCGGTGTGGACCAGCAGGGTCAGGCCGTTGGGCAGCACGAATTTCTTGTGATCGATGCTGTAGGCCTTGCGGTCGAACTTGAACGGCGCGGTGGATTTTGCGGACGGTGCGGCGGCCTGCGAGGGCACTGCTGCGAAGGCGGCGAGGCCGAGCAGCATGGGGAGGGCGAGTTTTTTCATGGCGTCTCGTGGACTGGTTGTTGTAAGTACGTCCCGTCCACGCAAACGCTGGCTGAACGCGCGGTCGGCACAGCCGACCACCCTACAGGAAACGGTATGCTTGCGCTAGCTGCAATGGATGCATATGCGATCTCCGCGCCCCTGTAAGGACGCGGAAAAGTCACACGAAGTTTTGCGCCTGCGCCAGCAGCTGCGGCTCCATGCGCGCCGTGATTTTCTTGAGGTAGCCGGAAGCCGCGGCCACGCCGGCGCCGCCGGCGCGCTGCAGCCAGGCATAGGCCTGCACCAGGTCGCGCTGTACGCCCTGGCCGGCCGAATACATCACGCCGAGGTTGAACTGGGCGCGCGCATGGCCCTGGCGCGCGGCGCACAGGTACCAGAAATGGGCCGCTTCGTAATCGCGCTCGATGCCCTTGCCGCAGTCGTGGCGCAGGCCCAGCTCGAATTGGGCCAGGGCGTGGCCCTGGTCGGCGGCCTTGTGGAACCAGTCGGTTGCTTCCATCGGATTGCCGTGCTCCATGCGGTCGATCAGGATGCCGACCATGTACTGGGCCGGCGCATAGTCCTGGTTCGCCGCGCGCCGGTACCAGTCGAGCGCCTGCGCCTCGTCGCGCGCCACGCCGATGCCGGCTTCAAAACGCAGGCCGAGGTCGAACTGGGCGCGCAGGTGGCCCTGCTCGGCCGCCTTGCGGTACCAGCGCGCCGCCTCTTCCGCATCCGCCGGGACGCCGTTGCCGGCGTCGATCAGCTGGGCCAGGTGGTACTGGGCCGAGGGCATGCCCTGCTCGGCCGCTTCGCGGTACCAGTGGGCGGCCTGGGCCGGGTCGCGTTCGACGCCCTGTCCATGCTCGTAGCGCAGGCCGAGGGTGTCCTGGGCGCCCGCATGGCCTTGGCTTGCGGCGCGGCGGAACCATTCCAGGGCGAGGGTTTCGTTGCGCGGCACGCCATGGCCGCTGTCATGGATCAGGGCCAGGTTGAACTGCGAGCTGGCGTGGCCCTGGCTTGCGGCGCGTTCATACCAGAGGATGGCGCGCAAGCTGTCCTGCTCGACGTCCTGGCCCTTGTCGTAGCGCAGGCCGAGGTTGAACTGGGCCGGCGCATAGCCCTGCTCGGCGGCCTGGCGGAACCAGTCCACGGCCGCTTCGCCGCTGCTCCGCAGGGCGAGGCTGAACTGCGAGCGCCCATAGCCCTGCTCGGCCGCGCGGCGGTACCAGCTGGCGGCCACGTCGAAGTCCTGCGGCACGCCCTTGCCGGTCTCGTACATCATGCCCAGGTTGTGCTGGGCGCCCGGCTCTCCCTGTTCGGCGGCCTGGCTGAACCAGTGCAGGGCCTGCTGCACGTCGTTCGGCACGCCCTGCCCTTTCGCATACAGCCAGCCGAGGTTGTACTGGGCCGGCGCATAGCCCTGGCTTGCCGCGCGCTGGTACCAGTAGGCGGCCTGGCCGTAGTCCTGGCCCACGCCCTGGCCCTTCTGGTACATCACGCCGAGGTTGTACTGGGCCAGTTCCAGGCCGCTGGCCGCGGCCATGCGGTACCAGGCCACCGCCATCTCGTCGTTGCGGGCCACGCCCTGGCCGCTGGCGTACATGAAGCCCAGGCTGTGCTGGGCCGTGGGCACGCCGCGCTCGGCCATGCCCTTCACGCGCAGGTATTCAGCCGTATGGCGTTCTTCGCCTTCGCTGGGCTGGGCCGGGATGTCGAGCATGGCCTTGGCTCAAGCCTGGATTGCGCGCAGGCCGAACAGGGTCGGCTGGGTGCGCAGCGCCTTCATGAACTCGGACAGCGGGATCGGGCGGTAGTACAGGTAGCCCTGCATCGTCATGCAGCCGTTCGAGCGCAGGTAGCGCGCCTGCTCCTCCGTCTCCACGCCTTCCGCGATCAGGTTCAGCCCCAGGCCGCGCGCGATCGAGATGATCGCCAGGATGACGGGGTAGTGGCCGCCTTCCTCGTGGATCTCCTTCACGAAGGACTGGTCGATCTTGACGGTGTGGATCGGGAAGCGGTGCAGGTAAGAGAGCGAGGAGTAGCCGGTGCCGAAGTCGTCGATCGCCACCGACACGCCGAGCTGGCACAGTTTGTTGAGCTGCTCGATCGCGTACTGCGGGTTGCGGATGCAGATGTTCTCGGTGATCTCGACTTCGATCTGGCCCGGCGCGATCCCGTAGCGCACCAGGGCATTGCGCATCTTTTCAAAAAAGTCGCCGCGGTCCAGGTATTGCGGCGACAGGTTCAGCGACAGGCGCACGTGGTCGGTGCCGGTGGCATTCCATTGCAGCATGTCGCGGCACAGGGCGCCGATCATCCAGTCCGAGATCGGCAGCATCAGGCAGTTCTCTTCCGCGAAGGGCAGGAATTCGCCGGCCGACAGCAGGCCGCGGGTCGGGTGGTTCCAGCGCATCAGGGCTTCGGCGCCGACGATACGGCCGGTGAGCGCGTCGATCTGCGGCTGGTAGTACATCTCCAGCTCGTCCTGCTCGAGCGCGCGGCGCAGGGCCTGCTCGAGGGCGATCTTCTGGTGCGACACGTCCAGCATCGACGTGTGGTAGAAGCTGTGGCCGTTCTTCCCCTGGGCCTTGACCTGGTACATGGCGATGTCGGCGTGGCGCAGCAGCTCGTCGATCGATTCGCCGTCGGTCGGGTAGATCGCGATGCCGATCGAGGCCGAGATGTGCACCTCGTGGCCGTCCAGGTCGAACGGCGCCTGCAGGGTCTCGAGGAATTTGTCGGCGATGACGCGCGCGTCGTCGCGGTCGCGCAGCTCGGGCAGCACGATGGTGAATTCGTCGCCGCCCTGGCGCGCCAGGGTGTCGCCCTTGCGCAGGCAGCCCTTCAGGCGGGTGGCGGCCTGCTGCAGCAGCTCGTCGCCCTTGACGTGGCCGAGGGTGTCGTTGACCAGCTTGAACCGGTCCAGGTCGATGAACATCACCGCGAGCTCGGTCTGCTTGCGCTTGGCCTGGATCACGGCCAGGCCCAGGCGGTCCTTGAACAGGATGCGGTTCGGCAGGTCGGTCAGGATGTCGTGGTAGGCCTGGTAGGAGATCACCTCTTCCGCGCGCTTGCGGTCGGTGATGTCGCGCGCCACGCCATAGGTGCCGAAGAACTCGAGCTTCTTCACTTCCTGGTCCGGCACGTGCATGCCGATCGCGTTGAGCGAGATCGTCATCAGGGTGGTGTTGAAGGTGCGGTCCTGGCTGTTCCCGCCGCGGCACTTCAGGCGCAGCTCGACGTTGCGCGAGGCGCGCTCGTCGACGCGGCGCTCGTTGAAGACGTAGCGTGCGCGCTCCAGGTCTTCCTCGTGCACGAGGATGGAATAGTGCTGGCCGAGCAGCTCGTCGCGCGAGTAGCCGAGCAGCTGGTAGGCGCGGTCGTTCACGAAGGTGAAGCGGCCTTCGTGGTTCAGCGTGTAGATGATGTCCGGCGAGGAGTCCACGAGATACCGGTACATCTTCTCGGAGTTCTCCAGCTGGGTCGCCATGCGCTGGTTTTCCAGCGCCAGGCGGCGGCCCTTCAGGGCGTTGGCGACAGTCGCCAGCAGTTCCTCGCGCGCATAGGGCTTGCGCAGGTAGTCGTAGGCGCCGCGCTTCAGGGCGCCGATGGCCGCGTCGATGCCGACTTCGCCGCTCATCACGATCACGTCGGCGTTGATGCCCTTCTCGTTGATGAAGTCCATGATCTCGTGGCCGCCGATGTCGGGCAGGCGCAGGTCGAGCAGGACCAGGTCGAAGCGCAGGCGCGACAGGTGGGCCAGCGCCTCGCTGCCGGAACTCGCGGTAGTCAGGGAGTAGCCGCGGCCCTTCAGCAGCTCGTACAGCGAGGACAACAGGCGCGGCTCGTCGTCCACCAGCAGCAGGCGCGGCTGGCTGTCGAGGTCGAGCGTGGGTGAAAACGGTGCGGGTTCGCCGGCAAGCATGGCGTTGTGCGGGTTCATCATGACGTTAAGCTGAGCCAAGCGCGCGGGCCGGCAGCGCTACGGCAGTGCCGGCGCCGGACCCGGTCCACGCCGGCAGGAGAATTTCGAATGCCGTGCCGCTGCGGCCGCTGCGGCAGGCGATGTGGCCGCCCAGCTTCTTGACCAGGCTGTGCACGATCGACAGGCCGAGGCCGTGGTGCGCGCCGTCCTTGGTGCTCTTCACCGGCGAGAACAGGTGAGCCAGCACATCGCGCGACAGGCCGGGGCCGTTGTCGCTGACCACCAGCTCCAGGTAGAGCTGGCGCTCGCGGTTCACGTGGCCGCGGTTGATGATCTCGATGCGTCCGCCCGTGTTGCCGAGCGCCTCGATGGCGTTCTTCACCAGGTTGACCAGGATCTGCTTGAGCACGTCGGCGTCGCCCTCGATGCGGGTCGCCTCTTCGTGCATGGTGACTGTGATGTCGACCGTGCTCGGCACGAAACCGGTGCTGCGGAACAGGCGCTGCACCTCGTCCACCACCTTGGCCACGTCGGTCGGGCGCGGGCCATTGTCGGCCGGCTTGAGGTCGGCCAGGCTGCCGACCAGCTGGCCGACGCGGTCGATCTCTTCGTTCAGGATCGACATCTCGCTCGTCACCGGTTCCTGGCGCGCCAGCTTGCTGTCCAGGACACTCAGGTAGTTCTTGATGATCGACAGCGGGTTGTTCACCTCGTGCACCACGCGGCGCGAGGCCTCGCGGTATTCCTCGGCCACGTGGGCGAGCTGGCGGCGCGCATGGCCGCGTTCGGCCAACATGGTTTCCAGCGCGGCCGCGGCCTGGGCGCCAAAGGATTGCATGAAGCGCTCGCGGCGCTGGCAGTAAGGCAGCTGCCAGGCGGCGACGCCGCCGATCAGGACGCCGAGGCAGCGCGCGCCGGCAACCAGGGGTACGCAGACCAGGCTGTCGGTGCCGAGCATGCGCAGCAGCTGTTCCTCGGCCAGGCCAAGCGGCTCGCCGTCCTGCACCTCGCGCTGGATGAAGGCCGGACGGCGCTCCAGCGCGCTCTTGGCGATCGGACCGCCTTTCGCGAGCGGCACGGCGAATTCCGCGATGCGCTTGCTGCCCTGGGTCGGCGCGCCCACCAGCGCGTGGCCGGTCGGGTTTTCCAGCAGGACGACGGCATTGCCGAAGTCGAAGAGGATGCGCGCCGAGCGCGTCATCGCTTCCAGCAGGCCCGATTCTCCCTGCTGGCGCGCGAAGCTCTGGCCCACTTCCGAGACCAGCACCATATTGCGCACCTCTTCCGACAGGCGCTGCTGCACCGGATCCAGGTTGGGAGGCGCATAGGCCGGCGGGGCCGGGATATCGTCGGCGCCGGCCAGGTCGATGCCGAGGTGGGCGGCGGCCTTGTCGACCTGGCGCGCCGCGCCTTCGAGCAACTGGCCGATCTGCCCGGCGTCGACGCCACACAGGCCCGCGGCTTCGCGCACGGCCGGCTCGTCGTGCGGATGGCTGGACAGCACGTGGGCCAGGCGCACGATGCGGATCAGGGGGTGGGCCGACTCCAGGCGGTCGCTCGGCTCGTGGTGGTAGAGCACCGCGTCGGCCAGGAAGGAATCGAGCTGCCAGCGTTCGATCAGCCAGGCGCCCGCTTCGGCGTGGGTGATCTGCAGGGTACGCTGCTCGACCGCGCACAGGTCTTCGTCGTCGCGCGCGGTGAAGTTGTAGGCGTACTCTTTCGGCGCGGTGGCGAGCAGGGCCAGGCGGCCGACATTGTGCAGCAGGCCCGCGAGATAGGCTTCTTCCAGGTGCGGATACTCGACCAGGCGCGCGACTTCTTTCGCGATCACGGCGCCGGCCAGGGAATTCTTCCAGAAGGCGCGCAGGTCGGTGCTGCCCGAATGCGGGAAGTTATTAAAGGTCTGGAACACCGAGTCGCTGATGACCAGCGTCTTGATCATGTCGGTGCCGAGGGCGACCAGGGACTGTTCGAGATTGACGTTGCGGTGGTGGCGCTGGTAGGCGGAGCTGTTGGCGACCGCGAGCAGCTTGCCGGTCATGCCGGCGTCCTTGGAGATCAGGGAGGCAAGCTCGGGCATCCCGAGGTCGTCGGCCTGCAAGTGCTCGATCAGACGCACGAGGATCTGCGGCATGGCCGGCAGTCTGGCAATCAATAAACGATTGCGGATGTCCTGATCCGATTGTTGCATGATCTCAAAGCGGCCGCTTTACGAGGTTGCGAGGTTTGTCCGAAGCTTCCCAGGACGGGTTGCCACAAGGTCCAGCTTGTTGATCGTGCAAACAGAACAAAGTTTACATGTTTGTTCTGGGCACGAAAAACTTATCTTAGCATATAGACATTTCTGATCGGGAACAATACTTTCAATCAAAAGTGTTGCCGAGAGGCCGCTCTAATAGTAAGAGCAGAAAGAAGCTTTGCCAGAGCGGGTGAAATAATATATCGATTTGTATGCATATTTGAAAGAATATTTCACCCCAAATGGAAAGGCCCGGCGCAAGTCCGGGCCTTTTGTTCGAAACGTGACGAATCAGGGCAGCTGCTTGCCTTCGCGAATCTGGCCGCGCCGGTAGCGCCGCGCCGTCGCCCACAGCGCGATCGACAGCAGGGTGAAGCCGGCCTGGCCCAGCGCCAGCGACAGCACCGAATGCGAGAGCATCGGCGACACCACGCCGGCGACGATGGCGCCGGCCAGCGTCGTCATGAAGGACTGGCAGGAGGCCACGGTGCCGCGGATGTGCGGGAACAGGTCGAGCGCCATCAAGGTGGCGCCCGGCGCGATGATCGAGCTGCCGAAGGTGAAGAAGAACATGTGCAGCACGCTCCAGGGCAGCGCGGGCGGCAGGAAGCTGTGGTACACCACGTTGAAGGTGACCGCGCCCAGCATGAAGAAGAAGCCCACGCGGATCTGGCGCGCAAAGGTGAGCTTGCCCGCCATGCGGTTGGCCGCCAGCGCGCCCAGGAAGATGCCGCTCACGGTCGGCACGAACAGCCAGGCGAACTGCGAGGGTCCCAGGCCCAGGTGCTCGGGCAGCATCACCGGCGCCGAGGCAATGTAGAGGAAGAGGCCGGCGAAGTTCAGCGCCACCACGCCCGATTTCATGTGGAAGAGGAAGGAGCCGAAGATGGCGCCGTAGCTCTGCGCCAGGAAGCGCGGATTGAAGGGCTGGCGCTTCTCCTTCGGCACGGTCTCGGGCAGGTGCTTCCATGAGAACCAGCCCAGGCCCACGGTGTAGATGCACAGGGCCAGGAAGATCGCGCGCCAGTCGAAGAAGGTGACGATCCAGCCGCCCAGCACGGGCGCGATGGCCGGCGCGATCGAGAAGATCATCGTCACCATCGACAGCAGGCGCGCCGCCGCCGCATCCGAGTACAGGTCGCGGATGATGGCGCGCCCCACCACCACGCCCGCCCCCGCCGACACGCCCTGCATGATGCGGAACACCCACAGGTAATGCACGGACGACGCGGCCGCGCAGCCGAAGGTGCCGATCGCGAACACCACCAGGGCGGTGAGCACCACGTTGCGCCTGCCGAAGGCGTCCGACAGTGCGCCGTGCCACAGCGACATGCCGGCGAAGGCCAGCATATAGGCCGTCAGGGTCTGCTGGACTTCCAGCGGCGTCGCGGCGAGGTCGGCGCGGATCTGCGGGAAGGCCGGCAGGTAGGCGTCGATCGAGAAGGGTCCCAGCATCGACAGCATGGCCAGCAGGGTGGCCAGGCCGCCGGCCGACAGCATCGCGATCTTGTGGGGTGGGGGCAGCGGAACCGGCGTGACCGGGTCCTTGGGCAGGTCGTCGGGTTCGCTCGGCGGCAGCATGGGTGCTTATTGTTCCTGTTTGGGTTTGGCTTCCTCGCGGCGGTTGAAACCGGCCACCATATCGAAGCGGAACAGGCGGCATTCGAGCGCGCCGTTGAAGAAGGGAGTCTTGCGCGCTTCCTTCAGGCGCAGGAGCTTCGGCAGCTGCAGGTCCGCCGTGAACAGGAAAGCGGTCCAGCCGGCGAAGCGCTGCTTGAGCGTGGTGCCCAGCGCCGAGTAGAAGGACACCGCCATCTCGTCCTGCGGCACGGTCGAGTCGCCGCGCACGCCGATACGCTCGCCGTAGGGAGGATTGGTCAGCAGGATGCCCGGCGCCGATGTCGGCGGCGAGACGTGCTGGGCCTCAATCTGCTTCAGGGGCACGTCGAACAGGATGCCGGCCACCTTCAGGTTGTGGCGCGTCATCGCGACCATGTCGCCCGAGATGTCGGAGCCGAAGATGGTCGGCTCGGAAGGAATCGGGTTCGGCTTGATCTCGGCCTTCAGCGCGGCCCAGGCCTCGCGGTCGAAATCGGCGAATTTTTCAAAAGCGAAGCGGCGGCGCGCGCCCGGCGGGATGCCCTGCACCATTTGCGCCGCTTCGACGAGGATGGTGCCGGAGCCGCACATCGGGTCGAACAGCGGCACGCCCGGCTTCCAGCCGGCCACGCGCAGCATGCCCGCGGCCAGGTTCTCGCGCAACGGCGCGTCACCGGTCTCTTCGCGCCAGCCGCGCTTGAACAGGGCCTCGCCCGAGGTGTCGAGGTAGATGATGAAGTTGCGCTGGTCGAGGAAACCGACGATGCGCATGTCCGGCTCGCGGGTGTTGACCGAGGGACGCTTGTTGAACTGGTCGCGGAAGCGGTCGCAGACGGCGTCCTTGATCTTGAGCGTGGTGAACTCGAGGCTCTTGAGCGGCGACTTCACGGCGGTGACGTCCACGCGGATGGTGTGGTTCACGCCGAACCAGTCTTCCCAGGGCTGCTCGAGCACCAGGTCGTAGATGTCGTTTTCGTTGTTGTAGCTGCGCTGGCCCATGCGCATCAGCACACGGGAGGCGATGCGCGAGTGCAGGTTGATGCGGTAGGCATCGACCAGCGAACCGGAGCAGTGCACGCCGCCCGGCACCTGGTTGTGCACCCGCATCGTGGTGCTTTGTTGGGCGATTTCGCCGAGTTCTTCGGCAAGCGCCGCTTCCATGCCGCGCGGGCATGGGCAAAAGTAGGAGGCCATGAGGAGTACCCTTTGTCCGTTGATGAATAATGCGTTACAGACCGCCGGTCCGCACCGGCGGCAATCGATTCAATTAATGCAGTTCAGAAAGGCTTGACGACGACCAGGATGACGATCGCCAGCAGCAGCAGGACCGGCACTTCATTGAAGTAGCGGAACCACTTGTGGCTGCGCTTGTTCTGCCCTGCTTCGAACTTTTTCAGGAGCGAGCCGCAGGCATGATGGTAGCCGATCACCAGGATCACCAGCGCCAGTTTCGCGTGCAGCCAGCCGCCCCGGATGCCGTAGCCCAGCCACAGCCAGATGCCCAGCAGCAGGGCCGGCACGGCCAGGATGGTGGTGAAGCGCAGCAGCCGGCGCGCCATGCCCAGCAGGCGCTCGATGACCGCCGGATTGCTTTCCTGCGCCAGGTTCACATAGATGCGCGGCAGGTAGAACAGCCCGGCGAACCAGGAGGCGATGAAGACGATGTGCAGGGCCTTGATCCAGAGGTACATGCATTTCCTTATTGTTATTGGCGGATTTCGCCGTGGCCGAAGACGACGTACTTCAGCGAGGTAAGCCCTTCCAGCCCGACCGGACCGCGCGCGTGCAGCTTGTCGTTCGAGATGCCGATCTCGGCGCCCAGGCCGTATTCGAAGCCGTCGGCGAAGCGGGTCGAGGCGTTCACCATCACCGAGGCGGAATCGACTTCGCGCAGGAAACGCAGCGCGGCGCTGTAGTCTTCGGTGACGATGGACTCGGTGTGCTTCGAGGACCAGGTGTTGATGTGGTCGATCGCCGCGTCCAGGCCCTCGACCACGCGGATCGCCAGGATCGGGGCCAGGTATTCGGTGGCCCAGTCCTGTTCCGTCGCCTGCGCAAGGTAAGGGTAGCCGGCCAGGATGGCATGCGCCTCGTAGTCGGCGCGCAGCTCGACCTGTTTTTCCGCGTACAGGGTGGCCAGCTGGGGCAGCACGGTCGGGGCGATCGCGCGGGCGACCAGCAGGGTTTCCATCGTGTTGCAGGTGCCATAGCGGTGGCACTTGGCGTTGAAGGCCACCGGCAGCGCCTTGGCCAGATCGGCCTTGTCGTCGATATAGACGTGGCAGATGCCGTCCAGGTGCTTGATCATCGGGACCGTGGACTCTTCCATCAGGCGCGCGATCAGGCCCTTGCCGCCGCGCGGGACGATCACGTCCACGTACTGCGGCATGGTGATCAAGGCGCCCACGGCGGCGCGGTCGGTGGTGTCGACCACCTGCACGGCGTCCAGCGGCAGGCCGGCGCCAGCCAAACCTTCGCTCACGAGTTTCGCCAGCGCGCGGTTGCAGTGGATGGCTTCCGAGCCGCCGCGCAGGATGGCCGCGTTGCCGCTCTTGATGCACAGGCCGGCCGCATCGACCGTCACGTTCGGGCGGGCTTCGTAGATGATGCCGATGACGCCCAGCGGCACGCGCATCTGGCCGACCTGGATGCCGCTCGGGCGCGATTTCATGTTGGTGATCTCGCCGACCGGGTCGGGCAGGGTCACGATCTGGCGCAGGCCTTCGACCATGGTCTTGATGGCGCTGTCGGACAAGGCGAGACGGTCGAGCAGGGCCGGCTCCAGGCCGCCTGCGCGGGCGGCCTCCATGTCCTGCCGGTTCGCGGCGCGCAAGGAATCGGCGTCGCGCTCGATGGCGTCGGCAATCAGGAGCAGCGCACGGTTGCGCGTCGCGCCGTCGGCGCGCGCCATCGCGCGCGAAGCGAGCCGCGCCTTGCGGCCCATCGCGTGCATGTATTCAGTGATATCCATCGTCATCCCCGTAATGGGTTTCGTAGGGTGGGCGGTCCTCCGCCCACGCGTTCAAGCAGCCCGGGAACAGCCGCGAACGATTACCGCGCCACCCGCAATGCCAGCTGCAGCATCGCATCCCACGCATCGCCCGCAAACGCCTTCGCGCGCAGGCCCTTGACCATGCGGTCCACCTGCGCCGCCTCCTGCAGCGCGGCCTCGAGCGTGGCGATCGACACGCGCCGCACGGCCGGTTCCATCATGCGCTCGCGCGGACCCCAGATGCGGTATTCCTTCAGCAGGGCGCCCAGCGGCCGGCCCTGCGCCATCCCGGATTTCAATTTTAGCAGCGTGCGGATTTCTTCACTGACGGCCCACAGAACCAGGGGCAGGGCCTCGCCCTCCCCTTTCAGGCCGTCGAGCATGCGCGCCAGCCGTCCCGCGTCGCCCGCCAGCATGGCTTCCGACAGCTTGAACACGTCGTAGCGCGCCACGTTCAGCACGGCGTCGTGCACCTGCTCGAAACTCAGCTTGCCCGGCTCGTACAAGAGGCCCAGCTTCTGGATTTCCTGGTGCGCCGCCAGCAGGTTGCCTTCGACGCGGTCGGCAATGAAGTCCAGGCTCTGGCGCTCGGCGCTCTGCTGCTGCGCCCCCAGGCGCATGCCGATCCAGCCCGGCAGCTGGGCGCGTTCCACGTTCGGGATCTCGATGTAGACCGCGGCCTGCTGCAGCGCCGTCACCCAGGACGCCTTCGCCGTCTGCCAGTCCAGCTTGGGCAGGGTGATGAGCGTCAGGTTGTCCGGACCGAGGTCTTTCGCATAGCTCTGCAGCGCGGCGCTGCCGTCCTTGCCCGGCTTGCCGCCCGGGATGCGCAGCTCGATCAGCTTCTTGTCGCCGAACAGGGACATGGCCTGGTTCGCCGCCAGCAGCTCGCCCCACTTGAAGTTGCGCTCGACCGTGAGCACGTCGCGCTCCGTATAGCCTTGGGCGCGGGCGGTGCGGCGGATGCGGTCGGCCGCTTCCAGCGCGAGCAGGTGCTCGTCGCTGGTGATCACGTACAAGGGCGCGAGGCCCTTGGCCAGGTGACCCTCGAGGGCCTCGGGCCGCAGCTGCATTACTTCATCTCTTTCAGGCGGCGGGTTTGATGGCAGCCAGGCGGCGCAGGATCTGCTGCACCAGGTCGGACTGCATGTCGCGGTACAGCAGCGCCTCTTCCGATTCCTTGGCCAGCACCTGCGATTCGTCGAAGGCGATATTGCGGCGCAGGGTGATCTCGGTCGGCGCCAGCAGTTCCTTGTTGTTGGCGTCGCGCACACGGAAGACCAGCGTGTAGCTGAGCGAGTATTCGCGCACCCGGCCCAGGCTGTTCAGCGACAGGATCGACTTGCCGCGCGATTCGCCCAGCACGTCGAACAGCGCCTGCGCCTTCGAGGCGTCGTTCTCGATGCGCACGGTGTCGCCCGCGCGCAGGTTGCGCTTGAGCTCCGTGCCCAGCGGCGAGGTCTCGGGGAAGGCCAGGTAGATGCTCTGGAAGGGCATGTTGTACTGGCCGCTCGAACCGCGCAGCTGGAAGCCGCAGCCCGCCAGGGTTGCGGCAAACAAGAGACCTGCTACTGCTCGCACCACGGTGGTCTTCATGGCTTACACCACGATGTTGACGAGTTTACCGGGGACGACGATGACCTTCTTCGGCGTGCCCTCGATGAACTTGCTGACCGATTCCTCGGCCAGCGCGGCGGCTTCGATGCTCGCCTTGTCGGCATCCTTGGCCACTTTTACCGAACCGCGCAGCTTGCCGTTCACCTGGATCATCAGCTCGATCTCCGACTGCTCCAGCGCGGCGGGGTCGACTTCCGGCCACTGCACGTTCAGGATGTCGCCGTAGACGGCGGCGTAACCCAGGTCGGTCCACAGCGCGTGGGTGATGTGCGGCGCCACCGGGTTCAGCAGGCGCAGGAAGATCGAGAAGCCTTCGGCAATCACCGCATCCGATGCGACACCGTCGGCCAGCTTGGCCGACTCGAGGGTGTTGAGCATCTTCATGCAGGCCGACACCACCGTGTTGTACTGGATGCGCTTCAGGTCGTAGTCGGCCTGCTGCAGCACCTTGTGCACTTCGCGGCGCAGGGTTTTCTGGGCGTCGTCGAGCGAACCTTGCTGCTGGCCCTTCAGGGCGGCGGCGATGCGCTCGCGCTGCGCGTAGCCATAGGCCCAGACGCGGCGCAGGAAGCGGCTCGCGCCTTCGACGCCGCTGTTCGACCACTCCAGGGTCTGTTCCGGCGGCGAGGCGAACATGGTGAACAGGCGCGCGGTATCGGCGCCGTACTGCTCGATCTGGGCCTGCGGGTCGATGCCGTTGTTCTTCGACTTCGACATCTTCTCGGTGCCGCCGATGTGCACAGGCTGGCCGTCCGATTTCAGGACGGCGCTCTGCGGGCGGCCCTTGTCGTCAAAGGTGAGTTCCACGTCGGCCGGGTTGAACCAGGTCTTCTTGCCGGACTCGTCTTCGCGGTAGTAGGTCTCGTTCAGCACCATGCCTTGCGTGAGCAGGTTGACGAAGGGCTCGTCGAACTTCAGCAGGCCGAAGTCGCGCATGACCTTGGTCCAGAAGCGCGCGTACAGCAGGTGCATGACCGCGTGCTCGATGCCACCGATGTACTGGTCCATCGGCATCCAGTAGTCGTTGCGCTCGTCGACCATCTTCTCGCTCGAACCAGGCGAGGTATAGCGCATGTAGTACCAGGACGAATCGATGAAGGTGTCCATCGTGTCGGTCTCGCGGCGCGCCGGCTTGCCGCACTTCGGGCAAGAGCAGGCCAGGAAGGCTTCGTCCTTGTTCAGCGGGTTGCCGGTGCCGTCCGGGACCAGGTGTTCCGGCAGCACGACCGGCAGGTCTTGTTCAGGGACCGGCACGGCGCCGCAGTCGCCGCAGTGGATCATCGGGATCGGGGTGCCCCAGTAGCGCTGGCGCGAAATGCCCCAGTCGCGCAGGCGGAAGGTGACCTTCTTGTCGCCCAGGCCCTGTGCGGCCAGGTCGCCGGCCACGGCGTTGACCGCCGAGATGTAATCGAGGCCGTCGTACTTGCCGGAGTTGATGGTCTTGCCCTGCTCCTTGTCGCCGTACCACTCCTGCCAGGCATCCAGGGAGAATTCCTGGCCTTCGACAGCCACCACCTGCTTGATCGGCAGATCGTATTTCTTCGCGAAGCCGAAATCGCGCTCGTCGTGCGCGGGCACGCCCATCACGGCGCCGTCGCCATAGGTCATGAGGACGTAGTTGCCGACCCAGACCGGGACCTGCTCGCCCGTGACCGGGTGGGTGACGGACAGGCCGGTCGGCATGCCCTTCTTCTCCATCGTCGCCATGTCGGCTTCGATGACGGAACCGAGCTTGCACTCGGCGATGAAGGCCTGCAGTTCCGGGTTGTCCTGCGCGGCGTGCTGGGCCAGCGGGTGCTCGGCCGCCACGGCGCAGAAGGTCACGCCCATGATGGTGTCGGCGCGGGTGGTGAAGACGTACAGCTTTCCGTCGTTGATCGGCTCACCCGAGGCGTCCTTGATCTGGTGCGGGAAGGCGAAGCGCACGCCGGTCGACTTGCCGATCCAGTTGGCCTGCATCACGCGCACGCGCTCCGGCCAGCCCGGCAGCTTGTTTTCCACGTATTCCAGCAGCTCGTCCGCGTACTCGGTGATGCGCACGTAGTACATCGGGATCTCGCGCTTCTCGATCAGCGCGCCCGAGCGCCAGCCGCGGCCGTCCACCACCTGCTCGTTCGCCAGCACGGTCTGGTCCACCGGGTCCCAGTTCACGGTGCCGGTCTTCTGGTAGATGATGCCCTTCTCGAGCATCTTGAGGAACATCCACTGGTTCCACTTGTAGTATTCCGGCTTGCAGGCGGTCATCTCGCGCGACCAGTCGATGGCCAGGCCCATCGATTCCATCTGCTTCTTCATGTGCGCGATGTTCGAGTAGGTCCACTCGGCCGGCGGCACGTTGTTGGCCATCGCCGCGTTCTCGGCCGGCATGCCGAAGGCGTCCCAGCCCATCGGCATCAGCACGTTGTAGCCGTTCATCCGCAGGTAGCGGTACATCACGTCATTGATCGTATAGTTGCGCACGTGGCCCATGTGCAGCTTGCCCGACGGGTAAGGCAGCATCGAGCAGGCGTAATACTTGCCTTTCGGGAAACGCGGGTCGTGCTCGACGGCCTTGTAGGCGTCGATCGACTTCCAGTAGGCCTGGGCGGCCTGTTCGACTTCGGCTGGACTATATTTTTCTTGCATGATTTCTGCAGACGTAATGAGGGTGGAACCGGACATTATACTGGTTCATTTTGCACTGCGGCGAAAGGCTGACGTGCAGCGCGGAATGAAAAACCGCCATGCCTGCGGGAGCAGGGATGGCGGTTATCAAGGAAACAAAACCACGCCTAGCGCAGCGTCAGCTTCAGGGCCGGCTTTTCGCCGTAATCCTCGTAGCGCTCGTTGATGCCGCCCACGCAGAAGGCGATTTCCTCCAGCAGTTCGGGCACGGCGGCCTTCACCTTGTCGGCGTCCAGGAAGACGATTTCCAGCACCTCGTTCGGCTTGAGCTGGAAGCGCGTCATGTTCTCCTCGTCGCGCAGGTAACTCATGCAGTCCACCCAGGCGTCGATCGAGTCGGCATAGCCCTCCGGGAAACCGAAGGCGCGCCGCGATTCGGCGTGGAAGGACGCTTCATCGACGATGGCCGCGCCGTTCAGCTGGACGACTGCCATCAGTTCAGCCCCAGTACGTCATCCATGCCGAACAGGCCGTTCGGTTTGCCGGCCAGGAAGCGCGCGGCGCGCAGCGCGCCGTGGGCATAGGTGACGCGGCTGCTGGACTTGTGGCTGATCTCGATGCGCTCGCCCGTGCCGAGGAACATGACGGTGTGGTCGCCCACCACGTCGCCGCCGCGCACGGTGGCGAAGCCGATGGTGGACGGGTCGCGCTCGCCGGTCACGCCTTCGCGGCCGTAGACGGCGCATTCCTTCAGGTCGCGCCCCAGGGCGTCGGCGATGACTTCGCCCATCTTCAGGGCGGTGCCGGACGGCGCGTCGACCTTGTGGCGGTGGTGCGCCTCGACGATCTCGATGTCGTAGCCTTCGCTGAAGCTCTTCGCCGCCATTTCCAGCAGCTTGAGGGTGACGTTCACGCCCACGCTCATGTTCGGGGCGAACACGATGCCGACCTTCTCGCCGGCCGCGCGGATGGCGGCTTTGCCGGCCTCATCGAAACCGGTGGTGCCGATCACCAGCTGCACATTGTTGGCCGCGCAGTATGCCAGGTGCTCGAGGGTGCCTTCCGGACGGGTGAAGTCGATCAGGACGTCGGCGTCCTTCAGGGCGGCCGCGAAGTCGGACTGGATGATGACGCCCGTCGGCTGGCCGGCGAAGGCGCCGGCGTCCTGGCCGATGGACGGCGAGCCGGCGCGGTCGAGGGCGCCGGCCAGGGTGGCGTCGGGGGCGTTCGTGATGGCTTCGACCAGCATGCGGCCCATGCGGCCGCTGGCGCCGGCGACGGCGATACGCAAAGTACTCATGCCTGTCAGTTCCTGGTTCCGTCCGGGTTTCGATCGTTGCTGCTGCCCTCGATCGTCACCGGACCGCGCTCGGGCGCCTTCGGCGGCAGGATCGGCTGCTTGGCGCCGCGGATCGGGCCGGCGATGCGTTCGATGTAGTCGCGCTCGCTCGGCAGGTTGCCGCCTTCGAAGCGCTCGACCTTGTCGTCCTTGAAGTAGATGGTAACGCGGCTGGTGGTCAGCTCGCCGTTGCCGCGCGCGAGGTAGAAGGGGTAGTCCCAGCGGTCGGCATGGAAGACGTCGGTCAGCAGCGGCGAACCGAGCAGGAAGCGCACCTGCTCGCGGCTCTGGCCGACCTTCAGCTGGTCGAGCATTTCCTGGGACACGAAGTTACCCTGCTGGATGTCGGGGCGGTAGGGCGAGAAGATCCAGAAGAACTTCTGCAGCTTGGTTGCCTGGACGGTCTGGGCGCCCGCATTCGCGGCGGCGGCCGCTTTCTCGGCAGCGGCGGCCTGGACGGCCGGATCGGTGCTCGCCGGCGGCGCGGGACGGGTCTGGTTGCGCCAGGCGGCGCAGCCGGACAGGGTCAGGACGCACGCGAGACCAGCGGCGATGGCTGCCCGTTTCTGGAAACCGCGACGGAGAACGGCTTGTTTGACATGCATAGGTAACCTCAAATCGTTTGAGCGGGAGCTCCAAAACGCTATATCATAAAGCACTATGCAAAACTACGAGCAACAAAACGTGAGCGACCGCCATGAGTAACAACCCGACCGACCTGAAGGCCAGCGGCCTGAAGGCTACCCTGCCGCGCCTGAAAATCCTGGAAATCTTCCAGAACAGCGCCGTACGGCACCTGACGGCGGAAGACGTCTACAAGATTCTGCTGGCCGACAATATGGACGTGGGCCTGGCCACCGTCTACCGTGTCCTGACCCAGTTCGAGCAGGCCGGCCTGCTGAACCGCAACCACTTCGAGACCGGCAAGGCCATCTACGAGCTCAACGCCGGCTCGCACCACGACCACCTCGTCTGCCTTGACTGCGGCCACGTGGAAGAGTTCTACGACGAAGAAATCGAGTCGCGCCAGCACAAGATCGCCGTGGAGCGCGGCTACAAGATTGCCGAGCATTCGCTGGCGATCTACGGAAATTGCGTGAAGGTAGGCTGCCCGCGCAAGCAGTAGATTTACGCGCTTTTACACGCGCTTTTACACTATTGGGGGAACAATGCCGTCGGCATTCTTCCCCCAATTTCAATTCTGGCTCAAGGCATTCGACAGGAGCTTCGCCGTGATATCCACGATCGGAATCACGCGCTCATAGGCCATGCGCGTCGGCCCGATGACCCCCAGCGTGCCCACGATGCGCCCGTTGACCTCGTAGGGCGCCGTCACCACGCTCATCTCGTCCATCGGCACCAGCTTGGATTCGCCGCCGATGAAGATCTGCACCCCGCCCGCCTTGCTCGACACGTCGAGCAGCTGCATCAGGCCGGTCTTCTGCTCGAACATCTCGAACATCTGGCGCAGCGAACTCATGTTGGAAGACAGGTCGGATACCGACAGCAGGTTGCGCTCGCCGGCGATGACCATGTCGTCGCCTTCGGACATCGCCTCGCTCCCCGCCTCGACCGCCACCTGCATCAGGCGGCCCATGTCGTCGCGCAGCTGGGCCAGCTCGCCGGACAGGCGGGCGCGCACTTCGTCGAAGGTCAGGCCGGCGTAGTTCTGGTTCAGGTAGTTGGCCGACTGGATCAGCTGGGCCGGGGTGTAGTCGACTTCGGTGAGCAGCAGGCGGTTCTGCACGTCGCCGCGCGGGTCGACGATCACGAGCAGGATGCGCTTCTCGGACAGGCGCAGGAATTCGATCTGCTGGAACACGGATTCGCGCCGCGGGCTCTGCACCACGCCGGCGAACTGCGACAGCGAGGACAGCATCTGGGCCGCGTTGGCGATGATCTTCTGCGGCTGCTGGCTTGGCAGCCGCATGTTCTGGGCGCCGACCGCATGCTCGTCGAGGTGCTGCACGGTGAGCAGGGTGTCGACGAACAGGCGGTAGCCGCGCGGGGTCGGGATGCGGCCGGCCGAGGTGTGCGGACTGGCGACATAGCCCATTTCCTCGAGGTCGGCCATGATGTTGCGGATCGTGGCCGGCGACAGGTCGAGGCCGGAGATCTTCGAGAGCGCGCGCGAGCCGACCGGCTGGCCGTCGGCGATATAGCGCTCGACGAGGGCTTTGAGCAAGGTCTGGGCGCGGGGTTCGAGTTGCATTCAGGCTAACAGAGTGACGGTGCGCGATGGAGACACGCGGAAGGTGTGTCTATGGTGTGTCCATATATTATGCACGTTCAGCCCTTGGGGGCGCCAGTCATCCGTGCTCGCGCTTGAGCCAATCGAGCAGGCCGTCCAGGTCGTGCACCTCGGCATCGGGCTTGACCTCGTCCGGCAGGTAGTTCACCTGGCCGGTACGGTTCATCCACACAGCCCTGAGACCGGCGCGCTGGGCGCCGTAGACGTCCAGGCGCAGGTCGTCGCCGACATAGACCGCCTCCCCCGGCGCCACGCCCAGCTGGCGGCAGCATTCCAGGAAGATGGCGGCATTCGGCTTGGCCACGCCGAAGGCGGGCGCCGACACCGAGGCGTCGAAATGGCGCGCCAGGCCGATGGTCTGCAGGTCGGCATTGCCGTTGGTGACGGAACCGATGCGGACCCGGCCTTTCAGGCGCAAGAGGCCCGGCAGCACGTCGTCATAGGGGATCACGGCATTGCGGGCGGCGAAGAACTCGGTCATCGCCAGTTCCACCTTGGCCGAATCCTCGCCGGCCTGCTCGAAGGCGGCGATCAGGCCGGCGCGGCGCAGGGCGCCGAGGTCGAGCTGGAATTCGGGCTGGCGCGCCAGCAGCTCGAGCCGGGCCTGGCGCAGGGTCTCGATGGTGTACTGCTGCGCCACCCGGGGCGCGTTCTCGCGCAGCCAGGCGAACAGGATCTGTTCGGCCTCCAGGATCACGGGGGCGATTGGCCACAGGGTGTCGTCGAGGTCGAACAGGACGGCCTTGGGCCAGGGGCGGCGCGGGGAGCTCATGGTTGTATTGGTGGAAGTGGTCTGGCCAAGCATAGCGAGCACTGGCATGGAAAGCAATCGGACGCGCCTTTGCATCTGCAGTTGGTTACACCGTGATACAAAGGGAAACCGTCCAGCTGCTTGCCAAATGGACTAAAATGTTGGGCGATTATCAGTCAAGGCGCGCGTCCAAATTACTTTCTCGCGGCATCTTGCGCGCCCTACCCGTCAGATTTTGGAGAAATTATGAAGAGTTCTTACCTGCGTGCCGGTGCTGCACTGGCATGCGCGCTGACGCTGTCCGCCTGCGGCGGTAGTGACGGCAATATGCTGCTCGGCGGCCAGTTTTCCGGCGTCACCAAGACCGGCCTGGTCCTGACCAACAACGGCGGCTCCGACCTGGCGGTCACCCCCACCGGCACCGGCACCGGCGAATTCTATTTCCCTGGCCTGCTGGAATCCGACGACAAGTACGACGTGCAGGTCAAGAGCATTCCGAGCAATGCCGAGAAGTGCGAACCCTTCTATAACACCGGTCGCGTCGTCTACGACGTGCTCAGCGTCCGCATCATCTGCACGCTCAAGCAGCACGAGCTGCGCGGCACCGTCACCGGCCTGACCGGCGCCAACCTGGTGCTGATCAACGGCTCGACCCGGGTTCCGGTTCCGGCCGGCGCGACCACCTTCTCGATGCTCAAGATCGACGAAGACGCCCCCTACGGCATCACCATCCTGACCCAGCCCGACAACCAGACCTGCACCGTCGCCAACGGCACCGGCACGATGGGCGCGAACGACGTCACCAATGTGGCGGTCACCTGCGGTCCCCGCACTTAAGGAGCAATGCATGAAGTCTTACCTGATTCGTCCGGCCGGCGCGCTGGTCCTGGCGCTGGCCCTGGCATCCTGCGGCGGTGGCGACGACGACAAGTTCACGGTGGCGGGTTCCGTCGGCGGCCTGCTCTATCCCGGTCTCGTGCTGCAGAATAATGGCGGACAAGACCTGACGCTGAATCCGCCGGCCAATGCCACCGATCGCGTGAATTTTTCCTTCCCGAACAAGATCGAGTATGGCGAAGTCTACAACGTCTCCATCAAGACCCAGCCGGCCCACCAGACCTGCGGAGCGGATCCCGAGGTGGCGGATGGCCGGACCGACACCGCCGGCCGCCTGGCCACCATCGACGTGCGCCTGATGTGCTACATCAACACTGCAGCAGTCGGCGGCACCATTACCGGCCTGACGGAAGCCAACACCGGCCTGGTGCTGACCAACGGCAGCAATACCGGCACCTATACCCCATCCCTCGACGCCATCAAGGCCGCCAAGCCCTTCCGCTACGACCTGCCGGTCAAGGTTCCCTATGGCGTGACCTACGGCGTGACGGTGCTGACCCAACCGGTCGGCCGCTTCTGCACCGTGGTCAATGCCACCGGCACCATGGGCGATAACGCCGTGACCAACGTCGACGTCAACTGCGTTCCGGTGTGATATATCAAAAACGTATGATAAATATGCGAAAAGAGAATTGGACTTATATGCTGTGACGCAGCATACTTACTCCTGTCTCCTCCAACTCTCCTCAGAAAAGAATTGGATTTCAAGCCCGCCTTCAACAGCGGGCTTTTTTTTCGTCCCTGTGCCGGACGCGGCGGCCGATCAGTTGGCGCGCTTGGCGCTGACCTTCACTACGGCGACCTGCGAGGCGCCGACCGAGACCTGGGCGTTGTAGGCGTCAGCCGCGCGAGTGGTAGCGGCATTGGCGAAGCTGCTGGCGCCGGCGAGGACCAGGGCGGCGAGGAAGATGGCTTCCATGTGCTTGAGGACGTTCATGTCGTGCTCCTTCGGTGAATTTGCGGGCCAAAACGGCCTGTCGATGGAAGCACTGTAGCCAATGGCTCTCCCTCACTCCAGCAAGGTGCGACGGACTGCAGGAATGGGAGGGTGAAGGGCGAAAATGGGGGATGTGCGGCGATTGTGCGCCGCAAAAATCAGAGGGTGACCGGCAAGGCCGGCCACCCGGCGGCATCAGAGCAGATTGGCGAGCGCGACGTACTGCTCGAGGCCGACAGCCTCGGGACGGGCGCCCGGATCGATGCCCGCTTCCACCAGCTGCGCCTCGGTGAACATGCCCGCCACGCAGTTGCGGATCACCTTGCGCCGCTGCGAGAAGGCCTTGGCCACGACCTTTTCCAGGGTGTCGCCGTCCACCTCGAGCATCTGGCGCTTGGGGATCATGCGCACGATGGCCGAGTCGACCTGGGGCGGCGGGTCGAAGGCCGTGGGCGGCACGATGAAGAGCAGGTCCATGTCGTAGCGCCACTGGAGCATCACCGACAGGCGGCTGTAGGCCTTGGTGCCGGGCTCGGCCACCATGCGCTCCACCACCTCTTTCTGCAGCATGAAGTGCTGGTCCTCGACCAGGGAGGAGAAGGCCGCCAGGTGGAACAGCAGCGGGCTCGAGATGTTGTAGGGCAGGTTGCCGACGATGCGCAGCTTCCGCCCTTCCGGCACCGGGATGGAGGCGAAGTCGAACTTCAGGGCGTCGCCCGAGTGCACGGTGAGTTTCTCGCGCGGATAGGCTTTTTCGAGGCGCGCTACCAGGTCGCGGTCCAGTTCCACCACGTGCATGTGGTCGAGTTGCTTGAGCAGCAGCGCCGTCATGGCGGCCAGGCCCGGGCCGATCTCGACCATCGCCTCGCCGCGGCGCGGCGCGATCGAATCGATGATGTTGTTCAGGACGTGGTCGTCGGTCAGGAAGTTCTGGCCGAAGCGCTTGCGGGCGACGTGTTTCATCTGTTTCTCTTCTTGTTGATTGCTTCAGGCGCGGCGCGCATGCGCCATCTGCATGGCGGCGCGGATCGCCTCGATCATGCTGCCGCAGTCGGCCAGGCCCAGGCCCCGGGCCGCCAGGTCCAGCGCGGTGCCGTGGTCAACCGAGGTGCGCACAATGGGCAGGCCGAGGGTGACGTTGATGCCGCGTCCGAAGGTCGCGTGCTTCAGGACCGGCAGGCCCTGGTCGTGGTACATGGCCAGCACGCAGTCGGCGCCCTCCAGGTACTTGGGCTGGAACAGGGTGTCGGCCGGGTAAGGCCCGCGCGCGTCGATGCCGCGCGCCCGTGCCTCCTCCAGCACCGGCGTGATGACCTCGATTTCCTCGCGGCCCAGGTAACCGTTCTCGCCCGCGTGCGGGTTCAGGCCGGTGACCAGGATGCGCGGCGCGGCGATGCCGAATTTCGATTTGAGGTCGGCGTCGATGATGCCGATCACCTGCGCCAGGTTCTCGCGCGTGAGCGCGGCGGGCACGTCCTTCAGCGGCAGGTGGGTGGTGGCCAGGGCCACGCGCAGATAGGGCTGGCCGCCGCCGGGCTGGCCCGCCAGCATCATCACGACCTTCGCTGTATTCGTCTTCTCGGCCAGGTATTCGGTGTGGCCGGAAAACGCCACGCCGGCGTCGTTGATCGTGCTTTTCTGGAGCGGCGCGGTGACGATGCCCTCGAACCAGCCCGCGAGGGCGCCCTCGATCGCGAGGTCGAGGGTGTCGAGCACGGCGCGGCCGTTTTCGGGGTTCAAGGTGCCGGGCAGCACGTGGGCGGCGAGCGGCACGTCGATGACGGCCAGCCGCTCCTTGCCGAAGTGCGGCAGGCCGCCGTTGCGCAGGGCCTGGATCGACAGCGCCGACAGGCGGATGGCGGGGTCGATCAGGCCGGCGGTGAGCGCCAGGAAGGCGGCGTCGCCGACCAGCACGCAATTGGATTCCCCGCGCATCGCCCAGGCCGCGCGGATCGCGATTTCGGGACCGATGCCGGCCGGCTCGCCGACCGTGATCGCAAGGGCCGGCCGCGTGCTGCCCAGCATCGTCATGCGCTTACGCCTCTTCGCGGAACTCGACGTAGGCGCGGTCACGCACCTGGCGGATCCAGTCTTCCATCGCTTCCTGAATCTTGCGTTCGCGCAGGACCTGGCGCGCCACATTGCGCTCCTTCTGCTGCTTCACGTCTTCGCTCTTGCGCTCGGCCACGCGGATCAGGTGGTAGCCGAAGGGCGATTCGATGACGTCCGACACCTCGCCCGGCTTCAGGCTGGCGAAGGCCTGGTCGAACTCGGGGCCGGCGTCGCCCGGCGCCAGCCAGCCCAGGTCGCCGCCCTTGACGGCGGTGATGTTGTCCTGGCTGTACTGGCGCGCCAGTTCCTCGAAGGTGCCGGCATTGTTGGCGATCTTTTCCTTGATCTCGAGGAGCTTGCGCTTGACCGCGGCCACGTCCATGGTCGGCGTCGGCTTCATGAGGATGTGGCTGGCGCGGGTCTGCTGGATCACTTCCGCGCCGCCTTCGGCCGCCTCGGCCAGGCTGCGCTTGTCGGCCATCTTCAGGATGTGGAAGCCGACGTTGGTCTTGATGATCGGGGTGACCTGGCCCGCGTTCAGCTTGCGCAGCTCGGTGGCGAACACCGGCGGCAGGCGGTCCGGATCGCGCCAGCCGATATCGCCGCCCTTGAGGGCGTCCGGCGCGTCGGAGTAAGTGGCGGCCATCTTGGCGAAGTCGGCGCCGGTGCGCAGCTGGCGCGCCACTTCCTCGGCGCGCGCGCGGCGTGCGGCGATCTGTTCGGGCGAGGCGTTCTCGGGCACCGCCACCAGGATCTGCGCCAGGTTCATCTCGACCTTCTCGGCGGCCGCCGCCTTGGAGGCGACCAGGTAGGTGTCGATCTCGGCTTCCGAGACCTGCACCTTGGCGTCGACCTCGTGCTCGCGCAGCTGGCTCAGCATGATCTCGTTGCGGATGTCTTCGCGGAACTGGGCGAAGGTCATGCCCTCTTTTTCCATCTGGTTGCGCATCTCCTGCACCGACATCTTCTGGTTCTCGGCGATGCGGCCGATGGTGGCGTCGAGCTGGCGGTCGCTGACGCGCACGCCCATTTCCTTGGCCAGCTGGAGCTGGGCGCGCTCGATGATCATCGACTCGACCACCTGGCGCTCCAGTACCGACTGGTCCGGCATCTGCATATTGCGCGCCTTCAGGTTCTGGGTGGTGGCGGCGAGGCGGTTGCGCACCTCGTTCTTGGTGATCACTTCATCGTTGACGACCACGTGGATCGAATCGATCACCTTGGCATTGCTCGATGCCGGCGGCAGGAAGCCGCTGCCCGGCTTGGCCGCTTCCTGGGCCAGCGCCTGGCCGGCGGTAAGCGAGCACAGCAGTGCCGCTGCGAGGGTAATGTGGTGCAAACGGGTGGAACGCATCATCTGGAAAGCACTCATTCAGGTGAAAGATTGTTCGGCAAAACTGGATCAGTTTAGGGACACGCTGTTAAGTTTGGCTTAAAGGAGCCGGTTTTTGGCGACCGGCTCGCATCAGTTTTACTTAACTAATTGTAGTTTGGATAAGCCAGGCTTAAGGTCGACCCACATTGGTGTTCAGCTGCGTATAGCCCGGGACACTCTTGTTGAATGTCTCGAGCGGATTGCTGCCCAGGCCCAGGCGCGACAGGCCGTTGAGCTCGAGCTGGAAGAAGATCGGCGTCGACGTGGTCTGGGCGGCGGTCACGAAACGCTGGGCGCCGAAACGGAACACCCAGCAGTCGGCCTTGTACTCGAGCCCGATGAGGCTCTCGAGCAGCTTGCCCTTGCCCGGCGTCGCATTCCCGACCGTGTACGAGCGCAGCGCATAGCTCACGCGGCCGACGCCATACCAGCGCTTGGACAGCGGCCACTGGCCGGACAGGTCGACGTTGCGGAAGCTGTCGCGCTGATAACGGTACTCGGCGTTCAGGACCTTCATCCGGGCCGGCTGCCACTGCATGCTCAGGTTCGAGCTGTACAGATTGCTGCCGGTCGCGTCATATTGTACGCCGCTATCGAAGCTCCAGGTCTCGGAAATGCGTCCCGAGGCCGCCACCAGCACGTCGGAACGGCTCTGGTGCTCCGGCTCGTTCGGCAGGTGCACCTGCGGCTCGTCGAAATAGATGCGCTGGCCGAAGGCCAGGCGCAGGCGCTCGGCGCCGTCAGGCTGGATGAAGCGCGACACCACGGCGGCGGTCAGCTGGTTGGCGTCCGACACCCGGTCCGGGCCGACGTAGCGGTTTTCGGAGAACAGCTGGGCGTAGTTGAAACCGGTACGGCCGGTGTCGAAGACCGGGAAGGCGCTCTGGTCCTTGTACGGCGTCTTCACGTAGAACAGGCGCGGCTCCAGGGTCTGGGACATGGCCCGGCCGAACAGCGTGGTCTCGCGCTCGAACACCAGGCCGGCATCGAGCGAGGCCGTGTGCAGGCTACGCGAGAGCTTGCGCTCGCCGGTGTAGTTGTGCTGGTCCAGGTCGTATTTGCTGTAGTGGCCGATCACCTTGGGCGTGATGAACCAGCCCGGACGCACGATCGGATAGCTCAACTGGGCCACGCCCACGGCGCGGTTGCCGCGCACGAGGTCCGGGTGCCAGAAGCGTACCAGCTCGGTGTCGACCGCCCAGTCGAAGCCGGCCACGTCGTAGCGGCCCGCGTGGAAGTTGATCTGCGGGAGCCGGTCGTAGGGACGCGGCACGAACAGGCCATTGGTCGGCGTCGCCGCCGGATCTTGCAGCACCTGGTAGTTCTGGGCGCGCGCGGTCAGGTTCCAGTACTGGCCGCTGTAGTCGGTACGGACCTCGCGCAGCAGCTGGCGTTCGGCGCTGACCGCCACGGTGCGCGAGAAATCGGACGGGTATTCGTCATCCGACGCCCCATGCAGGTTCCAGCCGAAGGACCAGCCCGGGGCCAGGCCCTGGGTGTGGATCGAGTCGACGCGCCAGCGGTCTTCGCCGGTCTCGCGGTCGTTGCGCAGGCCCTCGATGTGGGTCTCGCCCTGGTAGCCGCCGCGCTCCGTCATGCCGAGGTAGCGCCCGGTGGCGCCCAGCTGCAGGCCGCGGTCGAACATATAGCGCGGGTAGACCGTCAGGTCGCGGTTGGGCGCGATGTTGAAGTAGTAGGGCACCATGATCTCGGCCTTGCCCTTGGAGCCGAAGCCCACGGTGGGCGCCAGCCAGCCGGAGCGGCGCGCGCCCGACAGCGAGAACGACAGGGCCGGGGTGCCGAGGATGGGCACGTCCTTGAAATAGATGACGGTCTTGCCGGCCAGGCCGACGTCGCGCCCGCTGTCCAGGCGCAGGGTGCTCGATTTCAGGTACCAGTCCGGGTCCGGGCCTTCGCAGGTGCTGTAGGTGCCGTCGCGCACCAGCGCCACGTCTTCGCCGAGGAAGTCGATGCGCGAGGCATTGCCCTGGGCGTTGTTCAGCTGCAGCCGGTACTCGGGACGCAGCACATAGCCCTTGCCGGTCTCCAGGTTGAGCTGCAGCTCGTCGCCCTTGTAGCGGTCGCCGAAGCGCCACATATTGACGTTGCCGGTGGCCGTGACCTGGTCTTCGATACGGAAGTAGCAGGCGCTGTCGGCGGTGAGGCGGGTCTGGCCGCGTGTCAGTTCGACATTGCGCTCCAGGTTCAGCTGGCGGTCCGGACGGCCGCTGATGTCTTCGGCCTGGATGGTGATCGGCAGGTTCTGCTCGTCCGGATGTGGCGCGGGAGCGACGGTCTGCGCGTACGCTGGGTTCGATGCGGCGGCCACGACGATGGCAACGGCGCTTGCCAGTGCAGTCGGTTTGAACACCTGTCGAGAGGGAAATTGGTGGGCTGCAATCCAGCTCATGGAGAATCTGCGTACGCCATAAAGGGCGGTATTTTTAGAATGAATCCCTTATTATATGGGAATTAGCTCAACCAACCCGATTCACCAGGCCGTCTACATGTCTTCTTTGTATCAAAATACTTCCACTTCCGGCGGCCAGGATGCGCGCCTGCAGCAATTGACCGAATGGCTCGCCACGACGGGCCTGGTGGAAGTCGGGACCGGCCGCCCGGCGTCCGCGGACGCCAGTTTCCGCCGCTATTTCCGCTACGACGTCGTCCCCGGGATGCGCGAGAAGCTCGGCGCCACCCTGGTGGCGATGGACGCCCCGCCCGAGCGCGAGAACGTGCCGGCCTACCTCCACGTGCAGGGCCTCTTGCAGCAGGCCGGCGTGACGGTGCCGGCCATCGTCGCGCAGAAGGTCGAGAGCGGCTTCCTGCTGCTGTCCGACCTCGGCGTGACAACTTACCTGCAGCGCCTGGATTCGGACAACGCACCCTTCATGTATTCGGACGCGGTCGACGCGCTGCTCAAATTCCAGCTGGCCAGCCAGCCGGGCGTGCTGCCGGAATTCGACCGCGCCTTCGTCATGCGCGAGCTGAACATCTTCCCGGAGTGGTACATCGGGAAGCATCTCGGCGTGACGCTGGACGAGAAGCAGCAGGCCACCCTGGACAAGGTCTTCGACGCCATCTGCGCGAATGTGCTGGCCCAGAACCAGGTCTACATGCACCGCGATTTCCACTCGCGTAACCTGATGTGGCTCGAGCAGGGCAACCCGGGCGTGCTGGACTTCCAGGACGCCGTCTACGGCCCCGTCACCTACGACCTCGCTTCGCTGCTGCGCGACGCCTACGTGCAGTGGGACGAAGAGATCGTGCTGGACTGGGTGGTGCGCTACTGGCAGAGCGCCAAGCAGCTCGGCCTGCCGGTCAACCCGGACATCGACGCCTTCTACCGCGACTTCGAATTCATGGCCCTGCAGCGCCACCTGAAGATCCTCGGCATCTTCTGCCGCCTGAACTACCGCGACAGCAAGCCGAACTACATGGGCGACCTGCCGACCGTGATGGACTACGTGCGCAAGACCGCCAACCGCTATACCGAACTCAAGCCCCTGCTGCGCCTGCTCGACGCGCTCGAGGACAAGGCGCCCTCGGTCGGCTACACCTTCTGAAGACGGGGCCATTCATGAAAGCGATGATTTTCGCCGCCGGCCGCGGCGAGCGCATGCGCCCGCTCACGGACGCCTGCCCCAAGCCCCTGCTCAAGGTGCGCGGACGCCCGATGATCACCTACCACGTGCTCAATCTCGTGCGCGCGGGGATCACCGACATCGTCATCAACCACTCCCACCTCGGTCACATGATCGAGGAAGAGCTGGGCGACGGCAGCAGGTACGGCGCGCGCATCGTGTACTCGCACGAGCCGACCCCGCTGGAAACCGCGGGCGGCATCGCCAACGCCCTGCACCTGCTGGGCGACGAGCCTTTCCTGGCCGTGTCGGGCGACATCTACGCGCCCTACTTCGATTTCTCGCAGGTGGTCGACGTCCTGAAGGACAAGGACATGCTGGGCATCCCCTACCCGGCGGACAAGCGCGACATCGCCTGGCTGTGGCTCACGCCGAACCCGTGGCACAACCCGGAAGGGGACTTCGCGCTCGACATGTACACCCTGAAGAATGACGGTCCGGTGAAGTGGAACTTCGCCGGCATCGGCGTCTACCGTCCCGAGATGTTCGAGGGGATCAAGGCGGGCGAATTCGTCAAGTTCGGGCCGCTCATGCGCAAGTTCATCGAACAGGGCCGTGTCGGCGGCGAGTTGTACGAAGGCCAGTGGGTCAACGTCGGCACCGCGCGCCAGCTGGAAGAACTGAACGCGCCGCTGGGGGCGGCCAAGACCGGCTCATGACGGGCCAGGTCGACACCTCCGCCTTTGTCGAACGCCGCGCGCGCCTGGCCGCGCGCATGGAGCCGGGCGCGGTCGCGGTGCTGGCCACCGCGCCGGAACTGCTGCGCAATGGCGACAGCGAGTATCCCTACCGGCACGACAGCTATTTCTATTACCTGACCGGCTACACGGAGCCGGAGAGCGTGCTGGTGCTGGTCGCCGCGCTCGGGGACGCGCCTGCGCGCGCCATCCTGTTCTGCCGCGAGAAGAATGTCGAGCGCGAGATCTGGGACGGTTTCCGTTACGGGCCCGAAGCGGCGCGCGCCACCTTCGGCTTCGACGAAGCGTATCCGATCGGTGAACTCGACGCGCAGATGGCTGGTTTGCTCGCCAATGCGCCGGCCCTGTATTACGCGCTGGGCCATAGCGCCGCGCTCGATGCGCAGGTGAGCGGCTGGCTCAAGGCCGTGCGCGCAAAGAGCCGCACCGGCATCGCGGCCCCGTCAACCACCCACCACCTGCTCGGCATCCTCGACGAGATGCGCCTCTTGAAGGATGCGGGCGAGCAGGCCCTGATGGGGCGCGCGGCCAGCATCGCCGCCGGCGCCCACGCGCGCGCCATGCGCTTCACGCGGCCCGGCGTGTTCGAATACGAGATCGAGGCCGAGCTGCTGCACGAATTCCGCCGCCACGGCGCCCAGTTCCCCGCCTACACGCCGATCGTCGCCTCGGGCGCGAACGCCTGCGTCCTGCACTACAACGCCAACAACCGCCCATGCCTGGACGGCCAGCTGGTGCTGGTCGACGCCGGCTGCGAGCTCGATGGCTACGCCTCCGACATTACCCGCACCTGGCCGGTGAACGGCCGCTTCAGCGCGCCGCAGCGGGCCTTGTACGAGCTGGTCCTGCAGGCGCAGCAGGCGGCGTTTGCCGCCATCGTGCCGGGCCGCCCCTACAGCGATGTGCACACCGCGGCCGTCAATGTGCTGGCGGGCGGCATGCTGGAGCTGGGCCTGATCGACAGGACGAAGTACGGCACGGTCGAGGATGCCGTGCTCGAGAAGGCCCACCTGCCCTTCTACATGCACGGCACCGGCCACTGGCTCGGCATGGACGTGCACGACGTCGGGCCGTATCGCGACCTCACGCTGCCGGACCGGCCATCCCGCCCCCTGCTGCCGGGCATGGCGCTGACGGTGGAGCCAGGCATCTATGTGCGGCCCGGCGAAGGCGTGCCGGAGGAATTCTGGAACATCGGCATCCGGATCGAGGACGACGTGATCGTCAGCGAGAGCGGGTGCCGCATCCTGTCCGGCGACGCGCCGAAGAGCGTCGCCGACATCGAAACCCTGATGGGAGAACGCTGATGGCGCCTGAACGCATCGACGTCGACATCGCGATCTGCGGCGCCGGCCCGGTCGGCCTGGCGCTGGCCGCCTTCCTCGTGCGGCGCGGCGTGCAGGGCGAGCGCATCGCCCTCATCGACGGCAAGTCGCTCGGCCAGGCGATCACGGATCCGCGCTCGATCGCCCTTTCCTGGGGCAGCGTGCAGCTGCTCGACGAGGTGCGCGCCTGGCCCTTGCCCGCCACGCCGATCCACGAGATCCACGTCTCGCGCCGCGGGCAGCTGGGCCGCAGCCTGATGGACCGCCTTGAACACGGCCTGCCGGCGCTGGGCTATGTGGCGCGCTACGGCGCCGTGGTCGATGCGCTGGCGCGGGCCTGCGACGCGGCCAGGGTGCGGACCGTCCGCCCGGCCCGGGTGGAATCCTTCGACGAAGAAGACGAGGGCGTGCAACTGCGCCTGGACGACGGCCGCACCGTGGTGACAAAAGTGGCCGTGCAGGCCGAAGGCGGCGTCTTCGGCCAACAGGAAAGCAAGGCCCGACAGCGCGACTACGAACAGACCGCCCTGATCGCGCGCGTGACCGTGAGCGATCCGATCGCGCACCGCGCCTTCGAGCGTTTCACCGACGAGGGACCGCTGGCCCTGCTGCCGCAGGACGACGGCGACGGTCACGGCTACGCCCTGGTCTGGTGCATGCGCCCGGAACGCGCCGTCGACATCCAGCTGCTCGACGACACCGCCTTCCTGCGCGCACTCGGCGACGCCTTCGGCACCCGTCTCGGTGATTTCACAGCCGCGTCGCCCCGCGTCGCCTTCCCCCTCGGCCTGAACGCCGAAGCCCGCGCGACAAGCCGCACGGTCGCCATCGGCAACGCCGCCCAGACCCTGCACCCGGTCGCCGGCCAGGGCCTGAACCTCGGCCTGCGCGACGCCGCCGTCCTGGCCCGCCAGCTGGCCCGCGGCGCCACGCCGGATGCCATCGCCTCTTTCATGCTCGAACGCAGCCAGGACCGCAGCCTGACGATCGGCCTGACCGACACCATGGCCCGCGCTTTTGTGGGTCGTGGCCCCCTGCAACCCCTGCTCGGCCTTTCGCTGGCCGCCCTCGACATCGTCAAGCCCGCCCGCCTCCTGCTTGCCGACCTGATGATGTTCGGCCGCCGCTGACCTCTCAATGAGGGTCAGAGTCAAATTATTCGCCAAGATCTTCGGATCAACAGGCCCGGATCAATTGATCGTCACGCCAATCAATTGATCTAAAGATTGTGTTCAATAATTCGACTCTGACCCTCATTTTGTCGGTGAGAAAGCAGAGCAAACCTAATTAGGGTCAGAGTCGAATTAATCGCCAAAAGTCTTATCGCAACTGGTTGAGTGCCATTTCCCTTGGCATCAAGACCGATCGGGGGATCAATTGGTAGATAATTTGACTCTGACCCCACAGGGTGGGGTCAGGCGAGGCGCAGGACGTTGGGGCGCCGCGGGGTGGCGTCTTCGTGGAAGAGGTCGGCCAGGTATTCGAGGAGGCCGTCCTCGGAAATGTCGTGGGGGACGATGAAGTCGGCAGGACGGCGCTTGCCATCGCTGCCGGGGTAGAAGGCTTGCCAGGCGCCGGGCGCGCCGGTGATGGTCACCAGCGTGCCGAAGACATTGAAACGCAGTTCCCGCATCCTTACTCCACTGCCTTCACCATCGATTCGATCACCTTCTTGGCGTCGCCGAAGACCATCATCGTGTTGGGCTGGTAGAACAGCTCGTTGTCCAGGCCCGCATAGCCCGAGGCCATCGAGCGCTTGTTGACGATGATGCTCTTGGCTTTGTAGGCCTCGAGGATCGGCATGCCGGCGATCGGGGATTTCGGGTCCTTGGCCGCCGGGTTCACCACGTCGTTCGCGCCCAGCACCAGCACCACGTCGGTCTGGCCGAATTCGCCGTTGATGTCTTCCATCTCGACCACCTGGTCGTAGGGCACCTCGGCCTCGGCCAGCAGCACGTTCATGTGGCCGGGCATGCGGCCCGCCACCGGGTGGATCGCATAGCGCACCTGCACGCCGTGCTCGGTCAGCTTGTCGACCAGTTCCTTCACCGAATGCTGGGCGCGCGCCACCGCCAGGCCGTAGCCGGGGACGATGATGACCGATTCCGCATTCTGCAGGATGAAGGCGGCGTCGTCGGCCGAACCGGATTTCACGGGGCGCTGTTCCTTCGCCTCGCCCGCGTCGCTGACGGCCTCGCCACCGAAGCCGCCCAGGATCACGTTGAAGAAAGAACGGTTCATGGCCTTGCACATGATGTACGACAGGATGGCGCCACTCGAGCCGACCAGGGAGCCCGCGATGATCAGCATCGAGTTGTTCAGCGAGAAGCCGATGCCCGCCGCCGCCCAGCCCGAATAGGAGTTCAGCATCGACACCACCACCGGCATGTCGGCGCCGCCGATCGGGATGATGATCAGCACGCCCAGCACGAAGGACAGCGCGGCCATGATGAGGAAGGGGGTCCAGCTCGGCGCCACGCCATCCGCGAAGCAGAACAGCAGGCCGAGGGCGATGATGGCGATGGCCAGCACCAGGTTGAGGATGTGCTGGCCGGCGAAGCGCACCGGCGCGCCCTGGAACAGGCGGAACTTGTACTTGCCCGAGAGTTTGCCGAAGGCGATCACCGAACCCGAGAAGGTCACTGCGCCGACAAAAGTGCCGATGAAGAGCTCCAGCCGGTTCCCGAAGGGCAGCGGGGTCTCGCGCGTGGCGATGTTGAAGGCCCAGGGTTCGGACACGGCGGCCACCGCGATGCACACGGCGGCCAGGCCGATCAGCGAGTGCATCGCCGCCACCAGCTCGGGCATCTTGGTCATCTCGACCTTCCTGGCCGCATAGGCGCCGATCGCGCCGCCCACCACCACGCCGAGGATCACCAAGGGGAAGCCCATCCCATGCCCCGTGGCGAGTTCCGCCTGCAGCTTGAAGATCAGGGCCACGGTGGTCAGGACCGCGATCGCCATGCCGGCCATGCCGAAGGTATTGCCCACCCGCGCCGTCGAAGGCGAGGACAGGCCCTTGAGCGCCTGGATGAAGCACACCGAGGCCACCAGGTAGAACAGCGTCACGACGTTCATGCTGATGTAGTTCATGCGCGTTCTCCCGCAGCCGAAGCGGCATCGGCGCCAGGCCTGGCGACGGCCTTGGGCTCCTTCTTCTTGAACATCTCCAGCATGCGCCGGGTGACCATGAAGCCGCCGAACACGTTGACGGCGGCCAGCGCCACCGCGACGGTGCCGGCCACCTGTCCGGTCAGGCCCTCGGTCAGGCCGGCGGCCAGCATGGCGCCGACGATGATGATGGCGGAGATCGCGTTGGTGACCGCCATCAGCGGCGTATGCAGCGCGGGGGTGACGTTCCAGACCACGTGGTAGCCGACGTAGATGGCCAGCACGAAGATGATCAGGTTGATGATGGTGTGGCTGATTTCCATGCTTCGCTTCTCCTGTCGTCTTATGTTCTCAACACCGCACCGTCCGCGCACACCAGGGTCGCGCGCACGATCTCGTCCTCGCGGTCGATCGTGAACTTGTCTTCCTTGTCGATCACCAGCTTGAGGAAGTCCAGCACATTGCGCGCATACAGGGCCGATGCATCGGCCGGGACCAGGGCAGCCAGGTTCGGTTCGCCGATGATGTGCACGCCGTGCTTGAGCACGGTGCGGTTCAGTTCCGTCAGCGGGCAGTTGCCGCCCTGCTCGATCGCCATGTCGACGATCACCGAGCCGGGCTTCATGGCGCGTACGGTATCCTCGCCAATCAGCACCGGCGCCTTGCGGCCCGGGATCAGGGCGGTGGTGATGATGATGTCGGCGAGTTTCGCCCGCTCGTGCACGAGCGCCGCCTGGCGCTGCATCCAGGCGGCCGGCATCGGCCGCGCGTAGCCGCCGGCGCCTTGGGCGATCTCGCGTTCCTCGTCGGTTTCGTAAGGGACGTCGATGAACTTGGCGCCCAGCGACTCGACCTGTTCCTTCACCGGCGGGCGCACGTCGGAGGCCTCGATCACGGCGCCGAGGCGCTTGGCGGTGGCGATCGCCTGCAGGCCGGCCACGCCCACGCCCATGATCAGGACGCGCGCCGCCTTCACGGTGCCGGCGGCCGTCATCAGCATGGGCATGAAGCGCCCGTAGGTGTTCGCGGCCAGCATCACGGCCTTGTAGCCGGCGATGTTCGCCTGGCTCGAGAGCACGTCCATCGACTGGGCGCGCGTGATGCGCGGCGCGGCTTCCAGTGCGAACGCGGTGAGGCCTGCACCGGCCAAGGCCGCGAGGTTCTCGGCATCGAAGGGATTGAGCATGCCGACCAGCACGCTGCCGGTACGCATGCGGGCGCGTTCTTCGGCATCGGGGCTGCGTACCTTGAGCACCATGTCGGCGCCAAAGGCGGTGGCGGTGTCGACGATGGTGGCGCCGGCCGCTTCATACGCGGCATCCGGGCAGGCGGCTCGCAGGCCGGCGCCCGCTTCCACCAGTACCTGGTGGCGCGCGGCCAGTTTCTTGACGGTTTCGGGAGTTGCAGCGACGCGGGTCTCGCCCGGCCTGGTCTCGGCCGGTATGCCAATTCTCATGAAAATCCCTCCTTCAGTGGACAGACTGTCCACAATCTACCATGTAATGACGTCTAATTGCTCGATAACAAATACTAAAAAGCCAATATTCGATTCTGGCGGAAAGGGGGACGTGGAGCCAGCGAGACGGCCTGCTTGTTTGCACTAGATCAAGGCCATTTAACGACAGGCAAGCGCACCGGAGGGGCATGGATGAGCAGAGGTGCCCGCTGTCAAGGTAGAATACCGGCTCATTTTCAAGGATGCGCATGACCGATATCTTCAAACCATCCGTGACCGTCGCCGCGATCATCGAACGCGATGGCCGTTTCCTGCTGATCGAGGAAGAGACGAGCGAAGGCGTGAAACTGAACCAGCCGGCGGGCCACCTCGATCCGCACGAGTCGCTCGAGCAGGCGGTGGTACGCGAGGCGCTGGAGGAAACCGCGCACGAATTCATCCCCACGGGCCTGGTCGGCATGTACATGTCGCGCTACCACTCGAAGTCGCGCGGCACCGACGTCACCTACCTGCGCTTCACCTTCTGCGGCCACGCCGGCCGCGAACTCGACCAGCCGCTCGACGACGGCATCCTGCGCACCCTGTGGATGACGCGCGACGAAATCGCCGCCACCGCCGAACGCCACCGCAGCCCGATCGTGCTGCAGTGCGTGGACGACTACCTGGCCGGCAAGCGCACCGAACTGAATTTGCTGTACACCCACCCCTCCGTGTTCGAGGGCGGGATCTAAAGATAACGGAACTGAAATGAGCAAGAAAAAAGTCGTGATCGGGATGTCGGGCGGTGTCGACTCCTCGGTCGCGGCGTGGATGCTGAAGGAACAGGGCTACGAAGTCATCGGCCTGTTCATGAAGAACTGGGAAGACGACGACGACTCGGAATACTGCTCGACGCGCCAGGACTGGATCGACGCGGCCAGCGTGGCCGACGTGGTCGGCGTGGACATCGAGGCGGTCAACTTCGCCGCCGAGTACAAGGACCGCGTGTTCGCGGAATTCCTGCGCGAGTACCAGGCCGGCCGTACGCCGAATCCGGACGTGCTGTGCAATGCCGAGATCAAGTTCAAGGCCTTCCTCGACCATGCAATGAAGCTGGGCGCCGACCTGATCGCGACCGGCCACTACGCGCGCGTGCGCGAGAACGACGGCCGCTTCGAGCTTCTAAAGGCGTTCGATCACACCAAGGATCAAAGTTACTTCCTGCACCGCCTGAACCAGGCCCAGCTCTCGAAGTCGCTGTTCCCGCTGGGCGAGATCCCGAAGACGGAGGTGCGGAAAATCGCCGAACGCCTGCAGCTGCCCAACGCGCAGAAGAAGGACTCGACCGGCATCTGCTTCATCGGCGAGCGCCCTTTCCGCGAGTTCCTGAACCGCTACCTCTCGCACAAGCCGGGCCCGATGAAACTGGACGACGGCACCGTGGTGGGCGAGCACATCGGCCTGTCCTTCTATACGCTGGGCCAGCGCAAGGGCATCGGCATCGGCGGCCTGAAGTCGCACAAGAACGCGGACGGCACCAGCGAGCCCTGGTTCGTGGCGCGCAAGGACGTCGCCACCAATACGCTCTACATCGTGCAGGGGCACGATCACCCCTGGCTGCTTTCCTCGCGCCTGGAAGCAGGCCAGGCCAGCTGGATCGCGGGCGAAGCCCCGAGCCCGCGCCTGCTGTCGGCCAAGACCCGCTATCGCCAGGCCGATGTGGCCTGCACCGTGCAGGCCGATGGGCTGGAGCGTTTCGCGCTCGATTTCACGGATCCGCAATGGGCCGTGACGCCGGGACAGTCGGCCGTGCTCTACGACGGCGACGTGTGCCTGGGTGGCGGCATCATCGACGTCAACACCGCCATCTGATTTCGTAGGGTGGTCGGCTCTGCCGACCGCGCGTTCAACCAGCGTGGAAATGGCCGAGACGCGTCAATTCACCTTGTAGTTGAACGCGCGGACGGGAATCTAGTCCACTGGACTAGATTCCCCCGTCCACCCTACAGGTTCAACGGCATGCCAGCCACTCGGCCAGCGCCCCCGCCGCCATCGGCTTCCCGTATAAATACCCCTGCGCCTCGTCGCAGCCAGCCTCGCGCAGCAACTGCGCCACGCTTTCCGTCTCCACGCCCTCGCCCACCACGCGGTGGCCCAGGTCGTGCGACAGCTTGATCATCGCCGTGACGAGCGACAGCGTGCGTTCGTCGTTCCCGATGCCGCGCACGAAAGACTGGTCGATCTTGACCACGTCGGCCGGCATCTCCTGCAAATAGGCCAGGCTGCTGTAGCCGGTGCCGAAGTCGTCGATCGCGATCTTCACGCCGGCCGCGGCCAGGCGCGCCATGGTGTCCTGGGCCGCCTTGGGTTTGCGCATCAGGGCGCTCTCGGTCAGTTCCAGCGCCAGGCTGGCGGGGTCGAGCGCGTGGCGCTGCAGGCCGTCCAGCACGCGCTCGCAGAAGTCCGGTTCTTCCAGGTTGACGGCCGAGACGTTGACCGCCACCTGCAGGGCCACGCCTTCCTTGCGCCAGGCGGCCAGCTGGCGCATCGCCGCCGCCAGGACCCATTCGGTGGTGGCGCGCGCGAGCGAGGTGCTTTCGACGATGGGGATGAATTCTGCCGGCGAGATGAAGCCTTCCTCGGCATGGGTCCAGCGCAGCAGGGCTTCCACGCCATGGCAGGCGCCGCCTTGCAGGTCGACCTTGGGCTGGAACACGAGATGCAGCTCGCCCGGCTGCTGCAAGGCGCGTCCGAATTCGCCGATCAGCCAGAAGCGGCGCCGGTAGGCCGCGTCCTGCTCTGGCGAGTAGACGCGCAGGCCCGACTCTGCGCCGAGCGCGTCGTGGGTGGCGCTGTGCAGGTTGCGCAGGATGTCGAGCGGCGCGTCCTGGCCCACCGCGAAGCGCGCCAGGCCGGCGGTGGTGGTCGTGATGAAGCGCGCGCCGCCGGCGGGAGCGCGCTCGCCGAGCCAGGCCAGCAGGGTGCCGCTGAAGCGCACCAGCGAGGCGCCCCGCGGGGCGACGAAGGCGAAATCCGTGGTGCCCACGTGGTAGACCTTGCCGCCGTCGGCCAGCTGGCGCAACGCCGGCACCGCCGCGCGCACGATCTCGTCCAGGTGGGCACTGCCCATCACGCGCATGGCGTCGCTCAGTTCTCCCGGACTGGCCAGGCTCACCAGCGCGGCCAGCCGCATCTCTCCAACCGTCTCGGCCAGGGCGAGATCGCGCACGTCGCTGACGAACTGGTTCCGGTTGGGCAGGCCGCTGATCGGGTCGACCCGGCCGAGCGCATGCTGCAGCTCGATCTGCGCCATCACCATCGCCGCCAGGTCCTGCAAGGCCGCGCGGTCGGCATCGCTCACGGCGCGCGGTTCGAGGCCGAGCACGCACAGCGCTCCCAGGCGGTGGCCCGACTTGGTCGTCAGGGGCGCGCCCAGGTAGAAGCGGATGCCGCTCCCGGCCAGCGGGCTGTCGCGGAAGCACGCGTCCTCCAGCAGGTCCGGCACCGCCAGCACCTCGCCGCTTTCGGCCACCGCCGCGCAGGGCGCCTTCAGGCGCGGGATCTGGCTGTGCGCCACCCCCACCTTCGACTTGAACCACTGGCGGTCGGCGTCGGTCAGCGACACCGCCGCGATCGGCAGCTGGAACAGCTGCGCCGCCATGCGCGTGATGCGGTCGTAGGCCTCGCTCGGCGCCGTGTCCAGCAATTCCAGCTGGCGCAGCGCCTCCAGGCGGCCGGCTTCCGCCAGATGGGGTTCGTACGGTGAGTTCATGGCAGGCCCTTGGGGGTCGCACGCTCGACGGCGCACGAATTTATCGGAATTGACGATTATAACCGGGAAGACAGGGCGAAATAATGCAGTCCTTCAATTATATTGCGCAGAAACCACGCAAATTCATCAAATAGCCTGCCATATCGAGTAGAATCCTTCCACTCTTTTTGACTGATCGACCACATGTCCACCACCGACGATCCGATCCTGACCACGCGCGATGCCGCCGAGCTGCTGGGCGTGGCCGTCAGTACCGTCCAGCTCTGGATGGAGAGCGGCGCCCTGCCGGCCTGGAAGACGCCGGGCGGACACCGGCGCGTGCGCCTGAGCGCCGTGCTGGCGCTGCGCCGGCAGCGCGACGGGACGGCGCCGGACGCCGGGAGCGCGTACTACCGTCCGGAAGGGACGGCGCCTTGCCCGCCGGCGGAGAAGGAGTCGCAGCGCCTGGCGGCGCTGGCCGAATCGCGGCTGCTGGACTCGCCCGCCGAAGAGGTGTTCGACCGCCTGGTGCGGCTGGCCGCGCAGACCACCGACTGCCCGATCGCCCTGGTCACGCTGCTCACCCCGCAGCGCCAGTGGTTCAAGGCGCGCGTCGGCATCGACATCAGCGAGACGCCGCGCGAATGGTCGTTCTGCAGCCATGCGCTGGCCGCGGGCGGCGCCTTCGTGGTGGGGGATGCGGCGAATGACCCGCGCTTCGCCGCCAACCCGCTGGTGGTGGGCGAACCGCATATCCGCTTCTATGCCGGGGTGCCGCTGGAAGATGGCGAGGGCCTCCTGCTGGGCACCCTGTGCGTGCTCGACCGCGAGCCGCGCCGGCTGCGCGAGCGCGAGCTGCGCGCCCTGCGCGAACTGGCCGCGATCGCGTCCGAGGAAATACAGCGTCGGCGTTAGCCGCCGGCCGCACCGCCCGCGCCGCCGCCTGCCTGCTGCTTGCGCACCACCGCGATCACGGTGTTGCGGATGGTCTTGAGCACGGCGTCGGCCTTGAAGGGCTTGACGATGAAGCCATGCACGCCGCGCGCGACGGATGCCTGGATGGTGGGCGCGTCGAGCGTGCCCGACACCATGAAGATCATGGCTTTCGGCAGGTGGGTGCGCAATTCCTCGACCACCTGGCTGCCGTCTTCCACCTGTTCGCGTGCGATGCAGACGATCTGCGGGCGGTGCTTCATCGCGAGCACGTAGCCGGCATGGCCCGTATGCGTCTGGCCGACGACGTCGTAGCCGCCGTCCTGCAGCACGGTATTGAGCAGGCCGCGCGAAATCGCGCTGCCGTCGACGATTACAGCCTTGAGCATCGGCTCATTCCCTTCATCTTGTTCAATGCGCCTCCCAGGCCAGCATGTTCCAGCTCACGCCCAGGCGCAGGTCGGTTCTCAAGTGCACCAGGCGGCGCGAGATCTCCAGTATCTCACGCTCGGCGCGCAGCCTCTCCCCCAGCGGCGTCTTGAGGATGCCGGCGCCGGCGACCACGGCGTCCAGGCTGCCGTAGGCATTGAGCAGGCGCGCCGCCGTCTTCATGCCGATCTTCGAGACGCCCGGGACGCCGTCGGTGGGGTCGCCCATCAGGGACAGCAGGTCGTGCAGCAGCTCGGGCGCCACGCCGAAGCGCGCGCGCACCCAGGCGTCGTCGTGCCACTCGTTCTTGAAATGGTCCCAGACCAGGGCGCCGTGCGCGATCAGGACGTGCAGGTCCTTGTCGGTGGTGGCGACGATGGCTTCGCCCCGCCCTTCGTTCAGCCAGCGCATCACGCCGGTGGCGATCACGTCGTCGGCCTCGACCCCGGGCAGGGACACCACCTGCACGCCCGCCTTGCGCAGGCGCTCGTGGAATTCCGGCAGCGCCTCGCGCAGCGGCGCGGGCATGGCGGCGCGGCCTTCGCGGTAGCGCGGGTAGAGTTCGTGGCGCCAGTTCGGGCCGCCATAGTCGAAGGCGGCCAGCACATGGGTCGGCGCATGCACCTCGAGCACGTTGCGGAAGGACGAGAAGGCGTGGCGCAGCGCGATCCCGGCCTTCAGGTCGGAATCCGGCTCGGGACTGGCCTCGTAGACGCGGCGCACGATGTTCAGGCCATCGATCGCGAGCAGCTTGCCCGGTTTGCTCATGATGCTGTGTGCTGGGTGGCTTGGAAACCGCACATGATAAACCGGGCGGCTCCGCGGGAAAAGAATAGTCAGCTTGCGTAGTCGTACCTGCCGCCTCGCTCCAGCGCGCGCCCGTAGGCCGGGCGCGCATGAATCTTCCGCAGGAACTCCGCCAGGCGCGGATACTGGCTGCCCAGCCCGCCGCGCGAAGCCGCCGCTTCCAGCGCAAAACTCATCTGGATGTCGGCTGCGCTGAATTCGCCGCCCGCGAACCATTCCGACTTGCCCAGTTCCGCTTCCAGGAAATCCAGCTGGCTGCGGATGTTCGGATTGACAAAGCCCTCCTTGACCTTGCGCGCGATGGCGCGGGCGATCGGCTTCGCGAAGAAGGGCATGGGGCCGTTCTCGACCTTGTCGAACACCAGCTTCATCAGGAGCGGCGACATGGCCGAGCCTTCGGCGAAGTGCAGGAAGTAGGTGTAGCGCAGGCGTTCCGGCGTGCCGGCGGCCGGCAGCAGGCGTCCGTTGCCGTAGCGGCCGACCAGGTACTCGACGATGGCGCCGGATTCCGCCACCACCAGTTCACCGTCGCTGATCACCGGGGACTTTCCGAGCGGATGCACGGCCTTCAGTTCGGGCGGCGCCAGCATGGTCTTCGGATCGCGCTGGTATTTCTTGATCTCGTAGTCCAGGCCCAGCTCCTCGAGCAGCCACAGGATGCGCTGCGAGCGCGAATTGTTCAGGTGATGGACGACGATCATGGCGGGTCTTGGCGGAATTGAACGGTCCGCCAGCTTACCATGTTGCGTGCTTGCCAACAGTGGCATGTTCGGTGCGTGCCCGCACGAAAGCGCCAGGCGGGCCGGGGTATGGTGCGTCCATGAGCGGATCGGTCTACATCGGCATTTCCGGCTGGCGCTACGTGCCGTGGCGCGGCAAGTTCTATCCTCCCGGCCTGGCCCAGCACCGCGAGCTGGAATACGCCGCCACCCAGTTGCCCAGCATCGAGATCAACGGCTCCTTCTATTCCCTGCAGCGCCCTTCCAGCTATGCCGCCTGGCATGCCGCCACCCCGCCCGGCTTCGTGTTCGCCGTGAAGGGCAACCGCTTCCTCACCCATATGCTCAAGCTGCGCGACATCGAGGGGCCGCTGGCCAACGTGCTGGCCTCGGGCGTGTTCGCGCTGAAGGAAAAGCTCGGTCCCTTCCTGTGGCAGTTCCCGCCGATGATGAAATTCGAGCCCGAGCGCTTCGAGCACTTCCTGTCGCTGCTGCCGCAGGACACCGACGCCGCGCTCGAACGCGCACTGCAGTACCAGCCGCGCATGGAAGGCAAGGTCTCGCTCGAGGCCGGGCCCAGGCGGCCGATGCGGCACGCGGTCGAGATCCGCCACGAGAGTTTCATGGACCCTGCCTTCATCGCCATGCTGCGCCGTTACAAGGTGGCGCTGGTGGTGGCCGATACCGCGGGACGCTGGCCCCTGGCCGAGGACGTGACGGCCGATTTCGTCTATATCCGCCTGCACGGCGACCAGGAGCTGTACGCGAGCGGCTACGGGGATGAGGCGATCGCGGCCTGGGCGGGGCGCATCCATGCCTGGCGCCATGGGCGGCAGCCGGAAGAGGCGCGCCTGATCTCGGCGACGGCGCCGCCGCGAAAAAAGGCACGCGACGTGTACTGCTACTTCGACAACGACATCAAGGTGCATGCGCCCTACGATGCCCAGCGCCTGATCAAGGCCGTGGCCGATTTGTCGGGAACGGGGTCCTAGTTCTACGGTCTATCTCTGCATTGCCCACCGAGGAGCTCATCATGATTCTGCGTGTCAGTTTCGCTGCCGTTCTTGCCGCCCTTGCCCTCTTCCTGTCCGGCTTCGCCTTCGCCGATGCCCCGCCACTCAAGGCCGCGAACGGCATGCTGGTCGACTCCGCCGGCATGGCCGTCTACACCTACGACAAGGACGAAGCCGGCAGCGGCAAGAGCAATTGTGTCGGTGTTTGCGCCAGAAACTGGCCACCTGTAAAAGCGCCGGCCGGCACGCTGGCGGAACCCTGGTCCATCGTCACGCGCGAGGACGGCAGCAAGCAGCTGGCCCACCGGGGCAAGCCGCTGTATACCTTTATCAAGGACAAGAATGCCGGGGACAAGACCGGCGACGGGGTCGGCGGCGCCTGGCATGTGGTGGAGGTGCCGGCGCGCTGAGCGCCGGGGCCGGCATCAGCGGCGCGGATGGATCTGGATGACCTTGCCTTTGCCGGATGGCGGCGTGGGTTCGGATGGGCCACAGCTGTTGCATCCCGAGCCGCAGCCACTGCCGCAGCTCGCGGTGGCGTCCAGCCATTTCACCAGCCAGCGGCTGGCGCGCCCGCCCCTGGACAGGCGCCCTGCCAGCGCATGGCGCCAGCGCTCGGGCAGGTACTTCGCGACCGCGTACAGCAGGGCCAGCGCGACGATGATCCCGACGATGATCTCCTGCCACATGATCCGTGCTCCTCTCAGGCCCCGGTGAAGAACAGGGTGGTGCGGTAGACGATGAAGGAGGCCACGTAGGCCAGGCCGAACATATAGCCGGCCATGATCCAGGCGTAGCGGCGGCTGCCGGTTTCGCGCGCCACGGTCGCCAGGGTCGGCAGGCAGTGCGGCGCGTAGATGTACCAGGTCAACACCGACAGGCCGGTCGCCAGCGACCAGGTCTGGGCGAGGATCGGGGCCAGCGCATTGGCGGCCTCGTCGCCGCCCGACAGGGCGTAGACGGTGCCCAGGGCGCCGACCGCGACTTCGCGCGCGGCCATGCCCGGCACCAGGGCGATCGCCATCTGCCAGCCGAAGCCGATCGGCGCCAGCACCACTTCCAGGGCGCGGCCGATCATGCCGGCGACGCTGTAGTAGACCGGCGGCTGGGTCGCGCCTTCCGGTGCGCCCGGGAAGCTCGAGAGCAGCCAGAGCAGGACCATCATGGCAAGGATCAGGGTACCCACGCGTTTCAGGAACACTTTCGCGCGTTCCCACAGGCCCACGGCCAGCGCGCCCGGCTGGGGCCAGTGGTAGGCCGGCAGTTCCATCATGAGGGCGTGCTGCTTGAAGTCGCTGCGGCGCTTCATGTACCAGGCCACGGCCATGGCGCTCAGGATGCCGGCCATGTAGAGGATGAAGAGCACCAGGCCCTGCAGGTTCATCAGGCCCGCCACTTCGCGGTCCGGGATGAAAGCGGCAATCAGGAGCGCATAGACCGGCAGGCGCGCCGAGCAGGTCATGAGCGGCGCGATCATGATGGTCACCAGGCGGTCGCGCGGATTCTGGATGGTGCGCGCGGCCATGATGCCGGGAATGGCGCAGGCAAACGAGGACAGGAGAGGCAGGAAGGCGCGGCCGGACAGGCCCACGCTGCCCATGATGCGGTCGAGCAGGAAGGCGGCGCGCGGCAGGTAGCCCACGTCTTCCAGCAGCAGGATGAAGAAGAACAGGATCAGGATCTGCGGCAGGAACACGAGCACGCTGCCGACGCCGGCGATGATGCCGTCCACGATCAGGCTGTGCAGCAGGCCTTCGCCGAGCAGGATGCCGACCTGTTCGCCCAGCGCGCCCACGCCCGCCTCGATCAGGTCCATCGGCGTGCCGGCCCAGCTGAACACGGCCTGGAAGATCAGGAACATCAGCGCGGCCAGGATGAGCGGCCCCGCCACCGGGTGCAGCACCACGTTGTCGATCTTCTCGGTCAGGTTGCCGGTGTCGCCGCTGCTCGAGACGGCGAGGTCGAGGATGCGGCGCACTTCGCGCTGGGTCTCCTCGACCGGCACTGCGTCGATCGCCGACAGGGGGTTCGGTGCGACCTTTTCGCCGAAGACCATGCCGTCCAGGGTGGCGAGCAGGGCCTGTTCGCCGCCGGACTGGATGGCGACGGTCTCGACCACCGGCATGCCCAGCTCTTGCGACAGCTTGGCTGCGTCGATCGCGATGCCGCGCTTCCTGGCCACGTCGACCATGTTCAGCACGAGCACCATGGGCAGGCCCAGGCGCTTGAGTTCGAGCACCATGCGCAGGTTCAGGCGCAGGTTGGTGGCGTTGACCACGCACAGGATGGCGTCCGGCGGCGCTTCGCCGGCGCGCAGGCCGGCCACCACGTCGCGGGTGATCGCTTCGTCCGGGGTCTGGGCGCTCAGGCTGTAGGCGCCCGGCAGGTCGAGCACGCGAAACGCGCGGCCCGCGGGCGACGTGAAGCTGCCTTCCTTGCGCTCGATGGTGACGCCGGCGTAGTTCGCGACCTTCTGGCGCGAACCGGTCAGGCGGTTGAAGAGCGCGGTCTTGCCGCAGTTGGGATTGCCGAGCAGTGCGACCAGGGGCGTACGCGACGCCACCTGCTGTTCCATTACACCCATTACTTATTCCGGTTTGATCGAGACGAGGGCCGCTTCGAAGCGGCGCAGGGCGAAGGTCGATTCGCCGACCTTGACGGCCAGCGGGCCGCCCAGCACGCGCTTGAGAACACGGATGCGCTCGCCCGGCACGAAGCCGAGTTCCATCAGGCGGCGCTGGACGTCGGCGCCGCCCTCCTGCGCCGTCGGGGCCAGGTGGATCACGGTGGCGCTCTGGCCGGCCTGGAGGGCGTCGAGCGTGGTGAGGGTGGGAGCAAGAGTCATGGTCGCGTCCGGTGGTTGTAGCGCTGATGAGACAGATAGGTGCATGATAAACCTAAATGCGAATTATTTCTATTTGCAGGGTGATCATACTCGCCTGAATTTGCACGCGCACTGTAAAAATCGCTTGCATGCGCCGCCGAGTTTCATCAAAATAGAACACGAATGAGATTGATTCTCATTTATGTGATGAAAACGGCAAGGAAGCTAAACGATGATCGTCTGTGTCTGCAACAACATCTCCGACCGCGAAATCCGCCAGGCAGTGGACCTCGGCATTTCTTCGGTGGCCGAACTGCACAAGGAACTCGGCGTCGGCACCATGTGCGGCAAGTGCGTCAGCTACGCACGCGAAGTCCTGAACGAACACCTCGACAGCAAAACCACGATCACCGAAGTGCGCCGCGTCCCGCAAGCGGCCTGATCCACCTCTCACTTCTCCTGCCCCGCCATGCTGCGGGGTTTTTTTACGCCTTTTTTCTTGCCAATCCGGCAGTACTGAGAAGCGTTCTCGCGATGGAACGAGAACGGTTTTCATTCCAGCGAATTCCAAGCATTTTCCACGCATTTGAGGCGTATTTTTCAGCGTTTTCGCCGATTTTTAGCCGTTTTTTGGCGTCTTGTTTGTTATCATGGAGCCCATTCGAAATCCACCAAGGGCATCCCATGAAAGGCGACCAAAACGTCCTGCGCCTGCTCAACGCGCAGCTGACCAACGAACTCACCGCGATCAACCAGTACTTCCTGCATGCGCGCATGTACCGCCACTGGGGCTTCGGCAAGCTGGCGAAGAAGGAATACGACGAATCGATCGGCGAGATGAAGCACGCCGACAAGCTGATCGACCGCATCCTGATGCTCGACGGCCTACCCAACCTGCAAGCCCTGCACAAGCTGCTCATCGGTGAATCGGCCCAGGAAATGCTGGAATGCGACCTCAAGCTCGAGCGCGCGGCCCAGGTGACGGTCAAGGAAGGCATCGCGGCGGCGGAAGCGGCGGCGGACTACGTGACCCGCGACCTGTTCCTGATGATCCTCGAAGACACCGAAGAACACATCGAGTGGCTGGAGACCCAGCTCGACCTGATCGTGAAGGTCGGCATCCAGAACTATCTGCAGAGCCAGATCAGCGAGTAATTCCCCGCACAGGCCAGGCATCCGTCAGCGGTGCCTGGCCTGCCTGTCTCAGGCGCTCAGCGCCACTTCCTCATCCACTGGTCGTAGAAACCGAGATCGCGCGGCACCGCGCCCGGAATCGCACAGATCGCTCCCGCGAACTCGTTGGCACGCGCCAGGGTGACATCCAGCGGCCAGCCACGCATTCTGCCCAGCAGGAAAATCGCCGAGAAGGCATCCCCAGCACCCACCGTGTCGATCACGAAAGGCGGCGCCGGGTTGTCGCGGTGCGTGATGACCTGCCCGTCCGCACTGAAGTAAGCCGAGCCGCGATGGCCCAGGGTGAGGATCAGGGCGTCGAGCGAGAACATTTGCAGCAGCGCCTGGCAGGAGGCGCGCACTTCCTCGGCCGACAGGGCCGGATCCTCGGGTTTGATCTGGAAGTACCACTGGAACAGGGCCTGCAGCTCTTCCTCGTTGACCTTGGCGATGTTCGTCGCCTGCAGCGAGCGGGTGACGGTGCGCTCTTCGTACTGGCCTTCGCGCAGGTTGAGATCGAGGTAGCGCAGTGCCGCACTTGAACTGCTCGCGCCCAGCAGGGCGTTGAGGGCGGTGCGCGAGCGCTCGCTCCTCTGGGCCAGGGTGCCGAAGTAGACGATGCCCGGCTGCGCGCCTTCCGCCACGATGAGGGCGGCATCGCGGTCGATGAAGTCGTAAGCCTGGTTCGGCAGGATCGTGAAGCGGTGGCCGCGCGCGCTGCGCTCGACCAGCACGCGGCCGGTTTCCTCCATGGCGTCGAGCTGCAGCCCGGCCTCGCTCATGGCGAAGCGCTCGAATTCGGCGCGCACGGCCTGGCCGGGAGCGTCGTTGCCGACGCGGGTGATCATCAGTTGCGGCGCCATGAAGGCGGCCAGGTGGCGCGCCACGTTGAAAGGCGCGCCGCCGACCACCTGCTCGGTGCTGAAGTCGTCGACGAGGGCCTCGCCGAAAACGAGGCAAGGCGCGGAGGTGGCGGCCTGCGCGTTCACGCGACGAAGGGCACGGTGTCGCGGAACGACGCGCGCTCGGAAAGCTTGTCGAACAGGCGGGCCAGGTTCGGATAGTCGCCGCGCCAGTCGATGTCGGGGAAGCGGAAGGCGAGCCAGCCCAGCGCGCAGCCGACGGCAACGTCGGCCAGCGAGTAGTGGGTGCCCATGCAGTAAGTGGATTCGCCCAGCTTGGCCGACATCTCGCGCAGGCCGGCGTGGACCTTGCCCAGCTGGCGGTCGATCCACTTCTGGCTCTGCTGTTCGGGCGGACGCTCGCGCCGCTCGAGGAAGACCAGGATGGCGGCATCGAGCACGCCGTCGGCCAGCGCTTCCCATACCTTGACTTCGGTACGGTCGCGGCCGTTAGGCGGCAGGAGTTTGCACACCGGAGAAATGGTGTCGAGGTATTCGGCGATCACCCGCGAGTCGTACAGGGTGCTGCCGTCTTCCATCACGAGGCAGGGGATTTTCCCCAGGGGATTGACCTCCTGGATGGTAGTCTCCGGCACCCAGACGTTCTCCAGCACGAGGCTGAAATCGAGCTTTTTTTCCGCCATCACGACGCGGACTTTGCGCACATAGGGACTGGTGACTGAACCGATGAGTTTCATACATGGCCGGGTAAGAAGATTGGGGTCCAGTATAACATCGACGTTTTGCCGCTTGTCTGCGCCGGACGGCCCCTTGGGCGGCACCGCGGCGCCGCGTCCGCAAGGTACCGGCCCCCGTCCGGTGGTAAAATCCGCGTTTTTGCACGGACCGCCCGCCATGACCTCTACCGTCCCCTCCCCTACCCTGTCGGCCCTGTCCCCGCTCGATGGCCGCTACGCGTCGAAGACCGACAAGCTGCGCCCCATCCTGTCCGAAGCGGGCTTCATGCACCACCGTGTGAAGGTCGAGATCGCATGGCTGCAGGCGCTGTCGCAGGCCGGCTTCCCGGAGATCAAACCGTTCTCGAACGAAGCCAACGCCCACCTCGAACGGATGGCCGCGGACTTCGGCGACGCGCAAGCCGCGCGCATCAAGGAGATCGAGGCGGTCACCAACCACGACGTCAAGGCGGTCGAGTACTGGCTGAAGGAACAGGTCAAGGACGTGCCGGAACTGGTGGCGGCGAGTGAGTTCATCCACTTCGGCTGCACCTCGGAAGACATCAACAACACCTCGCACGGCATGATGCTCAAGGCCGCGCGCGACGGCGTGCTGCTGCCGGCCCTGCAGAACATCATCGCCAAGCTGACCGAGATCGCGCACACCAACGCCGAACTGCCGATGCTGTCGCGTACCCACGGCCAGACCGCCAGCCCGACCACCCTCGGCAAGGAATTCGCCAACGTGGTCGCGCGCCTGCAGCGCGCCGTGAAGCGCATCGCCGACGTCGAGATCCTCGGCAAGATGAACGGCGCGGTGGGCAACTACAATGCGCACCTGTCGGCCTACCCGGGCTTCGACTGGCCGGCTTTCTCGAAAGAGGTCATCGAGCAGCGCCTGGGCCTCGTCTTCAACCCCTACACCATCCAGATCGAGCCGCACGACTACATGGCCGAGATGTTCGACGCCATCGCGCGCGCCAACACCATCCTGCTCGACCTGAACCGCGACATCTGGACCTATGTCTCATTGGGTTACTTCAAGCAGAAACTGCGGGCGGGCGAAATCGGTTCCTCGACCATGCCGCACAAGGTCAACCCGATCGACTTCGAGAACTCGGAAGGCAACCTGGGCCTGGCCAACGCGGTACTGCGCCACATGGCGGAAAAGCTGCCGGTCTCGCGCATGCAGCGCGACCTCACCGACTCGACCGTGCTGCGCAATATCGGCGTCGGCTTCGGCTACGCCCTGCTGGCCTACGACAGCTGCCTGCGCGGCCTGAACAAGCTGGAAGTGAATGCCGCCCGCCTGGAAGCGGACCTGGATGCGAGCTGGGAAGTGCTGGCCGAGCCGGTGCAGACCGTGATGCGCCGCTACGGCATCGAGAATCCGTACGAGCAGCTCAAGGAACTCACCCGCGGCAAGGGCATCACCCGCGAAGCGCTGCAGGAATTCATCGGCAAGCTGGCGGTCCCGCAGGAAGCCAAGGACCTGCTGCTCTCGATGACGCCGGCGAACTACACCGGCATCGCGGCGCAGCTGGCCAAGGCGATCTGAGACGCTGCTGGAGGACCCTACAAGGACCACACCAGCTTCACCCCCACCCTGCGGTCGATCTCCTCCCGCGCCCCGGCAGCCCCGTACTCCGCGTGGCTGCCGTTCAGGTTCTGCCCCACCACCGACACTTCCACGCCCGGCGCGACGCGCCAGCCGAAGCGCGCGTCCAGCGCCCAGTAGCCCGGCACCGCCGGGTTCTCCAGCGCCGCCACCTTGCGCAGCCCAACTTCCAGCTCGCGCCGGTCGTCGAAGGCATAGTGCGAGCGCAGCTGCAGCGTGTGCTCCGGATCCTTGCCCGCCGTGCCCGGCCCCGCCACGTCGTTGCTGCCCGGTTTCAGGCGCAGGCGCTCGTGCAGGGCCGTGAAGCCGGCCGACATGCGCCAGGCCCGGCTCAGCTGGTAACTGCTCCACATCTCGATGCCGGTCGCTTGCCCTTCCATCAGGCTATCGAAGGTGATGAAGGTCCGGCTGGGATCGATCTCCTGGGTGCGCAGGTGGTCGTAGTCATTGTGGAACACGGTCGCCGACAAGGAGAGATCGGTGAGCGGCTGGCCGCGGTAGCCGACTTCGAACACGCGCGCCACTTCCGAGCGCACCCGCGGCCCGCCGCGCAGCAGGTAGGGCGGGCGGCCCGGGATGAAGGCATCGGCATCGAGACGGGTCGGCGCGCGCACGGTGCGCGAGAGTGCGGTCCACAAGGCGTGGCGCGGCGCCAGGCGCCAGGACAGGCGCGCGGTGGGCAGGAATTCGTTGCCGGTGTAGTCGTTGCGCTCGACGCGCGCGCCCAGAGTCAGGCTCAGGTCGGGGTGCAGCGCGATCTCGTCCTGGGCGAACAGGCTGGACCAGGTCTGTTCCGTCTTCGCCGGCAGGAAGGCGATCACCTCGCTGTTCTCGACCTCGTCCCAGCTGTGGCGCAGGTTCGCGCCCCACACGAGGTTGTGGGAGCCCCAGGCCGGCAGGGTATGCTGGAACTGGACGTCGGCGATCTGCAGCGACTCGGTGAAGGTCGGCGGGACAACGCGCTTGGCGTGATCGAGGTAGGCCTGTACCGAGAAGCGTCCGCCGTCGTCCAGCGCGCGTTCCCAGCGGGCCGTCAGGCTGGCGCCCTCGGTATCGATGTCGCCCAGGCGCAGCGCGGTGCCGCTGACCGAGATTTCTCCCGGTTCCGGCTGCTCCAGGTCGCCGTGGAAGACACTGCCGTTGACGCTGAAGGTATCGCTTGCGCGCGCCCAGTCGGCCCGGAAACCCAGCTGGGCCTGGCGCCAGGCGTCGTTCAGGCGCCCACCGTCGTCGGTCTCGCTGCGCCAGCGCCGCAGCGCCTTGCCGTACACGCGCCAGTCGACGTCCCTGCTGCGCCCGCCTTGGCGGAAGGCGGCATCCACGCCGTCGCTCGCGCCGCGCAGCACGGCCAGGCCGCCCTGGGTCGCCTGGGCCGAACGCGTGGTGATGTTGATGACGCCGTTGACTGCGTTCACGCCCCACAGCGTGCCGCCCGGACCGCTGATCACTTCGATGCGCTCGACGTCCTCCAGCATCACGTCCTGCATGTCCCAGAACACGCCGGAGAACAGCGGCGCATATACCGAGCGGCCATCGATCATCACCAGCAGCTTGTTGGGCGCGCTGTTGCTGCTGCCGTTCATCCCGCGCGCGCTGATCGCATAGCCATAGCTGGAGCGCTGCGCCACGTGCAGGGCAGGCGCCAGGCGCAGGGCCTCGGGCAGGCTTTGCGCACCGGCGCGGCGGATGTCGTCGGCCGTGATCACGAACACCGAGGCGGGGGCATCGAGCAGCCGCTCGGGCTTCTTCGATACCGAGGTGACCTGGATGGTGGCCAGTTCTTCGATCGACAGGTCGGCCAGTTCGTCGCTACGGCCCTGCCCGGCGCCATTGTCGGCTGCCAGCGCGGGCCAAGCCAGCGCCGTGCACAGGAATGCCAGCGCGATGCTACTGAGGTGCATGCCGGAACAGCATGACACGGTGGGGTTGCTCATCAATCCTGCTCCATGCAACGGCGTTTCCGCCAATATACTTTGATACGCAGCTTGTTGGCGAATTTTACATTCCGAGAGCAATGGCTGTGCACTCCGTACGAACCGTGCTAGTGTACGAAGCCAAAAAAAAGCGCTCGGCAGCAATACAATCGGAACTTTGGTATAGTTAGTTCTAACTCGGACGACTTTCCTCCCGGATAATTATGTATCGCTACACCACCACGGCCATCGTCCTGCACTGGCTGATCGCCCTGCTGATCGTCGGCACCTTCACGCTCGGCCTGGTGATGACCGATATCCCGGGCATCACCCCGACCAAGCTGAAGTACTTCAACTGGCACAAGTGGGCCGGCGTCACCGTGCTGCTGCTTGCCGCGCTGCGCCTGCTGTGGCGCCTGTTCCGGCACCCGCCCGCCTATGCCGACGAGATGCCGGCCTGGCAGCGCGGCGCCTCCCACGGCCTGCACTGGCTGCTCTACATCCTGATGTTCGCCGTGCCGCTGTCCGGCTATTTCTACAGCCTGGCGACCGGCTATCCGATCGTCTGGTTCGGCCTGGTCAAGCTGCCGGTGCTGATGGGACCCGATCCGGCCCTGAAACTCGTCCTCAAGGACCTTCATTATTGGCTCAACATGTTGCTGGCCGGCCTGGTCGGTCTGCACGTGGCGGCCGCCTTCAAGCACCTGCTGGTCGACCGCGACCGCGTGATGGCGCGCATGCTGCCCTTTTCCAAAACGTAAGGAGTTCCCATGAAACCGATCCAAGGCCTGCTGCTCGCCTCCGTCTTCGCCAGCGCCCTCGCCGGCGCCGCGGTCCTGAAAACCGATCCCGCGAAAAGCAGCGTGACCGCCACCTTCACCCAGATGGGCGTACCGGTCGAGGCGAAGTTCAGGCAGTTCACGGCGCAGATCGACTACGACGCCGCCAAGCCGGCCGCCTCGAAGGCGAACGTCGAGATCGCGGTCGGCAGCTTCGACCTGGGCGATGCCGAGTACAACAAGGAAGTCGCCAAGAAAGAATGGTTCAACGCGGCGCAATTCCCCAAGGCGAGCTTCGTCTCGTCGGCGATCGCACCGGCGGGCGCCGGCAAGCTGAACGTCAGCGGCACCTTGAGCATCAAGGGCCGCAGCGCCAAGGTAGCGTTCCCGCTGACCGTGAAAACGGAAGGCGGCAAGCAGGTCTTCGAAGGCGCGCTGCCGATCAGGCGGCTGGCCTTCAACATCGGCGAAGGCGAGTGGAAGGACACGAGCATGGTCGCCGATGAAGTTGTCATCAAGTTCCGCGTCACCGCGGGCCAGTAAACCCACGCTTCAATCAACCATTTTCACCCAAGGGAAAGTCCAATGAAATTCACCCACCTGATCGCGGCCCTGGCCGCTTCGAGCACCCTCGGCGCCGGCATCGCCTTCGCCGCCGACACCTACAAGATCGAGCCGGGCCACACCTACCCGAGCTTCGAGGCCGACCACATGGGCATCTCGGTCTGGCGCGGCAAGTTCAACAAGAGCGAAGGCACCGTGACCCTGGACCGCAAGGCCAAGACCGGCACCCTGGACATCACCGTCCACATCGACAGCATCGACTTCGGCCACGACAAGATGAACGAGCACGCGAAGAGCCCGGACATCTTCGACGCCGCCAAGTACCCGACCGCCACCTTCAAGTCCAAGACCATCAAGTTCACCGGCGACGTCCCGACCTCGGCCGAAGGCGAGCTGACCCTGCACGGCGTCACCAAGCCGCTGACCCTGACCATCAACAAGTTCAAGTGCATCGACCACCCGATGCTCAAGCGCGAAGTGTGCGGCGCCGACGTGACCGGCACCTTCCTGCGCAGCGACTTCGGCATCAACTACGCCCTGCCGCGCTTCTCGCCGGAAGTGAAGCTGGCGATCCAGGTCGAAGCAGTGAAGCAGTGATGTGCGTAGGGTGGGCAATCCCTTGCCCACGCGTTCAACTACAAGGCGACCTGACGCTCATCGTCCGTTCCCACACTGTTTGAACGCGTGGGCGGAGGACCGCCCACCCTACGAAAAAGCCCCGGTACCACAGGCACCGGGGCTTTTTTACGTCGGGAGACTGCTAAGGCTTAGCGGCCGTCGCGGTCGGCATCGCCCGGGATCGCGCGTTCCACCTTGTGCCATGCGGCGCGCGAAGCGTGCTTGGCCTGTTCCCAGCTCAGGCGCGAATTGCCCTTGGTGCGTTCCCACTCGCTCGACAGCTCGTTCTCGTGCATGTCGTAGCTGCCCGGATAGCGGCCTGCCGAGTTGTAGCCCAGCGCATAGGCCGGTGCGTAGTCGTCGTAGGTGTAGCCCGGGGTGTAATAGGGCTGGGTCTGGTACTGGTTGCGCCAGTGGGCGTCTTCTTCCTGCGGGTTGACCATCTTGGCCACGCCCTTGCCGGCCATGCCGCCCACCGCTGCGCCGATGCCGGCGCCGGCCACCGCGCCGACCGGACCGCCGACCGCGCCGCCCAGCACCGCACCGCCGACAGCCGCGCCGCCGGCCGCGCCGACGCCGGTGCCCAGGTGGTGGTCACGCAGTTCGTCGCCCGGTTTCGGGTTCACGACTTCGCCCGCGCCCTTGCCGGCCGCGCCGCCTGCCAGGCCGCCGATCACGGCGCCCGCCGCGGTGCCGATCGGGCCGGCCACCGAGCCTGCCGCCGCGCCGACCGCCGCGCCGCCTGCGCCGCCGACACCCTGCGCCAGGTTATGGTCGTTCAGGTCGTCGCTCGCCTTCGGGTTCACGACTTCGCCCGCGCCGCGGCCGGCCGCGCCGCCCGCCAGGCCGCCCACGACGGCGCCCGCCGCCATGCCGACCGGGCCGGCGGCCGCACCGGCCATCGCGCCCACTGCCGCGCCGCTGCTGGCGCCCACGCCCTTGGCCAGGTAGTGTTCCGACAGGTCGTCGCCGGACTTCGGATTCACGACTTCGCCGACGCCCTTGCCGGCCATGCCGCCGGTGACGGCGCCGATCGCCGCGCCGGCCACGGTGCCGACCGGACCGGCCGCCGAGCCGATGGCGGCGCCTGCGGCGGCGCCGCCGAGGGCGCCGACGCCGGTACCGATGATGTGGGTGCCGCCGTTGTCGGTCCACGATTGCTCGATGTGGCGCGCGTCTTCGTCCGAACGTGCGTGCACGCCCATCACGATGCCGCCGCTCTTGATGCCTTCCTCATAGTGCTTGGCGCGCTCTTCCGGAATGCCGGCGCCGATCAGCGCGCCGATCAGGCCACCGGTGATGCCGCCGGCGCCGGCGCCGGCCAGTGCGGCGGCCAGCGGGCCGGCCACGACCACGCCCAGGCCCGGCAGGACCAGGGTGGTGCCGACGGCGGCGATGCCTGCCAGGACGGCGCCGATGGTGCCGCCGATGCCGGCGCCGATGCCGGCGCCTTCGGCGGCCTTGCTGCCCAGTTCAGTGTCGGTGTCGCCGAAGTGGGTCTTGCGGGTGGTGTCCGACATCATCAGGTTGACGTCGTCCTTGCCATAGCCGCGGCTCGAGATCGAGCTGTAGGCGCGCTCGGCGCTGGCGCGGTCCGGGAACAGGCCGGTGACCATGCGCGAATTCTGGTTCTGGTTGTTGTTGCCGGTGGTGTCGTAGCTGCTCATATCGAATCCTTTCGAAGGGTCAGGTGCTCGGGTCGTGCAAATCAGGAATTGCTAGTGTTTTAAACCTTATGCCTGCCCCATGACCTCTTCTGTTCGCTGACGCACTCTTGCCCCGAAAACCGGCGGCATCAGAACGGGGCTTGCGATTCGCCGTCTAACGTTCGTTGCCGCACCGACCTGAAGGGGACTGGTCTCTAGACTTTTCTCCATGGCCACGGCAATCAACGCATCACTGGCCTGGGGGTATGTTTTCTCAATTTGAAGGAGGTACACCATGTTATTCATCATTTGGATCGTTGTCGGTGGCATTCTGGGCTGGCTCGCCAGCATGGTCATGAAAACCGACGCTGAACAGGGCATGATTCTCAATGTCGTGGTTGGTATCGTCGGCGCCTTCCTGGGCGGCTGGCTGCTCTCCCCGCTGTTCGGCACCGGCACCATCAATTCGGACGACTTCAGCGTTTCCTCGCTGCTGGTGTCCTTCCTGGGCGCTGTCATCCTGCTGGCGATCGTGAACCTGCTGCGTCGCGGCCGCGTTCGCTGATCTTCAGTGAATAGCCCCATGTAAAAACCAACGCTTCGCGCGTTGGTTTTTTTACGTCTGCAAGCTCATGCGTCGCAAAGTCACGCCCTCCCTGTTCTGGACCATCCTGGTCACGGCCGCCCTCACCCTGGTCGGCGGCATTCTGCTGCTCAATTTCGCCCCAAACGAAAAACAGATCGAAACGCGGCTCAGCCGCCAGTACGACAGCAACGATCCGCAATTCCGCCGCTCGCTCGGCGTCCTGCTGGGTCCGCCCATTCTCGAAGGTAACAAGGTCGAGGTCCTGCTCAACGGCGACCAGATCTTCCCCGCCATGCTGGACGCGATCCGCTCGGCAGAAAAAACGATCACGTTCGAGACCTATATCTACTGGTCCGAATCGATCGGGAAGGAATTCGCCGACGCCCTGATGGAGCGTGCCCGCGCCGGGGTGAAGGTGCACGTGATGCTCGACTTCATGGGCAGCATGAAGATGGACCTGGCGCAGATCGACGCCATGAAAGAGGCAGGCGTGCAGGTACAGCGCTACCACAAGCCGGTCTGGTGGAAGCTGGCGCGCCTGAACAACCGCACCCACCGCAAGCTCCTGGTGATCGACGGCAAGGTCGGCTTCACCGGCGGCGTCGGCATCGCCGACCAGTGGCGCGGCAATGCCCAGGACAAGAACCACTGGCGCGACACCCATTTCCGCATCGAGGGGCCGGTGGTGGGCCAGATCCAGGCCGTGTTCAACGACAACTGGCTGAAGGCCACCGGCACCGTGCTCGACGGCCCGGACTATTTCCCGGCATTGACACCGGCAGGCGACATGCCGGCCCAGATGTTCTCGAGTTCGCCCACCGGCGGCAGCGAATCGATGCACCTGATGTACCTGATGACGATCACGGCGGCGCGCAAGACCATCGACCTGTCGGCAGCCTACTTCGTGCCGGACGACCTCACCATCCGCACCCTGATCGAGGCGGCGAAGCGGGGCGTACGCGTGCGCATCCTGATGCCTGGCGACATCATCGATTCCGACCTGGTCAAGGCGGCCTCGCGCGAGCGCTGGGGCGAGCTGCTCGCGGCCGGCGTCAAGCTGGCCGAGTACCAGCCCACGATGTACCACGTGAAGGCCCTGATCGTCGACGACCTGCTGGTCTCGGTGGGCTCGACCAACTTCGACAACCGCTCCTTCAGCATCAACGACGAAGCCAACCTGAACATCCTGCATGCGGACTTCGCGCGTGAACAGACCGCCATTTTCGAGGACGACTGGAAGCGCTCGAATCCGGTGACGAAGGCCGAATTCCGCGAGCGTCCGCTGTGGGAACGTTTCACCACGAGCGTGGCTTCACTGGTCGGCGATCAGCTGTAAACATTAGTTTTCACAGGGAAAAATTATCGGTTTGTCGGTACGAAATATTGGTTGACGATGCATATGGGGATTACGGATACTCTCGGATGCTCTACGGAGCCCTCGAGTTCCCTTCCTCATAAAGACAGACGCGAATGAAAAAGACCCTCCTCTCGCTGGCCATCCTGACCAGCTTCGCCGCACAAGCGGACGAAGGCATGTGGATGCCGCAGCAGCTGCCACAAGTAGCCAAGCAACTGAAAGCCGCCGGCCTCAAGCTCGATCCGGCCACCCTGACCAAGCTGACCGAATTCCCGATGGGCGCGATCGTGAGCCTGGGCGGCTGCTCGGCTTCCTTCGTGTCGCCGCAGGGCCTGGTCGTCACCAACCACCACTGCGTGTACAACAGCATCGCCGTCAACTCGACGCCGGAACGCGACCTGCTGGCCAACGGCTTCCTGGCCAAGACCCTCGGCGAAGAACTGCCGGCCGCCCCGGGCAGCCGCGTCTACGTGACCGAAGAAGTCGCGAACGTCACCGACCAGATCATCACGCCGGAAGTCGCCAAACTGAGCGGCAAGGCGCGCATCGACGCCATCGAAAAGAACCAGAAGAAACTGGTGTCGGAATGCGAGAAGGACGCCGGCTACCGCTGCACCGTGGCCAGCTACTACGGCGGCCTGGAGTTCTACCGCCTGAAGCAGCTCGAAATCCGTGACGTGCGCCTGGTGCACGCACCGCCGGCCGGCGTCGGCAAGTTCGGCGGCGACACCGACAACTGGATGTGGCCGCGCCACACCGGCGACTACGGCTTCTACCGCGCCTACGTGAGCAAGGACGGCAAGGCCGCCGAGTTCTCGAAGGACAACGTCCCTTACAAGCCGAAGCACGTGCTGAAGATCGCCGACCCGGCGGCCAGCGCCAAGGAAGGCGATTTCGTGATGGTGCTGGGCTACCCGGGCCGCACCAACCGCCACCGCCTGCCGTCGGAAGTCGAATCGACCTTCACCTGGAACTACCCGGCTTTCGTGCAGGCATCGGGCGACACCCTGGCGATCATCGAGCGCGAGACCAAGAACGACCCGGCCGCCAAGCTCAAGTACGCAGGCCAGGTTGCCGGCGTCAACAACTACTACAAGAACCGCAAGGGCATGCTGACCTCGTATGCCAACAGCGACTTCCTGCAGCGTAAGACGGCCGAGCACAATGCCCTGAAGGCATGGGTCAACGCGAACCCCGCCCGCAAGGCCCAGTACGCCGCCGACATCGAGACCGCCGAGAAGCTGATCGCAGAGCGCGACGCCAACGCCAAGAAGGGCTTCTTCCTGGGCTATGCGCAGCCGAAGTTCCTGTCCTCGGCGCGTTCGCTGTACCGCCTGGCCAATGAGCGCACCAAGCCGGACGCCGAGCGCAAGACCGGCTTCCAGGAACGCGACATGCCGCGCTGGAACTCGATCGTGGCCGGCCAGGACCGCACCTACGACGAGAAGGTCGACAAGGCCCTGGTGCTGCACTTCCTCACCAAGTACAACGCGCAGCCGGCGAACGAGCATGACGCCGCCTTCGACGCCGCCCTCGGCATCAAGCCGGGCATGGGCGAAGCCGAACTGAAGGCCGCGCTGGACCGCATCTACGCGGGTTCCAAGCTGGCCAACAAGGAAGAACGCAGCGCCTGGCTGAAGAAGTCGCCGGCCGAATTCCAGGCCTCGAACGACAGCTTCATCAAGGCCGCCGTCGCCATGTACGACGCGGGCATGAAGGAGGAAGCCCAGGAAGAAGAACTGGCAGGCAAGATCCAGCAAGCCTACGGCAACTACATGCGCGCCAAGATCGCCTACATGAACAGCAAGGGCCAGGCCGTCTATCCTGACGCCAACGGCACCCTGCGCGTCACCTTCGGCAAGGTCACCGGCCGCGACGTCGGCGCCGACGGCACCGGTTCCTGGACCGCGTTCACGACCCCGAAAGGCATCGTGGCCAAGCACACCGGCGAAGGCGAGTTCAACGCACCGGCCGCCCAGCTGGCGGCGATCCAGGCCAAGGACTTCGGCAAGTACGTCGATCCGAAGCTCAAGACCGTGCCGGTCAACTACCTGGCGACGCTGGACATCACCGGCGGCAACTCGGGCTCGGCCGCGCTGAACTCGAAGGGCGAGCTGATCGGCCTGGCCTTCGACGGCACCCTGGATTCGATCATCTCGGACTGGGACTTCAACAAGGCCATGACCCGCTCGATCCAGGTGGACAGCCGCTACATGCTGTGGAATATGAAGCATGTGGACAAGGCCGATAACCTGCTGAAGGAAATGGGCGTGCAATAAGCACGGCACTTCCAGGAAAGCCACGCCGCCGCAAGGCCGCGTGGCTTTTTTTATGGCGCTGTCACCGTTTGCTGTTGGGTCAAGGTGAACCGTCGAGCTGCTTT
>NZ_JANUHA010000030.1 GCF_024753255.1 Massilia agri
TCTGAAGAACGAGGCGATGCACGAGCGCTTGTTTGCATCCAGGGACGAAGGCAAGGCTGTGGTCCGCGACTACATTGAGACGTACTACAATAAGCAGCGGCTACATCAAACCTTGGGCTACCAAACGCCTGCCGCCGTCGAGGCCGCATTCCCTGTGTCTAAATAACTTGTCCAGGATATCCGGACCACCTCAGGTCTGACATTCGGACACGGACCCGACAGTAGCCAGGCCTTACGGCAGAGTTCGTGTCTAAATGTCAGACCTGACACCCCGGGTTGGGTTTGTAGCGGGCGACCTCAGGCGGAAGCCGTGGCGGGGACGGCGCCCTTGCGCAGGCGGTAGGCCAAAGCGAGGACGAGGAGCCAGGCCGGGATCATCCAGACCGAGAGGCGCAGGCCCGGGGTCAGGTACATCACCACGATGATGCCGGCCAGGAAGGCCAGGCAGAGGTAGTTGGTGAGGGGGAAGAAGGGGCTGCGGAAGGCGGTCGCCTGGCCGCTGGCCGCCTTCTGGCGGCGGAAGCGCAGGTGGCTCCAGCAGATCATGCCCCAGTTGATGACGAGGGCCGAGACGGCCAGGCCCATCAGCATGCCGAAGGCTTCCCTGGGCAGGAAGTAGTTGATGCAGATGCAAATGCCGGTGGCGACCGCCGAGACGCCCAGGGCCGCCAGCGGCACGCCGCGGCGCGACACCCTCAAGAGGGCGCGCGGGGCGTTGCCCTGTTCGGCCAGGCCGAAGAGCATGCGGCTGTTGGCGTAGACGCAGCCGTTGTAGACCGACAGGGCTGCCGTCAGCACCACCAGGTTGAGGACATTGGCGACCACATTGCTGTCCAGCGCGGCGAAAATCAGCACGAAGGGGCTGCCGCCGAGGGCGACCTTGGACCAGGGGTAGAGCATCAGCAGCACGGCCAGGGCGCCGACGTAGAAGATGGCGATGCGCCAGATCGCCTGGTTGATGGCGCGCGGGATGGTGCGGCCCGGGTTGTCGGCTTCGGCGGCGGTGATGCCGATCATTTCCAGTCCGCCGAAGGAGAACATGATGACGGCCATCGACAGCGCCAGGCCGGCGAAGCCGTTCGGGAAGAAGCCGCCGTGCTGCCAGAGGTTGGCCACGCCCGCCTGGGGCCCGGCGGTGTCGCTGATCAGGAGGTAGAGGCCGAACACGATCATGCCGACCACGGCCGCCACCTTGATGATCGAGAACCAGAACTCGAGTTCGCCGAAGGCTTTCACGTTGAGCAGGCTCAGGGCGTTGACCAGCATGAAGAACGCGAGCGCCGAGACCCAGGTCGGCACCTCGGGGAACCAGTACTGGACGTAGATGCCGAGGGCCGACAGTTCGGCCATGCTGACGAGGATGTACATGACCCAGTAGTTCCAGCCGGAGGCGAAACCGGCCAGCGGGCTGCCGTACTTGCTGGCGAAATAGCCGAAAGAACCGGCGACCGGCTCGTCGACGATCATCTCGCCCATCTGGCGCATGATGAGGAAGGCGACCAGGCCGGCGATCGCGTAGCCGAGCAGGGCCGAAGGGCCGGCTTGCTGGATGGTCTGGGCCACGCCCAGGAACAGGCCCGTGCCGATCGCGCCGCCGAGGGCGATCAGCTGGATGTGGCGGTTCTTCAGTCCGCGCTTGAGTTCGTGCGCGGGGGCGTGCTGCGGGTTGTCCATCGTCGGCCTTAAGGAAAAGGTTGCCTTAAAGCCAGCGATTCTACTGCATGGAACTGGGCCGTGGAGGGCGACCGCGGGATTATTCGCGGCCGCCGTGCAGGCTGGCCGTCAGAAACCGCGCCAGTTGCGGCTATAGGCCGAGCGGCGGGCATACTTGCCGCCGAATTTCTTCCAGAGCAGGCCGGCAATGGCCATCATGATCATCTTGCGCATCGTAATCTCCTATCGTGGGAAGGTAAGGACGGTCCCAGCTTAACGGGTTCGGGGCGGAAGCGGCGCAGGCTTGGCCGGCGGGGCATCCACTATCGCGCGCGCCCCGGTTCAACGTGTCCTGCCCTTGCGCGGGATGGCATAGACGTCCGCCACCAGCGTACTGTCCCCGATCTGCCGGCTGGGCGAGGCCGAGTCGTGCACCACCAGCAGCTCGGTTTCCTTGCCGTCCTTGCCGGGAAACAGGCTCATGCCTTCCGGATGGTCGACGCCCTGGCCGAAGGGCAGCTCGAGCACGGTTTCGAGCTGGTGCGCGTGCAGCACGGCTTCTTCCCGGGGCGCCGTGCCGCCGCGCCAGCGCAGCACGCGCACCGGGCCGTCCAGGTCCATGGTCGGCCCGGCCAGCACCAGCACGTCCTTGCCCTGCACGCACAGGTCGCGGATGCCGAGGCCATGCAGGTCGAGGAAGTGCTTGCGGTAGAGAAGCCCCTCCTTGTCGACCGGCGCCAGGCGCAGCCGGCCTTCCTCTTCGTCGTCCACCAGCGCGACCTCGATCACCAGCGCCCAGCCGCGCAGCACCGGGCCGCGCAGGCCCAGCAGCAGGTGTTCGCCGGCCACCGCCAGGCCCTCGATGTCGAAGCCGTTGTCCTTGCCGGGGATGGAGAGAAAAGGACCGAGGTGGGGATCCTCGCGCAGCAGCGCCGTCAGCTCCTTGCCGTGCTCGTCGCCGCGCAGCATGGCGGCGCGGCGCAGCCTGTTCTTGCCCGCGTGCTCGCGGGCGAGCGTGTAGCCGCCGTCTTCCTCGACCACCGGGATGCGTCCCAGCAGGTAGCGGTTGCCGTCTGCGCTGACGCTTGCGAGGCGTCTCTGCGCCTTGCGCACGCCGTCGCCTTCCTTTGGCTGACGCCGGCGCAAGCTGTGCGAACCGGCGATCCACAGGTATTTGCCGTCGCAGGCCAGGCCCTCGATGTCGGCCTCGTTGATGTCGTCCCGCGTTTCGCCGTGGGGCGGCAGCGGCAGGGGCAGGTAGTCGTGCAGGGCGTACTGCCGGTGTTCGCGCGCGAAACTGCTTCTCCCGGTGCTGTCGGCCTCGCACAGGGTCAGTCGCTCGAGGCTGACCGACTCGTCGTTGGCGAGCCAGAGGGTGCGGCCCATGCGCAGGGCCACCGACAGGCCGTCGCGCAGCTCCTTGCCGGGGCTGAGGTCATCGCGTTCGGGATGGAATTCCAGCAGGACGATGTTCGATGGATGCATGGCGCGCACGGAAGGTCGTGGGGACGACCCAACGATATCACGGTCGTGCGCAGCCCGGCTTACCGCAGCTTATCGCAGCGCATTGCAGCTCATTGCAAGTAAGGCGCGACCTTGCCTGCGATGCGCCCGAATTCTTCCGGGCTCAAGGGCAGCGCGCGAAACGCCGCCCAGGCCTCGACGGGCTTCATATTGCCCGGCGTGGCCGCATCGGACCCGTAGAGGATCTTGTCGACGCCGACCATGCGGATCCGGGTCACCATCTCGCGCGCGTGCTCGGGAGAGAGTTCCGGGGTGGCGATCGAGGCCACGTCGAAGTAGAGGTTGCGGGTGTTCGGGTCCTTGCGCGCCGCGGCTTCGGCGAACACGCGCATCACCTCGTTGGCCGGCGGGTCATCAAAGCCGGGCCCGGTGCCGGCGAAGTGGGCCACCTGCACCAGGATGTCGGGCGCCTGCGGCATCAGCCGGGTGAGAAAGGCGCGCGCCTGCGCCTCGCCGTAGGGGCGCTTGAGGCCGATGTTGGCGCGCAGGTGCACGGCGATGGCCATGCGGTGGCGGTTGGCTGCGCGGAAGACCTCCTGCAGGCGCTTGACGTGCTCGGGATTCTCCAGCTGCACGTCGGAATTCCCGAAGTGCATCTTGATGCCATGGCGCAGACCGGGGTGAAAGGCGCAGCGCTCCAGTTCCTTCAGTGCGTAGTCCTTGAGCGGATTGAAGCCGCAGAAGGCGCGCAGGCGCCCGGGATACTTCGCGGCCTGGGCCGCGGTCCAGTCGTTCTCGCCCTGGACCTTCGCGTACTCGTCCTCGACCACGCGCGTCGGCCGGCCATACATATAGGCCACCGACATGATGGCGGCGCGGCCGATGCCGGCCTTGTCCAGCAAGCCCACCAGTTCCTCGACCGGGATCTCGCGCAAGGCGTCGGGGCCGGGTTTTGGCGCCAGGAAGGCGATGATGCCGGGGCTGAACAGGTGCTGGTGGTGGTCGGCGGCGGGCGTGGCCGCCCGGGAGGCAAGCGGCAGCATCAGCGCCGCGGCCAGGCACAGGCGTGACATCAGGGCGGGCATCGTGGCACCTCGATCGTGTGGACGTGGCACCAGCCTAAAGGGCGAGGCGCCCCTTGTCCACGACAATCGGATGCATATGGCGTCAAGCGGCCGGGCGCAGCAGGTCGGTCGGCAGGCGCGCCGCGTACCAGCAGTCGAACATGCGCTTGAAGGCGTCGAAGACCTGGTTGACGAGGAAGACGGCGGTGGTGCGCTCGTCCGCGCAGGGAACGTAGCCGGCAAGCGTCGCGCCCAGGCGCTCGCTGGCGCGCAGGCTGCCCACGCGATGGTGGAACTGGCCGAAGTAGTGCAGGCGCTCGACCAGGCCGAGTTCATCGACCAGCGCATACATCGGCTCGTTGAAGCAGTTGAAGGTCGCGTCCAGCGCCTCGATCAGGACCATGCGGTAGAAGGGCGTGCGCCAGGTCTTGGCCAGGTGGATCGCGTGGTACACGGCCTCGCGGGTGGCGTGGTTCTCGAGCGACCAGACGTCGGTGAAGGCCTGGGCCGCCGGCAGCTGCAGGAGGCGCCGGCCGTGGTCGATGGCGTGCAGGTCTTCCAGGTACCAGAGCCAGTGGAAGCCGTACTCGTCGGAGTAGCGGTGCACGCTCGCCTGCAGGGGCGACTTGTCGCTGTTGTCGCGCAGCGCGGCGAGGATGTCCTTGAAGCCCATCGTGAAGAACATCATGGCGGGGATGAAGGACAGGCGCTGCTGCGGGTCGACGCCGCGGTCGGCCATGAAGCTGCACAGGGCGGACTGGCGCAGGCGGGCGCTGCGCAGGTCCAGGATGTCGTCGAGGAAGTCCATGGGCGGGGATCCTTTGTTGCCGGGAATACGGTAGCCGATGTGCTGCTCCCCGCGGGTGCAGCGTGACGGCTTGCTCGCAGTGTAGGCAAAGCGGGCGGGACGGTCTTCCCCCACGACGGGGGGAAGCCTAGAGGACCGTGACGACGACCCGGCGCTGGTGGGGGCTGGTGCGGTGCTCGTAGAGGTAGATGCCCTGCCAGGTGCCGAGCAGCAGGCGGCCGTCCTTCACCGGCACGGTGACGGCCGAGCCGGTGAGCATATTGCGCACGTGGGCCGCCATGTCGTCCGGGCCTTCCGCGTCGTGGCGGTAGGCCGGATCGCCGTCGGGCGCCAGGCGGGCCAGGATGGTGTCGAGGTCGCGGCGCACGTCGGCGTCGGCGTTTTCCGTGATGATCAGCGAGCAGCTGGTGTGCTGGACGAAGACGTGCGCCAGGCCTGCGCTAGCGCCCGCCTGGCGCACGACCTCGGCGACATCCCGGGTGATGTCGCGCGTGCCGCGGCCGCGGGTGGAGAATGCGAGGATGGATTGGTGCGCCATGCTTCGGAAGCTTAGCAGCTTCGGGCCAGCGTGTCCGGCTGCGCCAGGCGTGCGAGCAGGTCTTCGAGCGGGGCCGGGCGCGCGAACAGGTAGCCCTGCATGCAGGGGCTGCCGTGCTCGGCCAGGTAGTCGGCCTGCTGGCTTGTTTCGATGCCCTCGGCCACCACGCGCAGGTCCAGGTGGTCGGCCATGGCCAGGATCGACTGCACGATGGCGGTGCCGTTGACGTCGTTCGGGGTGTCGCGGATGAAGCTCTTGTCGATCTTGAGCTCGTACAGCGGCATCTTGCGCAGGTAGGCCAGGTTCGAGTAGCCGGTCCCGAAGTCGTCGATCGAGAAGCGGATGCCCATGGCGCTCAGCTCGTGCATGCGCGCGATGGTGGCGTCGAGGTCCGACACCAGCAGCCCCTCGGTGACTTCGAAGATCATCTGGTCGGCCGGCGCCCCGGTTTCCCGCAGCGTCGCGCGCACGCGTTCGACGAAATCCGGCTGGCGGAACTGCAGCGGGCTGACGTTGACCGAGAGCGGCATCGGATGGCCGGCGGCGTCGAGGGTCAGCCAGGCCTGGCAGGCCTGGCGCAGCACCCAGTCGCCCAGCGACACGATCAGGCCGCTGCTCTCGGCGATCGGGATGAAGACGTCGGGCGGCACCAGCACGCCGTCGGCGCGGCGCCAGCGCAGCAGCAGCTCGGCGCCGACCGGGCAGTGCTCGCGGTCGACCTGCAGCTGCAGGTGCACGGCGATCTCCTGGCGCTCGAGGGCCAGGGCGAGGTCGCGCTCGAGCGTCAGCTTGCGCTCGGCGTCGGCCAGCATATTGTTCTCGAACAGGGCCACGCCGTTGCGCCCGCCCGCCTTGGCCTGGTACATCGCGGTATCGGCTTCGCGCAGCAGGTCGTGGCCGGTCTGGCCCGGGCGCAGCGGCAGGGCCACGCCGATGCTGCCGGTGGAGCGGTAGACGTGTTCCTCGATCGTCACTTCCTCGCCCAGGGCGGCGAGCACCTTCTCGGCCACGGACAGCGCCGTGCGACTGGCGGCATCGGCTTCGTGTCCGAGGTCGTTCAGCAGGACCACGAATTCGTCGCCGCCCAGGCGCGCCACGGTGTCGCCCTTGCGCACCACCGACAGCAGGCGCGCCGCGGCGTGCTTGAGGAGGGCGTCGCCGGTGGCGTGGCCGCGCGCGTCGTTGACGGTCTTGAAATTGTCGAGGTCGATGAACAGCACCGCGCCCAGCATGCCGCCGGCGTGCCGGGCCGCGACCATGGCGTCCAGGCGCTCGGTCAGCAGGCGGCGGTTGGGCAGGCCGGTGAGCACGTCGTAGAAGGCCAGGCGATGGATCGCCTTGGCCGAGTTGCGGCGCTCGGTGATGTCGCGGCCGACCGCCACCCAGTGGGTGTTGCGCCCGCCCTCGCTGGCGAAGGGCACCAGTTCCATCTCGACCCAGTAGGGTTCGCCATCCTTGGTGTAGTTGACGAGCTCCGCGGTCACGGCCTGGTTGTTGGCGACGGCCGCGAGGATGCGCGCGATCTCGTCGGAATCGGTGTCCGGCCCGTGCAGCAGGCGCATGCTGCGGCCGATGACCTCTTCCCTGGCGTAGCCGGTGCGGCGGACAAAAGCGTCGTTGGCGAAGATGATCGGCTGTTCCGCGCCCGGCAGGTCGACGGCGCGCGCGATCAGGACCATGTCGTTCAGGCGCGCCACCGCGGCCGCGGTCAGGCGCAGCTCGGCGTTCAGCTCATGCAGCTTGTCCTGCTTGGCCTCCAGGGACTCGGCGAAGCCCTGCATCTCCACGAAGGTCTGCGACAGGCCCTTGAGCAGGGTGCCGCAGGTGACGGTGATGACGGCGCCCACGCACAGGTAGTTGATGGTCACGGCCACGGCCGCCAGCAAGTGCTGCTCGCCCAGCCCGAGCACGACCAGCCTTGCCTGGCCCGTGACGCCCAGGCCGAAGATGCTCAGGGCGGTCAGTACCAGGATGATCAGGGCCTGGCGGGTGCCGAGCAGGATCACCGCCATCACGGGCGGGCCGATCAGGTAGATCTGGCTGATCGAACCCACCGTGAGCATCAGGCCGATCCCGACCACGTAGAGCACCGCGAGGAAGTTCCAGACCCGCAGGGCATAGGGAAGGCGGTCGAACCACCAGATCGCGAAGATCCAGGCCAGCGCGACCACGTCGAGCACGGCCAGCGCCCAGATGCCGTCGGCGAGCGCGAACAGGGAGCTGGGAATGGCGGTCGCCGTCCCCAGCAACAAGGTGGTCGACATCAGCCCGCGAAAGATGCGGGTGCGCCAGTGTGCGATATCGTAGAACTGTTTCATGCGGCTGCCCCGTACGCATGCTTGAAACGTTTCCTGTGCGCACTAGAAATTAATAGAACGCAATATTCTAGCGTAATGACACGCGCTTGTCATGCGAGCCGCATGAACCACGAGTTACCAGCCCGCTTCAGCCAGCTTACACGCTATGGGCCAGGCCGAGGTTCCGATTGGCCGGGACCGCCACGTCGATGAGCTTCGGGCGCGGCAGGTCCAGGGCGGCCATCAGGGCGACGAAGTCGGCGCGCGAACGGTTCGCCAGGCGCGCGTTGTGGCGGCGCTCCCAGCCGATGCTCGATACGGACTGGCCCTTGTAGTCGTGGCCGGGCCAGACCCGGGTGGCGTCGTCGAGCACGAAGAGCTTGCGGGTAACGCTGTCGTAGAGGGCGTCGGCGGAGCCGCCCTGGAAATCGGTGCGCCCGCAGCCGTTCACCAGCAGGGTGTCGCCCGTGAAAAGGTTGCCGCGCCAGAGGTAGCACATGCTGCCGGCGGTATGGCCGGGCGTATGGATCACGGCGATGTGCTCGCGCGCACCAAACGGAATCACGTCGCCGTCTTCCAGCTGGACTTCGGCCGGCGGGATCCCGCAGCCGCTCGGCACGCAGGCCTTGGCGCCGGTGAGGGCGCGCAGCTTGCCGGCCGAGGTGACGTGGTCGGCATGGGCGTGGGTCTCGAGCACGTGGGTCAGGCGCAGGCCGAGGCGCTCGATGTGGGACAGGTCGCGCTCGAGGTTGTGGTCGACCGGGTCGATGATCACGGCGTCGCTGCTATCGGGGGCGGTCAGGATGTAGGTGTAGGTGGACGACTCGGCGTCGAACAGCTGGATGGGATTGATCTGCATGGGCTCTCCGGGCAATCGCGACGTTGTACCACAGCCTTGCGCGTTGCGAAAGAGCCTGCGCTTACGGCTTTCGGAGGCTTGCCAGCTTCTCGCGCAGCGTCGCCTCCGACAGCTCGCCCGTGTGGCGGGCGCGCAGCACGGCCCCGGCGTCATAGAACAGGGTGGCCGGATAGCCGGGCGAGGAGGTGCGGGCCGCCAGGCGCGCGGCCGGGTCGAGCACGACGTTCTCCATGCGCAGGCCCTGGTCGGCCAGGAAGCCGGCGACCGCCGCGGCGGATTCGCCCTGGTTCACGAAGACGAAGGCGATGTCGGGATGGGCGCGCTGCGCCGCCTCCAGGGCCGGCATCTCGCGCCGGCAGGGCGGGCACCAGGTGGCCCAGAGGTTGACCACCATGGGCTTGCCGGCCAGGCTGCGCAAGGGGATCTCGCTGCCGTCGAGGCGGCGCACGGTCAGGTCGGGGAGCGGCGCGGCGCTCGGGGCCAGGGCTTGGGCGGCGAGCGCGCCGCCCAGCCAGACGGCGCCCCCAAGCATCAGGCTGGCCAGCAGCGGACGGCGCAGGGGCGCCTGGCGCCGGATGATCTCGGCGGCCACCACGCAGGCCACCATCAGGCCGACCGGGCGGTCGAAGCCGCCGTCGCGGATGTCGAACATCGTCCAGGGCTTGGCGAGGAAGAGGTCGTGGTGGCGCAGTACGAAGACGGCGCGGGCGGCGATGAAACCGGCGGCGATCACGGTCCAGACGGCGCCGCCGGCGTCGATGCCGCGACGGCGGCGGTAGAGGCCGGCCAGGCCTGTCGCGGCGAGGATGGCGGCGAGCGCCAGCAGGGTCGGAACGGAGAAGACGAGGGGACCGAGCCGGATGGCATCCATGGCGGCGCACTTTCTGTTGGGATGCGCGCAGCTTAGCGCAGGAGGCTTAACAGAACATTAACCAGCTTCATGCCGGGGCGTTGGGCCGAAAACGTTTGCGGTAGTCGCTTGGCGAAGTACGGAATGCGCTGCGGAAATGCTGCCTGAGTGCAAGCGCATTGCCGAATCCGGCCGCCTGCGCCACCCGCTCGACCGAGGCCTCGCTGGTCTCTAACAGGCGCTGGGCATGGAGCAGGCGCTGCTTGAGCAACCACTGCTTGACCGTGGTGCCGGTCGCCTGGCGGAAGTGGCGGGTGAAGTTGCGGCGGCTCATCGCAACGCGCGCGGCAAGCGCGTCGATGCTGTGTTCTTCGGCCAGGTGCGCGTCGATCCAGGCAAGCAGTTCGGAAAACCGGCCGGCCGCAGGCGACGCCGGCAGCGGCCTGTCGATGAACTGGGCCTGGCCGCCGTCGCGGTGGGGCGCGATCAGGATGCGCCGGGCGACCTTGTTGGCGTAGTCGGCGCCGCGCAGCCGGCGCAGCAGGTGCAGGCAGCAGTCCAGGCCCGCCGCGACCCCGGCCGACGTCAGGACCTGGCCTTCGTCGACATACAGGACGTGCTGGTCGACCTTCACCGTCGGGTAGCGCGCGGCGAGCAGCCCTGCCGCCTCCCAGTGGGTGGCGACGGTCCGGCCATCGAGCAGGCCGGCCTGGGCCAGCGGAAAAGCACCCAGGCACAGTCCGACGATGGTGGCGCCGCGTGCGTACGCGCGGCGCAGGGCGTCCAGCAGGCAGGCTGGCGCCTCGCGGTCGGCTGTCAGCCAGGAAGGCATGACGACGATGTCGGCTTCCTCGAGGCCGGAAAGGTCGCGCTGCGCGGTGATCGTGAAGCCGGCCGAGGTCCGCAAGGGGCCCGCCTGCAGGCCGCAGACGAGGATCTCGAAGCAGGGGTCTTCGGCGCGCACGGCCTGGCTGCCGAAGACCAGGCAGGGGACCGACAAATGGAAGGGGATGATGCCGTCGAAGGCGACGACCGCCACCTTGGGTGCGGCAGGAAGGTGTTCTTGTGGGCGCATGGCCCGATTATATCGAAAGTGTGCCTTCGGGCCACTGTCGCGGGGTTCAACGAGGCCCGACAATGCCTTCCGTCCCGTCATCGGGATGCACGTCTCACCACCCACACCAACCTGTTTCGAGGAATACCATGAGCAAGAATGCCGTCATCGTCGTCGATTTGCAGAACGATTATCTGCCCACAGGGAAGCTGCCGCTGGCCGGCATCGACGCGGCGCTGGGCAATGCCGCCCGCGTGATCGCCGCGGCCCGCGCGAAGGGCGAACCGGTCTTCCATGTCCGCCACGAATTCCTGCAGGCCGACGCGCCCTTTTTCGCGCCCGGCAGCGCGGGCGCCCGGATCCACCCGGCGGTGGCGCCACAGGAGGGCGAAGCCGTGATCCTGAAGCACCACCCGAATTCCTTCCTGAAGACCGACCTGAAGCGGCAGCTCGACGCCGGCGGCGTCGATGCCGTCACCATCGTCGGCGCGATGAGCCATATGTGCATCGACGCGACGGCGCGCGGCGCCTCGGACTTCGGCTACCGCGTCACGGTGGTGGACGATGCCTGCGCCACGCGCGACCTCGAATTCCGCGGGCAGACCGTGCCGGCCGCCCAGGTCCACGCCGCGCAGATGTCGGCACTGGCCTTCGCCTATGCGACGGTGATGGATACCGACGCCTGGATTGCCGCCTGATCCCCGCCTTCAGTCCGCCGCGCCCGGGGTCCGCGAGGGCGCGACCGGCGTGACCGGCGTGACCAGGATGCGGTCGATCCGGTTGCCGTCCATGTCCATGACCTCGAAGCGGAAGCCTTCCCATTCGACGAACTCGGAGGCCTTGGGGATGTAGCCGAGCTGGTAGAGCAGGAAGCCGGCCAGGGTATGGTAGGCGCCTTCGTCCTCGCCGGGGAAGACGATGCCGGTTGCGAGCAGGTCGCGGAAGCGGTCGAGGGCGACGCCGCCGTCGAGCAGCCAGCTGCCGTCCTGGCGCTGCACCGCGTCGGGATCGTGCTCCTCGCCGGCCACGGTGACGTCGCCGACCAGGGCGCTCATCACGTCGCTCAGGGTCACCATGCCCTGGATGTCGCCGTACTCGTCGACGATCAGGGCCAGCTCGGCGCGGTTCTTCTTGAACATCTCGAGCAGGGCCATGGCGCTCACGGTCTCGGGCACGTAGAGCAGCTCCTGCACCGCGCCGTCGATGTCGATCGCGTCCACCGCGCCGGTGCGGGCAGCCTGGCCGAACAGGTCGCGCACCAGCACGTAGCCGAGGATGTGCGAGCGGTCGCCCCGGCATACCGGGAAGCGGCTGTAGGGGTTGTTCGCGATGATCTCGAGGTTGGTGGAGCGGTCCATCTCGAGGTCGAGGATCACCAGGTCCACGCGCGGCGTCATCAGGGACTTCAGGTGCTGGTCGTCCAGGCGCAGGGCGCGCGAGACGATGTCGTACTCGGTCTTTTCAAAGACGCCGGTGTCGGCGCCTTCCTTGATCATGCCGGTGATGTCTTCCTCGGTCGGCGCTTCTTCCTTGGCCTGGTGGATCCCGATGATGCGCACGATGGCGTTGGTGGACAGCGAGAGCGCCTTCACGAAGGGCGACATGATCTTCGAGAGCAGCCGCAGGGGCGGCGCGATCAGCACCGCCATGGCTTCCGGATAGGCCATGGCGATGCGCTTGGGGACCAGTTCGCCGAAGATGATCGAGGCGATCGTGATGACCACCACGACCAGTCCGAGCGCCGCTTCACGCGCATACGGACCGATCACGGGGACGGTTTCGAGTTGGGGCGTGAGGTGGCTGACCAGCGAGGCTTCGCCGAAGGCGCCGTTGAAGATGCCGATCAGGGTGATCCCGACCTGCACGGTGGAGAGGAAGTTGCTGGGATCGTCGGCGAGCTTGAGCGCGGTGCGTGCGCCGCGGCTTCCTTCCTCGGCGCGCCGCTCGAGGCGCATGCGCTTGGCCGACACCAGCGCCAGCTCGCTCATGGCGAACACCCCGTTCAGGAGAATCAGGACGGAGATGATCAATATGTCGGTCAGCACTTAGGCGGGGCCTCCTTCGGACACACCGGGCCGGGACCGGGCACGCTCACGGCGGCGTACGGCACATCATCGCATGCCGGCGCCTCCCGCCGCCGCACAAATGTGAGGGCTGCGCTCAGGGTACCAGGCGGAAATTCTTCTGGATGCCGGCCCAGCACTGCTGGTAGTCGGCCTGGCGCTGCGGCGACGCCAGCGCATAGGGCGTCGGCACGATCACGTGGCGGGTCTCGAACATGAAGGCCATGGTGTCGGCCACCTTGTGCGGCTTCGTGGTGTCCGCGCTGCTGGCCTTGTCGAACGTCGCCGCGTCCGGCCCGTGGCCGCTCATGCAGTTGTGCAGGCTGGCGCCGCCGGGATTGAAACCGTCGGCCTTGGCGTCATAGGCGCCGTGGATCAGGCCCATGAACTCGCTGGCCACGTTGCGGTGGAACCAGGGCGGGCGGAAGGTGTCTTCGCCGACCAGCCAGCGCGGCGGGAAGATCACGAAGTCCAGGGTGTCCACGCCCGGGGTGTCGCTGGGCGCCTGCAGGACCAGGAAGATCGAGGGGTCCGGGTGGTCGTAGCTGATCGAGCCGATGGTGTTGAAGTGGCGCAGGTCGTACTTATACGGGGCGTAGTTGCCGTGCCAGGCGACCACGTCGAGCGGCGAATGGCCGATCGAGGCGCGCCACAGGCCGCCGCAGAACTTGGCGACCAGTTCGAAGTCACCCTCGACGTCCTCATAGCGGGCGATGGGCGTGAGGAAGTCGCGCGGGTTGGCCAGGCCGTTCGAACCGATCGGGCCCATGTCGGGCAGCTGCAGGAGGGCGCCGAAGTTCTCGCAGATGTAGCCGCGCGCCTCGCCGTCCGGCAGGGACACCTGGAAGCGCACGCCGCGCGGGATCACGGCGATCTCCTGCGGTTCCACCTCGAGCAGGCCCAGTTCCGTGGCGATCGCCAGGCGGCCCAGCTGGGGCACTACCAGCAGCTCGCCGTCGGCGCTGTAGAAGTAGCGGCCCTGCATGTCCTTGTTGGCGGCGTACAGGTGGATCGCGCAGCCCGACATCGATTCGGGCGAACCGTTGCCGGCCATGGTGACCCAGCCGTCGATGAAGTCGGTCGGCGCAACCGGCATGGGCAGCGGGCTCCAGCGCAGCTGGTCGGGCGGGGCGGGCGTGTCGAAACGGCTGACGATGCGGCCGGCATCGATGGCCTGGAAGCTGCCGTGCATGGCAGCCGGGCGGATGCGGTAGAGCCAGGAGCGGCGGTTGTGGCTGCGCGGGGCGGTGAAGGCGGTGCCGGAAATCTGCTCGGCATACAGGCCGTAGGCCACGCGCTGCGGCGAGTTGCGGTGCCGGGGCAGGGCGCCGGGCAAGGCTTCGGTGGCGAACTCGTTGCCGAATCCGCTCATATAGGCCGATGGTTCGCCTTTAGGCTGGCTCATGCTTCATTTCTCCTGGCTGGATGCGCAATATCGAATGGCGCCACTCTAGAAGAAAACACCATGTTTTACGAGATGAATAGAAAAATGTAGACTATTCATCATCTAAATATTACTGTTCGCGCGCGGGCGGCACGCCCACAATGCAGCCGCGACGAACATGAAAGATCCATGATAGAGCCGCACACCATCGACCTGAACCTGCTGTCGGTATTCCAGGAAGTCTACCGGGAGCGCCAGATCTCGTTGGCCGCCAAGCGGCTCGGACTCTCCCAGTCGGCGGTGAGCAATGCGCTGGCGCGGCTGCGGCGCGCCTTCGGGGACGAGCTGTTCGTCAGGACGGCGAGCGGCATGCAGCCCACGCCCCTGGCGACGCAGATGGCCGAGCCGATCGGGGTGGCGATGGCCCAGGTGGCCCTGGCGCTGAACCAGCGCAGCCGCTTCGAGCCGTCGAGCAGCCATCGGCGCTTCACGTTGGCGATGACGGACGTGGGTGAGATCTACTTCATGCCGGCGCTGATCGAGCGCTGCCGGGTGCTCGCGCCGCTGGTGGAAATCAGCTCGGTGCGCGCCGGAGCGGTGAACCTGAAGGAAGAGATGGAAGGCGGGCGGGTCGACCTGGCGATCGGCCCCTTCGAGGATATTTCGGAGGCGCTGTACCAGCGGCAGCTGTTCCGCCAGCCTTATGTGACGATGTTCCGCAAGGGGCATCCGCTGGGGCGGGGCAAGGTGGACCTGGCGCGTTTTTTAGCGGCCGAGCACATGCTGGTGGACTCGCACGACAGCCCCTACGAGCGCATCAACGGGCTGCTCGCGCGGGCCGGGATCGGCCCGAACGTGCGCTTCCGGGTGCCGCATTTCACCGCGGTGCCGTATATGGTGGCCACGAGCGACCTGGTGGTGACGGTGCCCCAGAAGCTGGCCGAGCGCGCGGCGCTGCCCTTCGGGCTGGAGTGGATCGCGCCGCCCCTGGAATTGCCGCCGCTGCAGACGAATGTGTTCTGGCACCGGCGCTACAACCAGGATCCGGGCAACCAGTGGTTGCGCGGCCTGCTGGCGGAAGTGTTCGCCGAATAGAGATTGAATGGCCATGGAGACTGGCCGATGACCAACGACACGAGACAAGGAAGAGAAAATGGCAGACCTGTTTGAGAACCCCATGGGCTTGATGGGCTTCGAGTTCGTCGAATTTGCATCGCCCACCCCGGGCGTGCTGGAGCCGGTGTTCGAGGCCCTGGGCTTCACCAAGGTGGCCGTGCACCGCTCGAAGGCCGTGAGCCTGTACCGCCAGGGCGGCATTAACTTCATCATCAACAACGAGCCGAAGAGCTACGCAGCCTATTTCGCCGCCGAACACGGCCCCTCGGCCTGCGGCATGGCCTTCCGCGTCAAGGATTCGCACAAGGCCTATGCGCGCGCCCTGGAGCTGGGCGCCCAGGCGGTCGAGATCCCGACCGGTCCGATGGAACTGCGCCTGCCGGCCATCAAGGGCATCGGCGGCGCGCCGCTCTACCTGATCGACCGCTTCGAGGAGGGCAAGTCGATCTATGACATCGACTTCGAATTCATCGACGGCGTCGACCGCCACCCGCCCGGACACGGCCTCCAGATCATCGACCACCTGACCCACAACGTCTACCGCGGCCGCATGGCCTTCTGGGCCGGCTTCTACGAGAAACTGTTCAACTTCCGCGAGATCCGCTACTTCGACATCAAGGGCGAGTACACCGGCCTGACCTCGAAGGCGATGACGGCGCCGGACGGCATGATCCGCATCCCGCTGAACGAAGAGGGCAAGGCCGGCGGCGGCCAGATCGAGGAATTCCTCATGCAGTTCAACGGCGAAGGCATCCAGCACATCGCCCTGCTGACGGACGACCTGATCAAGACCGTCGACGGCCTGCGCGCGGCCGGCGTGCCCCTGATGACCGCACCGCCGGAAACGTATTACGAAATGCTGGACGAGCGCATCCCGGGCCATGGCCAGGACGTCGAAGCGCTCAAGACGCGCGGCCTGCTGCTCGACGGCGCCGTTGCCGACGGCAAGGCGCGCCTGCTGGTGCAGATCTTCGGCGTGCCGCAGCTGGGACCCGTATTCTTCGAATTCATCCAGCGCAAGGGCGACGACGGCTTCGGCGAAGGCAACTTCAAGGCCCTGTTCGAGTCGATCGAGCGCGACCAGCTCAAGCGCGGCGCGATCGCCGGCGCGACTGCCGAGGCCTGATCCGCGCAGGCGGCTACGCAAGCGGGCGGCTCCTGCGGGGCCCGCCCGCTTTTGTTATGCTGTGCGCTTTTCGCCAAGCGCATCGCCTCATGCTCGCCGCCTTCACCATCCTCCTGCTGTTCCAGTGCCTCGGCGAGGGCATTGTCTTCCTCCTGCACCTCCCGCTGCCCGGCCCGGTCGCCGGCATGCTGCTCCTGATGGCGGCCCTGGTGGTCTGGCCCTCCCTGCAACGGCGGATCGAGGAAGCCGCCAACACACTGCTCTCCCACCTCTCGCTGCTCTTCGTGCCGGCGGGCGCCGGGATCGTCGCGACCGCAAGCAGCGGCAGCGGCCACTGGCTGGCCATCCTGGTGTCGGTCGTCGCCAGCACCGTGCTGGCCATGGCAGTCACGGGCCTGGTCCTGCGCGGCATCGGCAAGGGGGAAGGGAAGCGCGATGCCTGAATTCGCCGGCGCCACCCAACTCGCCCGGTTCTGGGTCTACCTGTCGGCTTCGCCGCTCCTCGGCCTGACCCTGACCCTGTGCGCCTACCTCGCCGCCCAGCGTGTGCACGTCTTCTTCAAGGGATCGACGCTGGCCAATCCGGTGGCCATCGCCGTCGGGCTGATCGCCCTCGTCCTGTGGCTGTCCGGGATGTCCTACGAGCGCTACTTCTCCGGCGCCCAGTTCGTCCACTTCCTGCTGGGGCCGGCGACGGTCGCCCTGGCCGTGCCCCTGGTGCGCCAGTTGCCGCGGCTGCGGCGCGCCTTCCTGCCGCTGGCCTGCGCGCTGCTGCTCGGCTGCGTCACGGCCATCGTCGCCGCCGTCGCGGTCGCACTCCTGCTGGGCGCCACGCCGGAGCTGGCGGCGACGCTGGGTCCGAAGTCGGCCACCTCGCCGATCGCGATGGCCGTTTCCGAGCGCCTGGGCGGGATTCCGGCCTTCACCGCTGCGCTGGTGATCGGCACCGGCATCTTTGGCGCCATCGTCGGGCGCTACGTCTTCAATGTGCTGGGCGTGAAGGCGCCGGCCGCGCGCGGTTTCGCGATGGGGCTGGCCGCGCATGGCATCGGCACCGCGCGCGCCTTCCAGGTCAGTCCGGAGTCGGGCGCCTTCGCGGCCCTGGCCATGGGCCTGAACGGCGCCATGACGGCGGTGCTGGCGCCCTGGCTGGTGCCTCTCGTGATTGCTTGGTTCGCATAGTCATTCCTTCCGGAAGCGTAGCGCCGGCCAGCAATTTCTATTGCTAGACTCGATTCGATAGGTGGTCACTTCAGGCTGCCAAACTCATCGTATGGAGTCCAGCTTTGTCCACGTACAACAAGAAAATCAGCCTCGGCCTGCAGGGCGGCGGCACCTATGGCGCATTTACCTGGGGCGTACTCGACCGTTTGCTGCAAGAAGAGCGCCTCGAGATCACCTCGCTTAGCGGGGCAAGCGCAGGCGCAATCAATGCGGCCATCGTAGCCGATGGCTATGCCCGCGGTGGCGGGCGCGAGGGGGCCCGCCGATCGCTCGATCGCTTCTGGCGCGCGCTCGGCGGCACCGCGCTATTCAGCCCCTTGCAGCGCACCCCCCTGGACGTGCTCGTAGGCGGCTTTACCATGCGCCATTCGCCCGCCTACCAGCTCATGGAGATGGCAGGCGCCCTGGCCGGCCCAGTGCTCGAAATGCCCTTCACGGTCAACCCCTTGCGTAATTTCCTCACCGCGATGATCGACTTCGAGCGCGTGCGCTCGTGCGAGGAGCTCAAGGTCTTCATTAGCGCGACCGAGGTGAACAGCGGCCGTGGGAAGATCTTCGTGCGCGAAGAGATGGACGTGCAGCGCCTGATGGCATCGGCTTGCCTGCCGACGGTGTTCGCCGCCGTGCAGGTCGACGGCAATGCTTTCTGGGACGGCAGCTTTGCCGCAAATCCGCCTCTGGCGCCGCTGGTGGAAAGCGGCGGCGCGCAAGACCTGCTCGTGGTGCAGATTAACCCGATCGAACGCAAGGAGATTCCGCGCAGCATGGCTGACATCAGCAACCGCGCCAACGAGATCGCCTTCAACACCAGCTTCGTGCGGGAGGTGAATGCAATGCTGCACACGCATGCGGTCCCGAGCGAAGAGGGCGGCGCGGCGCTTACTTACGCGCCGGTACGCTTGCATTTGGTGAGCGCCAATGATTTGCTCGCCGACCTTGCGGTGTCGAGCAAGTTCAACGCAGAGCCGGGCTTCTTGCAAATGCTGCACGACCGCGGCGTGACGGCCGCCGATGCCTGGCTAGCGCAGCATTTCGACGACCTTGGTGTGCGCAGCACGCTCGACCCGAGCGCCGTGTTCGGGACCGGGCGTGCATGAAAAAACCGGCCGCGGCGCAATGCGCCGGGCCGGTTCGGACCGAACTCTTTTTTGTGCTCAGGCCGGGTTGGATTTCCAGGTCTTTTTCGGACCGAAGGCCTTGGCCGCGAAGACGGCGCCGGCCAGGCCGACCAGCACGGCGGTGGCGCTGCCGCCGAAGCCGACCGCATGTTCCTTGGCCAGCTTGCCCGCTTTCGGGCCCACCAGCTGCATGCGGCGCTTGGTCATCTGCGCGCCCAGCTCGGACAGCGCCTCACGGCTCAGCTTTGCCTCGGCGTGCGGCAGCAGGGTGGTTTCCTCGTCCGCCACGTGGTGCATCACGTCGCGCATCAGTTCCATCACCAGCTTGTCGTGGCGCGGATCGCCGCCGCTGGTGCGGCGCAGTTCGGCGATCAGGCGGCGCATCTCGTTGTGTTCCGGTTCGGCCTTGTGCATGAAGGGCTCGCCGGAATCGCGCTGGCGCATCACCGGATAGAAGATCTCTTCCTCGAGCGTGGCGTGGATCTCCAGCGCGTCGCAGATGGTGTCGGCCAGGGCCTTCTTCACGCGCGCCGGCTTGTCCTTCTCGTACTGGTGGAAGGTCACCATCACGTGCGAGTGATCGAAGCGAATCATGTTGGTGATCGTCGGGCTCAGCTTACTCAGATTAAACATGGTTACCCCCTTTATGGTCATCTAACCAACATGGTAGTGCGACGCGGCTCGACTTTACTGTAGGAGCGCGTGCCGTACCCGTGTCGGCATGGGTCCCATCGGGCAGCCCGTCTGGCCCTGCATCCTGGGCAAAACCTTAATGAACTTGCATTAGAAAATCTTTATCGGTTTCAACATTTCCATCAAGTTCATTAATTGTCGACCTAGTCCTACAAGGGCACGCGCAAACACCTGATGCCAACTGCCGGGCCAAAAGAAGAACATGGGATGTACGTGCTGCCGGCCACTGCCGCAGTCACCCGAGGCGCTTTTGTCGCGCCCTTACTCAAACATCGGAGGGACGTTCATGTTTGCTCATAACAAACGCCTGCAGTACACGGTCCGCGTCAGCGAGCCGAACCCGGCGCTGGCGAATCTTATGCTGGAACAGTTCGGCGGTCCGCAAGGCGAGCTCGCCGCCGCCATGCGCTACTTCACCCAGGCCGTATCGGAAGACGATCCGGGCCGCAAGGACATGCTGTTCGACATCGCCACCGAGGAGCTCAGCCACCTGGAGGTGATCGGCCACATCGTCGCGATGCTGAACAAGGGCGCCAAGGGGCGCCTGGCCGAAGCGGTGGACAGCGAGGCCGAGATGTACAAGGCGATCACCGGACCGGGCAACGACAGCCACATCACCCAGGTGCTGTACGGCGCCGGCACCCCGCTGACCAATTCGGCCGGCGTGCCCTGGACCGCGGCCTACATCGACTCGATCACCGAGCCGACCGCCGACCTGCGCTCGAACATCGCGGCCGAAGCGCGCGCCAAGATCGTCTACGAGCGCCTGATCGCGCTGACCGACGATCCGGGCGTGAAGGAGGCGCTGGGCTTCCTGATGACGCGCGAAGTGGCGCACCAGAAGTCCTTCGAGAAGGCCCTGTACGCCATCGAGCCGAACTTCCCGGCAGGCAAGATGCCGGCCGACCCGCGTTTCGCCAGCGTCTACTACAACATGTCGCAGGGTCCGGGCGAGATGCGCGGCCCCTGGAACCAGGGCGCCGACTGGGACTTCGTCACCGACCGCGAGAAGCAGATGGCGGTCGACGGCGGCAGCGGCGAAGCCGAAGTCGCGCTGCCGAGCGGCGACATCGACATCCTCAAGCAGATGGCGATGCGCACCATGTCCGACCCGATGTCCTCGCCGCGCACCGGCGCGGAACTGGGCATGAGCATGCAATCGGCAGGCGGTGGTACGATGGCAGGGCAGTCGGGTAGCGCCATGGGCAGCCTTGACGTCGGCTCGAAGGGCGGCCAGCTCGACGACACCGGCATCACCAAGCCGACCGACAAGGGCACCGCCAAGGGCATGAAGGCCATGAAGAAGTAAGCACGCGCCGCAGCAATGCGATGGCGCTGCGGCGCCATCGCATTCGCGCGGCACACTTTGGGTATTGCATGGATTCTCATCTGGACAAACCGCAGGACAACCGTCTCTTCGCGCTGCGCTCCGTGCTGCGCCTCTTGACCTTCCGCCGCGTCGTCGGACTCCTCATCTGCAGCGTGGGCTGCATCCTCCTGCTCGGCAGCCTGGCCGAACAGATCATGAACGCCGACCCCAAGATGCACCGCGCCCTGCTGGGCGGCGCGACGGCCGCCGCGGCGACCGCGCTGGGCACCTTGCCGGTCCTGTTCGCACAGAATTTCTCGAAGCGCACCTACGACTGCTTCCTCGGCTTCGGGGCCGGGGTGATGCTGGGCGCCACCGCCTTTTCCCTCGTGATTCCCGCGCTGAACGCCGCGAAGGCGGCCGGGGCGGGCAACTGGGAGGCCAGCCTGCTGGCCGGCGCCGGGATCATGGCCGGCGCCATGGCCATCATGCTGCTGGGCCGCGCCGTGCGCGCCGAAGGCATCCTCGAATCCGGGGTGGACGGCGTGTCGCTGCGGCGCGCCTGGATCTTCGTCTGGGCCGTGGCCCTGCACAATGTGCCGGAGGGGCTGGCCATCGGCGTCGCCCATGCCGGCATCGACCTCGAGAAAGCCAATTCACTGACCACCGGGATCTCGATCCAGGACGTGCCGGAAGGCCTGGTGGTGGCGCTCGCGCTGCGCACCGTGGGCTACGGACGCCTGACCTCGGTCGGCCTGGGCATCGCCTCGGGCCTGGCCGAGCCGGTCGCGGCAGCTTTCGGCGTGGCCCTGATCGGCATTGCGGCGGGACTACTGCCGATTGCCCTGGCGGCGGCGGGCGGCGCCATGCTCTTCGTGATCGTCAACGACGTGATCCCCGAGTCGCGCCAGAGCGGCAATGGCACCTGGGCCAGCATCGCCCTCCTGATCGGCTTCATCCTGATGACGGTGCTCGACACGGCCCTGTCGTAAAAGCGCTTGACATGAAAAATATGATGGGCGTAATATGACGTTCATCATATTTCAGGTGTCGCCATGAGCAACTCTGCCAAGTCCAGCAAGCGCGAGCAGTCCCACCACCGGATCGTCGAAGCGGCCAGCCGCGCAGTGCGCCGCCATGGTTATGCCGGTGTCGGCGTGGCCGAGGTCATGAAGGAGGCGGGGCTCACCCACGGCGGCTTCTACGCCCATTTCGATTCGCGCGAAGCCCTGCTGGTCGAAGCCATCGAGCATGCCGGCGCCATCAGCAGCGCCCTGCTGGACGAGCGCATCGCAGCGCGCACCCGCGAGACCGGCAATCCCCTGCAAGCCCTGATCGAACTCTATCTCTCCGACGAGCACCTGGCGCATACCGAGCACGGCTGCGTGGTCGGGGCGCTGGCCAGCGAGATCCCGCGCCAGCAAGAGGTGGTCCGCGAGGCTTCCGTCCAGCGGGTCGACCGCCTGGTGCGACGCGTCGCCCTGGCCTTGCCGGACGATGCGGCCCCTGGGTTGGCGAGCGTGATTGCCGGGGCCCTGATCGGCAATCTGCAGCTGGCCCGTATCCAGGGTGACAGCCCGGAGGGCAGGGCGGTACTGGCGGCGGCGCGCGAGACGCTCGTGGCCGTGTTCGCCAAGGCTTCCTGATTCATCCAGGCCGGCGTCGCCGGCTTTTTTTGCCTAACAAATATGATGACGATCATATGATGATTGTCATAAATCCGGCGGCACGACCGTCATATCAACGCTGAAAGGATTCATCATGAAAGTCCAGAACGCAACCGTCCTGATTACCGGCGCGAACCGTGGTCTCGGCGCGGAATTCGCCCGCCAGGCGCTTGTCCGCGGCGCCCGCAAGGTCTACGCCGCGGCGCGCGACCCGTCCACGATCTCCCTTCCCGGCCTGGTTCCGGTGCGGCTGGACGTGACCGACGCCAGGCAGGCCGCCGCCCTGGCCGCGGAGCTCGGCGACGTCGACCTGGTGATCAACAATGCGGGCGTAGCCAATACCGGCAGCGTGCTCGACGCCGAGGGACTGGATTCGCTGCGCTGGATGTTGGAAACCAATGTGTTCGGCCTGCTGAACGTCAGCCGCGGTTTCGCGCCGGGGCTGGCGCGCCAGGGCGGCGGCGCGGTGGTGAACGTGCTGTCGGTGGCGAGCTGGGTCAGCAATCCGGTGCTGGCCAACTATGGCGTCACCAAGGCCGCCGCCTGGAGCGCGACCAACGCGCTGCGCGACGCCCTGCGCGCCCAGGGCACCCAGGTGCTCGGCGTGCACGTCGGCCTGATCGACACCGACCTGACGCGCGGCTTCGATGCGCCGAAACTGACGCCGCAAGCGGTCGTGGAGCGCGTGTTCGCGGCGCTCGAGGCCGGCGACAGCGAGGTGCTGGTCGACGAGCTCACGCGCGCCGTCAAGCGCGGGCTGTCGGCCGAGCCGGGCATCTATACCCTGGCGCGCTGAGCGGAGGCCGCCATGCCTGATGCAACCGTGATGGACAACCCGCTCGTCGGGCAGGTGGTCGCGCATATGACGCGGCCGCGCCGCCAGGCCCTGGACGAGGAGGGCAGGCGCCTGCTGCTGGACGGCGTGCGCGACGAGGTGTGGCACGAGGGCCGGATGCTGGTCGCCTATACCTTCGGCGACGCGCGTCCCGATGTGGAAACGGGCGCGCCGCGCCGGCGTGCGCTGCTCGTGCACGGCTGGGAAAGCCGTGCGGCCGGTTGGCACGTGCTGGTGCGCCGGCTGGTGGCCGCAGGGTGGCATGTGACGGTGTTCGATGCGCCGGCGCATGGCGAGTCAGCCGGTGAAGCGACCAACGTGGCGGCGATGGGCAGGGCGCTGCTGGCCGTCGCGGGGTGGCTGGGGCCGGTCGACGCCGTGGTGGCGCACTCGCTGGGCTCGCCGGCGTCCCTCTACGCCTTTGCCCATGGCTTGCGCGCGCGATCGAGCGTGCACCTTGCCGGGCCGTCGTCGCTGATCCGGGCGCTGGACCGGACCGCCTGCGCCGTCAAGGTCGACGGCGCCACCCTGCGCGCGCGTTTCGAGGCGCTGACGGGGCTGGACGCGGCCGACATGGAGCTGGAGCGCCTGGCGGCGGGCATGCGCCATCCGGCCCTGTTGCTGCACGACCCGCTGGATCCGGAGGTGCACTGGTCCGAATCGGCGGCGCTGGCCAATGCCTGGGATGGCGCGCTGCTGGAGGCGGCCAATGGGGTGGGACATCGGAAGATCATCGGTGACAGCGCGGTCGTCGAACGTATCGTCGGGTTTCTTTCGTAGGGTGGACGGCTTTGCCGTCCGCGCGTTCAAATCCCCTCGGGTCAGACGTATCGTGTTTTCAAAGGCTGATTGAACGCGCGGACGGGGAACCCGACTAGGCGTCCCCGTCCACCCTACAAAAACGCCCCGGAGCTTGCGCTGCGGGGCGTTCTTATATGCGCAAATAAAACTCAGTCGCGAATCTCCAGCGCCCGGTTCAGGCTCAGCGCCGCCAGCGAACCCACCGCGCCCGAGAGCAGGTAGAGGCTCACATAGCCCAGGCCGAAGTGCGCCGACAGGCCGAGGGCGACCAGCGGGGCGAAGGCCGCGCCGACCAGCCAGGCCAGGTCGGAGGTCAGGGCCGCGCCGGTGTAGCGGTAGCTCTGCTTGAAGTTCGCGGTCACGGCGCCGGCGGCCTGGCCGTAGGACAGGCCCAGCAGGACGAAGCCGACCAGGATGAAGGTGTTCTGGCCGGTCACGCCGCCGTCCATCAGGGACGGCACGGACAGCGAGAACAGGCCGATCAGGGCCGCCAGGGAGCCGAGCGTGGTGCGGCGGCCGACTTTGTCGGCGATGTAGCCAGAGGCCAGGATCGCCAGTACCGCCAGGCCCGCGCCCCACATCTGGACGTGCAGGAATTCGTCCATCGGGCGGGTGTCGTAGAGCTGGATCCAGGACAGCGGGAACACCGTCACCAGGTGGAACAGGGCATAGCTGGCCAGGGCGGCGAGGGCGCCGATGGCGATATTGCTGCCCTGGCTCTTGACCAGTTCGCCGACCGGGGCCGGATCGAGCTCGTGGGCGTCCAGCAGGCGCGAATACTCGCTGGTCGAGACCAGGCGCAGGCGCGCGAACAGGGCCACGACGTTGATCGCGAAGGCGCAGAAGAAGGGGAAGCGCCAGCCCCAGACCAGGAAGTCGTCCTGCGACAGGTTGGCCACCAGGTAGGCGAACAGCCCGGCCGCGATCAGGAAGCCGACCGGCGCGGCCAGCTGGCCCAGCATCGCATACCAGCCGCGCTTGTTTTCCGGCGCCGAGAGCGCCAGCAGCGAGGGCAGGCCGTCCCAGGAGCCGCCCTGGGCGATGCCCTGGCCGATGCGCATCAGGGACAGGATCACGATCGAGGCCGCGCCGATTCGGCTATAGGTCGGCAGGAAGGCGATCACGCAGGTGCAGGTGCCCATCAGGAAGAGGGCGATGGTGAGCTTGATTTCCCGGCTGAAACGCGTCTGCAGCCACATGAAAATCACGGTGCCGAGGGGGCGCGCGATGAATGCGAACGAAAAAACGGTAAATGAGTATAGTGTCGCTTCTAGTCGGTCGGCCCACGGGAAAAATACCGCGGGAAAGACCAGAACCGAGGCGATGGCATAGACGAAGAATTCGAAATATTCCGAAGCGCGGCCGATGACCACGCCGACGGCTATTTCACCCGGATGGATTTCACCGTCCCGGGCATTGATGTTACGAGCCCCACTGGTTGGGTGGGTGATGGGAGCGGCACCTGCGCCGCCGTACGTCGTCGTGCTTTGCATATCTTCGTCTCCTGGGTTGCCCGGCCTGCGCAGCACCTCCGGGGCATTGCTTGTAGTGCAATGCTGTAATTGCAATATAGCAAGGGTGGGACAAAGTGTCCAATGGTTGCCGTAGGCCGTTGGCGTTACAGTAGCATGTTCTTATTCCCATGTAACGTTAGATACCTAGCATGATTCCTAAAATTGTCCGCCGCGGACTTCCATTACTCCCGCTTGCAGCGCTCGCTGGCTGCAACACGGTCGTGATGAATCCCACCGGCGATATTGCAAAACAGCAGGCGGATCTGATCACGATCTCGGTCCTGCTGATGTTGATCATCATCGTCCCGGTGATGATCCTGACCGTCCTGTTTGCATGGCGCTATCGCAAGAACGCCAACGCGAAATACGAGCCGGACTGGGACCACTCGACCAAGCTCGAGCTGGTGATCTGGGGCGCGCCGCTCCTGATCATCATCGTCCTCGGCCTGATCACCTGGGTCTCGACCCACAAGCTGGATCCCTACCGTCCGCTCGACCGCATCGACGAGAACCGTCCGATCCCGGCGTCGACCAAGCCCCTCGAGGTGCAGGTCGTGGCGCTGGACTGGAAATGGCTGTTCATCTATCCGGAGCAGGGCATCGCTTCGGTGAACGAACTGGTCACCCCGGTCGACGTCCCGGTCCGCTTCAAGATCACGTCCTCGACCGTGATGAACACCTTCTACATCCCGACGCTGGCCGGCATGATCTACGCGATGCCGGGCATGGAGACCACCCTGAACGCCGTGCTGAACAAGCCGGGCGACTACAAGGGCATCTCCGCCAACTTCAGCGGCGAAGGCTTCTCGCACATGTACTTCGCCTACAAGGGCGTGAGCGCGGGCGAGTTCGACGCCTGGGTCCAGAAGATGAAGACCAATCCGGGCGTGCTGAACCGCGCCGACTACCTGAGCCTGGAAAAGCCTTCCGTGCGTGAGCCGGTGCGCTATTACGGTTCGGTGGAACCGGCCCTGTTCAACCGTGTCCTGAACCGTTGCGTGGCTGAAGGCAGCGTCTGCATGAACCAGCAGATGGCCGACGACCACAAGCGCAACCAGATGGCCGCCGAAATCCGCAAGCTGCAGAAGAACCCGGCTGCCCAGGTCGCGAACGCGGAGCTGGAAATGTGCGTGACCCCGGAAGGCCAGGCCGCGAGCCCGGTCACTCCCAATAATATTGTGAAGAAGTAATCATGCAAGACTCATTCGACTTGACGAAGCTTATCTTCGGTCGGCTCAGCTGGGACGCGATTCCCTTCCACGAGCCGATCCTGATCGCGACCTTCGCCGGCGTCATCGTGGGTGGCCTGGCCCTGGTGGCCCTGATCACCTACTTCCGCCAGTGGGGCAACTTGTGGAACAACTGGTTCACCAGTATCGACCACAAGAAAATCGGTATCATGTACATGATCCTCGGCATCATCATGTTCCTGCGCGGCTTTGCCGACGCCCTCATGATGCGTGCGCAGCAGGCCTTCGCCTTCGGCTCCAACCACGGCTTCCTGCCGCCTGACCACTACGACCAGATCTTCACCGCCCACGGCGTGATCATGATCTTCTTCGTGGCCATGCCTTTCGTCACCGGCCTGATGAACTATGTCGTGCCGCTGCAGATCGGCGCCCGCGACGTCGCCTTCCCATTCCTGAACAACTTCTCGTTCTGGATGACCACCATGGGCGCCGTGCTCGTGATGGCCTCGCTGTTCGTGGGTGAATTCGCACGTACCGGCTGGCTGGCCTATCCGCCGCTGTCGGGCATCCTGGCAAGTCCAGGCGTCGGCGTCGACTACTACATCTGGTCGCTGCAGATCGCGGGCGTCGGTACCCTGCTGTCGGGCGTCAACCTGATCGTCACCATCGTCAAGATGCGCGCACCGGGCATGGGCCTGATGAAGATGCCTGTCTTCGTCTGGACCTCGCTGTGCACCAACATCCTGATCGTGATCACCTTCCCGATCCTGACCGCCGTGCTGGCCATGCTGGGCATGGACCGCCTGTTCGACACCGCCTTCTTCACGAACGACCGCGGCGGCAACGCCATGATGTACGTGAACCTGATCTGGATCTGGGGCCACCCGGAGGTGTACATCCTGATCCTGCCGGCCTTCGGCATCTTCTCGGAAGTCGTCTCGACCTTCTGCGGCAAGCGCCTGTTCGGCTACACCTCCATGGTCTATGCGACTTGCGTGATTATGGTGTTGTCTTACCTTGTTTGGCTGCACCACTTCTTCACGATGGGTAGCGGCGCGAGCGTGAACTCCTTCTTCGGCATCACGACGATGATCATCTCGATCCCGACCGGTGCGAAGATCTTCAACTGGCTGTTCACCATGTACCGCGGCCGTATCCGCTTCGAACTGCCGATGATGTGGACCGTGTCGTTCATGCTGACCTTCGTCATCGGCGGCATGACCGGCGTGATGCTGGCGATTCCCGCGGCCGACTTCGTGCTGCACAACTCGCTGTTCCTGATCGCGCACTTCCACAACGTCATCATCGGCGGCGTGGTGTTCGGCCTGTTTGCGGGCTTCAACTACTGGGCGCCGAAGATGTTCGGCGTGAAGCTGAACCAGTTCTGGGGCCATGTCTCGTTCTGGCTGTGGTCGATCGGCTTCTGGGTCGCCTTCACTCCGCCGTACATCCTCGGCTTCATGGGCTATACCCGCCGCATGAGCCACTTCGAGGACCAGTCGGTGCAATGGCTGTTCCAGGTCTCGCTGGCCGGCACCCTGATGATCGCCGGCGGTATCGGTGCGCTGCTGCTGCAATGCTTCTTCACCTGGAAAGACCGCGCCAAGCTGCGCGACGTCACCGGTGACCCGTGGGATGGCCGTACGCTGGAGTGGGCGACCTCGTCCCCGCCGCCGGACTACAACTTCGCCTTCACCCCGGTGGTGCACGACAACGACACCTTCGCCGACATGAAGAAGAACGGCTACCAGCGTCCGCTGAAGGACTTCGTGGCGATCCACATGCCCAAGAACACCTGGGCCGGCTTCGTCATCTCGGCACTGTCGGCCGTGGTGGGCTTCGGCATCATCTGGCACATGTGGCTGCTGGTCGCCGTGTCCTTCGTCGCCATGATGGCCGCGATCATCGTCCACACGTTCAACTACAAGCGCGATTTCTACATCCCGGCGGAAGAAGTGGCCCGCACCGAGGAAGCGCATACCCGTCTGCTGAAGAGCTACGTCTGAAACAACCATGGCAAATAATCCAACCATTCCCGGCGGCCTGACCGCCGAAGAGGTGACCGCGCGCTATCTGGTGCGCGAGCATCATCCGGAACAGGGCACCTTGCTCGGCTTCTGGATCTACCTGATGAGCGACTGCCTCATCTTCGCGTCCCTGTTCGCCACCTATGCGGTGCTGGGCCGTAACTACGCCGGCGGTCCGACCGGCGCCGAACTGTTCGACCTGACGCTGATCGCCATTAACACCGGCTTCCTGCTGCTCTCGTCGATCACCTTCGGTTTCGCGATGGTGTCGGCGCAGGCCAAGAAGCTGGGCGCGACCCTGGGCTGGATGGGCGTCACCGGCCTGCTGGGCGTGGCCTTCCTGTCCCTGGAGATCTACGAGTTCCTGCACCTGATCCACGAAGGCGCGGGCCCGAGCCGCAGCGGCTTCCTGACCGCGTTCTTCTCGCTGGTCGGCACCCACGGCCTGCACGTGCTGTTCGGCGCGATCTGGCTGGTGACCCTGATGGTCCAGCTGTCGAAGCACGGCCTGACCACCGAGAACTTCCGTCGCCTGCAGTGCCTGTCGCTGTTCTGGCACTTCCTGGACGTCGTCTGGATCGGCGTGTTTACCTTTGTCTACCTGATGGGAGTGCTGCCATGAGCGATCACATCCACCACCACGAACACGATCACGACGGCCACACCAGCTTCGTCACCCACTACAGCATCAAGGACTACGCGATCGGCTTCGTGCTGTCGCTGATCCTGACCGCGATTCCGTTCTGGCTCGTCATGGGCCACGTGCTGCCGCCGGAAACGACGAAGTACGTGATCATGGGCTTCGCCGCCGTCCAGTTCGTCGTGCAGATGATCTACTTCCTGCACATGAACTCGAAGTCGGAAGGCGGCTGGAACATGATGGCGCTGCTGCTGACCGTCGTCCTGCTGGTCATCGTGCTGGCCGGTTCGATCTGGGTCATGGCCCACATGAACGCCAACATGATGCCGGCCATGGGTGGCGCAAGCGACACCACCCACGGCATGCACGACATGCAGTAACAAAGTAGTCAATGCAGCACGAGCGCGACCCGCAAGCAGGACCCGCCCCCCATCCGCCACGCAGCAGTCTTGCGCGGCGGGTGTTCGGATTGGTGCTCCTGCTGCTGGTCGCGCTTTTTCTTGGTCTCGGCGCCTGGCAGGTCGTGCGCCTGCAATGGAAGCTGGACCTGATCGCGCGGGTCGACGCGCGCGTGCATGCGGACCCGGTGCCGGCCCCCGAGGCGGCGCGCTGGACGCAGGTCACCAAAGAGTCCGACGAATACCGGCGCGTGCGTGTGTCCGGGCACTACCTCTACGAATTCACCACCCCGGTCCAGGCGCTGTCCGAACTGGGCGCGGGCTTCTGGCTGCTGACGCCGTTCTGTACGGACCAGGGCCATATCGTCTTCATCAACCGCGGCTTCATTCCCGCGGCCAGCAACAAGCCGGGCACCTATGCCGGCCGCCGCGCCGGCGCCAATCCCTGCGCGGCGCCTGGCGACAGGGTGGAAGTCACCGGCCTGCTGCGCATTAACGAGCCGAAGGGCGGTTTCCTGCGCGAGAACGACCCGGCGGGCAACCGCTGGTACTCGCGCGACGTCGTGAAACTGGCCGCCGCGCGCGGGCTAGCCAACGTGGCACCGAACGGCGCTCCTGTGGTCGCCCCGTTCTTCATCGACGCCGGCAAGGGGCAGGACCCGCAAGGCGCGCCGGAGCGGGCCGTGGGCGGCCTGACCGTCATTTCGTTCACCAACAACCATCTCGTGTATGCGCTCACCTGGTTCGCCCTGGCCCTGATGGCCGGCGCCGCCTGGTGGTGGGTCAGCCGTCATGGCGGTACAATCCGCGACGACGACTAGACCCAGGCGGCACATGATCCAGAACCCCCTCGAATTCTTCGCCAAGGCGGCGCGCAGCTCGCCCCAGGCGGCAGCGGCGAACGTCGAGTTCGCGGCCGGCCACAAGAACATGCTGCAGCTGATCGAGCTGCGCTGGATCGCCGTCATCGGCCAGATCACCACGATCGCGGCCGCCATCCTGATCTTCCGCATCGAGCTGCCCCTGGTGCACATGCTGCAGGTGCTGGCCTGCCTGATCGCCTTCAACGTCGCCAGCCACCTGCGCTGGCACGAGCGCCGGCCGGTCTCGAACGGCGAGATGTTCATGGCCCTGCTGGTCGACGTCGCCAGCCTGACGGTGCTGCTCTACCTCTCGGGCGGCATCACCAATCCCTTCGCCTTCCTCTACCTGTTGCAGGTGATCCTGTCGGCGGTGCTGCTGGAGGTGCTGTGGACCTGGGTCATCGTCCTGATCACGACCTTCTGCCTGGCGGGCCTGGCCATGTACGCCCAGCCGCTCGCGCTGCCCTTCGACCATGCGCGCGGCATCTCGAGCCTCTACATCCAGGGCTTGCTGGTCTGCTTCGCGCTGGACGCGGCCCTGCTGGTGATGTTCATCTCGCGCATTTCCGACACCCTGCGCGACAAGGCGGCCCAGCTCGCGCTGCTGCGCCAGCAGGCGGTCGAGGAGGAACACATCGTGCGCATGGGCCTGCTGGCCTCGGGCGCCGCCCACGAGCTGGGCACGCCGCTCGCGACGGTGTCCGTGATCCTGGGCGACTGGAAGCGCATGCCGCAGTTCCGCAACGATCCGGGCCTGCTCGAAGACCTGAACGAAATGCAGACCCAGCTCCAGCGCTGCAAGAGCATCGTCAGCGGCATCCTGCTGTCGGCCGGCGAGGCGCGCGGCGAATCGGCGGTGCGCACCACGGTGCGCAGCTTCCTCGACGGCCTGGTCGCCACCTGGCGCGCGAGCCGGCCCGTGGCCGGCTTCCAGTACAATAACCAGGTGCTGGAGGACGTGCCGGTCGCGTCGGACTCGGCCCTGAAGCAAACCATCGACAACCTGCTCGACAATGCGCTCGAGGCCTCCCCCGAGTGGGTCGGGCTGGACGTGCGCAAAGAGGACGGCGTGCTGCACGTCGTCGTCACCGACCGCGGCCCCGGCTTCCCGGCGGCCATGCTGGCCCAGATCGGCAAGCCCTACCAGTCCACCAAGGCCGATCCGGGCCACGGACTCGGCCTGTTCCTGGCCGTGAACGTCGCGCGCAAGCTCGGCGGCGCGGTGACGGCGGCCAACCGTCCGGAAGGCGGGGCGCAGGTCAGCCTGAGCCTGCCGCTGTCGAGTATCGCTATTGAAGAAGAACGGAAAGAGGCAAGCATTGACCGACAGCCCTGAGCGCCTGCTGCTCATCATCGAAGACGACGAGGCCTTCGCCCGCACCCTCAGCCGCTCCTTCGAGCGGCGCGGCTACCGCGTGCTGGTGGCGCCCGGCCACGACGAGGCGGCGTCGCTGCTGGAGCGTCACTCGCCAGGCTATGCCGTGGTCGACCTCAAGCTGAAGGGGAACAGTTCCGGCCTGGCCTGCGTCCAGCTGCTGCACGAGCACGATCCCGACATGCTGATCGTCGTGCTGACCGGCTTCGCCAGCATCGCCACCGCCGTGGAGGCGATCAAGCTGGGCGCGGTGCAGTACCTGGCCAAGCCCTCGAATACCGACGACATCGAGGCCGCCTTCGGCCACGTGGCCGGCAATACCGAGGTCGAACTCACCGGCCGCTCGACCTCGATCAAGACCCTCGAATGGGAGCGCATCCACGCGGTGCTGGCAGAGACCGACTTCAACATCTCGGAGGCGGCGCGCCGCCTGGGCCTGCACCGGCGCACGCTGGCGCGCAAGCTCGAGAAGCAGCGGGTGAAGTAGGGGAGGCGGCCTGTGCGACTGCTCCTTCTGCTGGCCTGCCTGGGCGCCGCGCCCGCATGGGGCGCCGATCCGCTCGCCGCCGGCCGTACGGCCTTCCAGCGCTGCGCCAACTGCCACCAGGTAGGGCCGGGCGCACGTAGCAACTTCGGTCCCCAGCTCAACGGCATCGTCGGCCGCCGCGCCGGCGCGGCCACGGATTTCGCCTATTCCCCGGCCATGAAGCAGGCCGGCTTCGTCTGGGACGACAAGCGCCTGGCCGCTTTCCTGCGCGACCCGGACGCCGTCGTCCCGGGCAACAGGATGCGTTTCTGGGGCCTGCGCAGCGAACGCCAGATCGCCGACCTGCTGGCCTACCTGCGCGCTACCCGCGCGGTAAAACAGTGAGCTCGCCGGCGGGGAGGGTCGTCGCGCTCGCGGTGCGCCCCGCGTCCGCGCCGGATCCGCGGGTAGTGCAGGCTGTCCGCGCCATGGCCGGACACGGACTGGAAGGCGACCGGCATGCCGATCCACGCTCGCCGCGCCAGCTGCTGATCGGGGGCAGCAGCGTCTACGAGGCCCTCGCGCTGCCGCCGCTCGCGCTGCGCGAGAACCTGCTCCTTGATCTCGATACCGCCGACCTCGTGTCCGGCATGCTGCTGCGTGTCGGCGCCGAGGTGATCCTGCGCCTGACGTTTCAATGCGAAGCCTGCGGCGCGCTGGCGGCACGGGTGGGGGCGTCCTCGCGCGCGCTGCGGCAGCGGCGCGGCATGCTGGCGCGCGTGGAGACCAGCGGCGAAATCCAGGTGGGCGACCCGGTCACCGTCCTCGAGGCGCGCAGCCGCTTTCTTCCCGATGACTGGCACGAGCGGGCCGCCATGGTCCTCGACGCCGTTCCGCCCGGGATGGTGATGTCGTATGCCGACCTGGCGCGCGTGGCGGGCGTCCAGTCCAGCTACTGCCGGGCCTTCCCGCGCGCGCTGGCGAAACTCGGGCAGGAACGCGCCGCGCGCGCCGTGCCGGCCCGCTCGCCCGACCCTGCGCCGCGCTGGGACGGCGCCGGCTTCTTCGTCTGGCGCAACCCAGGGTGTCAGGTTGAGAGGGTCCGGGTTTCATGGACATCCAAATAGAGGACAATATGTCT
>NZ_JANUHA010000031.1 GCF_024753255.1 Massilia agri
ATTGCCGCTCGCACCATTCGCACCGCGGATCATGCAGTTCGTCGCGCACCCCGCGCACGCGTGCATACGCGGCGCTATGCTGTCCTCATCGACCCACCGAACGGAGACGCAGGATGAAGAAAGCATGGCTGTTCATTGGCGCGCTATTGGTATCCGCCCTTGTCCCGGCGCAGGAAGCCGACCCTTACGCGAAATCGCGCGCCATCATCGAAGACCTTGGACGCATCGTGGCGCCAACCGGGGTGCAGGATTCGTACAAGACGACGATCGGCGGCGTCGAGCAGTGGCTGAACGTGCGCGGGCAAGACCGCGACAACCCCATGATCCTGTTCGTCCACGGCGGCCCGGCTGCGCCCGTGACGCCGACGATGTGGCAGTTCCAGCGGCCGATCGAGGAATATTTCACGGTGGCGAACTGGGACCAGCGGGCCTCGGGCAAGAGCTATGGCGAGACCGATCCGGCGAAAGTGGCGGACACGATCCGCATCGAGCGCTACGTCAAGGATGCGATCGAGGTGGCCGAGCACCTGAAGGTGCGCTACGGCAAGCGCAAGCTGATCCTGATGGGCCACAGCTGGGGAACGGTGGTCGGCATGCAGGCCGCGCTCGAGCGCCCCGACCTGTTTTACGCCTATGTCGGCATCGGCCAGGTGTTGAACGTGCGCGAGAACGAACGCCTCAGCTTCGACTATGCCTTCGAACGCGCGAAACGCGAGAACAATGCGCAGGCGGTCAAGGAGATGGCCTCGATCGCGCCCTACCCGGGCGACCAGCCTATCACCCGCGAGCGCATCATCATCGCGCGCAAGTGGCCGCAACACTACGGCGGCTTGAGCGCTTACCGCAGCGAATCCGGCTACTACTTCCGCGGCCCCCTGCTCTCGCCCGAATACACGCCCAGGCAGGTGAAGGACATCGACAAGGGCAATGTGCTGACCCTGGGCCGGGTGCTGCCCGCCTTCCTGGACGTCGACTTTTCACGGGTGGCGCGCTTCCCCATCCCGGTCGTGATGTTCCTGGGGCGGCACGACTACACGACGCCCACCGCGCCGACGGTGGCATGGATGGACCAGGTGGACGCGCCCTACAAGCGCGTGGTCTGGTTCGAGCGTTCCGCCCACATGGTGCCGTGGGAGGAGCCCGGCAAGCTTCTCGTCAGCCTGCTCGAGGTGGTCAGGCCGCTGGCGAAATGATCGCTTCCAGCTCGGCCGCGATTTGCCCGGCCAGCTGGTGGATGTGGAAGCCGTCGACGAAGCCGTGGTGGGCCTGCACCGAGAAGGGCAGCTCCAGCTGGCCTGCGCCGGCCTCCTTGAACCTGCCCCAGGCGAAGGACGGGATGTCTGGCTGCTTCAGCGAAGCGATCGGGTGCTGGATCGCGGTGAAGGCCAGCCAGGGGATGCAGGTGACGAACACCTGTTCCTTGGCCTGCAATGGCGTGCGCGCGGCGTACTCCATGTTCAGCGCCTCCATGTTGCTGGCCTCCTCGCGCGCCGCGATGCCGCGCGCGACGAATTCGCGCAGGTCATCGCTCCAGTCGAACTGGGCGAAATTCAGGTCATTGTGCTGGTTGATCACCGTGAAGGACGGGATCAGGCGCTCGATGCGGATCACTTCGCCGTCCAGGATCCGGTAGCGGAAGTTCTCGACCTTCAAGACCGCACGCAGGACAGCGCACAGCAGCACGTGGAAGGGCGCCAGTCCTTCCTGTTTGCACCAGGGCCGGAAGTCCGGCAACGCGAGCGGGAAGCAGATGTTCACCGCCGCGCTGTCCATCGCATCGAACAGCGCAAACCGGTCGCGCCGGCGTTCGAACTTCTCCATGCCGGCCTCTTACTGCTGCTTGTTCAGGCGGCTGTGGCGCACGCTGTACAGGAAGTAGGTCGCCACCGCCACCGCCATCCAGATGAAGAAGACGCGGAAGGTGGCCGGCGACAGGTCCTTCATGATGTACAGGCAGGCCAGCACCGACAGGCCCGGAATCACGTAGGGGCCGAAAGGCACGCGGAACTGGCCCGGCTCGCCGCGGCCCTGCTTGGCGCGGATCACCGGCACCGCGATCGAGACCACGATGAAGGCGGTCAGCGTGCCCATGCTCACCATGTCCCACAGGAAGGTCGCGTCGACCAGGCCGGCCACCGCGCCCACCACCAGGCAGACGATGACGGTATTGCTGGTCGGGGCCAGGGTGCGCTTGTTCACCTTCTGGAAGGTCTTCGGGATCAGGCCGTCGCGGCTGATCGCGTACAGGATGCGGGTCTGGCCGTAGATCGTCACCAGGGTCACCGAGAACACCGAGACCACGGCGCCCGCCGACAGCACCAGCGCCGGCCAGGCCTGGCCGGTCACGTTCTGCAGGATCACCGACAGGCCGGCCTCCTGGCCCGCGAACATGTGCGAAGGCTGGGCGCCCATCGCGGCCACGGCCACCAGCAGGTAGAAGGCGGTCACGATCAGGAGCGCGGCCAGGATGCCGATCGGGACGTTGCGGCGCGGGTTGTTGGTCTCTTCGCCGGCAGTGGCAATGGTGTCCAGGCCGATGAAGGAGAAGAACACGGTGCCGGCGGCGGCGGTCACGCCGGCCATGCCCACGTAGCCGCTGTCGGCATCCGGATTGAAGAAGGGGGTGAAGTTGGCGGTGTCGAAACCGGTGAAGGCGATCACCGCGAAGAAGACCAGGATGGCCAGCTTGACCAGCACCATGATGGCATTGGTGGTGGCCGATTCCTTGGTGCCGCGCACCAGCAGCAGGCAGCACATCGCGACCAGGATCACCGGCGGCAGGTTGAAGTTACCGGGTGTGAAATGGACGTTGTGGTGATCGGACACGAACATCGGCGAACGCAGGTGGGCCGGGATCTCCCAGCCGAAGGCATTCAGGAGGAAGTTGTTCAGGTAGTCGGACCAGCCGATCGCCACCGCGCTCCCCGCCAGCCCGTATTCGAGCAGCAGGCAGGCCGCAACGATGAAGGCGGCAAACTCGCCCACGGTCGCATAGGCGAAGGAATAGGAGGAACCCGCGGCCGGCACCCGGCCCGCCAGTTCGGCGTAGCACAGCGCGGTCAGGCCGGCGGTGAGCGCAGCCAGCAGGAAGGACAGGATCACGGCCGGACCGGCCTTCGGCACCGCTTCGACCATGGTGAAGAAGATGCCGGTGCCGATGGTGGCGCCGACGCCGATCATGGTCAGCGGGAACAGGCTGAGCGAGCGTTGCAGGCCACCGCCTTCCGTGGCCTCCCCGTCATGGTGACGGTCAGCTGTTTTGGTACGGATCAGCTTTTGGCCCAGGGTCAGATTCACGGCATGTCCTTTGGTGGCGCGGTTAACAGGCTCGGCGGCGTTAATCATCCGCCAATCAAAACCTGCGATTATAGGGGCTGTTGAGTCTGTGCCGAAAAATAGTTTGCTTAAACATGCATTTGTTGAGCATCTTTGATAGAATGGCTGCGTCCGCACGAATCCCAGTCCGTCCGGACCATTTTTTCGGCTATAAACATGCATAATTAATGCATCAATAAGGACAACACCATCATGATCTCGACCGCTTCCCGTCCCTATATCGACGCTTCCGTTCCCGTGCTGCGCGAGCATGGCCTGAGCATCACCAGGACCTTCTATGCCAGCATGTTCGCCGCCCACCCGGAGCTGAAGAACCTGTTCAATATGGGCAACCAGGCCAGCGGCGCACAGCAGCAGTCGCTGGCCTCGGCGGTCTTCGCCTATGCGGCGAACATCGGCAATGCGGCCGCGCTGGGACCGGTCGTGAGCCGCATCGTGCACAAGCACGCCTCGGTGGGCATCCGCGCCGACCACTACCCGATCGTCGGCCACCACCTGCTGGGCGCGATCAAGACCGTGCTGGGCGATGCCGCCACCGAGCCGCTCCTGAAAGCCTGGGAAGAGGCCTATACCTCGCTGGCCCGCCTCCTGATCGATGCGGAAGCGAAGATGTACCTTGAGGCAGGCGTGCAGCCGGGCGCGACCCGCCCGATGCGCGTACTGGACGTGGTGCGCGAGAGCGAGAACGTGATCGCGATCCGCCTCCAGCCCGAAGGCGGCGCCCTGCCTCCCTTCAAGGCCGGCCAGTACGTGAGCGTGGCGGTGGACTTCCCTGACGGCCATCGCCAGCTGCGCCAGTACAGCCTCTCGGACGCGCCGGGCAAGGACGCGATGCGCATCTCCGTCAAGCGCGAGGATGGCGGCGCCCACCCGGCGGGCGAGGTCTCGACCTGGCTGCACGCCAACGTGAAGGCGGGCGACGTGCTGCAGGTGAGCCACCCCTTCGGCGACTTCCTGCCGGATACCGAATCGAACGAGCCGGTGGTGCTGCTGTCGGCGGGCATCGGCATCACGCCGATGATCGCGGCCCTGAACCGCATCGCGGCGGTTGCCCCGGAGCGCCGCGTGATCTTCGCCCATGCGGCGCGCAACAAGGCCCACCACGCGCACCAGGCTGACGTGGCGGCGGCGCAGGCACGCATGCCGCACCTGCACGTCGTCACCTTCCACGAGGAAGGCGAGGAAGCGAATGTCCTGAAAGGGAAGATGGAACTGGCGCGCCTGCCTTCGTGGCCGCGCGGCGAGACCGACGTCTACCTCTGTGGCCCCCTGCCCTTCATGCAGGCGCAGTGGAAGGCCCTGCTGGAGGCCGGCGCCCCGGTAGGCAAGCTGCACCGCGAAGTCTTCGGTCCGGACCTGCTGGACAACCTGCTGTAAGCCCATGCTTCGGCGCCGGCCGAAGCATCGCGGCCGGCAAGCGCATACAGTCTCGCCATGCTTGAACTGGCGAGACCCGCATGGAACTGATCCACTACCTCAACCAACACTTCCTCACCCACGCACAGCTGCTGGCACGCTGCGCCCTCGAACCGGGCCAGCTGCAGCAGTGGCAGGCGCGCCGCATGATGCCGCGCGCCTCCTATCGCCTGCGCCTGGGCATCCTCTGCGATTCCTTCTTCGGCGAGCACCGCGAACAGGTAGCCGCCGACTACTACGCCAAGGGCTACGTCTCCTGGGTCGACGTCCTGCAGTCGGTGGACGGCGAGCCTGAGGCCTTTGCCGTGTTCGCAGGGCGCTACCGCGCGCGCCTGGAGCAGCTTGCGACGTCAGGGTTCGACCTTCCCGGCCGGCTGGCGGAGGAAGCCCACCTGGCCGCCGAATGGGGGCACTTCCTCGACGGTACGTATGGACTGTGCACGGTATCCGGCCTGCCGGAAGACATTGCGGCCAAGGAGCTGGCCATCACCTTGATCCGGGAAGCGAATGGCGGCGCACAGCTGCGGCGCTGCGTCGACCTGCTCGACAGCGCCAGCAGTCCCTTCGCCCCGCACGAAGTGGCGCGCAGCTCGCGCCACCGCTACGTGGACGAGATGCGCCGGGTGCACGGCCTGTAGATCAGTCCAGCAGCTGCACGCCCTTGCCGCTGATGCTGCTCTGCACCGGCTGCCCATACACCCGGATGCCGCCGGAACCGCCGCCATGGGCGACCAGCGACCCCTTCACGGTGGCGCGGATGCCGCCCGAACCGGACGAGACCAGGTCGGCTTCCTGGGCCGACAGCGCGGCCAGGTCGACGCTGCCCGAGCCGGAGACGCGCGCGTTCAGCGAACGCACGCGGCCGGCCGCCTGCAGCACACCCGATCCGGAGACCTGCACACGCGCATAGTCGCCCTGCACGTCGCCGACGTTCATGCGGCCGGAGCCGCTGACGCCCAGGTCCGCACTGGCGCTGCGCAGCTCACCCGCATCGAGGGTGCCGGAGCCGCTCACCCGCGCGTTCAGGCTCTCGACCTTCCCCGCCAGGCGGATCTGTCCCGAACCGCTCTTGTGCACGTCCAGGGGCGCGCCGGCAAGCTCGCTCACCACGACCTTGCCGGCGCCGCCGGCACGCACCTCGGACAGGCGCGGTGTCGTATAGACGACGCGCATCGGGGTCTTGCTGCGCAGGAGGCGGTCGCCCGTGACCAGGAGCGTGTTGCCGCGCGCCTCGGTACGGATATAGGGCAGCAGGTTGCTGTCGGCTTCCACTACCAGCGAAGGCGCCTGGCCGACCCGCACCTCGACCTGCATCGCGCCGCCGGTCTCCAGCCTGCCATGCGTCCCCACCGTGCGCTCGTCGCGCGCCGCCACGCCGTTGCCCTCCACGACATCGTTGCTGAAGACCGAACGCATATGCACATCGCCATTGTCCGGCACGACGATGATCGCGCAGCCACCCAGGGTGGCGAGGGCGGCGGCGGTAGCGAGGGCAAGAAGCGTGCGCATGGAGATATCCTGTGGTTGGTGATGAAGTAGCATCACTGTAATCACCACGCCGGACCCGCGCCCACGGTCTGCGACAGGCTGCAGAAAATGGTGGATGAGCTGCGGCAGGGAGGAGGGAGCGATCAGCGCTGGCCGAGCCGCGTGCTGCCGAACAGCTCCTTGTACTCGCGCGGCTGCGAGCGCCAGTACTGCGGCGGGGCGAATGCCTGCTCGCCCAGCTCGGCCGCCGCATGCCAGGGCCAGCGCGGATCGTAGAGCATGGCGCGCGCCAGCCCCACCACGTCGGCCTGGTCCTGCTGCAGGATCGCTTCCGCCTGCCGCGGTTCGGTGATCAGGCCGACGCCGATGGTCGGCAAGCCCGTTTCCCGCTTGATGCGTTCGGCGAAGGCGATCTGGTAGCCCGGCCCGACCGGGATCTTCTGCTGCGGCGACAGGCCACCGCTGGAGACGTGCATGAAGTCGCAGCCGCGTGCTTTCAGTTCCAAGGCGAAGCGCACGCTCTGCTCGATCTCCCAGCCGCCCTCGACCCAGTCGGTGGCCGAGATGCGCATGCCGACCGCCATCTCCCGCGGGACGGCGGCGCGTACCGCGTCGAAGACCGCCAAAGGAAAGCGCATGCGGTTCTCCAGCGAACCGCCGTAGTCGTCCTCGCGCCTGTTCGACAAGGGAGAGAGGAACTGGTGCAGCAGGTAGCCGTGGGCGCCATGCAGCTCGATGCCGTCCAGGCCGAGGGCATGGGCGCGTTTGGCAGCCGCCACGAAGCCTTCCCTGATGCGCGCCAGGCCGTCCGCATCCAGCGCCAGCGGCACGGTTTCCCCTTCCGCGTGCGGCACGCTCGATGGCGCGACGGTCTGCCAGCCGCGCGGCTGGCCGGGCGGAATGTTGGCCCCGCCCTCCCACGGCACCTCGCTCGAGGCCTTGCGGCCGGCATGGGCCAGCTGGACGGCGATCCTGATGGGCGAGTGGCGGCGCATGGCGCGGATGACGGGCGCCAGCGCTTCCTGGTGGGCATCCAGCCACAGGCCCAGGTCGTCGGGTGAGATGCGGCCCTCGGGCGTGACGGCGGTCGCTTCGATGATGAGCAGGCCGGCGCCGGACAGGGCGAGGTTGCCGAGGTGGATCATGTGCCAGTCGGTGGGAAAACCGTCGACGGCGGAATACTGGCACATCGGCGCGATGGCGATGCGGTTGAACAGTTGCAGGGGGCCCAGGGTGACTGGGGAGAAAAGCTTGCTCGACATGAGGCCTCCGCTTGGCGCAAAGGCCTCAGTCTAGTGCAGCGCGGATTTCGGTGCTGCGAGCTTGAAGAAGTCAGCCGATACGGACGACCATCAGCCCCGCACGCAGGCCGACCCGCACATCCGGATTCGGGAACACGACCAGTTCCTCCTCGTGCTCGACGGTGTACACGGTGTCGCCATCGGTCGCGATCACCTCGCCCTTCTTCATCGACGTGAAGTTCCAGGTCTCGCGTCCCACCGACATGGTGAAGGCATCGGACAGCTTGATCACCTGCCGCGCCGTCGCGAACACGTGCGGCCGCAGCTTCGCTTCCCCGGCCGGCTGCCCGCGCAGCAAGCGGTCCAGTGCTTTGGACGCATCTGCAAACTGCGACAGGTCGTTCTGTCCCAGCGTGCCGACACGCCCCAGCTCCACGGTGCTGCCCGCGGCCCCGTGGTGCTCGGCCGAGTAGTAGCTATAGGTGCCCACCGACTTCGGGTTCATGATGACGGCGCCGATCGCCGCCTGCCCCAGCCAGTCGATGAGCGCCTTGCGTGGCTCGTCCGGAATGATCTCCGGCACGATCGCGAACATCGGATAGTGCGAGGGACGGATCGCCGTGTGCAGGTCGAGGTGCCAGCGCTGCGGACCCGCGCCGGCGAAGAAGTCCACCGTGGCGGCGATGAGCGCATCGGCCCGCGCCGCTTCCGCGGTGCCCGCAAGAGAACCACGGTCCGCACGGAACATGCGGTTCAGGTCCGCGTCGATGAAACGCTTGCCCTGGGCGATCGCGTCGATGTTGCCGACGCAGAGCATCAGGTCCACCGCCAGTTCGCGCGGGCTGCGCGACAGGGTTTCGATGAGCCAGGCGACCATTTCGATCGGCCCCGTTTCATCGCCGTGCACGCCCACCGACACCAGCACGGCGGGCCGGGCGGCGCCGGGCGCGCCCTTCACCGTGAGGATGCCGGGAGCCGGGAGGCCGACCGCGAAGCCGGCATCAAGGAAGCGCTGCGCGACCGAAGCGAAATCCGCTTCGGCCAGGGCGCGCACCGCTTCCGGCAGCGCGCCTTTACCTCCGTTCTCCGCCGCGCTCATCGGCTTACGCAGCCAGACGGTCCGGATTCGAACCTTCCGACAGCGCCCACACGTCCAGCATGGCCTGCTCGAGGTCCGTCGGCTGCGCGAAGCCGCTCAGGCCGCGCGCTTGCGTGACCGCCTTGACGGCTGCCTGCGGATCGCCGCCGGTGCCGGCCTGCTCGATCACCTGCAGCAGCAGGCGCTGCTGGGTGCGGCGCAGGGCCTGCATCGCGTAGTTGCGCAGCTGTTCCTGCGACTTGCTCTGTGCCGGCAGCTTCAGGCCGCGCTCGAGCATGTCGATGCCGGCCTGCTGGCGGAGCAGCATGCCGACCTGCAGGAACTGGGCCAGGCTCATGCCGCTCGGACGCTGCACCGACACCGCCGCGAACAGGAAGGTGGCCAGCGACTCGATGGTCTCGACCGCCTTCCAGGCTGCCGTGAAGGAAGCCGGCAGGCCGCTGTGGCCATCGGCTTCCGAACGGGCCGGGGTGAGCGAACGCAGCTGGTCGGCCTGGCCGAACAGCGTGGACAGCTCGGCCATGCCGTCGGTACCTGCCGGCAGCGACAGCACGCCTTCGATCACGGCGCGCAGCAGGGCGCGGGTGCGGGTATCGACCGCCATCGAGACGTCACGCGGCACCTTCAGCGCATCGGCGTCGAGGGCATCGAACACCGGCGCCAGGTGCAGGGCCGACCAGGCGCGGGCCCAGGCCTTCACCACCTCGGTTTCCTCGACTCGGTGCTCGGCCGCCAGGTCGCGCAGCATCAGCGGACCGCAGCGGTTGACGGCTTCGTTGGCCAGCACGGTCGCCAGGATGGCGTTGGCCAGCGGGTGGTTCAGCGGGTTGCGGGTGGCGACCAGCTGGGCCGGGAAGTAAGGACGCAGCAGCGACTCGGCCCAGCTTTCGCTGGTGAGGTCGATGGCCAGCAGGGTGCGCTTGAAGCGGTTCTTCACGTTGGCGATGACCACGGCCAGTTCCGGCGCCGACAGGCCCAGGCCCAGCGCCTTGCGGCGGGCAAGCTCGGTGTCGCTCGGCAGCTGTTCCAGCTCGCGGTTGACGGCGCCCTCGCCTTCCAGGTTCGTGATCAGGGCGGCGTAGCCGTCCACGACGGACGCGGTGGCCTGGGCCTGCGCTTCGCGGGTCAGGAGGTGGGTCTGCTGCTTGTTGTCGCGCAGGACCAGGTCTTCCACGGCGCCGGTCATTTCGTTCAGCACGCGGTTACGCTCGTCTTCCGCCAGTTCGCCGGCGTTGACTTCGGTGTCCAGCCAGATCTTGATGTTGACTTCGTGGTCGGAGCAGTCCACACCCGCCGAGTTGTCGATCGCATCGGTGAAGATGCGGCCGCCGCTGAGTGCAAACTCGATACGGCCGGCCTGGGTCGCGCCCAGGTTGCCGCCTTCGGCCACCACCTTGCAGCGCAGTTCGTTGCCGTTCACGCGGATGCGGTCGTTGGCGCGGTCCTTCACCTGGGCGTGGGTCTCGTTCGAGGACTTGATGTAGGTGCCGATGCCGCCGTTGTAGAACAGGTCGACCGGCGCCAGCAGGATGCGGTGCATCAGCTCTTCCGGCGACAGCGAGGCTTCCTTGATGTCCAGGGCGGCGCGCACTTCAGGGCTCAGCTCGATCGAGCGCGCGGTGCGCGGGAACACGCCGCCGCCCTGCGAGATCAGGCTCTTGTCGTAGTCTTCCCACGAGGAACGCGGCAGTGCGAACATGCGCTGGCGCTCCTTGAACGAGACTTCGACGTCCGGGGTCGGATCCAGGAAGATGTGGCGGTGGTCGAACGCCGCCACCAGCTTCAGCTGGCGCGACAGCAGCACGCCGTTGCCGAACACGTCGCCCGACATGTCGCCCACGCCGACCATGGTCACCGGGGTGGTGCTCATGTCGTGGCCCAGTTCGTAGAAGTGGCGCTTGACCGCTTCGAAAGCGCCCTTGGCGGTGATGCCCATCTTCTTGTGGTCGTAGCCGTTCGAACCGCCCGAGGCGAAGGCGTCGCCCAGCCAGAAGCCGCGCTTGACGGCGATGCTGTTGGCGATGTCGGAGAAGGTCGCGGTGCCCTTGTCGGCGGCGACCACCAGGTAGGGGTCGTCCTGGTCGTGGCGCACGGTGTTCTCCGGCGGGACGATGGCGCCGCGCACGCGGTTGTCGGTCACTTCCAGCAGGCTGGCGATGAATTCGCGGTAGCAGGCTTCACCCTCGGCCGCCACCACTTCGCGCGGGGCGCCCTGCGGCATCTGCTTGCAGACGAAGCCGCCCTTGGAGCCGGCCGGCACGATGACGGCGTTCTTCACCATCTGGGCCTTGACCAGGCCGAGCACTTCGGTGCGGTAGTCTTCCATGCGGTCCGACCAGCGCAGGCCGCCGCGGGCAACCGGGCCGCCGCGCAGGTGCACGCCTTCGAAGCGGCGCGAGAACACGTAGATCTCGCGGTACGGACGCGGTTCCGGGGCCAGCGCCAGGTTGCTGGTGTCGACCTTGAAGATGATCTTCTCGCCGCTGTTCTGGAAGTAGTTGGTGCGCACGGTGGCCAGGGCCAGGTCGACCAGGGCCGCCATGATCTCTTCGGTGTCGGCGTGGTTCACGGTCGACAGGCCGGCCTTGAGCGCAGCCAGCTTGGCGGTGCCGGCGTTGCGCTCGGACTCGCCCAGCGCCGGATCGAAGCGCAGCAGGAAGCCGGCGACGAATTCCTTCACCAGGGCCGGCTGGGTGCGCAGGGTCTCGGCCATGTAGCGCACCGAGAACTTCGAGCCGAGCTGGCGCCAGTAGCTGATGTAGGCGCGCACCAGCTGCACTTCGCGCATCGACAGGCCGCCTTCGATGGTCAGGCCGTTCATGCGGCCGTCTTCGGCGTCGTTGTTGAAGAGGGCGGTGAACAGCTCTTCGGCCACCGGGATGATGCCCTGCTTGACCAGCTTGGCGCCGCTCTCGTCGTCCACGGCCAGCGCGGTGACGTTGTGGATGGTGCCGTCGGCGGCCTTGATGGTCCAGGTCTGCTCGCGGTCGACCGCGATACCGGCGTTCTGCAGGGCGGGCAGGATGCGCGACAGCGAAGGCACGGTCTCGCCCGAATACATGCGGATCGAGGCGTCGATGCCGTTGGCGTCGTCGCCCGGTTCCACGCGCACGGTGACGCGGTCCGACTTGCCATTCTTCAGCAGGGCCTGCAGGTCGCGGAAAGCGGTTTCCGGCGCGGTGTTGGTGACAAACGAGACCGGCAGGTTGGCGCCGAGCTTACGCAGGCTGCTGCGCAGGGCGTGGTCTTCGATGGTGTTGGTCGCCGTGGCGAAGCGGTCATGCCAACCGTCCAGCACCGACAGCAGCGGCTGCTGGATGTCGGTTTCCAGGTCCAGCGGGTAGCGCGCGGCATGGGCGATCAGGTAGACGCGGGCCAGCGGGCCGTCGGCCACCAGGGTCTGCACGCGCACGTCGCGGGCGCCCGAGCTGTCCTTCAGGGCCGAGGCCAGGCTGGCGGCCACGGCGGCGCTGTAGCGCTCGCGCGGCAGGTAGACCAGCACGTTCAGGTGGCGCGCGTACACGTCGCGGCGTGCGAAGACTTTCGGACGCGGCTGCTTGTACAGCGACACGACCGAGGAGCACACCTGGGCCAGCCATTCCGGATCGGCTTCCAGCGCTTCGGTGCGCGGCAGCGACTCGAGGATCTCGACGAACTTCTCGGCGCGGAAGCCTTCCTGGCGCACGCCGGCGATCGACAGCACCTTGGCGACGCGGCCGCGCGCGAAAGGCAGGCGCGCCAGCGGGGTCGCGGTGGCGGCGCGGGTGAACAGGCCGACGAAGCAGTGCTCGCCCAGGATCTTGCCCTGGGCGTCGGTGTCGCGCACGCCGATGAAGTCGAGCGGCTGGTCGCGGTGCAGGGTGCCCTCGACGTCGGCCTTGACGATCGACAGGGTGTCGGCGCGGCGCGACAGGGTTTCGAAGTCGCCCGGGATGTTGGCCAGGCAGGTGCCGTAGACCGGGTGGGCGGTGTCGGCCAGCACGCCGATGCGGCTCGGGATGTCGCGCTCGAGTTCGCGCGCGCCTTCCTTCACGATGTAATAGGCGTAGCCGAAGGGCTCGAAGCCTTCGTTCTTGGCCCACTCGAGGAAGGCGGCCACTTCCTGGCCTTCGGCGCTGCCGGCATTCGCGCTGGCGGCTGCCACGGCAGTCATGCGGTCGGCCATCTTGACGGCATCGCGGTGCACGACGGCGGCGTCGTTGGCGACCATGCGGATGCGCGCGGTCAGGGCGTCCAGTTCGGAGAATTCGAGCTCGTCGCTCATCAGGATCAGCACGATCGATTCCAGCGGGGCGCCGGCTTCGCCGACCGAGACGGCGGTGCCGGCGCCATCGCGGCGCACCGGCAGCACGGCGTTCATCACGCCGGCGGCCGTCTGGCGCTCCTTGCGCAGGGCCATGACGAAGGAATCGACCAGGTAAGGCATGTCGTCATTCAGGATCAGCAGCGCGGTCGCCATGCCGCCGCGCGCGTCGGTATAGCGCATCTGCGCGATCTGGCAGCCGGGCGCGGTGCGCTGGGCCAGCTGCGAGAAACCTTCCCACAGCACCGGCGCCAGGCTCGCGGGCGCGGTGCCGGCCAGGTCCTCGTCGTCGAGGGAACCGAGCCAGGCGCTGATCAGGGCGCCGACCTGCCCGGAGGCGGCGGCGTGGTTTGCGTTGACCAGGGTAAGCGTCTGGTTGCGCAAATCTTGAGACATGTCGTTCATGTTGCTTCTCCAAAGTTTGTGTGCCGGGGGGGCGTTCTGGCTTGTGGCTTCGCGCCGCCCCTGCTTTATATGGACGGGGTTGTCCCGTCCGAATTCCGTGTGCGCCTGCTTCGCTCCGCCTGCGCGTCAATCCGGTATTAGAACATGCCGCATCGGCCGGGTCACCCGTGCCGTGCGGCGCTCGAGTATTACGAAAGGTCGTACAGGGCGGGCAGGCCGAGGATGCGTTCCAGCTCCTCGAGGGCGGCCGCGCATTCGATCGCCAGCTGCGGGTCGGCCAGGTCCTTCGGCTCGATGCGGTCGCGGTAGTGCTTCTCGACCCAGGCCACCAGGCGCGCATACAGCTCCTCGGTCATGATCACGCCGCCGTGCATGGCCGCCGCTTCCTCGTCGGTCAGCGCGACGCGCAGGCGCAGGCAGGCCGGGCCGCCGCCGTTGCGCATGCTCTGGCGCAGGTCGAACTCGATCAGCTCGTCGATCGGGCCGCCGCTCGCCACCAGGCCGGCCAGGTAGCGCGACACGGCCGCGTTCTCGCGGCACTCGTGCGGCACCACCAGGGCCATGCGGCCGTCCGGTTTGCTGAGCAGCTGGCTGTTGAACAGGTAGCTGGCCACGGCATCCGCCACCGGCACCTCGCCGCTGGCCACGCGCACCGGCACCAGGTCGGTGTCGACGGCGCCCATGGCGCGGCGCAGGGCGTCGAGGGTCGCGGCTTCGTCGAAGAAAGCCTGGTCGTGGTAGAACAGCACATTGCCGTTGCCGACCGCGATCACGTCGTTGTGGAACACGCCCTGGTCGATCACGTCCGGGTTCTGCGACGCGAACACGGTGCGCGCCGGGTCCAGGCCGTGCAGGCGGGCTACCGCCTGCGAGGCTTCCAGGGTCTGGCGCGCCGGGTATTTTTTCGGGCCCGGCGCGGACGGGTCGAACTCGACGCGGCCGTAGACGAAGAACTCGACGCCGGCGGCGCCGTGCGAAGCGGCGAAGCGCGTGTGGTTGGCCGCGCCCTCGTCACCGAAGGCCGGCACCGGCGGCAGCGCATCGTGCACCACGAAGCGGTTGCTGTCGCCGAAGATCGCGCGCAGGGTGCGGGTGGCCTGCACGTGTTCTTCCGAGCGGTGCAGCTTGTTGTTCAGGTTCGCGGCCGTGAAGTGCACGCGCCGATCCTGCGTGTCGCTTGATGGGCTCACGGTGGCCGCGTTGGCGGTCCACATCGGCGCGGCCGAGTAGGCGCAGGCCAGGATCACCGGCGCCTCGCGCCAGGCGCGCGCCAGCACGTCGGCGTCCGTTCCGGAAAAACCGATGCGGCGCAGCAGGCGGAAGTTCGGACGCGCCTGCGGCGGCATCACGGCCTGGGCGAAGCCGCGCGCAGCCAGGGCGCGCATCTTGGCCAGGCCCTGCAGGGCGGCCTGGCGCGGGTTGGAAGCGCTCCTGACATTGCTGAAGGACGCGACGTTGCCGAAGGACAGGCCGGCGTAGTTGTGGGACGGGCCAACCAGGCCGTCGAAGTTGTATTCGCGAGCGGTACGCATGATTTAGAAGGACAGTCCCGGCGACAGCTTGGCCGGCATTTCGAGTTCCGCCGTCTCGATCGAGGCGACCGGGTAGGCGCAGTAATCCGCGGCGTAGTAGGCGCTCGGGCGGTGGTTGCCCGACTTGCCGACGCCGCCGAACGGGGCCGAGCTGGCCGCGCCGGTGGTCGGGCGGTTCCAGTTGACAATGCCGGCGCGGGCGCGCACCGCGAAGCGCTTCCACAGTTCTTCGGAGGGCGACAGGAGCGCCGCGGCCAGGCCGAATTCGGTGGCGTTGGCGGCGCGCAGCGCCGCGTCGAAGTCCTTCACGCGGATCACTTGCAGCAGGGGGCCGAACCACTCTTCGTCCGGGATGCCTTGCGCGTCGGTGGTATCGACGATGCCGGCGGTGACGAAGCCGGCGTTCGGGTCCAGCTGGCGCATCTGCAGCAGCACTTTGCCGCCCTTCTCCACCATCTCGGCCTGGGCCTGCACCAGGCGCGCGGCCACCGTGCTTGATACCACGGGCCCCATGAAGGGCTGGGGCTCGGCGTTCGAAGCGCCGACCTGCAGCTTCGATGCGACCTCCACCAGGCGGTCGAGGAAGGCTCGCGCCTGCGGCGTATCCTGGATGATCAGGCGGCGCGCGCAGGTGCAGCGCTGGCCGGCCGAGATGAAGGCCGACATCACGGTGTGGTGGACGGCGGCGTCCAGATTGTCCACGTCCCAGACCACCAGCGGATTGTTGCCGCCCATTTCCAGCGCCAGCATCTTGCCCGGCTGGCCGCCGAACTGCTTGTGCAGGGCGGTGCCGGTCTGGCTGCTGCCGGTGAACAGGATGCCGTCGATGCCGTCGTTCTGGCCGAGCGCCATGCCGGTCTCGCGGCCGCCGTTGACGAGGTTCAGCACCCCCTTCGGCAGGCCGGCCTGCTCCCACAGCTGCATGGTCTTGACGGCCGTGCGCGGCGCGTACTCGCTCGGCTTGAACACCACGGTGTTCCCGGCGATCAGGGCCGGCACGATGTGGCCGTTCGGCAGGTGGCCGGGGAAGTTGTAGGGGCCGTAGACGGCGAACACGCCATGCGGGCGGTGGCGCAGCACGGCATTGCCATCGGCGACCTTGTTGGCCGTTTCTCCGGTGCGGCTGCCGTAGGACTGGACCGAGATGTCGATCTTGTTCGCCATCGTCGTCACTTCCGTGCGCGCTTCCCACAACGGCTTGCCGACTTCCTCGGCAATGGTGGCGGCCAGTTCCTCGCTGTGTTCCTTGAGCAGGTCGCGGAAACGGTTCGCGATCGCGATACGCTGTTCCAGCGGAGTCAAGGCCCAGGCTTCGAAGGCGGCGCGGGCGGCCCGCACGGCGCGCGCCACGTCGTCGCTTGTGGATTCATTGCTGGTCCAGGTCTGGCGGCCGGTGGACGGGTCGATGGTGGCCAGTTCGCGGCCGCTGCCGGCGAGCCAGGCGCCGTCGATGTAGTTCGAGAGATTAGGCATGCGCGTTCTTCCTTGTATTGAGTGGCAGCGTGCGCACCTCGTCGCCCGCCTGCACGTGCAGCTGCGACAGCTCCTGGGCGCTCAGTGCGATATGGGCGGCGCCGGGCACGCCGCGGGTCAGGATCATGCGGAAATCGGCCAGGCGGGTGTTCGACACCAGCAGGTGTTCGGTCTCCCCTTCCTCGCTTCCTTCCTGGGCCACGGCCAGCACGCTGTCGCGCACCGCGCGCAGCTCGGACACGCGGCCCTGCAGCACCGGGCCGGCATCGAAGATGTCGACGTAGCCTTCGTAGTGCATGCCCTCGTTTTCCAGCAGCTTCCTGGCCGGCTGGGTCGAGGTATGGACCTTGCCGATCACCTCGCGCGCCGATTCCGGCAGGTAGTCCACGTACAGCGGCTGGCGCGGCATCAGTTCGGCGATGAAGGATTTCTTGCCGATCGCGGTCAGGCCGTCGACGTGGTCGAAGTCCATCTTGAAGAAGTGGCGGCCCAGGCCTTCGTAGAAGGGCGAGACGCCGTTCTCGTCCTGGTAGCCGCGCATCTCGGCGATGATCTTCTCGGTGAACAGCTGCTGGAACTGGGCAATGAAGAGGAAGCGGCTTTTCGACAGCCACTTGCCGTTGAAGCCGGCGCGATACTGCGGCAGCAGGAACAGCGAGCACAGTTCGGAGGAGCCGGTCAGGTCGTTCGACAGGTACAGGGTCTCCATCCGCGTGAACACATTCAGTTCGCGGCTGCAGTGCACCAGGGTGCCGATGCGGTAGTTGTAGAAGGGTTCGGTCAGGCCGACCGCGCCCTTGATGGCGCACACGCCGGCGATGCTGTTGTCCTCGGTATGCTCGAGCACGAACATGTAGTCGCGCTTTTCGGGCGGGATGGTCTCGTTGAAGGACGCAACCGCGGTGGCGACGCGGTCGCCCAGCATCTTGCGGTCCGGCTTGAGGGTGGTCATGCCGCTGCCGGCCTGGCGCGCCATCTCGATCAGGGCGTCCAGGTCGGCGGTTTGTACTGCACGGATAACGAGCATGTCGTCCTCTCTCAAATGCGCACGCAGGTGACGGTGTCGCCGGCGGAGACGCCGAGCGCCTGCTGGGCGTCGCGCGGCAGGCAGATCGCCTGCGCGGTCTCGACCGGCGGGCAGGCCGCGATCACGGCGCGGAAATTCTGTTCGGTGCTGGCCACCGCATACGTCACCAGCTCTTCGGTGCCCGCCGCACGGCCGGCGTTCTCGACCTGGCGCAGCTGGGAGCCGCAGAAGGAGCGCAGCGAATTCTTGTGGGCCTGCAGGATCGGGCCGCCGTCGAAGATGTCGATGTACTCGTCGGCCTCGAAGCCTTCCTGGGTCAGGAGCTTGAAGGCCAGCTGGCCGCTCGGGTGGATCTGGCCCAGCACGGCCTGGGCGTCTTCCGGCAGCAGCGGCACGTAGACCGGGTAGTGCGGCATCAGCTCGACGATCAGGGTGCGGTTGCGGGCGCCGTCGATGACGCGCTCGGCGTCGAGGAAGTCCATCTTGAAGAACTTGCGGCCCAGCGCATTCCAGAAGGCCGACTGGCCGTTGGCGTCGGTCACGCCGGCCAGCGGCACGAAGAAGCGGTCGCCGAAGCGGTGCGGCGCCAGCATCGCGTACAGCAGGCGCGCGCGCGACAGCAGCGCGGCCTCCTGTCCCGCGGTCTCGCGGTGGCGGATGTAGAAGCCCGACAGGTGCGAGCAGGCCGTGAGCTCCGAGCACAGGGTCAGGGCATGCACGCTGTGGCTGATGTTCAGGTCGCGCGAGACCTGCTGGATCACGTCGTTGCGGAAGGCGAAATAGGTGCCGTTGGAACCGGCCGAGGCATGGATGGCGGCGGTGCCGACCACCTCGCGCGAGCGCAGGTCTTCCAGCACGAACTGGTAGGACTCTTCGCTGGGAATGTCGACGTGGGCGGCGAAGGAAGCGATCGAACGCTCGACCGCCGCGACGATGGCTTCGCGGGTGCGCGGCAGCGTGTGCAGGCCGGGAATCGACACCGCGGCCATTGCCTCGAGGGCGCCGATGTCCGCGCGATCTACCGGACGAACTACGTACATGCGAACTCCTGGTAAGGGGTCAGGTCGTTGATCTCAAACGGCGAGGCCGGCCGCGCCTTTCCAGACGGGCCGGCCACGCGTGTACACCGATCAAGCGGCGATGAAGGCCTCGACGGCTTCGCGCATCAGGCGATCGGCCTCGGCGATCTGCTCGTCCGAGACGATCAGCGCCGGCGCCAGGCGCACGACATCCGGGCCGGCGATCAGGAGCATCAGGCCGAGCTTCTCGCAGGTCTTTGTGTAGTCCTTGGAGCGGCCCTTGTAGGCTTCCGCCATCGGCAGGCCGATCAGCAGGCCCATGCCGCGCGCCTTGCCGAACACCTCCGGGTAGTCGCCCGCGAGTTTCTCGAGGTTGGCGAAGATCTTGGCGCTCGCTTCCTTGACGCGGGCCAGGAAGGCGGGCTGGTTGATGGTTTCGACCACGTTCAGGCCGACGGTCGCCGCCAGCGGGTTGCCGCCGTAGGTGGTGCCGTGCGAGCCGACGTTGAAGTGCTGGCCGATCTCGTCGGTGGTCAGCATGGCGCCGATCGGGTAGCCGTTGCCCAGGGCCTTGGCCGAGGTCAGGATGTCCGGGGTGACGTTCATCTGCTGGTAGGCGAAGAACGAGCCGGTACGGCCCACGCCCGACTGCACCTCGTCGAACACCAGCACGGCGCCGGTCTGGTCGCAGATCTCGCGCAGCGCCTTCAGGTAGTCCGGGTTGCCAGGGATGACGCCGCCCTCGCCCTGGATCGGCTCGACGATCACGGCGGCGACATCATCGGTGATGGCGGCGCGCGCCGCTTCGATGTCGTTGTAGGGAATGTGGCTCAGTTCCTGCGGCAGCGGCTCGAAGCCTTCGGTGTATTTCGGCTGGCCGCCCACCGAGACGGTGAACAGGGTGCGGCCGTGGAAGGACGAGAGGCAGGACACGATGCGGGACTTGTGCGGGCCGAACTTGGTGTGCGCGTACTTGCGGGCCAGCTTCAGGGCCGCTTCGTTGGCTTCGGCGCCCGAGTTGCAGAAGAAGGCGCGGTCGGCGAACGTCGCTTCGGTCAGGGCCAGGCCCAGGCGCAGCACCGGCTCGTTGGTGTAGCCGTTGCCGAGGTGCCAGAGGGTGTTGACCTGCTTGGTGAGCGCGTCGACCAGCACCGGGTTGCAGTGGCCCAGGCTCGAGACCGCGATGCCCGAGGTGAAGTCCAGGTAACGCTTGCCTTCCTGGTCCCACACGTCCAGGCCCGCCGCGCGCACCGGCACCATGGCGGCCGGGGCGTAGGTCGGGACGAGGACTTCGTCGAAGGTCTGCCGAGTGACAGGCCGCGTGGTGACACCCGAATCAAGCTTTGCGTTCATGGCTTCTTCCTCATCTGTTCAAGAAGGTTGTGCGCGGCTCAAGCGTCGCGCAGGATCGAGCCATTATAGAAACGCTACCTGACAAGTTCTTGCAGAAGTGCGACAGGGATTTTCGTTTTTGGTCGGGAAATATTATGGGATTGGCTACTGTCCCAGCTTGCGCTGCCGCTCTTCCCTTGGCGTATTGCCGAACAGGGCCCCGAAAGCCGTCGAAAAGTGCGAGCCGGACGAGAAGCCGCACATCAGCCCCACCTGCACGATCGAGTGGTTGGTGTCGATCAGCAATTTGCGCGCCCTTTGCAGGCGCAATTCGAGGTAGTAGCGCGAAGGCAGGCTGCCCAGGTATTGCTTGAACAGGCGTTCCAGCTGGCGCCGCGAGATGCCGGCCAGCTGGGCGATCTCGTCGGTCGAAAGCGGTTCCTCGATATTCGCTTCCATCAGGGCCACCGCCTCGGTCAGCTTGGGCTGCAGGGTGCCGAAGCGCGCCTGCAGGGCCACGCGCTGGCGCTCGTCCTTGCCGCGCACCCGGTCCACGCACAGGATTTCCTTCAGCTGCGCCTGGACGGTCGCGCCGAACAGCATCTCGACCAGGGTCAGGGCGAAGTCGATGCTGGCGCCGCCGCCGCAGCAGGTCAGGCGGTTGCCGTCGAATTCGTAGAGATTGGGGGTGAACAGGGCCTGTTCCGCCAGAGCATTGGTATCAGGATAGAGCGCCCAAGGCAGCGCCGTGCGGATGCCGTGCAGGGCGCCGGCGTCGGCCAGCCACAGCACGCCCGCCCCCACCCCGCCCCAGAAGGGCGCGGCGCGGCAGCGCTCGACCAGGGCGCGGCAGTTGGCGGGCCGCAAGGCTGCTTCCGCCTCGTCGGCCACCAGCAGCACCAGGTGCCAGTGGCGCTGGCTGTCGGCGGCGAACTTGTCGGGACTGCGCACGTCCACGTGCAGCAGCTCGGGCCCCAGCAGCTTGGCGGCCAGGCGCAGCGGCTGCACCAGCCCCGACCAGCTCAGGGTGTCCGGCTCGCCCGCATTGACCAGCAGCACGCGCAGCGGACGCTCCCGTGCCAGGACGGACAGGTCAGCGGGCTGCATGGCAGGGGGTGGACGGCGGGATAGGCATCGGCCGTAATGATACCGGATCATGGCCCAGCCCATGCGAGCGGCCGCGGCCGTCCCGGTCCATGCGGTGCGCCGGAGCAAAGTGCCGGCGTGCGGCTATAATCCTGCCCCATGGGGGAACGATATCTAAAGAGTGTCCGGCTGCTGGCCGAGTGCATGCAGGGCTTCGAGCGTTTTTCCGGCGAGTCGGTGCGCCAGCATGGCCTGACGCACGCGCAGTTCGATATCATTGCCACGCTGGGCAATACGCCCGGCATGAGCTACAAGGAACTCGGCGAGCGCACCCTGATCACCAAGGGCACGCTGACCGGCGTGATCGAGCGGCTGGAACAGAAAGGCCTGGTGCTGCGCGAACGCAGCAGCGAGGACAAGCGCTCCTTCTTCGTGCGCCTCACACCCGCCGGCGAAGGGGTATTCTGCGACGTGTTCCCGCAGGTCGTGGCGCACGGCAAGCAGCTGTTCGCCGGCTACAGCGAGGCCGAATTCGACGCCCTTGACAGCGCTCTGCGCCTGCTGCGCGAGCGCATCGCGCTGGGCGGCATGCCCCCGTCTTCACCAACTAAAAAGGAAGTGCCTTGAAAACATCCCTGATCGAAGGCAAAAAGCCTGCCCATTTCGACAAGCACATCATCGGTAACCTGCTGCTCGACGTTGCGCCGCTCGACGAAGTCAAGGAAGAGCCGATGATCATCGGCGTGCGCAACGAAGCGGGCGAGATCTACCGCCTCATCGGCGCAACCAAGCTCAACAGTTTCATGAACGCGGTCGAGGAATTGGCCGACCTGGGCCTGGAAGACGAGCTCGAAAACACCGAGGAACAGAAGGAAGGCTGCGACGCCATCTTCGGCGAGGCTTGAGCCCCTCCCGGCCAGGCGGCAAGGCCTCTAATTAATGCCGTAAAGTAATTTTTACCGACCCGGCAATATGTTGGAGGTATAATTTTCCGATGGACCGACTCTCCGCCCTCAAGGAAATTGCCGCCCAGGCCAGCCGCGGCGAACTCAGCTTCCCGACCAATGTCGACGCCACGCTCAAGCTGCAGCGTGCGTTGAACGAACCCGACTGCCATATCGAGATGGCGGCCCGGCTGGTACAGGCCGAGCCGCTGCTGGCGGCGCGCACCGTCGCGATCGCCAACTCGGTGGCCTACAACCGCGCTGGCCACGACGTGACCAATGTCCGCGCCGCCGTGCAGCGCGTGGGCTTCCGCACCCTGGGTGCGCTGGCGGCCTCGGTCATCGTGCGCCAGCTGGCCAGCGGGCTCAAGGACCCGGACCTGCGCGCCCGTGCCGACGCCCTGTGGATCCACTCGGCCCACGTGGCCGCGCTCTGCCAGGTGATCGCGCGCCGCGTCTCCTTCGTCGACCCGGAAACCGCGATGTTCGCGGGCATCGTGCACGAAGTGGGCGGCTTCTACCTGCTGTCGCGCGCGGAGGAATTCCCCGGCCTGGTCGACGGCGACGCCGACGAGTGGATCGAGCATGGCGAAGTGGCGATCGGCCGCGGCGTGCTGTCCAAGCTCGGCGTGCCGGTGCCGGTGATGGGCGCCATCGAGGCGCTGTGGAACGGCATGCGCGCCCTGCCGCCGGAAACCCTGGGCGACACCCTGCTGCTGGCCAACGACCTCGCGCCCTTCCCTTCGCCGCTGCACCAGCGCCCCGGCGCCACCACCATGCACTCGGCCGCCACCATCGATTTCATCGCCGGCGAGGGCACCCTCGCCCAGGTCCTGACGGAGTCGGCAGAAGAAGTGAAGAGCCTGACCGCCGCCTTGATCTGACGCAGGCAAGCCAAAAAAATGCCCGCTCGAGGGAGCGGGCAAAGTCCAAAACTAGGGATGTCCTGAAAGAGACGGTTCCACTTTAGGGCACGCACGGGTCCGCTTCCGTGCGCTGATTCACACAGCTGCGTTTTTTTGCATCTTTTTTCACTTCAATTGCGCTAGCGCCAACTCTGATGTGCGCCAGGCAAAAAAAACCCGCTCTCGAGGAGCGGGTGAAGTCCAAAACTAGGGATGTCCTGAAAGAGACGGGTCCACTGTAGCGCGCATGCGGCCACGCACTCGGTGCGCTGATTCACTTAGAACGGCATATTGCAGCCTGCACGCAATACGGCCGGTATCGCATGCCGCTACCGCGGAAAGAATGCCTTGGCGGGGCAGCAGGACTTGCCGGATGCTGCAGGTCCGACAACGCTTACCCGTCACGACATGCATCCATCACGCCGCCGCTTCCTCGTCCTGGCCATGGCCGAAGCCAGCCTGCTGACCCTGGCCCCCGCCCGCGCCCTGGCCGCTCCCCTCATCGAGAACGTCACCGGCCTCTACCCTGTGGAGGTTGCCAGGGTGGCCGCACCGACAAGCACGGCGGAAGTCGCGGCCGCGGTCCGCAACTGGCCGGGGAAGATCGCCGTCGGCGGCGGCCGCTACAGCATGGGCGGCCAGGTCGCCATCGCGGGCGGACTGCACCTGGACATGCGCGGCATGAACCGGCTGCTGAAGCTCGACCCCGCCGCCAGGGTGGCGCGGGTCCAGGCCGGCATGCGCTGGCGCGACCTGCAGGAGTTGCTCGATCCCCACGACCTGGCGGTACAGACCATGCAGAGCTATGCCAACTTCACGGTGGGCGGGGCGGTCTCCGTCAACGCGCACGGGCGCTACGTCGGCAATGGCCCGGTGGTGAACTCGGTGCGCGCCCTGCAACTGGTTCTGGCGGACGGCACGGTCGTGGAGGCCAGCCGCAACAGCCATGCCGCGCTGTTTCGCGCGGCGGCCGGCGGCTACGGTGCGGTCGGCGTGATCACGGAAGTCGAACTGGATCTGGCGCACAATACCCGGATCGAGCGCGTGGTCACCGAGGTGGCGCTGGGCGACTATCCCGCCTGGTTCCGCCGCGACGTCATGCGCGGGGACTGCGTCTTCCACAATGCCGACCTGCTGCCCCCGCACTTCGACGCCCCGGTCGCGGTTTCCTGGCACACGAGCGGCAAGCCGCTCACCGAAACCGCCCGCCTGGTGCCGCGCGGCCAGTCCTATGCCCTGGAGCAGAACGTCCTGTTCGCCATGACCGAACTCCCGGGCGGAGAGCTGCTGCGCCGCCAGGTGATCCACCCGCTGCTGCTGGACAAGCCGGCGGTGAAATGGCGCAACCACGAGGCCAGCCTCGACGTGGCGGAGCTGGAGCCGCGCACGCGCCGCATCTCGACCTATGTGCTGCAGGAGTATTTCATCCCGGTGCGGCATTTCGCCGGTTTCGCCCGGGCGATGGCCGCCGTCATCCGGCAACACGGGGCCCAGGTGCTGAACGTGTCGGTGCGCCATTCACCGCCGGATACCACCAGCCTCCTGCCCTGGGCCAAGGAGGAGGTATTCTCCTTCGTCCTGTATTACAAGCAGCGCACCGGCAAGGCTGCCCGGGAAGAGGCCGGCGCCTGGACCCGCGCCATGATCGACACCGCCCTGCGCTTCGGCGGGCGCTACTACCTGCCCTACCAGCTGCACGCGACGCGCGCGCAGTTCGAGGAGGCCTATCCGGAAGTGGCGGCCTTGCGCAGCCTGAAGCGCCGCCACGACCCGGACGGAAAGTTCTCCAACAGCCTGTGGGCGCGCTACCTCTAGGGCGGAGGACAAAAAAAACCCGCTCCGGTTGGGGAGCGGGTGAAGTCCAAAACTAGGGATGTCCTGAAAGAGACAGCTTCACTATAGGGATGGCGTCATGCCGGCTCTGTGCGCTACCCAACATAAAGAAGCAAATCGATCGGAACGGCATAAAAAATGCCGCCGCGGCAGGGCCGGGGCGGCATTCTTGCAGACCAGGGCGCGTTTATACGACGGCGCCGTCGGTCTCGTCCTTCTCCTTGACCGGCTTGACCAGGTCTTCGCGCTTCACGCCCAGCCACATGGCCAGCGCCGCCGCCACGAACACCGAGGAATAGATGCCGAAGCAGATGCCGATGGTCAGCGCCATCGCGAAGTAGTGCAGCGCGGGGCCGCCGAACAGCAGCATCGACAGCACCATGATCTGGGTCGAACCGTGGGTGATGATGGTGCGCGAGATGGTGCTGGTGATCGCGTGGTCGATCACCTGCGGCACCGTCATCTTGCGCTGTTTGCGGAACATCTCGCGGATCCGGTCGAAGATGACGACCGATTCGTTGACCGAGTAGCCCAGCACGGCGAGGATCGCCGCCAGCACCGTCAGGGAGAACTCCCACTCGAAGAAAGCGAAGAAGCCCAGGATGATGACGACGTCGTGCAGGTTCGCGATGATGGCCGAAACGGCGAACTTCCACTCGAAGCGGATCGCCAGGTAGACGACCACACCGATCACCACCATCAGCAGCGCGTTCAGGCCGTTCTCCTGCAGCTCCTTGCCGACAGCCGGGCCGACGTATTCGACGCGCTGCAGGCTGACCAGTTCCTGGCCGGCGGCATTGACGCAGCTGGTGCGGGCGACCGTCTGGCCCTTGTCGGTTTGTACCTGGGTGACCTGCGGCGTGCCCTGCTCGGAGGCGCAGACCGCAGTGAAGGCACGGGACGAGGTGTCGGCCTGGGCCGAACCTTCGGCGATCGGCAGGCGCAACAGAACGTCCTGGGCGGTGCCGAAGCTGGTGACTTCAGGCGCTTCGAAGCCGACGCCGCGCAGCGTGGCGCGGATCTTTTCCTGGTCCGCCGCATGCGGGTAGTGCAGCTCCATCAGCGTGCCGCCGGTGAACTCCACCGAATAATGCAGGCCCTTGGTCGCCAGGAAGAACACGGCTGCCAGGAAGGTCACGATCGAGATCACATTGAGGATCACGGCGTGACGCATGAACGGGATGTCCCGTTTGATCTTGAAAAATTCCATGATTAACCCTGAGTTTCCTGCGTCGTGTTTTGCTTGTTGGGCGTGAAGCCTTCTTTCCAGACCGTGCCGATCGAGATCGCGGTCAGCTTCTTCTTGCGGCCATACCAGAGGTTGATCAGGCCACGCGACAGGAACACGGCCGAGAACATCGAGGTCAGGATGCCCAGGCAGTGCACCACGGCGAAGCCGCGGACCGCGCCGGAACCGAAGATCAGCAGCGCCAGGCCGACGATCAGGGCGGTCACGTTGGAGTCGAAAATCGTGTCCCAGGCGTGCTTGTAGCCGGCATTGATCGCCACCTGGGGCGCGGCGCCCGCACGCAGTTCCTCGCGGATGCGCTCATTGACCAGCACGTTGGAGTCGATCGCCATGCCGAGGGTCAGCGCGATTGCCGCGATACCCGGCAAGGTCAATGTGACCTGCAGCATCGACAGCAGCGCCAGCAGGAACAGCACGTTGGCCGCCAGGGACACCGCGCTGACGAAGCCCACCAGGTGGTAGTAGACGATCATGAAGACCGCGATCGCCACGAAACCCCACAGGGTCGAATGCAGGCCGCGTTCGATGTTCTCGGCGCCCAGCTGCGGGCCGATCACGCGTTCCTCGATGAATTCCATCGGCGCCGACAGCGCGCCCGAGCGCAGCAGCAGCGCCAGTTCGTTGGCGTCTTCGATGCTGCCGATGCCGGTGATCTGGAAGGTCGAACCCAGTTCCTGGTTGATGACCGGGGCGGTCGGCACGCTGTACACGCCTTTTTCCTTCAGCAGGACCGCCAGGCGCTTGCCGACGTTTTCACGGGTGGCCATGCGCATGCGGCGGCCGCCGTCGCCGTTCAGGTCGATCGAGACGGCAGGTTGCTGGTTCGAATCGAAGCTGGCGACGGCGCTCGAGATGTAGTCGCCGGTCAGGATGATGTCCTTCGACACCACCACCGGGGCGCCGCGGCCTTCGGTGAACAGTTCGGAATTGAGCGGGATGGCGGCGGAGGTCTCGGTGCCCGGGGTCACGGTCGAATCGACCATGCGCAGTTCCAGGGTGGCGGTGCGGCCGATGATGTCCTTGGCGCGCGCCACGTCCTGCACGCCCGGCAGCTGGACGATGATGCGGTCGGCGCCCTGCTGCTGGATCAGCGGTTCGGTGGTGCCCAGTTCATTGATACGCTTGGACAGGGTGGAGATGTTCTGCTTCACGCCTTCTTCGACGGTGCGCTTGAGCGCCTCCGGCTTGAGGGCGACGGCCAGCTTCAGCTCGGTGCCGTCGGCGGTCTCGGTGAAGGCCAGGTCCTGCGACTGCTTGGCCAGCGTGTTGCGGGCGGCGGTGCGGGTCGCGGCGTCGCGGAAGCGCACTTCGATGGTGTCGCCCACGCGCTCGATGCCGGCGTGGCGGACGTTGGCGTCGCGCAGCTGGCTGCGTACGCTGGCCTGCAGGCCCTTGACCTTGGTGTCGAGCACGGCCTTGCTGTCGATCTGCAGCAGGAAGTGGACGCCGCCGCGCAGGTCGAGACCCAGGTTCATGGGCTTGGCGCCGATCTTTTCCATCCACGCGGGCGTGTTCTTCGCCAGGTTGACGGTGACGATGTAGTCGGGGTTTTCCTTGTCGCGGTTCAGGTCGCGCTCGAGGGCCAGCTTGGCCCGGAACTGGGCGTCGGTGGTGGCGAAGCGGGCGCGCACCGCGGTGCTGTTGCCGGTGCCTTCCAGGGCGATGGCGGTGGCCGGAACGCCGTTGCGCTTGAGCGCATCCTCGACCAGGCCGACGGTGGCGCTGGTGATGTTGACCGTCGTTTTACCGGTGGTGACCTGCAGCGCCGGCGTTTCGCCGAAGTAGTTCGGCGCCGTAAACAGCGCGCCCAGCAGGAGCGCGACGGCGATCAGTAGATATTTCCAGACGGGGTAGCGATTCATGGTTTTCCAGCGTTCTGAGTTGGGCACGCGGCGGCCAAGGCCGCCGCATCGTGCCGACCGGGCTTACAGGGCCTTCAGGGTGCCTTTCGGCAGCAGGGTCGTCACTGCGTTCTTCTGGACCACGATCTCGGTGCCGGTCGACACTTCCAGGGTCACGTAGGTGTCGGCCACCTTGACCACACGGCCCAGGATGCCGCCGGCGGTCGCCACTTCGTCGCCCTTGGTCAGCGCATCCATCATCGCTTTCAGTTCACGCTGGCGCTTCTGCTGCGGACGGATCATGAGGAAATACATGACCACAAACATCAGGATCAGCGGCAGGAAGGTGGTCAGGCTACCCATCAGGCCCGGATCGGCTGCGGCGGTGGTTTGCGCGTACGCGTTGGAAATGAACACAAGAACTCCGATTGTGGTGAGATTAAAAAAATTAAGCGGTGTATTCTAGCACCGGCGCTGCGGCCGGGGACAATCTGGAGGTATGTAGGTTTGCAATTCCTGATTGCAAGATGTTGCTGGAAATTTAATTGCAGCGTGCGTAAACACAGCCTCGGCGTGGACGCGTAGCCCAAAAAGAAAATGGGTTCCCACCTGCGTGGAAACCCATTCACGAAGACTCGGCAGTGAGTGTTCGCTTACACGCCGCGCGAGCGGTCAGCCCGGAACTGGATCCGGAACTCGTTGAAGCGGTCGGCATCGATCGCATCGCGCATCTCCTGCATCAGCTTCAGGTAGTAGTGCAGGTTGTGGATGGTGTTCAGGCGCGCACCCAGGATCTCGTTCGAGCGGTGCAGGTGGTGCAGGTAGGCGCGCGAGAAGTTCTTGCAGCAGTAGCAATCGCAGCTCTCGTCCAGCGGCGCCCCGTCGTCCTTGTAGCGCGCGTTCTTGATCTTGACGTCGCCGAAGCGCGTGAACAGCCAGCCATTGCGGGCGTTCCGGGTCGGCATCACGCAGTCGAACATGTCGACGCCATTGGCCACGCCTTCGACCAGGTCTTCCGGCGTGCCCACGCCCATCAGGTAGTGCGGCTTGTTTTCCGGCAGGCGCGGGCCGACGTGGGCCAGGATGCGCTGCATGTCTTCCTTCGGCTCGCCCACCGACAGACCACCGATCGCCAGGCCCGGGAAATCGATGTCTTCCAGACCGCTAAGGGACTCGTCGCGCAGGTGCTCGTACATGCCGCCCTGGACGATGCCGAACAGCGCATTCGGGTTCTCGCCGCGATTGAACTCGTTCATCGAGCGCTGGGCCCAGCGCAGCGACATGCGCATCGACTTGGCCGCTTCTTCGCTGGTCGCCGGACGGCCGTCGATCTCGTAGGGGGTGCACTCGTCGAACTGCATCACGATGTCCGAGTTCAGCGAGCGCTGGATCTGCATCGACACTTCCGGCGACAGGAACTGGCGCGAGCCGTCGATCGGCGAGGCGAACTTCACGCCCTCTTCCGTGATCTTGCGCATGGCCCCCAGCGAGAACACCTGGAAGCCGCCCGAGTCGGTCAGGATGGGGCCGTTCCAGCCCATGAAGCCGTGCAGGCCGCCGAACTTGTCGAGCACCGCCGTGCCCGGGCGCAGCCACAGGTGGAAGGTATTGCCCAGGATGATCTGCGAGCCGACTTCCTTCAGTTCGACCGGCGACATCGCCTTGACCGAGCCATAGGTCCCGACCGGCATGAAGATCGGGGTTTCGATGGTGCCGTGGTTGAGTTTCAGGCGGCCGCGACGCGCGTGCGAGAGGCCGCTGGTGTCTTTCTTAAGCAGGGTAAATTCGAGCATCGTGTTCTTTATTGGCGTGAGCGCTTAGTTGCGTCGATTCGTGAGCAGCATGGCGTCGCCATAGCTGAAGAAGCGGTATTCATTGGCGATCGCATGCTGGTAGGCCTTGCGGATCTCGTGGTAGCCGGCAAAGGCCGACACCAGCATCATCAGGGTCGACTTCGGCAGGTGGAAGTTCGTGATCAGACGGGTGACCGTCTTGAAGGTGTAGCCGGGCGTGATGAAGAGGGCCGTGTCGTCGCTGCCTGCCTTGAGCTCACCCGACTGCGAGGCCGATTCCAGCGCGCGGAGCGACGTCGTGCCCACCGCCACCACGTCGCGGCCGGCGGCCTTTGCCGCGCGCACGGCGTCCACGGTCTCCTGGGGAATCGTGTACCACTCGCTGTGCATCTTGTGGGCCGACAGGTCTTCCACGCGCACCGGCTGGAAGGTGCCGGCGCCCACGTGCAGGGTCACGTAGGCGAACCTGATCCCCTTCCCGGCCAGGCGATCGAGCAGCGGCTGGTCGAAGTGCAGGCCGGCGGTCGGCGCGGCCACGGCGCCCGGCGCCGATGAATACACGGTCTGGTAGCGCTGCTCGTCGAATTCGTCCGCATTGTGCTCGATATAGGGCGGCAGCGGCAGGCGGCCGTGGGCCTCGATCAGCTCGAAGACATCCCCTTCGAAATGCAGGGTGAAGAACTCGCCGGCGCGCTCGCCCGTGGTGACGTCGAAGGCGTCGGCCAGACGGATGCGGTTGCCGGGCTTCGGCGACTTCGAGGCGCGCACCTGCGCCAGCACGGTGCGGTGGTCCAGCACCCGTTCGACCAGCACTTCGACCTGGCCGCCGGTTTCCTTGACGCCGAAGAAGCGCGCCTTGAGCACGCGCGTATTGTTCATCACCAGCAGGTCGCCCGGCTGGAGCTGGTCGACGATGTCGGCGAAGTGACGGTCGGTGATCTGGTCGCCATCGAGCTGCAGGAGGCGCGAGGCGCTGCGATCCGGCAGCGGCAGCTGCGCGATCCGCTCTGGCGGCAGGTCGAAATCGAAATCGGAAAGCGAGTACATTGTCTTCAATTCTGGGAAAATGGATGCTGACAGCCTTACAATAGAGGCTGCAGTGCGTGCGGCGAACCCTCTATTTTACGCCAGCAAAGCCTGAAATGCCGCAATATGCCCGCCACCAAGACCACATCCGCACCCAAAACCATCGAATCCAAGCTCGCCCGGCTCGGCCTGCGCACCGATATGGACCTGGTGCTGCACCTGCCGATGCGCTACGAGGACGAGACCAAGATCGTCACGATCCGCGAAGCCTCCATGCGCGGGCTGCAGACCTGGCAGGTCGAAGGCGTCGTGGTCAGGAATGAAATCACCTACAAGCCCCGGCGCCAGCTGCTGGTGCAGATCGCCGACGAGACCGGCGAGCTGCAGCTGCGCTTCATGAATTTCTACGGCAGCCAGGTCAAGCAGATGTCCGAGGGGGTGCGTATCCGTGCCCGCGGCGAGCTCAAGCACGGCTTCTTCGGGGCCGAGATGGTCCACCCGACCTATAAGGTCATCAACGAGGGCGCGCCGCTGCCGACCTCGCTCACCCCGGTCTACCCGGCCGGCGAAGGCCTGTCGCAGACCGTCATGCGGCGCGCGATCGCCGACGCCATGAAGCGCGTGGACTGGCGCGACACCCTGCCGAACGCCTTCCTCTCGCGCCTGCAGCTGTGGGACTTCGAACCGGCGGTGCGCCTGCTGCACTATCCGCCGGCCGACGTCGACGAATACGCCCTGACCGAACGCTCCCACCCGGCCTGGACCCGCATGAAGTTCGACGAGCTGCTGGCGCAGCAGCTGTCCCTCAAGCGCGCCCAGCGCGCGCGGCGCGAAAAGGGCGCGCCCCAGCTGCGCGCGGTGGGCGAATTGTCCGAGGCTTTCCTGGCCGCCCTGCCCTTCCAGCTCACTGGCGCCCAGCAGCGCGTGGTGCAGGAAATCCGCGCCGACCTGCGCGAGGGCTATCCGATGCAGCGCCTGCTGCAGGGCGACGTCGGCAGCGGCAAGACCGTGGTGTCGGCGCTGGCCGCCGCCCAGGCCATCGACAGCGGCTACCAGGCGGCCCTGATGGCGCCGACCGAGATCCTGGCCGAGCAGCACTTCCGCAAGATCGCCGCGTGGATGGAGCCGCTGGGCGTGAAAGTGGCCTGGCTGACGGGCAGCCTGAAGAAAAAGGAAAAGGACGCGGCCAAGGAGCTGATCGAATCGGGCGAAGCCAAACTCGTGATCGGCACCCACGCCCTGATCCAGGACACGGTGCAGTTCGCGAAACTGGGCCTGGTGATCGTCGACGAGCAGCACCGCTTCGGCGTCGGCCAGCGCCTCACCTTGCGCAACAAGGGCAGCGACGGCCTGGTGCCGCACCAGCTCATGATGTCGGCCACGCCGATCCCGCGCACCCTGGCCATGACCTATTACGCCGACCTGGAAGTGTCGGTCATCGACGAGCTGCCGCCGGGCCGCAGCCCGATCGTCACGCGCGCCATCGACCAGAACCGGCGCGACGAGGTGATCGAGCGGGTGCACGCGGCGGCGCAGGAGGGCCGGCAGGTCTACTGGGTCTGCCCGCTGATCGAGGAATCCGAGGTGCTGCAGCTGCAGACCGCGACCGAGACCTACGAGACCCTGGCCGAGGCGCTGCCGGATCTCACCGTGGGCCTGGTGCACGGGCGCATGAAGCCGGCGGAGAAACAGGTGATCATGGACGGCTTCTCCAGCGGCGAGGTGCACGTGCTGGTGGCCACCACCGTCATCGAGGTCGGCGTCGACGTGCCGAACGCCTCGCTGATGGTGATCGAGCACGCCGAGCGTTTTGGTTTGTCGCAGCTGCACCAGCTGCGCGGCCGCGTGGGCCGGGGCTCGGCCGCGAGCGTGTGCCTGCTCCTGTATCAAAGCCCGCTGGGCCAGGTGGCCAAGCAGCGCCTGCTCACGATGCGCGAGACCACCGACGGTTTCGAGATCGCGCGGCGCGACCTCGAGATCCGCGGCCCCGGCGAGTTCCTGGGCGCGCGCCAGTCGGGCGAGGCGATGCTGCGTTTCGCCGACCTGGAAGCCGACCAGTGGATCGGGGAGAAGGCGCGCGACGTGGCGCAGTACCTGCTGGACAACGCCGACCGCCCCGAATACATGGCGGTCGTCGATGCCCACCTCACGCGCTGGCTGGGCGGGCGTGAGGAATTCCTGAAAGTCTGACGCATTCCCCTGCCAAATCTCGGTGTCCAAATCTCGGTGTCAGGTCTGACATTTGGACACGAGCTCGGCCGTTGCTAGCGATTACAGTCGAGCCCGTGTCCGTTTGTCAGACCTGACACCGGCTGGGTGCGTTCATTGCAAGCGCTCTTTCAGTTCCTGCGATGCCTGCTGCAGGGCGCTCTTCACGGCCGGCACATCGCTCAAGGCACTGAGCAGGCCGAAGTCGTGGATCATGCCGTTGTAGCGCACCGATTTCACCTCGACGCCGGCGGCATCGCAAATCTCGGTGTCAGGTCTGACATTTGGACACGAGCTCGGCCGTTGCTAGCGATTACAGTCGAGCCCGTGTCCGTT
>NZ_JANUHA010000032.1 GCF_024753255.1 Massilia agri
CTCTCAACCTGACACCGGCTGGGTGCGTTCATTGCAAGCGCTCTTTCAGTTCCTGCGATGCCTGCTGCAGGGCGCTCTTCACGGCCGGCACATCGCTCAAGGCATTGAGCAGGCCGAAGTCGTGGATCATGCCGTTGTAGCGCACCGATTTCACCTCGACGCCGGCGGCATCGAGCTTGCGGGCATAGGCTTCGCCCTCGTCGCGCAGCACGTCGAACTCCGCGGTCTGGACCAGCGCCGGCGGCAGGCCTTGCAGCTGGGCGGGCGTGGCCTGCAGCGGTGCGGCATGGATCTCGCGGCGGGCCTGGGCACTGCGGGTGTAGTTATCCCAGAACCAGACCATCATGTCGCGGGTGAGGAAGTGACCGTTCGCGAATTCCTTGTAGGAGCCGGTCTCGAAGTTGGCGTCGGTGACGGGCCACAGCAGCACTTGCGAACGCAGCTTCGGCGCCCCCTGCTCCTTGGCCATCAGGCTGACCACCGCCGCCATGTTCCCGCCCACGCTGTTGCCGGCCACGGCGAGACGCTTGCCGTCCACCCCGATCTGCGCGCCGTGCTCGGCCACCCAGCGGGTGGCGGCATAGGCTTCGCGGATGGCCACGCCGTAGCCGGCTTCCGGCGAGGGCGTGTAGTTCACGAATACCGCCACCGCGCCGGAGCCGGCGACCAGGTCGCGTACCAGGCGTTCGTGAGTCGGATAGTCGCCCAGCACCCAACCGCCGCCGTGGAAGAACATGAAGGCCGGCAGCGTTCCCTTGACGCCCGCCGGGCGCACGATGGTCAGCTTGACCGGCTTGCCGTCGAGAAGGACGGTCTTCTCGCTGACATCGGCCGGGGCGAGCTTCGCCTTGGCGCCGGCCTGGGCGCCCACCAGCACGGCGCGCGCATCCTGCGGGCTCAGGGTTTCGAGCGGCTTGCCGCCTTCGATCGCTTTCAGGAAGCCGGCGGTCTGGCGTTCGACGCCCGGCAGGCTGGCGGCCCCGGCATGGGTGGCGGCAGTGGCAATGAGGGCGGCGGCGAGGATGGTTTTCACGGTGTTCATGGTCATGTCCTTTGCTGGTTAATTAGATCGTGCACTACTTATTTATTTCGCTTCGGCGGCCTGCTCGATGAGCCGGGCAACCGCGTTCGGGTGGGAGGTCATCACCACATGGGACGCGCCCGGAATGACGACGGTCTTGCGCGATTTGGCGCGTTCGGCCATGAACCCCAGCGCCGCGGCCGGGATGTTCTTGTCACCGCTGCCGTAGACGAAGTACGAGGGCAGCGTTTTCCATGCAGGGCTCCTGGCGGCCTCGAGCAGGGCGGCTTCCGCGATGGGACGCTGGGAGACAGCCATCAGCTCGGCCTGCGCTTTCGGCAGATCGGCCGCAAACTGTTGATGGAATTTATCCTGCTGGATGTAAAAATCCTTGCCGCCATCCGCAAGCGCGACCGGTGCGGCCAGCGCGCTGCCGAGGGTACCGCCCGGGAAGCGTCCCGACAGCTCGAGCGCCGTCTCGCCCTGCTCGGGGGCGAATGCCGCGACATAGACCAGGCTCTTCACGTTCGGCAATCCCTGCGCCGCCGCCGAGATGACGGCGCCACCGTAGGAGTGCCCCACCAGCACGACCGGTCCCTGCACGCTCTTGACGATGTTGGCGACCACCTGCGCATCGCCCTGCACGCTGCGCAGCGGATTGGCGGCGCCGATCACGCTGTAACCGTCGGCGCGGAGTTTGGTGGCGACGCCGTTCCAGCTGGTCGCGTCGGCGAAGGCGCCGTGAACGAGGATCACGGTCGGTTTGACGGCGACCGCCGGCGCTGCATGGGCCGGCAGGGCGGCGCCGGCTGCGATCGACAGGGTGAGGGCGAGGTGCTTGATGGCTTTCATGGTAACTCCTTATGTTGTTTTCGATTAGATAGTGCGCTACTTATTTTGACGCCGTGGATCATCGGTCCCCGGCCTGCCACGACTGCTGATCGGGCCGGGACGCTGTCTTTCCGTGCATTCCCTACCGATGAAACGCAGTTTATATCGCGCGCTATTAAATAGCAAGCGATTTTTATCGAATGGCTAAAAAAATCCTTCGGCGTGACATTCGGTTAGACATCCGCCCCATGCGAAAGGATATCGTGGCGGCTCGCTCGTCCGGCTGTGCCGCCGGCCTGTTCATCCAGCAGATCGTATTTGCCATGCCCATCTTCGGACTCGGACTCCACCTGATCATCGCCATCTTCTTTGCCGTCCACGCCGTGCGCACGGGACGGCAGATGGTTTGGCTGCTGATCCTCTTTTCCTTCCCCCTGCTCGGCAGCATCGTTTATTTCGCGGTCGTGTTCCTGCCGCATTCGCGCCTCGAGCGCCAGGCGCGGATGGCGGGCCATGCGCTGCAGAAAAAGCTCGACCCGGGCCGCGACGTGCGCGAGGCGCGCCAGGCTTTCGACCTGACGCCCACCGCGCACAACCAGATGCGCCTGGCCGGCGCCCTGCTCGAAGCCGGGCAGACGGCAGAGGCGGTGGCGCAGTACGACGCCTGCCTGCAAGGCCCGTTCGCGGGCGACGCCGAAGTGATCCTGGGCGCCGCACGCGCACGCCTGGCGCACGGCCAGGCTGCGGCGGCGATCGCGCTGCTGCTGCCGCTGCAGACACGCCAGCCGAGCTTCCGGCCCGACGAGGTGGGATTGGCACTGGGACGCGCCTACACCGCCTGCGGACAGCGCGCCGAGGCGGGCGAGCAGTTCATCGCGGCCGCGGAACGCTCGGGCAGTGTCGAGGCGCGGGTCGAACTGGCTTTATGGGCGCTGGCCAACGGCCAGCAGGCGGTGGCCCAGCGCGAGCTGACCGAGATTGCGCACGCGCGCAAGCACATGACGAAGCACGCGCTCGACTTGCATTGCGATCTGTTGCGGCAGCTGGATGCGGCCCTTGCCGGACAGGCGACCTGAAAGCAGTCAGCTGGCGCGGATGGCATGGCGTGACTTCGCGTCCGCATAGCAGGAAACGCACACGATCGCCATGTCATTGAACTTCCTGAACGCTTCCGTCATCCCGCCCTCCTGCTCGAACTTCTCTTCGCACAGGTAACACCAGGCCTGCAAGTCGTCCGGGTCGCTGCTGTTCTCGATAAAACCGAGCGGCGCAGCCTGAGAGCCGCCCAGCATGTGTCGGCATACGACGGTTGCCACACGTTCGCCGTGCACGCCGCAATCAACCATCATCGGTTCCGTATCGCTCATTAGCCAGCCTGATTCCTGCTGCGTTTCAGACGCGGTCGCTGTCGTAGACCAGCCCGATCTGGCGCCGCATCTCGTCGAGCACGCCCATCAGCGCCAGCGTTTCCTCGAGCTTCATGGCGGGACTCTCGGTGAGGCCGGCGAGGAAGCAGCGCTGCGCCTCGATCACTTCGTGCACATAGCCGTTGCCGATATAGGGCGTGTCGATGGTGCGCGCGCTGCCGTCTTCCAGCATCACGGTCACGGACTTCGCGTGGTGGAAGCGGGTATTCATGCGCACGTGGCCGCGCGTGCCCGAGACCGTCAGCTCACAGGGCGTGCGGGACTTGAAGGAGCAGCTGCACACCGACATGGCGCCGCCTTCGTGCTTGAGCGTGAAGCCGGTCTGCACGTCCACGCCGGTGGCGCCGAGTTCGGCCTGCGCCTTGATCTCGGCCACGGGGCCCAGCAGGGCGGTGGCGATCGACAGCGGGTAGATGCCGAGGTCCAGCAGCGCGCCGCCGCCGAGTGCCGGATTGAAGACGCGGTGCTCGGGGCCGAAGTTGGCGGTGAAGCCGAAGTCGGCCACCACCTGGCTGACTTCACCGATCTCGCCCGATGCGATGATGCGTTTCACCTCTTCGAAGCCCGGCAGGTAGCGCGTCCACATCGCCTCCATCAGGAACAGGCGGCGGCTGCGCGCCAGCGTGACGACCTGCTCGGCCTCGCGCAGGTTCATCGTGAACGGTTTCTCGACCAGCACGCCCTTCCCTGCGCGCAGGGCCATCAGGGCATTGCCGGCGTGCTGGGGATGGGGCGTGGCGACGTAGACCAGGTCGATGCCTTCGGTGTCAAGCAGCGCCTCGTAGGAGCCGTAGGCGGCAAGTGCGCCGAACTGCTGGCCGAAGGCCTCGGCCTTGTCCTGGCTGCGGGAGGCCACGCCGGCCAGGACCGCGCCCGGCACGTCCTTCAATGCGGTGGCGAAGGCACGCGCGATCTTGCCCGTGCCGAGGATTCCCCAGCGTACTGCTCCAGCCATTGCTTGTTCCTTTCAGTTCGTCGCCCGTTTCGGGCGGAAGACGCTGGTTTCGAGGTAAAAGTCCCGGTCCTGCGCCGGCCACCAGCCGGGCACGCCCAGCACGGGCAGCGGAGTGAAGCTGGACGTCGTCAAGCCTTCTTCCAGCAGCCGGTTCGCCACGTGAGCGTCGATCCAGGCGCGCTGCGCCTCGGGCGCCAGCGCGAACACATCATCGCCCGCATGGACGACCAGCGTATGTGCGGTGATGGCCTTGCGCGGCGCCACCAGTTTTTCCATCAGCGCGTGGCCGAACAGCGAGATTTGCACATCGGCGCCGAACATGGCGCGCTTCTCGAACAGCGCGGCCAGCCAGCAGTGCCCGCGCAGCTCGTCGACCAGGGCGCGCCCGGCTTCTCCCTCGCGCACCAGCAGCAGCGCGGCGTTCTCGTCGAAGATGGTGGCGGCGTCGCGCGCCGGGCCGCGCGACTTGCCCACGCCGGCCTGTGCGATCTGGGCCGCCTGCAGCGCATTCAGCTGGCGCTTGATGAGCGGGAAGGTTTGCCACACCAGGCCGTTGAAGAAGTCGTGCAGGTTGTCGCGCGTGGGCACCTGGCCGGTGGCGCCGATGAATTCCTCGTAGGCCGTCCCCTCGGGCAGCATGGCCTGGGGCACGAAACGCAGCGGCAGGCCCTGATGGTTCGTCAACCCGAGCGAGGCCGCGCTGCGGTTGAACGCGTCGAGGAAGTCCTCCCCCGCCAGGGCCAGGCGCTCGAAGCCCGGCCGCACCGTGTCATACCAGGGGCGCGACCAGTCGATGCAGGACAGCATGCGCTGTTTACGCCATCTTCCAGTGGATGGTTTCGCCGGCGTTGAGCGGCACCAGCTGGTGCTCGCCGAAAGGCACGCTCTCCGGCAGGGTCCAGTCGCGGCGCTCGAGCGTGATGGTGCCTTCGTTGACCGGCAGGCCGTAGAAGGCCGGGCCGTTCAGGCTGGCGAAGGCTTCGAGCTTGTCGAGCGCGCCGGCCTGGGCGAAGGCTTCGGTGTACATCTCCATCGCGTGCAAGGCGGTGTAGCAGCCGGCGCAGCCGCAGGCCGCGTACTTGGTGTGCACGGCGTGCGGCGCCGAGTCGGTGCCGAGGAAGAAGCGCTCGTCGCCGCTGGTGGCGGCGGTGACCAGCGCCAGGCGGTGTTCCTCGCGCTTGAGCACAGGCAGGCAGTAATAGTGAGGACGGATGCCGCCGCGGAAGATCTCGTTGCGGTTGTAGAGCAGGTGGTGGGCGGTAATGGTCGCGCCGATCGGACCCTCGGCCTCGGCCACGTACTGCGCCGCTTCCTTGGTGGTGATGTGCTCGAACACGACCTTCAGCACCGGCATGTCGCGGCGCAGCGGGCGCATCACGCGCTCGATGAAGACGGCCTCGCGGTCGAACAGGTCGATGTCGTTGTCCGTCACCTCGCCGTGCACCAAGAGGGGCATGCCGACTTCCTGCATCACTTCCAGCACCTTGTAGCAGTTGCGCAGGTCGGTCACGCCGGCGTCCGAGTTGGTGGTGGCGCCGGCCGGGTAGAGCTTGACAGCGTGGATGAAGCCGGTGTCCGCCGCGCGGCGGATCTCGTCGGGATCGGTATTGTTGGTCAAATAGAGCGTCATCAGCGGCTCGAAGGACACCCCTTCCGACAGCGCGGCCAGGATGCGCTCGCGGTAGGCCGTCGCCGCGGCGGTCGTGGTCACCGGCGGCTTCAGGTTCGGCATCACGATCGCGCGCGCGAACTGGCGCGCGCTATGCGGCAGCACGCTGCCAAGGGCCGCGCCGTCGCGCAGGTGCAGGTGCCAGTCGTCGGGGCGGGTGATGGTGATGGACTGCGGGATTTCAATCGGGTCGATGGTGGACATGGCGGCTCTCGGAGTACGAATCCCGCCATTTTACCCTTTGAGACTAGCAAGGGGCGTATAGCAATTTTTCCGCGCGAGAGGCAGTGAGGGCCAAATTTATGTCGGAAATTTTTACACTTGGCCCTGAGAAAGTATTATCAAAAGGAAATTTCTTTTTAAAAACAAATGGCTACTATTTCTGGCCCGAAACTTGCATATCCCAAAAGGCCGAGCCGGTAGTGGTCATGCAGGTAGCCAGTGCCGGCATCGCTTCAATAACAAGTTCGACATAACCGGAAAAGAGACCCATGAAAAACCTGAAGAAACTGCTGAAACTCGTTCCCCTGCTGGCCATCGCCTACGGCAGCTCGGCACAGGCACTGGAGTTCAAGTTCAACTACAACCCGAACATGGACGCGCGCGCGCTGAAAGGCTTCCAGGATGCGGCGAAGCTCTGGTCCAATGTGCTGAAAGACGACGTGACGGTCAACCTGAACATCGGTTTCTCCACCCTGGGTCCCAACATCCTCGGTTCGACCAACTCGACCCGCGTGTTTACCGACTACAGCAATTTCCGTGAAGCGATGGTGTTCGACGCGACCACCGGCCTCGACAAGAAGGCGGTTGCCGGCCTGAAGACCGGCCCCAGCCTCGACGTCTATATGAACGGCACCAACATCAACCCGAACGGCGTCGGCAGCGGCACGCCTTTCCTCGACAACAACGGCAACGACAATAACAACACGATCACCATGACGCTGGCGAACGCACGCGCCCTGGGACTGTGGTGGGACCAGGATAACAATGTCGACGGCAGCATCAGCTTCAGCGATGTCTGGAACTGGGACTTCAACCGCGCCGACGGCATCGCTTCGAACGCCTTCGACTTCATCGGCGTCGCCGCCCACGAAATCGGCCACGCGCTCGGCTTCATCAGCGGCGTCGACATCCTCGACCTGAACCGTCCGGGTAACTTCTCGGATGCCCTGTTCACCTACATCTCGCCAACCGACGTGTTCCGCTGCTCGGAGGCGAGCCGCGCGGCAGGCGCCGACCTCGACTGGTCGGCCGACAACCGCACCAAGTACTTCTCGCTGGACAACTGCAAGACCACGCTGGCGACCTTCTCGAACGGCCGCACCTATGGCGACAACCAGCAGGCCAGCCACTGGAAGGACAACCTGGACATCGGCATCATGGACCCGACCGGCGCCTACGGCGAGTACATGGACATCACCGCCCTGGATTACCAGATGTTCGACGTCATCGGCTGGAACTTCGTTCCGGAACCGGGCAGCATGGCGCTGCTGGGCTTCGGCGCCGTCGGCCTGGCAGCTGCACGCCGCCGCCGCGCCAAGCAGGCCTGATAAGCCGCTTCACGCATGAGAACGGCGCCCTGGGCGCCGTTTTTTATTGGTGCCTGCCGGTTAGTGAATGATCCGCGCCAGGAACTCCCGTGCCCGCGCCGATGCCGGGGCCGCGAAGAATGCCTCCGTGGAGCTGTCCTCGACAATGCTGCCGTGGTCCATGAAGACGATGCGGTCGGCCACCTTGCGCGCGAAACCCATCTCGTGGGTCACCACCATCATCGTCATGCCATCCTGCGCCAGCGCGACCATCACGTCGAGCACCTCGCCGATCATCTCGGGGTCGAGCGCGGAGGTCGGCTCGTCGAACAGCATCGCCACCGGGTCCATAGCCAGGGCGCGCGCGATCGCCACGCGCTGCTGCTGGCCGCCGGAGAGCTGGCCCGGGAACTTGTCCTTGTGCGCCAGCAGGCCGACCCGGTCGAGATAGGCCAGGCCACGCTCGAGCGCCTCCTCCTTGCCGCGTCCCAGCACCTTGACCTGGGCCAGGGTCAGGTTCTCGCGTACCGACAGATGGGGGAAGAGCTCGAAATTCTGGAATACCATGCCGATGCGCGCGCGCAGCGCCGGCAGATTCGTCTTCGGGTCGCCCACGTCGATGCCGTCGACCCGCACCCTGCCCTCCTGGAAGGGTTCCAGGCCGTTGACGGTCTTGATCAGGGTCGACTTGCCCGAGCCGGACGGCCCGCAGACCACCACCACGTCGCCGCGCGCCACCCGCGTGCTGCAATCGCGCAGTACCTGGAAGCCGCCGTACCACTTGCTGACATTCTCGATTTCGATCATCTGTTGTACTCGTGTAAGCGTGCTTGACAGCATTTCTAGCGACAAGGATACTTCGGAACTTGCCTTACCTACCAGAACGACTCGCCGTTCTCCTTACGATCAATACCCGATTATTCGCCTTGCGACAGCGCCATCCCCTGCCGCGGGTTGTGCACAGGTCCACGAGACAGGAAGCATTATGGATAAAAAGAACCGCCTGACAACCTATATCCTGATCGGCCTCGTGCTCGGGATCGTCGTCGGCTATGTGGCCAACACCAGCTTCGAGAACCCGGCCGGGTTCGCGGACACGATGGCCCTGATCACGACCATGTTCCTCCGCCTGATCAAGATGATCATCGCACCGCTGGTGTTCTCGACCCTGGTGGTCGGCATCGCCAAGATGGGCGACGCCAAGGAAGTCGGCCGCATCGGCGTCAAGGCGCTGGGCTGGTTCGTCATCGCTTCCGTCATCTCGCTGTCGCTGGGCCTGGTCCTGGTGAACCTGTTCCGCCCGGGCGACGCCATGGCCCTGTCGGGCGCCGTGCCGCCGGTCGGCGCCTCCTCGGGCATCACCACCTCGGGCCTGACGCTGAAGGACTTCATCACCCACCTGATCCCGACCTCGATCTTCGACGGCATGGCCAAGAACGAGATCCTGCAGATCGTCGTGTTCTCGATCTTCTTCGGCACCGCGGCCGCCGCCGTCGGCGCGCGCGCCACCCCGCTGATCGACGCGGTGGACGGCATCGCCCACATCATGCTGAAGGTCACCGGCTACGTGATGAACTTCGCACCGGTCGCCGTGTTCGCGGCCGTGGCCGGCGTGATCGCCAAGAGCGGTCTCGGCGTGCTGTCGACCTATGGCATCTTCATGGCCGAGTTCTACCTCGGCATCATCCTCCTGTGGGTGGTCCTGATCGCCATCGGCGGAGTGTTCCTGGGCCGCCGCGTGCTGCGCCTGATCTCGGAACTGAAAGAGCCGACCATCCTGGCCTATACCTGCGCCTCCTCGGAAGCGGCCTTCCCGAAAACCCTGGAAGGCCTGGAGCGCTTCGGCGTGAAGAACCGCCTGGCCGCCTTCGTGCTGCCGATCGGCTACTCCTTCAATCTCGACGGCTCGATGATGTACTGCACCTTCGCGGCAGTCTTCATCGCCCAGGCCTACGGCATCGAACTGGACATCGCGACCCAGATGACCATGATGCTGGTGCTGATGCTGACCTCGAAGGGCATGGCCGGCGTGCCGCGCGCCTCGCTGGTCGTGATCGCCGCCACCCTGGCCCAGTTCAACATCCCGGAAGCGGGCCTGCTGCTCCTGCTGGGCATCGACCACTTCCTGGACATGGCCCGTTCGGCCACCAACGTGATCGGCAACGGCATCGCCACCGCCGTCGTCGCCAAGTGGGAGGGCGACCTGGCCGATCCGAACAAGGACCCGGCGGTCGCGCCGCTGCGCTAGAGCGCCACGATAGAGCTTCGGTACCGAAGGCCTTCCAGCGATGGAGGGCCTTTTTCATATAACCATAATGAGGAGCGAGACATGAAACAGCTGTATGCAGCAGCGGGGCTGCTGTTGGTTGCCACCGGCGCCAGCGCCGCCACCCAGACGGTCGACTGCGGCCGCCTGCTGGACGTCAAGAGCGGTACCTGGCGCGAGCGCGTCAGCATCGTGGTCGAGAACGGCGTGATCAAGTCGGTCGGCCCGATGAGCCAGGCGCAAGGCAATGTCGACCTGTCGCGCCATAGCTGCCTGCCGGGCCTGATCGACATGCACGTGCACCTGACCAGCGAAACCACGCCGGTGGTGGAGGCCTACCGCGACCGCCTCACCGCCGACCCGCAGGACCTGGCCTACCGTTCGGTGAAATACGCCAACCGCACCCTGATGGCCGGTTTCACCACCGTGCGCGATCTTGGCGCCGCCGATGGCCTGAACGTCTCGCTCAAGCGGGCGATCGCCAACGGCGAGATTCCGGGGCCGCGCATGTTCACGGCAGGTAAGTCGATCGCCACCACGGGCGGGCATGCCGATCCCACCAACAACCTGTCGCACTTCCTGAGCGAGAAAGTGGGGCACCCCGGTCCGGAACAGGGCGTGATCGACAGCCCCGAGGAGGGCCGCCAGGCCGTGCGCCAGCGCTACAAGGAAGGCGCGGACCTGATCAAGATCACCGCCACCGGCGGCGTACTGAGCCAGGCCGCCAACGGCCAGAACTCGCAGTACACCGAGGACGAGCTGAAGGCCATCGTCGGCACCGCCAAGGACTACGGCTTCCGCGTCGCGGCCCACGCCCACGGCGCCGAAGGCATGAAGCGCGCCCTGCGCGCCGGCGTCGATTCGATCGAGCACGGCACCCTGATGGACGACGAGGTCATCGCCCTGTTCAGGAAGACCGGCAACTGGTACGTGCCGACCATCTCGGCCGGCCGCTACGTGGCGGACAAGGCCAGGATCCCTGGCTACTATTCGGCCCTGGTGCAGCCGAAAGCGGCCGCGATCGGCCCGCAGCTGCAGGCCACCTTCGCCCGCGCCTACAAGGCCGACGTGAAGATCGCCTTCGGCACCGATGCCGGCGTGTTCCCGCATGGCGAGAACGCGAAGGAGTTCGGCTACATGGTCGAAGCGGGCATGAAGCCGATCGAGGCAATCCGCGCCGCGACCATGCACGCAGCAAGCCTGCTCGACCCGTCCGCCCGCCTGGGCATGGTGGAACCCGGCTTTGCGGCCGACATCGTGGCCGTCGAGGGCGACCCGCTGCAGGACGTCAAAGTGCTCGAGCAGGTCAGGTTCGTGATGAAGGACGGCGTCGTCTACAAGAAGCCGTAAGTTTTACCAAAGGAGAAGAAGTCCATGCTGTTCCAGAAGTACAGCCGCGCTTGCGCGGCGCTGTTTGCCTTCCTGTTCCTGCTCGCTTCGGCGGCGCAGGCACAGACGGCCAAACTGCCCAACGTGACCATTTTGGCCACCGGCGGCACCATCGCCGGCACCGGCGCCACCAGCACCACGACGGTCGGCTACACCGCCGCCACCGTCGGCGTGCAGGCCCTGATCCAGGCGGTTCCCGAGATCGCCAGGGTCGCCAACGTCAGCGGCGAGCAGGTGTTCCAGATCGCCAGCGAGAACATGGGCAACGAGCACTGGCTGATCCTGGCCAAGCGCATCAACACCCTGCTGGCCCAGCCGAACGTGGATGGCATCGTCATCACCCACGGCACCGACACGCTGGAAGAGACGGCCTACTTCCTGAACCTGGTCGTGAGAAGCAGGAAGCCGGTGGTGGTCGTGGGCTCGATGCGCCCCTCGACCGCACTGTCGGCCGATGGCCCGATCAACCTGTACAACGCGGTCAACCTGGCCGGTAGCCCGCAAGCCGTCGGTAAAGGCGTGCTGGTCGCGATGAACGACCAGATCCACGCGGCGCGCGACGTCACCAAGGCCAACACCACCACCACCGACACCTTCCGCAGCACGGAACTGGGCATGATCGGCTACATCCAGGGCGGCAAGCCCTTCTTCTACCGTGAGGTCACGCGCAAGCACACGGTGGAGTCCGAGTTCGACGTGTCGAAGCTGGACGCGCTGCCGCAGGTGGACGTGGCGTACGCCTATGCGAACGTGGGCGACGTGGCGGTGAAGGCGCTGGTGGCCGCCGGCGCCAAAGGACTGGTGCATGCGGGCGTGGGCAATGGCAGCCTGCCTGCGAAGACCAAGCCTGCGCTGGTGGCGGCACGTTCGCAAGGCGTGGTGATCGTGCGTTCGGCGCGCGTGGGACAGGGCATCGTTGCGCGCAATGGCGAGGCGAACGACGACCAGCTGGACTTCGTGGTGTCGGATACGCTGAGCCCGCAGAAGGCGCGCATTCTCCTGATGCTGGCGCTGACGAAGACGAACAGCACCAAGGACATTCAGCGGATGTTCCATACCTACTGATCGGCACTGTTTGAACGCGTGGGCGCGGGAGCGCCCACCCTACGGCAAGCGAACTACTTCGCGATCTCCAGCGGCGGCGACGCCAATTCCTCATCCGGCCGCGCCAGCTGCCGTTCCCACATCTGCTGATACAGCCCGCGCGCAGCCAACAGGGACTGGTGCGTGCCGCGTTCCACGATGCGCCCATGATCCAGCACGATGATCTGCTGCGCGTCCGCGATGGTCGACAGGCGGTGCGCAATGACGAGCGTCGTGCGGTCTTTCGCAATCTCCTTCAGCTGCGCCTGGATCGCCTGTTCCGACTTCGAATCCAGGGCCGACGTGGCCTCGTCGAAGATCAGGATGGCCGGATTCTTCAATAAGGTGCGTGCGATCGCCACGCGCTGCTTCTCGCCGCCCGACAGCTTCAGGCCGCGCTCGCCCACCATGGTCTTGTAGCCATCCGGCAGGCTCTCGATGAAGTCGTGGATCGAGGCCGCGCGAGCGGCCGCCACGATATCCTCATGCGAAGCGCCGGGGCGGCCGTAGGCGATGTTGTATTCGATGGTGTCATTGAACAGCACCGTATCCTGGGGCACGATACCGATCGATGAACGGAGCGAAGCCTGGGTGATGTCGCGCAGGTCCTGGCCGTCGATGCGGATCGCCCCGCCGTTCACGTCGTAGAAGCGGAACAAGAGGCGCGACAAAGTCGACTTGCCCGATCCGCTGTGGCCCACCACCGCCGTCGTGGTGCCGGCGGGAATAGCGAAATCGACGTCGAACAGAATCTGGCGCTTGGCCTCGTAGCTGAATTCGACGTGCGAGAACTCCACCTGGGCGCCGCGCGTCACCAAAGGCTGGGCATGCGCGCTGTCCGCCACTTCGCGGTTCTGGTCGAGCAGCGAGAACAGGCGCTCCATGTCGGCCAGGCTCTGCTTGATCTCGCGGTAGATCACGCCCAGGAAGTTGAGCGGGATGTACAGCTGGATCATGAAGGAGTTCACCAGCACCAGGTCGCCCAGGGTCATGGTCCCGGCGATCACGCCCTCGGTCGCGCGCCACAGGATGAGGGTCACGGCGGTGGCGATGATCAGGGACTGGCCGGTGTTCAGGAAGGAGAGCGAGGTCTGCGAGCGCACGGCCGCGTTCTCGAAGCTCTGCAGGCCCTGGTCGTAGCGTTTCGCTTCATATTCCTCGTTGCCGAAATACTTCACCGTCTCGTAGTTGAGCAGCGAGTCGATCGCCTTGGTATTCGCCTTGGAGTCGAGATCGTTCATCGTGCGGCGGAAGTGCGTGCGCCATTCGGTGACGATGACGGTGAAGGCGATGTAGCTGACCAGCGCCACGCCGGTGATCACGGTGAACCAGATGTCGTAGTTCAGCACCAGGTAGCCGAGCACCAGCGTGATCTCGACCAGGGTCGGCAGCACATTGAAGAGCGAATACGAGATCAGGCTGTTCACCCCGCGCGTGCCGCGTTCGATATCGCGCGTCATGCCGCCGGTCTGGCGGTTCAGGTGGAAGCGCAGCGACAGGGCATGCAGGTGGCGGAACACCTTCAGCGCGATCGTCCGCACCGCGCGCTGCGTCACCCGCGCGAACAGGAATTCGCGCAGCTCGGTGAACAGGGTCGTGGACAGGCGCAGCAGGCCGTAGGCGATGAGCGCGCCCAGCGGCAGCACGAGGAGCGCATGCGGGTCTTTCGGGTCGATGGCGAGCTGGTCGATCAGCTGCTTGAGCACCAGCGGCACGCCGACGTTGGCCAGTTTCGCGCCGACCAGGGCGGCGAGCGCGGCCAGCACGCGCCACTTGTACACCCATAAATACGGGAACAGCGTACGCAGCGTGGCCCAATCGTTGCGCGGCGTGGCTTTCGCATCGGGAGGGAGTGGGACGGATGAGGCGGTATTGCGTCGCATGGCAGGGCTGGGGGATTTATGGTTCAATTCGGGACGATTGTAGCTTTTACCGAGAAAACAAGATGACCACGCCACAAAATGCCGCCCTCCCACCAACCCGACTGCCGGAAGGCAAGATGCCCGAGCTGCGCGTGATGCCCGCTCCGGCCGACGCCAATGTGTACGGGGACGTGTTCGGCGGCTGGATCATGGCCCAGGTCGACATCGCCGGCTCGCTGCCGGCCACCCGCCGCGCGAATGGCCGCGTGGCGACGATCGCCGTGAATTCCTTCCTGTTCAAGCAGCCCGTGTTCGTGGGTGACCTGCTGTCCTTCTATGCCGACATCGTCAGGGTCGGCAACACCTCGATCACCGTCAACGTCGAAGTCTACGCCGAACGCAACCGCCTGCAGGCCGACGTGGTGAAGGTGACCGAGGCCCAGCTGACCTATGTGGCCACCGGCCCGGACCGCAAGCCGCGCCAGGTGCCGCCGCTCGAAACCCTGATCCACCGCGACTGAGCACCAATGGCGTCGCGCCGTTCTTTCCTGCTGGATGCGGCGCGGCTGTCGGCCGCCCTGGCCGGCCCGTCGCTGGGCGCCTGCGCCTCCTCGAACAAGGGGCCCTACCCCTTCAGCCTCGGCGTCGCGTCGGGCTCGCCGTTGCCGGATGCGGTGATCCTGTGGACGCGCATCCTCGGCGACCCGCTGGGCGCGCCGATCGCCCCGGTGGCGCTGAGCGTGCGCTGGGAGGTGGCGAGCGACGAAGCCTTCCGCACCATCGTCGCGAAAGGAAGGGCGATCGCCGCGCCGGAGCTGGCCCACAGCGTGCACGTCGACGCGAAGGGCCTGGCGCCGGGCCGCTGGTACTGGTACCGCTTCATGCTGGGCGACGCCGTCAGCCCGGTCGGCCGCACCCGCACGGCGCCCGCGCGCGACGAGATGCCGGGCGCCCTGAAACTGGCTGTCGCATCGTGCCAGCACTGGGAGTTCGGCAGCTACGGCGCGCACCGCCACATCGCCCACAGCAATCCCGACCTGGTCGCCTTCCTGGGCGACTACATCTACGAGTGGGGCCCTTATCACCTGCACCACCCGGGCCGGGTGGTGCGCACGGACGAATCCTTCACGCTGGCGGACTACCGCAAGCGCTACGCCCAGTACAAGAGCGACCCGGACCTGCAGGCCGCCCACCTTGCCGCGCCCTGGATCGTCACTTGGGACGACCACGAGGTGGCCAACGACTACGCCGGCCTGCGCGACGAGCGCCTGGCGCGGGATTTCGCCACCCGCCGCGCCGCGGCCTACCAGGCCTTCTACGAACACATGCCGCTGCGCCTGCCGAACATCCGGCGCGACGGCTTCGCGCAAGTGCCCCTGTTCCAGCGCTACGACTGGGGACGCCTGGCGCGCCTGCACGTACTCGACGACCGCCAGTACCGCTCGCCCCAGGCCTGCGCCAAGGCGGCGAACCGCGGCGGCTCGAATGCGGTGTTCGCGCGCGCCTGCGAGGCCCTGCGCGACCCGCGCCGCACCATGCTGGGGTCGGAGCAGGAAGCCTGGCTGGAGTCTGGCCTGGCGACCTCGCGCGCGAAGTGGAACATCCTCGCGCAGCAGACCCTGATGGCGCAGTCGAGCAGCGTGCCGATCGTGAAGCCGGAGGACGGCCGTTTCTGGACCGACGGCTGGGACGGTTATCCGATGGCGCGCAAGCGCCTGCTCGACACCATCGTCAGGCAGGGCGCGCACAATCCGCTGGTGCTGGGCGGCGACGTGCACACCTTCTACGCGACCTCGCTGCGGCCGGACTTTTCCAGGCCGGTGTCGAAGCAGAATCCGGTGGTGGCCACCGAGTTCGTCGGCACCTCGGTGACCTCGAGCTCACGGCCGCAGCAGCAGACCGTCGAGCACGTGGAGAAGAACCCGCACATGCTCTACGGGCGCAGCGACAGGCGCGGCTACATGCTGCTCGAGCTCACGCCGAAGCAGACGGTGACGCATTTCATGGGACTGACTGATGTGCGGGATGCGAAGTCGCCGGTGGCGAAGCTGGCGTCGTTCAGGGTGGACGACGGATGGGCGCAAGCGGTGCGCACCGCTTGAAGAATGCAGGACGCGAGCCGGACGGCCGGCTCGCTCGAAGGAGGCGACTCAGGCCGACTGCTTCTCGTCGCGCAGTTCGCGGCGCAGGATCTTGCCGACGTTGGTCTTCGGCAGGGTCTCGCGGAATTCGATGTATTTCGGACGCTTGTAGCCGGTGAACTGCTCCTTGCAGTAGGCCATCAGCTCTTCACTGCTCAAGCTGGCATCCTTCTTCACGATGTAGAGCTTCACGGCTTCGCCCGAGTTCTTGTCCGGCACGCCGACGCAAGCCACTTCCAGCACGCCCGGGTGGGCCGCCACCACGCCCTCGATCTCGTTCGGATAGACGTTGAAGCCCGAGACCAGGATCATGTCCTTCTTGCGGTCGACGATGCGGGTATAGCCCTGCTCGTCCATGATGCCGATGTCGCCGGTCTTGAAGAAGCCATCGGGCGTCATGACCTTGGCGGTCTCGTCGTCGCGCTGCCAGTAGCCGGCCATCACCTGCGGGCCGCGCACGCCGATCTCGCCGGCGGTGCCGAAGGGGACCTCGTTACCGGCTTCGTCCAGGATGCGGATCTCGGTCGAGGGCAGCGGCAGGCCGATGGTGCCGGTGAACTCGGTAATGTCGCAGCGGTTGGCGGTGACCACGGGCGAGGTCTCGGACAGTCCGTATCCTTCCACGATCGGGGTGCCGGTCATCGCGAGCCACTTGTCGGCCACGGCCTTTTGCACCGCCATGCCGCCGCCCGGGCAGACCAGCATGCCCGAGAAGTCGAGCTGGGCGAATTCGGCATTGTTCACCAGGCCGTTGTAGAGGGTGTTCACGGCCGGGAAGATGTTGATGCGGTAGTTCTTCAGTTCCTTGATGAAGCCCGGGATGTCGCGCGGGTTCGGGATCAGGAGGTTCATGCCGCCCACGCGCAGGCCCAGCAGGGCGCACACGGTCAGCGCATAGATGTGGTACAGCGGCAGCGCGCACACGAACTGGGGCTGTTCGCCGGCCGGCATCTTCGATAAGGTGGGGCCGAACCAGGCTTCGTTCTGCAGCACGTTGGCGATCACGTGTTTGTGCAGCAGCACCGCGCCTTTCGAGACGCCCGTGGTGCCGCCGGTGTACTGCAGGAAGGCGATGTCGTCATGGCCGATGGCGACCGGTTTCAGCGTGCTGCCCGCGGCGTCCGACAACATGCGCTTGAAGCCGACGGCGCCCGGCAGGGAATAGGCCGGCACCATCTTCTTGACCTTGCGGACCACCAGGTTGACGATGGCGCCCTTCAGGCCTCCCAGCAGGTCGCCCATGGTCGCCACGACCACGTGCTTGACCTGGGTGTTGGCGACCACCTGTTCCAGCGTGTGCGCGAAGTTCTCCAGCACCACGATGGCTTCGGCGCCCGAGTCGACCAGCTGGTGCTGCAGTTCGCGCGGGGTGTAGAGCGGGTTGACGTTGACGATGACGTAGCCGGCGCGCAGCACGGCGGCCATCGCCACCGGATACTGCAGCACGTTCGGCAACATGATGGCCACGCGCGCGCCCGGCTGCAGGCCGCGGCCTTGCAGCCAGGCGGCCATGCGGCTTGATAACCGGTCCAGTTCGGCGAAGGTGAGGGTCTTGCCCATGCACGCATAGGCCTTGCGGTCGGCGTACTTGCGGAACGCCTCCTCGAGCAGATGCGTCAGGGAGCGGTACTGCGTCGGATCGATCTCCGCGGGTACGCCACTCTCGTACGACTTGAGCCAAAACTTGTCCATCCGTGCCTCACCTTCTTGTGTTCTCTTGCTGTGTCCAATAAAACGCGAAGCCGCCCGGGTCACGGGCGGCTTCTGCCAACCGGCTGGCGCCACGTATCCTTACGCGGTCGTCGCCGGCTGCTTTTCGTCCCTCAACGCGCGCCGCAGGATCTTGCCGACGTTGGTCTTCGGCAGTTCGTCGCGGAACTCGATGTACTTCGGTTTCTTGTAGCCGGTGAACTGCTGCTTGCAGTAGTCCATCAGCTGTTCGGCGGTCAGGTTCGGGTCCTTGCGCACCACGAACACCTTCACCGCCTCACCGGAATGCTCGTCCGGCACGCCGATCACGGCGCACTCCAGCACGCCCGGGTGGCCGGCGATCACGCCTTCCAGTTCGTTCGGGTAGACGTTGAAGCCCGAGACCAGGATCATGTCCTTCTTGCGGTCGACGATCTTCACGTAGCCATTCTCGTCCATGATGCCGACGTCGCCCGACTTGAAGTAGCCGTCCGGCGTCATCACCTTGGCCGTCTCCTCCGGACGGTTCCAGTAGCCCGCCATCACCTGCGGGCCGCGGATCGCGATCTCGCCGATCTCGCCGATCGCCATCGGCTTGCCGGCATCGTCCAGGATCGCGATGTCGGTCGACGGGATCGGCAGGCCGATCGTGCCGGAGAATTCCTTGATGTCGGCGCGGTTGCAGGTCGCCACCGGCGAGGTCTCGGACAGGCCGTAGCCCTCGATGATGCTGGTGCCGGTCACCTGCTTCCACTTGTCGTTGACGGCCTTCTGCACCGCCATGCCGCCGCCGTTGCACACCTTCAGGCCCGAGAAGTCCAGGCTCGCGAAGTCGGGGTGGTTGACCAGCGCGTTGTACAGCGTGTTCACCGCCGGCATCATGTTGACCTTGTACTTGCCCAGCTCCTTGATGAAACCCGGGATGTCGCGCGGGTTCACGATCAGGATGTTCAGCGCGCCGGTGCGCATGCCCCACATCGCGCAGGCCGTCAGCGCGAAGATGTGGTACAGCGGCAGCGCACACACGATCACGGTCTGCTCGGTCGTCTCTCCCATGGCCGGCTTGGACCAGGCCTCGGTCTGCAGCACGTTGGCGATCACGTTGCGGTGCGTGAGCGTCGCGCCTTTCGACACGCCGGTGGTGCCGCCGGTGTACTGCAGGAAGGCGACATCCGACACCGCCAGCTCGACCTTCGAGAACGGCATGCGGGCGCCCTGCGCCAGCGCGTCCTTGAAGCGCACCATGTTCGGCAGCGAAAACTCCGGCACCATCTTCTTGACGTTGCGGACCACGAAGTTGACCAGGAGGCCCTTCACGCCGCCCAGCATCTCGCCCATGCTCGCCACCACCACGTGCTTCAGCGGGGTCTTGCCCATCACCTGCTGCACCGTGTGCGCGAAGTTCTCGAGCACGATGATCGCCTCGCTGCCCGAGTCCTTGATCTGGTGCTCGAGCTCGCGTGGCGTGTACAGCGGGTTCACATTGACCACGGTGTAGCCGGCGCGCAGCACGGCCGCGATCGCGACCGGGTACTGCAGCACGTTCGGCATCATGATCGCCACGCGCGCGCCGCGCTGCATGCCGCGGCTTTGCAGCCAGGCAGCCAGCTTCTTCGAATAGGCATCCAGCTCGCCGTATGTCAGGAACTTGTCCATGCACACATAGGCGTTGCGGTCAGCATATTTGCTGAACGACTCTTCCAGCATGTGCACCAGGGAGCCGTACTGGTCCGGGTTGATTTCTGCAGGAACGTTCGGGGGGTACGACTTCAGCCAGATCTTGTCCATCGGATGCCCTTTGTCTCGAATTTTATCGTTGTGGTCCGTCAGTACGAGTAAGTGCGTGAAAAATTCCTCCATGGCTGCGTTGCCTCGTCTCGCCGTACAAGCGTACTGTCTCGACTCGGCGCCTTGCCCTGGAGGTTTTTTCACCCCCTACAAGCGCGCGCGAAGCTTGCGCCTTTGCTATCGCCTGATGTGATGCTATCGGGCAGCGACAATGCGCGCAAGTTCTTTTAAGTCGATTGGAACGTGTCCTCTACAAGACCTTATTTGCCCATAACGTTTGCTTCGCCCATGGTGCGCTGCACCACGAGCGGCGCGGTCGGGGCCGGCGCCGCGAGCTTCTGCAGCACACGGTGGCGATCGCTCTTGTCGAGCTGGGCAATCCGGTTCACCGCCTTGTAGAAGGCCGGCCATGTCCTTTCCTTGCGCAGCAGGGCGCGGAAGGCCGGCACGAAGTCGTTGTAGGTGGCGATCGAGGCCAGGTGGGCATTCGACAGCGGCTCGGCGAAGAAGCGGTCGTAGCCGGCATAGCCGCCCCAGTTGGCTTTCAACACCTGGTAGTCGTCCTTCAGGGCAATGAAGAGCCGGGTCTTGGTGGCGCGCTTCTCGTCGACACTCCTGTCGCTGGCATAGTTCTTCTCCAGCTCGCCGCGGTAACGGACCAGCAGCGCCATGAAGTCCTTCTTGCGCGCGCTGTAGCGCTCGAAGGCTTCCGACATGGCCGGGTTGCCGAAGCGTTCCAGCCAGCCTTCCACGCCTGCCTGCTCCACCGCGCTGGCGAAGGATTCGTTGAACTTCGAGTCGCCCGGCACATACACGACCTGGTGCGCCAGTTCGTGGAAGATCAGGCGCGCCAGTTCCGCGTCCGGATAGTTGATGAAGGTCGACACCAGCGGGTCGCTGAACCAGCCCAGGGTCGAGTAGGCGCTCACGCCGCCCACTTCCACGTCATGGCCCTGCTTGCGCAGTTCCTTCGCATAAGCCTGGGCGTCCTGCTTGCTGTAGTAGCCGCGGTAGTTCACGCAGCCGGCCACCGGGAAGCACCATTGCATGGGTTTCAGCGAGAGCTCGGGCGTGGCGACCACGTTCCACAGCACATAGGGGCGCTTGATGTTGGTGAAGTTGGTGTAGCTGCCGTTGTCCGGCAGTTTCAGTTCCTGGATCGCGTAGCGGCGGATCTGGCGCGCCGCTTCCAGGCGGTGGCGCAGCTTGCTATTTGTGGAGGGATCGGCCAGCCAGTCATCGATGGGACGGGAATCCGTCAGCAGTTCGAGCTGGCCCTGGGCGGCCTGGGAGTAGTAGGAGAGGGATGAGCAGCTTGACAACATGAGGGCCGCGGCTGCGGCGGCCATCAGGGGCCGGAAGGCCTGGGAAAATCTAGAGGGTTTCATCTCGCGTTGAAGGGGCAGATTTTTCAACCTGCACCAGGGTGTCGTAGAAAGTAGGCGCCCTGCCCATGTCGGTCAATCGCTGGCTGGTCACTTCGTTGGCATTCTTGCCGTCGCTGGAAAGTTTCTTCCACCAGATCGACAAGCCCACCACCAGCCCTTCGCGCGCCTTGTCGGTGACGCGTGCACGGGCAACGAACGAGCCGCGGTCGTTGAAGATACGCGCCATGTCCCCGTGGGCAATGCCGCGTACTGCGGCGTCGTTCGGGTGGATGTCGAGGTGCGGCTCGCCCTCAGTTGCGCGTAGGCTCTGTACATTGACAAAGGTTGAGTTGAGGAAGTTCCTTGCCGGTGGCGAGATCATCGCCAGCGGATACTTCCGCGCCAGCTCCGGGTTCGAAGCGACGGATTCATACGGCGGGATATAGCTTGGGACGGGATCGAGCCCGTCGCGCGCCATGCTGCTTGAATAGAATTCGCACTTGCCCGAGGGGGTCGGGAAGCCGCCCTCGGCAAACGGTGCGTCCGGCATATTGAGTTTTTGCCAGCCCTTTTGCTTGAGCGCGTCCCAGTCGAAGTGCACGGCGCGCTCGTGGCGCTTGTCGAACGCCTGGGCGGCCAGCTCGTCGTCGCTCTCCTTGAAACAGGGGTCGTCGAAGCCCATGCGCGCGGCCAGCAGGCGGAAGAACTCGGTGTTCGGTTTCGCTTCGCCGATCGGCGCAACCGCCGCGTTGTTGGCCATCATGTACAGGTGGCCGTAGGCCAGGTGGGCATCGACGTGCTCGAGCTGGGTGGTGGCCGGCAGCAGGATGTCGGCGTAGTCCGCACTGTCGGTGTGGAAGTGTTCCAGCACCACAGTGAACAGGTCCTCCCGTTCGAAACCCTTCTGCACTTTCGCCGAATCCGGGGCGATGGCCAGCGGGTTGGCGTTGTAGACGATGAGGGCCTCGATCTTCGGGCCGAATTCGGGCGAAGCCTCCTTCAGGAGGTCGTCGCCGATGGTGGTCATGTTGATGGTGCGCGGCATGCGGCCATCCAGCAGGTCCGGGCGCTGCAGGGCCGGGCGATTCGCCGGGAAAGAGCCCGAGGTCGACAGCTGCACACCGCCGGCCGCGTGGCGCCAGGCGCCGACCAGGGCTGGCAGGCAGGCGATATTGCGCACCGCCATGCCGCCGCCACGTACGCGCTGCAGGCCATAGTTCATGCGGATCGCGACACCCTCGCCGCTCCTCGCGGTCTGGCCGTAGGCGCGCGCCAGTTCGATGACTTCGTCGGCCGTGATGCCGCAGGTGTCGGCGGTGCGCTCCGGCGTCCATTCCAGGGCGCGTTGTTTGAGCTCCTCGTAGCCGAGCGTGTACTTCGCCACGTAGTCGTGGTCGATCAGGTCTTCCGTGATCAGGACGTGCATCATCCCCAGCGCCAGCGCGGCATCCGTGCCTGGCAGCAGCGCAATGTGCTGGTGGCACTTCTCGGCCGTCAGCGAGCGATAGGGATCGATCGCGATCAGCTTCGCGCCGCGGCGCTTGGCTTCCTGCACGCGCATCCACAGGTGCAGGTTGGAGGCGATCGGGTTGCCGCCCCAGATCAGGATCAGCTTCGCGTTCTGGAACTGTTCGATGTCGGTGCCGATCGAGCCGCCGATGGTGTACTTGTAGCCCGTCGCGCCGGCTGTGGCGCAGATGGTACGGTCCAGCAGCGAGGCCCCGATCTTGTTGAAGAAGCGCAAAGACATCGAGTCGCCCTGCACGAGCCCCATCGTACCGGCATAGCTATACGGGAGAATGGCCTGCGGGTCGCGCGCGGCGATCCCGCCGAGGCGCTGCGCGATCTCGTCGATCGCCTGTTCCCATGTGATGCGTTCGAACTTGCCCTCGCCCTTGCGGCCCACGCGGCGCATCGGGTACAGCACGCGGTCCGGATGGTAGGTGCGCTCCACATAGCGCGACACCTTGGTGCACAGCACGCCGGCCGTCGTCGGATGCTCCGGATCGCCCTTTACTTCGGTGGCCACGCCGTTGTCGACCGTGACGAGGATGGCGCAGGTATCGGGGCAATCGTGGGGGCAGGCGGCGCGGACTTGTGTGACTGTCATGGGCGGGAAGGGGCGAGGAAATACTTCGTAAAACCAATACTTTATACGATTCCCGCCTCCTCCGTACCTCCCTCTTTCATCGACTGTTTGAGGCGGGCTACAATGGTGCAAGGCCTGCAATGCAAGCATGACAAAAAAGGAGAGACAGATGAAGCTCGTGGAACCTATCCTCGCCTTTCAAACAGAACTGCAAGAGATCCGGCGCGACCTGCATGCGCATCCGGAACTGTGCTACGAGGAGGTGCGCACTGCCGACGTGGTGGCCGCGCGCCTGACCGAATGGGGAATTCCGGTCGTGCGCGGACTGGGTGTGACCGGCGTGGTCGGTTCAATCAAGAACGGCAACTCCAATCGCGCCATCGGCCTGCGTGCCGACATGGACGCACTGCCCATGCAAGAGATCAATGGTTTTGCCCATGCGTCGCGCCATCCGGGCAAGATGCACGCCTGCGGCCATGACGGGCACACCGCCATGCTGCTCGGCGCGGCCCACCACCTTGCCAGGCATCGCAACTTCGACGGCACCGTCTACCTGATCTTCCAGCCCGCCGAAGAAGGCGGTGGCGGCGCGCGGCGCATGATGGACGATGGCCTGTTCGAGCAGTTCCCGATGGAAGCCGTCTACGGCATGCACAACTGGCCGGGTATCGCGGAAGGAAATTTCGGTGTCGTTTCGGGGCCGATGATGGCCTCGAGTAACGAGTTCCGCGTCACCGTGCGCGGCAAGGGCGCCCATGCGGCGCAGCCGCACCGCGGCATCGATCCGGTGATGGTGGCGGTGCAGATCGCCCAGGCCTGGCAGACCATCGTGTCGCGCGAAAAGAATCCGCTGGAATCCGCAGTGCTGTCGATCACCCAGATCCATGCGGGCAGCGCGACCAATGTCATCCCTGACGAAGCGGAATTGATCGGCACCGTGCGCACCTTTTCGACCGCCGTGCTGGACCTGATCCAGCGTCGCATGGAAGAGATCGCTGCTGGCGTCGCGACGGCCTTCAATGCCTCGGTCGACTTCAGCTTCAAGCGCAATTATCCGCCGCTCATCAACCATCCGGAGCAGACGGCATTCGCGGTGGAGGCGATGCGCGCGGTGGTGGGGCCGGAGCGGGTGGATACGCATGTCGAGCCGACCATGGGGGCGGAAGACTTCGCCTTCATGCTGCAGGAAAAGCCGGGCTGCTATGTCTTCATCGGCAATGGCGAGGGTTCGCATCGCGCCGGCGGGCATGGGCTGGGGCCGTGCCAGCTGCATAACACGAGTTATGACTTCAATGACAATCTGCTGCCGATCGGGGCGAGTTTCTGGGTGAAGCTCGTCGAGATGAGCTTGCCGCAATCATGATTTTCGTAGGGTGTACGGCTCTGCCGTACGCGCGTTCAATCAGTAGGTGAACAACAGCGTCGCATCGATTCATACGAGAGTTGAACGCGCGGTCGGCAGAGCCGACCACCCTACGGTAACTGATCCTCTGAGTTACCCAATCTGAGTCCGGGATTCATTTGTTCGAGCGCGAGCAAGGCTGCCGCGTGATCCGCCGCCGGCAGCGAATGCTCGATCGTCGCGTACTGCCGCGTCACCAGTTCCGTCACCGGCAGGGTCAAGCCCGACGCCTGCGCAGCCGCCAGCACATTGCGCAAATCCTTCAGCTGGCTCTTCACCTGCCCACCCGGCACGAAGTTCCGCTCCAGCATGCGCTGCCCATGCACCTCGAGGATGCGGCTGCCGGCAAAGCCGCCGCGGATCGCCTCGCGCACCGCGGCCGGGTCGGCGCCCGCCGCCTCGGCCAGCAACAGCGCTTCCGCCACCACGTTCAGGGTCGCACCGACGATCAGCTGGTTGCACAGCTTGGCGACCTGCCCGCTGCCCACCGGCCCGACGCGCTGCGGCCGGCCCATGGCTTCCAGGATTGCTGCCACCTGGTCGAAATCCGCCTGGTCTGCGCCTGCCATGATGGCCAGCGTTCCTGCCTCGGCCCCGCCGACGCCGCCCGATACCGGCGCGTCGACGAAGCGGCTGCCATGGTCACGCAGCGTCGCATCAAAGGCCAGCGCCTCGTCATGCCGGGTCGAGCTCATGTCGATCCAGATCGCCCCGGGATCGAGGGCCGGCAGCGCAGCCTTCAGCACTGCGCCGACCACCGGGCCGGCCTCGAGCATGGAGATCACCACCTGCGCACCCTGCACCGCTTGCGACAGGTCCGCCGCCGGCTCGGCGCCGGTCTCGCGCAGGGCCTCGGCTTTGGCGAAGGTCCGGTTCCAGGCCCGCACCGCAAAGCCCGCCTGCGCGAGGCGCGCCGCCATCGGCCTTCCCATCAGGCCGATACCGAGGAAGGCGATGGTCGTCATCAGAACAGTCCGAGGAACTTCTTGACGGTATTCTTGCGGCCCGGGACGACGAGGTCGGTCACGCCCTTGTCGTTGAAGCCGTCGAGCAGGGCCGGAAAACCCTTGCGGCGCACCAGCTGCAGTTCGGCTTCGTAGAGCGGCACGACGCAGTGGAAATAGATGTCCTGGCCGTCGCGCTCGAGCGAGGCGAAGGCGTCCGGCGCCGAGGCCGGCGGCAGCAGGATGGCGCCGGTGAACTCGACACCTTTGGCGTAGGGCTTGGCTGGAGCGCCGTTGGGCACGGTGTGGCCCAGGCCCAGCCAGGTCGCATGCTGGTGGGGATAATGCGCCAGATGGCGCAACAGGGCGACCGGCCAGTACCAGCGCTCGTCCTGCACCGATTGCTCGTCCAGCTTCCAGTCGGCGGGCAGGGCCATCATCAGCTCGGCGAAGGGCGGCGCGCCTTCCGGCACCGTCATCGGGCGGCTGCTCATGCCCGAGGTCACCAGGCGCAGGAAAGGATAACGCTCGTTTGCCGGCACCACGTGGATGTCGACCTGGACCGGGTCGGCGATGGTATCGTGGAAGACGGTGTCAATCCGTCCGAGATGGGTGGCAATGTGTTCCGCGACAGGGTCATGCGGCAGGACGGCGGGCGCCACCTGCTGCTGGGACGGAGCGGCAAGCGGGTACAGGGGGGTGCTGGTCGGTTCGGTCATGCTGATCGAAAGATAAGGGAATCCGTTCTGAGGGGCGTCTATCATACCTTCCGCGCACCGCAAGGTGGTGTCCAGCGAAAGATTGTTCACGCTAGTACAATTAGTGCATCGCACAATATTTCGGTCCTGTTAAGAAGGCAGATCATGCTCATTTCACATGTAAAGAAAGTCGCTGGCCTCGCCGCTGCCATGGCGGCCGCCCTGTTCGCCCAGGCGGCCCACGCACAGAGCAATGGCTGGGTGGATTCGGCATCGCTCGAGTTCGGCACCAATCCGGAACAGAAGATGGTCCGCGTGGCTGTGCAGAAGGACTGGGACAGCCGCTGGTTCGCCTCCAATGGCCGCCACCTGTCGGGCTACTGGGAAACCAACCTGGCGCTGTGGCGCCTGAGCGCCTACCAGAATGTCCCGGGCCGCAAGAAGAACATCGCCGTGATCGGCTTCACCCCGGTGCTGCGCTACCAGAACGACAGCAAGCTCGGCCTGTACGGCGAGATCGGCATCGGCGTCAACCTGTTCTCCAAGCTGTACAAGAACGAAGACAAGGAACTGTCGACCGCCTTCCAGTTCGGCGACCACATCGGCGTGGGCTACAGCACCGCAAAATGGGACTACAGCCTGAAGTTCCAGCACTACTCGAATGCCAGCATCAAGAGCCCCAATGGCGGCGCGAACTGGATCGTCGCCAAGGCGGCGTACCGCTTCTGAGCCGTTCCTCGGGGGCGTGGGCTGGCCGCGATTTATGACACAATCGGGCCAAGGCGGGCAGCCCGGCCCGGCTCCCTCATGAGGCCCGATTGCTAGATACCAGCACGATCAAGCGCTACTTGCCGTGGCTCGTTGCGACTGCCCTCTTCATGGAGCAGCTCGATGCCACGATCGTCAACACCGCCATTCCCAGCATCGCGGCCAGCCTGCAGGTCACGCCACTGAGCCTGAAGTCGGTCGTCACCAGCTACATCCTCGGCCTCGCAGTCGGCATCCCGCTCAGCGGCTGGATGGCGGACCGCTTCGGCACGCGGCGCGTATTCTTCACCGCCATTTCCATCTTTACCATTGCCTCTGTGCTGTGCGGCCTGTCGGTCAACGCGCACATGATGACGGCCGCGCGCCTGCTGCAGGGCCTGGGCGGCGCGATGATGATGCCGGTGGGCCGGCTGGCCATCGTGCGCACCTTTCCCAAGAACGAGTTGCTGGGGGCGATGAACTTCGTGATCATCCCGGCCCTGATCGGCCCCCTGCTGGGGCCAACGGTCGGCGGGCTCATCGTCCACTGGACCACGTGGCGCGTGATTTTCTTTGTGAACGTGCCGGTCGGCCTGATCGCCCTGTACCTGGTCTGGAAGCACATGCCGGATTACCAGGGGCACGAGAAGCGTCCGCTCGACGTGTTCGGCCTGATCCTGTTCAGCAGCGGCACGGCGATCCTGTCCTGGCTGCTGGAAGTGTTCGGCGAGCATACGCTCGATGCCCTGACGGCCGGGCTGATGCTGGCCTTGTCGCTGGCGCTGCTGGGCGCCTACGTCTGGCACGCCTTCCGCACCAAATTTCCGTTGCTGCGCCTGTCGCTGTTCAAGGTGCGTACCTTCCGTATCTCGGTCGCCGGCGGCTTCTTCACCCGCCTCGGCGTCGGCGGCTTGCCCTTCCTGCTGCCGCTGCTCTACCAGCTGGGGCTGGGACTGCCGGCCTGGCAATCGGGTCTCCTGATGATGCCTGCAGCCGCAGCCGCGATGGGCATGAAGATGTTCGCGCCGAGGCTGCTGGCGCGCTTCGGCTACCGCCAGATCCTGACCGCGAACACGGTGTGCATCGGGCTGACGATCGCCTTGTTCGCCCTGGTGGGGCCGGGTACCCCCTTCTATGTCATCGTGGCGATCAGCCTGGCGCAGGGCTTCTTCAATTCCCTGCAGTTCTCGAGCATGAACACCTTGGCCTATGCGGACATCGAGCCGCAAGACTCGAGCATGGCCAGCACGATGTCGAGCTCCTTCCAGCAACTGTCGATGAGCTTCGGCCTGGCGGCGGGGTCGATCGTGACGGCCTGGTTCCTGGGACCGGTGGCGCAGGACAACCGCGAAGCGGTGTCGCAAGCGCTGCACCATGGCTTTGCCACGCTCGCGCTGATGACGCTGATATCGTCCGCGATCTTCTGGCGCCTGCGCCGCAATGACGGCGACAGCATCAGCCGTGGACAAGTGAAAGCGAAGGAAGCGGCGGAGCCCGTGACGACGCAATAGGCTCCGCAACAGAGCCTGCTATGCGGCCGCTTGCTGGGCCAGGCGGCCGAGTACTCGTTCCCGATTGTTCATCACGAAGTTGACGAAGACAGGCTCCTTGACAGCCAGCCGCACCAGGCCAGGCAGCAGGGGGTAACAGAAGGTCGCGACCTTGCGCACGCATTCGTCGTTGCGCAAGGCGGCCTGCGTGGCTTGCCCGGCGCCGCCGACCAGCAGGGGCAGCAGTTCGCTGCGTTTCTTGTCGATGATGGCATTCAGGGGGCCGGCGAGCTTGTCGCCCAGGCCGGCTTGTTCGCTTGCTTCAGACATGCTTTTCTCCGGTTGTTGGTCACCGGAGAAGTGTGCCCGCGCTTGGGCCCGAGGAAGATGACGCTGGGCAACTGTTCGCCTGTGTCTGCTCAGTGCCTGCCGCGGCCACGACCGTGTCCCCAACCGCCGCGATGGTGTCCTCCACCGTGCCCGGACCAGCCGCGGTGCGAACCCCAACCATGTCGGCCGCCGTGGTGGTGGTGGCGATGCCCTTTGTAGTAGTTGAAGCCGAAGTCGAGCGTGACAGGCGGGCCGATATAGGTCGGGTAACCGTAGGCGGGATAGCCGTAGCTGGGATAGCTGTACGTGGGATAGGGGTCGTAAGCAGCATATGGCGGGCCGTAGACTGCACATCCACCCAGGCCAGCGGCGAGCAGGAGGAGGACGGCAAGACGCCGTACGACGAACACGTTTCGAACATCCATGGCAGCCTCCGATAACGGCGCAGCTGTTTCAGTGTAGTCCGGAGGGCGATGTTTTCAATGCAAAAAAGCAAATAGCAAAAAGCCCGCTCAGTATCAACTGAGCGGGCTTTACTT
>NZ_JANUHA010000033.1 GCF_024753255.1 Massilia agri
TCAAACGCCCACACTTATCGACTGTTGATTGTTAAAGATCGTTGTTCTGTACTACCTTGCTGCACCGTGCGAAGCGTTGTGTTCGTCAGCAGCAGAGAAGCGAGATTATGCGGTGTTTTGCGTTCATCGTCAAGCCCCTCTTTTCCTTCGCTGTCGCTGCCTTGAAAGCTGCGCCGGCGTCGGAAGACCGAGACTATAGCAAACGGCGAAGCGACTTACAACGCTTGCGACTATGCTATCGTCGCGTTTTTTCCACCTTATCTTCCCGGCAATGCAGATCCCCTTCATCGCTCCGACCGCAGACGCGGCCCTATCGCAAATCCTGCAGGACGCCATCAATAACAAGACGAAGCCGCTGGGTAGCCTGGGACGCCTGGAAGAGCTTGCCGCACAACTCGGCCTGATCCAGCGCTCGACAAGGATCAGCATCGAACAGCCTGCCATCCTGGTGTTCGCGGGCGACCATGGCGTGGTGGCGGAAGGCGTCTCGGCCTACCCGCAAGACGTGACCTGGCAGATGGTGGAGAACTTCCTGGCGGACGGCGCCGCCATCAATGTGTTCGCGCGCCAGAACGGCTGCGCCCTGCACGTCATCGATGCCGGCGTGAACCACGACTTCGGCCCGCGTGCCGGCCTGGTCGACCGCAAGGTGGCCCGCGGCACCCGCAACTTCGCCCTGGAGGCCGCGATGTCGCCACAGGAACTGGATACCGCGCTCGAACACGGCATGGCCCTGGTGCGCGACCTATCGGGCAACGTCGTCGGTTTCGGCGAGATGGGCATCGGGAATACCACCGCGGCCGCGGCCCTCATGCACAAGCTCACCAGGCTGCCGCTGTCCCAGTGCGTGGGCGCCGGCACGGGCCTGTCGAGCGAGGGCATCGCGCGCAAGCAGCAGGTCATCGCCGCCGCCATCAATAAGCATGCAGGCGCCGCCTCGCCGCTCGAGGTACTGGCCACCTTCGGCGGCTTCGAGATCGCCATGATGGTCGGCGCCATGCTGAAAGCAGCAGAGCAGCGCAAGGTGCTGCTCATCGACGGCTTCATTGTCACCAGCGCCTTGCTGGTCGCGGTGCGCCTGCAGCCGGCCATTCTCGACTACTGCGTGTTCGCCCACTGCTCGGACGAGAACGGCCACCGCATGATGCTCGAGAACCTGGGCGCCCGTCCGCTGCTGAATCTCGGCCTGCGTCTGGGCGAAGGCACCGGCAGCGCGCTCGCCCTGCCCCTGCTGCATGCGGCCGCGAACTTCGTGAACGAGATGGCCACCTTCGCATCGGCCTCGGTCAGTACCAGCGACCAGTAAGATGCAGCAACTGCGCCTGTTCTTCGTCGCCCTGCAGTTCTTCACGCGCCTGCCGATCCCGCGCTGGGTCGGCTTCGAGCAGGACTGGCTGCACCAGGCCTCACGCTACTTCCCGCTCGTCGGCGTCGTCGTGGGCGCGATCGGCGCCGCCGTCTACGCGGCCTGCGCCCTCGTGCTGCCGGCGCCAGTGGCCGCCGTGCTCTCGACCGCGGCCACCATCTACATCACCGGCGCTTTCCACGAAGACGGCTTCGCCGACACCTGCGACGGTCTCGGCGGCGGCATGACGCGCGAGCGCGTGCTGGAGATCATGAAGGACTCGCGCGTCGGCGCCTACGGTGCGATCGGCGTCGTGTGCATGCTGGGCACGAAAGTGACGGCGCTTGCGACGCTGCCCTTGACCGGCGCCATCGGCGCCCTGCTGCTGGCCCACCCGCTGTCGCGCCTGTGCGCGACCTCGCTCATCTGGCGCATGGAATACGCGCGCGCGGAAGGCAAGGCCAAGCCGCTGGCCGAACGCATGTCCACCGCCGAGTTCTGCATCGCCCTGCTGACGGTCACCCTGGCCGCGGCCCTGCTGCTCGCAGGCGGCCTGCTCTCCGCCCAAGCCTTGCTCGCCGCACTGCTGGCCTGCGTGATCGCCACCTGGTGGCTGGCCCGCAAATTCAGCCGCCGCATCGGTGGCTACACCGGCGATTGCCTGGGCGCCGTGCAGCAACTGGCGGAAGCGGTCGCCTACATCGCCATCCTGGCCACGCTCGGGTAGGCGGCACATGGAGCTGGTCCTCGTCCGCCATCCGCAGCCCGAAGTCGCCCCCGGCATCTGCTATGGCCGCAGCGACGTCGCCGCCTCGCCCTCCGCGATCGCCGCCGTCTCCCAGGGCCTGCGTGAAGCCGGACTGCCCGGCGACCTGCCTGTCTTCGCCAGCCCGCTCAGGCGCTGCGCCGAGCTCTCGGCGCAGCTGGGCGCGCCCGTCACCTTCGACGCGCGCCTGGCCGAGATGGACTTCGGCGCCTGGGAGATGCAGACCTGGGACGCCATTCCGCGCGCCGAGGTGGATGCCTGGAGTGCCGACCTCCTGCACTATCGCCCCGGCGGCGGCGAGAGCGTCTTGGACGTCGCCCGCCGCGTGGCCGCATTCTTCGATGCGCTGCGCCAGGCGGATCACCCGCGCGCCCTGCTCGTCTGCCATGCCGGCAGCATGCGGCTGCTCGCCGCCCTCCACGCCGGCGGCAGCATCGAAGAGGCGGCACTACGCGCAGCCTCCGAGGCGCACCGCATCGACTACGGCGGCATCATCGTGCTGAAGGACTGACAACACTGCGCCGCGCTCACGTATAATGTCGGCGTTTTGGTGCTCGCGCCTGTGTTCACAGGTGCAGTTAAACGGGAAACACGAAGCCCTTCACAGGGCCAAGGTGTGCTGCCCCCGCAACGGTAAGCAAGTGCCGCGTCAGATAGATACGCGGCAAACCGTCTTCCATGACCACTGTGCGATTCGCATGGGAAGGTCGGACGGCCATACTTGCCAGCCCGGATACCGGCCAAAAGGTGGAAGCGTGGCCATGCCGCGCTTCTGTTCAATCTGGCCTACGGGGACGTCGGCTGGTTGTCCTTGACGTGAACATTTCATGAATTTTCCTGTAACACGGCTGGCGGCTGCGTGCTCGCTCGCATTCGTCTTCACTCTACCCTCTTTCGCCCAGACCACCGCCGACACGGTCGTCGTCACCGCCAACCGCATGCCGCAGCGCGCGCATGACCTGATCGCCGACACCACCGTCATCCACGCCGAAGAGATCGCACGCTCCGGCGCCGGCTCGGTGGCCGACATCCTGCAGCGCCAGCGCGGCATCGAGATCACCCGCAACGGCGGCCCGGGCGCCTCCACCGATGTCTACCTGCGCGGCTCCAACGCCAACCAGGTCGTGGTCCTGCTCGATGGCGTGCGCGTCGGCTCCTCGACCAGCGGCACCGCGGCCTGGAACGCGATCCCCCTGTCCGCCATCGAGCGCATCGAGATCGTCTATGGTCCGCTGACGACGCTGTACGGCGCCGACGCGATCGGCGGCGTCATCCAGGTCTTCACGCGCAAGGGTGAAGGCGGCCCGGTCGTCACCGCCTCGCTCGGCGCCGGCAGCAATGCCACGCGCGCGGCCGCCAGCACCGTCTCCGGTTCGGGCGGCGGCTTGCGCTATGCCTTCACCGCCGGCTACGAGGATGCCGACGGCTTCTCGTCCACCCGGCCGGGCGCTTCCGGCTTCAACCCCGACGAAGACGGCTACCGCCGCCGCAGCGCCAACGGCCAGCTGTCCTATACCGTGACCCCTGGGCTGGAGGTAGGCGCCCAGCTCCTGCACAGCGCCCTGCGCGCGCAGTACGACAGCGGCGCCGGCAGCTACGACACGCACAACGAGCAGGAACTCAATACGGCCGCCGTCCATGCGAGCAGCCGGGTCAGCGCCAACTGGCGCAGCACCCTGCAGTACGCGGCTTCACGGGACCAGCTGGGCAGTTTCACCAACGCCACCGCCTCAGGCCGAAGCCAGATCGAAACCCGCCAGGACGAGCTGACCTGGCAGAACGCCATCGCCATCGGCCCCGACACCCTGCAGCTGCTCTACAGCCACCGCAAGGAAGACGTCGAGTCCAGCACCAGCCGCGCCTTGACCCGCGCGCGGATCACCAACGCCTATGCGGCCGCCTACTCGGCCCGGCGCGGCGCCCACCTGCTCGACCTGAGCGCCCGCCATGACCGCTCGGTCTACGGCAACAGGAATACGGGCGCCGCCGGCTACGGCCATGACTTCGGCAACGGCCTGCGCGCGACCGCCAGCATCGGCACCAGCTTCCGCGCACCGACCTTCAACGAACTGTACTACCCCGGCTACGGCCTGGAGACCAACAAGCCCGAGAAGGGCCGCAACCGCGAAGCCGGCCTGCACTACGATGCCGGTCGCGTGCAGCTCGATGCGAGCTACTACCGCAACCGCCTGACCGACATGATCGTCTCGAGCACGCCGTGCCCGGGCACCGGCATCGGCAGCTGCGCCTATAACGTCAACGAGGCCAAGCTGGAGGGCGTCACGCTGGCGGCCCAGACCCGTCTCGCGGCGATCAATCTGCGCGGCAGCCTGGACTGGCAGGACCCGACGGACGAAACCACCGGCAAGCAGCTGCTGCGCCGTTCGAAGAAGCATGCCAAGTTCGCTGCCGACACCAGCTTCGGTCCCGTCAAGACGGGCATGGAACTGCAGCTGTCCGGCAAGCGTTTCAACGACGCCGCCAACCTGCGTCCGCTGGGCGGCTATGGCCTGCTCAACCTGTACACTAGCTGGCAGGTCACGCCCGACCTGTCGCTGCTGGTACGCCTCAACAACGTGACGGACAAGCAGTACGAGCTGGCGCGCTTCTACGGCACCAGCGGCCGCAGCTGGTTCGCCGCGCTGCGCTACGGCATCCGCTGACCGGGCGCACCACCAAGAGGAGACGCATGCATCACCCAGCCTTCCCGCTCCGCCAGCGCGCCACGCTCGTCATCGGCGTGCTGCTGCTGTGCGCCATCGCCAGCCTGCTGTTCGCCGGCATGACGGGCTCGATTTCCGTTCCGCTGGCGGACGTGCCCGACGCCCTGCGCCAGCTGGCGCGCGGAGAAAGCGGCACCCTGGCCGCCTCGCTGATCGAGCTGCGCGCCAGCCGCGCCCTGACTGCTTTTGTCACCGGCGGCGCGCTCGCCCTGGCGGGGGTGATGATGCAGGCGCTCCTGCGCAACCCGCTGGCCGACCCCTATGTGCTCGGGATCTCGGCCGGCGCCTCGGTCGGCGCGCTGTTCGCGCTGCTCATGATGGCAACCGCCTTCATTGTCGACATGGCCGCGCTCGGCGGCGCGGTCGGGGTATCGATGCTGCTCTACCTGCTGGCCCGGCGCGACATGCGCGGCGGCCTGGCTGTCGAAGGAGGCACCTCGATGCTGCTGCTGACCGGCGTGATCCTGTCCTCGGCCTGCATGGCCCTGATCACCCTGATGCTGTCGATCGCGCCGGAAGGCAGGCTGCGCAGCATGATCTTCTGGATGATCGGCGACCTCGCCGGCGCGCCGCTTCGCCTGGCGCCCTGGATCGTGCTGGGCGCCGCCCTGCTGTACGCACTGCGCAGCGCGCGCGCCATGAACGTGGTCGCGCTGCACGCGGAAGCGGCCGCCACGCTGGGCATCCGCGTCGGCCGCCTGCGCAAGGGACTGTTCTTCGTCTCCGGCGTGTTGACCGCCAGCGCCGTGACCAGCGCCGGCTCGGTCGGCTTCGTCGGCCTCATCATCCCGCATGCCTGCCGCTTCGCCTTCGGCCCCGACCACCGGGTCCTGATCCCGTCGGCGGTGCTGGCGGGCGGCGGCTTCCTGGTGCTGTGCGATACGCTGGCGCGCACCGTCATCGCACCGCAGCAGCTGCCGGTGGGCGCGATCACGGCGATCATCGGCGCGCCGGTATTCCTCTATCAACTGCACCGGCTGAGGAAGTGACAAGCAATATGATCAGAGCCGAACAACTCGACCTGCGGCTAGGCAGCCGCACCCTGGTACGGCAGCTCGACTGGGCGGCGCGTCCGGGTGAATGCTGGAGCATCATCGGCCGCAACGGCGCCGGCAAGAGTACCCTGCTGCGCACGCTCGCCGGCCTGCACCGCCCCGATGCCGGCGCCGTCCATGTCGGCGGCCGCGCGCTCGACCAGTGGCCGCCCGAAGAACTGGCGCGCCAGCGCGCCTTCCTGGCGCAGTCGCGCCACGACGCTTTCTCCTACAGCGTGATCGAAACCGTGCTGTCGGCGCGCCACCCCTACCACGCGAACCGCTACTGGGAAGGCAGCGACGACCACCAGGCCGCGATGAAGGCGCTCGCCTCGATGGAAGTCGCCGACCTGGCCGCGCGTGACGTGCGCACCCTGTCCGGCGGCGAGCGCCAGCGGGTGGCGATCGCGGCGCTGCTGGCCCAGGACACCCAGTTGCTGCTGCTGGACGAGCCGGCCAACGCACTCGACCTGGCGCACCAGGTCAGCGTCATGGGCCTGCTGGCCCGTCTCTGCCGCGAACAGGGCAAGACCGTGGTCATGATCGGGCACGACCTGAACCTGGCCTACCGCATCTCCACCCACGCGCTGCTGCTCATGGGCGACGGCCGCTGGCAGGCCGGCCCCATCGGGGAAACCATGCAGCCCGCCCTGCTGGGCGACTACCTCGGCCACCCGATCGACATGCTCGAGCACGGCGGCCGCCGCATCTTTCTTCCGCACGAGGCCACCACATGAACGAGATGAATCCCACCGAGATCGACGCGCTGAACGAGCGCCACCGCCAGCGCATGGAGCGCAAGAAGGCCGTCATCGACGCAAAAATAGCCGCCGCCGACAAGGAAATCGGCATCATCATCGTCAATACGGGCAATGGCAAGGGCAAGAGCTCGAGCGCCTTCGGCATGGTGACCCGGGCGCTGGGCCATGGCATGAAGGTCGGCGTGGTCCAGTTCATCAAGGGCGCGATGTCGACGGGCGAGGAAAAATTCCTGCGCCGCTTCCCGGACGAAGTCAGCTTCCACGCCATGGGCGAAGGCTATACCTGGGAGACCCAGGACCGCGAGCGCGACATCGCCAAGGCGAGCGAAGCATGGGAGCAGGCCCGGGCTTTTCTCCGCGACCCTGCGTACGGCATGGTCGTGCTGGACGAACTGAACATCGCCCTGAAGTACAAATACCTGGACGTGCACACCGTGATCGCCGACCTGCTCGACCGCCCCGTGATGCAGCACGTGGTGGTCACCGGCCGCGCCGCGCCGCCGGAACTGGTCGCGGTGGCCGATACGGTCACCGAAATGAACGTGGTCAAGCACGCCTTCAAGGCAGGCATCGCGGCGCAGGCCGGGACGGAGTGGTGATGAGCGACGAGAGCCGCGACAGCGGGGCACGCGCCGTACTCGTCGCGGCAATGGCGTCCGGCCAGGGCAAGACCAGCGTCACCGCCGCGCTCGCGCGCAAGCTGGTGCGCCGGGGCCAGCGCGTGCGTGTCTTCAAGTGCGGACCGGACTTCATCGACCCCATGCTGCTCGAACGCGCATCCGGCGCGCCGGTGCACACGCTCGACCTGTGGATGGTCGGGGTGGACGAATGCCGGCGCCGCCTGCACGATGCGGCGCGCGAGGCCGACGCCATCCTCGTCGAGGGCGTGATGGGCCTGTACGACGGCTCGCCTTCCGCGGCCGACCTGTCGCGCGAGTTCGGCATTCCCGTGCTCGCGGTGATCGACGCGTCCGCGATGGCGCAGACCGCGGGTGCGGTGGCGCGCGGGCTGCGCGACTACGGCCCGGTGGACATGGCCGGCGTGCTCGCCAACCGCATTGCCAGCGAGGGCCACGCGAAGATGGTGGCTTCCTCGCTGCGCGATATCCCGCTGCTCGGCTGGCTGGCGCGCCAGGATACCCCGCTGCCGGAACGCCACCTGGGGCTGGTGCTGCCGGGCGAGGTCGACGGCCTGGAGGCCCTGCTCGACAAGCTGGCGGACGGCCTGCACTTCGACGAGGACGCCTGGCAGGCCCTGCCCCTGCTCAGCCAATCGGCGCCCGCGTGGGAGGACGTTCCTCCTCTCCTCGCAGGCCGCACCATCGCCATCGCGCGCGATGCCGCCTTCTGCTTCCTCTACCCGGCCAATCTCGATCTGCTGCAGAAGATGGGTGCGCACCTGGCGTACTTCTCACCACTGAAGGACGAGGCGGTGCCGCCTGATGCGGATGCGGTCTTCCTTCCCGGCGGCTATCCGGAACTGCATTGCGCGACCCTGGCCGGCGCCGCGCACTGGCAGGATGGCATCCGCGCGGCGCATGCGAAAGGTCTGCCGATCGTCGCCGAGTGCGGCGGCATGATGGCGGTGGCCGATGCCATCACCGACAAGGAAGGCCAGCGCTGGCCGATGGCGGGGCTGCTGCCGGGCGAGGTGAAGATGCAGGCGCGCCTGGCCGGCCTGGGTGCGCAGGCGATGCAGACGCCGCAGGGCCCGCTGCGCGGCCACACCTTCCATTACTCCCGGCTCGAGACAGGGGCCACGCCGCTGTCGCACACGGTCAAGACCAGCACCGGCGGCGAAGGCGAGGCCGTGTTCCGGATCGGATCGCTCAGCGCCTCTTACTTCCACGCCTACTTCCCCTCGAATCCCCTGGCCGTCGCCGCGCTGTTCGGCGCAAGCGCCGCATGAGCGCCACCTTGGTGCTGGGCGGCGCGCGCTCGGGAAAAAGCGCGTATGCCGAGCGTCTCGCGCTGGAATCGGGCAAGGAGGTCGTCTACCTGGCCACCTCGCGCGCGGGTGACGCCGAGATGACCGCCCGCATCGCGCACCATCGCGAACGGCGCCCGGCGCACTGGCAGACCGTCGAGGAAGAACTGGCCCTTGCGGCCAGCCTGCGCGCCTGCTCGGCCCCGAACCGCATCGTGCTGGTCGACTGCCTGACGCTCTGGCTGAGCAACCTGCTGTTCTGCGACGGCAGGGAGTGGCCCGACGTCGGCGCGGTCACGCTGCCGGAGCGCTTCCATGCAGAGCGTGCGGCATTGCTGGAGCTGCTGGACGGCGGCGCGCCGGGTGACATCGTCTTCGTCTCGAACGAGGTCGGCATGGGCATCGTGCCCTGGGGCGCGGTATCGCGCTGCTTCGCCGACGAGGCGGGACGGCTGAACCAGGACGTGGCCGCACGGGCCGAGCGCGTCGTCTTCGTGGCGGCCGGCCTGCCGCTGGTCCTGAAAGGATCACCATGCTGAGCGGCCTCGCCCTGCCGGAACTGGCTGCGCTGCTGGTGGCCGGCGTGCTGCTCGACCTGCTGCTCGGCGAAGCGCGCCGCTGGCATCCGCTGGTCGGTTTCGGGAACCTGGCCAAGGCCATCGAAGCACGCCTGAACCGGGGCGGAAGGCGCTTTTCGCGAGGCCTGCTGGGCTGGGCCATCGCCGTCCTGCCTTTGAGCCTGCTGGCCTGGGTGGGAACGCAGCACGCAGGATATTTGCTGCACGTGCTGCTGCTCTACGCCTGCATCGGCCTGCGCAGCCTGCGCGAACACACCATGCCGATCGTCGACGCCCTGCGCGCGGGAGATCTGGCCACGGCCCGCACCCGCACCTCCTGGATCGTCAGCCGCGACACCCGCGAAGCGCAGGAGCCGGAACTGGCCAAGGCCGGCGCCGAGTCGCTGCTGGAGAACGGCAACGACGCCGTGTTCGGCACCCTGTTCTGGTTCCTGGTGGCGGGCGGCCCGGGCGCGCTGCTGTTCCGCCTGGCGAACACGCTCGACGCCATGTGGGGCTACCGCAACGAGCGCTTCAATCTATTCGGCCGGGCGGCGGCGCGCATCGACGATGCGCTGAACTATGTTCCCGCGCGGCTCACCGCCCTCTCTTATGTCGTGCTTGCGGGTGCGGCCGGCGGGCGCGCCTGGCGCTGCTGGCGCACCCAGGCGCCGGCCTGGAGCAGTCCGAACGCGGGGCCGGTGATGGCCAGCGGCGCCGGCGCGCTCGGCGTGTCGCTGGGCGGCGCGGCGGTCTACGACGGCCAGCTGGAACAGCGCCCGCCGCTGGGCGAGGGCCCGCCGGCATCCAGCGCCGACATCGTGCGCGCCTGGCGCCTGGTGCTGGGCACCACCCTGCTGTGGCTGTGCCTGGCCTGCGCCGCGGCCCTGCTCCTCTCATTGTGGACGCACCATGCTTGAACACGGCGGCAATCTGCGCGACGCGGCGCGCCACTACGGCCGCGAGGACTGGATCGATCTCTCGACCGGCATCAATCCGCGGGGCTATCCGGCGCCGGCGCTGCCGCCTGACGCCTGGCACCGCCTGCCCGAGCCGGACCCGGGCCTGGTCGCCGCCGCCTGCGCCTGGTACGGCGCACCCGACCTGCTGCCCGTGGCCGGCACCCAGGCCGCCATCCAGGCGCTGCCGCGCCTGCGTCCACCATCGCGCGTCACCGTGTCGGCGCCCTCGTATGCGGAGCATGCGCACGCCTGGGGCAAACATGGCCACACGCTGCGCCTGTCCTCCTATGCGGCGCTCGCCTCAAGCATCGACGACAGCGACGTCGTCGTGGTGGTCAATCCCAACAATCCGACCGGCGAGACCGTCGCGCCCGAGCTGCTGCTCGACTGGGCAACTCGCCTGGCGGCGCGCGGCGGCTGGCTGGTGGTCGACGAGGCCTTCGGCGATACCGCCCCTGGCCTGTCCGTCGCCGCCGATGGCAGGCAGCCCGGCCTGATCGTGCTGCGCTCGGTCGGCAAATTCTTCGGCCTGGCCGGCCTGCGGCTGGGCTTCGTCGCTGCGCAGGCATCGACCCTGCAGGCGCTGGCCGAGCTGCTCGGCCCCTGGACCGTCAGCGGCCCGGCGCAATTCGTCGCCAAGGCCGCGCTCTCCGACAGCGCCTGGCAGCAGGCCACGGAGGCGCGCCTGGCCCGGGAGGGGCTGCGCATGCGCGCACTGCTGTGCGAGCACGGCATCGAGGCCTCCGGCACGCCGCTGTTCCACTGGTGGGCGCACAGCCAGCCGGAAGCGTTCCACGACCACCTGGCGCGCCATGGCATCTGGTGCCGCCTGTTCCGCGACGCCGCGCGCGGCATCCGGCTCGGGCTCCCGCCCGACGAGGCCGCATGGCGCCGCCTGCAGACCGCATTGCACACATGGAGTAATCGATGAAGAAGACGATGTACCTGGCGGCGCTCCTGGCTGCGCTCGCGGCGCCGGCATTTGGCGCGACCACCGTGCGTGACGACGGCGGCAACACCGTCACGCTGGACAAGCCGGCCACGCGCGTGATCTCGATGTCGCCGCACGTGACGGAACTGCTGTTCGCAGCCGGCGGCGGGAGCCGCATCGTCGGCGCCGTCAACTACAGCGACTATCCGGAAGCGGCGAAGAGCATCCCGCGCATCGGCTCGAACCGTGAAATCGACCTGGAACGCGTGATCGCGATGAGGCCCGACCTGATCGTGGCCTGGATGCACAATGCCTCCGAGCGGCAGATCGAGATGGTGCGCAAACTCGGCGTGCCGGTCTTCCTGAGCGATGCGCCGACCCTGGAAGGCATTCCCGAGAACGTGGTGCGCCTCGGCCAGCTGATGGGCACGGAGACGGTGGCGAATGCCGCGGCGCTTGAACTGCGCAAGCAGCTGGCCGGCCTGCGCAGCCGCTATGCGGGCCGCCCGGTCGTGCGCACCTTCTACCAGGTATGGGACAGGCCACTGTACACCCTCAGCGGCAAGCACATCATCACCGATGCGCTGCGCCTGTGCGGCGGCGAGAACATCTTCGAGAAGCTGACGGTCACCGCGCCCGTGGTCTCGGTCGAGAGCGTCCTGAAGGAAGACCCGGAAGCGATTTTCGGCACCGCCGAGAAGAACTACGGCGGCGTCAGCTTGTGGAAGCCTTATACCACCTTGACGGCGACGCGCAACGACAACCTGTTCACGGTCGACGGCGACCTGCTCAACCGTGCCGGGCCACGCATGATCTCGGGCACCGCCATCATGTGCGAAAAGCTCGAGCTGGCGCGCCGGCACCGCAAGCAATGAGCACCCTGCCCTTCCGCACCCTGATGGTCCAGGGCACGACCTCGGATGCGGGCAAGAGCACCGTGGTTGCCGCCCTGTGCCGGCTGCTTGCACAGCGCGGCGTCTCCGTGGCGCCCTTCAAGCCGCAGAACATGGCGCTCAACAGCGCGGTCACGCGGGACGGCGGCGAGATCGGCCGCGCCCAGGCACTGCAGGCGATCGCGGCGGGCATCGAGCCGCATACCGACATGAACCCGGTGCTGCTCAAGCCGTCCAGCGACACCGGGGCCCAGGTCATCATCCATGGCCGCGTGCGCGCCGAGATGAACGCGCGCGACTACCACCAGTACAAGACGGTCGCGATGGGGGCGGTGCTGGAATCCCATGCGCGGCTACTGGCGCAGTACGAGGCGGTCGTGGTCGAGGGCGCGGGCAGTCCGGCCGAAGTCAACCTGCGCGACCGCGACATCGCCAATATGGGCTTTGCGGAAAGCGTGGACTGCCCGGTGGTGCTCGTGGCCGACATCGACCGCGGCGGGGTGTTCGCCCACATCGTGGGCACCCTGGCCTGCCTGTCCGAGTCGGAACGCAATCGCATCGTCGGCTTCGTCATCAACCGCTTCCGGGGCGACATCGCCCTGCTCGAACCGGGACTGAGCTGGCTGGAAGCACAGACGGGCAAACCGGTGCTCGGCGTGCTGCCCTACCTGCACGGCCTCTACCTGGACGCCGAGGATGCGGTGCAGCCGGCGCAGTCGGGCGCGGGCGCTTTCCGCATCGTGGTCCCGAGCCTGCCGCGCATGAGCAACCATACCGACTTCGACGCCCTGCGTGCGCACCCGGACGTGGACCTGCGCTTCGTGCGCGCCGGTGAAGCCATTCCAGCGGCCGACCTCGTGATCCTCCCGGGGAGCAAGAACACCCGCGGCGACCTGGCCTGGCTGCAGGCCCGGGATTGGGCCCCATACCTGGCGCGGCACCTGCGCTATGGCGGCAAGGTGATCGGCATCTGCGGCGGCTTCCAGATGCTGGGCCGGAAGGTAGACGATCCGCACGGCGTGGAAGGCGCGCCCGGCAGCTCGGCCGGCCTGGGCCTGCTCGACATCGAGACCATACTCGCGGTTGACAAGCGGCTCGCGCTGCTGAAGGAGCGCGCGCTATTCCAGGGGGACGAAGAGATCGAACTGCGCGGCTACGAGATCCACATGGGAGTGTCCGCGGGACCCGCCTGCGCGCTGCCGGCGTTCCTCATCGGCGGACGCGGCGAAGGCGCGCGATCAGGCGACGGACAGGTGCTGGGCACCTACCTGCACGGCGTCTTCGACCATCCGAGCGCCTGCGCCGCGCTGCTGCGCTGGGCCGGCTTGCGCAGCGAGCGCGCCGTCGATACCGCGGCGCTGCGCGAAGCGAGCCTGGAGCGGGTCGCCGCCGCGACCGAAGCCACGTTCGAGCGGCTGATGGAGGTGTTAGGCGCCCAGGCGCGGGTTCAGTAAGGAACGGGGATGCGCGACAGCGCGTAGTGCGAGTCGAACAGCGCTTTCAGCATCGCCAGGTCGGCGCCGGCGAACAGGCTGAACGGCCGGGTCAGGCGGCGCTTCCCTTCTTCTTCGAGGCCCCGGGGCGTACCGGTGGAGACGACGGTCGGTTCGCCATTGCGTATCAGGAGGGCTTCCGGACGGGCCGTGTTGGTGTTGACGTCGACGGCCCACACTTTGCCGCCGTGGAAGGCGGTCACGCCGTCGACCAGGGTGTGTCCCACCACGATGCTGCTGGCGCCGAAATGCGCGAGCACGTCCTTGACCTGGGCCTCGGTCGCCAAGCCGTAGCGCTCGCCGCCGGCTTCAAAGTAGCCGCGGTACTGCGTCACGCCGGCCGGGCCGACGACGGCATCCAGCTCCGCCTTGCCCGGCATGTCTCCCAGCCAGTAGCGCCGCATCGCGCTGTTGAGGTTGTTGATGGTGAAGCCGGCATCGGCCACCAGCGGACTCACGCCGCCGTGCGTGATGACCGTCTTGCCGCTCTTGATGATCACCGGCTGCAGGCGCAGCCATTGGCCGATGACGGTGTCGGGGCCGAAGGCCGCCACTTGCCCGCCCATGCGCGACAGCGCGTGCAGGTGGTCGCGGTTCGCACGCGAGATGTTCCCGCGCAGCAGATACTGTTCATGGTTCCCGAGCACGAGGTGCACGGCGCCGCCGGCGTCCTGTGCCTGCAGGCTGAGCGCATACAGACGCCACAGCGTGGCGAATACGTCGCGTCCGCGATCGACCGCGTCGCCGTCGATCACCAGGTGGTTGCGGCCGTAGCGCCAGTTGCCCTCGGCGTCCGTGACCTCGAGCGACTTGAGCGCCGCATCGAGGAAGCGGACGTTGCCTTCGATATCGCTGATCACCAGGGTGTCCACCGGCGCGTCGAAGACGGCATCCGGCACCGTTGGCGTGCGCGAAATGGGGAAATGCCGGCGCTGGCCCGCGCAGTCGATCACCAGGTCGCCGTGGGTTCCCGTGCGCTGTTCCACCTTGTCCTCGCAATACCAGGTCGCTGCCCAGCGACCATCCTGATTCCTGCGCACGATGGGGCCGTCGAGGAAGCCCGGCATCTTTACCGCATCGCCCGTGCCGGCATAGGTATGGATGCCGATGCTCTTGGCGCCGATCGGGATCAGGAGACGCTTGTGGACGCCGGCATCGGTCAATTCGATATCGGCAGCCGACAGCGCGGCACCGATGAGAACGACGACCAGCGAAATGGCAATCAGGATGCCACGGAGGAGATAGGTGCGCGTCTTCTTCATCGTGATTCTGCGTAGGCAAGAAAGCAATGAGTGTAGCGTAGGCGTATTGATAATTGCTTGGCCGGGACCGCTTTTATGAACGGTGACTGTCAGATTATGCGGAGGGGATCGGACGCGGACATTCGGCAGCGATATCAGTGCACCAGTTCTCCCTGTTTCGACGCGCCGTGCGTGGCAAGCGCTTGAGGTTTTTTCCTGCGGCGCCACACGATGAACGTCCCCAGCAGCCCGCATGCGCCGATACCGATGCCGGCGATCGGCATCGGTATCGGAGACGGCTCTTCCTCCGCCACGCTTGACGGGTCGCGCAGCGTGTCCGGGAAGGGGCGCGGCTCGACCGGCACGATCTTCCAGTCCTTCTGGTCTTCCGGCACCCGGGCGCGGAATTCGTCGAAGGAGAACACCGGCGCCGAACCGGTGGCCCGGCTCGACGGAACTTGCGGGATGCGGACCAGGAAAATGGCCTCGACGTCGCTTCCGAGTTGCTGCTCGTACGGCGACAAGGCGCGCTGCACGGCGCCGCTTGCGCCGACGAGCTGCAGCAGGTCCAGGCCCATCGCCTCGAATGCGACCGCCGGCAGGAGCCGGGTCTGCTCCTCGTTCAGGTAATCGTAGATCTTGCGGCCGCTTTGCAGGCTGCCGTCCTTGGCGGCGACATAGGCATACGCGGCGAGCGACTTCACCGGCGCGGTCGGTCCGCGCTTCGGGATGTTCCAGCCGAGCGCATCGAATACGTCGACACTGATGCCGGCGCAGTTCGCGCTGGCGTGACGGTATTGGAAATCGTGGCGGTAGAAGTGATTGAAGACGCGCTGCACGCCGCCCTGGAAAGCCGCGGCGGTGCGGGTGTTGTTCAGCACGGCGACCAGCATGACGGACGGACGGTAATACTGCTGACCACTGTTCAGGTCCATCAAGTAGTTATCCATCGGGAGCGTGGCCGCGACGATGCCCTTTTCGCTAAAAGAGTCCAGGTTGTAGAAGTTATTGACGGCCCAGTTCGACCATTCGCCCCGGGCGCCGATGCGTCCGGTGGCGACAGCGAAATGCCCGCCGAGCGATTCGTCGTCGTCGCCCTGGGCGCCGTTCAGGATGAATCCGAGCACGGGCTTTTGTTTCCAGTCGCGCGGCTGGCCGGGATTGCGTTCCCACAGCAGACGCGTTTCGATGCCGCGCGCATCCTTGATGGGCTCGCGCACGAAGGCAGCCAGGTCCGACTGCTTTTGCAGAGGCTTGCTTGGCAAGGTGGCCGGCTGGAAGGCGAAGTCGCTGGGCCAGATGGTGCGCGCGACGAACACATCCTTGCCGTTTGCGCGCTCGAGCGCACCGCGGATACGTACTTCGCGGCCGCTGAGCCAGGCCGCGGTATCCCCGTTGGCATAGGAGAGATTGGTAGGGATCTTCGGAACGAGTTTGATGTCGAGTTCCGCCCCGGCGGAGGTGCGCACGCGCTGGGCGCCAGGCAGCATGATTGCGCCTTCGAGAATGCTCGGCGCACCGATCCAGACGACGGAGGGATGATCCAGTTTCCCTGCTTGCGGGGCCCAGTTCCTCACATCGGTTTTGCGGTCGACGCCGGGGGAGAAACCCGAGACCGAGGCCTTCGTTCCGGGGACGGCGATGGGCTCGGTTTCGAAATACCAAAGACTTTGCTTGGGAACCGTACAGTCGCTGCACTTCCCGGTGCGCATGCGAAAACTCTCGCCCGGCAACAGGCCGATGTATTCCGATTCCAGTGCACTTTTTACGCCGACGGGTGATACGGTCGGGACGTCGTCTGCAGCGCATGCGAACGTGGCAAACGCGGTGGCGGCAGCACCAAGGATTTTTCGGGCCATAAGGGAGACATCGCAGCCGGAGAGTTTGCAATCAGCCGATTATATCGAGCGGTTTTCCGGGAAAACTCACCGAAAATCGCGCGCAGCGATATCTCAAAAGCAGTAAAGGTTCGCAATGGAATCTGAATGCAAAAAACCCCACCAGGATCACCTGGT
>NZ_JANUHA010000034.1 GCF_024753255.1 Massilia agri
GGGGGGGGGGGGGCGTGGCCGGGGGGGGGGGGGGGGGGGGGCGCGCCGCGCGCCCCCCCCCCCCCCCCCCCCCCCCCCCCCCCCCCCCCCCCCCGGCCATCATACGAACATCATTACGCGTCCAACGCTTCGAACGCGTACTGTACCTCTTCCCCGAACTTATCGAGGAACATCATCGCGCGCACGGTCTGGGCAGCGCCGTGGTAATCGGCGGCGTCGAGCTGCTTGCCGACCTTCTCGAGCATGCCCTTGCGCTCGCGGCGCAGCTCGGCGTCGATTCCGTCGAGGGCGGCGGCATCCTTGGTATCGCGCGCGTCCTCGAGCGCCTCGCGCCATTCCATCTGCTGCATCAGGAAGGCGGCCGGCATCGCGGTGTTGGACTCGGTCTGCAGGTCGACGCCGTTGATCTCGCAGAGGTACTGGGCGCGCTTCTGCGGGTTGCGCAGGGTTGCATAAGCCTCGTTGGCGCGGGTCGCCCACTGCATGGCGACGCGCTTCTCGGCGTCGGTGGCGTTCACGAAGCGGTCCGGGTGCACGCGCCCCTGGACGTCGCGGTAGGCCGCGTCCAGTTTTTCCTGGTCGACGGCGAACGTGGCTGGAAGCTGGAACAGCTCGAAGTGGTTCTGCATTCCGGTCAGATGCGGAAGCTTTCGCCGCAGCCGCAGTTGTCCTTGACGTTCGGGTTGTTGAAGCGGAAGCCTTCGTTCAGGCCTTCGCGGGCGAAGTCCAGTTCGGTGCCGTCGATATAGGGCAGGCTCTTCGGGTCGACGAAGACCTTCACGCCATGCGATTCGAACACGTTGTCTTCGGCGCTCGCATCGTCGACGTACTCGAGCTTGTAAGCCAGGCCGGAGCAGCCGGTCGTGCGCACACCGAAGCGCAAGCCGATGCCCTTGCCCCGGCGTTCGAGGTAACGGTTGACGTGCTTCGCGGCTTTTTCAGTCAGGGTGATTGCCATTGCGGTTTCTCCAGCTTGGTTACTAACTTCTTACGCCTTCTCAGCGTGCTTGGCTTTGTAGTCGGCCACGGCGGCCTTGATCGCGTCTTCGGCGAGGATCGAGCAGTGGATCTTCACCGGCGGCAGCGCCAGCTCCTCGGCGATCTGGGTGTTCTTGATCGCCAGTGCTTCGTCCAGCGACTTGCCCTTGACCCACTCGGTCACCAGCGAGCTCGATGCGATCGCCGAGCCGCAGCCGTAGGTCTTGAACTTCGCGTCTTCGATCAGGCCCTGGTCGTTGACCTTGATCTGCAGCTTCATCACGTCGCCGCAGGCCGGCGCGCCGACCATGCCGGTGCCGATCGCATCGTCGCCCTTGTCGAAGGCGCCAACGTTGCGCGGGTTTTCGTAGTGGTCCAGTACTTTGTCCGAATATGCCATGGTAGTGCTCCTAGAATTCCGTAATGATTAGTGGGCTGCCCATTGGATCGAGTTCAGATCGATCCCTTCCTTGAACATGTCCCACAGCGGCGACAGTTCGCGCAGTTTGCCGACCTTCGACTTCAGCAGTTCGATGGTGAAGTCGATGTCTTCCTCGGTCGTGAAGCGGCCGATGGTGAAGCGGATCGAGCTGTGCGCCAGTTCGTCGCTGCGGCCCAGGGCGCGCAGCACGTAGGACGGTTCCAGCGAGGCCGAGGTGCAGGCCGAACCGGACGACACGGCGATGTCCTTGATCGCCATGATCAGCGACTCGCCCTCGACGTAGTTGAACGAGACGTTCAGGTTGTGCGGCACGCGGTGGTCCATGTCGCCGTTGATGTAGACCTCTTCGATCTCCAGCAGGCCCTTGGCCAGGCGGTCGCGCAGCGCCTTCACCTTCACCAGTTCGGCGTCCATCTCTTCTTTCGCGATGCGGAAGGCTTCGCCCATGCCGACGATCTGGTGGGTCGGCAGCGTGCCCGAACGCAGGCCGCGCTCGTGGCCGCCGCCGTGCATCTGCGCTTCCAGGCGCACGCGCGGCTTGCGGCGCACGTACAGGGCGCCCACGCCTTTCGGGCCGTAGACCTTGTGTGCGGTGAAGGTCATCAGGTCGACCTTGGAGGTTTCCAGGTTGATGTGGACCTTGCCGACGGCCTGGGCCGCGTCGCAGTGGAAGATGATGCCCTTCGAGCGGCACAGCGCGCCGATCTCGTCGATCGGCTGGATGACGCCGATCTCGTTATTGACCAGCATGACCGAGACCAGGATGGTGTCCGGGCGGATCGCCGCTTCCAGCTGCTCGATGGTGATGAGGCCGTTGTCCTGCGGCTCGAGGTAGGTCGCTTCGAAACCGACGCGCTCCAGCTCGCGCACCGTGTCCAGCACCGACTTGTGCTCGGTCTTGACCGTGATGATGTGCTTGCCCTTGGTCTTGTAGAACTGGGCGGCGCCCTTCAGGGCCAGGTTGTTCGACTCGGTCGCGCCCGAGGTCCAGATGATCTCGCGCGGGTCGGCGCCGACGATGGCGGCGACATTGGCGCGCGCTTCCTCGACGGCGGCTTCGGCGGTCCAGCCGTACATGTGGCTGCGCGACGCCGGATTGCCGAACTGCTCGCGCAGGTAGGGGATCATCTTGTCGGCCACGCGCGGATCGACCGGGGTGGTCGCCGAGTAGTCCATGTAGATCGGGAAATGCGGCGCAGTCACGAAGCTCTGCTCGATTTTTTTGTCCAAGGGCGCGTTCATCAGTTCACTCCGGTTTCAATTTTCGCGTTGGCGGCGCCGGCGGTGCGGTGCACGACGACGACGTTCTGTTCTTTCTGCTTCTGCTGGTCGACCAGGTCCTGCAAGGTGACCGAATCGAGGTAGTCGACCATCTTGGCGTTCAGCGTGGTCCACAGTTCGTGGGTCATGCAACGGGTGCCGGAAGCAGCATCGGCGCCGTGACAATTTTCTTTGCCGCCACACTGGGTGGCATCGAGCGGCTCGTCGACCGCGATGATGATGTCGGCCACCGTCACCCGGTCAGCCGGCCGGGCCAGGCTGTAGCCGCCGCCGGGGCCGCGGATCGATTCGACGATCTCGTGGCGACGCAGCTTGCCGAACAGTTGTTCAAGGTAAGACAGCGAAATGGCCTGGCGCTGGCTGATGCCCGACAGCGTGACGGGACCATTACCCTGGCGCAGGGCGAGATCGATCATCGCAGTAACAGCAAAACGGCCTTTGGTGGTCAGACGCATCACAACCCCGGTTCATGTAAAATATTGCACTTCTTCAAGTAATCAGTGCAGCGCAACAATTCACCTCTTGTATGCGCTTTGTAAATAACCTGATTACCCGATTGATTTAGTCAAGTATACCAAAATCCAGAGACCTTGTCTTGGGACCCGCGATTTTGGCGGGCCGGGCAAAGCCTTATCGCATCCGCAACAATTTCATCGGTCCGAACAGCGCCTGCATCCCCGTGTGCCGGATGAAGGACAGGTTGTAGGGATGCTCGGCCTGGATCTGCGGCAGCCGCGCCGTCTCCGGCAGCTTCGCCAGCTGCTCGGCGATCTTTCCCCATAGCACCAAGGTGGGCGGCTCGGGACGCTCCGCCAGCGCCGCCAGCACCGTCCTCAGGAAAGGTAGCCAGCCGCGAGCATCCACCACCGGCGCCACATGCTTGCGAAACACCAGCGCCGCGTTCAGCAACAGGAAGCCTTCCGCGTGCAGGTTGTCCTGCAACTGCGCCAGGGTCTGGATCGAGCCGTCGATGCGCGCGCTCTTCGCGATCGGCGCCAGCGCCGCGCCGCCCGTATCGTCGGCCTGCAGCCGGCCATCGGCCACCAGCAGCATCTTCATGAAGTTGCGCAGCGAAGTGGCGCGGTTGACCGGCTTCGACAGCCCGGTCTCGCTCCACAGCTCGCCCACCGCCCCATCCATGAAGCAGACGCCCGTCGCGCTCTCCGCGCGCGGATACGGCCCCTCCCCCACCAGCACGTGGCGTACCCGCTCGAGCGGCTGGGCGAAGGCGGCGAAGATGCGTCCGCCCGTCGGCAGGTAATCGTCGACGGCCAGCCCCGCGAGGTAGGCGGGGTCGGCGGCGGCAACGGCCTGCAGGCCGGCTTCCAGGATGGGGCGCCAGGAGGCGTCGGCGCGGTCGAGCGCATCGAGGATGGGCTGGGGAATCGTATGAAGTGGCATGGCGGATCGGCAAGTCGCAGGGAGCCGGATTGTAGCGGCATTCCCAAGGTCAATCTAGCGTCCGCCTTCGCGGATTCAAGGCATGATTTTCGGGTCGCCCGCGTGCGGGCTTTCTACCGACTCAGCAGGAGGAATCATGCAAACCATTCGTGAAGTGATGACACCCGATGTGCGCACCATCTCGCCGCAGGAAACCGTCCAGCGCGCCGCCCAGCTCATGGACGAGCTGAACGTCGGCGCCATTCCCGTCTGCGACGGGGCCAAGCTGGTCGGCATGATCACCGACCGCGACATCACCGTGCGCTCGGTGGCGGCCGGACAGTCGCCGGACCAGACTTTCGTGGGCGACGTGATGAGCACCGACGTGCGCACCTGCTACAGCAACCAGGATCTCGACGAGGTGCTGGACAAGATGGGCGACGTGCAGATCCGGCGCGTGCCGGTGATCGACGAGCAGTCGAAGCAGCTGGTGGGGATCGTGTCGCTGGGGGACATCGCGACCAAGACGCACGGGGCGGCCGAGGATGCGCTGGATGAGATCTCGTCGCCGTCGGAACCGGACCGGTCGGAAACCCGGCACTGAATGCAGGCAGTGAACAATGCCGCCGGCATTGCTCACCGTGATTTACAACTTATTCCGCATCCGGCTGCTGCGCCGGATGCGCCGCCTTAAAGGCCGGCAAATCCACGCACATGTCGTTGATGCGCGAAATGGTCGGGTAGGCCGTCACGTCGATATCGAAGCGCTGCGCATTGAACACCTGCGGCACCAGGAAGCAGTCCGCGATGGTCGGAGAATGGCCATAGCAGAAAGTGCCGGTGTCCAGGTGGCGCGCCAGGTGGGCTTCCAGCGACTGGAAGCCCTCGATGACCCAATGGCGGTACCAGTCCGTCTTGGCCTGCTCATCCTGCCCCAGCTGCTTGACCAGGTACTTCAGCACGCGCAGGTTGTTCACCGGGTGGATGTCGCAGGCGATGATCTGGGCCAGCTCGCGCACGTGGGCGCGCGCCACCGCGCCTTTCGGCAGCAGCGGCACGTCCGGATAGGCTTCCTCCAGGTACTCGAGGATGGCCATCGACTGGGTCAGCGTGATGGCGTCGTCCTGGAAGGTCGGCACCAGGCCGCTCGGGTTGATGGCGCGGTATTCATCCGCCAGGTGCTGGCCGCCGTCGCGCAGCAGGTGCACGGGCACGGCGTCATAGCCGAGCCCTTTCAGGTTCAGTGCAATCCGCACCCGGTAAGCGGCCGAGCTGCGGAAATAGGTAAACAGTTTCACGTCGTCCTCCGATGATAGCGCGCGACCTCCTGGTCGATCGCGCCGAAAATGCTCGCACCACTCTCGTCCACCATCTCGATGCGCACGGTGTCGCCATAGCTCAGGAATGGCGTCACCGGCTTGCCCTGCTCGATCGTTTCGTACATGCGCACCTCGGCCAGGCAGCAGTAGCCGACGCCGCCGTTGGCGATGCTGGAGCCGTGCAGGCTGCCCTGCTTGTTCGACACCGTTCCCGAGCCGATGATGCTGCCCGCGCCCAGCTCGCGGGTTTTGGCCGCATGCGCGACCAGCTGGGCGAAGCTGAAGGTCATGTCTTCGCCCGCATTCGGGCGGCCGAAGGGCTGGTCGTTGAGCGTGACCTGCAGCGGCAGGTGCAGTTTCGCGTCTTTCCACGCATCGCCCAGTTCATCCGGGGTCACGGCCACCGGCGAGAAGGCGCTGGCCGGCTTGGACTGGTAGAATCCGAAGCCCTTGGCCAGCTCGTTCGGGATCAGGTTGCGCAGCGAGACGTCGTTCACCAGCATCACGAGGCGGATCGCCTGCGCCGCTTCCTCGACGCTGGCGCCCATCGGCACGTCGCCGGTGACGACCGCCACCTCGGCTTCCAGGTCCACGCCCCAGGCTTCGTCCAGCACCGCGATCGGATCGCAGGGGCCGACGAAGGAATCCGAGCCGCCCTGGTACATCAGCGGATCGGTATAGAAGGATTCCGGCACCTCGGCATTGCGCGCCTTGCGCACCAACTCGACGTGGTTGATGTAGGCCGAGCCGTCGCACCACTGGTAGGCGCGCGGCAGCGGCGAATGGCACTCTTCCTCGATGAAGGACTCGGCCTTGTCGGCGGTGCCGGCGTTCAGGCGTTCGTAGATCTTCTTCAGCTGCGGCGCGACCTCATCCCAGTTATCCAGCGCGCATTGCAGGGTGCGGGCGATCTTGGGCACGGCCTGGCAGGTGACCAGGTCGCGGCTGACGACGACCAGGGTACCGTCGCGGCCGCCGGACTTGAGTGTGGCGAGTTTCATTGCGTTTCCTTCAAGGTTGAATGCTTTTCGCCATTACAATCCAAATCGAACTATCATACAAACAGTATTTTCCGCTCGATTTATCAGACTATCTTATGAATCCCACCCTCAGGCAGATGCGCGCCTTCGTTGCCGTCGCCAAGACGGGTAACTTTACGCTCGCCGCCCAGAACCTGCACGTGACGCAGTCCGCCTTGTCCGGTTTGATCAAGGAGCTGGAACAGACGCTGGAGGCCAAGGTCATCGACCGCAGCACCCGCCGCATCACCCTGACCGACATCGGCAAGGAGCTCTACCCCCTATTCAGCCAGATGATCGACGACCTCGACGGTGCGCTGGCGAACGTGGCCGACCATACGAGCCTGAAAAAAGGCATCGTGCGCATCGCCGCGCCCCAGCTGCTGTCCTGCACCCTGCTCCCGGAGGCGATCGCCGCCTACCGCGCCCGGCATCCGGACATCGAGGTGCGCCTGAAGGACACGGCGGTGGAAGGCGTGATCGCAAGGGTGCTGTCGGGCGAGGCGGACCTGGGCATCGGCCCCGAGCGCGAACCCGCGCCGCCCCTCGACGCCCGTCCCTTGTTCGAAATGCCCTTCGCCCTGGTCTTCCCCAAGGACCATGAACTCGAGCGCCAGGCGCGCGTGACCTGGCAGGACGTGGCGCGCTTCCCCCTCATTTCCCTGCAGGGCCAGTTCACCGAGCGCCTGCTCGACGAGGTCCAGGGCGCCCTGCGCGAGGCGCCGCTCAAGCCGGCCAACGAGGTCACCTTCATGACCACCGCCCTGGCCATGGCTGCCGCCGGCCTGGGCGTGACGGTCTGCATGCCCTACGCCGCGCCCCTGGTGACGCTCTACGGCCTGGTGATGCGCCCGCTGGAAGAACCGGTGCTCAGCCGCCGCTTCTTCACCTATACCCGCCAGGGCCGTTCGCTGTCGCCGGCTGCCGAGAGCTTCATGGCTTTCCTGGACGAGTTCGCGCGCCGGGCAAACTCATAAGGGCCGCGTTACAATCGCCGCCATGTCTTTGAATACCATCGAAATCAACCGCCTGATGGACCGTTTCGACCGCCATGCAAGCGTCTGGCTGTTCGGCTATGGTTCCCTGATCTTCAAGGCCGACTTCCCCTTCCTCGAGCGCCGTCCCGCCTCCATCACCGGCTGGAGCCGCCGCTTCTACCAGGGCTCGCACGATCACCGCGGCACCCAGGAGGCTCCGGGACGCGTCGTCACCCTGGTCCCGGACGAGGGCGCGGTCTGCCACGGCATGGCCTACCTGGTCACCCCGGAGGAATTCGCCCACCTCGACCACCGCGAGAAGAACGGCTACCTGCGCCTGGCCACCGAGATGCGCTTCGAAGACGGCGGCACGGCGGAAGGCATCGTCTACATCGCCACCGACGAGAATGCCGCCTTCCTCGGCCCGGCCAGCGAGGAAGACATCGCGCGCCAGATTTCCATGGCGCGCGGCCCGAGCGGCCCGAACAGCGAATACCTGCTCGAGCTGGCGCGCGCCCTGCGCGAACTCGGCAAGCGGGACGCGCACGTGGAGGCGATCGAACGCCACCTGCAAGCCTTCACCGGCGCGGCGCGCTGAGAAAGCTCACGCGGGCGGGCCGGATATGCCTCGACATTGTGATTCATTTTTTTCAATAGCTTGCTCCATTGGTCGAGGGAATCCAATACACTGGCGGTTCATCCGAAAACCATAATTCAAGCGATGTCCGATCCTGTCGTCACCTCCGAAGCCCTGCCCACCCCGCCCGGGGTCGTCCCGAGCACCCTGCACTTCCCGGTGGTCGGCATCGGCGCCTCCGCCGGCGGCCTGCCTGCGCTGTTGACGCTGTTCGAGAACATGCCGGTGGTAAACGAGATGGCCTTCGTGGTCATCCTCCATCTCTCGCCCAAGCATCCGAGCTCGGCCGCCGAGATCCTGCAGCGCGTCACGCGCATGCCGGTGGTTCAGGTCACCAGCACGGTGCAGATCGAGGCCGGCCACATCTACGTGATCGCACCGAACATGCACCTGTCGATGATGGACGGCCTGCTGCTGGTCGACCAACTGGAGCGGCCGCGCGGCCAGCACGTCGCGATCGACCTGTTCTTCCGCACGCTCGCCCACGTGCACCGCGAGCGCGCCGTGGCCATCGTCCTGTCGGGCACCGGTTCGGACGGCGCGGTCGGCCTGTCGCGGGTCAAGGAACAGGGCGGCCTCACCATCGTGCAGGCCCCGGGCGACGCCGAGCACGACGGCATGCCGGTGGCGGCCCTGCGCACCGGTGCGGTCGACTTCATCCTGCCCGTGGTCGACATACCACAGAAGCTGATCGACCTGTGGAACAACGCCAAGATCATCCGCCTGCCGCCGCCGGGCGACGCCGAAGCGCCGATCGAGCACGTGGCGACGCCGGCCGAGATCGCCGCCGCCGAGGATGCGCTACAGGACATCATCACCGCACTGCTGGCCCACACCGGCCACGACTTCCGCCACTACAAGCGCGCCACGGTGCTGCGCCGCATCGAGCGGCGCATGCAGGTGCGCCAGGTGCACACCCTGCCCGAATACCGCGACGTGCTCGAGTCCGACGCCAACGAGTACAAGGCCCTGCTCGACGACATGCTGATCGGGGTCACCAACTTCTTCCGCGACCGCGAAGCCTTCGAGTCGCTCGAACGCGACGTGATCCCCGAGCTGTTCAAGGACAAGGGTCCGACCGACGAGGTGCGCGCCTGGGTCGCGGCCTGCGCCACCGGCGAGGAAGCGTATTCGCTGGCGATGCTGATGGCCGACCAGGCCGCGCTGTCGGAACACCCGCCGGCCTTCCAGGTCTTCGCGTCCGACATCGACGACCATGCGATCGACACGGCGCGCGCAGGCAGCTATCCCGCCTCGATCATCACCGACGTGACGCCGACGCGCCTGCGCCAGTACTTCAACAAGGACGACGACCGCTACCGGACCCGCAAATCGCTGCGCGACCGCATCCTGTTCGCCTCGCACAACCTGCTGCGCGACCCGCCCTTCTCGCGGCTCGACCTGATCAGCTGCCGGAATCTGCTGATCTACCTGAACCGCGACGTCCAGCTGCGCGTGCTGCAGACCTTCCACTTCGCGCTCAAGCCTGGCGGCTACCTGTTCCTGGGCAGCTCCGAGTCGGCCGAATCGGTGTCGGACTACTTCATCCCGGTCGACAAGAAGAACCGCATCTACCGCGCCCGTGGCGGCGGCCGCGCCACGCACTACCAGACCCCGTCCTCGGCCATTTACGGCTCGCGCCTGCCCGAGATCAGCCGTCCCAAGCTGCCGGGCAAGCGCCAGTCGACCTATGCCGAACTGCACCAGCGCGCGCTGGCGAAGTTCGCGCCGCCCTCGGTCGTGATCGACCGCGAGGGCAACCTGGTGCATATGTCGGAACAGGCCGGCAGCTACCTGCGCATGGGTGGCGGCGAGCCCTCGCGCAACCTGCTGTCGCTGGTGCTGCCGGAGCTGCGCATGGAACTGCGCTCGGCCATGTACCAGGCGGTCCACCAGGACACGGTGGCCGAGTGCCGGCCGATCGAGATCACCGAAGCCACGGACCTCGGCACGATTGCGATGTCGGTGCGGCCCTTCCGCGACGAGGAATCCGAGACCGACCTCCTGGTGGTCATCTTCAACAGGGTCGAGCGCACGCCCGATGCGCCGCCGGTGGCGCGCCCGGACGGCAGCCACGACGTGGTGCTGGCCCAGCTCGAGGCCGAGCTGCAGCGCAAGCGCGAGCAGTTGCAGGAGACCATCGAGAATTCCGAGATCTCGACCGAGGAGCTGCGCGCCTCGAACGAAGAGCTGCAGGCCATCAACGAGGAACTGCGCTCGGCCACCGAGGAGCTGGAAACCAGCAAGGAAGAGCTGCAGTCGGTGAACGAAGAACTCGTCACCGTCAACTTCGAGCTCAAGGTCAAGGTCGAGGAAACCGGCAAGGCCAATGACGACCTGAACAACCTGATCGCCTCGACCGACATCGCCACCATCTTCGTCGACAGCGGCCTGCGCATCAAGCGCTTCACGCCGCGCGCGGCCGACCTGTTCTCGATCATCGCGTCCGACGTCGGCCGCTCCCTGCTCGACCTGACCCACAAGCTCGACTACGACCAGCTGGCCGAAGACGTCTCCGCCACCTTCGACACCCTGCGCCTGGTCGAGCGCGAGGTGCGCAGCAACGACGGCCGCTACTACATCGTGCGCCTGCTGCCCTACCGGACCAACGAGGATCGCATCGAAGGCGCGGTGATGACCTTCTTCGACATCACGCTGCGCCGCCGCGCCGAGGAGCAGGCGCGCGCCAGCGAGGCGCGCATGCAGATGGTGGCCGAGAGCGCCAACGACTACGCCATCATCACGATGGACGAGGAAGGCCGCGTCACCAGCTGGAACAAGGGCGCCGAGACGGTGTTCGGCTTCAGCGCCGAGGAAATGCAGGGCGAGACCCTGCACCGCCTGTTCGTGCCCGAGGATATCGCCAGCGGCGTACCCGAGGGCGAACTGCGCCGCGCGCGCGAGGACGGCCGCGCCGAGGACGAGCGCTGGCACCTGCGCAAGGACGGCTCGCGCTTCTTCTGCAGCGGCGTCACCACCCCGCTGCGCAACGGCGACTTCTATGGCTACGCCAAGATCGCCCGCGACGTCACGGGGCGCGCCCGCCATGACGACGAGCGCGAACAGGCGCTCACCCGCGAGACGGCGGACCGCTCCGACGCCGAAAGCGCGAGCGCGCTCAAGGACGAGTTCCTGTCCGTGATGTCGCACGAGCTGCGCCATCCGCTCAACATGATCCACATTAACGTGGAGCTGCTGTCGCGCATGCCCGAACTGCGGCAGTCCCCCGCCTTCATGCGCGCCGCCTCGATCATCCGCAATTCCGTCATGACGCAGGCGAAGATCATCGACGACCTGATGGACATGTCGCGCGTGCGCACCGGCAAGCTATCCCTGACCATGGCCCCGGTCGCGCTCGACGCGGTCCTGCAGGGCATCGTCGACGTGGCGCGCAGCGACCCGGCGGCGCGCGACATCGCCATCGCCTTCGAAGGCAGCATGGCCGGCGTGCCGGTGCTGGCCGACGTGGTGCGCATCGAACAGGTCGTGATGAACCTCCTGAGCAACGCGCTCAAGTTCACCTCGCCCGGAGGCCACGTCAAGGTGCGCCTGGGACGCGAGGAAGGCTTCGCGCGGATCGACGTGGTCGACGACGGCCAGGGCATCGCCCCCTCCTTCCTGCCGCGGGTCTTCGACATGTACGGCCAGAGCGCCTCGGTGACCACGCGCTCGCGCGGCGGCCTGGGCATCGGCCTGGCCCTGGTGCGCGAGATCGTCTGCCTGCACGGCGGCCGGGTTGAAGCCTTCTCGGAAGGCATCGGCAAGGGCGCCCGCTTCAGCTTCTGGCTGCCGGTGCTGGACCGCGCCGCGGCGGCGCTGCCGGGCGCGCACGGCGGCGAAGAGGACAGCCTGGCCGGCCTGCGCATCCTGCTGGTGGACGACCAGGAAGACATGCTGCAGGTATTCAAGTCGCTGCTCGAAACCACCGGCGCCACCGTGTTCGAGGCCACCAGCGCCCAGCAGGGCCTGGACGTGCTGGGCCGCGAGGACGTGGACCTCCTGATCTCGGACATCTCGATGCCCGAGGTCGACGGCTACGAATTCCTGCGCCGGGTCCACGCGCTGCCGAAGTACGCCAGGCTGCCGGCGATCGCGATCACCAGCATGCGGCGCGACACCGACATCGCCAACGCACGCGCGGCCGGTTACTCGGCGCACCTGGGCAAGCCGGTGTCGGTGGACCGGCTGAACGCGATCATCCAGGACCTGCTGCCGGACCGCCACGAAAAGCAGACCAGCTGATGTTTCGTAGGGTGGTCGGCTCTGCCGACCGCGCGTTCAGACAGTGCGCGAACAGCATGCGCCGCATCCGTTCACGCGGGAGTTGCACGCGCGGTCGGCGAAGCCGACCACCCTACAAGTTCCTGCGCTCGATCCCCACTCGCAATCCATCCTTCGGCCGCAGCGAAATGTTCAATACCGGCTCCGGCGCCTTCTCCCCTTCCGGCACCGACAAGTTAAAGCGCTGCAGCACCATCGCCGCCACGACCGTCAGCTCCGCCATTGCCAGGTGCTGCCCCAGGCACACCCGCGGCCCCGCCCCGAAGGGCATGACGGCCCCGCGCGGGATCGGCGGCGCATCCGGCGCAAACCGCTCCGGCCGGAAGGCCTGCGGTTCCGGAAAGACGCGCGCATCCTCGTGCAGCAGGAAGACCGGAATCATGAACATGGTCCGCTTCGGCACCGTCCAGCCGCCCAGCACGATCTCGCGGGTCGAGCGCCGGCTCATGAGGATCGGGGCGGCCGGGTAGAGGCGCATCGTTTCGTTGAGCGTCTGCGCGAGGTAGCCCAGGCGCGGCAGGTCGGCCTCCAGTGGCGCCCTGCCCTCCAGCACCCCGTCCACCTCGCGCCGCGCCGCGTCCTGCGCCTCCGGGTTGGACGCCATGCACCAGGCCCACCAGGCCAGGGTGACGGCGGTGGTCTCGTGGCCGGCCAGGAAGGCGGTCATGCATTCGTCGACCACCGCACGCAGGGGCCAGGCGGCGGGCTGCTGCCGGTGCAGGTGCAGGAGGCGCGCCAGCATGTCCGCCGGCCAGGCCTCGACCGGCATCGCCAGGCGCGCCTCGACCTGGCGCGTGACCAGCTCGGCCAGGGTGGCCTTCACCGCACGCTTGCGGCCATTCCAGGGCATCCAGTCGGGCCAGCTCGCCGGCCAGAACATCTCGCGGTTGGCCATCACCAGCGCCTCGTGCACCGCGCCTTCCGCCCTGCGGGCATCAATGCCGATCTCGCTCGAGAACATCATGCGCATGATGACGTCCATGGTGAGCGCGGTCAGCGCGCTATCGATGGCTTCTACCCGCGGCCGCCCCGGCGCGCCGGCCTGCCAGGCGTCCAGCGCCCTGCTCGCCGCCGCGGCGATGGTGCCGACAAAGGCCTTCACCGGACGCGGCGCGAACTCGGGCTGCAGGGCCTGGCGCTTCGCGCTCCAGGCGGCGCCCTCCGCGACCAGCACGCTGTGGCCCTGGACCTGGGAGAACACCTCGATGCCGCGCTCCCAGCGCACCAGGGCGTCGTGGTGCTGGACCAGCAGCTCGCGCACCAGCGCGGGATCGGCCACGACCAGCTCGCGTTCCGGCCACATGCGCAGGTGGACCAGGTCGCCGTACTCGGCGCGCCAGGCGCGCAATGCGGCCGGCATGTCGCGCGCCATGCGCGCCAGCAGGCTCCAGCCGGTCAGGCGCACCTTTGGTCCGGGCGGCCAGGCGCCGCGCGGCTGGATGGCCGGCGTCTCGCCGGACGGGACGGGCGGCTGGCCGCCGTGGAAGGGGCATTGGGGAGAGGTCGAGGTAGTCATGCGACACATTCTTCCCCACCTCCGCCGGTGCGTCTTGAACCCAAACGACATCGACAGACGGTCGGCGCTTGCCTATACTGCAAGACCATGGTGCCCGATCATCCAGCTTTGCTCCTGCCCGCCTGCCCCGACCGACACGCCCGCGGGCCGCGCGCATGCGAGGCGGGTAAGCAGCCCATCGACCGCCTGGTACTGGCGCCGCCCGCGCTGCAGGGCGCGATGCTGGCCATGGTCAGCCGCGATACCTCGCACGTCGTCCTTTCGGACGCGCAGCGGCTCTCGCATTTTCCGGCCTCGCCCATCGTGACCCTGTCCTGGTACCACGAGGTGGAACCGGGCCTGGTCCACGCGCGCCATGGATGGCAGCGTCTCGTGGCGCGTGTGATGCTGTCGGGCAGCCAGTCGGCCCCGCTCGTCACCTGGTCGCCGAACAGTGGCCGCGGCTACATGGCCTGCTTCGCGCCGGACGCCGCCCAGGCATTGTTTGGACTGGACCTCGGCGCCGTGCAGGACCGCTTCGTGCCCGCGCAGGATGTGCTGGGCCCCGAGTGGCGGCCGATGTGCGAAGCGCTGCTCGCGGCGCCCGACGATGCGGCTTCGCTGAAGGTGCTGGAGCAGCACCTCGGTCCACGCTGGCGCACGCTGCAGGGGCGCAGCTCGGAACGTCCATCGCTGCGCCAGTTCGGCCGCCACTGGGTCGACAGGCTGGCCCTGCGCGCCCACGAATGGCGCAATACCCACAGCACGCGCCAGGTGGAACGGCGCATCAAGTCCTTCAGCGGGCGCTCGCTGCGCCAGTGGCAGGCGCTGGTCCGTACCGAGGGGATGTTCTTTGCCGCACGCGAGCGTTACGAGAACGGCCAGCCCTTCGACTGGGCGACGCTGGCGCTGGACGAAGGCTTCTCGGACCAGGCCCACATGAGCCGCGTGGCCAAGGAAATCTGTGGCTTTTCGCCGACCGAGTTCGCGCAGCGCTACGTCGAGGACGAGTCGTTCTGGATCTACCGGCTGTGGGTCTGAGCGGCATCGCCGCAGCATGTTTATAACGATAAAGCGCACTGGGAGTGCGCTCACTATAGGAGAACGGAAATGTCCAAAACGATCTTGAGTATGCTGTGTGCGGGCCTCGTGCTGGCGGGCGGTGCAGCGCACGCGGAGACGCGTGTCGCCAAGCCGGCGCCGGTGTACGACCCGGCCCTGGCGAAGTCGCTCGGCGCGGACGAGCACGGCATGCGCAGCTATGTGCTGGTCATCCTCAAGACCGGGCCGAAGAAGGCCACCGACAAGGCGGAGCGGGCGCGGATCTTCGAAGGACACTTCGCGAACATGGGCCGCCTGGCCTTCGAAGGCAAGCTGGCGGTCGCCGGGCCGCTGGACGGCAAGGAAGACCGGCGCGGAATCTTCATCCTGGCCACCGCGGATATCGACGAAGCCAGGACCTGGGTGGCGACCGACCCGGTCATCCAGAGCGGCGAGATGGTGGCGGAGTACCACAAGTTCTTCAGCTCGGCGGCGCTCATGATGGTCAATGAGGTGCACGGGAAGATCGAGAAGCCGAAATCGGCTGCTCCAGCCAAGTAAGCGAATTCTCGGGATCAGGAGCTAGACTCTAGTCGAACTTAATGTGCGCAGAAGTGTCGAATGATGACCATGGAAACCACATTAGGAATTGGACACGCTGCCAGGCTGCTGGGAATCACGGTCAAGACGCTGCAGCGCTGGGAGCGCGAGGGACGGCTTGTCCCGGCGGCGCGCACCACCAGCAACCGCCGGCGTTATACCGAGAGCCAGCTGCGCGGGTTCCTGCACCTGCCATCGCCGGGCGCGCCGCGGCGCATCGTGGCCTACTGCCGGGTGTCGAGCGCCGTCCAACGCCCTGACCTGGCCAACCAGCGTCGCACGCTCGAGCAGTTCACGGCCGCGCGCGGCCTGGCTGGGGTGGAATTTATCGAAGAAGTTGGGGGTGGCCTCAATTTCGCGCGCAAGCGCTTTGTGGCCTTGATGGATGCGATCGGGCGCGACGAAGTGGCGACAT
>NZ_JANUHA010000035.1 GCF_024753255.1 Massilia agri
ATTTACGTTCGAGCGTCGACCGAGCACCAGAACTATTCGACCACCCACCAAGAGGCTGCGCTCGATGAATACGCTGCCAGTCACAGCTTCAGCATCATCAAAACGTATTGCGATAAAGGACGCAGCGGATTGACACTTGAGGGACGCGCCGGCCTGCTGCAGCTGCTTCGCGACATTCAGTCTGGCGAAGCTGAGTTCAAAGTTGTATTGGTCTACGACGTCAGTCGATGGGGGAGGTTTCAGGACGTCGACGAGAGCGCCTACTATGAGTTCGCTTGCCGGCGCGCCGGTATCGCAGTTGCCTACTGTGCTGAGCCGTTCTCAAACGACGGCTCTCCCCTGGCTACAGTGCTTAAGGGCTTGAAGCGAGCAATGGCTGCCGAGTACAGCCGCGAACTCTCCGCCAAAGTATTCCACGCTCAGGCACGCCTGACTCAAGCTGGGTTTAAACAAGGCGGCACTGCCGGCTTCGGCCTCAGACGAATGGCCATTTCAGCAGCTGGGCAACCAAAGGGTATCCTCGGTCCCGGCGAACGAAAGAACATGCCGAGTGATCGAGTAACTTACGTCCCAGGCTCACACGAAGAAGTCGCAGTGATCCACCGGATCTATGACATGTATCTAGTTGAACGAATGCCCGATGTCGGAATCGTGGCCCGCCTAAACAGCGAAGGAATTTCAACTGGCCTTGGGCGCCCATGGTCCGCTCACCTGGTTAAGCAAATCTTAACCAATGAGAAGTACATCGGAACGATGACGTTCAACCGCGGCACCCAGCGGATGCGTACCGCCCGTAGGTCCAACGATCCGTCGAAATGGGTTCGACGAGAGGAAGCGTTCGAGGGGATCGTTACACGTGAGCGATTCGACCAAGCGGTAGCCGAACGCAAACGCCGGCGCCGGCACTGGACTAGCGACGAGATGCTAGACGAGCTTCGCGACATTATGGTCAAACATGGAAAGGTGACGGCAGACCTCATCAACGCCAGCGATGGCCCAGCGGTAAAATCGTACGCTCTCCGCTTCAACGGCCTTGCCTCAGCAATGGGACTTGCTGGCGTGAGTTGGCCCTCTCTTTCTCAGGCAACGATCACACGCTACCGACTGCGCTGCGTCACTCGCGAAGTTACAGCTGAGTTCGTGCGATGTGCAGTCCTAGCGAAGGCGCTGATCGAGTGCCTCACTCCTCGAACCTGGCGCCTCAATGGCGTCACCGTTCGATTACTGTGCACTCGCTGCCGCTATGAGCGCAGCCACCCATGCTGGAAGGTCACAGTCGCATACGAGCCTGCTGTAGACTTTGTTGTATGGGTACGGATGGACCAAGCTAATACAAACGTCGCTCGCATCTACCTCATCCCGCTAGCCGACTTCCCAACTCACCAGTATCTATGGCCATCCAACAGGACATTACCGTACTATGAGAAGTACGCACATCCAACGCTGGCAGGGATGTTCGGGCTGACCTAATACTTCGATGCGAACATGGCATAGCTGCTACAATTGGTAACTTTTTGCCAACTCGGCAGCGGTATTATGCTTGAGCGAGATGGCATGCTGAATGCTAATTTGGAGGCAAGATGAGTTTTAGAAAAGACATTGAAAAGTTTGTCGAGAACGAAAAGACTATGCTTGCAAAAGCCCAAAAGCGGGCCGAGCAAAGATTTACCGAACGGCTCGAGGAAGTGCCGGCTCCCGACGTGCATAAAATCACAGGCGGGACAATTGACCTCGACTCCGGCACGATTTGCGACGTACAGGCGCCAAAGGATGCCCTCTCTCGCTTGAAGGCAGCTGGCCTCATTCGAGATTGATGGCTATGGTGCGACGGATTCCGGAGCTACTCGAAGGCGGGTACGTGGTCTTGATCAAAAACCGCCTCCAGGCAGACGAAAAGACTGACCCCGCAAAGTGGGCACTATGGAAGATCATCTGGGACTGCACCTCGTTCGAGGAGCTAGCGCAACGCGCTTCTGATCCAGTAAACACATCGCGAACCGGGCGGCGCATCACATGGCGAACTGAAGTGCGCTGGGCACTTCAACAAGGCTGGATCAAGAAGACAGATCCCTAGAGCTAGCAACAGAAAGCTAATGTTCCAACCTTGGAAGCAGACGCAGAAAGGCCGACAGATTGCCAAGACAGGAAGCCCTATGATCACCTGTAGTTTTGTTTAAGCATGAGTAATCTGAATCGATATCTGGCGTTAGCTATCACTTGCGGAGGCCTTCTCGTGACAGCTTATCTTTTCCAACGCGATGAGTGGAACATCTCACCACTCGGGCAAATCATTGCCTCAGGTGTTTCTGCCGCACTGTTTTCACAAGCATTGACTTGGTTGAAAGAGCATCGCCGCGAAGAGAAAAATGCAAATCGCGATAGGCAGTTTATAGCCCTGCAGCTAGCGGTTACGCTTGAAAGGTATGCAATCCAATGCGCACGGCAGGTAAGTGATATTAGCGATAGCGTCGAGCTTTCGTATCAGACTGGGTGGGTCACATCTAACATCCCGTCCTTGCCCAAACTGACACTACCAGATGCTATCGAATGGCGTTGGATAGCCACTGGCCTGACTTCCGAGGTTCTCGCACTAGCCCCGAGAATTGATTTTGGCAACGGCTCCATTGCGTTCATCCTCGATGCATGCGGACCGCATGATGGCGCAGAAGAGGCTCAACGACAATGCCGCGCTATAGGGATGGAAGCTTGGAGAATAGCGCAAAAGGTACGCGAAGTTCATGGAATCGCTCCGCAGGCTTATGCTTTGGGGAAATGGGACTTTCTTAACACTCTGCAATCCACGACTCCACGGTAAATCATACTCCTCTCGCGTACTTTGGTGAGTTTCATTGGAACTTTCATGATGTATCATGCTTGAGCGAAACGGCACGCCTTAGATGCCGCCCAGGTAACTCTAGATGCAAACTGACGTTAGCGAAATTCTCGACTTCATCAAGTTGCCTAAGCTAGCTCACAACTGGTCCGGCTTCCAAAAGCGAAACAATCACTTCGGTAGTGTCATTGGCAGCGCGCAGCTGTCCGACCTCGAGAACATCTTTCTGCCGGGCATTACTCTTGAGATCGAGGCTAAGGCACCAGTCGTCACGTCCCGGTGTCTTCTATTGTTCACTATCATGCGCAGGAAGGGTGTACAGCCGAGACATCGTATCGTTCAGCTCGAGGTCTGTCCGTCTGACAAACGTAGTCACAACGGCGTAACAACAATCTACGGACCTCACCTTCACATCGGTGAGGATGAACCAACCGCTGTCGAAGAAATAGGCGTAAGCTGTGAGGATTGGGACGGTTCTCTCGCTTGGTTCCTGCGCTTGATAAACGTGCACCCATTTCAAATTGAAAAGCCATGTTGAACTGCAATTGGGCCAATGCCCTCACCCGCTATGATTGCCGGCAAGTCCGCGGACTCAACGGTTCGATAGGGCTTGAAATCGGCACGCCTTTTAGCCTGCCTGGTGGCGCCGCGATTAATCTTTATCTGATGCCGGTAGGCGATCATGTGGTCATTAGCGATAATGGCGACACGCTAATGCATCTTAGTGGCTTGGGGATTGATGTTTGGAAGCCTTCTCGCATACGATCATTGCGGGAAGAAATGTCCTCACACGCTATGACTCTCACGGATGACGGCGACTTTCGATTGATAAGTTCTCAGGAAAAGAGTGCATGGAATTTCGCCAATGCAGTCTCAAGCCTATTGGCAGTAAATCACTGGGCACTTCAGCAGCTGAAGGCAGCTCCCAACGAGCATGACTTGCCTGCAGAAGCCGAAGCATATATTGTCGCGCGCGACCCGTCCGCCTACTTCGAGAAGAATCCTAAGGTGAAAGGCGCATCTAGAGCTGAGCATCGTTTCGACTTCCAGCACGGAGACGATCTAATTGACGTTATCACTCCACATGGGATCAGCACAGGAATGTCTATGCGTAAAGTGGGGGATGTCATCAACGGCCCCTTTGTTGGTCAGCGTTCGCCGTTAATTATTGTTGATGATCGTTTTGACCCGATAAGAGCTGAGAGCGAAATGGGGATGATTTCATCCATTGCTCGCACACAACCCTTTTCTAGTCTCACCCGCGCCCTCCACTAAACTGACTTTCTCCAAGCCCTGCCATCAAGCGGGGCTTTTTACGTCTAGGGAGCTGTACATCTAACACGATGACGCTTCGCTGTCCGCCGAACGAACCAGGGAAAGACGGCCCAGCTTTCCCCTGAGTCGCACGCGGCGCCCACAGTTCTCGGATCCATGTTTGCTTTTCGTCGTTGATCGCGTCGATTGCCAGCCGCCCGAGATTCCGCGCTATGACGTTGATCTTGTCCGGATGCTCAGCATCCCGGTCGAGGGCCATCAAGCGCGCCTAATGCAGAGCGGCCCACACGCTGCGTTTCGAGGCGACGTTCCTGGCCCTCAGCAGCTTAGCGAAAGCATTGGCCCCTGTAGCACTACTGGCGGCACCATTTGGGCACGCGTGCGAAAGACGCAGTTTGCTGCACTGGGCGGTCTCGCCTTGGGCGGGCCGGTAGGGCGGGCTTTTGCCATGGTCATCTATTTATTGGTGATAAGATGCCATGATGAAAAATATCATTAAATGGTTGAATAACGCTGTTGTGCTAGGGATCCTGCTTGCGCTCGGATTAATCTGGGATCTAATTCTAGTTGGACATGCATATGATTTGAACAAGGGGGAGTGGGCATCTTGGGTGCAAGCTGTCGGCTCGATTTTGGCCATCATGGTGGCGTTTTGGATCGCATACCATCAGCTGCAGCACTCTCGTAGACTAGAAAAAGAACGCGCGATAAGCGAGGATCGGCGCCGCGTGGAAATTATCCAAGCGATGTTGATAAGTGCATGGGTACTTGCTTATAGCCTCAAGACAGCAATAACAAGCAACGATACCGAATTTCTTGCCAACTTCAACTGGAAATCTTTGCACGATCTCGCGGACTCTTTCAGAAGTATCCGAATGATCGAAGTGCCGGACGTCACCATTGTTATCACTGTCACGCCCATGCCGACTGCGCTTGAGATGGTTGCTTCTCCTTTCCGCCATCATGGGATGGCCGATCGTTATGAAAGTGGTGGTTCAATCATGCGAGACCTAAAATCGGCGGTCGAAGATTTGCTGGATGCAACCGACAACGCAAAGAGTTCTTGCGCCATCGTTTTGCAGCGCCTCGAAAACCAGTAAAACTCCGCATGCTCGAGTGAACGACCGGGCTAAGGAAAGTAGCGCAATCAGCATGCTTCCCCTTCTGACTTCGTCAGCGCTAGGACCACCTTCCGCACCCAGATCAGCCTCGCACTCAGCACGATGGTTTCACCACTCCTAGACAGCAACAGCCTAGAAACCTTCACCTCGGCAATCGCGGTCGCCGCGCCTGGCGGTACCAGGTTGCCGACGTAGTCGCCCTATACGCTGTTGCTCGCGCCGTCAGCCCAAGAAACTCCTTGGGATCAATGAGCTCTGCAGCGCCACAAGCTTCAAGGTCATGAAAGGCTAGTGCCACGTGCCGTCGAGCGATCAGATGATCGCAACCGTATTGTGATCGAGCGCCGGTAGTGCGCGGATATGTAACAGACTAGAGGCAGCCGTCTTGAAGTACAGCCGCACTGACCGTGCCGTAGGCCAAGCTTATTTACTTTGCTGTTGTAAGCGCAGAACAACTCAAATGGATGAGAAGCGGGGTATAGACGGGGGTATGTTTGGGGGTAACTCATCAACACGAGAACTTTCAAACCTAGTATCCATGCGGCTTCCAGCCCAACATTCAGTAGACGCCGCCTCCACCAACCTCTTCCAAAAAGCCGCTGATTCGTCAGCGGCTTTTTATTTTCCGCTTTTCCGAACTCGGCGGTTTCCTTTGATCGTCGCCAATATGCGACCGCTTGAGACCGACAAACTGGCTTCTTCGAAAGGAAGCCATATGCCGCATATATTTTCTCAAGCGAAGTCCTTGGAAGGTAGCCAGAAGGTCGGCGACGGGAATTGTGTTGCTCTCGTCCAGCACTTCACCAAAGTCGGCCACACAAGCACGTGGCGTCCGGGTGTACGCGTGCTGGATGCGAGTGCACTGGCAACAGGCACAGTCATCGCCACATTTGTGAATGGCCGGTACCCGAATAGACCCAAAGGCAACCATGCAGCGCTATTCCTGTATGCGGGGCCACGTGATCGCGAGACCGGGAAACCGTCGTATATTGCGGTCATGGACCAATGGACAAGCAAGCCGAAAATATCTGCCCGAAGCATTATTCCTCGCGGGGCGAAGACACACGCCCAGGGAAATCGACATGATGATTCCGACAATGCCGACCATTTTTACGTCGTTTTATGAGAGCGCTACTCCTTTCAATCCTTCTCATTCCGGGTTCAGTCCTGGCCACAGAGCAGATCCGGTGCCCGGATACCTATCCATCCAACGACACGGTGATTGCCCGGCCAGCGAAATGGAATAGCGCAGTGGTGCTTGGCAACCAGCCTTTGATCAGCGCTGGCATGCTCACCGGGCCAATTGAAATACGTGGAGACCTGCGGGGACAGGAGAAGAAAATCGACAACGGGCACGAAATACGCTATCGCTTTGACCGCATCCAGCACCCACCAGAGAAATGGGTTCAGTGCAGTTATGGTGACGGAGGCGCCATCCGGCTGGTAAAGCGCGTCCGGGACGATACAACGGAATGCATCCTGACTCTCAAGCGGGCAGCGCTGCCCGGAGTGCCGAAGATCACCGTCATTTGCGAGTAGACTGGCCAGCCCGGCGTCCGACATATAGAGGACGCCGGGCCGGCATCAAGACGTCGGCCCCGGATCCGCCCCCGCCTGCTGAATCACCATCAACTCCTTCATCAGCGCATCATTGAACGCCGGAATATCATCCGGCTTGCGGCTCGTGATCAGCTTGCCGTCCACCACCACCTCATCATCCGTCCATTCCGCCCCCGCCGCCTTCAGGTCATCCTGGATCGCCGGATAGCTGGTCAGGTGCTTCGACTCCGCAATCCCCGCCTCGATCAGCGGCCAGGGACCATGGCAGATCGCCGCGATCGGCTTGTCGGCGTCGTCGAAGGCCTTGATGAAGGCGATCGCTTCCGGAATCTGGCGCAGCTTCTTCGGATTCTCCTCCCCACCCGGCAGCAGCAGCGCGTCGTAGTCCGACACCTTCGCCTGCGACAGGCTCAGCTCGACCCTGAACCTGTCACCCGGCTGGTCGTGGTTCATGCCCTGCACTTCCTCGCCCGCCGCCTTCGGGGAAATCAGGGTCACGCGCACGCCCTTCCCTTCCAGGAAAGTGCGCGGCCCGGTGTATTCGACCTGCTCGACGCCGTCCGTCATCAGGACCGCGACGCGTTTTCCCAGCACATCGTCCTCGCTCACGAGATCGACTTCATCGCCCATATATCCTCCCGTTGGATTGTTTCGTCGTCGGGACGATTGTAGGTCGGCCGCCCGGCGGGCGTCGCGCGGATCACTGCGAGGAAGCATCGATTCAGGGCAGCAGGTAGCAGACGTCGTCGCGGTCGCGTCCTGGCGTGCGCGTGCACAGGAAACCATCCAGTCCGAGGCGGTTCCTGCCATCCAGCGTGGCCCCGGATACGTCTTCGCGGCGCAATACCACCTGCAGTTCGCGGTAGGGAACCTCGATCGCGAACTGCCGCAGCATCGCCGCAACCGCATGGGCACCCGGCGCGCCCGGCAGGAAGCGCTCGAACACCTTGGCAGGCACCGGCCCCACCCGGATCCGGATGCCGAGCTCGGGCCGCGGCAGCCGTTCGCCGAGGGTGGCGACGACGCCGACCTGGCAATTGTGTTCGCCCAGCCGGTTGCGCTCCTCGACCGGCAGCACGTCCCAGCGCCCGGTGAACTGTTCGACCTCGACTTGCGCCTGCAGGTATTCGCCGAGCACGCCCGCGATCAGCCCCGCCGGCACCACGCGGCTGCGCAGCTGGGCGGCGAAATAGGCCAGGCTTTCGAACGGCAGCCCCGCATCGAAGGGCGCCCGTCCCACCACGCCGCCGAGCGCCGCGAGCTGGGCCAGGAAGCGGTCGCGGCCCTGCTCATCAGGTCCGCCGCGCACACGGTACTTGCACCAGGCGCGGTAGAACAGCGCCACCTGGCGGTTCGAGATGGCGTCATAGAAGGCGCGCGGGCCCTCGTCGTGGGTGGCGTGCTCCCAGGCCGCGATGCGCTCGGTGTAGTGCAGGGGCAGCGCCCCGTTCACGCCCAGCAAGCCCATGACGGCGGTGCGCACGCGCAGGCGCAGTTCGCCGTCCTTGTCGCGCTCCACCCGCAGGCTGTCGATCTCGGCGGCGGGAAAGGCGAGCGAGAGCACGTTCTCGAAACGCAGCGCGGCCTCGATATTCGCGCCTCCCTTCTGGCGGCGCAGCCAGCGCGACAGCAGGCGGACTGCCTGGAACAGTTCGTAGCGCCAGGGTTCTTCCAGCAAGCGGTCGATCACAGCAAGGTCAGGCTGCCGTTGCGGGGCGCGCATCGCAGGAGCTCCCGGTCGGACTGGCTCGAGCGCACCACCAGCCGGGTGAAGCTGTTCACGTGCACGTAGAGGCCGAAGAAGCGGTTGACCACCTCGGCGAACACGACCAGGCTGGCGCCGGCAAAGGCGTCCTCGTCCACCGTCATGCGCACTTCCGTGCCGTGTACCAGGGTGGTTCCGATCGGGCTCTTCATCCAGGCCGTCGAGGACAGGGTTTCCAGTGCCGTGACGCCGGCGATCTGGCGCTGGGTCGCATTCGAGCGCGACACGTCGTACAGGGTCAGTACCTCACGGAAAGCGTCCAGGTCGCCGAGCGAGCGGTGGTTCAGGGCGAGCTGCGCCACCAGGCGCCAGTGCGCGCCGCCCGCGGAGGGGAAGCGGTGCGGCGGCGTGGGTTTGCGCAGGAGGCGCAGCAGCAGGCCGCCGGTCGCCGTCTCGCTGACCAGGTCACCGCCAGGCGCCCCGACGCTGGTACTGCTTGCGTGCGCGCCGTTGGTGCAGGTCAGGTCGATCGAGGCCACCGACTGCTCATCGGGGGAGGCCAGGATGCCCGCGTCGCCGTAACTGCCCTCGGTAAAACCGATCTTCATGCGGTGGCGCTGCACGGCGCGATCGTCGCGGCGTGCGAACCAGTAACGCTCGCGCAGCTCGCCGCCCTCGCCGTGGCGCAGTCCGTAATAGGGACGGTAATCCATCGGCTGCAGCCTGCCCTCCACCGTGCGCAGCACGCGTACGGCGTCGATGCTGTAGACCTCGACATCCTCCTCGTGGCGCCCCGGCACCACGTCGTACATGGCGCTGCGGTGGGTGATGCGCACCGGTGTTGCCGCCTGGTGGAAGAGGTTGACGATGGTGGCGCAGCCGGGCGCGAGGTGCTGCGCGCCCAGGGTACCCAGGAGGCGCGCGGCGCCGGTGTCGCCATGCAGGCCGTTCACGACCAGGTGCAGGGTGAAACGCTGGGCGCTGGCGGGCAACATGGGGGCGAGCGGCGCCAGGTCGATGTCGAGGAAATGGAATTTGTCGGGGAAGGCGAAGTATTCGCTGAGCAGCCGGTAGGCGGCGTGCTCCCCTGGCCGCAGCGGCACCAGCGCATCTTCCTCGCCGAAGCCGCCCAGCGCGAGCGGCATGCGGTCGAGCTGGCGCCAGGCGCCGCCCTCGCCCGCTTCCATGAAGCTGGCGCCCACGTGCAGGAACAGGGTGTCGATCAGGGCGCTCGACAGCAGCGGGTCGGCGTCCACGAACAGGCGTAGCCGCGGCATGCCGAGCTGGTGCAGCAGGCGCAGCGGCGCCGCGCTCTCGATCGTGATCGCGATCTGGCCAGTGGCTCGCGCCGGCAGCCGCACATTGCCAGGCGCGTGCACGACCGGCTCGTAGCGCGCCCGCGCCACGCTGCACGGTGCCAGCGTGAGCGGGCTGGCGGTGCGGAAGCGGCAGGGTGTGCCCTTGCCGTGCAGTGCGCTCATCTCGGTGCCGCGCCCAAGCGACTGGACGGATTCGACGCGGCTGCCCGCGCCAAGGCCGCCCGGCTCGCCGATGCGCACGACCGAGCAGGAGGGAATGCCCTGCAGGAAGGCCGGATACAGGCTGCCCAGGAGGGCTTCGGTGAACTCGGGATAGTCATCGTCGAGCTTCTTGGCGGTGCGCGCATTGAGCAGGGCGCAGGCCTGGATCAGGCGCCGGATATGCGGGTCTTCGCTGCCTTCGGCCCCCATGCCCAGCTCGTTCGCCAGGCGTGGATACTGACTGGCCAGTTCGCGCCCGACCGTGTTCAGGTAGACCAGTTCGCGCTCGTAATACGGCAGCAGCTCTTCCATGGCGTTCTCCTGTCATGACTCTGTAAGGTCGTGCAGTTTTGCGAATATGACCTTGTGCATGCTCAACAACCGATGAGCAAGCGAGTCTGCGGAAGCGCTATGGCGCGGGCTACCCAACACGCATGGTCGCGCACGATAGCCGGATGGTTACCAGGCGATATTGACGAGCCCTGCTATTCTGGCCCGCCTTTTTGCTTTCCTTACCACACAAGAGCCATGAAGCGTTTATCGACATTCGTCTTGCCCCTGCTCGTCGCGGCCAGCCTGGCTGCATGCAAGTCCAAACAGAACGAGGCACAGGATGCCGCCACGGAAGCGCCGGCCAGCGCCGCGCCGGTGGCGAGTGAGCCCGCAGCAAGCGCACCTGCCGCTCCGGCCGCGCCCGCCACTCCGGCCGCCGCCTCCGCGGCACGATTCGATCCGCAAACGGTGCCCGTGTCGGACAAGGCCCTGCCCGCCTTCCCTTATCTGGCGACGCCTTCAAGCCTGGACCCGAAGAGTGTGTACACGGAAAAAGACCTCGAGTTCGACCGCGTCTTCGTCGTGGCCGGCGAAGAGCTGCGTCCTGTGGAAGGCAAGGTTTTCCAGCGCAAGTACTTCCTGCACGAACTGAAATGGTCGCCCCTGGCCGCGCACCGCAATTACCAGAATGCGCTCAAGGCGCTCGGCGCCGTGCGTGTGGACAAGGTCCATCCCCACGAAGACGTATTCGTGGAGCGTCATGGCGGCGACATCAATGCCATCTGGCGCAAGATGGGTACACCGAGCCTGGACCGCGTCGAAGATCCGGAAGCGCCAGGCTACGAGCAATGGCTGCTGCGCACGCCGACTACCAATATCTGGCTGTCCTTCTTTATCGATCAAGGCCAGGTGTATCTCCAGACCGTCGAAGAGAAAGCCATGCAGCAGCAGGTATAGTCGCTGCCGGGAGGCGGCGCGTCGCCGCGTCCCGAACGCTTCCTGTTTCTGCATCCGCCGGCCCCGCCTGCCCTTCTACCGCTGCGTCGAGGGACATGGCCATGCAAAGCAAGCCGTTCTGGTAGAACGCCATCAGCTCGTCCATCGTGGCCTCCTGCGAAAACTCCAAGGTCGTGCAAATTTCCACCGGCGATATTGCGTGTGCTCAACGGACGAGCTCGGCACGCCTCGACTTTCGGGTCACGCAACCTTGGCAATTAGTCAGTAGAATGGCAGGTTTTCCCTATCGTTTTTGCTGCCATGTCCGCCGTCACGTCCACCACCAATACCGCCTCCCCGGTCCGCCTTGAGATCGCCACCTTGTGGCGCCTGTCCTGGCCGATGCTGGTCGGCCAGCTGGCGACCGTCGGCATGGGCGTGGCCGACGTGGCGATGACCGGACACGTCAGTGCCGAGGAACTGGCCGCCGTCTCGCTCGGCACCTCGGTCTGGCACATCGTGCTGGTGACCGTCATGGGTACGATGATGGCGCTCAACACCGTTGTCGCGCACGAGATCGGCGCGGCGCGCCACGACAAGGTGCCGCATTCGGTGCGCCAGGCCCTGTGGAAAGGCCTGCTGGTGGGCCTGGTGGGGATGCTGTTCGCCAACCTGTGCACCCTGCTCTTCGATAACGTCGGCCTGGAACAGCACGTGGCCGACCGCGCATCCCTGTTCCTGCACGTGATCAGCCTCGGCATGCCGGCCTTCTCCTGCTACCGCGCGCTGTACGGCTACACGACCAGCATCAACCAGACCAAGCCGATCATGTGGATCGCGATCTTCGGCCTGGTCTTCAACGTGTTCTCGAACTGGCTGCTGGTGTACGGCAACTGGGGCTTCCCGATGATGGGCGCGGTCGGCTGCGCGGTGTCGACGGCCCTGGGCATGTGGCTGATGCTGGGCGCCATGGTCCTGTGGGTGAAATACGCGCCGGCCTACCGCCTCACCTACCCGTTCACCCACTGGGAAGGCCCGGACTGGAAATCGATTGGCGCCATGCTGCGTCTCGGCCTGCCGATCGGCGTCACCTATTTCGCCGAAGTCAGCGCCTTCGCCCTGATCAGCCTGCTGGTCGCGCGCTTCGGCGTGGTGGCGATCTCCTCGCACCAGATCGCCCTGAACTTCGCCTCGCTGGTGTTCATGGTGCCGCTGAGCTTTTCGATCGGCATGATGACCCGCGTCGGCCAGGCCATGGGCGAGCGCAACCCTGAGCGGGCGCGCTTCGTCGGCTGGGTCGGCGTCGGCGTGTCGGTGGCCTTCGGCGCCCTGTCGGCGATCGGCATCGCCCTGTTCCGCTGGCAGATCGCGGCCGCCTACACCTCCGACCCGGCGGTGCAGGAAGCCTGCGCCAACCTGCTGCTGCTGGCCGCCCTGTTCCAGCTCTCCGATGCGACCCAGGTGGCGACCGCCTCGGCCATTCGCGGCTACCAGGTGACGCGTCCGCCGATGGTCATCCAGCTGGTGGCCTTCTGGGGCGTTTCACTGCCCCTGGGCTGCATCCTGGGCCTGGCGCCGGAATGGTTCCCCTGGACGCCGGGCGCGCCGATGTCGACCACCGGTTTCTGGATCGGGCTCGTGATCGCCCTGACGGTGGCGGCCGTGCTGCTCACCTGGTCCTTCGAGAAACTGGCGCGCCGGCGCATCCGGGAAGGCGCGCAGGCGAAGGCGGCGGCAGTGTAGTTACAGCTTTTCGGGCGCGACTCTGGTATCGTTCGGCAGTTGTCATAAATTAACTTACACCAGAGACATCCAATGCGCCCTCTCCTGTATCTCTTGATGGCTGCCGCGACTACCCTCGCGGCCGCTCCCGCAACGGCCGAACGCCTGACGCTGGACCGCATCTACGGCGACACCTCCCTGTCCGGCCCCGGCGTACGCAACCTGCGCGTGTCGCCGGACGGCGAACGCGTCACCTTCCTGCGCGGCCGTGCCGACAACCAGCACCAGCTGGACCTGTGGGAATACAATATGAAGAGCAAGACCACCCAGCGTCTTGTCGATTCCAAGCGCCTGGTGCCGAACGAGGAACTGTCGCTCGAAGAAAAGGCGCGCCGCGAACGCGCGCGTACCGCGGGCCTGTCGGGCATCATCAGCTATAACTGGTCGCCGGACGGCAAGCAGCTGCTGGTCCCGATCGCCGGCGACCTCTACCTGGTCGACGTGGCCAAGCCGGACGCGCCGCGCAAGGTTGCCTCGGGCAACGTGATCGATCCGAAGATCTCGCCGAAGGGCCGCTACGTCTCCTTCGTGCGCAACCAGAACCTGGTCGTGATCGACCTGCAGACCGGCGCCGAGCGCCAGCTGACCACGGACGGCAAGGGCACCATCCACAACGGCGAGGCGGAATTCGTCGCGCAGGAAGAGATGGACCAGCACACCGGCTACTACTGGGCGCCGGACGATTCCGCGATCGCCTACCGCCGCTACGACGAAGCCCCGGTGCCGGTCGTGCGCCGCTTCGAGATCTTCGCCGACCGCACCGAAGTGATCGACCAGCACTACCCCGCCGCCGGCGACCCGAACGTGCTGATCGAGCTGATGATCGTCAACCCGGCCACCGGCCAGCAGCGCAAGGTGGACCTGGGCGCCGAGAAGGACATCTACCTGGTGCGCGCCGACTTCAGCGCCGATGCGAAGACCCTGGTCTACCAGCGCCAGTCGCGCGACCAGAAGCGCCTCGACCTGGTGGCTGTCGACGTCGACACCCTGGCCCAGCGCCCGCTGCTCACCGAAACCTCGAAGACCTGGGTCAGCATCCACAACGACCTGCGCTTCCTGAAGAACAAGAAGGCCTTCATCTGGGCTTCCGAGCGCAGCGGCCGCAACCACCTCTACCTCTACGGCCTGGACGGCAAGCTGCAGTATCCGCTGTCGAAGGGTGAATGGGGCGTGGACAACGTCCTGGCCGTCGACGAAAACGCGGGCAAGGTCTATATCTCGTCGAACAAGGACGCCGTGATCGACAAGCAGACCTATGCCCTGAACCTGGACGGCAAGAACGCCGACAAGCCGGTGCGCATCACCAGCGGCGACGGCTGGCACGACGCCGCCTTCGCAGGCAACGGCAAGATCTTCGTGGACACCTACTCGAACCCGCAAACCCCGCCGCAGGTGTCGATCCGCCGCGCCGACGGTTCCATGGTCGAGTGGCTCGAGAAGAACGAACTGAACGCGAACCACCCCTACGCGAAGTACCTGCCCGACCACCTGCCGACCGAGTACGGCACCCTGAAGGCCAAGGACGGCCAGACCCTGTACTACTCGATGATCAAGCCGGCCAACTTCGATCCGAAGAAGCGCTACCCGGTGTTCCTGTTCACCTACGGCGGCCCGCATTCGCAGCGCGTGACCCGCGGCTGGGGCAGCTACTTCAACCAGTACATGGCGCAGCAGGGCTTCGTGGTGTTCACCCTGGACAACCGTGGTTCGAGCCGCCGCGAGCGCGTCTTCACCGACGCGCTCTACAACAACCTGGGCAAGGTCGAAGTCGAAGACCAGGTCACCGGCATCGACTGGCTGGCCAAGCAGAGCTTCGTCGATCCGAAGCGCGTCGGCGTGTTCGGCTGGAGCTATGGCGGCTTCATGACCCTGCGCCTGCTGTCGGCGGCATCGGACAAGATCGCGATGGGCGTGTCGGTGGCCCCGGTGACCGACTGGGCGCTGTACGACACCCACTACACCGAGCAGTTCGTGGGCGGCACCCCGAAATCCGATCCGGAAGCCTACAAGCGCAGCGGCGTGTTCGCCCACCTGGACGGCATGAAGTCGCCGCTGCTGCTGGTGCACGGCATGGCTGACGACAACGTGCTGTTCACCAACACCACGCGCCTGATCGATGAACTGGTGAAGCGCAACGTGCAGTTCGAGCTGATGACCTACCCGGGCGCCAAGCACGGCATCTCGGGCAAGGTCAGCCAGCGTCACGTGTATGGCCTGATCGAATCCTTCTTCAAGAAGAACCTGGGCGGGACGCAGCCGAACTGAGCTGGTATTTTGCCGATGAGGACAGCCGCCTTCGGGCGGCTGTTTTTTTGGCGCTGTCACCGTTTGCTGTTGGGTCAGGCTGAACT
>NZ_JANUHA010000036.1 GCF_024753255.1 Massilia agri
TACAGCGAGCCCACACTGAACGGTGACAGCGCCTTTTCTTTTGGCAGATGAGCGCTACCTGCGCTGCCAGGCCAGCCAGGCTTCCTTGCCCGCGAAGATGGGGATCGAATCCGCGACCATCTCCTCTTCGACGCAGTCGAAGTACGGGGCCATCAGGCCATCGAGTTCGGCACGCGCGATACCAAAAGGCGGCCCTTTGACGGTCTGGTCAAAGTAGAAGAATCCGGCCACCCGCCCACCTGGCGCCAGCAGCCCCGCCCAGCGCGCCACGATCCGCGGCCGCATCGCCGGCGGCAAGGCGCACAGGAAAGCACACTCGTAGACGAGATCCAGCGGGCGCGCCGGCTCCCACACAAAAAAATCCGCCTCGACGACGCGCTCTCGCCACTGCCCCGCCCGCGCCCTGCCCTGCGCCACCGCCTCGGGCGCGAAGTCGATCGCCGTGGCGTCCCAGCCGGCCTCGCACAAATACACCAGCTCGTAGGCGCTGCCGCAGCCGGGAATCAGGGTCGTCAAGGGTGCCGCCTGGCGCCCCACGAAATCGCGCAGCGCCGACGGCACGCCGCCACGGTCCCATGGTGTGAACGATTTGGCGAAACGCTCGTCCCAGAACGCCGGGTCGAGCGGATCGCGATTGGCGAAATCAGCCAACGTAGAAATACCAGCCCACTACCGCCATGCCCAGCGCACCCGTGGTCAGGCCGAGGAAGGTCATCAGGCCCAGCAGGCGGTTGGTGCGGCGCTGTTCGACCAGCACCATGGCGAGCAGCTCGGCCTGGGCCAGAGGGTGGCCGTTGTGCGTCGCCATGCCGGAATGCGCGTGGCGCTCGAGGGTCTGGTGCAGCAGGCGCGGCAGTTGCGGGAAGATGTGGGCATAGCGCGGCGCTTCCGCGCGCAGGCGCTCGACCATGCCGCGCCAGCCGACCTGCTCGCCCATCCAGCGCTCCAGATAGGGTTTGGCGGTCTTCCACAGGTCGAGGTCGGGGTCGAGCTGGCGGCCCAGGCCTTCGATATTGAGCAGGGTCTTTTGCAGCAGCACCAGTTGCGGCTGGACCTCGACATTGAAGCGGCGCGAGGTCTGGAACAGGCGCAGCAGGATCTGGCCGAAGGAAATGTCTTTGAGCGGACGGTCGAAGATCGGCTCGCAGCAGGCGCGCACCGCGGATTCGAGCTCGTCGACGCGGGTGTCGCGCGGCGCCCAGCCCGATTCGATGTGGGCCTCGGCCACGCGCTTGTAGTCGCGGCGGAAGAAGGCCAGGAAGTTCTGCGACAGGTAGTCCTTGTCGAAATCGTTGAGGGTGCCGACGATGCCGAAGTCGAGCGCGATGTAGCGCCCGAAGGTTTCCTTCTCCACCGAGACCAGGATGTTCCCCGGGTGCATGTCGGCGTGGAAGAAGCCATCGCGGAAGACCTGCGTGAAGAAGATCTCCACGCCATCGCTGGACAGTTTCTTGAGGTCCACGCCCTCGGCCGCCAGGCGGTCGATCTGCGAAACCGGGATGCCGCGCATGCGCTCCATGACGATCACGCTGCTCGAGCAATAGTCCCAGTACATCTCCGGCACCATCAGCAAGGTCGAATTCGCGAAGTTGCGGCGCAGCTGGCTGGCGTTGGCCGCCTCGCGCATCAGGTCGAGCTCGTCGTGCAGGTATTTGTCGAACTCGGCGACCACTTCGCGCGGCTTCAGGCGCCGGCTTTCGGCCCAGACCTTCTCGATCAGGGCGGCCGCCATGTCCATCAGCGCCAGGTCTTCGTCGATGGTTTTCTTCATGCCCGGACGCAGCACCTTGACGGCGACTTCCTTGCCGTTCTTCAGGGTGGCAAAGTGCACCTGGGCGATCGAGGCCGAGGCCACCGGCACCCGGTCGAAGCTGGCGAACAATTGATCAGGGTGGGCGCCGAGCGCCTCGGTGATCTGGGCAATGGCGAGATCCGAATCGAAAGGCGGCACGCGGTCCTGCAGCAGGGACAGCTCGTCGGCGATATCCTGCGGCATCAGGTCGCGCCGGGTCGACAGCACCTGGCCGAACTTGATGAAGATCGGACCCAGCTCTTCCAGGGCCTGGCGCAGGCGGATGGCGCGCGGCGAGGTGATGCGGCGCCAGAAGAACAGGGTACTCATGACGCGCGCGGTGCGCGGCGCGTGCAGGCTGGTAACGGCGATTTCGTCGAGGCCGTACTTGGTCGCGACAGTCAGGATCTTCAGCAGGCGCAGGAATTTCAGGATCATCAGTTATCCGGGGTCAGGATCACGGTGGTAGCAGCGGCGCTCTGCGCGAGGCGCTGCTCCAGCTTGGCGATGCGCTTCGAGGCGCGTTCGACGTCGTCGCGCAGGCGCACCACGTCGGCGGCGAAGCCTTGTACTTGTGCCGGGCGCACCAGCACCGGCTGCTCCTCGAGCAGGAACTCGGCGACGTTTTCAAGCAGGCGGCGCCCGCCATTGACCACGCCGCCGGCCAGCGAGCGGCCGCCTTCGGCGATGCGGCGCGCGCCGAGCGGTCCGACCACGCGCTCCAGGTCGTTTTCGGCATCCCAGCGCAAGTCCTTCGACAGGGTCGAGATGGCGTTGGCGAACTCGGCGTCGCCTTCGATTTTCACATAGGAAAAGGCGCGGTCGCGGTTGGCGGCGATCAGCGGCAGGTCCGTCAGTTTCATGCGGATGGTCACGTTGGCCGGGCCTTCGCCGCTGCCGCTCTCCACCATGCCATCGCTTGCCACGCGCAGGCGCAGCTGCAAGTGACCGGTGTCGATGCAGGCTTCCTTGCCGGCATGGCGCCGCAAGGCGTCGCGCGCCCAGGCTTCCTGGGCCAGCAGGTGGTTGATGGTGGCAACGGCGGGCGTGGCCAATAGGGCCTTACTTGGGAACATAAATCGCACGTAAGTGAAAAACCGAAAAAAAACCGCCCGGGGGTGAGTCGGGCGGTTCGATCTTACCAGTTTGCCGGGCACAAGCCCGGCAGCACGGGACATTATCAGAAAATAATGTCTGGATCAGCTGAGCTGCTGGATGCCGGCCAGGACCCAGCCGCCCTGCCCCGACAGCGGCTTGGACATGTTCCAGACCTCGACGAAGGGCTCGGCCGGTGCGTTCGGGGCGCTGCGGATCATGCCGTTGAACTGCACGCTGGCCAGGTAGTCGGTGGCGGTGGTTTCGATGCCCAGCAGCTGGCCATCGATGGTGACCACGTCGGTGAAGTCGGTGGCGCCGCCGCGTTCCTGGATCTGCATCTTGAGCTCGGCGAAGACCTCCGGCGAGGTGAACTCGCGCAGGTCATTGGTGTCGCCGCGGTCCCAGGCCGCCTGCATGCGGATGAAGGAGGCCTTCGCGTGGCGGAGAAACGCTTCCTGGTCGAAGTCGCCCGGCACGCCCCACTGGTTGTGCGCAGGCGCACTGCCCGGCTTGCCCAGCGACACGCCACCTTGCGGGCCTTGGTAAGCGGCCGGCTGGCGCAGGCTTGATCCGATCTCCGGCGTCGCGACGCCGCTGGCGGAAGCGCCTGCCGGCACCGGATTGGCGTAGTTGTTGCCGAAGGCCGGATTGGCCGGCGTGTCCTTGCGGCGGAACATGCGCACCACGAAGAGCACGGCCAGCACCAGGAGGCCGATCATCAGGATGGCCGAGATCGCGCTTGCCAGCGCGCCGCCGATGCCGAAGTGCGAGAGCAGCGCACCGAGGCCGAGGCCTAGCAGGGCGCCGCCGAGGATGCCCTTCCACATGCCGGAGCGCTGGGTGTTGCGCGCGGCCGCGGCGGCGCCTGCCGCGCCGGCAGCCGGCACCGCCGCGGGGGCGGGTGCGCGCTGCTGCTGGAGTCCCTGGCCAAAGGCCGGGGACGGTTGGGGCGCGGGCGCCGGGGCCGGCATCTGGCGTACGGCCTGCGACTGGCGGCCAATCGAGCGCTTGCCGCCCATCGGCTTTGCCGTCGCTTCCGCGATCATCGATACGGCGGTGACCGCCAGTACCAGGGTTGCCACGAATTTTTTCATCACACTTCCTCTTGCCGATTACATCTTGATGCCGGTATGCAGGGCCGCCACGCCGCCCGTCAGGTTGTAGTACTGGACCCGCTCCAGCCCGGCATCGAGCATCATGTTCTTCAACGTTTCCTGGTCCGGGTGCATGCGGATCGATTCGGCCAGGTAGCGGTAGCTTTCCGCATCGCCCGCGATCTTCTGTCCCAGCCACGGCAGCACCGAGAACGAGTACAGGTCGTAGGGCTTCTGCAGCGGGGCGATCACCTTCGAGAATTCCAGCACCAGCAGCTTGCCGCCGGGTTTGAGCACGCGACGCATTTCCGCCAGCGCCTGGTCCTTGTGCGTCATGTTGCGCAGGCCGAAGGCCACGCTGACCCGGTCGAAATAATTGTCCGGGAACGGCAGCTTCTCGGCGTCGCACAGCATAGTTGGGGTCACGAGGCCCTTGTTCAAGAGTCTATCCCGGCCCACGCGCAGCATCGATTCGTTGATGTCGGTGAGCCAGACCTCGCCGGTGCGGCCGGCCTGCTTCGCGAAGGCCTTGGCCAGGTCGCCGGTGCCGCCGGCGATGTCGAGCACCTTGAAGCCGGGGCGCACGCCGGCCTGGGCGATGGTGAACATCTTCCAGGCGCGGTGCAGGCCGGCCGACATCAGGTCGTTCATGACGTCGTACTTGGAGGCGACCGAATGGAAGACCTTGGCGACTTCCTGGACCTTCTGGTCCTCGGCGACGGTCTTGTAGCCGAAGTGGGTGGTATTGGTCATATCTGCGAACGGTTGAGGGTTGCCACATTATACAGGCGGGCGCAGCGCCGCCCTGCCCCGCTGCCGCCCCGCGCACGGTTGGCGCGGGCGCCGCAATAAAAGTTGCCTCTTGTATAATCACCGGCCGACCGGGCTCCGCCCTTGCAAACCATGCGCATCCGCAACCGCCTCCTGATCCTCGTGCTCGCCATCCTGGTGCCGTCCTTCCTTGCGGCTGCGCTGGCGATCAGCTACGTCTATCGCGAGGAGCAGAAGTCGCAGACCCAGAGCGTGAGCGAATCCGCGCGCGCCTTCGCGCTCATGGTCGACAACGAGCTGCAGGCGCGCACCGCGGTCCTGCGCACCCTCGCCACCTCCCCGGCCCTGCAACAGCACGAACTGCGCGCCTTCTACGACCACGCACGCCGCATGGCGCCCGGCTGGGACACCGTCATCGTGCTGGCCGACCTGGAAGGACGCCAGCTGCTCAATACCCGCAAGCCCTTCGGCGCGGCGCTGCCGCAGCGGCGCTCCTCGAATGTCGGCGAACTGATGCGCACCGGCGGCCCGGCCGGCATCTATGTGTCCGACCTCTTCATGGCGCCGATCGGCAAGGCGCCCGACTATACGGTGCAGGTGCCGGTCGTCATCGGCGGCGCGGTGCGCTACCACCTGCTGCTGGGCGTGCACGTGGCCACCCTGCAGAAGCTGGTCGAACGCCAGCAGTTCCGCGGCAACTGGACCGCCACCATCCTCGACCGCCGGGGCGTGGTGCTGGCCAGGTCGCGCCATCCCGAACGCTTCGTCGGCAAGCCGGTGCGCGCCTACAGCCGCAATCTGCTGGCCGCCGCGCGCGAAGGCGTCTACGACAGCCGCACGCTCGAAGGCACCGACGTGCGCGCCTTCTACAGCACGGTCCCGATGTCGGACTGGAAGGTGCTCATCAGCATTCCGGTGAGCGAGATCCGGCGCGTTCCGCTGGAAGCTGCGGCCATGCTGGCGCTCTTGATGGCCACCCTGCTGGCGGCCGGCGTGCTGGCCGCGCGCCGCCTGGCCGAACGCGCCATCGTCCCGATCGAATACCTGGGCCGCAGCGCCGACCTGCTGGGACAGGGCAAGGAAATGGATTACCAGCCCCAGGGCATCGTCGAGATCGACAGCGTGGCGCTGCGCATGATGGAGGCGGGCCGCCAGATCCGCCAGTCGCAGCAGGAGCTGCAGCAGCGCGTGGCCGAGGCCGTGGCGCAGGCCGAACGCGCGCAGGGCGCCCTGCTCAAGGCCCAGAAGCTGGAGTCGCTGGGACGCCTTACCGGCGGCATCGCCCACGAATTCAACAACCTGCTGCAGACCCTCAGCACGGCCCTGCAGCTGGCCGAGCTCACCACCACCCAGGAGAAGATCAAGGGCCTGGTACAGACCTGCCGGAAGACCGTGCAGCGCGCCACCACCCTCACCGGCCAGCTCGGCGCCTTCGGCCGCATCCAGGAGGCGCGCCAGGAAACCGTGGACGCGAAGGAGCAGCTGGCCAGCGCCCTGCAGCTGCTGCGCGGCGCGCTGCGCGAGGACATCCATCTCGAGGTCGATTGCGAAGAGGCGCTGTGGCCGGTGACGGTCGAGCCCCTGCAGTTCGACCTGGCCCTGCTCAATCTCGCGGTAAATGCGCGCGACGCCATGCCGCGCGGCGGCCTGCTGCGCATCGAGGCGCGCAATATGCACATACCACCGCAGCCGCTCCCTGCCGGCGACTGGGTGCGCCTGCGCGTCGCCGACGAGGGTTGCGGCATGGCGCCCGAGGTGCTCGCGCATGCCCTCGACCCCTTCTTCACGACCAAGGGCCAGGGACAAGGAAGCGGACTGGGCCTGGCGCAGGCCTATGCCTTCGCCACCCAGTCGCAGGGCCTGCTGGTGCTGGACAGCGCTCCAGGGGCGGGCACGCGGGTCGACATCTGGCTGCCGCGCGCCCGCCAGCCGGTGTCGGGCAGCGTTGCAGCTCCTACCGCACTACCGGCGCCAGGCACGCGCGGCGCCGTGCTGTTCGTGGAGGACGATCCTTTGGTGCGCGAGGCGGTCGGCCAGGCCCTGCGCGAATGCGGCTTCGCCGTGCTGGCGGCCGAGACCGGCGAACAGGCCCTTGCGATGCTCGACGATGGCGCCCGTCCCGCCGTGGTGTTCTCCGACATCGTCATGCCGGGCGCGGTGAGCGGCATCGACCTGGCCACCGTCGTGCGCCAGCGCTTCCCCCGCCTGCCGGTGGTGCTGGCCACCGGCTACACCGAGCGCCAGGTCGCCCTGCCCGGCGTGCAGGTGCTGGCCAAGCCCTATCCGATTGAAAAGCTGGTCACCCTGCTGGCCAGCGCGGTGGGCGGAACCAGGGAAGCACCATCCGACGCCAAGATGCGCTAAGGCATTGATTCCTGTAGGAATTTTATCGGTGCAGATTACCAACTCAGCAATATTCGTGCGCCTAAAACTCTCGGTTTCTGTTTAAATAACACCTATTCGTTGCCGGACAAATCCGGCATACGCTACCAGGTGTTTGCCTGACCTTCGTCCTGGTATCCCGGCCGACAGCGCCGTCCTGCATTACCGTAATAACAAAGAAAAACGAGGTTAATGGTGTCGGTCAAACGACTGTTATGCATTACGAATGAGGGGAACGCGGGCGTGCTTGCGGCCTGCGGGGAGCTGCGAGGCTGGGACGTCTGCACGGTCGACAGTATTCAAGCCGCACGCAAGGTGCTCGCGCAGCAGCATTATCCGGTCGGGCTGCTGCTCGACGGCGACGGCAGCCTCGAGCACGACGACACCGAACGTTTCCTGCAACAGCACCACCACATCCGCTGGATCGGCATTTTCAATTCCGACCTGCTGCACCGTCCCCAATTGCGCCACGCGATCGCCACGCACCTGTTCGACTTCCATACGCGGCCGGTGGACACCGTACGGCTGCACCATTCCCTCGGCCACGCCCACGGCATGGCGATGCTGGCCCGCTCGACGCCGCCACACCAGCGCAAGGCCGGCGCACGCCATATCGACGGCCAGTCGACGGCGATCCGGCGCCTGCGCGCCCACATCGACAAGATCGCCGCGGTCGACGCGCCGGTGCTGATCGGCGGTGAAAGCGGCAGCGGCAAGGAACTGGCGGCGCAAGAGATCCATGCGCAGTCGCCGCGCGCGAGCGGCCCCTTCATCGCGATCAATTGCGCGGCCATCCCGCCCGCATTGATCCACTCCGAGCTGTTCGGCTACGAGCGCGGCGCCTTTACCGGCGCGGCCAAGGACAAGCCGGGCCTGATCGAAGCGGCCTCGGGCGGCAGCATCTTCCTGGACGAAATCGGCGACCTGCCCCTCGACCTGCAGGCCAGCCTGCTGCGCTTCCTGCAGGAGCGCACCATCTACCGGGTCGGCGGCACCCGCACGGTGGCGGTGGATGCACGCGTGATCGCCGCCACCCACGTCGACTTGCCCAAGGCCGTCGCCGAAGGCCGCTTCCGCGAGGACCTGTATTACCGCCTCAGCGTGTTCCCGATCCGTGTGCCGCCGCTGCGCGAGCGCAAGGACGATTTGCCGATGCTCACCGAGATTATTTTCAACAAATATGCGGACGAAAAAAGCCCGCAACTGAAAGGTGTCAGCAAGCAGGCCCTGCGTGCGATGGCCCAGCACGACTGGCCGGGCAATATCCGCGAACTGATCAACCGCATGCGGCGCGCCATGGTGTTGGCAGAGAACCGCCTGATCATGCCGGAAGACCTGGAACTGGCGCCGCAGGACGACGCCATCATCCTGCGCGAGGGACTCGACAATTCGCGCGGAAGCGCCGAGCGAACTGCCATCTGGAACAGCCTGGCAAAGTGCGGCAACAACATCAGCCAGGCGGCGCGCGATCTCGGCGTCTCGCGCATGACCCTGTATCGCCTGATGGCGAAACACTCCATCGCGCCCTGAAGCGCGCCGCCTGCACCTTCCTCTTTTCCTACGTATTGTCGGTCTGGCGCATGGGCGTCGGACCGACCGTCCCCCTTCGTCGCTTACACCTTGATACAGTCTGGTGACATTTATCCCCGAACTGTCACAGCGATGCGACAGGACTTCGATCGGGTGTTGATTCACCCCATCAATTTAGTCCTACAAGTTTTCCCTGGATCAAAACTAGCAAGCGAATCAAGCACTTGCGCGGATTTCAGAAGCTGGCACGCAAACTGCTAATGATGAAATCGGACCGGTGGCAACGGACGCCGGGCATTTCAAATCACCGAACCACACACAGGGGAGTAACAGATGAAGCGCACTATTCTGGCGACCGCAATCGCACTGGCATTCGGCATGGCCCAGGCACAGGAAGGCAATGGCAATACCGCTGGCAACGTCACCGGCGACAACAACCAGACCCAGACCACCAACCAAAGCAATAATTCGGACAACCGCAATTCCTCGGGCCAGAACCGCAGCCGCGGTGACGCGTCGACCACGGCGGTCGGCGCCGCTTCGGCCAACAACAACGGCACCTCCTCTGCCACGACGACGGATTCCTTCAACACCTCGAGCTCGGCTTCGCTCAGCACCCTGGGCGGCTCGGCATCGAACGCCAACACGCAATATATCGGTAACAGCACCACCAGCACGGGCAACGCCAGCGGCGGCAACGGCATGGGGATGGCAGGCGGCACCGCGACCGGCGGCGAAGCACGCGGCGGCGCCGGCGGCATGAGTGGCAACGCCCGCGGCGCGAGCGGCGCACGCGGCGGTGATGCCGCAGCGGCAACCAGCGGCGCTGCCGACAGCGGCAACGCCTCGGTCGGCACGGCCACCGGCGGCAACGGCGGCAACGGCGGCAATACCGCCGACGCCAGCAGCGGCGCAGGCGGCAGCGGCGCCGCAGGCGGCGTGGGCGGCAACGGCGCCGGCGGCGGCACCGGCGGCAACGGCGCCGAGGGCGGCATCGGCGGCAACGGCGGCGGCGGCAACCTGGGCGGCAACGGCGCGGCAGGCGGCAATGGCGGCACCGGCGGTGATGCCGACGCGACCGGCGGCGCAGGCGGCGGCTCGGGCGCCACCGGCGGCGCAGGCGGCGGCTCGACCGGCACCGGCGGTGCAGGCGGCGCCCGGGGCGCCGGCGGGGGGGCCCACC
>NZ_JANUHA010000037.1 GCF_024753255.1 Massilia agri
AAGCAAAGCCCGCTCAGTTGATACTGAGCGGGCTTTTTGCGTTCAGATTCGCATTGCGAATCTTCACTACCTTCCGAGTTCAGGCATGCACGATGCCTGCTTGCGCCGCCCACTGTTCCAGGCTGCTGCGCTTGATCGCCGCTGCCATCATGTCGGGGAACAGGTCCGGCGTACAAGCAAAGACCGGCGCGCCCATCGCCGCCAGCTTCGCGGCATTCGCTTTGTCGTAAGAGGGCGCACCGCGATCGTCAAGCGCCAGCAGCACGATGACTTGCACGCCGCTGGCCACCAGGTAGGCCGCCCGCTTCAGCATCTCCTCGTTGTTGCCACCCTCGTACAGGTCGCTGATCAGCACGAAAATCGTGTCCTTGGGCCGCGTCACCAGGCCCTGGCAGTAGCCGAGCGCCCGGTTGATGTCGGTCCCGCCGCCGAGCTGTGTCCCGAACAGGACTTCCACCGGATCGTGCAAGGTCGGCGTCAGGTCGACGACCGCGGTATCGAACACGACCACCGAGGTACTGACCGACTTGATGGTCGCGAGCACGGCGGCGAACACGCTCGCATACACGACCGAGGGCGCCATCGAGCCCGACTGGTCGATGCACAGGACGATGTCGCGCAGCGTCTGGCCTTTGCGGCCGAAGCCGATCCGCGTTTCGGGGATCACCGTGTTGTACTCGGGCTGGTAATGTTTCAGGTTGGCCCGGATGGTGCGCAGCCAGTCGATCTCGTTGTGGCGCGGACGCAGATTGCGCACGGCGCGGTGCAGCGCCCCGCTGACCGCCTGCCGCATCGGACTGGCCAGCTTCTTCTCGAGATCCCGCACCACGCGCTCGACCACCTGGCGCGCCGTGGCTTTTGTCTTGTTGGGCATCACGCGGTTCAGGCTCAGGAGCGTCGCCACCAGGTGCACGTCCGGCTCGACCGCGCCCAGCATCTCGGGCTCGCACAGCATCTGCTGCAGGCCGAGCCGCTCCAGCGCATCCTTCTGCATCACCTGCACCACGGACGAGGGAAAATACTGGCGGATATCGCCGAGCCAGCGCGCGACATTCGGCGCCGAGGCGCCCAGTCCGCCGCGCCGGCCTTCTTCGTTGTAGAGCGCATTCAGCGCGCTGTCGAGGGCAAGGTCGGCCGGATCGAGCTGGATCCGCTCGTCCCCGCCGCCGAGGATGAGGCGCCAGCGCCGCGCCATCTCGCCCTGGTCAAGTTTGTTCGCGTTCGTCATGGGGCTTCCTGCGCAGCCGCGCTGCCAAGGATGGTTTGCAGGATCGGCAGCACGCGCATGGCGCGCACCCGGTCGACGTCGGCATTGCCGGCGACAGCGACGGATCGATCGCGCGGTCCGCCCGACACCGCACGCTCGACCAGCTGGCGGCGCTCGGGCCCCGTAAAGGAGCCGAAGGTGCGCCGCAGCAGCGGCAGCAATTCGATGAACCCGTCGGCCGGCTGCGCCATCAGCCAGTCGTTGACAAGCGCCCACAGCTCGTCGCTGTGCGCCAGCAGCGTACCGCCGCCATCGAGGAAGCCTTCGAGCCACTGGGCCGTCACCAGGGGCGGTACGGCCCTGGATGAACGCAGGGACAATTGGCGCGCCGCTTCCGCGCCTGGCCAGTGCTGCTGTTCGGCCAGGATGCGCGCACAACGGCCCGCGATGAGCGGGTGGCTCTGCTCGGAACGGGCCACCCGGTCGAGCGTGTCGTACCAGGAGGCGAGCTGCTCCTGGTCCTGGTAGCGCCGGATCGCGTGGTCGCCGCTGGCGATTTGCCGCAGCAGGACGGCAGCCGCGTCGTCCGCCAGGGCCCGCGCGCCGAAGGGCAGGGCGATGCAGGCGCGGGAGATCAGGCCGCCTGCGACCTGGCCGAGCGCGGAGGTGTCGGTCCCGCGCACGTCGCCATAGCGGATCGCATCGACCAGCGGCCCGACGGCTTCAAGCAGGAAGCCCGGATCCGGCGTCGCCGCCCCCAGGTCCCGGATGCGCAGCATCACCGGGGGCACCGCCGCCTGCAGGTCGGCCAGCAGGACGTTTTCCATCAGCCCGGTCAGCTCGGGCAGGGTCGCCGCTATTGACCCACGTTCGATCGCGCGGCCGTTGGCGGCGCCCTCCAGTGTCGCCCCCCACACGCTCGCTTCGATCAGCTCGATAGCGAACTCCGGCTCCCAGGCCAGCTGCCACTGTTCGTGAAAACTGCCGCTCTTGCCGCGCACGACCTGGCGCCGGCCCCAGCCCACGCCGACCATCGCCAGCCGGTGCAGCAGGATGCTTTTCTCGAGGTGCGCAGGCTGACGCAGGTCCAGCTCGAGCGGGACGGTATCGGCGCGCACCGGCATGCGCAGGCGCTTCTGCTGCGCCTGCACGTCCTGCACGAGGGGGACGGTCGGCACGTCGGCCGGCACTTCGCCGAGGCGGTCGTTGACCAGCAATTCGCGCCGGATCAGCTGCAGCGTGACCTCGCTGTCCTGGCAAAACACTGCGCGCACCGCCTCCAGCAGTTCGTCCAGGCCGGGGCGCGGCCGCCCGCGCAGCGCCGCCAGCGTTTCGGCCAGCCGCTGCGCGTCGATGACCTGGGCCGACGATGCGTCGAGGTCGTGCCTGCGCAGCAGGGCGGCGACGTCGGTCAACCAGTACAGGCCGGCCTGGTCTCCGTGTTCCCAGACATGGTGGTACCAGCCGGGAGAAACGACGCCGGCGCCATAGCCGCTGGCGAAGGTCAGCCTGCCGTAGCTCCACGGTATCCAGGTCGCGACCACCTTTTCCTTGGGCAGGCCCTTGAGCAGCTCGGCATCGCTCTTCGCGCTCGGCATCGAGGCGAGCGCCGGCACGTGCCAGGCGCCGCACACGACGGCGATGCGCTGGAAGCCTTCCTTTTCCGCGGCGCGGATCGTGTTGCGCATCCAGGCTTCGCGCCGCTGTTCGCGCAGCGTCATGGTCTCGTTAGCCGCCGCGCGCACCGCACCCATCATTTCGGCGACGGCATCGAACAGGTCGAGGCTGTCGCGCCGCTGCTCGACCAGGTGGTCCCACCAGGTCTCGGTGTCACCATAGCCCGCGGCCTGGGCCAGCCAGCGCAGCGGGTCTTCGCGCACCTCGTCGGGTTCAGGCGTCTCGTCCGACGTCTGCTCCGCGAGGCGATGGCTCTGCGGCAGGTCGCAAAAGCGCAGGGGCACGCCGTGCGCGTTCGCATGGCATAGCGCCTGCCATTCCGGCGAATAGGCGGCGAAGGGATAGAACACGGCGCGCTGCGGGGCCGCCGCCGCATACAGCAGCAGGGCAGCCGGCGGCGCCATCTCCTGGCGTCCGGCGAAGCCCACCAGCGCGTCCGCCTCGGGCGGGCCTTCCACCAGCAGGCAGTCGGGCTGCAAGGCGAGCAGGGCCTGGCGCAGGCTGCGCGCGCAGCCCGGCCCGTGGTGGCGGATGCCGAACAGGTGAACGCTCATCGCCGGCCGCTCAGTTCATGACGTCGCGGCAGGCGCGGTACAGGTCCTTCCAGCCGCTGCGCTCCTTCACGACGGTCTCCAGGTACTCGAGCATGGCGACGCGGTCCTGCACCGGGTCCTTCACGATGGCGCCCACCATGCCCGCCGCCAGATCGGCGCCGCGCATCACGCCGTCGCCGAAGTGGGCGGCCAGCGACATCCCATGGGTGATCACCGAAATCGCCTCGGCCGTGCTCATGCTCGACGTCGGCGCCTTGAGCTTGATCTTGCCGTCTTCGGTCGCGCCTTCGCGCAGTTCGCGGAACACGGTCACGATGCGGCGGATCTCTTCCAGCGCCGGCGTTTCGCCCGGCAGCTCGAGCGCGCGGCCCATGCCGGCCACGCGGGTCTGGACGATGCGCACCTCTTCGTCGGCGGTGCGCGGCGGCGGCAGCACCACGGTATTGAAGCGGCGTTTCAGCGCGCTCGAGAGCTCGTTGACGCCGCGGTCGCGGTCGTTGGCGGTGGCGATGATGTTGAATCCCTTCTGCGCCTGCACCTCGTCGTCCAGTTCCGCGATCGGCAGCACTTTCTCGGACAGGATGCTGATCAGGCTATCCTGCACTTCGCCCGGAATCCGGGTCAGCTCCTCGATGCGGGCGATTTTCCCCTCGCGCATGGCGCGCATCACCGGGCTCGGGACGATCGCCTCCAGGGAGGGACCCTTGGCCAGCAGGTGCGCATAGTTCCAGCCGTAGCGCAGGGCTTCCTCGCTCGTTCCCGCCGTGCCCTGGGCCACCAGCGTGGAGTCGCCGCTGATGGCTGCGGCCAGGTGTTCCGACACCCAGGACTTGGCCGTGCCCGGCACGCCCAGCAACAGCAGGGCGCGGTCGGTCGCCAGGGTCGCGACGGCGATCTCGATGATGCGGGGATTGCCGATGTACTTGGGGCTGATCTCGACGCCGTTCTCGAGCCTGCCGCCCATCAGGTAGGTCGCGACGGCCCAGGGCGACATCTTCCAGCGTGGCGGGCGCTGGCGGGAGTCGAGGGCGACCAGGGCCTCGATCTCGGTGGCGTACTGCGCTTCCGCGTGCTGGCGAAGGACGGTGGTGGGCGATGCGCTCATGCGGGCTCCTGGAAAGAATGCGACATCTCGTGACGGAAGCGTACGGTGTCGAAGAATTGGGCGATGTGGTCGTGGATGCCGCCTTCCAGGCCGCGGGCACGCCATGCGGCTTCGAGGGCGGTGACGGCCGGTGGATCGACGATGCCGGACAGGCTGTCGAGCGCGGACCTGAGTACCCATTGGGCGTTCTGGATGGACGACAGATCCTTCAGCAGGCGTTCGACGACCTCGCGCGACAGCGCCGCCGGCCACGGCGCCGGCGAATGTTCGGCGGCCTGCACGAGCAGGTCGAGCAGGACGAGTTCGGACTCGCCCCAGCTGCGGCGGCTCGCTCCCACGACGTCGGCGAGCCAGGCGTGCAGGTCGCCTGGGGCCATGCGGGAGAACAGGTCGAAGAAGTCGCGCGGGTACTGGTGGCGCATCGGCGCGTCGCTCGACAGCCAGAACACCAGCAAGGCATGGACCCACTCGGCCAGCTCCTGGGGCGAGGCCGCGCCGCGCACGACCGCGCTCGACCAGCCGCGCACCAGGGCGTGGGCGAAATCGTTGCGCCGCGCCATCAGGAGCAGTTCGCCCGGCGGCGTCTCCAGTCGCGCGGACCAGTCGCGTGGATCGGTGGCGGCCAGCAGGTCGACCACCCAGCCCGCCTTCTCTCCCAGGCCGGGATGCGACGCCGCGCCCACGCCGTCGCGCGTCATGGCCTTGTCGATGGCCTCCGGCAGGGACAGTTCGAGACCGGCGCGTCCAAGCAGGGGACGCTTGATCCGCAGCAGCGGCCCGGCGCGTGCCTGCAGGCGCCGGCGCAGCCCCGAGCCGGGCAGCTTCACCAGCACGGCTTGGGCGGCCAGGCGCACTTCCTTGCGACGGTCGTCGAGGGCGGCTTCCAGGAAGGCCTCGTCGTCCGGGCCGAGGTTCACGGCCAGGCAGGTCAGCAGCCGGGCGCGCAGCTCCGGCGCTTCGCTGGACCAGGACTCGGCCAGCGCCTCGCGGGCCGCGGCGGGATCCTCGGCACGCCATTGCAGCAGGGCGGCATGCCGCTGCTCCAGGCTGCCGGTCTCCCACAAAGCCAGCCCGTCCTGGCCGACGGCCGGCGCCGCCCATTCCCAGGCGGCGTCGAGGCGGGACAACCACTGTCCGCGCGCGCCCAGCACCGGCAGCACCTCGGCACGCAGTTCGGCATGCCTGGTTCCCAGTGCGAGCAGATTCGGCAGGAAGCGGGCGGGAATACGGCCGCCGTAGCGCTTCAGCCCGCGCAGCCATTCACGCAGCAGCGCCGCCTTGTGCCCGCCCTGCAGCAGGCGAGCGAGCAGGGCTTCGGCGCCGGCGGGACAAGGGCGCAAGTGCTCGGCGGGCGCGGCGTCCGGCGCCGCCCTCGTGATGTTTGCGGGACGCAGGCCGGCGCGCGACCACAGGGACCAGGCGGCAAGCGACAGCCAGAGCTGCGCTTCGGTCGCGTCTGCCGGCGCATCGTTGGGAGGCAGGATGGCTGCGAGTTCGGGCGGCAGCGCAGCCGGCCGCACGCCCGCGGCGCGCGAGCTGCCGACCTGCAGGAGGCTGTAGAGCTGGTCGGCGTCACTCATCCCGGCAGGTCCGTGTCGAAGTTGTAGAGGCGCCCCTCGTGCCATGCGCTCAGCGGAAGGAAGGCGTGGCCGTTCCACTCGCCCATCAGCCTGATCGGATGACCGCCGCTCAGCGCCGCCAGGTGCATGCCATGGCGGAATGCGGCGTCCAGGGGCAGCATGGCGCCGGCCGCGCCGCGCAGCACCCTCGCAGCGACGTCGGGCACGACATCGTCAAGCAGCGCCGGCCAGCTGCCCAGGAAAGGCTGGCTGGCCAGGGCGCTTGCATACGCATCCAGCAGCGCATCGAAACCCGCCTGCGCCGGCACAGACGCCGTCAATGGCACGGTTGCCGACTGCTGCCTGACCAGTGCACGCAGGGGCAGGGCGCTCGGATAGAAACAGAGCTCGCCATCGAACTGGGTGCCGCTGGGGAGGGTATGCTCGAAGCCCTGGGCGCCGGCGGCGAACTGCAGCAGCAGGGCCCAGCGCTGCGACGCCAGGCCGTACAGCCACGTCGTGCGGCTGCGGACGCGCTCTTCTTCATCGGTTTGCTGGGCCAGTACCAGCCAGCGGTCGCTGAGCGGCGCTTCGGCCAGCACTTCTTCTTTGGTGACCGAAAAGCCGACCAGGTTGCGCAGGTCGCGCTGCAGCAGTTCCGGCAGCGCATCGATGCGCTGCCATGCGGTGGTGAGCAGGTAGAGCGAGGCAAGCTCGTTGGCGACGCGGCGCTCCCAGTCGGGCAGGGTGGTCTGGAAGCACATCGCGCCTGCACGCCGCAGACGTGCGGCGAGCCCGCCCGCCTGTGCGTCGACCAAGCGCGCGGCCATATTGTTCCAGAAGGCCGGGCCGCGCTCGCGCACGCCGGCCAGGCCTTCCCGCGCGAGATCGCGCAGCCAGGTCTGGAGATCGGTCATGCCGCGGCTGACGTTCTGGTCGCGCTTTTCCTCGCGCTTGCGCGCCTGCGCCGCCGCGGCTTCCGGGTCGGCCGGCGCCTGCGCGCTCGCCTTCTCCGCCTTCTTTTCCTGCCGCTGCTGCCGGCTGTCGAGCCAGTCGCTGACCCACTGCGGCGCGGCGCCGGCCGCGAACAGCTGGGGATGGCTGCACAGCAGCAGATACAGGCCCAGGCCATGCTTGCAGGGGAATTTGCGGCTGGGGCAGCTGCATTTGAAGGCAGGTTCGGTGGCGTCGATCTGGGTGCGGTAGGGGACCTTGCCGCTGCCCTGGCATTCACCCCAGAGCGCCCGCTCGTCGCGGCCCAACTGGCTCCATTTCGCAGGCGTGGCCAGCTGACTGCCGGCCTTGGCCGAGGCCGCGTCGGGGGCGAGGGAGAGGATGTGATCGGAGGTGAGCGTCACGGGCGGGAGGTATGTCGGTGATGCCTCACTATACCTTGCTCATCCGCCGCTGCGGGGCGCCTGCCCTATGCCGCCGGGATAAAGTGCGCGCCCAAAGAAAAGCCCCGGTGTTTCACCGAGGCTCCATCCTGGCAGATAAACCACCAGGTTCCCAGCTGTGCGGCACCGCGGCGCGGCAGGTGGCGGGCTTCGCCCGTCTCCGCCTTCGTTCGCCCTTACCGCCGGTACTGTGCACGGCTGGGCCAGCACCCGCCTCCGTATACGCTCCCCCCGATACCGGAACTTTGGGTTTGGCGAGTGCAGCCCAGTTCAAGAAATCCTGCTGCGTCCTGCAGCTGACGTGCTTCGACCATGGCGCCCTGGTCACAGTTCGATCGAATTGCAATCGCTGTGACTTGACTCATTATCCACCTGCAAGAAACCTCATCTGTTCGACAATTCACACAAGGCGGTTTTGCTGAGCCCGCTAGCCTTTTTCGGCCGTCTTCCGGCCGTGGCGAGGCAGGAAGAACCAGAAGCCGGACAGCAGGGCGAGCGTGCCGAGTCCGGCGCCGACGCTCAGCGCCATGCGGGCGGACATGCCGCTTGCGACGACGTGGATCACCGTAAACATGTCCAGCGCCAATCCGGCCGCAAGCGGCCCGAGCGCGCCGCGGATCATCCTGGACGAGAGCTTCACCATCGACTCGGTCGCGTGACCGCGGCAGGTACGGTAGTAGATCGCCGGCGTCATTACCATGGCAATCGAGATGACCACCATGATCATGCCCAGGGCATGGCACGCCTTTGCGTAGTCAGCCAGCTCGGCGAAACGGTCGTTGAAGACGGCGATCGTCTGGAAGCCGAACAGGGCCTGGACTCCGGGGAGGACGACGCGCGCTTCTTCGATGATATTGCGCATCTCCATGTCATGTTGTTCCTGCTCATCGTGCTTGTATTCCATGACTCAACAGTACGCCCAAAGCCCCGAAGCATCAATGCGCACACCGTTGGAACCACTATGGGACATCGGGCCGCGAGCGCCAAGCACAATCTTCCGTCCGCGCCTTGCTGAGTCGCAGCAAGGTCACGCGGCTGTACGCGCGCTTATCGATTTCGGGAAAGCGTCTGCCACGTCAAGAGCGACGAACCTGTCGGGTTCGAGCACGAGGGAAGACGCAGCGCATGTGCGGTCCAGCGTGCTTGCGGAGCACCGTGAGAATTTGTTATAGTTCGCCTCCGCTTCGGCAGGGGTCGAAAAAAGGTTAACGTAATCAAGTGGTTACGTTGGCAAGAT
>NZ_JANUHA010000038.1 GCF_024753255.1 Massilia agri
ATTCAGATTCGTATTGCGAATCTTCACTGCGCCCGATTCTTGGCCGCGATCTATCCACCAGACAGTTCGACCATGAATGCCGCGGCCAGGCGCGCGAACTTCAGGGCGTGCGCCGCCTGGCCGCCCGAGTTTTCGTAAGTGTCGCGCAACGTGTGAATGGCCGGGTTGTCGCGCGCCATCGAGGACTCGAAGGGCATCGAAACCGGGTAGCCCTGGGCATCCCAGCTCGCGTGGTCCGAACAGCCGTAGCCGCAGCGGTCATTGCCGACGGTGAGCTCGGGAAGATAGGCGGCCGCCAGCTGGGCGACGAAAGTATTCTGGGCGCTGCTCGTGTAATCGGTGATCAGGTAGATGTCGTTTGCCGCGCCCTTGTAGTTGGTCATGTCGAGCTGCAGCACGCCTGCGACTTTTTGCCCCGCCTGCTTGAACCCGCGAGCGATTTCCTGCGACCCGCGCAAACCCACTTCTTCGGCGGCGTAGGCAAAGACCTGGATCGTCCTGCGTGGCCGGTAGCCGCTCGCGATCAGGGCGCGCAGCGCTTCGGTCATGCTGGCCACTCCGGACGCGTCATCGTCCGCCCCTGGCGCCCGCGCCGTGGCGCTCATGCGGAAGCTGAGGATCGAATCGAGATGGGCGCCGACCACGACTTTTTCATCCGCCAGGTCCGTGCCCGCGATCGTCAGGGAGACGGAGGGCTGCGGATACGCCTTGTGCGTGACGAGGGCAACCGAGATATCCGCGCGGTCTGCTGCCAGTTCGCGCCAGGCGGCCAGCAGCCAGTTCGCCGCATCGACACCGCTCTGGCTGGCGTAATAGCGATTCGTGAAGCCGCTCAGTGACAGGATCGTCGAAGCGATATGCTGTTCCTGCATGCCCGCAAGCATGGGCACGACCACATCACGCTGGTCGATGGCGTAGGCCGGCGTCGGCAAGGCGACGCGGCGGGCCTCGAGCGCGGCGCGCGCCTCGGCTTCGCTGGCGTGGTACATGAAGCCGCCGCATTGGCCCATCTGCTGGTGGATCGCACCCGTCACCGCGAGGAGCCGGCTTTCGTCCAGCACGACCGCATGCACCTTTTCCGACAAGCCGGCTGCGCGCACCTGGCGGCTGCCGACGGACACCGCGTCGGGGGCCACCATCTGTACCTTCTGGAAGGCCGCATCGCCGATGGTGATCCAGGCCCGTCGCTTCTTACTTGCAGACCCGGCCGTTGCGGCAAGGCTGAGACAAAGGACCGAGAACAGGCAGAGCTTGAGCAGATCGGACCTCATCGTATTTCCTCTAGGCATAGCAGACAAAAATGCTAGCAGCCACTGCCGCGCATTCCTTTGCCTCAGCTCAACCTTTTCAGGACCTGCCTACGCTAGCTGAGCGGTAACCGTGCGGCGAATCCTACAGCGGCTCGGAGTCTTCTCCTATACAGCGGCATTGTTTCGGCGCGCATGATCGACCCATTGGTTCAGCAAAGCGGAGGATGGATCATGAAATCGAAGGAAAAAAGCCTGGGTGGTGTGAATCGTTCGCGCGGCATCCACAAACCGAAAACCGTCAACGTGGCCGAAGGCAGCCTGCAGTCGCGTGCGCCGGGCGCCGTGATGCCGGGCGGGCCGGAGTCGCCTTTCCCGATGGTACACACGGGGTCGCAGCAATCCGATCTCGGCCGCAACCAGCGCGGCGGCGTCGGCGGTTCCCAAGGGGGCGGCTGGAGTGCACGCCAGCGTGGCCAGCGCATGCAGGCGCAGGCTGAGCAGAACCGCCTCGGCGAAGCCCAGCAGTCCGGCCAGGGTGGCATCGAACAGTACCAACATGCCGGTTCGCAGCAATCGGACTCGGGCAAGGGTGGAGGCAAGGGACTGCAGGGCCATCCCGACCAGCCCGCCACCGACTACGCCAGCAAGCCGAACAAGAAGAACCCCCGCAGCTGAACATCGCAATACGGCGCGACGCCCGGGCCTGCCCGGGTTTTTTTACGCCTGCCGTTTCGCTCGGGACGAACAGCGCAACAGCCGGCGATCCGAATCTGGGGCACAATGCACCTGTCAGCCTTGCCATTTCAACCATGACAGGAGAAGCATGAACGAACAGGTCGCACGCAATGCCGTGCTGGTGCGCGCCATCGAAACCGCCGACGTGAATCACGAGGTGCTGAGCGACGACGATCGCAGGTACGCCAGCCGCAGCGCGAAGGAACTCGCCGCCTGGCAGGCTGCGGACGACAAAGCTGCCATGACGCAGCACCATTTCCTGGAGCAGCGGTCCGAACAGATCCTGAAACGCCTCGGCGAACGCGCGCCCGCCTTCGGCGCCTTCGCGAAGCGCCGGCTGGGCCTGCCCGGCTTCTGGCTTGCCCTGCCGTTCCTGGCATTTGTCAGCGGCGCCGTCATCGACCGCATCGCCGACCCGCACCGCGTCGACCTCCTGTCCGCCCCCTTTCTTTTGATCATAGGCTGGAACCTGCTGGTCTATCTTCTCATGCTGGTATGGGCCTGCATTCCCGGCAAACGCCATGGCTGGGCCAGCCCGAACCTCTTGCGCCGCCTCAGCCTGGGCAAGGTGGCCGTGCCGCGCAAATTGCCCGCGCCGCTTGCCGCCGGCGTCGGCAGCTTCATGGCCGAGTGGGCCGCGCTCAGCGAACCGCTCACCCGCGCCCGCCTGAGCCGCACGATTCACCTGTCCGCAGCCTGCTTCGCGCTCGGCGCCATCGCGTCGCTGTATGCGCGCGGTTTGCTGACCCAGTACGCGGTCGGCTGGGAAAGCACCTTCCTCGACGGCCGCCAGGTCCACACCCTGTTGTCATGGCTATTCTTGCCGGCAATGAACGTGTTTCCTTTCCTCCAGGGGTTCTCGCTGGCCGAGATCGAACTGCTGCGTTTCGGCCGCCCCGTCACCGCCGCCAGCGGCGAGCGCTGGGTGCACCTTTACGGAGCGACCCTGCTCCTGCTCGTCGTGCTGCCACGCTTGCTGCTGGCCGCCTTCGCCGGCTGGCGTGCACACCGGCTCGCGCGTAATTTCCCGCTCGACCTGGACCAGCCGTATTACCGCAAGCTGGCGGACAGCATCGGCGCCGGCTCGCCCGCGCTGCTGCGCGTCCTCCCTTACAGCTACACCCTCGACGAAGCACGCGACCGTGGCTTGTGGGCTATTGCCGCTGCCGCACTCGGCGCCCAGGCGCGTGTGCAATTGCGTCCGCCCAGCGACTACGGCATCGACGCCAAGGACGCCCTGCGCGACACCCAGCTCGACGAAGCCGGCGTGACCGTCACTGCGGTGCTGTTCAGCCTTTCCGCCACGCCGGAAAAGGAAAACCACGGCGCCTTCCTCGACTACCTGACGAAACGCGTGCGCCGCGGCGTCGCCGTGCTGGTGGACGAGTCGCCCCTGCTAGAGCGCATCGGCAGCCAGCCCGGCAGCGCCGAACGGGTGGCCGAACGCAGCGCCCTGTGGCGGCAGTTCTGCAGCTTCCACGGCACCTCGGCCACCTTCGTCAACCTGCTCGAGCCGAACAAATACCCCATCGAACTGGGCGCCGGCCTGCGCCTGCCGGAGCTGCGCTGATGGAAGAGCCGGTCAAGATCCAGTTCGCCCTCGTCTCGCACACGAACAACGGCAAGACGACCCTGGCCCGCACCCTGGTGGGCATGGACGTGGGCGAGGTGCGCGACGCCGCCCACGTGACCCAGTTCGCGGAAGCGCACCTGCTGCAGACCAGCGAGGCGGGCGATTCCCTCGTGCTGTGGGACACGCCGGGCTTCGGCGATTCGGTGCGTCTGCTGAAGCGCCTGTCGATGGCGGGTAACCCGATCGGCTGGTTCCTGCGCGAGGTGTTCGACCGCTATCGCGACAAACCGTTCTGGCTCAGTCAGCAGGCTTTGCGCGCGGCCAAGGAAGAGGCGGACGTCGTGCTCTATCTCGTCAATTCTTCAGAGTCGCCGCAGGATGCCGGCTACCTGCCGTCCGAGATGAAGATCCTCGAATGGCTGGGCAAGCCGGTGGCCGTGCTGCTCAACCAGATGGGACCGCCCCGGCCCGGTACCGAAGAGGCGAGTGAACAGCAGCGCTGGAAGCAGCACCTGACGCAGTTCCCGGTAGTGAAAGCGGTGTTGCCGCTCGATGCCTTTGCGCGCTGCTGGGTGCACGAGCACGTGTTCTACGATGCGATCGGCAAACTGATCGAGCCATCAAGGCAGGCCGGCTATGCGCGTCTGCTGGCTTCCTGGGAGGCGGCGAACCAGCGGCGTTACCGCAACGCCCTGCGCCTGGTCGCGGAGCTGTTGGCCTTCGCCGCGCGCGATCGCCAGGAGGTGTCGAGCGAAGGCAAAGGTCTTGTCAAATCCGCGCTCAAGGCCGTCGGTCTCGGCAAGGACGAGCAGAAGCGGCAAGAGCTCGCCATGGCCGCCCTGGTGCAGCGCCTCAACGACGAGATCGGCTCGACGACGGCGCGCATGCTGGTCCTGCACAAGCTCGACCCCGGCGAGGCCTCGGTGATCAATGCGCGGGTGCGCGAAAACTTCGCCGTGCGTGCGCCGGTGGACAAAGCCCAGGCCGGCCTGCTGGGCGCCATGGTGTCGGGCGCGGCGACAGGCTTGTCGGCGGACCTGATGGCGGGCGGCCTGACGCTCGGCGGAGGTGCACTGCTGGGGGCAATCGTCGGCGCCCTGACCATGGCCGGTGCGGCATGGGGTTTCAATGTCGGCACCGACCGCAACCAGCATACGGTGCAGTTCGCCGACGCCTTCTTGCAGACCCTGTTTTCGGGCGGCCTGCTGCGCTACCTGGCGGTGGCCCACTTCGGCCGGGGACGCGGGAACTATGTCGAGAGCGAGGCGCCGCCCTTCTGGCAGGCCGAAGTGGAAAAGGCGGTGACGGCGCATGCCGGCGACCTGCCGGCCTTGTGGCGCGACCTGCGCGAAGCGCCGAGCCAGGAAGCGGCAACCGCGCTCGCCGAGAAGGCCGTGATCCCGGCGGCGGACGCCGTGCTCGCGCAGTTGTATCCATCCGCTGCGCTGCCGGCGCCGCATGCCCCTGAAGCGTTGCCGGTTACTGGAACTGGTACTGCGCGCTGATGCCGAGCATCCAGTTGCGGCCGGGGGCGGCCTCGTAGTAACGGCGGTTCGCTTCGGCCACGATCACCGAGCCGACATAGTCGCGGTCGAGCAGGTTGTTTACGCGCAGGTACTGTTTCAGGCGCCAAGCGCCGATCTGCTGGCGGGCCTGCAGGCGGACGTTCAGGATGCCGTAACCCGGCGCCGGCACGGCCGTGTTGGCGTCGTCCGGATGCACACGGCTAGCGGCCTGCGCTTCGAGCGCGGCATTCAGGCCGCCATCCGCCGCTGTCCAGCCCAGCTCCGAGAACAGGCTGGCGCGCGGCACGCCCGGCAGACGGTTGCCGGAGGGGATCGCGCCGAAGCCGTCATCGTAAATGGCGTGCAGGATATTGGCCGCGACCAGGGTGTTCCAGCCGCCCGCGAAGTTGGAGGCGACCGACAGCTCGACGCCCTGGCGCAGGGTGCGGCCGGCGTTGCGGTAGCTGGTGCGGCCGCCGTTCGATGCATCGACCACGAGTTCGTTCCGGGTGCGCGCCTGGAACAGGGCGATGTCGGCGCGGGTGTGCTGGCCGAACATGGACTTGGCGCCCACTTCCAGGTGCACGCTGCGGCTCGGGGCCAGGCCGAAGTTGAAGCCGGCGCCGGCGGCCGAATAGAACAGTTCGTTCAGCGTCGGCGTCTCAAAACCGCGTGCTGCGCTCGCGTACAGGTTCAGTGAAGGGGAGACCTTGCGCAGGATGCCGATCACGGGCACGGTGCCGTTGAAGTCCGTACCGCCGCTGTCGTCGCCGTTGTCACGGAAGCGATCACTCACACCCACCTTCAGGCGCGTATGCCGCAGTCCGCCCGTCAGGACCCAGGCGCCGGATTCCCATTGGGTCTGTACATAAGGATCGACGCTGGTCAGGCGGTTGTCCTCGTCGCGGCGCAGGCGTCCCTTGAGGCCGAACTGGGTGCCGACAAAGTTCTCGAAGCCCTGGCGCGCGTCTTGCGAATCGGCCCATTCGACGCCGAAGGTCGTGCGCAGCGTTCCGGCGCCCAGCGTTCGCACGTCCTGCCAGTTCACATCCACGCCGCGGAAGTCGCGGTCGAAATCGATGACGCCGCCGGAATGGGTGGCGGGTTGCTGGAAGGCGCGCGAGAAGGATTGGTACTGGATCACGCGGCGGTTGCCGCCGTAGGCCGTCAGCTGCAGGCGATTGCTGCCGAAGCGCTGTTGCCAGTTCAGCCCGATCTGCTGGTGGTCGATGCTCTTGCGCGTGTTGTAGCGCTCGGCGAAGGTACGCTGCGGCGACTGGGTATCGGTGGTATCGATCTCGCCGGCGCGCGGGTCGCGCTGGAAGGTCGCCCAGGTAACGCCGAGCGGATCCTGGGTGTCGTCCTGTTCGAGCGAGTTGGCGACGATGGTCAGCTTGCCGTCGCGTCCGGTCGGCAGGGTGAGTTTGGCGTAGGCCTGGTCGCGGGTGGCGGCGCTGTGATCGCGGTAGCCGTCGGTCTCGAAGCGGGAGGCGTCAAGCACATAGCCGACCGCGCCGGCCTTGCCCTGCGCATTCACGTCCGTCTTGCGCAGGCCGTCGCTGCCGCCGGCGACGGACAGTTCGAGCGAAGGCGGGCCCTCGCCATCACGGGTGAACAGCTGGATGACGCCGCCGGAATGGTTGCCGTACAGGGCCGAGAACGGACCGCGCAGGATTTCGATGCGCTCGGCCATGTCCAGGTTGAAGGTGGCGGCCTGGCCCTGGCCGTCGGGCATGGTCGCGGGGATACCGTCAGCGATCAAACGTACACCGCGTACGCCGAAGGACGAGCGGGCGCCGAAGCCGCGCGAGGAGACTTGCAGGTCTTGCGCATAGTTCTGGCGGTTCTGGATCACGATGCCCGGCACGGCGACCAGGGACTCCGACAGGTTCACCCGCGGCTGGCCGGCCTGGATGCGCTGGGCGTCGACGACGCTGACGGCGGCCGGCAGGTCGAAGCTTTCCTGCTCCGTACGGGAGCCGGTGACCACGACGACCGACGTCGGGGCGGCGGACTGGGCCAGGACAGGAGTTGCGAACGCAGCGAGCAAGGCGGCAGAGAGAGGCAGGCGGATCAGGTGGGAGGACATGGTGGTCAGCAAAATGGACAAATTGCTATCATAGCTGCTGCACTGTCGAGACGCTGTTCGCGAGGATGCACCGATGTTCGAAAGGTCTTGCGTCCGACCACCGCCGTTTGCTATAGTTCGCCTCCGCTTCGGCAGGGGTCGAAAAAAAGGTTAACGTAATCAAC
>NZ_JANUHA010000039.1 GCF_024753255.1 Massilia agri
ACCGGTGACCCGGTGGGGTTTTTTGCGTTTCAGGCCAGCAGTTCCTGCACCACGCGCGTCATCTCGTCGAGTCGGTAAGGCTTGTGCAGCAGCTGGGTGCGCTGCACCTGGCCGGTCTGGTCGCTCATCCCCGCCGGGAAGCCCGACGCGAACAGGACTTTCGCCTGCGGCAGGTGCTCGGCCGCCGCACGCGCCAGATCCTGGCCCTTCACCGCGCCCGGCATCACGATATCGGTGAACACCAGGTCGATCGGCAGCCCCTGGCGGATCAGGCCGAGCGCCGTTTCTCCGTCTGCCGCTTCGAGCACATACAGCCCCTGCTTGCGCAGCACCTCGACGCAGACATCGCGCACCGCTGCTTCGTCTTCCACAACCAGCACGGTTCGCGTCCTGTCCCGCACTCCCGTATCAGGTGAGACTTCAGGCGCAGCCGATACGGCCGGGAAGTACAGACTGACCGTCGTGCCGCTTCCGCTCTCGCTCGCCAGCTCGATCTGCCCGCCGCTCTGCTTGACGAAACCGAAGGCCAGGCTCAGGCCAAGGCCCGCACGCCGCCCGCCCGGCTTGGTCGAGAAGAAGGGTTCGAAGGCGCGCCGCTGCACCTCTTCGCTCATGCCGGCGCCGGTGTCGCGCAGGCGCAGGCGCACATGGTCCGCTTCACCCTCCACGCCTGGCAACGGCGCGCGGTCGACAGTGATCGACAGAAGTCCATCCTCGCCCATCGCGTCGGCGGCATTCTGAACCAGGTGCAGCACGTTCTTCCCGAACTGCACCGGATCGAGTGCCGCCAGCGCGGCATCGCCGTGCGACGCGATGCTCAGGCGCCGCCCCGCGAGCACGTCCGCGATCGCGGCTTGCATGCTGCGCAAATGCGCGTCGACGGGAATCGTCATTGGCTGCAGTGGCTGGCGTCGGGCGAAAGCGAGCAGCTGCGCCGCGATGCGGGCGCCGCGCCGTACGCCTTCCGACGCCGCTTCCACCCTGCGTACCGTCTTTTCGTCCTGCTTGTGCATCATGCGCAGCAGTTGCAGGTGGCCGGTGATCAGCTGCAGGACATTGTTGAAGTCATGGGCGATCCCGCTGGTGAGCTGTCCGATCGCTTCCATCTTCTGGGCTTCGTGCAGCGACGCCTGGGCGTCGGCAAGCTCGCGTGTGCGGTCGAGCAGCGCGGCCTGGCTCGCCGCCAGCGCCTGCATCGCCTGGTCGCGTTCCAGCGTCGCATGGTAGGCGCGCGCATGCGCCCGCAGGCGTGCTGCGAGTTCGATACGGTCCGGCCATTTGACCAGGTAGTCCATCGCGCCGGCCGCGAAGCCGGTCGCCTTGACCTGCGGGCTGTCGTTTGACGACAGCATGATGAGCGGGATCTGCGCCAGGTCGGGCGCTTCCTTCAGCGTGCGGATCACATCCAGTCCGCTAAACACCGGCATGTGCAGGTCGACCATGATCACGCTTGGTGCGAAGGAGCGCGCCGCACGCACCGCGTCGCCCGGCTCCTGCAGGTATTCCAGGACCAGGTCCGGCTCCTGGTCCAGCATGCCGGCGACCAGCTCCGCGTTGATGCGGTGGTCGTCGATCAGCAGGATACGGCTCGTATTGTTGTACATGTTCATGTAGCGGACACGGATCAGTGCAAGGTCGTGGCGACGTGCGCAATGCTCATTTCGAGTTGCGGCAGGTCGTAGGGTTTCGGGAGCACCGCCATGCCGCTGGCCAGCGGAATGCGCGTGCTATGGCCGTCGCCCGAGGCGAGGATCACTTTCAGCGCCGGCTGCGAAGCCATGGCCCGGTTGGCAAGCTCGATGCCGGACAGGCCCGGCAAATTCAGGTCGGTGAACAGGATGTCGATGTCGTGTTCCTTCAGCAGTGCCAGCGCCTGCTCGGCGGAGGCACTGCCGCTGGCGGCGTGTCCGAGCGCCGCCAGCAGCTCGCACGCCAGTTCGCGCGTGTCGGGATCGTCTTCCACGACCAGGATGCGCTGGCCGCCCGCATTCGGTTCGAGCGCCTGCACCGGATGCGCCGGCCTCGCAGTGACGGGATCCGCCGGTCCGCCGAATTGCGCGCGTACCGCGCGTGCCAGCTGTTCCCGGTTGTAGGGCTTGGGCAGCAGCTCGAGCTCCTCGTCGAAGGATGCATCCGGCAGCTGGCCGGATGCGAGCATGATGTCGGTGCGCGGCGACAAGGTACGGCACTGGCGCACCAGGCTCGCGCAATCGACCGCGCCCGGCATCGAGATATCGGTAAACAGCAGGTCGACCGGCAAGCCGCTGCCGAGGATGGCCAACGCTTCCTGGCCGTTCCCGGCCCGCAGCACCCGGTAGCCCAGCCCGGCGAGGATCTCGGTGGTGGTGGCGATCACGGCGGGGTCGTCGTCGACCACCAGGATGGTTTCATGGCCGCCCGGGATGGCGGTGTCGGCCGCCGCTTCCTCTGCCAGCACCTGGCCCGCCGCGCGCGGCAGGTAGATTGCAATCGTCGTGCCTTCGCCCGGCCTGCTGCGCACCTTGATCTCGCCGCCGCTTTGCTTGACGAAGCCGTACACCATGCTCATGCCCAGGCCCGTGCCCTTGCCCGGCGCCTTGGTCGTGTAGAAGGGATCGAAGATCTTGTCGAGGATTTCCGGTGGCATGCCGCAGCCGCTGTCGGTGATCGACAGGCAGACGTGGTCGCCGCCCAGGGTGGCGTCATGCGGCGCGTTCGCCAGTCCGATGGTGAGGCTGCCGCTGCCGTCCATGGCGTCGCGCGCATTGATCGCCATGTTCAGGATGGCGTTCTCGAGCTGGTTGCGGTCGACCCGGACGTTCCACAGGCCGGCGTTCTGGCGGATTTCGACCGCGATGCGGTCGCCCATCGCGCGCAGCAGCAGCGACTCCATGCCGCCTATCAGTTCGCCGAGGTGGGTCACGACGGGCTGCAGCGGCTGGCGGCGCGCAAAGGCGAGCAGCTGCGAGGACAGTTTCGAGCCCCGTTCGACCGCGGCCACGGCGCTGGCGACCCGGCCGGCGGCTTGGGGGCCGATGCCGTCGAGTTCCATCAGCTGCAGGTTGCTCGAGATGATCTGCAGGACGTTGTTGAAGTCGTGCGCGACACCGCTCGCGAGTTGGCCCACCGCTTCCATTTTATGGGCTTGCCGCAGCGCGTCCTCGGCCTTGAAGCGTCCCGCCTCTTCCTGCTCGACCTTGCGTTCCAGGGACTGGTTCAGTTCACGCAGCGCGGCTTCGGCCTGCCGCAGGTTTTCCTCGGTCCGCTTGCGTTCGGTGATGTCGAAGGCCACGCCGAGGTAGCGGCGTTCGCCGGCCACCGTGCTGCGCATGGACTGGCCGCGGCGTGCGATCCAGCGCATCTCGCCCGTGTCGGCGCGGTGGATGCGGTATTCGTTGTAGCCGATCGGATTGTCGTCGTTGACCAGGCGCCGCGGGCCCGACAGGTGCCGGTCTTCGGGATGGACGTGCTCGACCAGCAGCTCGGCGGTGATCTCGGTGTCGGGCGCGAAGCCCCAGATGCGGCGGTAGGCGTCCGACACCGCCATCTTGCCCGTATTCGGGAACCACTCGAAGGTGCCGATCTCTCCGGCTTCCTGGGCGACCCGCAGCCGCTCCTCGGTCAGCGCATGACCGGTGACGTCGATGCCTTCCACGAAAATGGCGTAGGTCTGGCCATCCGCGTGCTTCAGGGGCTGGTAGACGAAGTCGAGGATGCGGCGTTCGGTCGCAGCGCCGTCACCGCTGTCCAGCAACACGTCGACGTTCCGGCCGTGATAGGGCTCGCCGTCGCGGTAGACGCGGTCCAGCAGTTCGAAGATGCCTTGTCCTTCCAGCTCGGGCAGCGCGGCGCGCACGGGTTTGCCCATGACATCGCGGTGCTGCACCAGCCTGAGATAGGAGTCGTTGGCGAGTTCGTAGACGTGGTCCGGCCCGACCAACACGGCCATGAAGCTCGGCGCCTGGCGGAACAGGGTGTTCAGGAAGTCCATGTCCGCCGCCAGGCGCTGGTTGAGGTTCTCGAGCCTGATGCGCAGGGCGTCGAGGTCGGCGTTGGCCTGCTTGAGATGCTGCTCCTGCCGGTCGCGCTCGCGTTCGGCGGTGACCCGCGCAGTGGTATCGATCACCGTCGACAGGGCGCCGCAAATCCGTCCATGCTCGTCCGCAGCCGGGGAATAGTAGAGGTCGAACCAGGTGTCCTGTGGGACGCCGTGCCGGGCGAGGACGAAATGCGCGTCGCGGAAGACGCGCTCTTCGCCGGCGAAGCAGGCGTCGAACACTTCCCGGTTGAAGTCCCAGGCCTCGGGCCAGGCGTCGCGCACCGATCCGCCGAAGGCCTGCGGGTGGCGGTCGGCTGCGATGCGCGCATAGGCGTCGTTATAGATGAGGGTGCGGTCGTCGCCCCAGACGAGCACCATGCTGACGGGAGCGCGCAGGACGGCCTCGAGGAGGATGCGCAGGCTGTCCGGCCAGGTGTCGAGCGGGCCAAGCGCGGTGCGGCTCCAGTCCTTCGTCCGAACAAGGGCTGCCGCTTCGCCGCCGCAGGTAGGCCACACCGACTTGCTCATGATCGCGCCCTATCGTTCGGGAGGGAATGACTGACGGGGTCGCCAGTACCAAGGCACAGTGTAACACTGGAAACTATGCGCCTTGGGACGCGCGTTCTTCTGGAATCAAGCCATGCGGACCGTGCCGCTGAGGCGCAGCTCGAGCTTTTCCCAGAAGCGGTCGTGAATCGGCAACAGGATCACGTTGCAGATCGGCTCCAGCACGGCCGCCATACCGCCGAATGCCAGCGAACCGGTGGCGAAGGCCATGACACCGAAGGCAACGATCATGTGGAGGGCGGTCTGGCTGACCTTTTCCGCAGCGATCCGCATGTAGCGCTCGCGCTCGTCGCGCGCCCTGGCGCGGATGGCCGACCAGGCTTTTTCGTGAATGGGGAGCAGCAGCACGTTGATGACCGGTTCGATGAGGAGTGCTAGGCCGCCGATCAGCATTGAGCCGGTCACCGCGTAGGTGATGACAAAAGCGATCGCGAGGTGAGCGACTACCTGGCTGGTTTTCTTGGCTGCGACGACCATGACGTTCTCTCTTTGCTGCGTTATCACTGGGGTAGGAGCAAATGATAACGATTCTCGTTCATAGCCTGAAGCAAATTAAATTGAATATATCGATAGCCATTTGCTATTGAGAGAAAAGAGCGCGGGGCTTGCAGAGGTGCCATGTGGTTTGCTATAGTCTTGCTCCTCCGACGCCGGCGCAGCTTTCAAAGCAGCGACAGCGAAGGAAAAGAGGGGCTTGACGATGAACGCAAAACACCGCATAATCTCGCTTCTCTGCTGCTGACGAACACAACGCTTCGCACGGTGCAGCAAGGTAGTGCAGAACAACGATCTTTAACAATCAACAGTCGATAAGTGTGGGCGTTTGA
>NZ_JANUHA010000004.1 GCF_024753255.1 Massilia agri
CTCTGCCGACCACCCTACGAAGAACGCTTTGCCAGCTCTGCGGCAATATGCGCACGCAGGCAGGTCGGACACCAGCATCCGACCTTCTCCAGCGGTACGGGAACGGCGGGCGGCAGCGCCGTGCACCAGCAGGGCTCGGAAGTGCCATCACGCATGGCGCAGCCGAATTCCCCTCCGCAACGAATACACACGCTCACTTCATGCTCCCTGTTCAGTTTGCTTCGATACGTAGCCATCAGGCCAATAAAATACAACAAGACGCCATATAATCAGCACAAGGACTACGCTGTTGCCTTAAAATCTTGCGACATTTAATTTGGACCCCTCATGAACGCTACTCTTGCCAGCTTGAATACCGACGACCAGCCCAACGATCTGACCAAAGTATCGCCGCAGATCAAGGCACAGATCCTGGCCGAGGCGCTTCCCTACATCCGTAATTTCCACGGCAAGACCATCGTCATCAAGTACGGCGGCAATGCCATGACCGACGAACGCCTGAAGCACGGCTTCGCACGCGACGTCATCCTGCTCAAGCTGGTGGGCATGAATCCGGTCGTGGTGCACGGCGGCGGTCCGCAGATCGACAATGCGCTGAAAAAGATCGGCAAGCAAGGCACCTTCGTGCAGGGCATGCGCATTACCGACGAAGAGACCATGGAAGTGGTCGAGTGGGTGCTGGGCGGCGAAGTCCAGCAGGACATCGTGATGCTGATTAACCACTACGGCGGCCAGGCCGTGGGCCTGACCGGCAAGGACGGCGGCCTGATCCGCGCACGCCGCATGTCGATGCCGGACAAGGAAAAGCCGGGCGAATTCCTCGACATCGGTTTCGTCGGCGAGATCGAGGCGATCAATCCGGCGGTCGTGAAAGCGCTGCAGGACGACGCCTTCATCCCGATCATCTCGCCGATCGGCTTCGGCCAGGACGGCCAGGCCTACAACATCAATGCCGACGTCGTCGCCGGCAAGATCGCCGAGATCCTGAAGGCCGAAAAGCTGATCATGATGACCAATATCGCCGGCGTGCAGGACAAGAACGGCAACCTGGTCACCGACCTGTCGGCGCGCGAGATCGACGAGATGTTCGCGGACGGTACGATTTCCGGCGGTATGCTGCCGAAAATCTCGTCGGCACTGGACGCGGCCAAGTCGGGCGTGAACACCGTGCACATCATCGATGGCCGCATCGAGCACAGTTTGTTGCTGGAAGTCTTGACCGAACAGGCTTTTGGCACTATGATCCGGTCTCACTAAATTTTTTGTGGCGGAAATTTCCGCCGCAAGAATTGACCTGAATGCCCTTGTAGCTCAGTGGTAGAGCACTCCCTTGGTAAGGGAGAGGCCACGTGTTCAATCCACGTCAAGGGCACCACTCCCCTCCTGCAGCAAATCCCGTACTTTCAAACCCACCTGGCTTTGCCTGTGTTGCTGACGCTACGCGGCTGTGTATTTCGAATTGCGCGCCACGCGGCCTTGTCACTCATGAACAAGTCCGCGTGATCTGCCAAAGCGCTTAGTACACCCGCTCCACCTTCACGCCGCGCTTGCGCAGCAGTTCCGGCACGCCTTCCTTGCCGACCAGGTGCAGCAGGCCCACCGCCACCACCGCGTTGTTTTCGCGTCCGACCAGCGACACGATCTTGTCCGCCATCGGGCCGTTACGCTCGTTCATCAGGACTTCGCGCGTAAACTTGCCGCCCACGGTATTGTCTTCTTCGAGGCGCTTGGCGATCCGGTCCAGCGCCGCCTGGTCTGCGCCCTCGTAGGCCGCGAACAGTTCACGCGCCTCGCGCGCATGGCGGCCCGACTCCATGTCGTTCAGCGCCTCTTCCAGCATCGTCCACTGGTCGTCGACCGGCATGCGGTTGAACAGCGTCGCCTGGTATTCCATCGATTCGAGCTCGGTGATGCGGGTCTTGCCGCTGCTCTTGGCCAGGCCGGCCAGGTGGGCGTCGACGCCCAGTTTCGGGTCGTAGCCGAGCTTTCCGGCTTCGACCATCGCGAGCGTCGCGACCAGCATCCATGGCTTCAGCTGGGCGACCATGGCAGGCTCGATGCCCTGCTTCCTGAGGCCGGCTTCGATCCGCGCGCGGCGCTCGGCCGGGAGGCCAGGCAGGCCGGGCGTGCCGGCCGGGAACATGCCATGCTTGAAAATGGTGGCGGCCATCGCCGCCTGATCGCCGGTCGAATCGACTTCCAGCGCCAGGGTCGGCGCCGCGGCCATTGCCGCACCAATGCGCGGTTCGAGCGGATAGAAGTCGGGACGCCCGGCATGGACGGTGCCGTAGAGGTAGAGCGCGTTGGCGCCGCTGCTGACCTTGAAGAGCGCCCCCCGTTCTCCCGCCAGCGCCTGGAAGGCCATCAGGAAGAGGCTGAAGAACACCACTATAATCGGACGTCGCATTGTCTTTCTCCTTGTTGCTTTGAAGTAAAGTGCCAAATCTTACGCTCCCCAGTCCCGTCTGGCTATTCGACCTGGATAACACGCTGCATGACGCATCTCATGCAATCTTTCCGGCGATTAGCGCCAACATGAACACCTATATCGCGCGGGTGCTCGGCGATGGCGTCACGCCGGCCAGCCAGTCCGTGGTCGATGCCGCGCGCCTGGGCTACTGGAAGCGCTACGGCGCCACCCTGCTCGGCATGATCCGCCACCACGGGGTCTGCAGCGCCGACTTCCTGCACGTGACCCACGACCTGGGCGCGCTCGACAAGCTGGTGCGCGCCGAAAAAGGCCTCGCCACCCTGCTCCGGCGCCTGCCGGGCCGCAAGATCCTGCTGACCAATGCACCGACCCACTACTCGACGGACGTGATGCGCCACCTGGGCCTGTCCCGCCACTTCGCCCACCACGTGGCGATCGAGCACATGCACGTGCATGGCCAGCTGCGTCCCAAGCCGTCCAGCCTGATGCTGCGCCGCCTGCTGCGCAAGCACGGCGTGGCGGCGCGCCGCTGCATCCTGGTCGAGGACACCCTGGCCAACCTGAAAAGCGCCAGCCGCCTCGGCCTGCGCACCGTGTGGGTGACCCAGTACCTGAAGATGAGCGACCCGATCGGCCGTGCCCCCTTGCCGCGGACCCTGAAACGCCCCCGCTACGTCGATGTCAAAGTAAAATCCGTGCGGCAGTTGCCCGCGCGTCTGCACCGTCTACGCTAATACAACAACAAACACTAGGGATCACATGGCAAGCACCAAGCCAGGCCAGCGCAAGCTGCAAATCCTCCAGGCCCTGGCCTCGATGCTCGAGCAGCCCAAGGGCGAGAAGATCACCACGGCGGCCCTCGCCGCGCGCCTCTCGGTATCCGAGGCCGCCCTGTACCGCCACTTCGCCAGCAAGGCCCAGATGTACGAGGGCCTGATCGAGTTCATCGAGTCCAGCGTCTTCGGCCTGATCAACCAGATCGCCGAGCGCGAGGAGCGCGGCATCGACCAGGCCCACGCCATCCTGCAGATGCTGCTCGGTTTCGCCGCCAGCAATCCCGGCATGACCCGGGTCCTGATCGGCGATGCCCTGGTGGGCGAGGACGAGCGCCTGCAATCGCGCATGAACGGCTTCTACGACCGCATCGAGATGGCCTGCCGCCAGGCCTTGCGCGTGGCGGTCAGCCAGGGCCACGGCGTCGAGGACGACGTGGCGGCGCGCGCCAGCCTGCTGGTGAGCTATGTGACGGGACGCTGGCACCGCTTCGCCAAGAGCGGCTTCAAGCAGAATCCGGCCGAAGGCACGGCCGTGCAGCTCTCGCTGCTGCTGGCGGCATAAACGGCCGCCAACGCATCATGGACACCCAGGAAGTCTTCGCACTGCTCGACGACGCCGGCGCCGAAGGCGAAGCGCGCTCGCGCCTGTACAGCCGTCACGCGGGCACGCTGTCTTGCCTGGACGCCGCCGGCTGGCCGCAGCTGCTGCAAGACATGCAGGCGGCACTGGCGCGCGGCCTGTACGCGGTGCCGCTCCTGTCCTACGAACTGGGCGCGCAGCTGGCGGACCTGCCGGCCCACCCGATCGGCGGTCCGCTGGCCCGGGTCCTGCTGTTCGAACAGTGCGAGCATATGGAAGCGAGCCAGGTCGAGGCCTGGATCGCCACCCGCGCCGCGAGCCTGGAACCGGCCGGCGTGGCCGGCATCGACGCCAATGTCGACGAAACGGCGTTCACCGAAGCGATCGGCCGCATCCGCGACTATATCGCGGCCGGCGACACCTACCAGGTCAACTACACCTACCGCCTGCGCTTCGAGACCTATGGCCCGCTGGTGTCCCTGTACGCGCGCCTGCGGGCGCGCCAGCGCGTGCCCTACGGGGCCCTGGTGGCGCTGCCGGACGGGGAAGCCCTGCTGTCCTTCTCTCCCGAGCTTTTCGTGCGCCACGCAGCCGGCATGCTGGCCGCGCGCCCGATGAAAGGTACTGCGCCGGCCAGCGGTGACGATGCGGCCGACACCGAGCGCGGCCAGGCCCTGGCCCGGGATCCGAAGAATCGCGCCGAAAACCTCATGATCGTCGACCTGCTGCGCAACGACCTGGGACGCATTGCCGTCACCGGCAGCGTGCGGGTGCCGGCCCTGTTCGAGGTGAAGCGCTATGGCGCCGTGCTGCAGATGACCTCGACCGTCGAGGCGCGCCTGCGCCCGGATGCGACGCTCGAGGAACTGTTCGCCGCCCTCTACCCCTGCGGCTCCATCACGGGGGCGCCGAAACGCCGCACGATGGAGATCATCCACGAGCTGGAGCCGGCGCCGCGCGGCATCTATACCGGCGCGATCGGCTGGTTCGACCCGCCGGCGGACGGCGCAGCCTTCGGTGATTTCTGCCTGTCGGTGCCGATCCGCACCCTGGCCCTGGGCGCGCCCCAGGGCGGCACGCGGCGCGGTGAGCTGGGCGTGGGCGCCGGCATCGTCCACGACAGCGATGCGGCGGCCGAATACGCCGAATGCCGGCTCAAGGCCCGCTTCCTGACCAGCCTGCCCAACGAATTCGAGATCTTCGAGACCCTGCGCGCCAGCCTGGAACACGGCTGCCGCCATCTCGAGCAGCACCTGGACCGCCTCGCGGCCTCCTGCCGCACCTTCGGCTATCCCTTCGAGCCGGGCGAGGCGCGCGCGCTGCTCATCGAAACCTGCCTGGCCCTCCCCGCCGGCCAGCTGCACCGCCTGCGCCTGGCCGTCCAGCCGGGCGGCAAGATGGTGGTGCAGTCCGCGCCGCTGCAGCCCCTGAACGAGCCGGTGGCGCTGCTGCTGGCGAACGAGACCACCCACTCGGGCGACCTCTTCCTGCGCCACAAGACGAGCGTGCGCAGCCGCTACGACGCGGCCTGGCGCGCGGCCGAGGCGCGCGGCGCCTTCGACGCCCTGTTCTTCAACGAAAGGGGGGAACTCACGGAAGGGGGGCGCAGCAATGTGTTCGTGCGCTTCGGGGGCCGCTGGTACACGCCGCCGCTATCCTGCGGCCTGCTGCCGGGGGTGATGCGCGCGGTGCTGCTCGAAGCCCCGGCCTGGCAGGCGAGCGAGCGCGTGATCACGCGCGCGATGCTGGAAGAGGCGGACGACATCGTCGTCTGCAATGCCCTGCGCGGGCCGCTGCGCGCCGTCATCGTCGACGACGGACCCGCAGCGTAAATCGAAGCCGCCTCAGAAGCGGTAACCCACGCCGACGCCGACCAGCAGCGGATCGACCCGCACTTCCGATGCCCTTGCCCCACCCAGCAGCACGTCGCTGCGCAGCTTCACCTTCTTCACGTCCAGATTGAGCGACCAGCGCGCATCGAGCTTGACGTCGACGCCGGCCTGCAGCGCCAGGCCCCAGCTGTCCTTCTCCAGGTCGGCCGCACCATCGAGCAGTTTTACGCGCGAGATGCGGGTGTAGTTGATGCCCGCTCCGACATAGGGACGCACGCTGGCCTGCGGCGCGAAGTGGTACTGTGCCGTCAAGGTCGGCGGCAGGTGGCGGAAGCTGCCGATGCGCTGGCCGTCGAGGGTGACGTCGTGCTTCTGTGGATAAGTCAGGATCAGTTCGGCCGCCAGGTTCGGCGTGAAGAAGTAGGAGACGTCCAGTTCCGGGATCGTCTTCGTGCTGACATGGATGCGGTCTGCTGCGCCGGCGCCCGCCAGGGGCGAAGATTCGTTGGCGGTGTCGATATGAACCGCGCGGGCGCGTACGAGCCAGTTCGTGTCCTGTGCCAAGGCCTGGCTACCAGCGACGGCGAGGACCGCCGCCAGCACATGCTTCAACATTGCTTTCATCTTTTTCTTGCCTTTCGTCTTTGTCGTCAGTGACGAAGGCAAGCTTATTGATGCAGCGCAAAAAAATCGTTGATGTGGATCAAATACCCACAATCACATCAAGGTTATTCAGAGCGCCGCTTCGATCTTCCCGACCAGGGCCGGATCTTCCGGCGTGACCTTGCTCGGGAAGTAGTCCAGCACCTTGCCGTCGCGGCCGATCAGGTACTTGGTGAAGTTCCACTTCGGCGCCTGGCCGGTGGCTTTCGTCAGGCTGGCGTGCAGGGGATTGGCTTCCGGTCCGGTGACGGCGCTCTTGGCGAACATCGGGAACTTCACGCCATAGGTGTTGAAGCAGAAGTCGGCGATCTCCTTCGAGTTGCCCGGCTCCTGCTTGCCGAAGTCGTTCGAGGGGAAGCCCAGCACCACCAGGCCGCGGCCGCCGTATTTCGCGTACAGCTTCTCCAGCCCTTCGTACTGCTTGGTGAAGCCGCAGTAGCTGGCCGTGTTCACCACCAGCACCACCTTGCCCGCGTACTGGCACAGGTCCTGCGGCGCGTCGTCCTGCAGGCGCTTGAAGTTCTGCTTCAGGATGGCGGGACACGCCGCCGGGGTACGGCCATCCGGCATGGCAGGACGGGTGGCAAGGGGAGCGGTTCCTGCCTGGGCGGCGGCAGGCTGGTGGACGCTCGCGGCGGCGATGGCGGCGAGCAGGAAAGCGGAGGTCTTGAACATGGCGGCGGCATTCCAGGGTGGCGATGCCCTGATTGTAACGCAGCCGCCTGCGTAGAAAATCCTCAGCCTTGCAGGCTGCGGTGCTCGATCTTGATGCAATGGTCCTGCACGACATCGAGCCCGGCTGCGCGCGCCAGGTCGGCCGCGGCCTGGTTCTCGACGCCGAGCTGCATCCACAGGCAGCCGGCGCGCACGGCGATCGCTTCGCGCGCGATCGGCGGGATGTCCTCGGACTTGCGGAAGCAGTCGACGATGTCGATCGGCTGGCCGCCGGCCGCCAGGGCGTCGGCCGCTTCCTGCAACGAGGCGTAGACGGTCTCGCCGAGGATGGTGTCGCCGGCATAGCTCGGGTTCACCGGCACGATGCGGTAGCCGGCCTGCTGCAGGTAGGCGGCGACCTCGTTGCTGGCGCGGTCGGGCTTGTTCGACAGGCCGACGATGGCGATGGTCTTGCTGTCGCTGAGAATCTGGGAAATGCTGCGCATGATCGAAAAGTGGTGGTTGTTCCCCTTAGCTTATCAGATTTACATCACGCGCTGGCGCGCCTGACGGAATCGTGGAAAGATGCGGTTTCGTCCCTTTCCATCACGCCCATGCGCTTCCCTTTCCTGCCCTGCCTCGCCCTCCTGCTGCCCTTGTGGGCCCACGCCGCCGAGCCCCTGAACTCGGTCGAACGCGCCATCGTGCCCGTCAGCGCCTGGGGCGGCACCCCAGCCGACGCATCGAAAGCGCGGCGCCACGCCATCACCCGGATCACCTTGCACCACCAGGGCGAGCCCTTCAAGCCGGGCACCGACCCGCAGGCCTACCTGCGCCGCCTGCAGAGCTGGTCGCGCGCGAGCAAGGGCTGGCTCGACATCCCCTACCACTACGTGATCGACCTGGACGGCCGCATGTACGAGGCGCGCCATATCGACTACGCGGGCGACACGAATACCGACTACGACCCCAGCGGCCACGCCCTGATCGAGGTGGTCGGCAATTTCGAGGAAGTCGAGCCGAACCAGGCCCAGCTCGACGCGGTGGTCGAGCTGATGGCGATGCTGGCCGCGAAGTACAAGGTCTCGCTGGACGACATCAGGAGCCACCGCGACCACTCGGACAACACCGTGTGCCCGGGCGCGAACCTGTACCGCTATGTGAAGGAGGATTACTTCCGCCACAAGGTCGCGCTGCGCCTGGCCGGCGAGCAGGCGAGAAGCCGCTGAGTCACAGCTTGCGGCCCGGGGTGCTGCGGCCTCCCTGCCTGAGCACCATCCCCTGTCCCTCGAACACGATCTCGGCGTCGGCCGCATCCGAGAAGAACACGTTCTCGCTCATCGGGAAGATCTCGAGCCTGTCCTGGCCCAGGGCCTGGCCGAAGTAGCGGTCCCCTTCCCGCGTGAACTCGATCACCAGGTCGGGGCGCAGCTGGTAGCGGCCGACATGCCTGTCGAAGGCCGCGTGCGGGATCTTCACCGCCCGGCGCCCGGCCGGGGCGTCGCCGATGCGCGGGTTGCGCAGCGCTTCGCCTTCCCGGTGCAGCGTCACGCCCGTGACCTTTCCGCGCGCATCGCGCTCGAAGGCGAACCAGTCCAGTCCTCCCGCCACGAAGAACCTGTCCTTCGACGCCGCCTTGAGCCGCACCGGCGGCTGGCCATCCAGCTGCATCAACAGCCCTTCGCGCGCGTGCCTGAACACGCGCCGCACGCCGTCGCCGGCGTCGTAGCTGCCGGCGACGGCGTCCAGCGCGCCGGGCGCCGGCGCCACTTCCCTGAACTCGCGGTAGGGTTTGCCGAGAGCGACGGCGGCGGCCTTGCGCGCCACCAGCTGCGGGTTGGCCGGCCCGCTGTCGCTGTTGCTCAGCACCGCCACATAGACCTTGCGCTCCGGGATACGCAGTGCGAAGCCGGTGAAGCCATTGATGGCGCCGCCGTGGCCCACCATGGCCTCGCCCTGCACCTTTCCCACTTCCCAGCCATAGCCGTATCCGGTCGGCTTGCCGTCGTTCAGGCGCCAGGAAGTGAAGGCGCGCCGCCAGCTGGCGGATTTCAAGAGGCTGCCGGAGGAAATGGCGGCATCCCAGCGCGCCAGGTCGTCCACGGTCGACACCAGCGCGCCGGCCGCGTAGGGCTGGCTCATGCTGAGCGGCGCCGCGTAGTCGTAGCCCTTCTCCGTCCGGCTGTGGCCCGCCGCGACCGGGGCCCGGCGACGCGCATGGCCCTCGTAGGCGGTGTCCTTCATCCCCAGCGGAACGAAGATGCGCTGCGCGAGGAAGTCCGCATAGCCTGTGCCGGACACCTTCTCGATGATCGCGCCGAGCAGGACATAGCCCGAATTGTTGTAGCGAAATTCGCTGCCCGGCTCGAAGTCGAGCGGATCGTCCTTGAAGGAGTCGATCAGCTGGGCCACGCTCATGTCTTGCCGCGACCGCCCCTCTGCGGCAGGCTTGCTGGTGAAACTCGCGATGCCCGAGGTATGGGTCAGCAGGTGCTCGATGGTGATCCGCCTGCCGCGCGCCGGATAGTCCGGCAGGTGCCGCGTGATGTCGTCGTCGAGCGACAGCCTGCCCTCCTCGGACAGCAGCAGGATGGCCGCCGCCGTGAACTGCTTGGTGATCGAAGCAAGGCGCAGCACCATGTCCGGCCGCATCGCGATGCCCTTGCCGGCGTCGGCCATGCCGTAGGCGCGGCGCAGGATGGTCTTGCCGTCCTTGACCACGATGACCGTGGCGCCCGGGGCGCCGGCCTGGAAGGAAGGCGCGATTGCCGCGTCGATGCGCGCGGCGATGGTCTTGCCTGCGTCCCCGCCGAAGGCGGGCGGGGCCTGGAGCGCCAGCAGGATGGCGGCGCAGATGACGGTGCGGAGCATGGCGAATCCCTTCCCTCGTCTGTTCATGAATAGAGCAGGATAGGCCGGCCGGGCGGCCACTGCCATGCCCGGCCGACGAAACGGGGGACGCGCGGCACGGAACCGCTTCTGCGCGGATCAGAGCCTGCGGCCGACCATGTTGCGGCTGCCCTGCGTGAACGTGAGGTTCTGGCCATCGAAGCCGATTTCGGCATCGACATCGCGCGAGAAGAAGCGCGCTTCGCTCAGGGGGAAGATCTCGACGCGGCGCTGCCCGGTCGGCTGCAGGAAGTAACGCCCGCCCTCGCGCGAGAGCTCGAACACCATCCCGGGCTGGATCTCGTAGCGTCCCGCGCGCGCATCGAAAGCGGCGTCGCTGATCTTCGCCACCACGCGCGGCGGCGGCGCGTCGCCGCTGCGCACGTGCGCCAGCGCCCGGCCGTCCTGGTGGTAGGTCACGCCGGTGACCTTGCCTGCCGCATCGCGCTGGAACACGAACCAGTCGACCGTGTCCGGCACGAAGAAGGTGTCGGGCGACATGGCCTTCAGCACCAGGGGGCCACGCCCGGGGCGCTGCAGGGAGAGGTACTCGCCGTCGCGCCGGAACACGCGCTGGGTGTCCTTTCCGAAGGTGTAGGCGCCCGCCACCGCATCCAGTGCGGCGGCGTCCAGCGCCACTTCCCTGAATTCCGGGAAGGGCTTGCCGATGGCGACGGCGGCGGCGCGGCGCGTCACCACGTCGGGGACCACCGTGCCGGCGTCGCTGTTGGTCAGCACCGCCACATATACGCCCTTGCCCGGTATCCGCAGGCCGTAGGAGCGGAAGCCCCGGGTCGAACCGCTGTGGCCGACCGCCGGTTCTCCCTGAACCAGGCTCATCTCCCAGCCATAGCCGTAGTAGCTGTCCTTGCCATCGCTCAGGCGATAGGAAGTGAAGGCGCGCTGCCAGGTGGCCGGCTTGAGCAGTTTGCTGCCCACGGCCGCATCCCATTTCGCCAGGTCGTCCACCGTCGACACCAGTTCTCCGGCGGCATAGGACTGGTTCTTGCCGAGCGGCCGGGCCGGGCCGAAACCTTTGTCGAGGGGGGAGTGCCCGGCGGCGCCCGGCCACTTGCCGCGCTCGTGACCTTCGTAGGCCGTGTGCTCCATCCCGAGCGGCACGAAGATGCGCTGCTCGACGAACTGGTGGTAAGGCTGTCCCGAGACCTTTTCGATGATGGCGCCGAGCAGGTAGTAGCCCGAGTTGTTGTAGCGCCAGCTGCTCCCCGGTTCGAACTGGATCGGGTCGTTCTTGAACGAGTCGATCGTCGCGGCCACCGTGGTGTCCTGCGGCGCGCGCTGCGAGAAACCCGGCCTGCCGGTGTAGCTGACAATGCCCGAGGTATGGGTCAGCAGGTGTTCGATGGTGATTTTCTTCCCCTGGGTCGGGTAGTCCGGCAAATACTTCGTGATCTCGTCCTGGACCGAGAGCTTGCCCTCGTCTTCCAGCAGCAGGATGCCGGTCGCGGTGAACTGCTTGGTCATCGAGCCGATGCGCAGCACCATTTCCGGCGTCATCCTGACACCCCTCAATGTGTCGGCCATGCCGTAGGCCGTGCGCAGCAGGGTCTTGCCGTCCTTGACGACAATAACGGCGGCGCCGGGACCGTCCGGCTGGAAGTAGGGAGCGAGGGTCGCGTGCAGGCGGAATGCCAGGTCTTTTTCAAGCCGTGTGAGCGGCGCCTTGTCCTGCGGGGCATCAAAGGCAAAGGCGGCCTGCGGCTGGCACAGGAGCAGCACGGCGGCGCAGACGGCGGTGCGGATGATCATGGTCGGGACTCCTTTCTTGTTTTGGAGTGCCGACTGTATTTGCGCGGCCCCCGGGGCCGCAATCGGAAGCCGACCGGTGGTCGCCTGGATGGGGCGAGTGGTCGCCCGGCGGGGGCGAACGGGACACGCTCAGGACAGCCTGGCGCTGCTCAGGAACAGCCAGGTCACCGTCATCACGACGATGCCGGTGAGCGTGACGCAGGATCCGGTGAAGAACAGGGCGGAGAGCATGGTGGCCGACAGCACCCGTTCGAACAGGAAGCCGAGCGCGAAGTCGAAACCCGCCAGCACCGACCAGCGCCGCATATAGACCGGCAGGTAGCGGCTCATGCGGCGGTTGTGCTCGCGCGCGGCATGGCGCTCGTAGAGGTCGCGCGCCCGGCTCACGTCGCGGAACAGCCAGTCGAAAAAGAGGAAGCGGTAGAGGGTCTGGCCGAACGGCGCTTCGGCTGCGGCGGCGTGCTGCTCAGGGGGTTCTGGAGGGAGTGCCATGATCCGGACCGATGTCTCGCATGCTGGAGAAACGATACTAAGCCGGATCGCCGCATGCACGCGTGCGCCAGCTAACGGTGTGCCACATTCCCGCACTGCTAAAACTTGAGGCAAAACAATTGCCAATAAAAAAGGCAGCCCGCAGGCTGCCTTTCTCTTTCCGCGAAAGCGGATGCGCCGCAAACGCGGACGTATGAATCAACGTCCCTTCGAACGCAGCTTCTGGATCGCCGCCAGCTGCGCGATCGCCGCGGCCATTTCGGCCTGAGCTTTCGCGTAGTCGATCTTCGATTCCTTGTTCAGCATCAGCTCTTCGGCCTGCTTCTTTGCTTCCAGTGCCTTCGCTTCGTCCAGGTCGCCACCGCGGATCGCGGTGTCGGCCAGCACGGTCACGCCATTCGGCTGCACTTCGAGGATACCGCCTGCGACGAAGACGAACTCTTCGCCGCCACCAGCCTTCTGGATGCGGACGGCACCTGGCCTGATGCGCGTGATGAGGGGGGTGTGGCGTGGGTAGATACCCAGCTCACCCGCTTCACCCGGCAGTGCGACGAATTCGGCCAGGCCGGAGAAGATCTGCTCTTCGGCCGAGACCACGTCCACTTGAATCGTGTTTGCCATGTCTGTCCTTCAGGTGAAAGGTAAGGAAGTTGGCTTAGGCAGCCAGCTTCTTGGCCTTTTCGATTGCTTCCTCGATGGTGCCGACCATGTAGAAGGCCTGCTCCGGCAGGTGGTCCAGTTCGCCCGATGCGATCATCTTGAAGCCCTTGATCGTGTCTTTCAGCGAAACGTACTTGCCCGGCGAGCCGGTGAACACTTCAGCGACGTGGAACGGCTGCGACAGGAAACGCTGCATCTTACGTGCACGAGCGACGACCAGCTTGTCTTCCGGCGCCAGTTCGTCCATGCCCAGAATCGCGATGATGTCGCGCAGTTCCTTGTAGCGCTGCAGGGTGCCCTGCACGGCGCGCGCGGTGTTGTAGTGCTCTTCACCGACGACCAGCGGGTCCAGCTGGCGCGAGGTCGAGTCGAGCGGATCCACTGCCGGGTAGATACCCAGCGAAGCGATGTCACGCGACAGAACGACGGTCGAGTCCAGGTGGGCGAAGGTGGTTGCCGGCGACGGGTCGGTCAAGTCGTCCGCAGGGACGTACACGGCCTGGATCGAGGTGATCGAGCCGGTCTTGGTCGAGGTGATGCGCTCTTGCAGGCGGCCCATTTCTTCGGCCAGGGTCGGCTGGTAACCCACCGCCGACGGCATACGGCCCAGCAGTGCCGACACTTCGGTACCGGCCAGGGTGTAGCGGTAGATGTTGTCGACGAAGAACAGAACGTCCTTGCCTTCGTCACGGAACGCTTCCGCCATGGTCAGGCCGGTCAGCGCGACGCGCAGACGGTTGCCCGGCGGTTCGTTCATCTGGCCATAGACCATCGCCACTTTCGAGTTGGTCGGGTTTTCCAGGTCGACGACCTTGGCGTCCGCCATCTCGTGGTAGAAGTCGTTACCTTCACGGGTACGCTCACCCACGCCGGCGAACACGGACAGACCCGAGTGCGCTTTTGCGATGTTGTTGATCAGTTCCATCATGTTGACGGTCTTGCCGACGCCGGCGCCGCCGAACAGGCCGACCTTGCCGCCTTTTGCGAACGGGCAGACCAGGTCGATCACCTTGATGCCGGTTTCCAGCAGGTCGGTCGACGGCGACAGTTCGTCGTAGGCCGGTGCTTCGCGGTGGATCGAAGCCATGCGCTCGTGGCTGACCGGACCGCATTCGTCGATCGGGTTGCCCAGCACGTCCATGATGCGGCCCAGGGTCGGGGTGCCGACCGGGACCATGATCGGGTTGCCGGTGTTCTGGATGATCATGCCGCGACGCAGGCCTTCCGAGCTGCCCAGAGCAATGGTACGGACCACGCCGTCGCCCAGCTGCTGCTGAACTTCCAGGGTCAGTTCCGAACCTTCCATTTTCAGTGCGTCGTACACTTTCGGCATGGCGTTACGCGGGAATTCCACGTCAACCACTGCGCCGATACACTGAACGATTTTGCCATCAGCCATTTTCGTTCCTTCAGATATAGTTAAATTCTTGTATGCTTGATCAAGAGGGGCAGCGATTAAACCGCTGCGGCGCCCGACACGATCTCGGAGAGTTCTTTGGTAATCGCTGCCTGGCGGGTCTTGTTGTAGACCAGCTTCAGGTCGCTGATGACACTGCCGGCGTTATCGCTCGCGGCCTTCATCGCGACCATGCGCGCCGATTGCTCGGACGCCAGGTTTTCTGCAACCGCCTGGTACACCAGCGCTTCCACGTAACGCACCAGCAGTTCGTCGATGACGACCTGTGCTTCCGGTTCGTAGATGTAGTCCCAGCTGATACCGCCCGCATCCTTTTCCAGGTGCTTTGCCGGCAGCGGCAGCAGCTGCTCGACCATCGGTTCCTGCTTCATCGTGTTGATGAACTTGGTGTAGCACAGGTAGACAGCGTCGAGCTTGCCTTCCTGGTACGCGTCCAGCATCACTTTGACCGGACCGATCAGCTTGTCCAGGTGCGGGGTGTCGCCGAGCTGGGTCGCTTGCGAGACCAGCTTCATGCCCATGCGGTTCAGGAAACCCAGGCCCTTGTTGCCGATGGCGACTGCCTCGACGCGATTGCCTGCCTGCTCCACTTCGCGTGCCTTCTGGGTCACCTGGCGCAGCACGTTGGTGTTCATGCCGCCGCACAGACCCTTGTCGGTCGTGACGACGATGAAGCCGACGGCTTTCGCCTGCACATCCTTGGCTTGCGCCATGAATGCGTGGGTGTACTCCGGGTTTGCGCCCGCAAGATTTGCGGTGATGCTACGAACCTTCTCACTGTAGGGACGGGCGGCGCGCATGCGGTCCTGCGCCTTGCGCATTTTCGATGCGGCGACCATTTCCATCGCCTTGGTGATCTTCTTCGTATTCTCTACGCTCTTGATCTTGCCACGAATCTCTTTGCCTACTGCCATGAGTCCTTACTCCTTCCGCGCACCGGCGCCGCCCTCGGGCAGCGCCAGCTTGACGATTAATATGCGCCGGATTTCTTGAAATCAGCAATGGCGGCGGCCAGCGCAGCTTCGCCGTCCTTGTCCAGTTGCTTGGTTTCGTCGATCTTCGACAGCAGGGCAGCGTGGCTCGACTTCAGGAAGTTGTGCAGGCCGTGTTCGAACGGGAGCACTTTCTTGACGTCGATGTCGTCCAGGTAGCCTTTGTTGACGGCGAACAGCGATGCGGCCATCAGCGAGGTCGACAGCGGCGAGAACTGCGGCTGCTTCAGCAGCTCGGTCACGCGCGCGCCGCGGTCCAGCTGCTTGCGGGTCGATTCGTCCAGGTCCGATGCGAACTGCGCGAACGCAGCCAGTTCACGGTACTGCGCCAGGTCGGTACGGATACCGCCCGACAGGCCCTTGATGACCTTGGTCTGGGCGGCGCCACCGACGCGCGACACCGAGATACCGGCGTTGATCGCAGGACGGATACCGGCGTTGAACAGCGAGGTCTCCAGGAAGATCTGGCCGTCGGTAATCGAAATCACGTTGGTCGGCACGAAGGCCGAGACGTCGCCTGCCTGGGTTTCGATGATCGGCAGTGCGGTCAGCGAACCGGTCTTGCCGGTGACGGCGCCATTAGTGAACTTCTCGACGTAGTCGGCGTTCACGCGGGCTGCGCGCTCGAGCAGACGGCTGTGCAGGTAGAACACGTCACCCGGGTAGGCTTCGCGGCCCGGCGGACGGCGCAGCAGCAGCGAGATCTGGCGGTAAGCAACGGCTTGCTTCGACAGGTCGTCATAGACGATCAGCGCGTCTTCGCCGCGGTCGCGGAAGTATTCGCCCATGGCGCAGCCCGAGTAGGCCGAGATGTACTGCATCGCAGCCGATTCCGAAGCGGAAGCGGCGACAACGATGGTGTACTCCATCGCGCCGTGCTGTTCCAGCGAGCGGACGATGTTCTTGATGGTCGATGCCTTCTGGCCGATTGCGACGTACACGCAGGTGACGCCCTGGCCCTTCTGGTTGATGATCGCGTCGACAGCGACAGCCGATTTACCGGTCTGGCGGTCGCCGATGATCAGCTCGCGCTGGCCACGGCCGATCGGCACCATCGCGTCGATCGACTTGATACCGGTCTGCATCGGCTGCGAGACCGATTCACGGGCGATAACGCCCGGAGCGATCTTTTCGATCGGCGCGGTCAGGCTGGTCGCGATCGGACCCTTGCCGTCGATCGGCTGGCCCAGTGCGTTGACCACGCGGCCACGCAGTTCCGGACCGATCGGCACTTCCAGGATGCGGCCGGTGGTCTTGACGGTATCGCCTTCCGAGATGTGCTCGTAGGCGCCCAGGATGACGGCGCCGACGGAGTCGCGCTCGAGGTTCATCGCCAGGCCGAAGGTGTTGCCAGGGAATTCCAGCATCTCGCCCTGCATCACGTCCGACAGACCATGGATGCGGCAGATACCGTCGGCGACGGAGATCACCGTGCCTTGATTGCGAACTTCAGCCGAACCTTCCAGACCCTGGATGCGGCTCTTGATCAGTTCGCTGATTTCAGAAGAATTAAGTTGCATGAGTGCTAACTCCAAATGTTTTTGATGCGTAGGGCAAGGGCGCTGTGGCCGGCGAGTGTCTATCGATGCTATCGATTACGAGACCAGCGCAACATGCATCTGTTGCAGCTTGGCGCGTACCGAGGTATCGAGCACTTCGTCGCCGACGACCACGCGCACACCACCGATCAGCGAAGGATCCACTGTTACCGTTGGGTTCAGCTTGCGGCCAAATTTCTTTTCCAGCGTAGCGACCAGCTGGGCCAGCTGGTCACCCGAGATCTCGAAGGCGCTGAAGATCTCCGCATCGGCGGCACCTTCGTTGGCGTTCTTCAGTGCCGCGAACTGGGCGGCGATTTCGGGCAGCAGGTTGACGCGGCCGTTTTCGGCCAGCATCGCGATAAAGTTCTTCGCTTCAGCGTTCAGCGGCGACTTGACCAGGGACGCAATCGTGTCGGCCAGCTGGGCGTGCGTGACGTTCGGGTTGCTGGCGAAAGCCTGCACGTCCGGATTGGCGCCAATCTGGCCCAGTTCGGCAGTGACGGCCGACCAGGCGGCCACGTCGCCCGACTGGGCGACACGGTACAGCGCTTCGGCGTAAGGGCGGGCGACGGTTGCGAGTTCAGCCATGATCAGAGCTCGGTCGACAGTTTCGACAGCAGGTCGGCGTGGGCCGCTGCGTTCACTTCACGCTTCAGGATCTGCTCGGCGCCTTGCACTGCCAGTGCGGCGACCTGGCCACGCAGTTCTTCGCGGGCGCGGTTCACTTGCTGCTCGGCGTCTGCGTTGGCGCTTGCTACGATGCGGGCGGCTTCTTCGGCGGCGGTGGCCTTGGCTGCTTCGATGATCTGGGCAGCGCGCTTTTCAGCGTCGGCGATGCGCTTCTGGACTTCGTCACGGGCGCCAGCCATTTCGGCCTGGACGCGCTTTTCAGCGGCAGCCAGGTCAGCCTTGCCACGGTCAGCAGCGGCGAGGCCGTTCGCAATCCTCTCGGCGCGCTCGTCGAGCGCTTTCATCAGCGGCGGCCACACGAATTTCATCGTGAACAGCGCCAGGATGAAGAAGACAGCGAACTGGGCAAACAGAGTTGCGTTAAGGTTCACGGTTTTATCCTTCTTACAGAAACACGGATGCCGAACCAGGACTGGTTCGGCTCTTCAGGTCAAGCGCGTGCTTGATTAGCTGAACGGACGTGCGAAGACGAACAGCATGGCGATACCGACGCCGATCAGGAATGCCGCGTCGATCAGACCAGCCAGCAGGAACATCTTGGTCTGCAGGGTGTTCATCAGTTCTGGCTGACGTGCAGAAGCTTCCAGGTACTTACCGCCCATGATTGCGATACCGATGCAAGCACCGATAGCGCCCAGGCCGATGATCAAACCGCAAGCCAGTGCAACAAAAGAAAGGTCAGTCATGTGTAACTCCAAAAGTTAATTTAAAAACTAGATTAAAAACTACAACTTCTTTACAACCACTATCTGTTCGATGCTTGCGGCGCCGATCAGTGGCCTTCATGGGCCTGACCGATATACACCAGCGTCAGCATCATGAAGATGAATGCCTGCAGGAACACGATCAGGATGTGGAAGATCGCCCAAATCGAGCCGGCAATCACCTGACCAACGAAACCGAAGACGGTAGCGGTCGAGCCCAGCAGAGCGATCAAGAGGAACAGCAGCTCACCGGCGTACATATTGCCGAACAGTCGCATACCGAGCGACACCATTTTTGCTGCATATTCGATGATGTTCAGGAGCAGGTTGAACGGCGCCATGTAGATGCCGAACGGGGCTGCGAACAGTTCGTGGATGAAGCCGCCCAGGCCCTTGATCTTGATGCCGTAGTAGAGCATCAGGCAGAGCACGCCCAGCGAGATGCCGATGGTGCCGTTCAGGTCAGCGGTCGGGACCACGCGGTGATACGGGAAGACGTCGGTCAGGCCCAGCCATTCGAAGCCTTTGGCGAACATGTCGACTGGCAGGAAGTCCAGCGAGTTCATCAGGGCGACCCAGACGAAGACGGTCAGCGCCAGCGGAGCGATGAAGCTGCGGTCGCCGTGGACGATCGACTTCGACTGGTCTTCGACCATTTCGACCAGCATCTCGACGGCAGCCTGGAAACGGCCCGGCACGCCCGAGGTGGCTTTACGGGCGGCCATCCACATGAACAGGCAGCCGAGCACGCCCATCAGGACGGACCAGAAGATGGTGTCGTAGTTGACGACACTGAAGTCGACCACGAAATCCTGGTGCTTGTTCGACAGGTGGCCCAGGTGGTGGGTGATGTACTCCGATGGGGTCGGGTTGGCGTGCGATCCTGCTGCTGCGACGCCTTCTACGCTTGGACTCGTCATGTCAGTGCCTAAATAATAAGATGATGTAACTTTTCAGCGCCACGACGAACCCGGCGAACAGCGCCAGCCAGTTCAGATCGTGGTACAGCTTGGCGGTCGCGAACAGGAGCGCGACCGTCAATATGATCTTTACAAATTCCCAGATGAAGAATGTTGCAGGACTGGCGCCGCCCGCGCGATGCGCATTGGCGAACAGTCTTACTGCCATGATGCCGTTGGGCACTACACAACACAAACCGCCCAGTACTGCCGAAAACATCGCAGACCATCCCCCCAGTAGTGCGGCGATGACGCCTGCGACTACCGTGGCCATCAATTGCAGGGAGACGATGCGCAGCATATTTTTGTAGTTTCGCGCTGGCGCACTTGGATGGTTAACGATGTGGTAATTACATGAATCAGCGGGATTATAAGTGGTTATACGGACGCGAGTCAAACGATTCCGCGCTTATAACTGCTGCGTAAAGATGTGATGGAAGCAACATGGAGAATGACAAAATCTCCATATTTTCAACTACTTAACCGAAGGGTCAGTAGGGTGGTCGGCTCTGCCGGCCGCGCGTTCAAACCGCGGCTGAGTTGTGGTGCCGTGGCATGCATACGTCGGTTGAACGCGTGGGCGAGGGACTCGCCCACCCTACGAAAAACGTTAAATCTCAGGCGCGCAGGCGGGCCAGCACGCCGTCCAGGATGTCGAGGTCGGCAAAGTCGATGATGAGCTGGCCCTTGCCTTTGGCGCCCATCTTGAACATCACTGGCGTGGCCAGCTTGTCCGACAGCTCTTCTTCCAGGCGGACGATGTCGCCGGGCTTTTCCTTGGCGCGGGCGGTGGCGGCCGGGCTGGCCTGTTCCTCGAGGGCGCGGGCGACCAGCTTCTCGGTCTCGCGCACCGACAGGCGTTTGGCGATCACCTGGTTCGCCAGCGTGATCTGGTTCGCGCTGTCGACGGCGAGCAAGGCGCGGGCATGTCCCATGTCGATGTCGCCGGCCATCAGCATGGTCTGGACCGGCTGGGCCAGGTTGATCAGGCGCAGCAGGTTCGACACCGCGCTGCGCGAGCGGCCGACCGCGGTGGCCGCCTGCTCGTGGGTGAAATCGAAATCGTTGATCAGGCGCTGGATGCCCTGGGCCTCTTCGAGCGGATTCAGGTCTTCGCGCTGGATGTTCTCGATCAGGGCCATGGCGGCGGCCGACTGGTCGTCGACTTCGCGCACGAGGACCGGGATCTCTTCCAGGCCGGCCATCTGGGCCGCGCGGAAGCGGCGCTCGCCGGCAATGATCTCGTAGGGCACGGGAGCGCCCTCCCCCAGCGGCCGCACCAGCACCGGCTGCATGATGCCCTGGGTCTTGATGGAGGCGGCCAGCTCGCTGAGCGAGGTTTCGTCCATGCGGGTGCGCGGCTGGTATTTGCCGGCCTGGATCTGCGTCACCGGCAGCGAGGAGGGAGCGGTGCTTTGCGCCGGCTGGCTGTCGCCGCCGAGGAGTGCGTCGAGCCCGCGGCCGAGCCCTTTCAATTTCTTGGTTGCCATTTCTGTGTCAGCTTTCTTGATTACATAGTCTTGATGCGTTCGACCATTTCGGCGCCGAAGGCGATGTACGCCTGGGCGCCCTTGGACGAGGGATCGAACACGACGCCGGGGATGCCATACGAGGGCGCTTCGGCCAGGCGCACGTTGCGCGGGATGATGGTCTTGAAGACCTTGTCGCCGAAGTGCTGTTCCAGCTGTCCCGAGACCTGCTGCGAGAGCGTCATGCGCGGATCGAACATCACCCGCAAGAGGCCGATGATGCGCAGGTCGGTGTTCAGGTTGGCGTGTACCTTCTTGATCGTGTTGACCAGGTCGGACAGGCCCTCGAGCGCGTAGTACTCGCACTGCATCGGAATGATGACGCCGTGCGCCGAGCACAGGCCGTTCAACGTCAGCAGCGACAGCGCAGGCGGGCAGTCGATCAGGATGAAATCGTAGTCCTTGTCGACCAGGGCCAGGGCATCCTTCAGGCGGCGTTCGCGGTTCTCCAGCGAGACCATCTCGACCTCGGCGCCGGCCAGCTCGCGGTTGGCGGGCAGCACGTCGAAGCGCCCCGCTTCCGAACGCACCTTCGCGCTCGCCACGTCGGACTCGCCAAGCAGCACCTGGTAGATCGAGCTGGCGAGCGTCGCCTTGTTGATGCCGGCGCCCATGGTGGCATTGCCCTGCGGGTCGAGGTCCACCAGCAGCACGCGCTGCTCGAGCTTCGCCAGGCCGGCCGACAGGTTCACGGAGGTGGTGGTCTTGCCGACGCCACCCTTCTGGTTCGCTACGCAAAAAATCTTCGCCATCTATTCCTATCCGTTGGAATCAGCAACAAGGCAATATATCGTTCATATCGTACAAACCATTTTAACGATTCGTATTTTATAAACGATATAAACTGTTTATACGATTTATTCTATTTATTCTGTTTATGCGGATCGTTCCACGAAAACCAGGTGGCGCTCCGCTCCCAGCCTTGGAACCTGCAAGGGCTGCAAACCGGTGATTCGCCACTCCGTCGGGATCCGCTCCTGTTCTTCCGCCGGCGCCGTGCCTTTCAGCGCAATGAATTTGCCGCCTTCCGCCAGAAGGTGTCCGGACCAGTTCAGGAAATCGCTCAGGTCCGCGAAAGCCCGCGAGGTGATGACGTCGAATTTGTCACTCACCTCGAGGTCCTGCACTTTCATCGTGTGCACGGTGACGTTGGAAAGCTCCAGCTCGGCCTTCACCTGCTTCAGGAAGGCCGTTTTCTTGTGTACGGTGTCGATCATCGACACTTTCATGCCTGGCCTGGTAATCGCCAGCACGATGCCCGGCAATCCGCCCCCTGCCCCGACGTCCAGCACGTTATGGGCGTCCACGAAGGCCGGCACCGCGGCGAGCGAATCCAGCAGGTGGTGGGTCACCATCTGCATCGGGTCGCGCAGCGAAGTCAGGTTGTAGACGCCGTTCCACTTGCTCATCAGCGCCAGGTAATCCATCAGCTTTTCCTGCTGGGCTGCCGGCACGTCCAGCTTCATCTCGGCAATTCCATCGGCCAGCACGTGCGCCAGGGCGGCGCGGTCGAAACCCCTCATTCGGCCGCCTCCGCTGGAGCATTGGTGAAGCCCTTCGCGCCGCGTTTTTTGAGGTGCACCAGCAGCAGCGAGATCGCCGCCGGGGTCACGCCCGAGATGCGCGAGGCCTGGCCCAGCGTCTCCGGACGCTGCTTGTCGAGCTTCTGGCGCACCTCGATCGACAGGGCCTGGATCTCCAGGTAGTTCAGGTTTTCCGGCAGCTTCAGGTTCTCGTAGTGGTCGTGACGCTCCACTTCGCGCGCCTGGCGGTTGATGTAGCCCGCGTACTTCAGCTGGATCTCGATCTGTTCCTTCACCGCCGGGTCTTCCACGCCGGGGCCGGCCAGGGGCTGCCCCTCCATGCCCGTCATGGTCATCAGGGTGTCGTACTGCACTCCGGGGCGGCGCAGCAGGTCGGCCAGGTTGTACTCACGCTCGAGGGCCTGCCCCACCACACGTTCGGATTCCGCGGCAGCCAGGATACGCGGATTCACCCAGGTCGAACGCAGGCGCTCGAGTTCCCGGGCGATGGCTTCGCGCTTGGTCTCGAAAGCAGCCCACTGGGCGTCGCCCACGATGCCCAGCTTGCGGCCGATTTCCGTCAGGCGCATGTCGGCATTGTCCTCACGCAGCGACAGGCGGTATTCCGCGCGGCTGGTGAACATGCGGTAAGGCTCGGCCACGCCTTGCGTGGTCAGGTCGTCGACCAGCACGCCGAGGTAGGCTTCCGAGCGGCCCGGGGTCCAGGCTTCCTCGCCCTTGGTCTGCAGCGCGGCGTTCAGGCCGGCGAGCAGGCCCTGGGCCGCGGCTTCCTCGTAGCCGGTGGTGCCGTTGATCTGGCCGGCGAAGAACAGGCCCTTGATCGTCTTGGTTTCGAGCGAAGCCTTCAGGCCGCGCGGGTCGAAATAGTCGTACTCGATCGCATAGCCTGGACGCAGGATGAAAGCGTTCTCCAGGCCGCGCATCGAGCGCACCAGTTCCAGCTGCACGTCGAACGGCAGGCTGGTCGAGATCCCGTTCGGGTAGAACTCGTTGGTCGTGAGGCCTTCCGGCTCCAGGAAGATCTGGTGCGACTCTTTCGAGGCGAAGCGGTGGATCTTGTCCTCGATCGAAGGGCAGTAACGCGGGCCCACGCCTTCGATGACGCCGGTGTACATCGGGCTGCGGTCGAGGCCATTGCGGATGATGTCGTGGGTCTTCTCGTTGGTGTGCGTGACCCAGCACGGCACCTGGCGCGGGTGCATGGCGGCATTGCCCATGACCGAAAACACCGGTACCGGATCGAGGTCGCCCGGCTGTTCGGCCAACACAGAGAAGTCGATGCTGCGGCCGTCGATGCGCGGCGGCGTGCCGGTTTTCAGGCGGCCTTGCGGCAGTTTCAGTTCCTTCAGGCGGCTTGACAGCGACAGGGCCGGCGGGTCACCGGCGCGGCCACCCGAGTAATTCTGCAGGCCGACGTGGATCTTCCCGTCGAGGAAAGTACCGGCAGTCAGCACCACGGCGCGGGCGCGGAAGCGCAGGCCGACCTGGGTGACGGCGCCGACCACGCGGTCGCCCTCCACCATCAGGTCGTCCACCGCCTGCTGGAACAGCCACAGGTTCGGCTGGTTTTCGATACGCGAACGGATCGCGGCCTTGTACAAGACACGGTCAGCCTGCGCGCGGGTGGCGCGCACGGCAGGGCCTTTCGAGGAGTTCAGGATGCGGAACTGGATGCCGGACTCGTCCGTAGCGATGGCCATGGCGCCGCCGAGGGCGTCGACTTCCTTGACCAGGTGGCCCTTGCCGATGCCACCGATCGACGGGTTGCAGGACATGGCGCCCAGCGTTTCGATGTTATGGGTCAGCAGCAGGGTCTTCTGACCTGTGCGTGCGGACGCGAGTGCAGCCTCGGCACCGGCATGGCCGCCGCCGACGACGATGACGTCGAATTCAGTAGGAAATAGCATGATGAGGAGTGGTGCGAGGAGACTAATGCGCGATTATAGATTCTTTTTCTTGCAGGACTCTTCAGCGGCCCGAAAACGACAGATTTTGTTCCACGTGGAACATAGTTGCCGACATTCTTGTGAATGTTTCACGTGGAACAAAAACAAAAAAGCCGGGCGAGCCCGGCTTCATTGTTTCACGTGGAACGTCACCAACCTATCTTGCTGAAGGCATCGTAAGCAGTCTTGAGGATCAAGGCCGAGACCACAACCAGGAACAGTTTGCGGACGAAAGCGCTACCATGCTTCAGCGCCAGCTTCGTACCGATCAGCGAGCCGGCAACCTGGCACACCGCCATCATCAGGCCGAGCTGCCACAGGATATGGCCGCTGTAGCCGAACCAGAGCAAGGCCGAGAAGTTGCAGGCGACGTTCACGATCTTCGCTGCCGCCGATGCGCCGAGGAAGTCGAAGCCGAAGAAGCGTACGAAAAGGAAGATCAGGAAGCTGCCCGTGCCCGGACCGAAGAAGCCGTCATAAAATCCGATCGCAGCGCCAATACCGATGGCCCAGTACCGTTCGGCCAGTCCGCTATGCACCGGCGCATGGACGGCGCCGAGATCCTTCTTTTTGAAGGTATAGACAGCCACGGCCACGAGGACGATGGGCAGCAGCGTACGTACAAAGTCCGCCGGCACGCGCGTCACCGTCCAGGCGCCGACGAAGGACAGGATAAAAGCGGCCACAGCGGCAGGCGCCGCCGTGCTCCACGCCACCCGCACGCGCCGGGCGTAATTCACTGCCGCAGCGCTGGTACCGAAGATGCTGGCGAACTTGTTGGTGCCCAGCAGGGTCGCGGGAACTTCTTTCGGAAGGACGGAGAAGATGGCGGGAATCTGGATCAGGCCGCCGCCGCCAACGACGGCGTCGACCAGGCCGGCGGTGAAGGCAGCCGCGCCGAGCCAAGCAAAATCAATCATGGGAAGACATCGAGGAATGCAGAGGCTGCATTGTACTCCCAGGCATCAAACAGCTGGACAAACCCATGCCGGAATGCGGTAAGCTCAGGAAAAAACGACAGGGAGACATCCGATGAGCAGCTTCGCCTTCAGCACCGTCGCCACCCTCCTTTCCGAGCCAGGCCTCGCCCGCCGCCTCGGCGAGGTAATCACCGAACGCTTCCCAAACGTGCGCCGCCCCTTGATCGTCACCGACGCCGGCTTCCTGCGCACCGGCCTGCTCGACCTGCCCAGGCTCAGCCTCGAGCAAAACGGCAAGTCCGCCATCGTCTTCTCGGAGGTGCTGGCCGATCCACCGGAATCGGTCGTCCTCGCCGCCGTCGACGCGGCGCGTCGCATGGAAGCCGACCTCGTGATCGGTATCGGCGGCGGAAGCTCGATGGACGTCGCGAAGCTGGTGGCGGTACTGGCGCCCTCACCCCAGCTACTTCCTGAAATCTACGGCATCGGAAAAGTGTCCGGCAAACGCCTGCCGCTGATACAGGTGCCGACCACGGCGGGGACCGGCTCCGAGGTCACCAACATCGCCATCGTCACGACCGGCGCCGCCACCAAGATGGGCGTCGTCGCGCCCCAGCTGTACGCCGACCTGGCCATCCTCGACGCAACGCTGACCCTGGGTTTGCCGCCGGCCGTGAGGGCGGCCACTGGCATCGATGCGATGGTGCACGCCATCGAAGCGTACACGAGCAAGCACAAAAAGAACCCGATCTCGGATGCGCTGGCCCGGGAAGCCTTGCGCCTGCTGTCGCGGAACCTGATCCGCGCCTGCGAACACGGGCACGACCTGGAAGCGCGCCAGGCGATGCTGCTGGGCGCTTGCCTCGCCGGCCAGGCCTTCTCGAACGCGCCGGTGGCGGCGGTGCACGCGCTGGCCTATCCCATCGGCGGCATCTTCCACGTGCCGCACGGCCTGTCGAACTCCCTGGTGCTGCCGCATGTGCTGCGCTTCAATATGCCGGCAGCGGCCGGGCTCTATGCGGAACTGGCGGCCATCGTCGTGCCGCATGCCAGCGGCAGCGAAGAAGCACGGACCGAGGCGCTTATTGTTGCAATGCAGCAGATCGCGAAGATCACCGGCATCGAGACCATGCTCAGCCAGGTCGGCATCAGGGAAAGCGACCTCGACCGGCTGGCGGCGGACGCCATGCTGCAGACCCGTCTGCTCGGCAACAATCCGCGCGAGCTGACGCAGGCGGACGCGCGCGCGATCTACGCGGCGGCTTTGTAGGGCGGCAGGAAGTCGAGCAGCAGGGCGTTGAGGCGCTCGGTGGCGGACAGCTGCATCCAGTGCCCCGCCCCCTTCAAGGCCTCGTAACGAAAGCCCGCGCGGCAATGGTGGACCGAGTCCAGCATCTGCTTCTCGCCCAGGGCCGGGTCACGGTCGCTCCAGATGCCCATCACGGGCACCTCGACCGGGCGCCAATGGTGGGGCCGGCCCAGCTTGATGTTCGCGCGGTAGTAGTTCAGCGCCGCGGTCAGGCGTCCTTCCGGCTCCAGCGCCGCGCGCCAGATCGCCAGTTGCTCCTTGCGGCGCGTCATCTGGCGCAGGAAGAACCAGTCATTGGCGCGGATCGCATGTTCCGCCACCACCGGCATCAGGAAGCCGAGGATGTACCAGAAACGCATCTGCTGGGTCACGCCGGCATTGGCGATCGCGGCCGGGTGGCCGGTCGACATGGCGACGAAACGCTCGAAGCGCTGCGGCGCGTCCATGCACAGCTGCCAGCCGACCAGGCCGCCCCAGTCGTGGCCGACGAGCGCCGCCTTCTCCACGCCCAGCGCGTCCATGAGGCCGAGGATGTCGGCGCACAGGAATTCGATCGCGTAGGCCCCCGTACTCTCCGGCGCATCGGTCTTGCCGTAGCCGCGCATGTCCGGCGCGATCACCCGGTAGCCGGCCTTCGCCAGCGCGGGAATCTGGTGGCGCCAGATCTCGTGGGTATCGGGAAAACCGTGCATCAGGATCACGGTGGGACCTTCGCCCGCGCTGACGTAATGCATGCGCAGGCCGTGCACGTCGACGAAATGGGATTCGAGGTTCATGTCCGCTCCACTGGCAGAAGGCGCTTCAGGCGGCCTGCTTGCGGCCGCGCTCTAGCTTTGAAGCTATTTCCCCCACAATACCACGACGGAACAAGAGAACACAGACAATAAAAATCAGGCCCGTCACCATCCCGACCGACTCGCCGAGGGTGCCGAACCAGGCGATGCCGGTATGTTCCGCCAGCCAGCCGCCGACGTCGCCCAGCTTGTTTTCCAGCGCCACCACGATGAAGGCCCCCAGCACCGGGCCCGCCATCGTCCCCATGCCGCCGACGAGCGTCATCAGGACCACCAGGCCCGACATGGTCCAGTGCACGTCGGTGAGCGTCTCGAAGCCCAGCACGACCGTTTTGGTGGCCCCGGCGAGCCCTGCCAGGCCTGCGGACAGCACGAAGGCGAGCAGCTTGTAGCGGTCGACCTCGTAGCCCAGCGACACGGCGCGCGCCTCGTTGTCCCTGATCGCCCCCAGCACCTGGCCGAAGGGCGAATGCACGGTGCGCACCACCAAGGCAAAACCGCCCACGGCGATCGCCAGCACCAGGTAGTACATGGCCAGGTCGTTCGACAGGTCCAGGCCGAACAGCGTCCCGCGCGGCACGCCCTGCAAGCCATCCTCGCCGTGCGTAAACGGCGAGCGCAGCGCCGCGAAATACACCATCTGGGCCAGCGCCAGCGTGATCATCGAGAAATAGATGCCCTGGCGGCGAATCGCCAGCGCGCCGATTACCAGGCCCAGCAGGCTGGAAGCCAGCACGCCCAGCACGATGCCGAGCCCGGTCGGCAGTCCGCTCACGGCCAGCAGGTGGCCCGTGACATAGCCGGCGCTGCCGAAAAAAGCGGCATGCCCGAAGGACAGCAGGCCGGTGAACCCGATCAAGAGATTGAAGGCGCAGGCGAACAGGGCGAAGCACAGGAGCTTCATCAGGAACACGGGATAGGCGACGAAGGGCGCTGCCAAAAAAAGCAGCAGTGCCAGGGTATAGCCGACTTTCTTGTTCATGCCTATTTTTCCTTGCCGAAGAGCCCGGCCGGACGCAGCAGCAGGACGATGACCATCACGACGAAGACGACGACTTCCGACCCTTCCGGATAGAACACCCGGGTCAGGCCCTCGATCACGCCCAGGCCGAGGCCGGTCAGGATGGAACCGAGGATGGAACCCATGCCGCCGATCACCACCACGGCAAACACGACGATGATCAGGTTCGAGCCCATCAGCGGCGTGACGTTGATGACGGGCGCCGCCAGCACGCCGGCGAATCCCGCCAGCGCCACGCCGAAGCCATAGGTGAGCGTGACCATCAGCGGCACGTTGACGCCGAAGGCCTCGACCAGCTTCGGGTTCTCGGTACCGGCGCGCAACAGCGCGCCCAGCCGGGTTTTCTCGATGACGAACCAGGTCGACAGGCAGACCGTCAGCGAGGCGACCACCACCCAGGCGCGGTAGTTCGGCAGGATCATGAAGCCGAGGTCGGTCGCCCCGCTCAGGCGTTCCGGCACGTCCAGGGTTTGCCCGGACACGCCAAAGAAGGAGCGGAACACGCCTTCCAGCAGCAGGGTGATGCCGAAGGTCAGCAGCAGGCCGTAGAGGTGGTCGAAGCGGTACAGCCAGCGCAGCATCGAACGCTCGACCAGGATGCCGAACAGGCCGACGATGAGGGGCGCCAGCAGCAGCATGGTCCAGTAGTCCAGGCCGAAGCTGGTGACCCCGATCCAGGCGGCAAAAGCGCCGCACATATAGAGGGCGCCGTGGGCAAAGTTGATGACATTGAGCAGGCCGAAGATGACGGCCAGGCCCAGCGAGAGCATGGCGTAGAAAGAGCCGTTGACCAGGCCGAGCAGCAGCTGGCTCAGCAGGGCCTGGTGGGGAATGCCGAAGATCTCCATGCGGGGCGCCGGCTCACTTCCACAGCGCGCACTTGGTTTCGGCCTTCTTCGTGTAGGCCTGCTCGCCCGGGATGGTGGCGACGACCTTATAGTAGTCCCAGGCGCCCTTCGATTCCTTCGGCGTCTTCACCTGCATCAGGTACATGTCGTAGACCATGCGGCCATCGGGGCGGATCACGCCGTTCTTGGCGAACATGTCGTTGATCGGGGTCTTCTTCAGATGGGCCATGACCTTGTCGGCGTTGTCGGTCCCCAGTGCTTTCACCGCTCCCAGGAACTGCATGGTGGCCGAGTAATCGCCCGCCTGCAGCATCGAAGGCTGCTTCTTCATCTTGGCGAAATAGCGCTTGGCCCAGGCGCGCGATTCCGGCGTGCGGTCCCAGTACCAGCCGTCGGTGAGGTACATGCCCTGGGTCGTGTTCAGGCCCAGGCTGTGGACATCGTTGATGAACACCAGGAGGCCGGCCACCTTCATCTTCTTGGTCAGGCCGAACTCGTTGGCGGCCTTCACGGCATTGATCAGGTCGCCGCCCGCATTGGCCATGCCCAGCACCTGGGCCCTGGACGACTGCGCCTGCAGCAGGAAGGACGAGAAGTCCGAGGCCGACAGCGGATGCTTGACGCTGCCCACCACGGTGCCGCCACCCCCCTTCACGACATCGGCCGTATCCTTCTCGAGCGACTGGCCGAAGGCATAGTCGGCGGTCAGGAAGTACCAGGACTTGCCGCCCTGCTTGAGCATGGTGGCGCCGGTGCCGCGCGCCAGCGCCACCGTGTCGTAGGCGTAGTGGACGGTGTAGGGCGTGCACTGTTCGTTGGTCAGTTGCGCGGTGCCGGAGCCGATGGCGATGAAGACCTTCTTTTTTTCCGCGGCGACCTTGGCCATCGCGAGGCTGGCGCCGGAATTGGTGCCGCCGATGAGCAGGTCCACGCCCTCGCGGTCGAACCATTCGCGCGCCTTGGAGGCGGCGATGTCCGGTTTGTTCTGGTGATCGGCGACGACCAGCTGGACCTTCTTGCCGTTGATGGCGCCGCCCATGTCGGCGATGGCCATGCGGATCGCTTCCGCCCCGCCATTGCCGTCCACGTCGGAATACACGCCGGACAGGTCGGTGATGAAACCGATCTTGATGACGTCGCCCGAGATCTGGGCCTGGACGGGCATGGACAGGCCGAAGGTGGCGAAGGCGGTGGCGGCAAGGGCGATGGCGCTGCGTTTCATAAGGTCTCAGTTATTGTGCGAGTACGATTTCTTCAATTCACACGCCGAGCAGCTCGGTGAGCACCGGCATCCTGTCATCCAGTTGCGCGGCCGCTATCGTCTCGACGACCTGGCCGTGTTCGATCACGTAAAAGCGGTCCGCCAGCGGAGCCGCGAAGCGGAAGTTCTGTTCGACCATGACGATGGTGTAGCCCTGCGCCTTGAGCGCCGTGATGGTGCGCGCCAGGCTCTGCACGATCACCGGCGCCAGGCCTTCCGAGATCTCGTCCAGCAGCAGCAGGCGCGCGCCGGTGCGCAGGATGCGGGCGACGGCCAGCATCTGCTGTTCGCCGCCCGACAGGCGCGTGCCCTGGCTGTGGCGGCGCTCATGGAGCTGCGGGAACATGGCGTAGATCTCGTCCACCGTCATGCCCTTCCCGCTCCCCTGCAGCTGCGGCGGCAGCAGCAGGTTTTCCTCGCAGGAGAGCGAGGAAAAGATGCCGCGCTCTTCGGGACAGTAGCCGATGCCGAGGTGGGCGATCTTGTAGGTCGGCAGGCCGATGCTTTCCACGCCCTTGATGCGGATCGAGCCGCTGCGCCGGCCGGTCAGGCCCATGATGGCGCGCAGCAAGGTCGTGCGCCCTGCGCCGTTGCGGCCCAGCAGGGTGACGACTTCGCCCTCCCCGACCTGCAGGTCGATGCCGTGCAGGATGTGCGATTCGCCATACCAGGCGTGCAGCTGCCTGACGTCGAGCAGCGGGCTCAATGCCGTGCTCCCGCCAGTTCTCCATCGGCTGTGCCCATATAGGCCTCCATCACCTGTGGATTACCCGACACCTCGGCATAGCTGCCCTCGGCCAGCACCGCGCCCTGCTTCAGTACGGAGATGCGATCGCAGATGCCGGCCACCACCTTCATATTGTGTTCGACCATCAGGATGGTGCGCCCCGCCGCCACCTTGCGGATGAGTTCGGTAACCCTGTGGACATCTTCGTGGCCCATGCCCTGGGTCGGCTCGTCCAGCAGCATCAGTTCCGGTTCCATCGCCAGGGTCGTGGCGATCTCGAGGGCGCGCTTGCGGCCATAGGGCAGGTCGGCCGTCAGGGTGTCCGCAAAGTTTTCCAGGCCGACCTCGCCCAGCAGGGCCAGCGCCTGGCCGTTCAGCCCGTCCAGCGAACGGCTGCTGCGCCAGAAGTGGAAACTGGTGCCGAGCCGGCGTTGCAGGCCGACGCGCACGTTTTCCAGCACCGTCATGTGCGGGAAGACGGCGGAAATCTGGAAGGAACGGATGATGCCCATGCGGGCGACCTGGGCGGGACGGGCGGCCGTGATGTCGCGGCCATTGAAGAGGATGCGCCCGCTGGTCGGGGCAAGGAATTTGGTCAGCAGGTTGAAGCAGGTGGTCTTGCCGGCGCCGTTGGGGCCGATCAGGGCGTGGATGTGGCCGCGTTCGACCCGCAAGTCGACGCCGCTGACTGCCGTGAATCCCTTGAATTCCTTGGTGAGCTGCCTTGTCTCCAGGATGACATCCGCCATTGACTCTCCAGACAGGTGGTTGCGACAAGCGAACCGGGGCACTGCTTGCCAGATCATACATACAAGGCCAGGCCCTCACAATACGGCTGGCTTACCGTACGCGCCTCATGCGGCCGGCATGGGCGCACGACGCTTGTGCGCTTTTGCACGGCCAGCCTAGGCCTGCCCGGCCAGGATGTCTTGCGCCGCCTTTTCCGCGATCATGATCGTCGGTGAATTCGTGTTGCCCGAGGTGATGAAGGGCATGATCGAGGCGTCCACCACGCGCAGCCTGCCGACGCCGTGCACGCGCAGGCGGCCGTCGACCACGGCCAAGGAATCGCCCGCTTTCCCCATGCGGCAGGTGCCGACCGGGTGGAAAATCGTGGTGCCGACCAGGCCCGCCGCATGGGCCAGCTCTTCCTCGCTCTGGAATTGCGGGCCCGGCATGACCTCTTCCGGGCGGTACTTCGCCAGCGCCGGCGCGGCCACGATGCGCCGCGTCAGGCGCAGGGCGCTGGCGGCGGTGCGGCGGTCCGCTTCGGTGCTCAGGTAGTTCGGCGTGATCTTCGGCGGCGCGTAGCTGTCGGCGGACCCGATCCGCACATGGCCGCGCGAGGTCGGCTGCAGGTTGCAGACGCTGGCGGTAAAGGCCGGAAAACGGTGCAGCGGGTCGCCGAACTTGTCCAGCGACAGCGGCTGCACGTGGTACTGCAGATCCGGCGCCTGCTGCTGCGGCGAGGAGCGGGCAAAAGCGCCCAGCTGCGACGGCGCCATCGACATGGGGCCGCTCTGGAACAGCGCGTATTCGAGCCCGATCAGGAATCTGCCGAATGGTCTGGTGGCCCGGGTATTCAGGGTGGGCACACCCTGCACCTTGAAGACCATGCGCAGCTGCAGATGGTCCTGCAAATTCTCTCCGACACCGGGCAAATCGGCCACCGGATGGATGCCGTGGCGCTGCAATTCGCTTGCTGGTCCGATGCCGGACAGCTGCAGGATCTGCGGCGAGCCTACCGCCCCTGCCGCCAACAAGGTTTCGCGGTGCGCCGTGGCGGTGAAGGCGCGGCCGCCGCCGGTGAACCGGACGCCGGTGCAGGCCTTGCCCTGCGGCGTCTCCTCGAACAGCAGGCGCTCGACGTGGCAGCCGGTCATGATCGTCAGGTTTGGCCTTTGCGAGGCCGGCTTCAGGAAGGCCTTCGCCGTATTCAGGCGGATGCCGCGGCGCTGGTTGACCTCGAAATAGGCCGAACCCTCGCCCCGGCCGGCATTCAGGTCCTCGAGTTTCGGGATGCCGGTTTCAAGCGCCGCTTCACGGAAGGCGTCCAGGATCGCCCAGGACAGCCGCTGCTTTTCCACCCGCCATTCGCCGCCGGCGCCGTGCAGTTCGCTGGCGCCGAGATAATGGTCTTCGCTGCGCTTGAACAGCGGCAGCACCCGCTCCCAGCGCCAGGAATCGTCGCCCGCGACCTCGGCCCAACGCTCGTAGTCGAAGGGCTGGCCACGCATGTAGATCATGCCATTGATCGAGGAGCTCCCGCCCAGCACCTTGCCACGCGGGTAGATCAGCGACCGTCCATGCAGGCCGGGATCGGCTTCGGTACGGAACAGCCAGTCCGTGCGCGGATTGCCGATGCAGCGCAGGTAGCCGACCGGGATGTGGATCCACATGTAATCGTCCTTGCCGCCGGCTTCCAGCAGCAGCACGTTCACGTCGCGATTGCGGGTCAGGCGGTTCGCCAGCACGCAGCCCGAGGTGCCGGCGCCGACGATGATGTAGTCGTACTCGCCAGCGGACTCCAAGGCTAGCGTCCCGTGAGCAGGCCGCTCGCCAGGCGAGCCCTGCACGCTTCGCCGCCAAAGCGTTCGGAAGGCTGCGATCCGGCACCAGGTCCGCAGGCAAATGGACGCACACCGCCGTCCTTCGGCCTGCGTGTCATGGGCATGCGAAACAGCGCGTCGAGATCCATCCAACCCCTCCGTTCGTCATTCGTTGAGGCAAGCTTACCAGATCGTAAACGCCTGTCTAGAGCCCATCTGTGGATAACGCTATGGATATCCACAGGTGCGGTTTGTGCAAAACGGCCCCGATTTGACAGGGTCGCGATTCTTGTCCCCTTTTTCGAAGGCGAACCCAGGCTGACAGTGCACCGCCTTATGCTTCGCTCAAGTGCTTGATTTTTAGAGCCTCCAAGAACTTGTCCACAGAAAGGATGGGCCGTTAACCACTACTACTATCCTTGTATACAAACTTTGTTTGTAAACCTCGCGGTGCTTCCTTAAAAAAAATTTTTGCTGACACGTCGTATCAAACCGACAAACCTTGGAAGCAAAGGAGGAGCTCGCCTGATCGCTCGTATCGATGCATTGCAGGCCAAGGTCAGCAGGAAAACGGCGCGAACTCGCATGCTCCTGTGGAAAACAGATGGGATATCCACAGTATCGAATGTGCAGAACGCGGCCATTTACTAGCAGACCAAAAATCTGTCCAAGTTTCCTCCAACTCAAAAACAAGCTTTGTCCAGCAGGTTAACGCGACCGTAAACCGTTGACGTTGTGGAGAAAACCCGTCTTATCCACAAAGCAGTGCGCGTTTACTATCACTACCAGTTTGTATACAAACTTGTTTACTACAACAACAAAGACAGGAATGCGTTCGCGTATCCGTTTCCTGGCATGCAGCACTTCCGGCACCCTGTTCGCCAACGAACTGGAAGACATCGACCTTCGTTGACGACAACTTCGGGCATGCAGCCAAGATGCCGACCAGGACCGTCGACACTTCCGCTACCACCTCCTGTCTTCCCTGTTGGCCTGCAAAACCCGCGCTGACGCAGCGATTCCCGGCCGAACTGTGGAAAAGCCGATGAATATCCACAGGACCGGATGTGCAGAACGAGGTCTTTTCGTGCCTGCCAAAATTTTGTCCAAGTTCCGTTCAGGCTCCACACAGGCTTTGTTCAACCGGTTAACGCGCATGCAAATCATTGATACTGTGGAGTAAACCCGACTTATCAACAGAAAGATGCGCGTTTACTATCTACTACCAGCTTTATATACACACTTTAGTTAACCAAGAACCTGGAACTTCGCGGCCAAAAGGCCTCCGGCAGCTTGCTTTCTCTAGCCTCTCACTCCTAAGACAAGCAAAATAGAAGCTCGACTGCTCGACAAAGGCCTACGGATGACCTCGATCAAGCGCTGTACAAGTACTGAACAAGCCGGCTGGCTGGCGCTGCGCATGGCACTGTGGCCTGCAGAACGCGACGAACACCTCGCAGAAATGCGCGAGCTCTGTGCACAAGCCAATCGTTATGCACAGTTCCTGGCGTATTCGAGCTGCGGCGAGCCCCAGGGACTGGTGGAAGTCGCCCTGCGCAGCGATTATGTGAACGGCACCGATTCCTCGCCGGTCGGTTTCCTGGAAGGTCTCTATGTGGATCCGGCTTACCGCAGGCGAGGCCTTGCCGCCCAGCTGGTGGCCGTTGCTGAAAAATGGTGCAGAGAACAGGGATGCACGGAGATGGCATCGGATGCGCTGCTCGAGAACACGGTCAGCCATGCCATGCACAAGGCACTCGGATTCGAGGAAACGGAGCGGGTGGTCTACTTCCGCAAGCCGCTCGACAAACAGGATAAGTGATTAAAAAAACAGGAAAAACATGCGTTTAGGGATCATCAGCGCCTTGGCGGAAGAACAACAGGGGCTCGTGGAAGCCATGAGAGGCCCCGCCAAGCTCATCCATGGCATGCGCGAGTACTGGGCAGGAACACTGTGGGAAATCGACGCTGTGTGCGTTTTATCGCGAATTGGCAAGGTTGCCGCCGCCATGACTGCCACAACGCTTGTGGAGAAGTTCGGAGTTACCCACATCCTCTTTACCGGCGTGGGCGGCGCCGGGGACAAAACCGTGCGGGTCGGGGACATCGTGGTCGCCGAAGCGCTGGTCCAGCACGATATGGACGCCAGCCCCCTGTTTCCGCGTTTCGAGGTGCCGCTGACCGGCCAGACGCACTTCCAGCCCGACCAGCAGCTGTCCCTGCGCCTTTCGCGCGCCGCCCATGACTTCCTGGAACGCGACTTCCTCGAGACGATCCAGGATGGCGAACGGCAGGCATTCCGGCTCGACCAGCCGCGCGTGCACCGCGGCCTGGTGGCGAGCGGCGACCAGTTCGTCAACGACGGCGCGCATGTGAACAGTCTCAACGACGCCCTTCCCGGCCTCGTGGCGGTCGAAATGGAAGGCGCCGCGGTGGCGCAGGTGTGCTACGAGCTGGGCGTGCCCTGCGCCGTGCTGCGCACGATCTCGGACAATGCGAACGAACACGCGGCCATCGATTTCATGCGTTTCGTGAAATCGGTGGCCGCGCAATACGCTTTCCACATCACCCGGCGCATGTGCCGGGATCTTGCGGACATGCCGCTTCAGCCCAGCAGGGACTCCGCCGGCACGTAGTCGTAGCCGAGATCCCTGGCCACCGCCTGGTAGGTGACCTTGCCCTGGCAGACATTCAGGCCATTGCGCAGGTGGACATCCTCCAGCAGCGCGCGCCGCCAGCCCTTGGTGGCCAGCGCCACGGCATGGCCGATCGTTGCGTTGTTGAGTGCGAAGGTGGAGGTGCGCGCCACGGCGCCCGGCATGTTCGCCACGCAGTAGTGGATCACGCCGTCGACCACGAAAGTCGGGTCGGCGTGGGTGGTCGGGTGCGAGGTTTCGAAGCAGCCGCCCTGGTCGATCGCCACGTCCACCACCACCGCGCCCTTCTTCATGCGCGAAATCATGTCGCGGGTGACCAGCTTCGGCGCCGCGGCGCCCGGCACCAGCACGCCGCCGATCGCCAGGTCGGCATCGAGTACCGCCTCCTCGATCGCATGCGCGTTGGAATACAGCGTGGAGATGCGGTTGCCGTAGACGAGGTCGAGCTGGCGCAGGCGATCGACGTTCTTGTCGAGCACCGTCACCCTCGCGCCCGTGCCGACCGCCATCTGCAGCGCATTGGTCCCGACCACACCCGCGCCGATGATGACCACGTGACCGGCCGCCACGCCCGGCACGCCGCCCAGCAGCAGGCCCATGCCGCCCCTGGATTTTTCGAGATGCGCGGCGCCGGCCTGGATCGCCATGCGGCCGGCCACCTCGCTCATCGGCGCGAGCAGGGGCAGGCCGCCACCTGGGCCGGTGATGGTTTCGTAGGCGATGCAGACGGCCCCCGACTTCACCAGCGCCGCGGTCTGCTCGGGATCGGGCGCCAGGTGCAGGTAGGTGTAGAGGATCTGCCCTTCGCGCAGCATGGCGCATTCCTGGGGCTGCGGTTCCTTGACCTTGACGATCATGTCGGCGCGCCCGAAGACGTCCCTGGCCGAGCCGGCGAGGGTGGCGCCGGCCGCCGTGTACTGATCGTCCGACAGCCCGATCTGCTCCCCGGCGCCCTGCTGCACGACGACCTCGATGCCGCGCGACGTCAGTTCGCGCACCGAGGGCGGGGTCAGCCCGACGCGGTACTCGTGATTCTTGATTTCCTTTGGTACGCCAACCAGCATGTCTACCTCCGTTTTATAAGAATGTGTCTCCTGCTGCTACGGTTTTTGTAGGGTGGTCGGCTTCGCCGACCGCGCGTTCAAATACACGATGAAATGCGTTATATCGTCCATTTTCACGCTGGTTGAACGCGCGGTCGGCAGAGCCGACCACCCTACGAACTGCCACTACATCGCTCAAAACAAAACGGGGAGCTTTCGCTCCCCGTTCATCATTACACGCCCAAGGTCATCAGGCTTGCGTTGCCGCCAGCCGCCGTCGTGTTGACGCAGACGGCCCGTTCGGCCACCAGGCGCCACAGCGCCACCCCTTCATGCGCCGTGGTGTCGACGATACCGACGATGGCGCCGGTGCGCGCGGCCAGCTTGGCGCGCAGGGAACCGCCCAGCCCTGCCTCCAGCAGCGCGATCTGGAACTCGCTCGCATCGATTTCGTCCTGGCCGACGAAGCGCACGCGCTCCTTCACCAGCGCCGGCAGCTCGGCCGGGATCAGGCCGGGTTCCGCCAGTACCAGGGCGCGGTTGCCGGTCGCCAGGGCGGCGGCCAGCTGGTTGAGCAGGCCGGCCGCCGTTTTCGGCGCGCACAGCACGGTGCCGCGCTTGGTAAAGGCCAGGGTGTTGCGCTCGCCGGTCGGACCCGGCAGGGCGATTTCGACATTGGTCAGTGCGGTTCGCCCGTAGCTTTGCGCCAGGGTCGCCAGCTCGCCGTGGCCGTTCGCACGCATCCAGCCGAGCAGCGCGTCCAGGCCCGCGTCGAACGCGCGGCTGTGCTCCATCAGGGGCCCCGTATTGCGCTGCAGGCGCTTGAGGTAGAGCGGACCGCCGGCCTTCGGACCGGTGCCGGACTTGCCCTCGCCGCCGAAAGGCTGCACGCCGACCACTGCGCCGACGATGTTGCGGTTCACGTAGATGTTGCCCACGTGTGCGCGCTCGACGATGAAGTCGATGGTCTCGTCGATGCGCGAGTGCACGCCCAGGGTCAGGCCGTAGCCGGTGGCGTTGATGGTGCCGATCACCTTCGGCAGTTCGGCGCGGCGGTAGCGCACGATGTGCAGCACCGGGCCGAAGACCTCGTGCTTGAGTTCCGCCAGCGAGCCGATTTCCAGCACGGTTGGCGGGACGAAGGTGCCGTTCTTCGTGACAGTGTCCGGCAGCTCGAGCGCATAGTGGCCGCGCGCGGTGGCGCGCATGCGTTCGATGTGGGCCAGCAGGTTGCGCTGGGCTTCGGCATCGATGACGGGGCCGATGTCGGTGGCCAGGCGGTCGGGGGCGCCCACGCGCAGTTCCAGCATCGCGCCCTTGAGCATCTTGATGGTCTTGTCGGCGATGTCTTCCTGCAGGAAGAGCACGCGCAGCGCCGAGCAGCGCTGGCCGGCCGAATCGAAGGCCGAGGACAGCACGTCCTGCACCACCTGCTCCGGCAGCGCCGAGGAATCCACGATCAGGGCGTTCTGGCCGCCGGTCTCGGCCACCAGCGGGATGTCGATGCCTTCCTGTTCGGCGCGCGCCGCCAGGGTACGGTTGATCAGCTGGGCCACTTCGGTCGAGCCGGTGAAGATCACGCCCTTGATGCGCGAGTCCGACGTGAGGGCGGCGCCCACCACTTCGCCGCGGCCCGGCAGCAGCTGCAGCGCGGCGCGTGGGGTACCGGCTTCATGGAAGAGTTCCACGGCGCGGTGCGCGATCAGCGGGGTCTGCTCGGCCGGTTTGGCCAGCACCACGTTGCCGGCCACGAGGGCGGCGGCCACCTGGCCGGTGAAGATCGCGAGCGGGAAGTTCCATGGCGAGATGCAGGTGACCGGGCCGAGTGCGCCGTCCGCTTTGGAATCGCGGATCTGCACGGCGTAATAGCGCAGGAAGTCGACCGCTTCACGCAGTTCTGCGATCGCATTCGGCAGCGACTTGCCGGCTTCGCGTACGGCCAGGGCCATCAGCTCGGTGCCGTTCTGTTCGAACAGGTCGGCGGTGCGCTCCAGGATGGTGGCGCGGGTTTCGACGCTGCTGGCTTCCCATTCGCCGGCAAAAGCGCTGGCTGCCGCCAGGGCGGTCTCCACATCGGTACGGGTCGCTTCGACGACCTGGCCGACGACGTCGCTCGACATGGCCGGGTTGATGACGTCCGCGCGCGCGCTCGCATCGACCGGGCCGGCGATCAGCGGCATGGCCAGGTGCTGGCGCTGTTGGGCGAGGCCGCCGGCGAGGGTAGCCAGGATGTTCTCGTTGACGAGGTCCAGGCCGGCGGAGTTCTTGCGCTCGTCGCCGAACATCTGCAGCGGCAGGGCGATCGCCGGGTGCGGGCGACCAGCCGAGGCGCGCGCCTGCTCGAACGGATCGGCCAGCAGGCTGTCGATCGCCACGTTCTCGTCCACGATCTGGTTCACGAAGGAGGAGTTGGCGCCGTTTTCCAGCAGGCGGCGCACCAGGTAGGCCAGCAGGGTCTCGTGCGAGCCGACCGGCGCGTAGATGCGGCAGGCTTTATCGAGCTTGCGCGGGCCGACGACCTGGTCGTACAGGGTCTCGCCCATGCCGTGCAGGCACTGGAATTCGTAGTTGCTGACGCCGTCCGCCTTGGCCCAGGTGTAGATCACCGACAGCGAATGCGCATTGTGGGTGGCGAACTGCGGATAGAGGATGTCGCTGGCCGCCAGCAGCTTGCGCGCGCAGGTGAGGTAGGAGACGTCGGTGTAGACCTTGCGGGTGTAGACCGGATAGCCCGGCATGCCCTCGACCTGGGCGCGCTTGATCTCGGCGTCCCAGTAGGCGCCCTTCACCAGGCGCACCATGAACTTGCGGCTGCTCCTCTTGGCCAGGTCGACCAGGTAGTCGATCACGAAGGGGCAGCGTTTCTGGTAGGCCTGCACCACCAGGCCGATGCCTTCGAATCCTTCCAGCTCCTTGTCGAACGCCAGCGATTCCAGCATGTCGAGCGAGATCTCGAGGCGGTCGGCTTCCTCGGCGTCGATGTTGATGCCGATGTTGTAGCTCTTGGCCAGCAGGACCAGGCTGCGCACGCGCGGCAGCAGCTCGCCCATCACGCGCTGGTACTGGGCGCGGCTGTAGCGCGGGTGCAGGGCCGACAGCTTGATCGAGATGCCCGGGCCGTCCTTGATGCCGCGGCCGTTCGAGGCCTTGCCGATCGCGTGGATCGCGGTCTCGTAGGAGGCATAGTAGTTCTTCGCATCCTGCTCGGTCAGCGCCGCTTCGCCCAGCATGTCGTAGGAGTAGCGGTAGCCGCGGTTTTCGTTCTCGCGGCTGTTCTTGAGCGCTTCCTCGATGGTCTGGCCGGTGACGAACTGGTTGCCCAGCATGCGCATGGCCATGTCGACGCCCTTGCGGATCAGCGGCTCGCCACCCTTGGCGATCAGGCGGGTGAGGGCCGAACCCAGGTTCTTCTCGCTATTGGTCGACACCAGCTTGCCGGTGATGAGCAGGCCCCAGGTGGCCGCGTTCACGAACAGCGAAGGCGATTCGCCCAGGTGTTTTTTCCAGTCGCCGCGGCTGATCTTGTCGGCGATCAGGCGGTCGGCGGTTTCGCTGTCCGGGATGCGCAGCAGGGCTTCGGCCAGGCACATCAGCGCCACGCCTTCTTCCGAGGACAGCGAGAACTCGTGCATCAGCGCGTCCACGCCCGAGGCCCGGGTACGCTTTTCGCGCACGCTCGAGACCAGGCGGTGGGCCAGCATGTAGGCGTCGCCGTTGGCGCTGGCGCCCTGCGCCAGCAGCCATTGCACTGCTTCGGTTTCGTCGCGGCGGTAGGCGGCGGTGATGGCCGCGCGCAGCGGGGTCTGTTCGCGCTTGATTTCGCTCTTGAGTGCATCGAAGGGAACGAAAGTGGAAACCGGGGTCGAGGTCGAAGCGGTCGAAGCCGGAGCTGCGGCAATCTGCATGGTGTCTCTTCAGAAAAAGGAATTGGATATCACCGAGCGTGCCCCGCGCAGCAAAAAACGCCGCACCGCATTGCGAGCGGCCGGCGTGCTGTGGAACACGTTGGAATGATTCGATTGTAGAAGGAAATCTTCTGGATTAATTCTGTTTTTAAGACAGACTAGCAAAAGATAGTTTTTGGTGCGACAATCTGGCCGAATAATGTTTACATGGCAGGAGACAGACCATGCTCGACAAGATCAGTAAGAAAATTCTCGTGGAACTGCAGAACGACGGGCGAATCAGCAACGTCGAGTTGGCTGCACGCGTCAACCTGTCTCCCGCCGCCTGCCTGGAACGGGTGCGCAAGCTGCACGAGTCCGGCTACATCACGGGCTACACGGCCCAGCTCAATCCCCAGCTGCTCGACGTTTCCCTGCTGGTGTTCATCGAGGTGGTGCTCGATCGTACCACTCCCGAGGTCTTCGATGCATTCAAACAGAGCGTGCAGATGATCCCGGAAGTGCTGGAATGCCACATGGTGGCGGGCGGCTTCGACTACCTGGTCAAGGCGCGCGTCAAGGACATGGCCGCCTACCGTGAATTCCTCGGCAAGACCCTGCTGCAGAAAGGTGTGCGCGAAACGCACACCTATGCGGTCATGGAAGAAGTCAAGAACACCACCAAGCTGCCGATCCGCTAGCCCTGCCGGCGCGCTCCGAAGCCCGCATCCACGCTCGCGCCTACCGTGGCTTGCGCTGCATGGCGCGTTCGCGCGTCGCCCAGCTCTCGCCTCCTTTCCAACCGTATGACGTCGGCTTCGTGCGCGCGCCGGCCACTTCCTTCGCCAGGGAAGCCGGGCGGCTGATGTCGAAGACGTCGACCTGCCGGTGCATGACGGTGGTGCGGCGGGTCGAGTCGGTCACGCTGACCGTGACGCCGTAGCCGCCCTGGGACGGAAAGACAAACTCGCCGCGCACTTCTCCCCTGCCTCTGGATTCGCTCACCACCGCCGGCTGCGGTCCCCTGCCGTCGTGCCAGTCGATCGTCGCGGTATGGGTGTCCCCCGGGTTGCGGTCGCGGAAGGACAGGGTCAGCTGGACCGGCTCCTTGGGGCGCAGTGAGGAAAGCTGGATCGGCCCCAGCACCGGCGCATCGGTGCCGCCACCACCGCGCCGCAACAAGACTACGCCGGCATTCGAGTCGGCCACGATGTCGCCGCTGGGGGAAATGGCGCGCGCCTCGGTGAGTATGAGCCCTGCCGGTGGATTGAACAGGCGGGTGTTCAGGTCGGTGGCGGCGCCCCCTGGCGACCAGCGGTAGGCCAGGCTCTCCAAGGTATTCGATGGCCGCACGAAACCCACGGCCACGCCGCTGTCGTTCACGCCCAGCGCCTCGGAAGCGTGGGCCGGCGCAGGATGCAGGTTGACCAGTCCGCGTGCACGCGAATACAGAAAGGCATGGGTGACGAGGTCCGCGACCAGCCTGCGGCCGACCACTTCACCCGATTCGCTGAGCGCTGTCGGGACCGTGTTGCTGCCGAGGCGCACGACGCCCTTGACGGGGCTCCACAGGTAGGCACGGAAGTTCGGTCCCTCTGTGTCGAGCATCCCTGTGATGTCGCCACGCTTGTTGATGAAATTGGCGCTCGCGCTCGACGGACCAAGCGCCAGCGGAGCGGGACGGCCGTTCGCATCCCACACCAGCACCCGCGCGGTGCCGCTGGCATCGTAACCGAAGCCGACGCTGGTATTGCGCTCGTTGATGTCGTCCGCGTAGGTTTCGCCGAAGCCGGCGAGGCCCGGCAGCGGCAACAGCCGGTTGTCCGCCGTCCAGCGCGCCGCCCGGAAGGTACTGTTCGCTGGTCCGGTGGCCGAGCTGCCGACGATCTCTCCACGGTTGTTGATCTCGCTGAGGAAGGTTTCCTCTTCAGGATTGAAGGCGCGTAAGGGAATCAGGCCGCGCCCGGGTGTCGGCGGAAGGGCTGGAAGGCGCTTGGAACGGGATCGCCGGGATAGGCAAGACGCACATTGAGGGCGATTTCCCCTTTGTCGTTCAGGCCGCCGAGGCGCGATGTGTCGTGGTTGGGCGGAAGGATGTCGACCAGGCGCTCGCCGTTGAAAAAGCCCACGTGCAGGCTGTCGTTCCCGAGCGGGACGTAATCGAAGGCGACCTGCCCGCGCGCGTTGATGATGGCGTTGAAGGACAGGGGCGAAATCAGGTTGACGATGCCGTAGACGTCGCCACCATGGGCGCCTGCCTTGCCCGCTTCGCTTGCCGCCGGCGTGGCGTAGGCGACATCGGTGCCGGCCGCCTGGACGCTGCTCCATACGGTTGCGGCCAGGGCCAGCGCAGCGGTCGCGACGGAAACCAGCCTTGTGGATAAAGTTCGCATGCTTGCCTCCATGTGCTGCCCCATGCCGGATGCATGGCGCCTCACCAATGTAGAGGTGACGGATGCGATGAAGATGAGCTCTCGCAAACGGCGCGCCGATCAGGCGCAAGTTGCCGGTGCGAATTTCATGGTGGATATAAACGTCTTGGAACTGTGCCTAAAATCACTGCGGGGCGGCAAAAACCGCCCCGCAGGCAATCAGACCACCTTGCGTGCGCCCGTCTTCGGCGCCGCGCTTTCCGCCATGCTTTCGAGGTTCTTGCGCAGCCAGCGGTGCGCCGGGCTGCGGCCGTCGCGCTCGTGCCAGAGCATGTCCAGGTGAACGGCCGGCAGCTGGAAAGGCAGTTCGCGCCAGACCAGCGCATCGGTCATGCCGGTCGAGACCATCAGGTGCTTCGGCAGCACCGTGATCAGGTCTGAATTCGCCACCACCCGCCCCGCGGTGAAGAACTGGTTCACGGTCAGGAGGATGCGGCGTTCGCGGCCGATCTGGGCCAGGGCCTCGTCGACCAGGCCGTGGGCGCGCCCCGAGAAGCTCACCAGGAGATGGTTGGCCTTGCAGTAGGTGTCGAGGTCGAGCTTTTCCTTGGCCAGCGGGTGGTCCTTGCGCATCACGCAGACGTAGACGCCGGAATACAGGCGCTCGTGGCGGATCGGCGAGCCGGTTTCGTACGAGAGCTGGGCCGCCACGCCCGGGAAGAAGCCGACCGCCAGGTCGATGTCGCCACGCAGCAGCATGGGGCGCGGCTCGCGCGTGGTCAGGGGCACCATGCGGATGTTCACACCCGGGGCCTCGCGCTCGATGGAACGCATCAGGGAGGGCAGCCAGAGGGCGGCGGTGGCGTCGGCCATCGCCATCCGGAAGGTCGCCTGGGCCTTGGAGACGTCGAAGGTTTCCGGCATCACCGCCGCTTCCAGCGCGGCCAGGGCCTGGCGCACGGCCGGCCACAGCGCTTCCGCGCGCGGGGTCGGCTTGACGCCGTAGGCGGTGCGGATCAGGAGTTCGTCCCCGAGGCTCTCGCGCAGGCGCTTGATGGCGTTCGAGACCGCCGGCTGGGTCATCGCCAGGTGGCCGGCGGCGCGGGTGAGGTTTTGCTCGGTCATGACTGCGTCGAACACGCGCAGCAGGTTCAGGTCAAGCGTCAGGAAGCTCATGGGCAGGTGGTAGCAATACGGACGTTGCCATGAGTGTACCTTAACTATTCATGAAATGGATAATCGTCATCAGTGAACAAAATTAGATTTATATGTTGCGTCGCACTATAGTCGTGCCATCTCAACACCGAACACATCATGAACGCGCTTGCCCTCCTCCAGACCACCGTAGCCGCCGTCCCGGTCGGCGATGTCCTGCGTACCGCGACGGGACTGGCGCTGGCAGGTGGCGTGGCCATGTTCTTCCGTCCCCTGCTCGTCGGTATTGGCCGCGCCGCAGTGTTGACCATCCGCCCGCGCCCGCCCAAGGTGCAGCTGGGCGAACGTTTCTGATCCAGGACAACGTCCTGACACCCGTCTTCCTCCATTGACGCGGCCTCCGATCCGGACGCCGCGTTTTTTTTCGCCCGTTTTTCCGGTCGTCTCCGTCTCGAGGTGGCGATCGCCGGACCCGCTCCCTTTTTTACCCCTCGTTCAGCCCCCATTGACCCGCTAGCGCATCGTCGCTCGTGACTCTTCGTCACCCGGCTTTTCTCGCTCTTCCGATTTAACAAATATCACAATAAGTCACCTTTCGAAATGTCGGCCCATTTTGTATCGAGAGGAGAAGAAAGCACGATGCGTGAAAATACTCCGAATTTAGAGCGAGGAAGAGCGAAATTTGGTGGGCTGTGGCTGGTGCGGGAGCAGGCTGCTTCCCAGGGTTGTTTTTCGCATGGATTAGTGAAAATGCCAGCACAAAGCGTGCTTATTGCTGAGTAATGCATGCGGTTATACAAAGTTCACATTGTAGCGACCAGTTAATGAAATTATTGGTCGATTAGGCGAGCGTAAGGAAGCGGGCCCGGAAAATTGCCATGTACGCAGCAGCTCGTCAGGAAATCATTTCTTCTCGCAGTTGAGCCGCTCGGACGACTCCTCGATGATGGACAGGACGGCCTCGGTATCGGTGGGCCTGGCCAGTTCCTCGGCCTCGGGGTCGACCCGGTCGGCGACCTGGGGCAGGTCGCGCCGCAGTTCCTCGAGCATCTGGATGATCTTGCTGGTCTTTTCGTCCGCCAGCAGGTTCACTTGCAGGTCGAGGTGGGCGTGCTGGCTGGCGAGGGTGGACATGCGGTTCTGGCGAATCAGCACGGTGGTCGAGATGACGAAGGCGTTCAGGGCGATGAGGCCCTGCAGCCAGAAGAAGGGCGGCTCGTCCCACTGGTCGAAGCCGAGTTCGGGGGCGGCCAGGTTCCAGGCGATCCATAGCACGACGAAGACCAGGTTGCCGGCGACATAGCCGGGACTGCCGAGGAAGACGCTGATCCGCTCGACAAAGCGCTGCGCAGGCGTGAGTTCCTCCTCGTGCCGGGCATAGAATTCGGACAAGGTACCGACATGTTCATGCACGGAAGAAGGAATCACCTCTTCCTGATCGTCTTTCGCATCCATGACGGCAGCATAGCCGCAGCACCGGGCGGCCAAGGTGCGGGCACGCACGCAGCCTGGCGCAGCCCTGGATGGAAGAAAGAGATAAAAAAAGCCGGCTGGACAGCCGGCTCGGGGATCAGGTACCCGCCTTGGCGGCGGTGAGGCGTTCGTACTTGGCCTGCAGTTCTTCGCGCGATTCGCGCCAGGCCGGGTTCAGGGGAATGCAGGCGACCGGGCACAGCACCGCGCAGGTCGGCTCTTCGAAGTGGCCGACGCATTCGGTGCACTTGTGCGGGTCGATTTCGTAGATCTCAAGGCCCATCGAGATCGCGTCGTTCGGGCATTCGGGTTCGCAGACGTCGCAGTTGATGCAATCGTCGGTAATCATCAGAGCCATGCTGGTCTCGCTTCTACTGCTTTCAAGCCGCCGGGGCCGCCTTCATCGCTGCGATCTTCTTCTGCAGCCAGCGGTCCACCGAGGGGAAAACGAATTTCGACACGTCGCCGCCCAGCATCGCGATCTCGCGCACGATGGTGCCCGAGATGAACTGGTACTGGTCGGACGGGGTCAGGAACAGGGTCTCGACATCGGGCAAGAGGTAGCGGTTCATGCCCGCCATCTGGAACTCGTACTCGAAGTCGGACACGGCGCGCAGGCCGCGCACGATCACGCGCGCATCGTGCTGGCGCACGAAATCCTTCAGCAGGCCCGAGAAGCTCTCGACCTGCACGTTCGGATAATGGCCCAGCACTTCGTTGGCGATTTCCAGGCGCTCGTCGAGCGAGAAGAACGGTTTCTTGTTCTTGCTGTCGGCCACGCCCACCACCAGGCGGTCGAACAGGCCCGATGCACGGCGCACTAAGTCCTCGTGCCCCCGCGTGAGCGGATCGAAAGTACCTGGATAAACGGCTACAACCATTGCGGCTCCCTTGGAGATCACCCTGTCAGAACGCGCATTATGCCTGAAAATCCGGCAGCCGCCCCAGCCTGGGGCGCTCGATGCCCAATCCTTGTGCAGGACAGGCGTTATATGTCTCGCTTATGCCGCGCTCGCCTGCGGTTTGAGCAGGTAATAGTAGACCATGCCCGCTTTGTCCTCGCGAATTGCTTCCCAGCCGCCCAGCCAGTCGGGTACTTCTCCCTCGAGGGGCAGGGCCTCACCCGTCTCCGCATACACCATGCCGTCTTCCTTCAGCAGCGCCCGGCACAGCGGCAGGATCTGGGTGAGCAGGCCGAGCTGGTAGGGCGGATCGAGGAAGATCACGTCGAAACGCTGGCCACGGGCGGCCAGGTCGCGCACCAGGGTCAGGGCGTCGGCGCGCAGCACGGAGACATTGCCGGCTTTCAGTTTGTCGCGGTTGGCTTCCAGCTGGCGTGCCGCCGGGCCGTGGTTATCCACCATGGTGACGGAAGCCGCGCCGCGGCTGGCAGCTTCGAAGCCGAGGGCGCCGGAGCCGGCGAACAGGTCGAGGAAGGCGGCGTTGTCCCAGTCGCTGCCGAGCTGGTGGTTGATCCAGTTGAAGACGGTCTCGCGCACCCGGTCCGGGGTCGGGCGCAAGCCTTCGGCGTCGAGGACCGGCAACAGGGCGCGTTTCCACATGCCGCCGATGATGCGGACCTGGCGCGGGGCCAGGCGCGGAGCCCCGTGGGGCTTGGGGGAAGACTTCTTTTGCATGGGCGGCACTATAGCATGGGCATCCTGCCGCCCTTTCGCCGCGCTACTTGCCGGCCGCAAGTGCCTGGAAATCGTTGATCCAGCCTTGCATGCGCTCCTGGGCATGCTTTTTCTGGGCCGGGGTGGCCATGCGGATCGCGGCCAGGATGAACTTCGTGGTCTGGTCGAGGCTCGTATCGTAGAAGGCCTTGCGCTCGGGCGACTCCATGCGTCCGAACAGTTCGCGCTGCATCGCCGTGATCTGGGCCGCCGCCTGCTCGCGGTTCGGCTTCTCCTGCTGGAACTTGCGCAGCAGGGCCAGGATGCGGCGCTGGCGCCAGATGCGCTCTTCCAGCCAGACCTCGTTGTCGAGCGGACGCGCGTTCATGGTGCGGCGCAGGGCGTCTTCCTGTTCATTGCTGAAACGGCCGAACCACAGCTCGAGCTGGTCCATGGCCTTCTTGAAGCGGGCACGCTGGCGCTTCTCCACACTGCCCTCAATAAATTTCTCGCGATATTCGGTGTTTTTCGTGTTGAACTTGCGCTCGATATCGGCGATCTGGTCTGGTTTGATGGACAGTGCCAGGGTGGTCAGTTCCGGCACGGCGCGGGTCGCCAGGCGCTCGCCGCGGACACGGATTTCTCTGTAAATATTGATCAGGTCAGCCTGGGTGGGATTGCCGGCCAGTTCGCGCTGCATGGTGCCGAGCAGGGCCGCGTAATCGCGCAACTGGGTCTGGCGGTGCCACTGGAACAGTTTGTCGATGTCGCGCTTGGCGATGTCGGCCTGCTGGCCTTCCAGATCGGCGTAGGAATCCAACCACCAATACAGTAAGGTATCGCCCTGGTTGTACGTAAAACGCACCGAGCTGCAAGCGGCAAGAAGGGCGAATAGCGCGACCAGGCAGAGCGCAATAGTGCGCTGGAACAAGGTGTCTGGCGTGTTAAACTTTTTCATATTATCAACTTTTTGAGAACCGCATATGAACGTTGTGATCCTCGCCGCCGGCATGGGAAAGCGCATGCAGTCCGCCCTGCCGAAAGTCCTGCATCCACTGGCGGGGAAGCCGCTGTTGCAGCATGTTATCGATACCGCACGCAGCTTATCTTTAAGTAAATTATGCGTGATTTATGGTCACGGGGGCGCAGCGGTGCCTGAGATGCTCGGCAAGCTGGCCGAAGCCTCCGGCACGTCGATCGACACCGCCCTGCAGCAGCCTCAGCTGGGTACCGGCCATGCCGTCATGCAGGCGGTGCCGCAGCTCGACGAGAGCGTGCCGACCCTGGTGCTGTATGGCGACGTGCCCCTGACCACCGCCGCTTCGCTCGGCCGCCTGGTCGAGGCCGCGGGCACCGATAAGCTGGCCATCCTGACGGTCGAGCAGGCCAATCCCTTCGGCCTGGGCCGCATCGTGCGCGAGGACGGCAAGATCGTGCGCATCGTGGAAGAAAAGGATGCGAACGAGGCCGAGCGCGCGATCCGCGAGATCAACAGCGGCATCATGTGCATCCCGACCGCGCACCTCAAGAAATGGCTGGCCGCCCTGTCGAACAACAATGCCCAGGGTGAGTACTACCTCACCGACATCGTGGCCCAGGCGGTGGCGGACGGCGTGCCGGTGGTGTCGGCCCAGCCCTCGGCGGAATGGGAAGTGGCGGGCGTGAACAGCAAGGTGCAGCTGGCCGAGCTCGAGCGCCGCCATCAATTGAACATCGCCAATGCCCTGCTGGAAAAAGGCGTGACCCTGATGGATCCGGCCCGCATCGACGTGCGTGGCGAGCTCATCTGCGGACGCGACGTGACGATCGACGTCGGCTGCGTGTTCGAAGGCCGGGTCGAACTGGCGGACGGCGTGAGCGTGGGGCCGAACTGCGTGCTGGTGAATGCGAAAATCGGTGCAGGCGCCCAGATCAAGCCCTTCTGCCACATCGAAGAGGCCGTGGTGGGCGACAAGTCGCAGATCGGTCCCTACGCACGCCTGCGTCCTGGCACCGAGCTGGGCGAGGACGTCCATGTGGGTAACTTCGTCGAGATCAAGAACAGCCAGGTCGCCGCGCACAGCAAGGCCAACCACCTCGCCTATGTCGGTGACGCCACGGTCGGCTCGCGCGTGAACATCGGCGCCGGCGTCATCACCTGCAATTACGACGGCGCGAACAAATTCCGTACCGTGATCGAGGACGAAGCCTTCATCGGCAGCGACAGCCAGCTGGTGGCGCCGGTTACCGTGGGCAAGGGCGCCACCCTGGGAGCGGGCACGACGCTGACCAAGAACGCGCCGGCGGGCAAGCTGACCATCTCCCGTCCCAAGCAATTGACCATCGAAGGCTGGAGCCGTCCAGTGAAGGTGAAGAAGTAATCCACTGGAAATCGACAGCTTGGTAACAGCTTAAGAACAGGAAAAACACAGGGTAATCACATGCTTATCCTGTGCTTTTACCAAAGGTATTCCACAAAGTTATCCACAAGTTCGACGGGCGTTTACAGAGCGATGCGCGTATCGAACTTGCTGCGGTGGGTCGAAAAATAGGCTTTCACATTGCGCACGTTCGCGTGCGAGGTGAACAGGCGGTGGGCGAGCTCGTGGTAGGCCGGCATGTCCGCCACCTGCACGACCAGCACGAAATCCGGGCCCGGCGCCACGCGATAGCACTGGAGCACGGCGCCCTCGCCGGCCACCAGGGCCTCGAATTCGCCCATGCGCTCGGCCGCCTGCACGTCCAGGGTGATCTCGACGATGGCCGTCAGGCGCGCATCGATTTTCTCCGGCGCGACGATCGCCACCTGGCGCTCGATGACGCCGCTGTCCGTCAGTTGTTTCACCCTGCGCAAACAAGTGGGTGGAGACACGTGGACGAGTTCGGCCAATTCGGCATTCGTATGCGATGCATCAGTTTGCAGCGCGTTCAGGATGCGACGATCCAGATCGTCGATGGGATATCGTTCTGACATGATGAAATAAATGAGAAATTCTTAGTTAGTTTTGAAATTATATTTCATCATGGTTTCATTATGAAATATTCTTTCAAATAATAGTGGAAACTGAAAGCTTATTTCATTCTAGTTGCTCTACGATAGTTTGCATTGCTAACCATTAAAGAGGTCAACCATGTGCGGTATCGTCGGTGCAGTCGCCAAGCGCGTCATCACGCCAGTCCTGATCGAGGGCCTGAAACGTCTCGAATACCGGGGCTATGACTCCTGCGGCGTGGCCGTGCACCTGGACGGCAAGCTGACCCGTTCGCGCAGTACCTCGCGCGTGGCCGACCTCGAATCGCAGGTGCGCGAAGCCCGCCTGGACGGCTTCACCGGCATCGCCCACACCCGCTGGGCCACCCACGGCGCCCCGGCCTCGCACAATGCCCACCCGCACTTCTCGCCGAACGAAGAGAATGCGCGCATCGCACTTGTCCACAACGGCATCATCGAAAACCACGACGAGCTGCGCAGCGAGCTGAAAGGCCTCGGCTACGAATTCACCAGCCAGACCGACACCGAAGTCATCGCCCACCTGGTCGACCACATGTACAACGGCGACCTGTTCGACACCGTCCAGCAGGCCGTCAAGCGCCTGCACGGCGCCTATGCCATCGCCGTGTTCTCGCGCGAGGAACCGCACCGCGTCGTGGCCGCGCGCCAGGGCTCGCCGCTGATCGTCGGCGTGGGCGAGAACGAGAACTTCGTCGCCTCGGACGCCATGGCCCTGGCCGGCACCACCAACCAGATCATCTACCTGGAAGAAGGCGACGTCGTCGACCTGCAACTGGCGCGCTACTGGATCGTCGACAGCGAAGGCCGTCCGGTCGAGCGCGAAGTCAAGACAGTGCACGCCCACACCGGCGCGGCCGAGCTCGGCCCTTACCGCCACTACATGCAGAAGGAAATCTTCGAGCAGCCGCGCGTGATCGGCGACACCCTCGAAGGCGTGACCGGCATCATGCCGGAACTGTTCGGCGACGGCGCCTATGGCGTGTTCAAGGAAATCGACCGCGTCCTGATTCTGGCCTGCGGCACCAGCTACTATGCCGGCCTGACCGCGAAGTACTGGATCGAATGCATCGCCAAGGTGCCGGTCAACGTCGAGATCGCCAGCGAATACCGCTACCGCGACAGCGTGCCGCACCCGCAGACCCTGGTCGTGACGATCTCGCAGTCCGGCGAAACCGCCGACACCCTGGCCGCCCTGAAGCACGCGCGCAGCCTGGGCATGCCGCATACGCTGACCATCTGTAACGTCTCCACCAGCGCCATGGTGCGCGAGTGCAAGCTCGCCTACATCACCCGCGCCGGCGTGGAAGTGGGCGTGGCCTCGACCAAGGCCTTCACGACCCAGCTGGCCGCGCTCTTCCTCCTGACCCTGACCCTGGCGCAAGTGAACGGCCGCCTCACCGACGAGGAAGAAGCCGAGCACCTCAAGATGATGCGCCACCTGCCGGTCGCATTGAGCTCGGTGCTGGCGCTGGAGCCGCAGATCATCGCCTGGGCGGAAGAGTTCGCACGCAAGGAAAACGCCCTCTTCCTGGGCCGCGGCATGCACTACCCGATCGCCCTGGAAGGCGCGCTGAAGCTCAAGGAGATCTCCTACATCCACGCCGAAGCCTATCCGGCGGGCGAACTGAAGCACGGTCCGCTGGCCCTGGTGACCGAAGAGATGCCGGTGGTGACGATCGCCCCGAACGACGCGCTGCTGGAAAAACTGAAGTCGAACATGCAGGAAGTGCGCGCCCGCGGCGGCCAGCTGTATGTGTTCGCCGACGTCGACTCGCGCATCACCTCGGGCGATGGCCTGCACGTGATCCGCCTGCCGGAACACTATGGCGACCTGTCGCCGATCCTGCACGTGGCCGCGCTGCAGCTGCTGGCCTACCACACCGCGCTGGCCCGCGGCACCGATGTGGACAAGCCGCGCAACCTGGCGAAGTCGGTGACGGTGGAATAAGACCTTCCTGTCCGGCGAACGCGCTTCGTTCGCCGGACGCATCGGCTTTCCCGCCACTTGTTGCTCATCACCGGTCCCTGGCGGCCAAACCTGCTGCTCAGCAATTCTCTAGCAGCTCATCAATTTCCCCCAGCCTAGCGTACGTCAACCCTCCCCCTCGTAGAAGGGTTTGAAAAGGCTGATCCAAGGCAAATATCGCGCAACTCGTCTGATTACATCAGGCAACCAAAATCAAGCAAAAGCCTGCATCACGGCCTTATCTTTGCTCATCGTACTGCCGCGTTCAATTGGGAATTCGGTTGACTTCCCCCTCGAACAAACTTATCTTAATTTCATCGATGAGCAGGCCAAAAGCTTGCCTGTCTTGCATTTTCTCGCGTGGGTAGCGACAGAATCCTCTCTGGTGTGACGTCCAGGCGTCCCACCCGTCCTCCCATGTCGACCGACAAACGAGCCACCGCCCCTGCGTGAGCGGACCTGTCACTGACGCTCGCCGCGTCGTGCCCCTGGCTGTCTACTGGAGGACGCATGAATGTGTTAATGGTTGGTGCAGGCAACGCCGGGTGTGCGCTCGGCGCGATCCTGGCGCAGGACGGACACCGGGTGGTCCTGTTCAAGACTTCCCGTTCCCTGCACGACGAAAACTTCGACCACGTCCGCGAGACGCGCACCATCAGGATCGTCAGCAATCCCAAGGGTGGCGAGAGCAGCACCGCGACCCTGGCCCTGGCCACCCGCGACGTCGAGGAAGCCTTCGCGGAAACGCCCGACGCGATCATCATCACCACCCAGACCCAGTGCCACGCCGAAATCGCGGCCCTGATCGGTCCCTACCTGAAGGCGCACCAGCTGGTGCTGATGGCGCCCGGCTATATGGGTTCCTGCTATTTCCTGCCCTACCAGGAAAAGGAGCCCTTCCTGCTCGCGGAAGGCGAGAGCCTGCCCTACGACGCGCGCATCACCGAGCCAGGTGTCGTCAACGTCCTGTTCAAGAATACCCGCAATGCCCTGGCCTTCCTGCCGCGCGAGCGCGCTAGCGAAGGCCTGGAGCGCGCCGCCCGCCTGTTCCCGACCTATGTCGCGATCCGCAGCAATGTGCTCGAGTCGGCCATGCACAACCCGAACCTGATCGTGCACACGGTCGGCTCGCTGCTCTCGGCCAGCCGCATCGAGTACGCCCAGGGCGAATTCTGGATGTACCGCGAGGCCTTCACGCCCTGCGTGCTGAACCTGCTATATAAACTCGACGCTGAGAAGAACGCCGTCATCGCGGCCACCGGCGGGAAACCCTCGCCCTACTTCGACGAGTGCAAGTTCCGCAACGAGGAAGACCTGTCGCAGGAGTCGATCTCCGTGTTCCGCCGCTATGCGCGCGAAGGCGGGCCGAAGGGGCCGGCCACGCTGCAGACGCGCTTCATCACCGAAGACGTGCCCATGGGACTGGCGCTGCTGTCCTCGGTCGGCCGCCTGATGGGCGTGCCGACCCCGACGGCGGACGCGCTGATCTGCATCGCGGGCGCCCTGCTCGACCGCGACTTCACCGCCGAGGCACGCACGCTGGAAGCGCTGGGACTGGGGGGCGTGGGCCCGGAAGAATTCAAACGCATTCTGAACGGGTGACGATGTGAGCCTGCACGACCTTCTCGCCAAACCCTATTACACCTGGCGCCGCTACATCCCGAGCCGGGTGCTCTACCACCCGGATTTCTTCCGCGTCTGCGAGCTCCTGAAGCAGGACAAGGCCGCCATTGCCGAACACGCGAACGCGCGCCTGCGCCACATCCTCGTGCATGCGCTCGAGCACGTGCCGTTCTACCAGCGCAGCGTCAAGCTCAGTAGCGCCGAGGCTGCCAACGAGCCCCTGCACGAGGTCTTCGCCGCCTTTCCTTATCTTTCCAAGGAAGAAGTGATGTCGCAGCAGCGCGACTTCCTCGACAGCCGGCTCGACCCCGAGAAGCTGATGTACGCCACCAGCGGCGGTTCTTCCGGCCAGGGCATCGGCCTGTGGCGCACCAAGCGCCTGGCCGATATCGAAAAAGCCTTTTTCACCCACGAATGGGGCAAGCTCGGCTTCTCCTTCGACAAGTCGCGCATCCTGCGCATCGGCGCCGACGCGCGCCGCCTGGCGCACGAGGAGCCGGCACGGGTCGTCGGCAACCGCCTGATGCTTTCGCCCTATCACGTGCACGAGCAGCACAAGGCGGCCATCGTCGACGCCATCCATCGCTTCCGCCCCGAGTACGTGCACGCCTACCCGAGTTCCGCGACGGCGCTGTCCGAACTCCTGCAGGCCGGCGAACTCGAGGTGCAGGTCAAAGCGGTGCTGCTGGCCTCGGAGCCGGCCACGCCGAGCCAGCTTGCCTCGATCCGGCGCCTGTTCCGTGCGCCTGTATCGCTAAACTATGGTTTGTCGGAAAGGACAAACCTGGCCTTCCTGAAGGTCGACGATGCAGGGACCTCGGACTACCAGTTCGACGCCCTGTATGGCTGGAACGAGAACCGCATGGATGGCGACCGTCCCGAGATCGTCGGCACCTCGCTGTGGAACGACGTGATGCCCCTGATCCGTTACCGCACCAACGACTACGGGCTGATCGACGCGAATGGACGTTGCGCGGGCATCGACGGCCGCGGCCACGAGTACCTGGTCGACCGCAGCGGCAAGCGCATTCCGGGCCTGTCGATCGTCATCGACGAAGTGACCTGGGATTTCGTGCGCCTGTACCAGGTGCGCCAGAACAAGGCTGGCGAGATCACCCTGGCCGTGGTGCCGCGCCATGGCAGCCTCAACGACGAGCAGAAAGCCTTCGTGCTCGATGCGCAGCAACGCCGCTGGGGTGGCTTCTTCGATATCTCCCTGCAGGAAGAGAACGATATCCCGCTGGCGCCGAACGGCAAGCGTAAGCTGGTGGTCAGCGCGCTCGACGCTTGAGGCTCACGCCATCGGGCGGACCAGGGCGGCAGCACGCAGCCAGGGGTCCTCGTTGCTGATGCACAGGACGGGCACACCACGTTCGCGCGCATAGTGCTGGGCCAGCGCAAGCACGGTCACGAAGGGCACGGCGCCGCAGCTGCCGCTGCCCAGGCCGATACGGATCACGTCGTCGGCCGCGTCGAGCTGGGGAATGGTCGGGGCCGCCAGGGCCATCAGCTCGCGCACCCGGTTCGCGCGGTGTGCGGTGTCGGCCACGACCATGTCGACCTGGTCCAGTTCGATACCGCCTGCCTTGGCGACGTGTTCGCTTAATTCCAGCAGCACCGCCGCCTCGACGCGTCGTGCCTCGTCGGCAGAGTCATCGCGGCGCATTTCGCCGATGGGACCGAGCAGGGCATTGTCGCCGGGCTCGTACTGCCGCGCCTGTTCCACATCCGTCAGCAACAAGCCCGCCGCGCCCTCGCCCGGGATCTGTCCGCGCGCCTGGGACGACGAGGTGAACAGCGATTCGCTCGCAGCCAGGCGGTCCACGCTTTCCTGTCCGATCAGGGACGCGCACGCGATGACGATGGCGACCATGGATCCCGGTTTCGTGGCCGCTGGCATGAGTTGCGTGAGCATTGCGGCCGGCGTCAGCGCTTGGGCCTGGCCCGCTGCTTCTGGCACCGTGATCTTATCCACAGGCCAGCCGTACTGGCTGATGGCATGCTTGAGCCACATCGTCGCCGCGCGGCGCACATCGGCCGGCCATTCCTGCGGCAGAAGCAGGCGCAATTGAAGCAGGGGCGGCGTGCCCTCGACAGGCATCAGCTCGCCCGCACGGCTACCCAGTTCGCCGGCCACGCCCGTCGCCAGGGTCAGGGCGCGCCATTGCTCTTCGCTGAAGCGCGGCTGGGGCATTCCCTGTGCGCACAGCCATGCCATGATCTCGTCCTGCAGGGCCTCATCGGGCGCATCGTCACTGCGCGCGGTCATGACGGGAAAACCATTGTCGTCGACCAGTTCCTCGTCCAGGTCGGCGCGTGCCTCGTTGTCCGCGATCGCGCTGGCGAGGTCCTCGGCGGAGCTTCCGTGCGGAGACCGCAGCGCCGTCGCGACGATGGCGAGCACCGGCGAGGGAGAAGCGGCCTCGAGGGTTGTAGCCGAGCCAGCCGAAGCCACTGCCGGCTTGGCGCCGGCGGCCATGGCCGCCGCATCCTTGGCCGCGACCACCTTGCTCGTCTTCCAGAACCCCAGCAGCAGAGCGAGGGGCACGACAAGCAGGGTCAACGCCAGCTCGCCCGTGCCCGGATCACCTTGCGTTTTGTGCCAATACCAGAGCATGCCGGTCCAGCAGACCAGAAAGGTCGCCAGGACGACGAGGCCGTACCTGAGCCACCCGGCAGCCCGGCGTGCCGGGGTTGTCGTAGCAGTTGTCATGACAGGCACTCGGAAAAGGTGGGCGCTTGACTGAAACGCTTCATGCGGCGACGGCCAGCAGTTCCAGCCGCAGTTCCTTCATGCCGGCCGGGACATAGATTGAGATCGATTGCGCCTTGAGCATGCGTTCATACATCGGCCCTTTCGCTTCCAGCACGAAGTAGCAGGTCTCGGGCCGCACCGGCACGGCCGCCGGCAGCTGCGGCGCGTACTGCAGCCGCACCCCCGGCAGGGCGGAGAGCACGAATTTCTCGACGTCGTCCGGCGCGCCCACCTTGAAGCGCAGGGGCACCACGTCGACCAGCTCCACCGCGGGGATCGCGGCCGACACCGCGATATAGAAGGTGGTCTTCTCGTCGATCTTGCCCGAATCCAGCGCCCCGATGTGGTAGGACGGCCGCACCTCCGACAGGGAAATCGCGAAGTATTTCGACGAGATCACCGTGTCGAGCAGTTCGCGGATGATGGCGTGCAGCTTGGTGAAGCAGGGACCGGGATCGCCATGCTGGTAGGCCGGGAGGTCGCTCAGTTGCCAGCTTTTCGAAAAGGTCATCAGCCCGCCGGCGACGTCGAGCAACTGCTGGAACAGCCGTTCCGGATGCAGGGCGGGATGCTGGAAGTTGTGGGTCAAGGTCGCACAGGCCGAACTGGCCGTGTGCAGCAGCCAGAACGAGGCCATGTCGCCGGAGCGGAACTCCACCACATTGCGGCTCGGCTCGCGCTGGTGCCCGTACAGGGCGGCCACCTTGGCCTGCAGCGCATCGAGCAGGCGGCGCAGCTGCTGGAACAGCATCGGCGCGGCGCCTACCGACAGGGTGGGCGGCACGAAGGCGTCGTCCAGCTCGAAGCCACCGGTCGACGCGCGGCGCACGCGCAGCAGCGGGAAGTGGATGTAGGAATCGCGCGGCTCGGCCTCGGAGACCAGGCGCAGCGACTTTTTCAGGTAGGCCAGCTGCACCGGCGCGGCCTGGGTATAGAGGTCGGGCGTGTCCTGGTTCGCTTGCACGAAGCGCGCCGTGTTCGAGGCCTGGCCCGGCGGCGTGAAGTTGCCGCTGAAGGGCTTCATGCCGGGCAGGGCGATGTGATAGGTGAGGGCCTGCTGGGTGGGCGGCAGGAGGCTCAGGTCGACCGTCTCGGGCAGGGCGTCGACGTCGGGCGCGTCGACCAGCTCGCCGTCCTGGAAGCGCACCGACAGCCCCAGGAGGCGCAGCACGCCGCTCGCCAGTGCTTCCTTGTCCACCTGCAGGTTCTCGACGCCCCAGGCATAGGGGTGGACCGCCTTGATGCTCTTGTGCAGACACTGCTCGTGGTAGTGGTCTTGCCGCTGGAAGTGCTGCGGTCGCAGTAACAGGCCTTCGCCCCAGAGAACTTTGCTGGTCATGTCCTGCCTCCCTCAATGCTTGGTCGGATACTCAGCGAAACATAACAAGCGGCAAGGGTTTCGCATGTGAACTTGATCAAACGTTGGTACGAGTTCGCATGGCAACATCGCGTTTCGTGTTCACGAATGCGACAGCGCGAGGAGAGCGGGATGAAGGGATATACGCCAGGCTTGTTCGACCGCCTGCTGGGGCAGCCGAACCGTGGCCACGGCAACAACGCCGCCCAGCGACTGACGGCCGAGGAGCTGAAGGACACGGTCGCGCGCGATCTCGAGGCCCTGCTCAACACGCGTTCGAGCATTCCGGAAGAGGCGTTGAAAGCCTATCCGGAATGCAGCCGCTCGATGGTCACCTACGGCCTGGGCGACTTCGCCGACCGCTGCCTGTCCAGTCCCTCGGACCGCGCCGAGATCTGCGCCAGCATCGAGAAGACCATTGCCTGCCACGAGCCGCGCCTGCGCAATGTGCGGGCCAGCCTGGATATGCGTGGCGACTCCGTCAACCGCCTGAATTTCTCGATCACCGCGGTGCTGGTGGCCAGCACCTCGCAGGAGCCGGTCAACTTCGACGCCGTGCTCACGCCCTCGACCCTGCAGTACAGCATCAGCAAGGCCGGCAAGACGGGCCGCCCGGCGGGAGCCGCGGCATGAGCGTCGACCAGCTGCTGCCCTATTACGAAAGCGAACTGGCCTACCTGCGCCGCAACCTGCGCGAGTTCGCCGAACGCTACCCGCGCATCGCCGGGCGTCTCCTGATCAGCGGCGAGGTGTGCGAAGACCCGCATACCGAGCGCATGATCGAATCCTTCGCCCTGCTCAATGCGCGCATTGCCCGCCGCCTGGATGACGACTATCCGGAGTTCACCGAAGCCCTGTTCGAAGTGCTGTATCCGCACTACCTGCGGCCTTTTCCTTCGTGCTCGATCGCGCGCGTGGACCTGGGCGGCGCCGCCGCGCAGTCCGGCCCCAGCACGATCGCGCGCGGCACCCAGCTGAACACACGCCCGGTGCGCGGCGCCGCCTGCACCTTCCGCACCGTCTATCCGGTCGAGGTGGCGCCGCTGGCCTTGCGCAGCGCGCGGTTCTCGGCCGTCATCGAGGCGCCCGACGCCGCGCAGCTGCCGGGCAGCGCCTCGTCCTGCATCAGCCTGGGGCTCGTCTCGACATCCGAGCGGGGCACGCTGGAGCACAGCGGCATGCGGACGCTGCGTGTCTTCCTGGACGGCGAGCCATCCTTCTGCGCGGCGCTGCGCGACGCGCTGTTCATGCGCACCGTGGGCGCCTGGGTCGAGGTCGAGGGCAGCGGTGTCTGGCGCGCCTTGTCCGCGGTCCCCGTGCGGCCGGCCGGCTTCGAGGAAGACGAAGCGCTGATCGACTTCCCCGCGCGTTCGCACGCCGCCTACCGGCTGCTGACGGAATACTTCTGCTTCCCCGAGAAGTTCAACTTCGTCGACATCGACCTGGCCGCACTGGCGGCAAGCGTCCCGCCGGGCACGCGGGCCGTGAACCTGCACCTGGCCCTGGCCAGCATCCGTTCGGACTCGAACCTGGCGCGCATGCTCGGCACCCTGTCGACCAACAACGTGCTGCTGGGCTGCACGCCGGTGATCAACCTGTTCCGCCAGCACGGCGATCCGATCCGGGTGACGCACACCAGCGCCAGCTACCCGGTGCTCGGCGATGCGCGGCGCGCCTGGGCCTACGAGGTCTATGCCATCGAGTCGCTCACCCTGGTGCGCCAGACGCCGCAGGGCGAATCGCTGGTCGCCTTCCGCCCCTTCTATGCGCTGCACCATGCGCAGACGCCGGAGGACGCGGGCCACTACTACTGCGTGCGGCGCGACGAGACGCTCGCGGACCGCAGTCCCGGCTTCGAGACCCAGGTCTCGATCGTCGACATCGACTTCGACCCCGCCGAGATCGAGACCGACACCCTGAACATCGAACTGACCTGCACCAACCGCGACCTGCCCTCGAGCCTGAGCTACGGCCAGCCGGGCGGCGACCTGTTCCTGGAGGGCGGCTCCAGCAAGCGCGCCATCTCCTTCCTGCGCAAGCCTTCAAGCCCCTACCGCTTCGCGCACGGGCGCGGCGCGCACTGGCGCCTGGTCTCGCACCTGGCGCTGAACCACCTGTCCCTGGCCGAGGGAGGCGTCGAGGCCTTCCGCGAGATGCTGGCCCTGTACGACCTGCCGCGTTCGCCCTCCTCGCAGCGCCAGATCGGCGGCATCAAGTCGATTTCCCAGAAACCCACCACGGCCTGGCTGGACGGGAACCCGTTCACCTGCCTGGTGCGCGGGGTCGAGGTGAGGATCGGCATCGACGAGGAAGCCTTCATCGGCAGCGGCATCCACGCCTTCGCGGAGGTGATCGCGCGCTTCCTCGCCCTCTACGTGCATGCGAACAGCTTCACCCAGCTGGTGATCGTGTCCCACAAAACCGGAGAAGCGCTATTGACATGCGAGCCGCGCAGCGGCGATTTGCGCCTGCTGTAATCGAGCGCCTGTTCCGCGAGCCCTACCGCTTCGAGTACTTCCAGGCGGTGCGCATGCTGGAACTGTGGCTGCACCGCCGCGGCCAGCCACGCCGTGGCCTGGTGGCGGACTACCTGCGCTTCCAGAACTCGCTCTCGCTCGGCTTCCCGCCAAGCCAGTTGGAGGCCATCACGCCGGAACCGCGCGAGCTCGATGCCAGCACGCCGGCCCTGGCCGCCGCGCTGCAGGAAGGCAGCCTGAAATACCTGCGCCTGACCCCGGCCTTCATGGGCCTGCTGGGCGCCCAGGGCGTGCTGCCCCTGCACTACACGGAGCGCATCGCCGAGCACCAGGCGCAGGCCAAGGGAGAGCCGGAAGCCGAAGGCGCGCGCGCCTTTCTCGATGCCTTCTCGAACCGCTCGCTGGCCCTGTTCTACGAAGCCTGGCGCAAGTACCGGCTGGCGCTGCAATACCAGCAGGGAGGCGAGGACGGCTTCATGGCGATCCTGCTCAGCCTTGCGGGCCTGGGCGACAAGGCGCTGCGGCGGCGCCTGAGCGGCAAGCAGGATGGCGAGGTGAGGGACGAGTCGATCGCCTACTTCGCTTCCTCGATGCGGCACCGCCCGAGCTCCAGCGTGCAGCTGGCGCGTGTGCTGTCCGAATATTTTGGCCAGCAGGTCGTGGCGGAGCAGTTCGTCGGAAGCTGGTACGAGGTGCCGCTGGCGCAGCAGACCCTGCTGGGCAGCGACAAGGCCGTGCTCGGGGGCGGGACGATCGCCGGCGCGCGTGTCTGGCAGCGGGACCTGCGCCTGCGCCTGGTGGTGGGACCGCTCGACCGCGCGGGCTTCAACGACTTCCTACCGGGCGGCCTGGCGGCGCGGGCGCTGCGCAGCATGCTGGCGATGTTCACGGGATTGACACTCGAGTACGAGGTCGAGCTGGTCTTGCTGGCGGCGGATGTGCACAACGTGCGCCTGGACGGCGTCGACGGGCGCCTGGGCTGGGATGCCTACCTGGTCGAAGGATTGCAGACGGAAGACCGCCGCGACGTGCGTTATGAGCTGTTGTAGGGTGGTCGGCTCTGCCGACCGCGCGTTCAGCCAGCGTGTAATCAGACGTTCTGTCCGTTCATGCGGAATTTGAACGCGCGGACGGGGAACCCGCCTTTCGTGGCCCGGTCCACCCTACGAATTCTTGAGCGCGCGTTCCAGGTCCACGCGCAGCATGTACGCCGTCGGCGTCAGGCCCTTGTCCCCCGGCGTATAGAAAATCCCCGGTAACACCCCATCCTCCTCCAGCTGCGGCAGCAGGTCGTTCAGGAGGTCGTCCAGCGGAAAGGACTGCGGCTCGTAGCCGTCCCACTCGAATTCCGCGCACAGGTCGGCGAATTCGCTGGCCGGCCACATGGCGAACACCAGGGTGCCGTCGTCGGTCTTCGCCAGCGCCCAGCCGTCGCGGTACAGGCCCCAGACCTCGCCGCTTGCGGCCACCCCTTCCACGAAGCGCAGGTAGCGCTGCGGCGCGCTCAGGGTGACGACGTCGGCCAGTTGCTGGGCGCCCTGCTTGATTGCTGAAAGTGTCTGCTCGCTCAAGATGTTTCCCGTTGTTTCCAATGCTTGCGGTATCCGCCACCAGGCGAGAATACGCCACATCGCGAATCGATGGCGCAGGCGCGATCAAGGTGGCGGGACTTCATTACCTGGGAGGTAATCGCCGCGCCCGCCCGGCTTGCGGAGAATGGAATCCGTCAAGTCGACACACACCAACCGGAGATGACCATGAACAACGCAAGCACGATCGCCCGCCAATACCTGGCCGCCTGGAACGAAGCCGACGGCGCCGCCCGCCGCAACCACGTCAAGCAATTGTTCACCCCGAATGCCCGCTACGTCGACCCGATGATGCAGGGCAGTGGCCACGAAGGCATCGAGACCCTGATCGCCGGCGCCCAGCACCACTTCCCCGGCCACCGTTTCGAGCTGTCGGGCGTGCCCGACGGCCACAACGACGTGGTGCGCTTTTCCTGGACCCTGCGCGCCCCGGACGGCGACAGCGTCGCGCACGGCACCGACATCGCGGTGGTGGCGGGCGACGGCCGCCTGGCCAGCGTCACCGGCTTCCTCGACAAGGCTTGAGTTCGCGGGCACGATCGGCCACAATCGCCGCAACTTCGAGGGGAGACAGGCATGGACACCGTTGCACACGCAGCCGAACACCAGTACTTCAGCGATTTCGGCGCCGCCCTGCGCTACTGGCGCGGCAAGCGCGGCATCAGCCAGCTGCGCCTGGCGCTGGATGCCGGCATCTCGCAGCGCCACCTGAGCTTCCTGGAGACGGGCCGGGCCCAGCCCGGCCGCGAGCTGATCCTCAAGCTCGGCCTGGTGCTCGACATCCCGCTGCGCCAGCGTAACGCCATGCTGCTCGCGGCCGGCTTCGCGCCGGCCTACCGCGAACGCAGCCTGTCCGACCCCGAGCTCGGCGCCGTGATGCAGGCGCTCGACTTCATGCTGGCGCAGCAGGCGCCCTATCCGGCCCTGGTGGTCGACCGCCTGTGGAACCTGGTGATGGCCAACGAACCGGCCGCGAACATGATGCGCCTCTTCCTCGGCATGCCGTCACACGCCCCGATCCCGCGCGATGGCTCGGTCAACGTGCTGAAGCTGATCCTGGACCCGAACGGCCTGCGCCAGTACCTGGTGAACTGGGAAGACGTCTGCACCGACCTGCTGCAGTGGGTGCAGCGCGAAGCGATGGGCGACGGTCCCGGCAGCGAAGCGACCGCCCTGCTGGACGAACTGATGGCGCTGCCCGGCATCGCCCTGGCTGCCAGCCAGCCGAACCTGGAACGGCGCGCGCTGCCCTTCCTGCCGGTCACCCTCAAGAAGGACGACATCGCGCTGAACCTGTTCACCACCATCACGACCCTGGGCACGCCGCACGACGTCACCGTGCACGAGCTGCGCCTGGAATCCTTCTTCCCGGCGGATGACAGCAGCCGGCGCTGGTTCCAGGCCCAGGCCGAAAAGGGACCGAAACCCGCTTGAGGATAAGATGCGGGTTTTCCACACGCTTTCGTCCCGATGCCTGTCGATCTCCTGCCCTTCGGCCGCACCGCCGGTCTCTACTTCCTCACCGCCATCGCCGAGCTGCTGGGCTGCTACCTGCCGCTGCTGTGGCTGACGGGGAAGGGATCGCCCTGGCTGCTGCTGCCGGCGGCGCTCAGCCTGGTGGTATTCGTGTATCTCCTGACCCTGCATCCGGCCGCCAGCGGACGCGTGTACGCGGCCTACGGCGCGGTCTACATCGCCACCGCCCTGGGCTGGCTGTATGTTGTAGATGGGGTCAAGCCGGTGTGGAGCGACTACCTTGGCGTGGCGCTGGCGCTGGCCGGCGCAGCCTCCATCGCCCTGGGCCAGCGCCAGGCCTGAGGCATCAGGCCGCGAGCTTGGCCAGCAAATCCTGCACCACGTCCAGCTGCACCGGCTTGGTGAGATGGTGGTCGAAGCCGGCCTCGCTGGATTTTTGACGGTCGCTGTCGGCGCCCCAGCCGGTGAGCGCCACCAGGGTGATGTGTTCCAGGCCCGCTAAACGCCGCATCGCGCGCGCGGTCTGGTAGCCGTCCATGCCGGGCATGCCGATGTCGAGGAAAGCGACCTGGGGACGAAACGCCGCGGCCAGCTCCACGGCGTGCGCGCCGTCGTGCGCCACCCGGGTGGTGTAGCCGCAGGCGTCCAGGATCATCGACAGCGTCACGGCGGCGTCGACGTTGTCGTCCACCACCAGGATGCGCGCGCCCTCGCCGCCGGCGCCATCCGGTTCGAAGGCCGGGGCCATGTCGCCACCGGCCTGGGCGCCGCTCGCCAGCGGCAGGCGCACCGTGAACACGCTGCCCGTGCCAGGTCCCCTGCTGGCCGCGCTCACCTCGCCGCCGTGCATGTTCACCAGGCGCCGCACCAGGGACAGGCCGATGCCGAGCCCCCCTTGCGAGCGCTCGGTATGCTGGCCGACCTGGCTGAACATCTCGAACACCGCGGACAGCTGGTCCTGGGGGATGCCGATGCCGTTGTCGGATACCGAGATTACGGCGTGATCGTCCTCGACGCGCAGCGCCAGGCCGATGCATCCGCCGGCCGGCGTGTACTTGGCCGCGTTGTTGAGCAGGTTAGCCACCACCTGGGCGATGCGGGTGACGTCCGCCTCGACCGGCACCTCGGTCTCCGGCAAGTCCACGGTCAACTCGTGGCGCCCGCTTTCGACCAGCGGCAGGCTGGTCTCGACGGCGCTCGACAGCACCGTGCGCAGGTCGGCGCGCTCCTTCTTCAGTTCCAGCTTGCCGCCGCTGATGCGGGCGATGTCGAGCAGGTCGTCGATCAGGTTCACCATATTGCCGACCTGGCGCTCCATCATCTCGCGCACCCGCGCCACCGCGGCCGGGCTGTCGCCTTTCAGGCGCATCACGCCCAGGCCGCTGCGGATCGGCGCCAGCGGGTTGCGCAGCTCGTGCGCCAGCGTGGCCAGGAACTCGGTCTTGCGGCGGTCGGCCTCGGCCAGGTCGCTGGCCAGCTTGCGCAGCGTGGCTTCCGACTCCTTGCGGCTGGTGATGTCGCTGAACAGCAGGGCGACGCGGTTGCTGCCGGGGCCGCCCAGGCGCGTGGCGTAGACGTCGAACCAGCGCTCCATGGCCGGGGCCTCGCTCTCGAAGCGCACCGGTTCGCCGGTTTGCGCCACCCGGCCGTAGGTCTCGAACCAGAAGCTGTCCAGGGTCGGCACCATCTCGCGCGCGGTCTTGCCGGCGCCGCCCACCAGGCCGGTGTGCACCTCGAACATGCGGTTCATCTCGAGGAAGCGGTAGTCGACCGGGCGCTCGTCCTCGTCGAAGATCATCTCGAGGATGCAGAAGCCCTGGTCGACCGATTCGAACAGGGTGCGGTAGCGTTCCTCGCTGGCGCGCAGCTGTTCCTCGGCGCGCCGTTTCTCGGTGGTGTCGACCACGATCGCGACCAGGCCCTGGAATTCGCCGCTTGGGCCGCGCAGGGCGTTCACGCTGCTGGTGACCGGCATCAGGCTGCCGTCGCGGCGCAGGTATTCCTTGTCGACCACCACACCCTGCTCGCCGCCGGCCAGGCGCCGCATGGCGTCGATCGTGACCGGCACCGAGCCGGGAGCGGTGAAGTCGAGCACGCTCACGCCGAGCAGTTCGGCTTCGCTGCGCCCGACCATCTCGCAGTACTTCTGGTTGACCAGGGTGATGCGGCCTTCGGTGTCCATCTGTACCACGCCGGTGGCGGCCTGGCTGACGATCTTCTGGAAGCGTTCGCGGCTTTCGTACAGCGCGATCTCATTGAGCTTGCGGTCGGTGACGTCGATGCCGTGCACCAGGATGCCGCTGACGCCGCCATCGGGGTCGCGCAGCGGCATGTAGACCTGGTCGACGAAGCGGCGTTCCAGGGGCGCGCCGGGCCGCCGCTGCAGCATCACCGGCACGTCGGTGCCGAACACCGGCTCGCCGCTGCGGTACACGCCCTCCAGCAGCTCGACGAAACCCTGGCCGGCCAGTTCCGGCAGCGCTTCGCGCAGGGCCAGGCCGACCGGGTCGCGCCCGCCGACCAGCTGCAGGTAGCGCTCGTTGACCATGTCGAATACCAACCCCGGCCCTGTAAACACGCACATGAAGGCGGGGGCCTGGCGGAACACGTCTTCCATGCGCTCGTTGGCGCTCCTGAGCTGGGCCAGCAGGCGCTCGCGCTCGGCCTCGGCCGCGACCTGTTCGCTGATGTCGCGCGAAGTCGCCAGCAGGCCGCCATCGATCGGGCTGATGGTCACTTCCCACCAGCGGGTCAGGCCCTGCGGATCCGGCATGCAGCCCCGGAAGCGGCCGACTCCGCCGGCGTGCGCCTGCGCCATGGAGGCATCGAGCTCGGCATGGCTTGCCTCGGGCACGAAGGATCTCCAGAGGCGGCCGCGCAGGGTGTCGATACTGTCCGCACCCAGGGCCTCGATGCCGCAGCGGTTGATCGCGACGATGCGGCCTTCGCCGTCGAGCAGCTTGACGCAGTCGGGGCTGGCTTCGAAGAGTTGGCGGCCGAGCGTGGCCGGATCGAGCGCGCTGGCGGCGCTGCGGCTGTCCTGCATGTGCATATCCTGAGTGGGGTCCGGGCAGTATAGCCGCAAGGACATGTGTTTCGTCGCCAGCATCGGCGCCTGTCATCGAATTGTTACGAGATCGTCACAAGGTTGTCATGTTGGCTTCTTACCATGCACGGACTTTTCCTAACAACCAACAGGATTACCCGTGAACAAGCCGACCGACCTCGCCCGCATCGACCATCACGACATCGATACGAACGTTTCGTCGAACGAACAATTCAGCACCGTCCTCGAAGCCCGCCTGAGCCGCCGCAGCCTGCTGCGCGGCGGCGCCGCGACGGCGGCTTCCGCGCTGCTGGGCGCCATCGGCCTCTCCGGTTGCGGCGGCTCGGACAACGACGACGTCACGACCGTGCCGAATCCGCCGGGCGGCACCAATCCGCCCCCGGCCGAGAAGCTGCTCGGCTTCACGGCAGTCTCCAAGAGCCTGGCCGATACGGTCGTCGTCCCGGCCGGCTATACCGCCACCGTCCTGTACGCACTGGGCGACCCGCTTACCGCCAGCACCCCCGCCTTCAAGAACGACGGCACCGATACCGATTTCGAGAACCGCGCCGGCGACCACCACGACGGCATGGAATTCTTCGCGCTCTCCGCCAGCAACGGCCCGGCGACCACGGTCAACGACCGCGGCGTGCTGGTGATGAACCACGAAGCCACCACCGACGAGAAGCTGTCGTCCTTCTTCGTGCACGCGAACGGCGGCACCATGAGCCTGCCGCGTCCTGCTGCGGAAGTGGACAAGGAGATGGCCCTGCACGGCCTGTCCGTGGTCGAAGTGCGTGCGGCTAGCGGCAAGTGGAGCTATGTGAAGGATTCGAGCCTGAACCGCCGCGTGCACCAGCAGACCGACATCGAGCTCTCCGGCCCGGTGCGCGGCAACGCCCTGGTGGTCACCAAGTACTCGACGGGCGGCACGAAGATCCGCGGCACCCTGAACAACTGCGGCACCGGCAGGACCCCGTGGAACACCTACCTGTCGGGCGAAGAGAACTGGTCGGGCTACTTCACCCGCGCCAGCACGGACGATGCCGCGCGCGGCAATGACAAGAGCGTCACCTCGCTCAAGCGCTACGGCCGCGACGCCGGCGCGGCGTCGCGCCACGGCTGGGAGACCGGCGGTAGCGAGGACAAATACCAGCGCTGGAACATCAGCAAGAAGGGTACGTCGGTCGACGGCAGCGACGACTATCGCAACGAGATGAACGGCATGGGCTACATCGTCGAGATGGATGCCTTCGACAAGAGCAAAGCGATCAAGAAGCGCACCGCGCTGGGCCGCTTCGCCCACGAGAGCGCCGTCTTCGGCAAACCCGTCGTGGGCCAGCCGCTGGCCGTCTACATGGGCGACGACTCGCGCAACGAGTACATCTACAAATTCGTGTCGACCGCGGTCTGGGCCGCCGCTGACGCAACGCCAGCAGACCGCGTTGCCACCGGCGACAAATACCTCGACAGCGGCAAGCTGTACGTGGCCAAGTTCAATGCCGACGGCACCGGCCAGTGGATCGAGCTGTCGATCGCCAACCCGCTGATCGCAGCTTACGCCGGCTACAAGTTCGCCGACCAGGCCGACGTGCTGGTCAACGCCCGCCTGGCCGGCGACGCCGTCGGCGCGACCAAGATGGACCGTCCGGAATGGTGCTCGGTGCACCCGGGCACCGGCGAGATCTACTTCACGCTGACCAACAACAGCAACCGCCGCGTCGAGCCGAGCGGCTCGAGCCAGGCCGCGCCGGACGCCGCCAACCCGCGCGTCTACACCGACATGAAGGGCACGAGCGCGCAGCAGGGCAACCCGAACGGCCACGTCATCCGCGTCAAGGAAGGCAGCGCCGGCTCCACCGCCGCCACCTTCAGCTGGGACGTCTACCTGTTCGGCGCCGAATCCGGCGCGGACGGCAGCAAGGTCAACCTGTCCGGCCTCACCGCCGACCAGGACTTCTCGAGCCCGGACGGCCTGGCCTTCACGCCTTCCACCGGCATCTGCTGGATCCAGACCGACGACGGCGCCTACACCGACGTCACCAACTGCATGATGCTGGCGGGCCTCCCGGGCCAGGTCGGCGACGGCAAGAAGGTCAGCCTGAGCTACCCGCGCGCCAACGGCAGCAACCTGACGGTGGATACCTACGTCGGCAAGGCCGCGACCGCGGACACGCTCAAGCGCTTCCTGGTGGGCCCGGTCGGCTCCGAGATCACCGGCATCGCCGAGACCCCGGACGGCAAGGCGTTGTTCATCAACATCCAGCACCCGGGCGAAGGCACCGCCGCCGCCAACGTCGCCGACCCGACGAAATACACCAGCCAGTGGCCGTCGAACGCCGGCTACGGCGCCGGCAAGCGTCCGCGCTCGGCCACCATCGTCATCACCAAGAACGACGGCGGCCGCATCGGCACCTGATCGCAACACTGCTCTTTCTCCGTGATTCCCTTGGGGCTGGACGCGCAGGCGTCCGGCCCGTTTTTTTTGTCCGCCTTCGTCCATCGCAAGAAGGAGGCGCGCCAGGCGTGCCAGCATGGTTTCCGCAGCCACAGCCGGAGCCCGCCATGCTTTCCCTTTCTCCCCCCGCCTACTTCCGTCTCACGCGCGCCAGCGCGCTGTACGACATCCTGATCATCACGCCCTTCGCCACGCCCTGGACCTTCGCCCTGCTGTATCCGCAGTTATCGAACCTGAACGTGAGCCTGGGCGGCGCGCCGCTGCCGGCCTGCGCGCCGGTGCAGGTGCTGTTCGCCTGCCTGCTGGGCAGCCTGGTGCTGCTGTGGTCGAGCCTGCGCCTGCTGCGCACCAGCGTGGTGCTGGGGCGCTTCGATGCATGCGGGCGCGCGGTGTTCGCGCTGTGGATGGCCTGGGCGCTGGCGCAAGGCGGCTTGCCGCTGCTGTGGTGCTACTTCGTGCTCGAGCTGCTGTGGGCCGTGGCGCAGGCCTGGCCGGTGGCCGTCGCGCGCAGCGCACGGCGCCCGGACCGGCGCAAGCCGCACCTGACCCTGGTGTCAGGGCAGCGGTAGCAGGACGTCGCGCGCGGCCTTCACCAGCGCCGCGCCCATGCGTTCCAGGCGCGGCGGCTGGATGCGCCAGGCATGCCAGTACAGCGGCACGTCCACGAAGAGTGCGGGCGCCAGGTCGACCAGCACGCCCTCGCGCAGCAGGTCCGCGCACTGCTCCAGCGGCAGCATGCCGTAGCCCATGCCGTGCCGGATCGCGCCCACATAGGGGTCGCTGGCCGGCACGTAGTGGAAGGGATAGGCGCCTTCGGGCAGGCCGAAGTGGCGCAGCAGGAAGGCCGACTGCAGCGAGTCCTTGCGGTCGAACACGATGACCGGCGCGCGCTGCGCGTTCTCGCGTGTGAAACCGTTCGCGAACCAGTGGTGGGCGAAGTCCTTCGAGGCCACCATCCGGTAGCGCATCTGGCCCAGCGGGCTCACCGTGCAGCCACGCATGGGCGTCGGCTCGCCCGCCACGCAGGCCACGACGCGGCCCTGCTCCAGCAGCGAGAAGGTATGGCCCTGGTTGTCGAGCACGAATTCCACCAGCAGTTCCTCATCCGCCAGGATCGGCGCCAGCACCGGCAGCAGCCAGGTGGCCAGGGTGTCGTTGTTGACGGCCAGGCTGAGCCGCGCCGGCCCCGCATCCATGCCCATCTCGGCGAGGAACTCCGATTCCAGCAGGGTCGAGCGGCGCAGGTACTGCAGCAGGCGCGTGCCCGGCCCAGTGGGACGGCAGGGACGGCTGCGCACCAGGAGGGGCGTGCCGAAATCCTGCTCCAGCGCCGAGATGCGCTGTGAGACGGCCGATGGGGTCAAGGACAGCTGGACGGCGGCCAGCTCCAGGCTGCCGGTGTCGACGGCGGCGATGAAGGCGGCGCTGCGGCGGGGATCGATCTTCATTAATTTTTCTTAACCATCTTTAAATATCATGAATATATTTGAATTTAGTCCGTGTGGAAGCGAAGATGCGCTCTTCACCACGGAGCTTTCATGTTTTCTCAACAGGTATTCCTGCAAGGCCTGGGCCTGGGCGCCAGCCTGATCATGGCCATCGGCGCCCAGAACGCCCACGTGATCCGCACCGGCGTGCGCGGCCACCACGTGGCGGCCACGGTCGCCACCTGCATCGTGGTCGACGTGGTCCTGATCGCGCTCGGCATCTCGGGCCTGGGCGCCCTGGTCGAGGCCTCGCCCACGGCGATGGCGGTGGCGCGCCATGGCGGCGCGGCCTTCCTCGTCTGGTATGGCTGGCGCTGCTGGAAGAGCAGCCTGCGCGGCGGCGCTTCCCTCGAACTCTCGCCCGACGCGAAAAGCCAGACCCTGGGCCGCGCGCTGGCCACCGTGCTTGCGCTGTCGCTGCTGAATCCGCACGTCTACCTCGACACCGTGGTGCTGCTGGGAGCGGTCGGCAGCAGCCTCGCGGGCGAGGCCCGCACCTCCTTCGCCGCGGGCGCGATGACGGCCTCCGTGCTGTGGTTCACGGCGCTGGGCCTGGGCGCGCAGCGCTTCGCCCGCGTGCTCGGCCGCCCCTCGGTATGGCGCGTGATCGAAGGCGCCACCGGCACCCTAATGCTGGTGCTGGCCGTGCTGCTGGTACGCGGAGCGTAAGTCCGCCGCTCTGGCTATACTTGTGTTTCGACCAAGACCTGACGGAGCCGCGCCATGAGCACTGACCTGCTGTCGAAGCTGGATATCCGCTATCCCATCATCCAGGCCCCGATGGCCAATATCTCGAGCGCGGCGCTGGCCGCCGCCGTGTCGGAGGCCGGCGCGCTGGGCTCGATCGCAGTGGGCGCCATGACGCCCGACGCCGCACGGGCCGCGATCCGGGCCGTGCGCGAGAAGACCGGCCGCCCCTTCCAGGTGAATGTGTTCACGCATGTGCCAGCGCAGGCCGACGCCGCGCGCGAGGCCGCCTGGCTCGATTGGCTGCGTCCGCATTTCGAGCGCTTCGGCGCCCGGCCTCCGGCAGGACTGACCGAGATCTACGGTACCTTCGTCACCGACGACGCGATGTGCGAGGTGATGCTGGCCGAGCGTCCCGCCGTGCTGAGCTTCCATTTCGGCCTGCCGCCGCAGGAGAAGATCGATGCCCTGAAGGCCGCCGGCATCACCTTGTTCGCCACCGCGACCTCGCTTGACGAGGCGCGCCGGATCGAAGCGGCCGGCATCGACGCCATCGTCGCCCAGGGCATCGAGGCGGGCGGGCACCGCGGCGTCTTCGATCCGCAAGCGCCGGACGCCGCCTTGAGCACCGTCGAACTGCTGCAGCAGCTGCACGGCAAGACCTCCCTGCCCCTGATCGCGGCGGGCGGCATCATGGATGGCGCGCAGATCCGCACCGCGCTCCATTACGGCGCCAGCGCGGTCCAGATGGGCAGCGCCTTCATCGCCTGTCCGGAATCGTCCGCTTCGCCCCACCACCGCTCCCTCATCGCGGGTGGCGCCCAGCTCGAGACCGAACTCACCCCCGTCATCTCGGGACGCGCGGCGCGCGGCATCGTGAACCGCCAGTTCCGTGACGTCGGCGCGCCCGGGCATCCACCCGTGCCCGACTATCCGATCGCCTACGACGCCGCCAAGCAGCTGCACGCGGCCGCGTCAGCCAAAGGCAACCAGGAATATTCGGTCAACTGGGGCGGCACCAACTTCGCGCAGGCGCGTGCCATGCCGGCGGCGGAACTGGTCGCGGCGCTGGTGGCGGAAATGCAGGCTTAAGTCCCGCGCGCGAGCGGCCGGCAGCGCTCCTCGATCAGCGCGTGCAGCAGCTTGACCGCCGGCGAGAACTGCCGGCGGTGCGGGCACACCAGGCTCAGGGGCGTGGGCTCGCCCGGCAGGTCCGGCAGCAGCACGTCCAGCCGCCCCTGCGCCACATCCGCGCTCACGTCGAGCCAGGATTTATAGGCGACGCCTTCGCCGGCCACCGCCCAGCGCCGCACGACTTCCGCATCGTCGCTCACCAGCCGCCCCGTCACCTGCACGACCTTCGCGCCGTCCGCCGTCGGGAAGGACCAGCGGTCGTAGGTGCGCCCGCGCAGCCGGTATTGCAGGCAGTTGTGGTCCGCCAGTTCCTCGAGTGAGGAAGGCCTGCCGTGCCGCGCGATGTAGTCTTTCGACGCGACCAGAACGCGGCGGTTCTCGGGCGCGACCGGCAGGGCGACATAGCTGGCATCGTCGATCTGGCCGTAGCGCAGCGCGATGTCGACGGGATCGCGGAACACGTCCGCCACCTGGTCCGACACCAGCAGCTGGATGTCGAGCCCCGGATGGTCGCGGCGGAATTCCGAGATCCAGGGCAGCAGCAGGTTGCGCCCGAAGTCAGAGGGCGCCGCGATCTGCAGCGTGCCGGTCAGGCAGCCGGCATCGCCGCGGATGCCGTCGAAGCCGTCGCGCAGGGCCTGCAGCGCATCCTGGGCGAAGGGCAGGTAGCGCTTGCCCTCTTCGGTCAGGCGCAGGCTGCGTGTGGAGCGCGCGAACAGGCGGATGTCGAGTTCGCGCTCGAGGCGCCCGATCGCGGCGCTGGCCTGGCCCGGCAGCAGGTTGACCTCGCGCGCGGCCCGGGAAAAGCTGCCCAGGGCGGCGGTGCGGACGAACAGGGCCAGGTCGTCTAGCCTGATCATTTTCTCTCCAGCTGTGAAAGTGAAATCGCTCCAGCCGGCTTTTTCCCTGCCGGGCTGCCCAATAGAATCGTCGGCAAGTCCAAAACTTACCGGAGATTCAACATGAAAGCAGTAGTGTATACCCAGCACGGCCTGCCCATCAGCGACCCCGCTTCCCTGCACGAGGTCGAGCTGCCGATGCCCCTGGCCGGCCCCCACGACCTGCTGGTCGAAGTGCGCGCCGTCTCGGTCAACCCGGTGGACACCAAGATCCGCAAGGGCGCGGCCGTCACGGAACCGCGCGTGCTGGGCTGGGACGCCAGCGGCATCGTGCGCGCCGTCGGCGGCAGCGTCACCCTGTTCAAGGAAGGCGACGAAGTCTTCTACGCCGGCTCGCTCCTGCGCCCCGGCTCGAACAGCCAGTTCCAGGCCGTGGACGAGCGCATCGTCGGCCGCAAGCCGTCCTCGCTCGGCCATGCCCAGGCGGCCGCCCTGCCCCTGACCTCGATCACGGCCTGGGAGCTGCTGTTCGACCGCCTCAAGGTGGAGGAAGGCGGCGGCGCCGGCAAGTCCTTGCTCGTCATCGGCGCGGCCGGCGGCGTCGGCTCGATCCTGGTACAGTTGGCGCGCAAGCTCACCGCATTGACCGTCGTCGCTTCCGCCTCGCGCGAGGAAAGCCGCAACTGGGTGCGCGAACTCGGCGCCCAGCATGTGGTCGACCACACCCAGCCCCTGCGCCCGCAGCTGGAAGCGCTCGGCTTTTCCAACGTCGACATCGTCATCAGCCTGACCCACACCGACAGGCACTACGACGCCATCGTCGACGTGCTGGCCCCGCAGGGACAGTTCGCGCTGATCGACGACCCGGCCCAGCTCGACGCCGTGCCGCTCAAGCGCAAGTCGATCTCGCTGCACTGGGAACTGATGTTCACGCGCTCGATGTTCGAGACCGCCGACATGGTCAAGCAACATGAATTGCTGAACCGTGTGTCCGGCATGGTCGACGCCGGGGAGCTGCGCACGACCCTGGGCGAACACTACGGCCGCATCTCGGCCGGGAACCTGCGCCGCGCCCATGCGCTGATCGAAAGCGGCCGTGCGGTCGGCAAGATCGTGCTCGAAGATTTTTAAGTTGTTCAGTGAAAGAAGGAAGAAACAGATGGATATTCTCTCGGCAGCCCGCAAGCGCCATACCGCCAAGGCCTACGACAAGGAACGCCAGATCCCCGAAGAGCTGATGCAGCAGGTCTACTCCCTGCTGCGCCACAGCCCCTCCTCGGTGAACTCGCAGCCCTGGCACTTCATCGTCGCCAATACCCCCGAGGGCAAGGCGCGCGTGGCCAAGGCGGCGCAGGGCGGCTACGGCTACAACGCGGCCAAGATCCTGGACGCCTCGCACGTGATCGTGTTCTGCTCGCGCATCGACATGGACGACGCCCACCTGGAGCGCCTGCTGGCCCAGGAAGGCAAGGACGGCCGCTTCCGCGACGACGCCGCCCGCGCCGGCCAGGACGCGGGCCGCCGCGGCTACGTGCATACCCACCGCTACACGACGCGCGACATGCCGCAGTGGCTGGAAAAACAGGTCTACCTGGCCCTCGGCACCGCCCTGCTGGGCGCCGCCGCCCTGGGCATCGACGCCACCCCGATGGAAGGCTTCGACCAGAAGATCCTGGACGAGGAGTTCGGCCTGCACGCGCAAGGCCTGGCGAGCGTGGTGCTGGCCAGCTTCGGTTATTCCTCGGATGCGGACTTCAACGCCGGCCTGCCGAAGTCGCGCCTGCCGGAAGAGCTGACCTTCACCTTCGTCTGAGTCAGCCAAGTCGGGCGTACGCCGCCCCATGCGCTCAGCATGGAAGCGTCTTCTCCATGAACACCGACTCCAGCACGATGCCGCTGCGGTGCGGATACGTTTCGCGGCGCAGCGCCACATAGCCGGCGCGTTCGTAGGCCGGCACCGCATTCAGCGAAGACGAGAGGAAGAGCCGGCGCAGGCCGTGGCGCAGGGCCATCGCGTCGAGCGCCGCCAGCAGGCGCCGCGCGACGCCGCGCCCCTGCTGCGCCGGATCGACGAAGGCGGCATCGAGTTCGCCCGTGTCCAGGTTCAGGATCGCGTAGCCGAGCAGTTGCCCGTCCGCTTCCTCCACCAGTGCGCCGCCCGCCGCGATCAGGGCCGTCATCTGTTCGGGTGGCGCGGCCGCGCACCAGGTGTCGATGACCTCAAGCGGATAGTGGCTCGCGCAGCTGGCGCGTATCGCACGGGTGCGCAGGGCCCACAGTTCAGGCAGGTCGGCGAGTATGGCGCGGCGCCGGGTAGGCGTGCTCATCTTGTCTCCATCGAAGGGATGCACCAGTCTATGATGCTGCCGTGCGCTCGTCCATGGCCCAAGGCAGGATAATGCGACGGCGAGCCCCGCAGCCGATGGAGAAGACGCCATGCTTCGACGATGCTTCCTGGCCCTGACGACCCTGCTTGCCACGCCGCCGGCGGCGGCGCAGTCCGATCTCTGGCAAAGCCTGCAGGGCGGCGGCCACGTGCTGCTCATCCGTCACGCGCTCACCACCCCCGGCATCGGCGATCCGCCCGGTTTCCGCCTGGCCGCCTGCGCCACCCAGCGCAATCTGTCGGAGCAGGGCAAGCGCGACGCCGTGGCCATCGGCGCCGTCTTGCGCCAGCGCGGCATCCCGCTCGGCCCCGTGCTGTCGAGCCGCTGGTGCCGCTGCCTCGATACCGCCCGCCTCGCCTTCGGCCGCGTCGAGGAAGCGCCGATGCTCGATTCCATGTTCCAGGACAGCGACGCCGCCGGGCGCGCCAAGGTACGCGAGGTGCTGGCGCGCATCGCCCTCTGGCGCCAGGCGGGCGGCAAGGATAATCTGGTGCTGGTGACGCACGACGTGAACATCCGCGCCCTGGTCGATGCGTATGTGGAGCAGGGCGGCATCGTGGTGGCGCAGCCGGTCGACGGGCGGCTGCGGGTGGTGGGCCGCCTTCCCCTGTCAACCGTTCTTCCAAGGAGAGTCCCATGAAACGCTGGTTTTTGCTGGCCGCGCTGGTGGCCACCTCCGCTTCCGCCCACCATGGCTGGAGCGAATACAACGCCGACAAGCCGCTCACCCTGTCCGGCACCATCGAGGAGTCCGGCTACCTGCAGCCGCACGGCTTCGTGCGCCTGAAGATGGCCGACAAGACCTGGATGGTGGTGCTGGCGCCGCCCTCGCGCATGGAAAACCGCGGCCTGCCGAAGGAAAACCTGGCGGTGGGCGGCCAGGCCACGGTCCATGGTTATCCACACCGCAGCAACGCGACCGAGCTGCGCGCCGAACGGATCACCATCAAGGACAAGACCACGGAGCTGCGCTGATGCCCTTGCAAGACGCGGCCGCTCTGGCCGCGTCCCTGCCGCTGGCGCAGGCCATGCGTGAGCATCCCTGGCTGTATCCGGCGGTCGAGACCCTGCACATCGTCGGCTTCGCCCTGCTGGTGGGCGCGGTCGCGATGTTCGACCTGCGCGTGCTCGGTTTCGGCCGCCAGCTGCCGGTGCGCGCGCTGGCGCGCCACTTGCTGCCCTGGTCGGCCGGCAGCATGCTGCTGGTGCTGCCGACCGGCCTGCTGCTCTTCATGGCCGACCCGGCCGCCCTGCTGGCGAACCGGGTCTTCCTGCTCAAGCTGGCCCTGATCGTGCTGGCGGGCGTCAACGCGCTCGCCTTCCACGCCGGACCGTATCGCGGCGCCGACGCCTGGGACGCACGCGCGCCCGGCCGGGCCGTCCTGCACGCCCTGCTGTCGCTCGGCCTGTGGATCGCCGTGATCGCCAGCGGACGCCTGCTCGCCTATTTCTGAGCGCCGGTTGCCAAGGCAGGTAGACGGCACTATGCTGGACGGATCATGTGCGTCAATTACCACTCTCCCACCCGTGAACAGTTCGGCACCCTCGGGGCCTTCAGCGAGCTGCCGGCCGACTGGCGCTGGCCCGAGGAAGTCTGGAAGGACTATTCGGCTCCCATCGTACGCCGGGGCAGCGACGGCGGCCCCATGGCCTGCCTGGCCAGCTACGGCATGGTCCCGCGCCGCCACATTCCGCCCGGCGTGAAACCTTTCGACACCATGAACGCGCGCGCCGAATCGCTGGGCGAGCGGCGTTCCTTCGCGCCCGCCTGGCGCCGCCTGCAGCTGTGCGCGGTGCCGATGGCCTGGTTCTACGAGCCCTGCTACGAGAGCGGCCGCGCCGTGCGCCACGCGATCGGCATGGCTGACGACAGCCTGTTCTACGTCGCCGGCCTGTGGCGCGAATGGACGGAAGCCGACGGGACGCTGTCGTCCTCCTTCACCCAGATCACGATCAACGCCGACGACCATCCCTTGATGTCGCGCATGCACAAGCCGGACGACGAGAAACGTTCGCTCGTGGTGATCGCCCCCGACGAAATGGAAGACTGGCTGGCCTGCCGCGACGTCGAGACGGCGCGCAGCTTCCTGCGCCACTACCCGGCGGCGCGCATGAAGGACTGGGCGGCGCCGCAAGCGGTGGCGAAGAAAACACCTGAACCGTCGCCGAACCTCTCGCTGTTCTGAACCGTGCTACATTCGGGCATCATGCTCAAACACGTCATCGTCTCCACCCTCGCCCTGGCCGCCACGGCCGGAGCCAGCGCCCAGGCCAACGTCCCGATCTACGGCTACGTCGTCAAGAACAGCTACCCGCACGATCCGAAAGCCTTTACGCAGGGCCTGTTCTTCCGCGACGGCCACCTCTATGAAACGACGGGTCGCAACGGCACGTCCTCGCTGCGCAAGGTGGAACTGAACACCGGCAAGGTGCTGCAGAAGGCCGATATGCCGCAAGAGATCTTCGGCGAAGGCTCGACCGCGGTCGGCAACGACATCGTCGCCCTCACCTGGACCTCCCAGGTCGGCTACGTCTTCGACATGAAGACCTTCAAGCTGAAGCAGACCTTCAAGTACGTGGGCGAAGGCTGGGGCCTGGCCAGCGACGCGAAGCAGGTCTACATGAGCGACGGCAGTTCCTTCATCCGCATCCTCGAGCCGAAAACCTACAAGGAGCTGCGCCGCATCCAGGTGACGCACAAGGGCCAGCCCATCGAAAGGCTCAACGAACTCGAGATGGTCGACGGCGAGCTGTTCTCCAACGTCTGGGGCAGTGAACTGATCCTGCGCATCGACCCCGCCAACGGCAGCGTGAAGGGCGTGATCAACCTCGAGGGCCTGCTGCCGGCGGCGCAGCGCGGCACCCTCGATCCGGACGCGGTCCTGAACGGCATCGCCTGGGACGCCAAGCGCAAGCGCCTGTTCGTCACCGGCAAGCTGTGGCCCAAGGTCTTCGAGATCGAACTCAGGCCGCAGACGCGCTGATTCAGGCCTGTTTCGTCACGTCGATGACGACCTTGCCGAAGTGTGAACCCGATTCCATGTAGCGATACGCTTCCTTCGCCTGCCCGAAGGGGAAGACGCGGTCGATCACCGGTTTCAGGCCAGTCACGTCGGCAAAGCGCATCACGTCGTCCAGCATGGTGCGGCTGCCCACAAAAATGCCTACAAGGCGCTTGGCCGTGGCCAGCAGCGACGCCGGGTTCACCTCGCCGCCGAAGCCGCTGACGCCGCCGATGATGGCGATCGTCCCGCCCATCGCGGCCGCCGACACCGAGCGGTTGACCGTCCCCTTGCCGCCCACTTCCAGCACCACGTTGGCGCCGCGTCCGTGGGTCAGCGCCAGCACCTCTTCGTGCCACTCCGGAATGGATTGGTAGTTGATGGTGTGGTGGGCGCCCAGCTCGCGGGCGCGCCGCAGCTTCTCGTCGCTGGACGAGGTGATGATGGTGCGCAGCCCCGCCGCCCTGGCCAACTGCATGCCGAGCACCGAGACGCCGCCGGTGCCGAGGAAGAGCGCGGTGTCGCCCGGCTTGATGGCGTTGCTGGACACGAAGAGCGCGTTCCAGGCCGTGACGCCGGCGCAGGGCATGGTGGCCGCCTCGACGAAGGAGAGTGAGGCCGGGATCTTCGCCACGGCCTCTTCGTGCAGCACCACTTCCTCGGCCAGCATGCCGTCGATGTCGCCGCCCAGCGCATGGCGGATCTTCTCGGGCGAGGTCGGGCCGTCCTGCCAGTAGGGGAAGAAGGAGCCGGCCACGCGGTCGCCCACCTGCACCCGCGTCACGCCCGGGCCCACGGCCAGCACCTCGCCGGCGCCGTCCGAGCAGGGGACGATGGGGTCGTCCACGGTGACGAGGTAGTTGCCGCTGGCGACCATCAGGTCGCGGTAGTTGAGCGAGACCGCGTGCACGCGGATGCGCACCTCGAAAGGCGCGAGGTCGCGGTCCGGGTAGTCCACGCATTGCAGGGCGTCGATGTTCGCGCCGGGAAGAATCTGGTAAGCCCGCATGGGGTTCTCCTTGTATCAGGCAGGTTGTCGGTCCGGGTCACATGGGCTTGGCCACCATCAGCCAGAAGATCGCCACGAAGGCGATAAAGGCCGGCACGCCGAGCGTGACCCAGATGCGGAAGTAGCGCCAGTACTGCGGCGTCAGTTCGGTGTTCGTCCTCGCCGCCTCCTGGGCGATGTCGCGCATGCGCATCTGCAGCCACACCACCGGCAGCCAGCAGGCGCCGGCCAGCACGTAGAGCGCGATGGACCACATGATCCACTTGCTGTGCAGCGGATAGCCGGCCAGGTGGATCATGTAGAAGCCCGTCGCCGGCTGCAGGATGGCGGTGGTGGCCGTGAACAGCCAGTCGGCGATCACGACATACTTCGCCACCACGGCGATCGCGCGCACATCGCGGCTGACGTTCGCGAACAGCATGTACCAGGCCGAGCCGATGCCGGTTCCGAACAGGAAGGTGGACGACAGGATGTGCAGCCATTTGACGACGATGTATTCCATTTCAGCGTTCCTCGAGTTCGTAGAGCAGCCAGATGGCGGCCAGCATGGGCAGGTTCTTGGTGAGCGGCCCGTAGGGGTGCAGCAGGAATTCCGGCAGCTTGATCGCGATGACGACGGTATAGAAGCCGATCAGGCCGAGCTGCATCAGCCACAGCCAGCGCCGCCGCGAGAAGAACAGGATGCCCAGGCCGAGCAGCAGGTCGAAGGTGGCGGCGCCGTAGAGCATCAGGGGCTGCAGTGCCAGCGGGATGCCGGTGCGGGCCAGCAGCTCGTAGCTGGCCTCGACCGGGTAGAGGCCGTAGGACACGATGGCCGTGACGATCCATACCGCCACGATGCTTGTCCGCAGGATGGGCAGCAGCCAGCCCAGCTTGGCCTGGACCCGGGCCCCGGGTGCGTCCTGGATGAAACGCGTGACGGGCCGCGGCGGATGGCCGATCAGCTGGGTGGTCATGCCCACGTCGCCGGCATTGCCGCGCTCGAGCATGCGCAGCGCGTCCGGATCGAGCAGGCCGCCCGGCAGCCAGCGCCCGAGGTGCGCCAGTGCGCGCGCCAGTGCCCCGGGCAGTGGCAGGACCGGCTGCCGTCCCATGCCCATGCCGCGCCTGAGCGCTCCCAGGTAGTCCACGAAAGGCATGGCCTGCGGCCCCACCAGCGGCACCCGCAGCGCGGTGCCCGAGCCGGGCGGAATCGGCAGCCGGTGCTTGAGCAGGCCGACGATGGCCGCCACCAGGTCGTCGACGTGGATCGGCTGCACCAGCTGCGGTGCGCTGCCGAAGCGGAGGGTGAATGGCATGCTTGCCAGGGTACGGAAGGCGCGCGCGCTGGCGCCGTCACTGCCGTAGACCAGCGATGGCTGGACGATGTAAGCGCGCAGCGGCAGCGTCGCCAGGAAGTCGTCCGCCGCCTTTTTCGACAGGTGGTAGGGCGTGTCGGCCTCGCGGTCGGCGCCAAGGGCCGAGAGCTGGATCACCATCTGGACATCATGCGATTCGGCGCAGGCGGCGAACAGGGCGCGCGGCGTTTCCGTGTGCAGGCGCGCGAAAGTCTGGCTGCCGGATTCGCGGAAGATGCCGACCGTGTTGATCACCGCGTCGATGCCGGAAAGGCGCGCCAGCCAGACCGTTTGTTGGGTATCGTTGGCGAAGTCCGCGTGGATGTAAGTCAGGCGTGGGTCGGTACTGCTGCGGGGCTTGCGCACTGCACACACGACGTGGTGGCCCTCGAGCAGCAGCGCCTGCAGCAGGTGCTGTCCGATGAAGCCGCTAGCGCCCGTCAGCAATATTCGCATCCATGCTTCCTTTACCTATTACCAGAGAGAAAAATCATGCAAAACTGGACCAAGACCCTGGAGCGCGGCCTCGTGTCGGGCGCTACCTCCAGCCTGCTCTCGACCGTGGCCCTGGCGATCGCGGGCAAGAAGGAGACCGGCAGCGCCCTGGCCCCCACGAACGCGGTCAGCCACTACGTGCACGGGGACAAGGCCGCACGCAAGGGTGGCGCCTCGCTGCGCTACACCGCGACCGGCTACCTGATCCACCATGCCAGCGCTACTTTCTGGTCGATCATCTTCGAGCGCGTCGCCGGCAGGTACCTCGACCGCAAGACGCCGGTAGGCATCCTCGCCGCCTCCGCGGCCACCTCGGCCTTCGCCGCCTTTGCCGACTACAAACTGACACCGAAACGCTTCCACCCCGGCTACGAGAAACACCTCTCCCAGAAATCGCTGGCCAGCGTCTATGCCTGCCTGGCGCTGGGGCTCGCGATCGGCGCCGCCATGACGCGCCAGGACGAGCCAGCACCTAGTCTAGAACAGAAGCCGGAAAAGTGACGCGCCCACGTCGTCCGGCGGCGCCATGGAAACCCATGACAAGAGGACCTCATGCATAAATGGAACACGGCAGTTCGGCGTGGCCTGGTCTCCGGCGCCACGTCGAGCGTTCTGTCGACGGTGATGCTGGCGGCCCTGGGCCAGAAAGAGGTCGGCAGCCTCTGCGCGCCGACCAATGTGATCAGCCGCTGGATCCACGGCGACAAGGCGGCGCGCCAGAGTGGCCCGTCGATGCGCTATACGGTGCCGGGCTACCTGATCCACCATGCCAGCGCAACTTTCTGGGCCATCCTGTTCGAGCGCTACGCCGGCAGCCGCCTCGATCGCAAGGCGCCGGCCGGCCTGCTCTCCGCCTCGGCGGCCACCGCCGCCTGCGCCGCCTTTGCCGACTACAGGCTGACGCCCAGGCGCATGCGGCCGGGCTACGAGAAGCACCTGTCAACGTCCTCGCTGGTCATGGTGTATGCCAGCTTCGCGCTGGGACTGGCTGCAGGGGCGGCGCTGGTCCGCCGCCGCTAGTTGCAGGGAGGAAGGAAACGACGTGCCGCCCTATGTCTATGCCTTGATGGTGCACGGGGTGATCGGCGCCCTCGACGTTTTCGTCAACCACGAATGGCTGGCGAAGCTGCCCTCGCGCCCCGCTTGCGCGGGCGAGGAGCGCCTGCACAGCGCGCGCGAAGGCGTGTTCGCGGCCCTGTTCGCCTCGCTCGCCTGGTGCGAGTGGCATGGCGGCTTCGTCTGGTGGATCGTGGCGCTGTTCCTGGCGGAGATGGCGATTTCGGCGCGCGACGTGGTGGTCGAAGGCGAGGTCAGGAAGCTGCCGAAGAGCGAGCACCTGTTGCACCTCTTCCTTTTCATGAACCTCGGGGTGATGTTCACGCTGACCGGGCAGGCCCTCATCGCCTGGCATGCGCTGCCATCAAGACTGATGCCGGCCGACCACGGCTGGGCCAGCTGGGTGCTGAGCGTGATGGCCTTCGGTGCCGTCACGTGGAGCCTGCGCGACCTGCTTGCGGCACGGCGACTGGCGCGCATGGCGCTCCAATGAAAAAGGCCGCCCGAAGGCGGCCTCCATGTTACCGATCAGGAAGCGATCAGAACTCGTAGCGGGCGGTCAGGCGGACCGAACGCGGGCTCTGGAACGAGGACGGCTGCTGGTAGTTCAGGTTCAGCTTGCCTTCCTTCAGGGTGTCGGCCGAGTAGTCGCGTTGCTCATTGAACTCGACAGCCTTCTGGCTGTTGAACACATTGAACACGTCGACCTGGAAGGTGACCTTGCCGTTGGCGATGCGCGGCATGTAGGCCAGCTGCAGGTCGACGGTGCTGGTCCATGGCGTACGGCCCGCGGTACCGCGCTGCACCAGGCTCGACTTGCCGCCTTCCTTCAGGCAGTAGTACGACGAAGCGGTCGTGTAGGCGGCCGCATCGGAATAGTCGAATGCAGTGGGCGGCACGAAGCCGATGCAGCTGGTCGGGCGGCCCGAAGCGATCGTGCCGTTGAAGCCGAGGCGCAGCGTGTCGGTGATCGCGTAGTTGCCGTACAGCTTGAACACGTGGCGGCGGTCGTTCGACAGGTAGCCGTCGGCGCCGTCATCCAGCGAGCCGAAGTCGAAGTCCTGCGACACGCCGGCATCTTCCTGGTTGATGACCGAGTTCACGTAGCCTTCCGCGGTACCCTTGAGCTTGGCCCAGGTGTAGGACGCTGCCAGGCCCCAGGTGCCGTTGTACGGACGTTCCGCGGTCAGCTCGATGGCGCGATAGGTACGGGTGTACTTGCCCAGGCCCAGGTACTTGGCCGGCACCACGACCTGCTTCAGGTTGCCGTCGTTTTCCAGGTCCATCTTCAGCGACACGTCATTGCCCGGATTGATCAGGAAGCAGGTGGCCATGGTGCTGGAGTCGAAGTTCTCGTAGCCGTTGTCCGCTGCCCACTGTTCGAAGCCCAGGTGCGAGCAGTAGTCGTCCATGCCGTCATTGACCTTGCGATAGGTCGCCTTCATGCCCATGGTCCAGCCCTTGGCCAGCGCCTTCTGGAAGCCCAGGATGAATTCGTCCTGGGACATCGGGTTCAGCTCGGTATCCGCGATGGTGGCCGGAAGCGGCAGGGTGCCGTCGCCGGTGATCTGCGGTACGCCGATGTCGCTCGAGCTCATGTTCAGCGGAGCCTGGGTACGCGGATCGCGGCCGTTGAAGGTGTAGAAGCGCTGTTCGAAGAGTTCGCCCTGGGTCGCGCGGATGTTGGTGTTCGAAGCGACCGGGATGAAGTAGCGGCCGGCATTGCCGTACACCTTCAGCGATGCGTCGCCCTTCACGTCCCAGGCGAAGCCCAGGCGCGGCGCCAGCAGGTTGTCGGCCTTGACGAAGCTGACGCCGGCGCCGTTCATGTTGTTGAACGACTCCGAACGCAGGCCCGCGTACAGCAGGACATTGTCGGTCACCTTCCAGTTGTCTTCGATGTAATAGGCATTGTTTTCGACTTCGAAGCTGCCGCCGGTGTTCGCCGCTTCGCGGCGACGCACGTATTCGCCACCCGGCGCAACCACGTTCGGCACGCCGTTGACGGTGCCGGTCTCGGAGATGAAATAGCGGTAGTAGTAGCCGCCCGAGTAGGTCGCTTGGGCGCCTGCGTACGAGGTGAAGGTTTGGCGGTCGACGCCGGCGCGCAGCGAGTGTCCGCCGATCGCGTAGTCGACGTCGAAGCGGAAGGCGCGGCGCTTGTCTTCATCGGCGGGTTTCGCGTCCGGGGAACGGACACGCGGACCCGGCCACGGCATCGCCCAGCAGCCGATCTCGGTCGCGTCGACATCCAGCACCACCGGGCAATCGAGACCTGCCTTGCGCGCGCCGACGGTCAGGGCCGACTGCTCCTTCACCGAGCCGACGAGGGCGGAAACGGTCAGGTCATCGGTCAGGTAGCCGGTGTACTTGCCGATCAGGATCTCGCCGCCCGAGGTGGTCTTGCTGATCCCCGGCTCGCCCATGTGGTAGGTCAGGTTCTTCCGGTCCGGGTAGACGGAAATGTTGCGGTTGAAGTCGAGGATTTCTTCTTCGCGCTCGTTGGAGATCGCGGTCAGTTCCAGGCGATGCGCATCGGTCGGCGTGAAATCGACCTTGATCATGCCGTTCGGCTTGGTCGAGGTGGTGCGCGTGCTGCTCGACTCCGAGAAGGTGTCGGTACGGTCATGGCGGCCTTCGATGAGGCCGAACACGAACAGCTTGTCCTTGATGATCGGACCGCCGGCATAGGCGTTGAAGGACAGGTCGCGCTGCTGGCGCGCCTCGCTGAACGAGATGTAGTTGTTGTCTTGCGGGTTGTTCAGGTCACGGATGTTCTTGCCGCTGGCGCGCAGCGAATCCGGCTCGTAGTAGACCGAAGCGCCGCCCTTCCAGGTGTTGGTGCCGCGCTTGGTGACCAGGCTGATCACGCCGCCCAGCGAACGGCCGAATTCGGCGCCGTAGCCGCCCGACTTGACCTGCTGTGCGGCCACCGCGTCGAACGGCAGGTTGGCATAGGACAGGAAGTTGCGGATGTTGGTGACGTCGAAGCCGTTGATGTAGTAGCTGTTCTCGGCAACCGAGGCGCCGCCGAAGGACGGCAGGCCGCCTGCGCCCAGGTCCGAGTCGCCCTTGACGACGCCGGGAGCGAGCAGTGCGAATGCATTCGGGTCGCGCGCCACCGGCAGCGCGGCCATCTGGTCGGCGCTGAACACGGTGTTCGATTCCACGCTCGAGGTGTCGATCACGGTACGGGTGCCCGCGACCACGACGCGCGCAACGTTGTCGCCGGCCACGGTCACCGGGGTACCGGACAGGTCGACCGCGGTACCGGAACCGATGGCGACATTCACGTTGCGGCTCACACCGGCGGCTTCGACGCGGTAGGCGCCCGGCTGGAGCTTGGGCGCCGTGTAGGTACCGTTGGAGTCGATGGTGATCGTACGCGAAGTACCGGTTTCAACGCTGGTGATCGTGACCTTGTCACCGGGCTTGCCGCGGCCGTAGATCGAACCTTCGGAACTCTGCGCAATGGCGACTGAGGAAATCAACATGCCGACTGCGAGGGCGGCGGCAGTGCGCTGATAGCGCCCGGATGTGAAATGCATGGATGCTCCGTTAAATTGTTAATAATTATGATCAATTGCTTCGCAGATATTGCGAGTATTGACGGAGCGATCAAACCACTTATACAGACAAGTTGTCAATTTGATGTTAAAAAAAGGCAACAGTTTCTGTAAATATCATGCCGAGGGAATGAAAATCTGGTAGATCGGTAGGCGAGACGCATAAACGTGCTGCCATGCGCACTGACATAGACGGGATGTCCAGGAGGAGGAAGGGAAACAGCGGAGGCGCCGGGCCTGTGCGGGCCCGGCGCGGAAGAATCAGTGGGCGGCAGCCTTCTTGCCGCGCATGCGCTGGATGACGGTGACCACCGCCAGCACGATGGCGCCGACCAGCACCCCGGCCAGGGCGTCGACCACGGTCGGGGTAATGGCCGCCAGCACGCCGCCGACGCCCGGCACGCCGGCCGTCATGTGCGCGGCTTCCTCGGCGAAATGGTGCAGCGGTTCCCAGGCGTGGGCGATGATGCCGCCGCCGACCATGAACATGGCGGCGGTGCCGACCACCGACAGGAACTTCATCAGCTTGGGCGCCGTAGCCAGCAGCAACTTGCCGACGCCGCGCGCGGCGCCGCTTGCTTTCTGGCTCAGGTAGACGCCGGCGTCGTCCATCTTGACGATGGCGGCCACCAGGCCGTAGACGCCGACCGTCATCGCCAGCGCGATGGCGACCAGGACCATGACCTGCTGGCTGAAGGGCGCCTGTTCCACGGTGCCGAGGGCGATCACGATGATTTCCGCCGACAGGATGAAGTCGGTGCGCACCGCCCCCTTGATCTTGTCCTTTTCGAGCGCGCACATGTCCACATTCTCGGCGGCCAGGTGGGCGATGTGCTCGGCCTTGTGCTGTTCGTCTTCCTCTTTGCTGTGCAGGAACTTGTGGGCCAGCTTCTCGAACCCTTCGTAGCACAGGAAGGCGCCGCCGATCACGAGCAGGGGCGTGATCAGCCAGGGCACGAAGGCGGAGATGGCCAGCGCGGCCGGCACCAGGATCGCCTTGTTTTTCAAGGACCCCTTGGCTACCGCCCACACCACCGGCAGCTCGCGGTCGGCATTCACGCCGGTGACCTGCTGGGCGTTCAGCGCCAGGTCGTCGCCGAGCACGCCGGCGGTTTTCTTTGCCGCCACCTTGCTCATCAGGGTCACGTCGTCGAGGACGCTTGCAATATCGTCCAGTAATGCCAGCAGACTGCCTCCAGCCATCGATTGCTCCGCTTAAGTTAATAGTGTCAAGATCGCATCATCTTACCTGACGGGAGAATGCCGGTCACACGGTTCAGCGCGGCTTTTTGCATTTCAGTCGCGGAAATCTGCATCTCGTCGCTTTTCGCGGGTATTGGCAAACTGGCATACGTATAGTGCAAGCTGTTGGCTGCGGTACTGCAGCCTCGCCACCGAAGGAGATGCCATGAATACCGAAACGACCCTGCAAGCAGTGACCGCGGCGCCAGCACGCCGCACCCGTCCGCCGAAACGCAAGACCCGTATCACGATCTACCTCGACGACGAAGTGCTGAGCGAATTCCGCAGCCTGTCCGAACGCTGCGGCACCGGCTACCAGACCCTGATCAACGCCGCGCTGCGCCATCGCCTGGCCGCGCCTGGCGTCGAAACCAGCCTCGCCTGATGTATTGATGCGCCCGCCTCCGGGTAGCGAGATTACATACAGCAATAATTATGCTAATCTTCCCGCTCTTTTAACCCCGGAGGAACTATGAAAAAAGGCGAACTGATCGCGGAATTCGCGAAGCGCACCGAAATGTCCGGCGCGGCCGCTAACACCGCTGTGAACACGATCATCGAGATCATCACCGAACGCCTGAAGAAAGGTGACACCGTCGGCATCACCGGCTTCGGCACCTTCTCGGTCACCAAGCGCGCCGCACGCAAGGGCCGCAACCCGGCAACCGGCGACGTCATCAAGATCGCTGCATCGAAGACCCCGCGCTTCGCTGCCGGCGCCACCCTGAAGGCCGCCGTCAATCCGAAGAAGAAGTAAGCAGTACCCGGCCACGCGCCGCGCTCCGGATTCCTCCGGACGCGCGCGCCGGCCCCTTTCCTGTCTCCCCCGGGTTTTACCCCCTTATCTCCCGCAGCAGCATGCTCCTCACCACCTGGATCGCCTTCGTCATCGCCGGCTCGCTGATCGCCATCTCGCCCGGCTCCGGCGCCGTGCTGTCCATGTCGCACGGGCTGGCCTATGGACTGAAGAAGGCCAGCGCCACCGTGCTCGGCCTGCAGCTCGGCCTGGTCCTGGTGCTGGTCATCGCCGGCGCGGGCGTCGGTTCCCTGCTGCTGGCGTCAAGCACGGCTTTCACCGCCGTCAAGATCGTCGGCGCCCTGTACCTGATCTGGCTCGGCATCGGCCAGTGGCGCGCCAAAGCCGATGGGCCAGCCGTGGATACGGCCGGCCTGGCCGCCCACCCGAGCTTCGGCAAGCGCGTGATGACCGGTTTTCTCACCAATGCCACCAATCCCAAAGGCATCATCTTCATGGTCGCGGTGCTGCCCCAGTTCATCGACAAGAAGGCGCCGCTGCTGCCGCAACTGGCGATCCTGGGCGTGACCATGGTGACCATCGACTCCATCGTCATGCACGGTTACGCGGCCCTGGCCTCCTCCATGCAGCGTTTCTTCCGTGACCCGCGTGCGGTCAAGCTCCAGAACCGCGTGTTCGGCGCCGTGCTGATGCTGATGGGCTCGCTGCTCTTCCTGGTCGAACCGGGCCGCCGCGCCTGAGCTTTGTATCCGCCGTGTTTCGTCACTCGGCGTTTGAAACTTTCTGTAAGTTACGTAGTCCCAGCGCGCGCTCGTGCGTTGTAATCAGGTAGCAGTCCCTCGTCCCCTCGTTCCGCCGGAGCCCGCCATGAACAAGCGTTTCGCCAAGACTGCCGTGATGCTCGCGCTCACGGCGCTATCCACTGTCGCCCTGGCGCAGGAGTCGCTGGACACGGAACCGCCGGGCCGGGTCGGCCGGGTCGCGCTGGTCCAGGGCAAGGTCAGCATCGGCGGCGACGTCGGCGAGGCCAGCCAGGACGCCCTGGTCAACTGGCCGGTCACGACGCGCAACCTGATCACCACCGAAGCCGGCGGACGTACCGAAGTGCGGGTGGGGTCGACCGCCATCCGTGTCGATGCCGACAGCTCGCTCGAGATCAGCGAACTCGACGACGACAGCGTGCGCCTGCGCCTGCACTACGGCAGCGCCAGCATCCGCATCCTGAGCGAGGACGTGCTGCCCGAGTTCGAACTCTCCACGCCCCAGGGCCGGGTGCGCATGCTGAAACCCGGCCGCCTGCGCGTGGACGCCGAGCGCGTGCGCGACACCAGCGTGGTGAGCGTGTTCGAGGGCGAAGCCCAGGTCGAGGGCGGCGGCGCGACTCTCACCATTCGTGCCGGACGCAGCGCCGAACTGCGCGACGAGGACGTGCGCACCCTGCAGGCGCGCAGCGACGCTTTCGATACCTGGGCGCTGGAGCGCGACCGCGTGGCCGATGGGGCCAAGTCGGCGCGCTACGTCACCACCGACATGACCGGCTACGAGGAGCTGGACCGCCACGGCAGCTGGCAGGACGATCCGGAATACGGCGCCCTGTGGCTGCCCACGGTGTCCACCACGTGGGTCCCCTACCGCGACGGCCGCTGGACCTGGATCGCCCCCTGGGGCTGGACCTGGGTCGACAATGCGCCCTGGGGCTATGCGCCCTTCCACTATGGCCGCTGGGTGCACGTGCGCAATCGCTGGGCCTGGGCTCCGGGCCGCATCGAGCGCCGCCCGGTGTGGGCGCCGGCCCTGGTCGGCTGGGTTGGCGGCAGCGGCTGGAACATCAATTTTCATTCGCACGGTTCGCGGCCCGCGACCGGCTGGTATCCGCTCGGCCCGCGCGACCACTTCGTGCCGGGCTACCGGCTGTCGGACGAACGCCTGCGCCGGCTGAATGCGTGGCGGGATCGCAGGGACGATCGCAAGGACGGGCACCGCGACTGGCCGCGCGGCCGTGATCGTGATCGTGACGGTCGCCCCGACTACCGTCACCGCGGCCTGACCGTGGTCCCGCATGCGAACTTCGGCCAGCGCGGGCCGGTCGTCGTGCCGAACGTGCCGCGCGCGACCCCGTCGCCACTGGTGGTCCCGAACGCGCCCGCTTCCGCGCCGCCGGCGCCGCAGGGCTTGCGTGCCCGCCTTGAACAGCGCGAGGCAATCCGTCACCGCATCGTGAGCGAGCCGCGTGACCTGGACGGCGAGCGCAGTGAACGGCCGCGTGTCGATCGTGCCGAGCGTGCGCCGGTGCTTGTGACCACTCCGGCGCCGCAAGCGGCCGTACCGGCGCCGGCCCCGCTCGTCGCGCAGCCGGCCCGGCCCCAGCCATGGCAGCGCTTCGACCGCGGTAACGACAGCAACGACCGCGACCGCGACCGCGACCGCGATCAGGGCAGGCGTTTCGATCGCGGCGACCGTGGCGACAGGTTCGAAGGCCGCCGCGAGCGTCCGCAGCCGCTGGTCGCGATGCCGCAACCTGCAGCCCAGCCGGCTCCTGTCATGGCCCCGCCACCGCAACGCGTCGCGCCGCCGCCGCAAGCCGTCGCGCCGCCGCCGCCGCGCGCGGAGGCGCCACAGCGCCTCAGGGAACGGCCAAGGGCGCAGGACCAGGCTATCCGCAGCGAATAACCGCTCAGTCCGCGCATCGGGTCGCCTGTCGCGCCAAACTGCATTTCGTCGCATTCCGGTCGCCGCCGGCTGCTGCTTTGGATACAGTGGCGTCAGTGGTTCACAGGCCGCAACACCTGGGAACCCTGCAACATATCCCGCTATTTCCCCAACATGGAATAGTTCAGGCCGGCCCCAGCGCCGGCCTCTTTTTTTCCAGCGAAGCATCGCCATATCGGAGAGACTACAATAACGCTTTGCACAGGACAAAACCATGGACCCGAAAGACTCCCTCATCGAATACCCGAGCGACTTCCCGATCAAGGTGATGGGCGCCACGCACGTCGACTTCGCGGCGACGATCGTCGAGGTCGTCACGAAGCTGGATCCGACTTTCCATGCCGGCAAGGTGGAAAGCCGTCCTTCGTCCAAGGGCAACTACACGGGCCTCACCGTCACCGTGCGCGCCACCAGCCGCGAGATGCTGGACGACGTCTACCGCGCCCTGTCGTCCCACCCCATGGTGAAAATGGTCCTCTGAGCGTCCCGGGAAATGGACGGCCGGCGGGCACAGACGATCGCGCTGGCTTATAATGGCAGGGCTGTCCATATTCCCGCCCTATACCCATGACCCGTCCCGCCACGCCGCTGATCCGCGAGCTCGGCCGCGCCGACTACGAACCCACCTTCGCCGCGATGCGCGCCTTCACGGACGCGCGCACGCCCGACACCCGGGACGAACTGTGGATCGTGGAACACCCTCCCGTCTTCACCCTGGGCCTGGGCGCCGACCGTGGCCACGTGCTGGCGCCGCACGATATACCTGTGGTCCAGACCGATCGCGGCGGCGAAGTGACCTACCACGGCCCCGGCCAGGTTGTCATTTACCTATTGATGGACCTGCGCCGCAACAAGCCGGGTGGCAAGCTGTATGCCCGTCAGTTTGTGGCGAAAATCGAACAGGCGGTCATCGAGGTGCTGGCGGCGTATAATCTCGCGGGCGAACGCGTTGCCGGGGCGCCCGGCATCTACATGGCGGACGGCCCGAAGAAGGGCGCGAAGATCGCCGCCCTCGGCCTCAAGGTGCGCGGCAACGGCTGCACCTACCATGGGGTCTCGCTGAACGTGGCGATGGACCTGGCCCCGTTCACGTGGATCAATCCTTGCGGTTACTCGGGGTTGGCCACGGTCGACATGCGCACGATGGGTGTGGACGCCCCGCTGGCGGATGTCCAGCAGGCGCTGGCGCAAGAACTTGTGCGCCAACTGGCTACCGAGCCGGAACTGAACAATCTCTGAATGGAAGCCCGCCAGGGCACGAGCCAATGACTACCGAAACCAACGTCACCGCCGCTTCGAACGCAACGTACGACGCCACCGAAAAGCAGAAAGGCGCCAGCAAGACGTCGCGCATCCCGATCAAGATCGTGCCGATCGCCGACGCCGAGCGCCTCAAGAAGCCGGACTGGATCCGCGTGAAGGCGGCTACCGCCTCTTCGCGCTTCTACGAGATCAAGGACATCCTGCGCGCGAACAAGCTGGTGACGGTGTGCGAGGAAGCCAGCTGCCCGAACATCGGCGAGTGCTTCGGCAAGGGCACCGCGACCTTCATGATCATGGGCGACAAGTGCACCCGCCGCTGCCCCTTCTGCGACGTCGGCCACGGCCGACCCGATCCACTGGATGTCAACGAGCCGGGCAACCTGGCCAAGACCATCGCCGACCTGCGCCTGTCCTACGTCGTGATCACCTCGGTGGACCGCGACGACCTGCGTGACGGCGGCGCCGGCCACTTCGTCGAGTGCATCACCAAGACCCGCGCCCTGTCGCCGAACACCAAGATCGAAGTGCTGGTGCCGGACTTCCGCGGCCGCCTCGAGAAGGCCCTGAACATCTTCGCCGACGGCCTGCCGGACGTGATGAACCACAACCTGGAAACCGTGCCGCGCCTGTACAAGGAAGCGCGCCCGGGCGCCGACTACAAGCACTCGCTGGTGCTGCTGCGCGACTTCAAGAAGATGTACCCGAACGCCGTCACCAAGTCCGGCCTGATGGTGGGCCTGGGCGAGACCGACGAAGAGATCCTGGAAGTCATGCGCGACATGCGCGAGCACGACATCGACATGCTGACCATCGGCCAGTACCTGGCGCCGTCGAACTCGCACCTGCCGGTGCGCCGCTACGTGCACCCGGACACCTTCAAGATGTTCGAAGAGAAGGCCTGCGAGATGGGCTTCGTGCACGCCGCCGTGGGCGCGATGGTGCGTTCCTCGTACCACGCCGACCAGCAGGCGCACGAAGCGGGCGTCGCCGCCTGATCCTGCGCTAAGGGTATTTCCAGAAGGGCCGGCCTGCCGCTTCACGCGGCGGCGCCGGCCCTTTCCATTTTGCGGTAGCGGCCGGGCGGCGGCATTCCGTGGCTGCGGAAGTGGCGGCGCAGGGATTCGGGCGAACCGAGTCCGGCCAGGTCGGCGACGGTGTCGAGCGGGAGCTGCGGCCGCGTCTCCAGGATGCGCGCCGCGAGTTCGACACGCTCGCGCACCAGCCAGGCCAGCGGGCTTTGCCCCGTGCTGTCCTTGAAGCGGCGCTGGAAGGTGCGCGCCCCCATCTTCGCCTGCGCCGCCATCGACTCGACCGAATGCTCCGCGCGCAGGTTCTCGCGCACCCAGTCCATCAGGCGTGCGATCGCATTGTGCTCGCTTGGCGGCAGCGGACGTGCGACCAGCTGCGCCTGGTCGCCGTCACGGTGGCCCGGCACCACCAGGCGCTGGGCGACGCGGCTCGCGATGTCGGCGCCGAAGTCGCTGCGCACCAGGTGCAGCAGCATGTCCAGGCCCGCCGCCGAGCCGGCCGAGGTGACGATGCGCTCGTCTTCCACGTATAGCACGCCCTCTTCCACGGCGACGTTCGGGAAGCTGCTCGCCATCTGCTCCAGGTAGCGCCAGTGCGTGGTCGCCCTTCGCCCGTCGAGCAGGCCCGCATGCGCAAGCACGAAGGCGCCCGAGCAGATCGAGCAGATGCGCGCACCGCGCGCGTGTGCGCGTTGCAGGGCGTCGATCAAGGCTGAAGGTGGCGGCTGGTCGACGCCGCGCCAGCCCGGAATCACGATGGTGTCGGCACGCTCGACTTCGTCGAGTCCGTGCGGCGCCGCGACCGTCAATCCGCCGGCGGCGCGCAAGGGGCCGGCTTCGACGGCGCACACCGCATGGGAATACCAGGGCACGCCCAGCTCGGGGCGGTCCAGCGCGAAGAGCTCGATGGCGCAGCCGAATTCGAAGGTGCACAGGCCGTCGTAGGCGAGGATGGCGACGTGGTGGGGCATGGCGCGATGTTACCAGTTTCTGTCGCGCCAACGCCTGCCCTGCCCGCCCGGCGGCTGCCACACTAAGGCCTCGTTCAACACAGGAGTCCACCATGCCCTCAGCCGTATCCGCCATCCCCGCAGCGTCCAGCGAACAGGCCCTGGCCCACTTCGCCCAGGCCTTTACCTTCGAGACCGACTGCGCCGACGTGCACGACGCCATCGCCAACGGCCGGCAGGATTTCGTCCTGCTCGACACCCGCAGCGCAGCGCTCTACGCACAAGGCCACCTGCCGGGCGCGCTCAACCTCCCGCACGGGAAGATCGTCGACGTCAAACTAAGGGAATACCCGATGGATACCCTGTTCGTCGTCTACTGCGCCGGCCCGCACTGCAACGGCGCCCACCGCGGCGCCGAGCGCCTCGCCAGGCTGGGCCGGCCCGTCAAGCTGATGATCGGCGGCATTACCGGTTGGCTCGACGAAGGGTTCGACCTGGTCCGCGCCTGATATGAGCCGTGCATGGGCGCTCGCTGCGATATAGTGGCGACAACAAGACATCAGCCAGCGACCCATGAATCAATCCCATCCTCCGTCCGACGACACCGAACACGACGACGCCTTCCTCGAACGCGAACTCGACTTCGCCGAGCGCGGCATCGAACTGGTCAAGATGGAAGGCCGCGTCTTCCTGCGCTTCTCCGGCGAGGTGCGTTACGAAGGCCTGCGTGTGCCCTACCGCCTGGTGCCCGCGCGGGGCGTGCTGGCCAAGCCGAGCAAGTGGCGCAAGATGGACATGCTGGCCCGGCGCGACCTGCTGGAAGAGCGCGCGACGCCCGACGCCATCGAGGGGCTGCAGACCGAGGTCGAAGAGTTCGTCCGCGACATCGCGGAAGAGGCCGACGACTTCGGCTGGGATCCGATGCTCTTCCTGCACGTGCTCGACGAGCTGGAGACTTCGGAGCCCGCCGAATTCGTCTTCCACCGCATCTCGCAGCGCCTGACCCATGCGATCGAGCGCGAGCAGGAAGAACGCTTTGCCGCGCGCACCAAGGAAAGCATCAACCTGGCCGAGTACCCGGAATCCTTCGAGGTGGCCAGCAGGATGGGCCGCAAGTTCATCGCCCTGCTCGGCCCCACCAATTCCGGCAAGACCCACCGCGCCATGGAGGCCCTGGCCAAGGCCGAGAGCGGCGTGTATCTGGCCCCCTTGCGCCTGCTGGCGCTGGAAAACTACGAGCGCCTGCAGAACGCGCGCCCGCATGGAAAAGAAATCGCCGTCAGCCTCATCACGGGCGAGGAGCGCCGCATCGCCGAAGGCGCGACCCATGTCGCCAGCACCGTCGAGATGCTGGACACGAAGACGCCGGTGGAAGTGGCCGTCATCGACGAGATCCAGATGCTGGCCGACCGCGACCGCGGCGCCGCCTGGACCGCGGCCGTGTGCGGCGCGCCGGCATCGACCGTGTTCCTGGTCGGCGCGCCGGAAGCGCGCCGCGCCATCGAGGCGCTGGCCGAACGCCTGGAAGTGCCGCTCGAGGTCCACGTCCTGAAGCGCATGGCGCCGCTGGCGATGGAACCCTCGCCGGTGCGCAAGCTCGGCAACCTGCGGCGCGGCGATGCGGTGATCGCGTTCTCGCGGCGCGACGTGCTGATGTGGCGCGACATGATCACCGAGAAGGGCCTGTCGGTCGCCACCGTCTACGGCAACCTGTCGCCCGAGGTGCGGCGCGCCCAGGCCGAGCGCTTCCGCGAGGGGCAGGCCGACATCGTGGTCGGCACCGACGCGCTGGCGATGGGCCTGAACATGCCGATCGCGCGCATCGTCATGACGACCACCGTCAAGTACAACGGCTACGAGGAAGAAGAGATCTCGGCCGCGCTGGCCAAGCAGATCGCCGGACGGGCAGGGCGCTACGGCGTGCACGAAGAAGGTTTTGTCGCCGGCTATGACGACGACACCCATACGGTCATGCGCGCCCTGATGAAGGAAAAGATCCCGCCCGTGCCGGCCACCGGCTTCGCGGTCGCGCCCTCGCTGGAGCAGCTGCACCGCATCTCCTCGGTGACGGGGGAGACTTCGCTGGTCAAGCTCCTGAAGCGCTTCGTGCACAACATCGACGTGCCGGACGGCTTCTTCTACCCGCGCATCACCGAGGAACAGAACGAGCGCGCCGAGTGGCTCGACACCCTGCCCCTGTCGGTGGCCGAGAAGTTCATGCTGTCCCTGGTGCCGATCTCCACCAAGGTGCCGGTGCTGCAGAGCGCCTGGGAGCACTGGTCGCTGTCGCTGGCGAAGAAGAAGGTGAGCAAGCTGACCCCGCCGACGCAGGAGCTGTATTACATGAACCTGCAGGAGGTGGAAGATACATGCCGCATGTATTCGGCCTATGCCTGGCTGGGATACCGCGAGCCGGAATACTTTCCGAGCATCGAGCTCGCGCAGCAGCTGGCGCGTGAAGCGTCGGAGCGGGTGGATGCGATGCTGCAGCAGCAGAATGCAGCGGCGCGGCAGCGCGGCGGCAGTGGACGGACCGGCGGCGGCAAGCGACGGCGCTAGAGCAGGCTGCCAGCGCGATCGGGGTACACGGTGTACGATGCCGCTTTTATCGATAAAGCGACAGCACCGTGAACCCGAAATACACTCCAGAATCCTTCAACGAGTTCGGCAAGCCCTACCTGCCCGGCCATCTCGGCATCCAGATCACCGAAGTCGCCGAAGGGCGCGTATGCGCCGAACTCCCGGTGCAGCCGCACCTGCTGGCGCCGAACGGCTACCTGCACGCCGGCAGCGTCGTCACGCTGGCCGACACCGCGGCCGGCTACGCCTGCATCGCCCACCTGCCGGAAGGCGCGAACAGCTTCACCACCATCGAACTGAAATCGAACCACCTCGGCACCGCGCGCCAGGGAACGATCGCCGTCGTGGCGACCGCCGTGCACCTGGGCCGCACCACCCACGTCTGGGATGCCGTCGTGACGGACAAGGGCAGCGGCAAGACCATCGCCCTGTTCCGCTGCACCCAGATGATTCTTTACCCGAAGGCCTAGCAGTCAGCTTTACGAAGCGAGCTCTTTCTCGATCAGCTTGTGCAGGGCCGGGAAATCCGGCTCGCCCACATAGCGCTTGATGATCTTGCCGTTCTTGTCGATCAGGAAGGTGGTCGGGGTCAGGGTGACGTCGCCGAACTGCCTGGCGATGTCGCCGGCCGAGTCGATCGCCACCGTGAAGGGCAGCTTCCTGGTCTCGGTGAAGTTGAGCACGTAGTTGGGCGGGTCGTACTGCATCGCCACCGCCACGAACTCCATGCCTTGCGCCTTGTACTTCTCGTAAGTCTCGACCATGTGCGGCATCTCCTTCACGCAGGTGGTGCAGGAAGTCGCCCAGAAGTTGACCATCACGACCTTGCCGCGCAGGGAGTCGGTGCTGATCTTGTCGCCTTTGATGCTGATGAAGGTGACGTCGGGCGCCGGCGTGGTGCTGTAGAAAGAGGCATAGCCGACGCCGGCCAGCGCCAGCACCACCGCGGCGGCCGCGGCAGGCTTGATCCAGGAGCGTGAAGAAGTAGTCATGGCGGGAATGGATGGAAAAACGGCAGGACCGCAGTCCTGCCGTTGGGATTAGCTCTGGCTTGGTGCGGGCTGGTTGGCGCGCGGGTCCTCGTCCTGGATGTACTCGAAGATCTTGACGACACGGTTCACGCCCGGCACGCCTTTCGCCACGTCGGCGGCGATATTGCCTTCACGCGGGGTGACGAGGCCCATCAGGTAGACCACGCCGCGCTCGGTGGTGACCTTGAAGGCGGTCGCCGAGACGGTTTTCTTGTCGACCAGGCTGGCCTTGACCTTGGTGGTGATCAGGGCGTCGTTCGAACGCGAGGTATAGCTCGACGGGCCGGCGATTTCCAGTTCGTTGATGACGGAAACCACATTCTCGATCGCGCGCACTTCGCGCTCGGCCGCGGCCTTCATCGCCTCGTCGCGCACTTCGCCGGTGAGCAGCACCTTGCGGTTGTAGCTGGTGACGTTGACGTGACCGTTCTCGCCGGTGAGCTGCTGCATCTTGATCTCGGCCTTGACGTTGATCGCCTTGTCCTCGGTCTGCATGCCGATGGTGCGGCGGTCATTGGTCGCCAGGGCGGTCGCGGCGGCGCCGCCGACGGCCAGGGCGACGCAGCCCGACAGCGAGCTGGCCAGGACGGTGCCCAGTACGATTTTCGAGAGCAGGCCGGCCAGCGGTCGCGTTTTCGTCATTCCTCTTCTCCTCCGAACAGCGCGACGTCGATGCCGTCGCAGATGGCGTGAATCGCGCACAGGTGGACTTCCTGGATGCGCGCGGTGCGGTTGTGCTGCACGTTGATGTGCACGTCGGCGTCGGTCAGCAGCTTGGCCAACGCGCCGCCGTCCTTGCCGGTAAAGGCCACGATGCGCATCTCGCGTTCCAGCGCGGCTTCGACCGCGGCCAGCACATTGCCCGAGTTGCCCGAGGTCGAGATCGCCAGCAGGATGTCGCCGGCCTGGCCGAAAGCCTGCACCTGCTTCGAGAAGATGTCCTTGAAGCTGTAGTCATTGCCGACGGCCGTCAGGATCGAGGTGTCGGTGGTCAGGGCGATCGCCGGGAGCGGGAAACGCTCGCGTTCGAAACGTCCCACGAGCTCGGCAGCGAAGTGCTGGCAGTCGGCGGCGGAACCGCCATTGCCGCAAGCCAGGATCTTGTTGCCGTTGGACAGGGCGCCAAACATCAGTTCGATCGCCTGCGAAATGGGTAGTGCCAGGGCAGGCGCCGATTTCATCTTGAGATCGGCGCTCTCCTGGAAGTGAGCGAGGATGCGTTGAGTATTCATAGCCAAGGATTATAGTGCAGTGGCAACGGAGGGCGGGCAACCGCGGTAAAAATTGCTTACATTTCATTGACTCAGTTGATCACATCTTGCAGCCATTCCACCTGCTCGCCATCGAAAGCCACGACATCGAAGCGGCAGGGCGGGGTGACGGCAAAACGCAACAGGTAGAACTGGGCCGCGCGCACGAGGCGGCGGATCTTGGCGGGGTGATGCTGGCGGCCGCGCCACCGTGTGTGCGATCCGCGCGCTGGCGTACCTCGACAAACACCAGGGTGTCACCATCGCGCATGATCAGGTCGATCTCGCCGCCCTTGCAGCGGAAATTCTCTTCGACCATCGTCAGGCCGCGGCGTTTCAGGTAGAGCAGGGCGGCCTGCTCCCATTGACGGCCCTGGGCCTGCCGCTCAGACAGGCGCAGCGGCCACATATCACTGCCCGAACGCCACCGACTCGAACACACCGCCGTCGCGGTAGACGGTGCCGGTCTCGACGCGGCGGAAGGCGGCGGAACCGCTTCCCATGTCCACCGACAGGCGCCCGGTCACGCCATCGATCTCGAAGCGGCTGCCCGGGCGCAGCGCCAGTTCGCGCGCGATGCGGTAGGCGTCGATGCCGAGGGCGTACAGGCGCTGCATGTCGAAACCGCCCGTGCCGGCATCCCAGCGCGGATAGCTCGCCACCAGCGGGTGCTCGGGCTGCACGGTCCAGGGCAGGTCGAGGATGCGCACGCCGGCCAGCTCCGGGCTCGCCATGGCCGGATCGCGGCCCGGGTTGATCGAGGCGGTGCCATAGGTCGGCAGCGAGGTGCCGATGGCGCTGCGCACCTGGCGCAAGCCGACGGCGTCCAGGGCCGCGAATACCAGCTGCGGCGGGTCCTGCTGCAGGCGGGCGCGCAGCTCGGCCAGGGCATTGCCGTCGACATAGCCGTCGCTGCTCGGCAGCTCGACCACGTAGTTGCTCAGGCCCAGCTGCGACCAGCGCGCCGTGAAGGCGCCGGTCAGGCGCTGCTGCCAGGCGGCGGAGCCGGTGAGCACGAGGGCGCGGCCCCCGGGCTGTTCCGCGGCGGCCCAGTCGGCGACCTGGCGCGCTTCGTCCTCGAGCGCGAGGCCGACCACCAGCATCTGGCGCGGCAGCGGGCCATTGGTCTGCGGGTGATTCAGGGCGATGGTCGGTTTGCTGACGGCGCCGCTGCTTGCCAGGGCGGCCACGGCAGGGCGGGCCAGCGGGCCGACCACGATGTCGTTCGATTCCGCTGCCCGCGCGTAGGCGTCGAGCGTCGCCTGGGCCGAATCGCCGGTCGGTATCACGTTGACGGTCACGCCGCTGCGTTCGCGTTCATGGCCGGCCAGGAAGCCGGCGCGGACCGCTTCGGCGGGCTGGGCCAGGGCGCCGGACTCGAGCGGCAGCAGCAGGGCGATGCGGGTGCCCTGGCCACTGCCGTTCGTTGCGGCGCGCGTGCTGCCGTCGAGCGGTGGAGGCAGGTCGACCGGATTGGTGACGGCGCGCTCGACGGGCGCCGGCGGCGTGTAGCCCGGTTCGGCAGGAGGCGGGCTTGCACTCGGCGCGGCGGGCGCGCACAATCCGCCCGGTACGCCGCAACCCGTGTCGGGCGGCAATGGCGTGCTGGTGCAGCCGGCCAACAAAGCAAACACGGACGTTGCAAGCAGCGCCTTGAGATTTTTCTTCAGCATCGGAATCCCTTATGACAGAACAGCAGACCATCGACATCGCCCGGCTTCCCGTCATGGGCGAGGCGGCCCAGCAGTCCTATCCTACCGCAACGCTGTATGTCGTGGCTACACCGATCGGCAACGTCACCGACATTACCTTGCGTGCCCTGCACCTGCTGGCGCTCGCCGATGTCGTGGCCTGCGAGGACACCCGCAAGACCGGCGCCCTGCTGCAGCGCTTCGGATTATCGAAGCAGACCATCGCCGCCCACATGCACAACGAGCGCGAGGTTGCCGACAAGATCGTCGAGCGCCTGCGCGGCGGCCAGCGCGTGGCCCTGGTGTCGGACGCGGGCACGCCGGCCGTGTCCGACCCGGGGGCGCGCATCGTCGATGCGGTGCGCGCGGCGGGCCTGAACGTGGTGCCGCTGCCGGGACCGTCGGCGGCCATCGCGGCCCTGTCGGCCAGCGGCCTGGTGAACGACCGCTTCCACTTCGTGGGCTTCCTGCCGGCCAAGGCGAAGCAGCGCGAAGCGGCCCTGCAGGAGCTGGTGCGCGAGACCTCGACCCTCGTCCTCTACGAAGCACCGCACCGCATCGTCGAATGCGTGGAAGGATTGCTGGCCGTGTTCGAGCCGACGCGCCAGGTGGTGTTCGCGCGCGAGTTGAGCAAGCTGTTCGAGGAAGTGCACCGCTGCCCGCTGAGCGAAGCATTGGGCTGGGTGAAGGCCGACCAGCACCGCGAGCGCGGCGAATTCGTCGTGCTGGTGGAAGGGGCGGTCCTGGCGACCGATGCGCAGGACGCCCAAGCCGAGCGCATCCTGCAGATCCTGCTCACCGAATGCTCGGTGAAGCAGGCCGCCAACCTCGCGGCCCAGATCACGGGGCGCAAGAAGAACGCGCTGTACGAGCGCGCGTTGCAGATCAAGGGTGAGTGATCAGGCCAGGGCTTCCTTGGCCGCTTCTTCCGGCGTCAAGCCATCGTAGAACTGGTCGGTGAACCATTCGACCTGTTCTTCGATGTGGTCCTGGGCTTGCTTGACGGTGGCGCCGCCGGCGACGAGGAATTTCTCCACCTCGATGCACCAGTGGATGAATGCCAGCGTTTCTTCGTCGAGTTCTTCTTTCTTGGCCATGTGCTTTCCTTGCGCTTTCCAGGTGAGGGGGTGAATTGTAGTGGCTCAGGCGGCGGCCAGGCCGCGCAGCGCCGGGATGACCTCGTGCAAGGTTCCTACTTCCACGGTCGGCCGGGCCTGCGTGTCGTTCTGCAGGGCGCCCGGGTTGAACCAGCAGCTCTCGATGCCGAAGCGGTTCGCGCCGAGGATGTCGGCGTCCAGGCGGTCGCCGACGATGACCGTCTCCGCATGCGAGAAGGCGCGCGCCATTTTTACCGTGTAGTCGAAGAAGCGGCTGTCGGGCTTGGCGTGGCCGCAGGCATCCGAGGTGGCGACGAAGGACAGGTGCAGATGCAGTTTCGACGCGGCGATGCGGCGCTGCTGGATGTGCTCGACGCCGTTCGTGATGATGCCCACTTCGCCGATGCCGGCCAGGGTTTCGCACAGCTGCTGCGCGCCGTCGACCAGCACCACATTGTGCGACAGCGATTCGAGGTAGAGGTGGCTGGCGGCTTCCGGATCCAGGTCGAGGCCGTTCGCGGCGAAGGTCTGGCGAAAGCGCTCCACTTTCAGGAAATCCTTCGAGACGGTGCCGAGTTCGAAGGCTTTCCAGAGCGCCAGGTTGATGGCCTGGTAGCTGGCGAACAGGCCTGCGGGCAGCTCGCGCAGGCCGAGCTCGCGCATTGTGTGATCGAAGGACAGTTGTTCGGAAGCTTTGAAGTCGAGCAGGGTGTCGTCAAGGTCGAACAGGAAGAGTCGGTGTTTCATCGCCTTAGTGTAGCACCCGGCTCCCTACCATTTGCAGCCGTGGTCTTTCTTGTCCATCATCAGAAACAGCGGCGCCAGCAGGCCACCGGGTAGGCCGTCCTTGCAGTTGGCGCGCTTGGTCCTGCTGATGGCGCGTGCGGCTTTGGTTTCGGTCTCCAAAGGAGGATCGGGGAACTGGGCGTGGGCCGTGCCTTCGATGCCGAGCTTGGTGCGTCCGGCCAGCTCCCGCGCCGTCTGCCTTGCCGCCCCCATGTCGAACCGGGGCGCGCTGTCCTGCCCTGGCGCCGGTTCGCCGGATTGCTCGACGGAGAATGCATCCGGGGCCGCCGGCTGTTCTGTTGAAGCGGGCACGGCAATGACGGGTTTGGCAGTGGAGCGGCGCGCGCTGCGTGGCGCTGCCGGTGCCAAGCGCGCTTGCGGCGCTTGCTCCGCCTGCCTGGGTGGCGGTGGAGGCGGCGGCAGGATGCGCACGGCGATGGAAGAGGGCGGCTCCGCTTCGAATGCCGGCAGTGAGGGGCCGGTATTGCGATAAGCAAGCATGAACATCAGGTGCACGGCCATCGACACGCCCACGCCGATCAGGACGCGCTTGTTCCCCTGCATCATGCCCGTGTCGCTGCCGTAATGTGCTGCCAGATTCACAATATTGCCTGCTTGAACTTTGTCGAAGAATACGACAAACAATGCCCTAGTTTCTTTATTTTGCCCTTAAACCTTGACCCGGTCACCCCAAGGAGATATGATCTGCCTTCTCGGAGTGTAGCGCAGCCCGGTAGCGCATCTGGTTTGGGACCAGAGGGTCCAAGGTTCGAATCCTTGTACTCCGACCAGCATTAAGGAAAAAGCCGACAGTGAAAGCTGTCGGCTTTTTTCGTTCTACCGGCCGCGCTCAGCGGCGCGTCCAGCGGCAGCCGCCTTCTTCCCAGGCCTCCAGGTCCTGCTCGAACTGGTAGGCCTTGCCGTCCTTCGCGCGGATGTAGGTGAATCCATAGACGTTCGCGCCCTGGGACACGACCGTGTAGGTGCCGCCGCCCGGCATCATTTCCTTCCATGTGGTCGTGATTTCCATCGGCCTGTCGGGCGCCGTCTCGACCGCGTCACTCTTGATGAGCTTGAGCGGAATGTTCGCGCTCCCGTTCTCGTAGCGCACGTACGCCGTCTTCGAACCCTCGGGCGGAAAGCCGAACTCCAGCCTCAGCGGTTTACCGACGCCGGGAGACCGGAAGCAGCGGATATCGCCGGCATCGGCCTGCGCCGTGGTGCACAGCAGGCCCGCTGTCAGCAGGATGGCGGCGCGTGTCATGTCCCGCATCGTCAGCCCGCCCGCTTGGCCGCGATTGCATTGCCCGCGCGACTTGCGCCCTTGCGGCCCAGCTGCTGCGAGATGAATTGGCCGGCGTCCACCACCTGGTCGAGGTCGATGCCGGTCTCGATGCCCAGGCCGTTCATCAGGTAGATCACGTCCTCGGTGGCGACGTTGCCGGTCGCGCCCTTCGCGTAAGGGCAGCCGCCCAGGCCCGAGACGGAGGAGTGGAAGATCGCCACGCCGACTTCCATCGCCGCATAGATGTTGGCCAGGGCCTGGCCGTAGGTATCGTGGAAATGGCCGGACAGGCGCTCCAGTGGGAACTCCTCTGCGGCGCGCAGCATCACCGCCTGCGTCTTGCGCGCGGTCGAGACGCCGATGGTGTCGGCGATGTCGATCTCATCAACACCGAGGTCGCGCATGCGGCGCACCACGTCGGCCACGGCGCTCAGTGGCACCTCGCCCTGGTAGGGGCAACCGAAGGCGGTGCTGATCGAGCCGCGCAGGCGCAGATTGTTGGCCTTGGCGGCCTTGGCCACCGGCTCGAAGCGCGCGATCGATTCGGCGATCGAGCAGTTGATGTTCTTCTGCGAGAAGGCTTCCGAAGCAGAGCCGAAGATCACGACTTCATCGGCCTTCGCAAGCAGCGCCGCCTCGAAGCCCTGCATGTTCGGGGTCAGGGCCGAGTAGATCGTGCCCGGCAGGCGTTCGATGCCGGCCATGACCTGCGCGCTGGTCGCCATCTGCGGCACCCACTTGGGCGACACGAAGGACGCCGCCTCGACATTGGCAAAACCGGCGCGCGCCAGGCGGTTGACCAGTTCGATCTTCACCTCGGCGGACAGGGCCTCCTTCTCGTTCTGCAGGCCGTCGCGCGGCCCCACTTCGACAATCTTGACCTTCTTCGGCAGGCTGGCTGGCTGGTACATGCTGTTTAATATCCTAGGTCGCGGTCGACGATGTCGTCGACGGGTTGGCCGCTCTCCAGTTTCGCAATTTTGTCGGCGATCTGGCGCACGGCGTCGTGGCGCATCGTGAGCGCCGAGATGTGCGGGGTGATGGCGATGCGCGGCTCGTTCCAGAACGGGTGCGGCGCCGGCAGCGGCTCGTGGCGGAACACGTCGAGGGTGGCGCCGGCGATGTGGCCCGAGCGGATCAGGGTCATCAGGTCGGGTTCGGCCAGGATGGCGCCGCGCGAGACGTTGATCAGGTAGGCGTTCGGGAGCAGCTTGCCGAGGTTGTGGCGGTCGAGCAGGTTCGCCGTCTCGGGCGTGAGCGGCAGCATGCAGACCAGCACGCGGGTACCGCGGAGAAAAGCGTCCAGGCCGTCGGCGCCATGGAAGCATTCCACGCCGGGGAGGTCCTTGGGCGTGCGGCTCCAGCCGCGCACGGGGAAGCCGAACAGGCGCATGGCCTCGACCACCGGCATGCCGAGCCGGCCCAGGCCCATGATCCCGACCGTGAAGTCTTCCTTGGGCGTGAGCGGCAGCGGGTCCCAGACGCCGTGGCGCGCCTGCTCCTCGTAGTCATCGAAATGGCGGTAATAGCGCAGCACGGCGTGCGCCACGTATTCGGCCATCTGTACGCCCATGCCGGCATCGCCCAGGCGCACGATCGGGACCGGGGGCAGGGCGTCGCCGAGCTTGAGCAGGGCATCGACGCCGGCGCCCATCAGGAAGATCGCCCGCACGTGCGCGAGCTGGTCCAGCAGGGCCGGCGTGGGGCTCCATACGACCGCGTAGTCGCATGGCGGCAGGGCGGCGCCCTCCCTCCACGCGACGGTCTCCACCTGCGGCATGAGGGCGGCGAACTCGCGCACCCATGGCTCGATCACGCCGTCGCCCCGGAACAGGAGTATGCGCATGTCTCCCCCTACGTTTTTATGGTTTTCTCAAGCCGCCTTGAAAGCCAGCAGCGGCGCCCCATCCGCCACCTGGTCGCCAACCTGGTACAGCACATCCTCCACCAGGCCGTCGCTCGGCGCGGAAATCGTGTGCTCCATTTTCATCGCCTCCATGATGACCAGCGGCTCGCCCTTCCTGACTTCCTTGCCGGACAAGGCCAGCACCGCCACGACTTTACCCGGCATCGGCGCGGTCAGGCGGCCCCCTGGAGACTCGACTTCGCCGGCGTGCGCCATCGGGTCATTGTACGCCAGGGTGTAATGACGTCCACCGGTGAACACGTGGAACAGCTCGCCGTCACGGCGCACGCTGCCGTGCAGGGAGGATTCGCCCAGGCGGATGGTCAGCTCGGCGCCCTCGTGGCGGACCAGCTCGAGGCGCTGGCGCTCGCCGCCCGCGTCGATTTCCCAGCCGTGGGCGCCGTAGGTCAAACCTGCCTTGTAGCCTTCCGCGCCGCTGAATTCGTCGCCGAAGGACAGCACGCGGCGGTAGGCGCTGTTCATGCGCCAGCCTTTGGCCTGGGCCCATGGGTCGGCCGGATTCGCCGCGCCACGCACGGTCTCGCTTGCAGTGAGCGCCAGCGCGGCCAGGGCCAGGGCGCCCAGCGGGGCGGCGGCCGGGGCCGGGAACAGCGTGTCGCCGTGGCGCTCGATCAGGCCGGTGTCCAGGTCGGCGGTCGAGAAGGCCTCGCCTTCGACCAGGCGCTTGAGAAAAGCGATATTGGTCGCCAGGCCCACGATCTGGAATTCGGCGAGGGCCTGCGACAGCCGCGCCAGGGCCTGGGTGCGGTCGGCGCCCCAGACGATCAGCTTGGCGATCATCGGGTCGTAGAAGGGAGAAATCGCGTCGCCTTCGCGTACGCCCGAGTCGACGCGCACGGCGGCCGGGTTGGGACCAATGGCGCCCAGCTGGAATTCGACCGCATGTGGGGTGTCCATGTGGCGCAGCGTGCCGATCGAGGGCAGGAAGCCCTTTTCCGGGTTTTCCGCATACACGCGCGCCTCGATGGCATGGCCGTGGATCGCCAGCTCATGCTGCTTCTTCGGCAGCGGCTGGCCCGCGGCCACGCGCAGCTGCCACTCGACCAGGTCGGTCCCGGTGATCATCTCGGTGACCGGGTGCTCCACCTGCAGGCGGGTGTTCATCTCCATGAAGTAGAAGGAGCCGTCCTGGTTGGCGATGAATTCCACGGTGCCCGCCCCCACGTAGCCGACCGCGCGCGCGGCATTGACGGCCGCCTCGCCCATGGCGGCGCGGTGGTCCTGGGTCATGCCCGGGGCCGGCGCTTCTTCCAGCACCTTCTGGTGGCGGCGCTGCACCGAGCAGTCGCGCTCGTGCAGGTAGACGCAGTTGCCATGGGTGTCGGCGAAGACCTGGATCTCGATGTGGCGCGGGCGGATCAGGTATTTCTCGACCAGCACCTTGTCGTCGCCGAAGGAGCTGATCGCTTCGCGCTTGCAGGAGGCCAGCGCCGCTTCGAAGTCTTCCGAACGCTCGACCACGCGCATGCCCTTGCCGCCGCCGCCGGCGCTGGCCTTGAGCAGTACCGGATAGCCGATGCGGTCGGCCTGTTCACGCAGGAAAGCCGGCTCCTGCTTGTCGCCGTGGTAGCCCGGCACCAGGGGGACATTAGCGCCTTCCATCAGCTGCTTGGCGGCCGACTTGGAACCCATGGCGCGCATCGAGGAGCCCGGCGGGCCGATGAAGGCGAGCCCCGCTGCCTGTACGGCTTCGGCGAACTCCGCGTTCTCGGACAGGAAGCCGTAGCCCGGGTGGATGGCCTGGGCGCCAGTGGCTTTCGCGACCTCGATGATCTTCTGGCCGCGCAGGTAACTGTCCTTGGCCGCGGCCGGGCCGATCAGGACCGCCTCATCGCAGACCGCCACGTGCTTCGAGCCCGCATCGGCTTCCGAGTAGACGGCGACGGTGCGGATACCCATGCGGCGCGCGGTGGCGGCGACACGACAGGCGATTTCGCCACGGTTGGCGATGAGGATCTTGGTGAACATGCGTTTGTCTTTCGCTTCTGGTTATGTGTTCAATCGCGGCCGTGTCTCCCCGGCCGCTTCGCTAATTAGCAGCCGCAGGCGGCCTTGGGAGCGGACTCCAGCGTCGCTGCACGGGTTTTCAGGCCCAGCTTCTCTAGCAGCACGCGGTCGTCGTCCGCTTCCGGGTTGCCGGTGGTGAGCAGCTTGTCGCCGTAGAAGATCGAGTTGGCGCCGGCCATGAAGCACATGGCCTGCACGGCTTCGCCCAGTTCGCGGCGGCCGGCGGACAGGCGCACGCGCGCCTGCGGCATGGTGATGCGGGCGACGGCGATGGTGCGCACGAATTCGATCGGGTCGAGCTTCTCGACACCGTGCAGCGGCGTGCCTTCGACCTGCACCAGGTGGTTGACCGGGACCGATTCCGGATACGGGTTCAGGTTGGCCAGCTGGGCGATCAGGCCGGCGCGCTGCTCGCGCGTCTCGCCCATGCCCACGATGCCGCCGCAGCAGACCTTCAGGCCCGCGCTGCGCACGCGGCCCAGGGTATCCAGGCGGTCCTGGTACTCGCGGGTCGAGATCACGTTGTTGTAGAAGTCCGGCGCGGTGTCGATGTTGTGGTTGTAGTAGTCGAGGCCCGCCTTCTTCAGCTGCTCGGCCTGGCCCTCTTCCAGCATGCCGAGGGTCGCGCAGGTTTCCATGCCGAGCGCCTTCACTTCGCGCACCATGGCCTCGACCTTCTCCATGTCGCGCTCCTTCGGGCTGCGCCAGGCGGCGCCCATGCAGAAACGGGTCGCGCCGCTGGCCTTGGCCTGGCGGGCGGCGTCCAGCACGGTGTCGATGTCGAGGATCTTCTTGGCCTCGACGCCGGTGTCGTAGCGCGCGGCCTGCGGGCAGTAGCCGCAATCTTCTTCGCAGCCGCCGGTCTTGATCGACAGCAGGGTCGCCAGTTCGACGTCACCGTCCGGGAAGTTGGCGCGGTGCGCCTGCTGAGCGCGGAACATCAGGTCGTTGAAGGGCAGCTCGAACAGGGCCAGCACGTCAGGCAGCGGCCAGGTGACGTTTTCCGCCTGCTTGATGGCGACAGGGCGGTGGAGGGCGACGGTATTCGTTTGGGACATCTTGGTTTTCCTTAGTTCTGGGCGCGCGGGGCGTGCCATCCTGGCAGGCCCGCGAGGTCGATGTATTGGGCGGCGGCGGCTGCCGTCGGATTCTCCAGGCGGGGCACATGGCCCAGCAGCGGCGCCGGAATACGTTGTTCCAGCGCTTCGATGTTCTCGCGCATGAAGCGCATGTCGGGGTCCGCGGTATTCGCGACCCAGCCGGCCAGCACCAGGCCGCGCGCCACGATCGCCTCCACGGTCAGGAGGGCGTGGCTGATGCAACCGAGGCGCAGGCCTACCACCAGGATCACCGGCAGGTTCAGCTGCGCAGCCAGGTCGGCGCTGTCGAAGTCGTCGTTGAAGGGGACACGGAAACCGCCGACGCCTTCGACCACCACGGCGTCGGAAGCCGCATGGATTTCGGTGTAGGCAGCCAGGATCGGCACCGCTTCGATGGTCACGCCTTCCAGGGCCGCGGCGATGTGCGGCGCGGCCGGTTCCTTCAGCATGAAGGGGGTGGTGATGCTGGACGGCAGATGGACGTTGCCTGCGGCGCGCAGCATGTCGGCGTCTTCGTTGTGCAGCTCGCCGTCGACGAGTTCCGCGCCGGCGGCGACAGGCTTCATGCCGCAGGCGCGGCGGCCGCCTTCCACCAGTTTATGGAGGATGGCGCTCGATACCAGGGTCTTGCCGATCTCGGTATCGGTGCCGGTGACGAAGCAGCAGAAGCGCGACGGCACGCCTTCCGCCGCCAGGGGTTCCGGCTGCGGATCGAGGACGGGCGCTTCCGCCACCGGGGCGCCGGCGCTGCCCGGTTCGGTCACGATGGGCGTCAGCGCCTGGGGCTGGTCGGGGTCGTTCAGGTTCTTCATGCGGTGGCCCTTTCAAGTTCGTTGAGCGCGCGCGCCAGCAGCGCCACCTCCTCATGGGTGTGCGCGGCGGACAGGGTCACGCGCAGGCGCGCCGTGCCCGCCGCCACCGTCGGCGGACGGATCGCCGGCACCCACAGGCCCTGTTCGTGCAGGCTTGCCGCCACGCGCAGCGCCTCCTCGTTGCTGCCGATGATGACCGGCTGGATCGCGGTGGTGGATGGCGGCAGCTGCCAGCGCTGCGGGCGCAGGGCATCGCGCAGGTGGTCCACCAGGGCGGCCAGGTGGGCGCGGCGCCGCTTGCCTTCTTCGCCCTCGATGATGTCGAGGCTGGCCTGCAGCGCATGGGCCAGGGCCGGCGGCGCGGCCGTCGTGTAGATGTAGGGGCGGGCGCGCTGCACCAGCAGCTCGATCACGCTGCCATGGGCCGCGATGAAGGCGCCGCCCACGCCCGCCGCCTTGCCGAGCGTGCCGATATAGACCAGATTGGGCGAATGCAGGCCGAAGTGTTCGAGGGCGCCGCGGCCAGTGGCGCCGAGCACGCCGAAGCCGTGGGCATCGTCGACTACCAACCATGCGCCGTGGCGTTCGCACAGGGCCAGCAGCCCGGGCAGCGGAGCCAGGTTGCCGTCCATGCTGAAGACGCTGTCGGTGACGACGATTTTCGTCGCCGCCGTGCTGGCGATGAGCTGCTGCTCGAGCGCTGCGACGTCGCCATGCGGGTAGACGCTGACACCGGCTTTGGCGAGTCGCGCACCGTCGATCAGCGAGGCATGGTTCAGCGCTTCCGAGAAGATCATGGCATCGGCGTCCGCACCGAGTGCGGTCAGGACGGCCAGGTTGGCCATGTAGCCGGTGCACAGGTACAGCGCGCGCGCCTGCGGAACATGAGGCGTCATCCACGCGCCGAAACGTTCTTCCAGCAGCGCATGCGCGCGGCTGTGGCCACTGACGAGGTGGGAGGCGCCGCTGCCCGCGCCATAGCGTTCGGCGCCTTCCTGCAGCGCCGCGATCACGGCCGGGTGGGACGCCAGCCCGAGGTAGTCGTTGCTGCAGAAGGCCAGCATGTCGCGGCCGTCGACGACCTGGCGCGGCGCGCAGGGGCTGTCGGCCACGCGCAGGCGGCGAATCAGGCTTTGCGAGGCCAGCGCGTCGAGTTTGCGGTCGATTCCGGCGATCAGATCCATGTCAGCTCGCGATCACCGATTCGAAGACCTTCTGCGTGCGCGCGGCGATACCGGCGACATCCTCGTCGCTCAGGATATACGGCGGCATCAGGTAGACCGTGCGGCCAATCGGGCGCAGCAGCAGTTCGTTCTCCACGGCGGTCGTGAAGAAGCGGCGCGCGAAGGTCGAGGCGCGTGCCGGGTCCGGTTCGATCGCGTCAAACGCGAAGATCATGCCGCGCTGGCGGAAGTGGCTGGCGCGCTCGTGCTCGGCCAGCGGCGCCAGCGCGATGGTGAGCTTGGTCGCCAGCTCGCGGTTGCGGGCCAGGACGTCGTCTTCCTCGAAGATCTCCAGCGTGGCCAGGGCCGCGCGGCAGGCCAGCGGGTTGCCGGTATAGGAGTGCGAGTGCAGGAAGCCGCGCGTGATGTCTTCGCTGTAGAAGGACTGGTAGATGGAATCAACGGTGAGCACCAGCGAGAGCGGCAGGTAGCCACCGCTGATGCCTTTCGAGAGGCACAGGAAATCCGGCCAGATGGCGGCCTGTTCGCAGGCGAAGAAGGTGCCGGTGCGGCCGCAGCCGACCGCGATCTCGTCGGCGATCAGGTGCACGTGGTGCTGGTCGCACAGCTCGCGCAGCAGTTCCAGGTAGAGCGGGTCGTACATGGCCATGCCGGTGGCGCACTGCACCAGCGGCTCGACGATGATGGCGGCGATCTTGTCGCCGCGCGCTTCGAACAGGGCGCGCACGTCGGCAATGGCGCGTTTGGCCACGTCCTGGGCCGATTCGCCTTCGCTGGCGGTGCGCGCATCCGGCGCCGGCACCACGTGGGAGGCGCGCAGCAGCGGGCCATAGGCATCCTTGAACAGCGGGACATCGGTCACCGACAGGGCGCCCACGGTCTCGCCGTGGTAGCTGCCCTGCAGGCAGACGAATTCCTGCTTGGCCGGATAGCCGGCATTGCGCCAGGCGTGGAAGCTCATCTTCATCGCGATCTCGACCGCCGATGCGCCATCCGAGGCGTAGAAGGCATGGCCGAGGTTGTGGCCGGTAAGGGCGGCCAGCTTTTCCGACAGCTCGATCACCGGCTCATGGGTGAAGCCGGCCAGCATCGCGTGTTCCAGCTTGTCCAGCTGGTCCTTCAGCGCCGCATTGATGCGTGGGTTGGCGTGGCCGAACAGGTTGACCCACCAGGAGCTGATGCCGTCCAGGTAGCGGCGGCCTTCGTGGTCGTAGAGCCAGGGCCCCTTGCCGTGGCTGACCGCGATCAGCGGCACCTCTTCGTGGTGCTGCATCTGGGTGCACGGGTGCCACACGCTGCGCAGGCTGCGTGCGATCCAGTCGGAAGAGGTCTGCTGCTTCAAAATCGTTCCTATTACTTGTTCAGTTCAGCCAGGTCGGCTTGCGCTTCTCGAGGAAGGACGCGACGCCTTCGCGGCCTTCCATCGATGCGCGGATTTCCGCGATGCGGTTCGCAGTGTCGGCCAGCAGCGCGTCGGTCACCGGCTGGCCCACGACGTCGCGCACCAGTTTCTTCGCCTCGCCCACGGCGTGCGGGCTGTTGGTCACCAGGGCCTTGACGATGCCGGCCACGGTCGCATCCAGCACTTCAGGCGCGACGACTTCGTGCGCGAAGCCGATGCGGCGGGCTTCGTTCGCGTCGAAACGCTCGGCGGTCAGGAAGTAGCGGCGCGCGGCCTGCTCGCCCATGGCCTTGATGACGTAGGGCGAGATGGTAGCCGGAATCAGGCCCAGCTTCACTTCGGACAGGCAGAAGTGTGCCACCTCGCTGGCCACGACGATGTCGCAAGCGGCGACCAGGCCCATGCCGCCGGCGTAGCAGTCGCCCTGCACCTTGGCGACGGTGGGCTTCGGGCACAGGTAGATGGTGCGCAGCATGTCGGCCAGGCGCATGGCGTCTTCCTGGTTCTCGCTGTGCGAGTAGCCGGCCATCTTCTTCATCCAGTTCAGGTCCGCGCCGGCGCAGAAGGCCGGGCCGTTCGCGGCCAGGACGATGGCGCGCACCTGCTCGTTGCGTCCCAGTTCGTCGAAGGCCAGGGCCAGCTCGGCGATGGCGTGCTCGTTGAAGGCGTTGCGCAGTTCCGGACGATTCAGGGTGACGGCGGCGACCTTGTCGTCGATGGAGATGGTGAGGGTCTGGTATTCCATGCTCAATCTCCTTACATGCGGAACACGCCGAACTTCGTCTCTTCGATCGGCGCATTCAGCGCGGCCGAGAGCCCCAGGCCCAGCACGGTGCGGGTATCTGCCGGGTCGATGACGCCGTCGTCCCACAGGCGCGCGCTCGCATAGTACGGGTGGCCCTGGTGCTCGTACTGCTCCTTGATCGGCTGCTTGAAGGCGGCTTCCTCGTCCTGCGACCACTGGCCGCCCTTGGACTCGATGCCGTCGCGCTTGACGGTAGCCAGCACCGATGCGGCCTGGTCGCCGCCCATGACGGAGATGCGCGCATTCGGCCACATCCATAGGAAGCGCGGCGAGAAGGCGCGGCCGCACATGCCGTAGTTGCCGGCGCCAAAGGACCCGCCGATGATGACGGTGAACTTCGGCACCGAGGCGGTGGCGACCGCGGTCACCATCTTGGCGCCGTTGCGGGCGATGCCTTCATTTTCATACTTGCGTCCAACCATGAAGCCGGTGATGTTCTGCAGGAAGACCAGCGGAATCTTGCGCTGGCAGCACAGCTCGATGAAGTGGGCGCCTTTCAGCGCCGATTCCGAGAACAGGATGCCGTTGTTGGCGATGATGCCGACCTTCATGCCGTAGATATGGGCGAAGCCGCAGACGAGCGTCGTGCCGTAGCGCGCCTTGAACTCGTCGAATTCGCTCCCATCGACCACGCGCGCGATCACTTCGCGCACGTCGAAGGGCTTGCGGGTGTCGACCGGAATCACGCCATACAGCTCTTCCGGTGCGTACTTTGGTTCGACGCTCTCGCGCAGGGCGCCTTGCTGCGGCTTGACGCGGTTCAGGTTCGACACGATGGTGCGCGCCAGCGACAGGGCGTGCAGGTCGTTCTGGGCCAGGTGGTCGGCCACGCCCGACAGGCGGGTGTGGACGTCGCCGCCGCCCAGGTCTTCGGCCGTGACGACTTCGCCGGTCGCGGCTTTCACGAGCGGCGGGCCGCCCAGGAAGATGGTGCCCTGTTCCTTGACGATGATCGATTCGTCGCTCATCGCCGGCACATAGGCGCCGCCGGCCGTGCAGGAGCCCATGACGACGGCGATCTGCGGGATTCCCTTGGCGGAGAGATTCGCCTGGTTGTAGAAGATGCGGCCGAAGTGGTCGCGGTCGGGGAACACGTCGTCCTGGTTCGGCAGGTTGGCGCCGCCCGAGTCGACCAGGTAGATGCAGGGCAGGTGGTTCTGCTCGGCGATCTCCTGGGCGCGCAGGTGTTTTTTCACCGTCATCGGGTAATAGGTGCCGCCCTTGACGGTGGCGTCGTTACAGACGATCACGACTTCCTGGCCGGCCACGCGGCCGATGCCGGTGATGATGCCGGCCGAGGGCGCGGCGCCGTCGTACATCTCGTAGGCGGCCAGCTGGGAGAACTCGAGGAAGGGCGTGCCCGGGTCGAGCAGCATCTGCACGCGGTCGCGCGGCAGCAGCTTGCCGCGCGCGACGTGCTTGGCGGACGCCGCCTCGCCGCCGCCCTGGGCCATCTGCGCGACTTTCGCGCGCAGGTCGTCGACGATGGCCTGCATGGCCGCGGCGTTGGCCTTGAAATCTTCGCCACGCGGGTTGAGTTTGCTCTCGATCTGGGGCATTGCCGTCCTCTATGTCTCTGCTGTTGTGTTTATTTTGGGAAACTGCCGTCCACGTAGTACCAGCGCGGCGCCCCGCTATCGGGATCCGGCTCGCGCAGGAAACGGCTCACTTCGTGCAGCCGATGCGCCCGTCCGCCCACCTTGAAGCGGGCGACGAACTCGACGGTGTCGCTGTCTGGATTGTCCGGTGAATTTACTTTACGTTGACGTAAACGTAAAGCAGATTTTACCTCAAGTCCCAGCCAGCGGATTGGCTCTTTCTCATCGACGATTGGGTCAAGGGGGCGGGTGCTGGGATGCCAGGTGGCCAGCAGGTAGGGCTCGTTTTTCAGCGTATACGCCGTGTAGCGCGAGCGCATGAGCGCCTCCGCCGTGGGCGGCAGGGCGCTGCCTTCGATGAAGGGGCCACAGCAGGCGGCCAGCGAGGGACCGCCGCAGGGGCAGGCCCCGGGTGTGATCGTTTTGGACATGGCCGCCATTATCCGCCATTCCCCGGCGGGACGGCAGCTGCCTAGTTTTTGAGCGTCAGGCCTTCGAGGCTGAAGGGCGGCGCTTCTCCCCGCATCGCCCCCGCCAGCAGGCTGGCGCTGCCGCAGGCGAAGGTGAAGCCCAGCGGACCGTGGCCGACGTTCAGCCACAGGTTGTCGTAGCGGGTGGCGCCGATGATCGGGGCGCTGCTCGGGGTGGCGGGGCGCAGGCCGGCCCAGACCGAGAGTTTCGAGTAGTCGGCGGCGCGCGGCATGGTTTCCTTCACCTGGCGGGTCAGGCCGTCCACGCGCTTTGCATTGTGGCTGAGGTCTTCGCCGACCATGTCGACCATGGCGGCCACGCGCAGCTTGTCGCCGATGCGTGCATACAGCACCTTGCGTTCGAAGTCGGTCACGCTGATTTCCGGCGCCACGTCGTCGGCGCGGATCGGGGCGGTCAGGCTGTAGCCCTTGAGCGGGTAGAGGGGCAGCGTGACGCCGACCGTATCGGACAGGTTGCGGCTCTGGATGCCGGCCGCCAGCACATAGCGGTCGGCCGCTACGATCGCACCGTCGTCCAGTTCGATGCCGGTGACGCGGCCCTTGTCGGCCAGGAGGCGCCGCGCGGCGCCGTGCACGAAGCCGCGGAAGCGCGGGTGTTCCCGCAGGCGCTCGGCCAGGGCCAGGCAGAAGGCGTGGCAGTCGGCCACCGCTTCGCCGCTGTTATAGATGCCGCCGGCCAGCAGCGGTTCGGCCGCGGCCAGGGCGGGTTCGCGCGCGGCGCAGTCGGCGGGCGACCAGATCTCGCCGGCGCCCGGCTTGCCTGCCGCTTTTTCGAACACGTCGCGCGAGCGGTAGACCACCAGCTTGCCGGCGTCGCGCCAGTCGAATTTCTCGAGGGGGACGACGACTTCGAGCTGCTTCATGCCCTGGCGCGACAGCTCGCCCAGGGCCAAGAGCTTGGCCGTGGTCTTGCGGTTGACGTCGGCGCGGCAGTGGGCGAGGAAGCTGGCCAGCCAGCGGTACTGGCGCAGGTCGGCCTCAGGCCGGAAGTGCAGCGGACCGGTGTCCTGGAACATCCATTGCAAGGCCTTCAGCGGCACGCCCTCGTCGGCCAGCGGCGACACGTAGCGGTAGCTGAGCTGCCCGCCGTTGCCGTAGCTGGAACCGCTGCCGACTTCCGGCGCGCGTTCGAGGACGGAGACATCGTAGCCCGCTTCCGCCAGCCACCAGGCCGACGTCAATCCGACTACTCCGCCACCGATAACGATCACTTGCTGCATCCTGCACTCTTCAATATGGATTTGGTGGTCAAGCTTAGGCCCTGGGCGGCGCGGCGGCCAATGAAAGTCGCGGCGCGCACCATAACCGGGATATATGCGGGCGTTTGCCTCATGTTGGTGCGCGTTGGCCGGCGATGGCGTGGCGGTACAGCGCCGTGAGGATGCGTTCCTCGTAGCGCGCCAGCGCCGAATGGCGGCCCTTGTTCTGTTCCGGGTCGCTCGAGACCCCGCCGGCCAGCACGACCAGGCCATTGGCGCGCACGGGATCGAAGGCGAACACCGAGCGCAGGCCGTAGGCGTCGCCCAGGTGGCCGACCGCCTCGAAGCCGCCGCCCTCGACCAGCTGCATGCCGGGACGGTCCGGGAACTGGGCGTTGCCCAGGCCCCAGGCATTGAAAAAGCCGCCGAGCGAGTCGCCATTGCTGCCGTTGTGCGTCCACTGGCGCGCGAACATGCGTTCCAGGGTGGCGCGCTCGAACAGGCGCCGGCCCTCGTGCACGCCGCCGTTCATCAGCATGCGCATCACCACGCCCATGTCGCGCGCCGAGATACGCAGGCCGCCGGTGGGGCTGAAGGGCGTCGCATTCGCGCCGGGGACGTATGTGGCGATGCCCGCGGGCGGGCTTGGGGGCCTGGCGCTGTAGTCGTCTACCTGGGCAATCCAGGGGCCCTGGGGGTTCCAGACCTCGGTGTCCGCGGCCGGCGCTCCGGTGCTGCGCTTGCGGTAGAGTGTGACCAGCTTTGCCAGGGCGGCGGGCGGCAGCAGCGAAGGGTTGTAGCCGGCCGTGATGCCGAGCGGCTGCAGGAGCAGGCGCTCCATCAGGAGGTCGAAGCGCTCGCCCGTGATCCTCTCCATTGCGGTGCCGATCACGCCCCAGCCGAGGTTACAGTAGGTGAAGTAGTCGCCGGGGCCGGCGCGGCTCGAGAAGGTTTTCGGATCGCCCGGCAGCAGCACGTCCCTCAGGGAGGTGGCGAGCGGCCAGGAATAGCCGGCTTCGTCGCGCAGCGAAGAGCGGTGGGTGAGCAGGCTGCGCAGGGTGATGGGGCGCTCCGGGAAGTGCGGGTTGCGCAGCCTGAAGCCCAGGTAGCCTGAAACGTCGGCATCGAGGTCGACCTGGCCCGCTTCCACCAGGCGCATCAGGCCCAGCGTGGTCATCAGTTTGGAGATCGAGGCGATGCGGTACAGGGTGTCCGGCGTTGCCAGCTTGTCCGGCAAGACACCGTTTCCTATGAAGCTGCGCCCGAAAGCGCCCTCGTAGACCGGCTGGCCGGCGCGGATCGCGAGCACCGACAGGCTGGCCAGCTGCAGGGCCGGGTCGTTCACGACCGCCGCCAGCTCGGCGTCGAGCGCCGGGCGCGCCGCAGGGGCGGCAGGCATGGCGAACAAGGGTTCCATCGCGCCGAGCATCGCCATGCCCAGCAAGGATCGCCTGCGCTCGTTCATCGGTCTCCCTTCCTGCCTCTGCGGGCCATTTGTGAAATTGCAGCTTGTCGGACGAGCATACGGAGGGTTGGAAAGGATTGCCAAATGAATAGCGATGGCCTTGGCATAACCGTTTTATATTGGTATCAAGTGGTATGCTTATAAGGCAGGAGCATGCGAGGACAACGCTTTTTCATGGTCCGGCCGGGCACGGCGACGGGGCCATGGCCTTACACTCTCCCTGACACTTTCATTGACCAGATGACCACTACCAGCCCATCCTTCCAGGTCGACCTGAACGACAACTCGCCACTCTACATGCAGCTGGCGCGCAAGCTCGCACAGGACGTGCGCGACGGCCGCTACCAGGCCGACCAGGCGCTGCCCTCCGAGCGCACCCTGTCCGAGCAGCTCGACGTCTCGCGCGTCACGGCGCGCAAGGCCATCGACCAGCTGGTGGAGCAGGGCCTGGTGGTGCGGCGGCGCGGCTCCGGCAATTACATCGCGCCGCGCATCGAACAGCCGCTGTCCGACCTGTCGAGCTTTTCCGAGCAGCTCCAGCAGCGCGGCTACACGCCCAGCAGCCACTGGCTGCGGCGCGACGTCATGCAGGCCGACGCCGACGCCCAGTTGTCGCTCGGCCTGTCGCCGGGCACCCGGGTGGCGCGCCTGGAGCGCCTGCGCCTGGCCGACGAGGTCGTGATGGCCTACGAGACCAGCGTGATCCCGGCCACCATCCTGCCGCGCCCCGAGAACGTGGGCGGCTCGCTGTACGCCCACCTGGCCAAGACCGGCCACATGCCGGTGCGGGCGCTGCAGCACCTGCGCGCCATGAACGCGCCCGCCGACCTGGCGGCGCGCCTGGACGTGCCGGAAGGGCGCGCGGTGCTCTTCATCACCCGCATCGGCTACCTGGAATCCGGCGAGCCGGTCGAGCTGACCCACTCCTACTGCCTGAGCGACCACTACGATTTCGTCGCGGAGTTGCGCCGCCCTGCATAACTTTTCGTCATGATGACGGGTGCAGCTTTCATGGGACCGCCCCAGGCATTGGTATTACACTGGTTTTATCGACTACTGCCCATCAAGAAGACACGGCCATGCTGAAAACCGAAACCCCGGCCCGGGACCACGCCACCCTCGACCAGTACCCGACCACGGAACTGGTGAACGTCTTCGTGGACGACCAGGTCAAGGCCGTCGAGGCCGTGCGCGCAGCCGCGCCACGCATCGCCGCCGCCATCACCGCCGCCCTGCCGCGCATCGAAGCGGGCGGGCGCCTGATCTATGTCGGCGCCGGCACCTCGGGCCGCCTCGGTGTGCTCGACAGCGTCGAGCTGAACCCGACCTTCTCCTGGCCGCACGGCCGCGCCGTGGCCCTGCTGGCCGGCGGCGAGAGCGCGATGTTCGTGGCGGTCGAGGGCGCGGAAGACGATCATGACCAGGGCGCGGCGGACCTGGCGAGCGTGAAGGTGGACGCCGGCGACGTCGTGCTGCTGCTGGCCGCTTCCGGCTTCACGCCCTATGTGCTGGGCGCCCTGCGCGCCGCACGCAGCGCAGGGGCGCTGACCATCGGCTTCTCGAACAATGCCGACGCGCCGGTCGCGAACGAGGCCGAGATCGGCGTGGTGCTGGACACGGGGTCGGAAATCATCTCCGGCTCCACCCGCCTGAAAGCGGGCACCTCGCAGAAGATCGCGCTGAACACCTTCTCCAGCGGCCTGATGGTGCGTTTGAACAAGGTTTACGGCAACCTGATGGTAGACTTCCGGGCTACCAATGCCAAGCTGGTGCGACGCGCCATCCGCCTGACCGCATTCGCCAGCGGCGCCGACGAGGCGGCCGCGAAGGCGGTGCTGGAGCAGTGCGGCTACCACGTCAAGACCGCGATCGTGGCCTTGATCAAACAAACCAGTGTCGAGCAGGCGCAGGCCCTGTTGGAAGCGTCACGCGGCAGCGTGCGCGACGCCATCGCATAAGAGCGGGGCAGCCCGCCGACCACGAGACAGAGAATGCACAAAGAGAACGTCAAGTCCCCGTGGCTGTGGGTCCCCTCCCTCTACTTCGCCCAGGCCATCCCCTACGTGGTGGTGATGAGCCTCTCGGTCATCATGTACAAGGACATGGGCGTGTCGAACTCCGACATCGCCTTCTATACGAGCCTGCTGTACCTGCCCTGGGTGATCAAGCCCCTGTGGTCGCCGATCGTCGACATGTTCGGCACCAAGCGCCGCTGGACCGTGCTGCTGCAGCTGGCCGTGGCGGCCTCCCTGGTGGCGGTGGGCCTGGCGCTGCACCTGCCGAACTTCTTCGTGGCGAGTCTCGCCGTGATGTGGCTGATGGCCTTCAGCTCCGCCACTCACGACATCTCGGCCGACGGCTTCTACATGCTGGGCCTGCGCCAGCAGCAGCAGGCGGCCTTCGTGGGCGTGCGCTCGACCTTCTATCGCCTGGCCACCCTGGCCGGACAGGGGCCGCTGGTGGTGCTGGCGGGTTACCTGGCGACCCAGCTGGGCGACGTCAACCAGGCCTGGTCGATCGTGTTCTTCGTGCTGGCGGTCCTGTTCTTCGCGGCCTTCCTGTGGCACGGGATGATCCTGCCGAAACCCGACAGCGACCATAAGGTGAAGGGGACCAGCAATCCGCTGCGCGACTTCTTCGTCACCTTCGCGCTGTTCTTCCGCAAGCGCGACATCTGGCTGATCCTCGGCTTCATCCTCACCTTCCGCCTCGGCGAGGCGCAGCTGCTGAAACTCGTCGCCCCCTTCCTGAAGGACCCTTTGGTAAAAGGCGGCCTGGGGCTCACCACCGAGCAGTACGGCATCGCCTACGGCACCATCGGCATCGCCTTCCTGACCCTGGGCGGCCTGGCCGGCGGCTACCTGATCTCGCGCCTGGGGCTCAAGCGCTGCCTGTGGCTGATGGTCTTCGCCGTGCACCTGCCCGACCTGGTCTTCGTCTACCTGTCGCAGGCCCAGCCGACCAGCTTCGCCGTGGTCTGCGCCTCGCTCGCGATCGAGCAGTTCGGCTACGGCTTCGGCTTCACCGCGATGCTGCTCTACATGATCATGGTGTGCGAAGGGGAGCACAAGACGGCGCACTATGCGATCTGCACCGGCCTGATGGCGCTCGGCATGATGGTGCCGGGGATGTGGAGCGGCGACCTGCAGGAATACCTCGGCTACAAGCACTTCTTCATCTGGGCGTGCCTGTCGACGATCCCGGCCTTCATCATGGCGGCATTGGTGAAGATCGACCCCGAGTTCGGCAAGAAGTAAGACCACTACAACAAGGAGACGACGCGGCAATGCGCGATGCACCGGTGCGCCTGATGTCCCTCGACGCCTTCCGCGGCTTCACGATCGCGGCCATGGCGCTCGTGAATAATCCCGGCGACTGGGGCAATCTCCACGCCCAGCTGGCCCACGCCAAGTGGAACGGCTGGACCTTCACCGACTGCATCTTCCCCTTCTTCCTGTTCATCGGCGGGGGCGCCATGACCCTGTCGCTGGGCCGGCTCGCCGCCGCCGGCACCGACAGGCCGGGCCTGCTGCTCAAGCTCACCAAACGCGCCTCTCTCATCTTCCTGATCGGCTTCCTGCTGAATCTCATCCCGAACTTCGACTTCGACACCGTGCGCATTCCCGGCGTCTTGCAGCGCATCGCCCTGTGCACGGTGCTGGCCGCGCCCATCGTCGTCTACCTGGGCTGGCGCGCGCAGCTGGCCGTGATTACCGCCTTGCTGGCGCTGTATTCGGCGCTGATGCTGTGGGTGCCGGTGCCCGGCATCGGCGCGGGCGTGCTCGAGCCGGGCCAGGACTTCGGCGCCTGGGTCGACCGCATGCTGCTGGGCGGCCACCTGTGGGCGCAGGCCAAAACCTGGGACCCGGAAGGCCTGGTCTCCACCATTCCCGCCCTGTGCAGCCAGCTGTTCGGCGTGCTTGCCGGCCGCGTGCTGGCCCTCGAGCTGCCGCGCACCGAGCAGACGGCCTGGATGCTGTTCGCCGGCCTGGTCTTCCTGGCCCTGGGCTCGAGCCTGGATGCCGTGCTCATGCCGATCAACAAGAGCCTGTGGACGGTGTCTTTCTGCCTGTGGATGACCGGCTGGGCGCTGCTCGCCTTCGGCGTCTTCTACTGGCTGCTCGATGCCAATCCCCATGCCATCGTGCGCGAACGCGCGGGCAGGTGGGCCAAACCTTTCGTCATCTATGGGATGAACGCGCTGTTCATCTTCGCCTTCTCCGGCTTCGTCGCCAAGATGCTTGGATTCATCAAGCTCGCGCAGCCTGACGGCAGCCGGCATTCGCTTGGCAGCACCCTGTATGCGCCTCTCAAGGCGCTGCCCATCGGCGCTGCCAACACTTCCCTGTTATACGCCATCCTCTTCAACGCCTGCATGTTCGCGATCGCCTACGGCATGTGGCGCAAGCGGTGGTTCGTCAAAGTCTGAAAAAGGAGTGGACTTGAAGCCCAACCTGAAAAAACGCAGCCTCACCCTCGGCCTGCTCGGCGGCGCCCTGGCGATGGGCGGATTCCTGACCGCCTGCACCACGCAGCCGACCGCGCCCGATGGCGGCGCCGGCGCCACGGGTGAGCTCCCGCCGGCGGCCCCGCGCGAATTCCGCGCCGCCTGGGTCTCGACGGTAGCCAACATCGACTGGCCGAGCAAGCCGGGCCTGCCGGCAGCGCAGCAGCAGGCGGAAGCCATCGCCATTCTCGAGCGCGCGGTCAGCCTGAACCTGAACGCCATCGTGCTGCAGGTGCGTCCGTCGGCCGACGCGATCTATCCCTCGAAGATCGAGCCCTGGACCGAATACCTGACCGGCGCCCAGGGCAAGCCGCCCTCGCCCTGGTACGACCCGCTCGCCTTCTGGGTGCGTGAAGCGCATGCGCGCGGCCTGGAGCTGCACGCCTGGTTCAACCCCTACCGCGCGCGCCACGACAACGCCCGTTCGCCGGCGGCGCCGAACCACATCACCAACACCATTCCCTCGGCCGTGAAGCGCTACGGGAAGTTCATGTGGATGGACCCGGGCGAGGAAGCGGCCTCGAAGCAGACCATGGACGTGATCCTCGACGTGGTGCGCCGCTACGACATCGACGGCGTGCACATCGACGACTATTTCTACCCCTACCCGATCGAGGCGCCGGAAGTCGCCGGCAATGCGCAGGCCCTGGACGGCAACGGCAAGCCGGCCTCGAAGGAACTCGACTTCCCCGATACCCCGGCCTGGGAACGCTACCTGGCCGGCGGCGGCAAGCTCGATCGCCCCTCCTGGCGCCGCGACAACGTGAACCGCCTGATCGAGGCGATGTACAAGGGCATCCACCGTGAAAAGAGCTGGGTGCGCTTCGGCATCAGCCCCTTCGGCATGGGCCGCCCGGACCGCCGCCCGCCGGGCATCAACGGCTTCTCGCAGTACGACAAGCTGTATGCGGACGCCGAGCTGTGGCTGGAAAAGGGCTGGCTCGATTATTTCGTCCCGCAGCTGTACTGGCCGATTGCCCAGACCGCGCAATCCTACCCGGTGCTGCTCGACTACTGGATCAGCCAGAACCCGCAGGGCCGCCACATGTGGCCGGGCCTGTTCACCAGCCGCATCGGGGCGCCGGCGCCCACCAAGACCTACGAGCCGCAGGAGATCCTGGACCAGATCGCGCTGACGCGCCAGCGGCAGCGGGCAACCGGCCACGTTCACTTCAGCATGATCGCGCTCACCCAGAACCGCAAGGGCATCAGCGACAAGCTGAGAAGCGGCATCTACACCGGCCCGGCCCTGGTCCCGGCCACCACCTGGCTGGCTGGCGAGCGCCCCGGCACGCCCCAGGTCAGTGGGGCGCCCGCCAAGGGCGGCGTCAGGCTCAAGCTCAAGGCGGGCAAGGCGACCGCGCTGTATGCGGTGTGGTCGCGCCACGGTGGAGAGTGGCGCTTCGACGTCGTGCCGGCTTCGCGTGTAGACTGGACGGTGCCGGATGACGGCAAGCTGGGCGCGGCCGACCTGGTCTACGTGAGCCCGGTCGACCGCCTCGGCAACGAGGGCGCGCGCGTGCAGGCCTGGCGCAGGCCCTGAGCGTGAAAAGCTCATAACCTTTGTTCATGCACACAGCGCCAGCATTCATTCGCGTGCCGGCGCGACCACAACGTACACTCGCGGGCTATGCACGATCCCGAACAGCAGCAAGACAGCACTGAGCCCCTCGGCCTCGGCATCGACGCCGGCGGCACCCAGACCCGCTGGGCCCTCGCCGGCCCGGGCGGCCGCATCGTCGCCGAAGGCACGACCGGCGGCCTGTCGGCGCTGCAGCTGGGTTCCGGCGAAGGGCGCGAAGCGGTGCAGGCTACTTTTGCTGCCATCGCGCGCGCGGTGCTGGCGCATGGCCGCCCGGTGGCGGTGCGCGCCGGCCTGACCGGCTTCGGCGGCGAAGCGGAGCCCCTGCAGCGCTGGCTGGGCGAACAGCTCGGCCTGGAACCGCAGGCGCTGGTCTTCTCCAACGACATCGAGATCGCCTACCTCGCCAGCTTCCGCCCCGGCGACGGCTACCTCGTGTATGCCGGCACCGGCTCGATCGGCGCCTTCATCGACGCCCGGGGCAGCTTCCACCGCGCCGGTGGGCGCGGCGTGGTGCTGGACGACGGCGGCGGCGGCTTCTGGATCGCACGCGAAGCGCTGCGCCACATCTGGCGCCTGGAAGACGAACGTCCGGGCGCCTGGGAATCCTCGCCCATGGCGCACGCCGTGTTCCAGCACGTGGGCGGCTCGGACTGGTCGTTCTCGCGCCAGTTCATTTACGGCCGCGAGCGCGGCGAAGTGGGCAAGCTGGCGATCGCCGTGGCCGCCACCGCCGAACGCGACCCGGCCGCCGCCGCCATCCTGCGCGAAGCCGGCCAGGAACTGGCGCGCCTGGCGACGGCCCTGATCCAGCGCTTCGGTCCGCGCCCGGTGGCGCTGGCCGGCCGCGCCGCCGAACTGCACCCGGCCATCGTCGACACCATGCGCGCGGCCCTGCCGCCCGACATCACGCTCAGCCAGACCGGCGTGTGCGCCCATTACGCGGCGGCGCGCCTGGCCCTCGGCCAGTGCTCCAGTTAAAAATCCAACAAGGATCCGCAGAATGAAAATCCTGATCGTCCCCGTCATCCTCGCCCTGCTGGCCGGCTGCGCGACCGCGCCCAAGGGCCCGCAGATCGACACCACCTACAACGCCAAGGGCCAGTCGAGCCGCGCGCGCTTCCTGGTCCTGCACTACACGGTGGCCGACAAGCCGACCTCGATCAAGATCCTGACCGAGCAGCAGGTGAGCGCCCACTACCTGCTCACCGACGATCCGCAGCCCATCATCTACCGCCTGGTGGACGAGACCCGCTCGGCCTACCACGCGGGCGTCTCGAGCTGGAAGCAGTACACGCAGCTGAACAACAGCTCGATCGGCATCGAGATCGTCAACGCCGGCTGGAAGGACACCCCGCAGGGCCGCGTCTACGCGCCCTTCCCGCAGGCGCAGGTGGATGCGCTCATGGTGCTGGTGAAGGACATCGTCCAGCGCAACGGCATCGCGCCCGAGAACGTGCTGGGCCACAGCGACATCGCGCCGCTGCGCAAGCAGGACCCGGGTCCGCTGTTCCCGTGGGCGCGCCTGGCGCAGGAAGGCCTGGTGCTGTGGCCGGATGCGAACCGCGTGGCGCTGGTGCGCCCGATTTTCGAGGCGACCCTGCCCGACGTGGCCTGGTTCCAGCGCAAGCTGGCCACCCACGGCTTCGGCATCCAGCAAACCGGCATCTTCGACAAGCAGACCATCACCGTGCTGTCGGCCTTCCAGATGAAGTACCGCCCGCGCGACATATCGGGCAATATGGACGCGGAGACTGCGGCCCTGCTGGAAGTATTGACGACGCCGGCGAATGCGCCGCTGCCGGTCGTGACGCCGCCGGTGATCACCAGCCCGGTTCCGGCGCTGCCGCCGGCGACGGCGCCGGTTCCCGTGGTGCCCGAAACGGCCCCGGCCCCGGCCGCGCCTGTGCCGCTGCCGAATCCGGCCACCCCGGCGCCGGTCCCGACGCCGGCCACGCCGCCGACGCCGCTGCCCGCGGGGCCCGCCAACCCGGCTGTCGTGAACACGCCGTGACGGTCGCCGCAGCCAGGGTTTACATGTATCCTTCGACACATCCGCGCTCCAGGCGCGGAGTCTTTACAGAAGGATGAAGCGATGCGCCTGCGTCATATCGAAGTTTTCCACGCCATCATGCAGGTCGGTACCATCAGCGGTGCCGCCCAGGTTCTCCACATCTCGCAGCCCGCGGTGACCAAGGTGCTGCAGCACGCCGAGCTCCAGCTCGGCATGCCGCTGTTCGAGCGGGTGCGCGGCAAGCTGTATCCGAAGCCGGAAGCGCACCGCCTGTTCGCCGAGACCGAGAAGCTGAACCGCGACCTGCAGGGCATCCGCCGCCTGGCCGCCAGCCTCAAGAGCCGCGCGGTGGAGACGGTGCGCCTGGTGTCGACGCCGACCATCGCGATCAGCGTGCTGCCGCAGGCGATGACGGTGTGGCGCCGCGATTTCCCGCAGGCGCGTTGCGAACTGTCCACCCACCACACCAGCGAGATCGTGAACGCGCTGCGCCTGGGCGAAGCCGACCTCGCGCTCTCGCTGCAGGATCCGCGCCACCCGGGCATCGTGGCCGAACCGATCGCCCACGGCATGCTCACCGTGATGGCGCCCGCCGGCACCTGGTCGGAAGAAGAAGCGTCGAAGCCCTTCACCGCCGAAGGCCTCAGCGGAGAACTGATCGGCCTGACCGACGGCGACCCGCTGGGAGAGATCGTCGTCGCCGCCTGCGAGGCGCAGGGCGTGCAGCCGGTCTTCCACACCGTGGTGCAGACCTACCAGATCGCCCGCTCGCTGGTCGAAGCCGGCGCCGGCAAGGCCGTGCTCGATCCCTTCACCGCCGCCTCGGCCGACCCGGCCAGGGTGCAGTGCCGTCCGTGGTCGCCGGCGATGCCGGTCCACCTGTATCTGCTCACCGCCAGCCATTCCCCCTTGTCGCACGGGGCGCGGGAGCTGGCCAACTGTATCGGCGCGACCGCGCGCGCCCTGCTCGAAAAAAAAGGTAGTGCATGACCCTGTCCGTCGCCAGCGAAGACATCGCCGGCAGCCCTGAATTCCGCCATCTCACCAGTATCAAGGGGATCGCGATCGACCTGCGCTACGCGACGCCCAACAACTTCGTCGGACGCGACCTGTACTCGCCCTACGACTGCGCCTGGCTGCACGTCGATGCGGCGGCCGCGCTGGAAACCTTCGTCGCCTGGCTGGCCGAACGCCGGCCCGGCTACACGGCCCTGATCCTCGATGCCCTGCGTCCGCAGCGGGTGCAGCAGCAGCTGTGGGACGCATTGGATGGCACCGGCCTGCAGATGTACCTGGCCAACCCGGCGCGCGGCTCGATCCACTCCTACGGCATGGCGCTCGACATCACCCTGCAGGGCGAGAACGGGGAAGAGCTCGACATGGGCACCGGCTTCGACGACATGACCGACCTCTCGCACCCGGCGCTGGAAGAAGGCTTCCTGGTGGCCGGCAAGCTCACGGACCAGCAGGTGGCGAACCGCCGCCTGCTGAGGGAAGGCATGCTGGCGGCGGGCTTCTTCGGCATCAACACCGAGTGGTGGCATTTCGACTGCGGCGACCGCGAACTGGTGCGGGCGACCTACCGCCGCGTGCTCTGATTCCCGCTGCCGAGTAGCGTGGCCGCGACAGGCGGACGCGTGCGCGCCCGCCCTGGTAGTAATCTGGCATCCCGAGCTCTCAACGGAGAATCGCGATGCGCAAGCTCCTCCTTGCTTCCCTGCTGGCCGGCGCCGCCTGGCATGTCCATGCCGAGCCGACGACCTGGGATTTCAGTTACACGGGCTTCTACTGGACCTTGGAGAGCCATTCGACGTGGGAAGGGGATCACACGGCGGAGGGCTGGCAGCCCGGCATGCAGCTCGGCGGCAGCTTCAGCGGCGAAGACCGGAACGGCGACGGCATCATCGTCCTGGAAGAGCTGAGCGGGTTCTCGGTGCAGGGCAGGGATTATTTTCCGTGCATGGCGGAGCCCAGTCCCTATGGCCGCTGCAGCATCCGGCGCTTCAGCTACACCCTGGGCGGGGAGCTCGATTTCTCGGCCGGCTGGTACGGCTATGACGAGTTCTACTCGGGCTGGGGCGGCAGCGTGAGCACCGGCGCGAGCGCAAACGACTACTCCTACGGGTATCACTACGAATCGGAGACCTTCCTGTACTGGACCGACCAGACCCGCTTCGACATCGTCCAGTTGCCGGTGCCCGAACCCGCGTCCGGCGCCATGGTCCTGGCCGGGCTGGCGCTGCTGGCGGGCCTGCGCCGGCGCCCGGTCCGCTGACTGGACAGCGCCAGGCGGCGCGGCTACAGTAGGGCGATCCCGTTTGCGTGGAGCCGCCCTTGACGCCCGTTTTGTCCCTCCTGCGCTGCGCCGTCGCCGCAGCCTGCCTCGCCCTCGCGCCCCAGCTGCATGCGCAGTCGGTCGCCTTCACCTTCGACGACGGTCCGACCCTGTCCGAGACCCCGCGCCTGTCGCCCCAGGCGCGGAACAGCGCCATGCTGGCCGCGCTGGCCAGGCACAAGGTCAGGGCCGCGCTCTTCGTCACCTGCGGAAACGGCGCCGACCGGCCCGAAGGCCTGGCGCTGGCGCGCGCCTGGGGACAGGCCGGCCATGTGGTGGCGAACCACACCATGACCCACCTCGACCTGAACAATGCGAAGACCGGGCTTGCGCAGTACCAGCAGGAGCTGCGCGACTGCGACCGCATCGTCGCCCCGCTGCCGGGTTATCAAAAATGGTTCCGCTACACCTATCTGCGCGAAGGGAACACGCCGGAGAAGCGCGACGGCATGAAGGCCTTCCTGCGCGAGCAGGGCTACCGCAATGCCTACGTTACGCTCGACACCAGCGACTGGCGCCTGAACGACAAGCTGGTCGAGGTGCTGGCGAAGAATCCCCGGGCGGATGTCGAACCGATCCGCCAGGCCTACCTGTCCCACATCCGCCAGCGCGCGCTGGCCTACCGCGCCCTGTCGCAGCGCCTGCAGGGCCGCGACATCGCCCAGGTCCTGCTGCTGCACCATAACCTCATCAACGCCCTGTGGCTGGACGATGTGATCCGGCAGTTCCGCGACATGGGCTGGACCATCGTCAGCCCGGGCGAGGCCTTCGCAGACCCGGTCTACGCACTCGACCCGCAGCGTAACGTGCCGGGCCAGAGCCTCCTGATCTCGATGGGCCGCAGCCTGGGACTCTCGACCCAGGACATCGGCCTGCGCCTGATGGACGACGGCGACTTCGAGATCGAGGCGCTCAGGCAGCAGGGTCTATAAGGCTCAGGGCGTCGGGGCCATCGGCTGCGCCGCCGGCGCCGCCGGCGCCGCCGGGGCCTGGGCCGCGCCCGAGCGGGCCACCCAGTCCACCAGCGCGTCGAGCACCGCGCGTCCGCGTCCATTGCCCGCCTGCTCGCTGTTCACCATCGCCACGAACACGTTCTGCACGCCGTCCGCATCCGGCACATAGCCGGCCAGCGCGACGACGTTGCGCAGGGTCCCGGTCTTCAGGCGCGCACGTCCCGCCGCCGCCGTGCCCTGCAGGCGCCGGCGCAGGGTGCCGTCGATGGCCGCGATCGGCATGCTGGACTGGAATTCGGGCGCCCAGTTGCTGCGCAGGCCGGCCTGCAGCAGGTAGGCCATCTGCTGCGGCGTGATCCGCTCGCTGCGCGACAGGCCGGAACCGTTCTCGATCACGAAGCCGGTATCGTCGATGCGGTGCTCGCGCATCCACTCGCGCACGGCGGCATCGGCGCGCGCCAGCGTGGTTTCGCCGCTGGCCGGCGCGGCGAAGCTGCCCGCCGCCGGATCGGACTGCAGGCTGCCCAGGCTCAGGAAGAGGATGCGCGCCAGCAGGTTGTCGGAAGGCTTGTTGGTGTCGCGCACCAGCTCGGGCAGCGAGCGCGAGCTGTGTTCGGCCAGCAGGCGCGCGTCCGGCGGCGCGCTGCCCGTCACGACCTTGCCGCTGAACTTCCCGCCCAGGTCTTTCCACTTCTGGCGGAACAGGCGCTCGATGTAGTCGTCGCGGTCCAGCACATTGATGCTGTAGCTGCGCGCGCAGTCCTTCGGGAAGGTCCCGTGCAGCATCACCTTGATGCGTCCATCCTTCCGGCGCACCGCTTCCGGCAGCTTCCAGCCGTCCTCCCATTTCGAGCAGTCGGCGTCGACCAGGGTCATGTCCGAACCGATGGACACGCGGTCGAGTTCCGGCTGCATCTCGAGCTTCAGGCGCTTGTTCGTGGAGCGCATGTCGATCTGCAGCATGTTCTTGTTGACGAGGAGCGGGTCCGGGATGACGTTGTAATAGGCCTCGGGCGACTCGTCGAAGGGCGGCAGGCCCTGGTCCAGGCGGCCCGGGTTCCACACGCCGCGGTCGAGGACCAGGTCGCCCTCGATGCGGCGGATGCCCTGGTAGTGCAGGGCGCGCAGCATGTTTTCGATGTCTTCGCCGGACAGGTCGGCATCCGCGCCGCCCTTCAGCACCAGGTTCCCGCGCAGGACGCCTTTCACCACCTCGCCGCTGGTGCGCAGCTCGGTGCGGCCGCGGAAGGCGGGACCGAGGCGATCCAGGCTGACCATGGTCGTGACCAGCTTCATGGTCGATGCCGGCTGCATCGGCCGGTCGGCCTGGTGGGCCAGCACGATCGCGTCGCCCTTCATGACCAGGATCCCGAGCTCGCTTTCGTTCAGGCCCTGCTGCGCCAGTACCGAGGCCACGGGCGCCGGCAGCTGGGCTGAAGCAGAACCGAAGGCGGCAAAGAGGACGGTGGCGAGGGCGAGGTTGCGCAGCATGAGAACTCCCTGATATACCTGTACTAAGCGAAGAAGAGATAAGCGACGAAGATGGCGGCGATGACGCCGGCCAGGTCGGCCAGCAGGCCGTAGCCGATCGCGTAGCGGGTCTTGCGGATGCCGACCGAGCCGAAATACAGGGCCACGATGTAGAAGGTCGTATCGGCCGCGCCCTGCAGGATGCCGGCCAGGCGGCCAACAAAAGAGTCGACCCCGTAGGTGGTCATGGCGTCGATCATCATGGCGCGCGAGCCGCTGCCCGAGAGCGGTTTCATGAGCGCGGTCGGCAGCGCGCCGACGAAGTCGGTCGGCAGGCCGAGCGACTGGAAGATCCAGGCGAAGCCGTTCACGATCATGCCCAGGATGCCCGAATTGCGCACCACGCTGATCGCCACCAGCATGCCGACCAAGTAGGGGATGATCTTGAGCGACGTCTCGATGCCGCCCTTGGCGCCCTCGATGAAGGCCTCGTAGACGTTCACTTTTTTCACCAGCGCGCCGATCATGAAGGCGGCGATGATCGAGAACAGGATCAGGTTGGCGGTGACCACCGAGACCAGCTCGATCTGCGACTTGTCGAGGAAGACGGTGAAGTACCAGACCAGCAGCGCGATCACGGCCGTCATGCCGCCGATCCAGCCGAACACGGCGGGATGCAGCAGGTTGATGCGCTGGCGCAGGCCGACCGCGATGATGCCGGTCATGGTCGAGCAGTAGGTCGCGATCAGGGTCGGGATGAAGATGTCGGCCGGATTCGCCGCGCCCAGGATTGCGCGCTGGGCCATGATCGCCAGCGGGATGATGGTCAGGCCCGAGGTCTGGATCACCAGGAACATGATCTGGGCGTCGCTGGCCTCGTCCTTGCTCGGGTTCAGGGTCTGCAGGCTCTCCATGGCCTTCAGGCCGAAGGGCGTGGCGGCATTGTCCAGGCCCAGCATATTGGCCGAGAAGTTCATCACCATGTGGCCGTTGGCCGGATGCTCCTTCGGCACACCCGGGAAGATGCGCGAGAAGAAGGGCGCGATGACGCGGGCGAACAGATTGATGGCGCCGGCCTTTTCGCCGATGTTCATGATCCCCAGCCAGAGCGTCATGACGCCGGCCAGCGGCAGGGCGATGTCCATGACGGCCATCTTGGCCGAGGAAAAGGTGCCGTCGATGACGCGCTTGAAGATCTCGGTATCGCCCAGGAACAGCCACTGCGCGAGGGCGGCGACGAAGCCGACGAGGAAGAATCCAGTCCAGATGTAATTGAGTGCCATGGGTTCGCTGCTGCTGAAAGACCGTTCGATTGTGCAACGAGAGTATAGGCCGGGAATAAGCTGCGTTGATGAAAGAATGCGCCTGCGCCATGTTTAAAAGTTATAAGGACGCCCTCTTTTGTTTGCTCAATAGCATGAGAATCGAGGCATAATCGTTCGCTGGAACCGTGCCTACCGGAGAGGACCAGCATGCACCGCCCATCCCGTCTTGCCCTGTACAGCCTTGTTGTCGTCCTTGGCGCCGCCGCCGTCGCGCCCCTTCATGCACAGGCCCCGGCTCAGCCGCAGGCGCAGGGCCGCGGCGAACGCGTGGCTGCGCTGCTCCCGGAAATCGACAGGATGTACGCGGAGCTCGCCGACAAGGCCCACCTGCCTGGCCTGGTCTACGGCGTGGTCCTCGACGGCAAGCTGGTACACGTCCGTTCGCTCGGCCTGGCCGATGTGGGGCGCAAGATTCCCGTGAGCAGTTCGAGCGAATTCCGCATCGCCTCGATGAGCAAGAGCTTCGTGGCGATGGCGGCGCTGAAGCTGCGTGACGCGGGCAAGCTGCGGCTCGACGATCCCGTCGCCGATCATCTGCCTGAATTGCGCCGCGTCCAGCTGCCGACCCGCGATTCGCCCGCGCTGACGATCCGCCACCTGATGACCATGACTACCGGACTGCCCGAGGACAATCCCTGGGGCGACCGCCAGATGGCCCTGTCGAACGCCCGGATCGAGCAGCTGGTGGGCGCCGGCCTGTCGTTCTCCAATGCTCCCGGGCAGGCCTACGAGTACAGCAACCTCGGCTACATCCTGCTGGGCAAGGTGGTGAGCAAGGCATCCGGCATGCGCTTCCAGGATTACGTCACCCGCGAGATCCTGCGGCCGCTGGGAATGAACAACACGCGCTGGGAATACACGCAGGCCGCGCCGGGCAAGCTCGCGCTCGGATACCGCTGGGACCGCGACCATTGGGAGACGGAGCCGATCCTCCCCGATGGCGACGGCGCCGCGATGGGCGGGCTGATCACGACGGCGGACGACTTCGCGCGCTACATCGCCTTCCACCTCGATGCGTGGCCGGCCCGTGACGATCCTGACCGCGGGCCGCTGCGCCGCGCCTCGCTGCGCGAGATGCACCTGCCGCAGGTGTTCGCCACCCTGGCCGCCAAGGGCACCACGACCGACAACAAGACCGCGAATCCGCGCGTGCATTTCTACAGCTATGGCCTGGACTGGACGCGCGACAGCCGCGACGTGGTCACGTCCGGCCACGCGGGCGGACTGCCCGGCTACGGCAGCCAGTTCCGTTTCGCGCCCGGCCACGGGGTGGGGGTGTTCGCCTTCACCAATCTGCGCTATGGTCCGGTGTACGGGCCGACCAACAAGGCGCTGCACATCCTGCTCGAGCGCGCCGGCCTCGGCCCGCGGCCAATTGCCGTGTCGCCGATCCTGGCGACGCGCCACACGCAGGTGGCGCAGCTGGTGCAAACCTGGGATGCCGCCCTGGGCAGCGCGATCGCGGCCGACAACCTGTTCCTCGACCGTTCGCGCGAAGACTGGATCGTGCACGCGCGCGACACGCTGGCGCCGATCGGGAAGATCACCTCGGTCGGCCCGATCGAGGCCGAAAACGGCTTGCGCGGCACCTTCCCGCTGGTCGGCGAGCGCGGCACGGTGAACGTGAAGTTCACGCTCACCCCCGAACGCGAGCCGAAGGTGCAGGAGATCCAGCTCACGCCGGTGAAGCCATAGCACGCGCTTTACACTACCCGATGGACGCAAGACCCGCATGACACTCCGCCTGACCGCCGCTGCCTTCCTGTTCTCCCTGCTGTGCGCCGGCAGCGCAGCAGCACAGCCGCAGGAAGAGAAAGTCCTGCGCATGTTCCTGTCCACCAGCGAGACCGGCCTGGACCCGGCCGTGGCCTCGGACAACGCGACGCTGTCGCTGCTGGAAAACCTGTTCGACCCCCTGCTGCGCTACGACTACCTGGCGCGCCCCGCGAAGCTGCGCCCGAACACGGCGAGCGCCATGCCCGAGGTGAGCGCGGACGGCCTCAGCTACACTTTCCGCATCCGCCCCGGCATCTTCTTCACCCCCGACCCGGCCTTCAAGGGCATCAAGCGTGAAGTGACCGCCCAGGACTACGTCTACAGCATCAAGCGCCTCTACAACCCGGCCCTGAAGTCGCCCTGGGCCTATATGTTCGAGGGGAAGATCGAAGGCGACGAGGCGCTGAAGACGCACTACGACGCCGACACGCCGGTAGCGGGCCTGCAGGCCCTCGACCGCCATACCCTGCGCATTCGATTGAAGGCGCGCGACAACAACTTCCTGTTCTACCTCGCCGTCCCCGCCGCCGGCGTGGTGGCGCGCGAAGTCATCGAGGCCTATCCCGGCCAGGCCGGCAACCACCCGGTCGGCACCGGGCCCTTCATGGTGGGCGAGTGGAAGCGCAGCGACCGCATCACCCTGCTGGCCAACCCGTATTCGACGGCCGTGTTCCACGCTACGGCGGGCGTCAATCCCGAGGACAGGGCGATCGCCGCGGCGCTCGAGGGCAAGCGCCTGCCGCGCGTGGACCGGGTCGAGGTGCGCATCGCCGAGGAGTTCCAGGGCCGCATGCTGGGCTTCCTGAACGCCGAATACGACTACCTCGAGCAGATCCCCGAGTCGATGACCGACATGGTGGTGCGCGACGGGCAGTTGAAGCCCGAACTGGCGGCGCGCGGCATCGTGCTGTCGCGCTTCCCGGTGCTGCAGACCTACTATATGTGGATGAACATGAAGGACCCGGTCATCGGCGGCTACGGCAAGGACCGTATCGCGCTGCGCCGGGCGATCTCGCTCGCCTACAACAATGCCGAGGACATCGCGCTGCTGAAGAAGGGCTTCGCGATCAAGGCCGAGTCGCCGCTGCCGCCGAACGTGCTGGGCTACGACCCCGCCTACCGCAGCCCGGTGCCCTATGACCCGGCCTTGGCCAATGCCCTGCTGGACCGCTACGGCTACACGCAGCGCGATCCCGATGGGTTTCGGCGGCAGCCGAAACGAGGCCGCACTGGAGAAACAGTGCCGCTCACCCTCACCATGCACAGCGAGGCCACCGTCAGCGGCCGCCTGCGCGACGAGCTGTGGCGCAAATGCCTGAATGCGATCGGCCTGCGCGTCGTCTTCAAGTCCGACAAGAAGACCGAGATCATCAAGGCCTCGCGCCTGGGCACGGTCCAGATGTTCGAAAGTAACTGGATCGCCGACTTCCCCGACGGCGACAACTTCTACCAGCTGCTCTATGGGCCGAATGCCGGCCGCGCCAACTATGCGCGCTTCGACCTGCCGGCCTATAACCAGCGTTATGAAGCGGCGCGCCAGCTGAGCGACGGGCCGGCGCGCCAGAAGCTGTATTTCGAGATGAACCAGCTGATCCACGCCTACAACCCCTGGGTCCCGCTGACCCATGTCCTGTCGGGCGACCTGCGCCATCCGTGGTTGAAAAACTACAAACGCCACCCCGTTGAGTTCACGCAATGGCGTTACCTGGATGTCGATGTTGCGCAAAGGGCACGCTCCACCAGAGCGAAATAGCGATTTAGTTGGTTTTTCCGAAAGAAAATATTCCTGCTGGTTATACTGGCCGCCGCATATTTCATTGGAACGCGCCGATTTCCTCGGCGTACCCTGAAACGACAAAATAACGTAATGCCAAGACATTACAGACAGATAAGCCGGTCAGGCCACCTCGACCGCCGCCAAGGGAAACGTTAGGAGAAACCCCGTGAAGTTAAAGAAGCTCGCCCATTTGATCGCCCTGATCGGGATCACCAGCCCGGTCCTCGCACAAGACATGCCGGCAGCCGACAAGATTCAGCGTGTCGAGATCACCGGTTCCAGCATCAAGCGCGTCGCCAAGGAAGGCGCCCTGCCGGTGCAGGTGATCAGCGCCGAATCCCTGGAAAAGCAGGGTATTACCTCCGCCGAGCAACTGATGGCGACGATTTCGGCGAACGGTACCGGCGCCGACAACCCGACTTCGGGCAATAACGTGTTCGGCGCCGATGCCGACCGCGTCAGCGGCGGCGCTTCCTTCGCCTCCTTCCGCGGTCTGGGCCCGAACAGCACCCTGGTGCTGATCAACGGCCGCCGCGCGCCGACCCACGGCAAGAGCGGCAAGGCGGTCGACCTGAACTCGATCCCGATGGCCGCCATCGCGCGCATCGAGGTCCTGAAGGACGGCGCCTCGGCGATCTACGGCACCGACGCGATCGGTGGCGTGATGAACATCATCCTGAAGACCGACTACCAGGGCATCGAAGCCTCGGCCTACAGCAATGCCACCCAGGAAGGCGGCGGCGACATCTACCGCGCCTCGCTGATCGGCGGCCACGGCGACCTGGAAGAAGACGGCTTCAACATCATGGGTACGGTCGCCTTCACCAAGAACGACAAGCTGTCCTCGCGCCAGCGCGACTTCGCCAACGGCTTCCAGCCGGGCCGCGGCCTGTCGCCGGACACCACCGGCACCCCGTTCGCCAACCAGCTGACCGGAGCCGGCACCGCATTGGGCACCGGTTTCACCCGTCCGGGCGACCCGAACACCTACCTGCAGGCCAATCCCCTGAGCTTCGACGGCAAGTGCGACACCGTCGAAGGCATGTCGCAGTACCAGACCGCGCTGTGGAAGGACGTCACCTCGCCGCTGCGCTCGACCTATTCCTGCGCCTACGACTACGGCGGCGACTACATCATGCAGTCGCCGTCGGAACAGGCCAACGCGCTGGTGCGCGGCACCTGGAAGCTGTCGGCCGACCACAAGATCTTCGCCGAGGCGATCGGCTCGCGTTCGGAAGTCATCTCGATCCTGACCCCGGCCCAGATCTCGACCTCGCTCGCCAACGGCAACGCCTACCCGGTGGGCGGCCGCTACTACCAGGACCTGTCGGCCTACATCCCGACCTTCAACCGCAACCTGCCGATCATCTACAAGTGGCGCGCCAACCCGCTGGGTAACCGCACCCAGGAAAACACCACCACCAGCGGCCGCCTGCTGGTCGGCGCCGAAGGCGTGATCCGCGGCTGGGACTACAAGGTGGGCCTGTCGAAGGCGCAGAGCAAGACCCACATGGACCTGCTCGACGGCTACGCCTACACCGCCGACTTCTACAAGGTGCTCGGCAGCGGCATCGTCAACCCGTGGTCGCTCGACGGCACCCAGACGCCGGAAGCGATGGCCGCGATCGAGCGCACCAAGTACCGCGGCGCCTTCCAGACCGGCAAGACGACCATGACCCAGCTCGACGGCACCATCTCGGGTGAGCTGTTCGACCTGTTCGCCGGCAAGCTGGCGATGGCGGCCGGCTTCGACCTGCGCCGCGAAACCTACCTGTACAGCCAGGACGTGGCCGCCGAGCCGATCCTGCTGGCGCCGGGCAATGCCAACCTGCCGAAGGCCTCGCGCGACGTCAAGGCGGTGTTCGCCGAGTTCATCGTGCCGGTGACGAAGGACCTGGAGCTGCAGCTGGCCGTGCGCCGCGACGACTACAGCGTGATCGGCGCCACCACCAATCCGAAGGTCGCCTTCCGCTACCAGCCGACCAACTGGCTGCTGTTCCGCGGTTCGGCCAACAAGGGCTTCCTGGCCCCGAGCTTCACCCAGCTCTACACCGGCGCGCTGCGCCAGGAACTGGCTAGCGGCATCATCGACACCGTCGGTTGCGCCGCCAATCCGGGCGACCCGCGCTTCTGCGCGCCGGAGCGTTTCGACTACATCTCGGGCGGTAACCAGAAGCTGAAGCCGGAGACCTCGAAGCAGGGCACGCTGGGCATGGTGATCGAGCCGTTCAAGGGCTTCTCGGCCTCGATCGACTGGTGGGCGATCAATATGAAGGACCGCATCCTGAACCGCAGCGCCAGCATCGTGCTGCAGAACGCCGCGCTGCTGCCGCAGAACATCATCCGCAACCCGGACGGCACCATCGACTACGTCCAGGCCGGCTGGATCAATGCGGCGGGCGCCAAGACCCGCGGTATCGACGTCGGCCTGCGCGGCGACGGCAAGTTCGGCGACGGCTACAAGTGGAACGCCACCCTGGACGGCACCTGGACCGGCAGCTACAAGTTCGCCGAGATCGAAGGCCAGCCGTACAAGGAATACGTCGGCCTGTTCTTCACCCGCGACCTGTACCTGCGCTGGAAGCACTCGGCCACCTTCAGCGTGAGCCGTGGCGACTGGAGCTTCCTGCTCAGCAATAACTTCGCGAATGGCTACAAGGACCAGCTGCCGAACAACGGCAAGGGCACGCCGCCGCCGGGCTTCGATCCGGACGTGTCGAGCTACACCCGCTTCGGCCTGTCGACCACCTACACCGGCATCAAAAACACCACGATCACGGTGGGTGTGCAGAACCTGTTCGACCGCGATCCGCCGTTCACCGCCCACAACGTCGACGACGTGGTCGGCGCCGGCTGGGATCCGCGCGTGGCCGATCCGCGCGACCGTGCCTTCACCTTCAACGTCAAGTACAAGTTCCTCTGATTTGACGGTACCCGACGGCCCGCTGCCGGCGGAGGCGCAAGCCTCCACGGCGCGGGCCGTTTTTCATTGGGGAGAACCATGAACATGACCCGGCGCGGCTTCGGCGCTCTCGCCGCCGCCGCCCTTTCCACGCCAGGCCTGGCTGCCGCCGCATCGAAGCGCACGGCGCAACGCCTCATCAAACCCCCGCGCCTGCGCCCCGGCGACCTGGTCGGCCTCATCGCCCCGGGCGGCTACGCCAGCGACCGCGTCATCGAAAAATCGGTGCGCAATATCGAAGCACTGGGCCTGCGCGTAAAAGTGGGCGCTTACCTGCGCGCCCTGCACGGCAACTACGCCGGCTCGGTGCAGCAGCGCCTGGCCGACCTGCATGCGATGTATGCGGACCCGGAAGTGAAGATGATCTGGCCGGTGCGCGGCGGCTCGGGCTGCATCTCCTTGCTCGCCGGCCTGGACTACGCCCTCATCCGCCGCAACCCGAAGATCCTGCTCGGCTACTCGGACATCACGGCCCTGCACCTGGCCATCCACAACCGTGCCGGCCTGGTGGGCTTCCACGGCCCGGTGGCCTCGTCGACGCTCGCCGACTACCCGCGCGAGCACATGCTGGCGGTGCTGTGCGAGCCTCGCGCCACCTACACGATTCCCATGGCGCCGGAAAACGCGGTGAAGGCGCAGAGCGCGCCGCAGTTCGCCATCCGCACGCTGACGCAGGGCGTGGCGACCGGCCCCCTCATGGGCGGCAACCTGTCGCTGCTCGCCGCGCTGTGCGGCACGCCCTACGCGCCCGACTTCCGCAACGGCCTGTTGTTCGTGGAGGAGGTGGACGAGGCGCCCTACCGGATCGACCGCTGGATGACCCAGCTCGACCTCGCCTTCGGTTTGCACCAGGCGGCCGGCGTCATGGTCGGCGTCTGCGAGGATTGCGCGCCGAAGCCCGGCGAGCGCGGCCTGAATCTGGACGAGACCCTGGACCAGCACCTCAAGCCGCTCACCGTGCCCGCGGTGACGGGGTATTCGATCGGGCATATTCGGCACCAGTTCACGATACCGGTGGGCGTGCGGGCGCGGCTCGATACGGCGGCGCAGACCGTGACCTTGCTGGAACCTGCGGTTTTGTAGGGTGGTCGGGTCCTCCCGACCGCGCGTTCAACTATCGGAGGCGATAACGAGATGTCTGCTGTATTTGAACGCGCGGTCGGCGAAGCCGACCACCCTACAGTTTGAAGCTCATCGAGACTTCGCCGATCTGCTCGCCGCCGATGCGGTAGCGGTCCGGCACCTCGCCGGTCTCGTGAAAGCCCATGCGCGCGTACAGGGCGCGCGCCTTGTGGTTCTGGGACAGCACCTCGAGGTCGACCCATTCGAAGGCGGGATGTTCGCGCGCCCAGCTCAGCGCCGTCTGCACCAGGCGTGTGCCGAGACCCGCGCGACGCAGGTCGTGGCGCACGCCCATGCCGAGCAGGACGCGATGCGATGCCGTCGCTTCCTGCCGGCCGCGCAGGTCGATGTGTCCGGCGATCGCGCCGTCTTCATCGAGCGCGATCCAGACATGGCGCCAGCCCGGCTGGCCTTCAGGGGTCGCCACGCCGTTCGTGAATCGTTCACGCATGGCGTCCGGCACGCCCGCCTGTGTCGGCGCCATCGGCTGGAACAGCAGGCCGTCGCGGCCGTTCTCGGCCAGCTGTTCGCCCAGGTAGGCGAACAGCGCCGGGAGGTCGTCCAGCGTGGCGGGACGAATGATCACAGCGCGCGCGCGATCAGGATCTTCTGGATGTCGCTGGTGCCTTCGTAGATCTGGCACACGCGCACGTCGCGGTAGATGCGCTCGACCGGGAAGTCGGCCACGTAGCCGTAGCCGCCGAAGACCTGCATGGCGTTGGACACCACGCGCTCGGCCATCTCGGAGGCGAACAGCTTGGCCATCGCGGCTTCCTTCAGGCAGGGCAGGCCCGCATCCTTCATCGACGCCGCATGCAGGATCAGCTGGCGCGCGGCCTCGATCTGCATCGCCATCTCGGCCAGGCGGAACTGCACCGACTGGTGCTCGAAGATCGGCTTGCCGAAGCTCTCGCGCTCCTTCGCGTAAGCCAGCGCCGCTTCATAGGCCGCGCGCGCCATGCCGACCGATTGCGAGGCGATGCCGATGCGTCCGCCTTCCAGGCCAGACAGGGCGATCTTGTAGCCCATGCCTTCCTCGCCGATCAGGTTCGCAGCAGGCACGCGGCAGTTGTCGAAGACGATCTGCGCGGTGTCCGAGGAATGCTGGCCCATCTTCTGCTCGATGCCGGCGACGATGTAGCCCGGCGTGCTTGTGGGCACCCAGAAGGCGCTGATGCCCTTCTTGCCGGCTGCCTTGCTTGTTACGGCCATGACGATGGCCACGTCGCCGTACTTGCCGCTGGTGATGAACTGCTTCGTGCCGTTGATGACGTAGTGGTCGCCGTCGCGGGTCGCGGTGGTGCGCAGGGCCGAGGCATCGCTGCCGGTGTGTGGTTCGGTGAGGGCGAAGGCGCCCAGCATCTCGCCTTGCGCCAGCGGGCGCAGGAAGCGTTCCTTTTGCTCTTCGTTCGCATACATCATGGCGATCGAGCAGACCGGGCAGTTGTTCACCGAGATGATGGTCGAGGTGCCGCCGTCGCCGGCCGCGATCTCTTCCAGCACCAGGGCCAGCGACACGTAGTCGAGGCCCGCGCCGCCGTACTGCTCCGGCACCGCCACGCCGAAGGCGCCCAGCTGGGCCAGTTCCTTCAGCTCGTCTTTCGGAAAATAGTGTTCGCGGTCCCAGCGCGCGGCATGGGGGGCCAGGCGCTCCTGCGCATAGCTGCGCAGGGCGTCGCGGATCATCTGGTGTTCTTCGCTGAGGATCATTGTGTCTCGTTCGTTCTTATACGTTGTCGTGGTTTACCACGGGATCGGCGTGCCGTCGTGGTCCAGGAAGGCGCCGTTCTGTGAAGCGTCCACCCCGGCCAGCGTGGCGCGCAGGTCGCGTACGCTCTGCTCCGGCGTGAGGGTGGCGCCACTGCCGCCCATATCGGTCTGCACCCAGCCCGGGTGGAAGGATACGCAGGTCACACCTTGCGCGCCATAGGTGATGGCGGCGTCGGCCAGCACGGAATTGAGCGCGGCCTTGCTGGCGCGGTACAGCGTGCCTTCGGTACTGTTCCTCGCACCGATCGAGCCCATCTTGGAAGACACCACGGCGAGCTTGCCGCGCGTGTCGGCCAGCAGCGGGCCGACGATGGGAATCAGGCGCATGGCGGCCAGCACATTGGTGTGCATGACGGTGTCGAACTCGGGGCCGGTCGGGAAGCTCGAGCCCGAGGGGCCGTAGACGCCGGCCACCAGCCAAGCCACGTCGATCTTCTCGTCGTCGAGCCGCCAGCCCAGCGCGGCGATCGAATCGGCGCTCGTCACATCGAGCTGGTGGGCGGTCGCGCCCATCTGCGTCAAGGCGTCGCAGTCTTCCTGCTTGCGGGCGGTGGCGATCACGCGCCAGCCGTCGGTGCGGTACTGGCGCACCATCTCGTGGCCGATGCCGCGGGAGGCGCCGAGGATCAAAGCGGTAGGCATGTCAGGCTCCTTTGAAATCCGGATTCAATACGATACGTGGTCGATGGAGCCAATACAGCACCATCGACCACGATTCATGACATCGTTATACCAGCTCGATCGCCATCGCGGTCGCTTCACCGCCACCGATGCACAGCGAGGCCACGCCGCGCTTGCCGCCGGTGCGCTTCAGCGCGCCCAGCAGGGTCACGATGATGCGCGCGCCCGAGGCGCCGATCGGGTGGCCCAGGGCGCAGGCGCCGCCGTGGATGTTGACCTTGCTGTGCGGGATGTCGAGGTCGCGCATGGCCGCCATCGGCACGGCGGCGAAGGCTTCGTTGATCTCGAAGAGGTCGACGTCGCTCGCCTTCCAGCCGGTCTTGGCGAACAGCTTCTTCATCGCGCCGATCGGGGCGGTGGTGAACAGGTTCGGTTCCTGGGCGTGGGTAGCGTGGCCGAGCACGCGCGCGATCGGGGCCAGGCCCAGCTCTTTCGCTTTCGATTCGCGCATCATCACCAGGGCCGCGGCGCCGTCGTTGATCGACGAGGACGAGGCGGCGGTCACGGTGCCGTCCTTCTTGAATGCCGGCTTGAGCGACGGGATCTTGTCGACCTTGGCCTTCATCGGGCCTTCATCCTTCTCGACCACCAGTTCGCCGGTGCGGGTGGCAACGGACACCGGCGCGACTTCCCAGTTGAACCAGCCTTCATTGTTCGCAGCCTGGGCGCGCTTCACGGATTCGATGGCGAAGTTGTCCTGGTCTTCGCGCGAGAACTGGTAAGTGGCCACGCACTCTTCGGCGAAGGTGCCCATCGAGCGGCCTTCGCCGGTCTTCTCGTTGCGCGAGTAGGCGTCTTCCAGGCCGTCGAGCATCATGTGGTCGAACATCGGCGCGTGGCCGATGCGGTAGCCGCCGCGTGCCTTCGGGATCAGGTAGGGCGCGTTGGTCATCGATTCCATGCCGCCCGCGACGACGATGTCGGCGCTGCCGGCGACCAGCTGGTCATGGGCGAAGATCGCGGCCTGCATGGCCGAACCGCACATCTTCGACAGGGTCACGGCGCCGGTCGACAGTGGCAGGCCGGCCTTGATCAGGGCCTGGCGCGCCGGGGCCTGGCCCTGGCCGGCCATCAGGCAGTTGCCGAAGTAGACGTGCTCGACGCTGTTGGCATCGACGCCCGCGCGCTCCACCGCGGCCTTGATCGCCACCGCGCCGAGGTCGCTCGCCGTTTTCGAAGAAAAATCGCCCTGGAAGGCGCCCATCGGGGTACGGGCGGCGCCAACGATAACGACTGGATCATTCATTGTGTAAGGTCTCCAAAATGGGTGGCGCTGGATCACGGTGTGCGTGCGCCGGGGTACAGAAACGGATCTGCTGGGGGTAAGGGAAGACGTCGTCGACGACGCCCGCCAGGATACGGTCCTTGTGGGATTGCCAATACGCGCGGGTGAGCAGCTCCGCGTGATGTTTCATGAAGTGGTGGCGGATGGCCGGATTCCCAAGCAGGAAGCGGCCGAACTGTTCCGGAAACACGTCGTGCCTGCCGATCGGATACCAGGGTTCCGAGGCCATCTCATCCTCCTCGTTGCGCGCCTCCGGGATGTCGCGGAAGTTGCAATCCGTGAGGTATTCGATCTCGTCGTAATCATAGAACACGACGCGGCCGTGGCGGGTGACGCCGAAATTTTTATACAGCATATCGCCTGGGAAGATGTTCGCTGCGACCAGGTCCTTGATCGCATTCCCGTATTCGATCACGCCGCGCGCCAGGCGTTCATCGTCGCCGGCCGCCTGGGCCTCGGATAAATAGATATTCAGCGGCACCATGCGGCGCTCGATGTAGAGGTGGCGCACGATCAGGCGCTCGCCTTCGATCTCGACCAGCGAGGGTGCGAATTCCTTCAGCTCGGCGAGGAGTTCTTCCGAGAAGCGCGCCAGCGGGAAGGCGACGTCCGAGTACTCGAGGGTATCGGCCATGCGTCCCACGCGGTCGTGGTGCTTCACCAGGAGATATTTTTCCTTGACGAGAGCGCGCGTGGTGTCCTTGGGCGGCGGATAAAAATCCTTGATCACCTTGAACACATAGGGGAAGGACGGCAGTTCGAACACCAGCATTACCAGGCCGCGGATGCCGGGCGCGATGCGGAAGGCGTCCGAGCTGTGCTTCAGGTGCTGCAGGAAGTCGCGGTAGAACAGGGTCTTGCCTTGTTTCTGCAGGCCCAGCACCGTGTAGATCTCGCTGCGCGGCTTGCGCGGCATCAGGCTGCGCAGGAAACCCACGAACGCCGACGGCACTTCCATGTCTACCAAAAAGTAGGCGCGCGTGAAGCTGAACAGCAGGGTGATGTGGTACGGGTCCGTCAGCACCGTATCGAGTGCCAGCTGGCCGCTGGGCTCGTACAGTACCGGGATCACGAAGGGGTAGTCGCGCGGGCCGTTGATGGCGCGGCCGACGATGTAGGCACCCTTGTTGCGGAAGAACAGGCTGGAGAGCACCTGCAGTTGCAGGTTCGCTTCCGCACGGTCGATGCCGAAGGCTTCCCGCATGCGCGCCTCCACTAGGGCGACGTCGCGCGCCAGGTCGGCGAAGGGCACGTCGAGCTGGAAGTTCGTCACCATGCGCGTCAGGGCGGTGCGCAGGCCGTCGGCCGGCGGGTAATAGACCCGGTAGGTCGGCTGCGGCTCGTCGGTCTCGATGTACTCGGTCGAGATCACCGGGCGCACGAAGAGGTGGTCGTTGTTGTAGTAGCTGCGGTGCAGGATGCGGCAGCTGACCGAGTTGAAGAAGGTCTCGGCCAGTTCCGGCTGCTTGTGGCCGGACAGCAGGCCGATGTAGTGCAGCTTGGTTTCGCGCCAGACGCGGTCCGTCAGTTCTTCGAGGCTGTATTCGTCCTCGAGGATCTGCACGCATTCCTGCACGCGCTGGTCGTAGTAATCGATGCGCGCGCGCGCGGCCTCCTGGGCGGTGGCCCAGTCGGCGGTCTCGAAGTGGCGGCGCGCCTGCTGGCTGGCCTGGCGGAAGAGGCGGTAGTGCTTGTCGAAGCCGTCCAGGATGGTGCGCGCGATATCGAATGCGATCTGGGAAGACAGCAGTTTGGGAAACGCTTGCTGGGTCATCGTTCGTCTCGCGCGCAGTCCGGCGTGTGTCTTCAGACTGATATTCTATTGCAAGGAGGGATGTCACCGGGTTAGCGGCCGCGACGACACCCGCATCCTGCGGCATTACATCGTTTCGCCGAACAGCTCGCGGCCGATCAGCATGCGGCGGATTTCGCTGGTGCCCGCGCCGATCTCGTAGAGCTTGGCGTCGCGCCACAGGCGGCCAACCGGGTATTCGTTGATGTAGCCGTTGCCACCCAGGGTCTGGATCGCCTCGCCGGCCATCCAGGTCGCCTTCTCGGCGCTGTACAGGATGGCGCCGGCGGCGTCCTTGCGCAGGGCGCGCACCTGTTCGGGCGAGGTCGCGCGGTCGCAGGCCTGGCCCACGGCATACACATAGGCGCGGCAGGCCATCATGGTCGAGTACATGTCGGCGATCTTGCCCTGCATGAGCTGGAATTCGCCGATCGCCTGGCCGAACTGCTTGCGCTCGTGGATGTAAGGCACGACCACGTCCATGCAGGCCGACATGATGCCCAGCGGACCACCCGACAGCACGGTGCGCTCGAAATCCAGGCCCGACATCAGGACGTTCACGCCCTTGCCGACGCCGCCCAGCACGTTCTCGATCGGCACTTCGCAGTCCTGGAAGACCAGTTCGCCGGTGTGCGAGCCGCGCATGCCCAGCTTGTCCAGCTTCTGGGCGATCGAGAAGCCCTTAAAACCTTTTTCGATCAGGAAGGCGGTCATGCCGCGCGGGCCGGCTTCCAGGTCGGTCTTGGCATACACCACCAGGGTGTCGGCGTCCGGGCCATTGGTGATCCACATCTTGGTGCCGTTCAGCACGTAGCGGTCGCCGCGCAATTCGGCCTTGAGCTTCATGCTGACCACGTCGGAGCCGGCGTTCGGCTCGGACATGGCCAGGGCGCCCACGTGCTCACCCGAGATCAGCTTCGGCAGGTACTTGCGCTTCTGCTCTTCGTTGCCGTTGCGCTTGATCTGGTTGACGCACAGGTTCGAGTGCGCGCCATAGGACAGGCCGACCGAGGCCGAGGCGCGCGAGATTTCTTCCATGGCGACGATGTGCGCCAGGTAGCCCATATTGGCGCCGCCGTATTCCTCGCCGACGGTGATGCCCAGGAGGCCGAGTTCGCCCATCTTCTTCCACAGGTCCATCGGGAACTGGTCGCTGCGGTCGATCTCGGCAGCGCGCGGTGCGATTTCGGCTTCGGCGAACTGTTGAACGGCTTCGCGCAGCGCGGCGATGTCTTCGCCATGGTCAAAGGTCAAGCCTGGAAGATGCAGCATTGTCGTCCTCACGGTGAACGGTGGTTGAGCAGAATAGGGTGGATGATACTCGCCTCTTACGTTAACGTAAACGTCAACTAAGAGACAAAAAAAGCCGGGACGTCCAAGCCCGGCGGTACTTCAGGCGGCGTCCTTGCTTTCCGCGTTTTCGTTCAGCAGGCGGCGGCATTCTTCCTCGTGGGCCGCGATTTCCTCCAGCGCCATCTCGATGTCGGCGCGTTGCTGTTCCAGGGTCTCGCGCTGGTGGGCGAGCACGCCGAGGAAGCGGTTGATCTGGGCCACGGTGTCGCGGGGCGACTCGTACATGTCGACGATGCTCTTGATTTCTGACAGGGTCAGGCCGAGGCGCTTGCCGCGCAGGGTCAGTTTCAGCCGGGTGCGGTCGCGCGGCGTGTAGACGCGGTTGCGTCCGCCGACGCCCTCGCGCTTGGGGCTGAGCAAGCCCTGGTCTTCATAGAAGCGGATGGCGCGGGCGGTGATGTCGAATTCGCGGGCCAGTTCGGCGATGGTGTAGGTGACCATGGTTCTTCGGGTGCAGGGAAGCGGAATGCGCAAATGGCTTACAATCGACAGGCTCGCGCATTTCCGTTTACGTTAACGTTAATGCATTGTAGCGCGACCGCCTTCCTTGAAACACGAAAGTTTTCCATGAACCCGCTCGAAGCCCAGCTGGATTATCCCTTTGGCGACACCATTCCCGCCCCTGGCGCCCTGCAGACGGTTGCGCCGGGCCTGGCCTGGATCCGCATGCCGCTGCCCTTCGCGCTCGACCACATCAATCTGTGGCTCCTGGCCGACGAAGTCGACGACGGGGAAGCGCGCCGCGGCGGCTGGAGCGTGGTCGACAGCGGCGCGGGCACCGACGCCACCCGCGCCGCCTGGGAGCAGGTGCTCGCCGAGGGCCTGCAGGGTGCGCCGCTGCTGCGCGTCTTCGCCACCCACTGCCACCCGGACCACGTCGGCCTGTCCGGCTGGCTCGCCAGCCGGTTCGACGCGCCGTTCTGCACCACGGCCGGCGAATTCGGCTTCGCCCGCATGATGGCGGCGGCTCTGCCCGGCGTGGACGGGCCCTCGGCCATCCCCCATTTCGAGCGCCATGGCTTGACCGACCCGGCCATGCTCGAGCAGATGCGCAGCCGCCGCAATTACTATCCCTCGCTCGTGCCGAGCGTGCCGGAAGCCTATACCCGCCTGCAGGACGGCGATGTCGTGTCCATCGGCGGCCGGGGCTGGCGCGTGATCACCGGCTTCGGCCACTCGCCGGAACACGCTTCGCTCTACTGCGAGGAACTGAACATCCTGATCTCCGGCGACATGGTGCTGCCAAGGATTTCGACAAATGTATCGGTGTTTGCGGTCGAACCGGAAGGCAATCCGTTGCAGCGCTACCTCGACTCGATCGGGAATTTAACAAAATTGCCGGAAGACACTCTCGTCCTGCCTTCGCACGGCAAACCCTTCCGCGGCCTGCACACCCGCATCGCGCAACTGCGTGAACACCATGCGGCGCGCCTGGCCGAAGTGGTCACGGCCTGCACCACGCCGAAGTCCGCCGTCGACATCGTCCCCATCATGTTCCGCCGCCAGCTCGACGCCCACCAGCTCAGCTTCGCTCTGGGCGAAGCGCTCGCCCACCTGCATAAACTCTGGTACGACGGTATCTTGCGCCGCACAAAAGATGCGGATGGCATTATGCGCTTCCAGCTCGCCTGACTTGCCACCCGCGCTTGTATAGACATAAAAGAGTTTTCTATTCAAGCGCGCGGCGCTGACATGCCCTTTCCTTTAGGATATATTTTCGTTCCCCATTTGGGGAATTGGCGGTATATTTTTCTATTTGTAAGAAGTGCAAATTCTCTTAAATAATCACATCTTTGTTACATTTTAAGAGTATGATTGTCAGCGAGGCTTCTCAGCAGTGAAGCCGGCCGTCCACCGGGCATTCCGCCCACGATTGTAAGTATCTCAATGAATTCAACCAATGAACGGGAGAGTTTCAGCGAGCGTCTGCAGCAGGCGCTGAAGAACGCCCACTATTCTCCCGATAGTCCTACCCGCCTCGCGAGGGAATTCAATATCCGGTTCGAAGGCCGTCCAATCACGGTCCATGCCGCCCGTAAATGGCTGGTTGGCGAAGCCATTCCTACCCAGGAAAAGCTGCGCATGATCGCCCAGTGGCTGGGCGTGCCCGCCGACTGGCTGCGCTTCGGCGGCGCCGAGCACGCTGGCGCCGGTGAGGGTAGCGGCGCGGCAGGCGCCCGCTTCGAGTCCGCCGATGTCAAGCTTATTGCAGATTTACAACGCCTCGACGAACACCATCGCCAGCTCGCACGCGAGTTCATCCGCATGCTGGTGCGCATGAATCACGCCAAGGCCGAGCAAAAATAAGTACCTTGAAAAACCTGCTGCGCGTTGCATTGTCGGTCTGCGATGCTCCGCTACGGCGGACCGGCTGTACTACTCGTACAGCTGCGCTTCTCGACCAACACTGCTGCCGCTCGCAACGGTTTTTTAAGGTCCTATAGTTTCGTTACTGCACTTTTCGTGAGCCAGGGAACGCACAAACCGTCCCGGCTGGTACATAATCTATTCGGTGGCGCGCGGCTTCGCGCCCACTGGTCACGTCAAGGAGCAGCTGCCGTATGCGAAACAACTACGCCAACACCGCCCAGCTCAAGGAACTGATGACCGCACCGCCGATGACGGCGGCGCGCCATGCCGAGGTGATGCGACAACGCAATGCCCGGCGGCGGATGCTCGAAGAAGCGCGTGAGGCCAAGAAGGCCGACGATCCGGTTTTCGACGGCGACAAACGCTAGACAGGCGGCCGGGACGCTCAAGCGTCCGCAGTGCCTTTCATGCCGCCCCAGCGCGGGGCGTGGGCATTGTCGAGCCCGACCAGGTCGATCGCACGGTCGACCGTGTGCTCGACCATTTCCTCGATCGTCGCAGGACGGTGATAAAAGCTCGGCAGGGGCGGGAACACGATGCCGCCCATTTCGGTCACGGCCGTCATATTGCGCAGGTGCGCCAGGTTGAAGGGTGTCTCGCGCACCATCAGCACCAGCCTGCGCCTTTCCTTCAGCATCACGTCCGCCGCGCGCGCGACCAGGTTGTCCGACAGCCCGTGGGCGACGGCGGCCAGCGTTTTCATGGAACAGGGAGCGACCACCATGCCGTCGGTCTGGTACGACCCGCTGGCGATCGCCGCGCCGATGTCGCGGTTGCGGTGTACGACGTGGGCCAGCGCTTCGGCATCGCGCCGCTGCAGGCCGAGTTCCTGGTGCAGGGTGAGGGTAGCGGCGTCGGACAGCACCAGGTGGGTTTCCACGCCTGACGTTGCGCCCAGCCGTTTCAGGAGCTGGACGCCATAGACCGCGCCGGTCGCGCCCGTGATGGCGACAATGATCCGGCGCGGACGATTCGACATCGAATCAGCCGTTCTTCAGCAGGGTCTGCAGCTCGCCCGACTCGTACATCTCGTTCATGATGTCGGAACCGCCGATGAATTCGCCGCGCACGTACAGCTGCGGGATGGTCGGCCAGTTCGAGTAATCCTTGATGCCCTGGCGGACTTCGGCGTCTTCCAGCACGTTGACGGTGGCGATGTTGTCGACGCCGCAGGCTTTCAGGATCTGGATGGCGCGGCCCGAGAAGCCGCACTGCGGGAATTGGGCGGTACCTTTCATGAAGAGCACGACCGGGGTATTGGTCACGGTTTCTTTGATCCAGGTTTGAACGTCGCTCATGTGATTGCCTTCAGTAGAAATGGGTGAGATGGCGCCATTTTATAAGAATTCCGCTGTGCGGGCGTGGCCGGCAGATGGCGCCACTGCGGCGTTTCTTAGTATGATGGTCGGCTTATCAATATTCTGGAGCCCAGCAGTGACGACCTACCGCGGTTATGCCACCATGTCCACGCCCGTGATGTGGCTGTTCGCCCTCATCTTCGGCGTGCCCGCCGTGTTCGACCTGACGGTCGACCTGGACGGGATGTCGCGCCAGGACATCGTGCATAACCTCGCGCGCCTGTGCGTCGGCGTCTTCATGCTGTACTGCGCGCTGCGCGTCCAGCAGGGCAAGCGCGAAACGCTGGCTTCGCGCGCCACCGTCATCGCCGGCCACCTCTGCTTCGCCTTCCTGGCCGTGATGCTGCTATTTAAACTTGGTCAATATCTCGGCCTGGCCGTTCTCTGACACACTTCAGTCGGTGTCAGGTCTGACATTCAGACACGAGCTCAGCAATCAATGGTGATTATGCTAGAGCTCGTGTCCAGATGTCAGACCTGACACCAGGGTTGAGCGTGCATGTTCGCGCGGCGCGGACTGCGGTATGATCCCGCGTTCATTTATTAACCGGTCTCCGTCATGCAACAGCCACCCCGTCGCGGCCCTTCGGCCGGCGGCAACTTCGTCATCGCCACCCTGCTCGGCATCCCGGGCCTGATTAACCTGTTCGGCGGCTTCACGCGCGGCAGTCCAGGGGAGATCATCTGCGGCGTCGCGGCGCTCGCCTATGCGGGCCTCTTGGTGCGCGACGGCCTGTCGATCCGCAAGACCGGACTGCCGGCCATGCCGCAGGGCCGCATGCTCCTGATCGGTTTTGCCTTCCTGAGCATCTATATGATCGGGCTCTTCCTCAAGCACCGGGGCTGAGCGGTTTACCGAGGCAGACCGACACCGCGCTGCCCACATACTTGCCCCAGGCGGGCGCCTCGAGATAGCCGTGGCGGCGGTAGAAGTCCACCGCGCGTGCGTTGATGCGGCGCGTGGACAGGCGCACTTCCCGGTAGCCGAGATCGCGCGCCTGCGCCTCCAGCGCGGCCAGCAGGCGCTTGCCCGCGCCGCTGCCGGGACGCGCGTACATCCGCTTGATCTCCCCGACATCGGCTTCGCCCTCGAGCGGCCGCAAGGCGCCGCAGCCGGCCGGCGCGCCGTCTTCCGCGCGCGCGACCAGGAAGACCGCACGCGGGCCGCGCACATCGTTCGCGTCGAACGACGAGGCGCCGCTGTCGCCGGTGACGGCGGCCAGCGCCGCATCGAGTTCCGAGATCAGGAGCCGGACGTCCGGATCGTCGGGATCGATGGGCGCGACCTGCATCACCTGATTACTTCTTCAGCTTGGCGAAAGCCGCCGCCATCGCGCCGCCTGCGCTTGGTGCGGCTTTTTCCTGGCGCTGGTGCTGGCCCATGCGCTTGCGGTCATCGCGGTCGCCGCGCTGCTGCGGCTGCGCGCCGGCCTGCGGCGCCGAATCCGACAGGCGCATGGTGAGCGCGATGCGCTTGCGCTTGGCGTCCACTTCCAGCACCTTCACCTTCACCACCTGGCCGGCCTTCACCACCGTGTGCGGGTCCTTGACGAAGGTGTTCGACAGCGCAGAGATGTGCACCAGTCCATCCTGGTGCACGCCGATGTCCACAAAAGCGCCGAAGGCGGCGACGTTGGTGACGACGCCTTCCAGGATCATGTCCGGACGCAGGTCCGCGATCTCTTCCACGCCTTCCTTGAAGGTCGCGGTGGTGAATTCCGGACGCGGGTCGCGCCCCGGCTTTTCCAGCTCCTTCAGGATGTCGCTCACGGTCGGCACGCCGAACTTGTCGTCCGCATACCTGGCCGGGTTGAGCGACTTGATCAGGGCGCTGTCGCCGATCACCGCCTTCATGTCGCGCTTGATATCGAGGAGGATCTTCTCGACCACCGGATAGGACTCGGGGTGGACCGCCGACGCATCGAGCGGATTCTCGCCGTTCATCACGCGCAGGAAGCCCGCGGCCTGCTCGAAGGTCTTGTCGCCCAGGCGCGGCACCTTCTTCAATGCCGCACGCGAGGCGAATGCGCCCTGCATGTCGCGGTAGGTGACGATGCTCTGCGCCACGCTCGAAGACAGGCCGGAGACGCGCGCCAGCAGCGGGGCGGACGCCGTGTTCACGTCCACGCCGACCGCGTTCACGCAATCCTCGACCACCGCGTCGAGCGAGCGTGCGAGCTGGGCCTGCGACACGTCGTGCTGGTACTGGCCGACGCCGATACTCTTCGGATCGATCTTCACGAGTTCCGCCAGCGGGTCCTGCAGGCGGCGCGCGATCGAGACCGCGCCGCGCAGCGAGACGTCGAGTTCCGGCAGTTCGCGCGAAGCGAATTCGGATGCCGAATAGACCGAGGCGCCGGCTTCCGACACGACGATCTTGGTCAGCTTGAGCTCCGGACGCTGCTTGATCAGGTCCTGGGCCAGCTTGTCGGTCTCGCGCGACGCGGTGCCGTTGCCGATCGAGATCAGGGAGACGTTGTGCTTGGCCGCCAGCTGGCCCAGCACGTGCAGCGAACCATCCCAGTCGTTGCGCGGCTGGTGCGGATAGACCGTGGCGGTGTCGACCACCTTGCCGGTCGCATCGACCACGGCCACCTTGACGCCGGTGCGCAGGCCCGGGTCCAGGCCCATGGTGGCGCGCGGGCCGGCCGGCGCGGCCAGCAGCAGCGACTTCAGGTTGCGCGCGAAGACGTTGATCGCATCGAGTTCGGCCTTCTCGCGCAGCGCGCCCATCAGCTCGGTCTCGATGTACATGAAGCTCTTCACGCGCCAGGTCCAGCGCGCGGTGTCGAGCAGCCATTTGTCGGCCGGACGGCCCGCGCCCTTGATGCCGAAGGCGGCGCAGATGCGGCTTTCGCAAGGGTTGTGCGGGGCGTCCCATTTCGGTTTTTCGGCTTCCGAATCCAGGCGCAGGGTCACGTCCAGCACGCCTTCGCGGCGGCCGCGCATCAGCGCCAGCGCGCGGTGCGAAGGCACCGTGGCCAGGGTTTCGGAATAATCGAAGTAGTCGGCGAACTTCTCGCCTTCCTCCTCCTTGCCGGAAACGACCTTGGATTCGACCACGCCGTGCTCCTGCACGTATTCGCGCAGCGAAGCGAGCAGGGTCGCGTCTTCGGCGAAGCGCTCCATCAGGATCTGGCGTGCGCCGTCCAGCGCCGCCTTCGCGTCCGGCACGCCCGGGTTGGCGCCGCCGTCGGCGTTCGTGAACGCTTCGCGCAGGTAGCCGGCGGCGACTTCATCCGGATTGAGGGTCGGGTCGGCAAGCAGGGCGTCGGCCAGCGGCGCCAGGCCCGCCTCGATCGCGATCTGCGCCTTGGTGCGGCGCTTCTGCTTGTAGGGCAGGTAGAGGTCTTCCAGGCGGGTCTTGTCTTCGGCCAGCGCGATCGCCCCCATCAGCTCGGGCGTCATCTTGTTCTGCTCGGTGATCGAGGCGATGATCGCGGCGCGGCGGTCTTCGAGTTCGCGCAGGTAGCGCAGGCGTTCTTCGAGCAGGCGCAGCTGGACGTCGTCGAGTCCGCCGGTGGCCTCCTTGCGGTAGCGCGCGATGAACGGGACGGTGGCGCCTTCGTCGAGCAGGGCGACGGCGGCGGCCACCTGGGCCGGTTTGGCGGACAGTTCGATTGCTAAGCGTTGTTCGATGGATGGCAGCATGGATGGTTCAGAAATGGAGCGGAAGGTCAAGCGAACAATGATCACGCAAACACGGCAGATGCGCCAGTCTTGACAGGCACACCCCGATCATGCGAGAACAGTCGGTTTGGCAGACCATCTTCAAAACAGGCACATGCGCACGCAGGAGACACCCGGACCAGTTTTGTCCGCTACGTGCGATTCCGAACAAAACGGAAGTGTCCGTATGAAGGATAATGTTCGTTATTGTCGTTTTTAATACAGACACACGAGACCCATGCACACAGTCGATGATCATCGCGAGAACGCCAGCGACGCTCCTGTAGTCGCCCGCGCTCCCGCACGCGCTCCCGCCCTGCCCGCGCCGGTGGTGAGCTGGCTGCAAAGGGTCGAGGCCGCGGCGCATCCGCAGCCCAAGCTGACCGACGAGGTCGCTGATCCAAAGGCGGTTCAATACAAGTTCGTCTACGTGATGGCGCCCACCAGCGGCGGCCGCCACGTGGCCATCTGCCTGTGCAAGGCGCGCCTGCGCCCGAACGGCGACGTGGCCGCCGCCAGCCCGGTGAGCGAAGTGTTCTCGCTGCTGTCGGCCCCGCCCGCCTACCTGGAAGGCGACGACGTCGACCTGGTGCGCTTCTTCATCGCCATGCGCAGCGGCTCGGCCCAGGGCACCAGCGCCACCGAACCGAAAGGGAAAGTCGGCGCCATCCTGCTGCAGATGCTGCTCGAGCAGGGCAAGCTCCTGTGGGCGAACTCCTGGTCCGACATGGCCAACGGCCTCGTGTATCCGTTGCAGGCCGGCCCGACCCGCCTGGCCAGCCTGGCCTGGCGCGACGAAGGCCGCGTGGCCAAGCTCGGCTGGTCGGTGGAACCGGCCAAGGGCGCCACGCACAGCGGCGCCGACCTGATCGACTACATGCTGCCGACCGATCCACCGTGGTATATCGACAACCTGTCGATCGGCCCGCTGGAACTCAATCGCGGCGGCATCGACATCTCGCTGGCCGAATTGCAGGCGCTGGTGGCCCAGGCCCCGGCCCTCACCGGCACCGACAAGAAGCGCGTCTCGCAGCTGCTGCTGGCGCACGGCCTGCAGGGGCTGATGCCGCTGCCGCAGCCGCTGACCCAGCGCCTGCGCAACGATGTCAAGCCGATCCCGCACCTGCTGCTCGATTCCGTGCAGCTGTCCGACGGCGGCGCGGCGCGCTGGCACGACTTCGCCGTGCTGGCCTACGACTACGACGGCCAGCGTGTCTCCTTCGACCCGGCCCAGCGCGTGGTGCGCCAGATCGGCGACGTCACCGAAGTCATCGAGCGCGACCCGAAGGCCGAAGCCTCGGCGCTCAATCAACTGAACGAGATGGGCTTCCGCAAGCCCGCCACGGCGCCTTTCAATGCGATGGCCGGGGCCCTGGTGCTGGACAGCCAGGCGCACTGGCTGCGCTTCGCGGAAAGCGACCTGGACGCGCTGTCCGACGCCGGCTGGCATGTGCAGAAGTCGGCCAAGTACCGCTACGACACCGTGGCCGTCGAAGACTGGTATGCCGACATCGACGAGCCGATCGAGGCGGGCAATGCCTGGTTCGAGCTGGAGCTGGGCATCGTGGTGGCGCGCAAGCGCGTGCCGCTGCTGCCGGTGCTGGTACAGCTGATCCGCAGCGCGCCGAGCGACTTCGACCCGGCCGTGCTGGCCGCGCATGCGGAGTCCGACCAGATGCTGGCGACCCTGCCGGACGGCGTGCGCGTGGCACTGCCATGGGGGCGCCTGAAGCCCATCCTGGCGACATTGGGTGAGCTGTACTTCAACGACAAGATCAAGGCGCGCATGCGCATGTCCACCCTCGACGCGGCGCGCCTGGAAGACCTGGCGCGCGGCCTCGAGCTGCGCTGGACTGGCGGCGAACGCCTGCGCGAAACCGGCCGCAAGCTGAGCCAGTTCGGCTCGGTGAAGAAGGTCGAACCACCCAAGGGCCTGCAAGCCACCCTGCGCGACTACCAGCTCGACGGCCTCTCGTGGATGCAGTTCCTGCGCGAGTACGACCTCGGCGGCATCCTGGCCGATGACATGGGCCTGGGTAAAACCGTGCAGACCATCGCGCACATCCTCACCGAGAAGGAAGCCGGCCGCCTGACCAGCCCGGCACTGGTCATCGCGCCGACCAGCCTGATGACCAACTGGTTCGACGAAGCCGCGCGCTTCGCGCCGAGCCTGAAGGTGCTGCTCCTGCAGGGCAAGGAGCGCATGGACCTGTTCGACCAGATCAAGGACGCCGACATCGTCCTGACCACCTACGCGCTGCTGCCGCGCGACGAGGAAAAGCTGCGCGAGCACCACTATCACCTGGTGATCCTGGACGAATCGCACTACATCAAGAACACCCGCTCCAAGGCGGCGCAGACGGCCGGCTCGCTGAACGCGAACCACCGTCTCTGCCTGTCCGGGACCCCGCTGGAAAACCACCTGGGCGAGTTGTGGTCGCAGTTCCACTTCCTGCTGCCTGGCCTGCTGGGCGACGAGAAGACCTTCAACAACCAGTTCCGCCATCCGATCGAGCGCCAGGACGACACGGTGCGTCGTACGCTTCTGAGCCGCCGCATCAAGCCCTTCCTGCTGCGCCGTACGAAAGACCACGTGGCCAAGGAACTGCCCGAGAAGACCGAGATGGTGCGCCGCATCGAGCTCTCGGGCCCGCAGCGCGACCTGTACGAGACCGTGCGCCTGGCGATGGACAAGAAGGTGCGCGAGGAAATCGACCGCAAGGGCGTGGCGCGCAGCCAGATCGTCATCCTCGAGGCCCTGCTCAAGCTGCGCCAGGTCTGCTGCGACCCGCGCCTGGTGAAAGCCATGCCGGCCAAGAAGAATTCGGCGCCGGTGTCGGCCAAGCTTGCCGACCTGATGCAGATGGTCGAAGACCTGCTGCAGGAAGGCCGCAAGATCCTGGTGTTCTCGCAGTTCACCAGCATGCTCTTCCTGATCGAGGAAGAACTCGCGGCGCGCGGCATCCACTACGCCTTCCTGACCGGCGAGACCCGCGACCGTTCGGCCCAGGTGGCCGCCTTCCAGCAGGGCGCGGTGCCGATCTTCCTGATCAGCCTGAAGGCTGGCGGCGTCGGCCTGAACCTCACCGCCGCCGACACCGTGATCCACTACGACCCGTGGTGGAACCCGGCAGCCGAGAACCAGGCCACCGACCGCGCCTGGCGTATCGGGCAGGACAAACCCGTGTTCGTCTATAAGCTGATCGCCAAGGGCACGCTGGAAGAAAAGATCCAGCAGCTGCAGCAGAAGAAGTCGGAGCTGGCCCAGTCGATCCTGTCCGAAGGCGAATCGCAGAAGATGGCGCTGACGCAGGAAGACCTGCAGGCGATCTTCGCGCCGCTGGACGACGGCGCCGCCTGACCGGGGGGGGGCGCCGGCTCTGCCACGGCGCCCGCCCATTCAATCGTGCCCGGCAATCGGACACGAGGGTTCCGCGTGCTAGACTTGGCCCGGGAACGCGGGATTGGAAAGCGTACGCGCCTCGCTCATCCTGGTTTGCCGGATTCATGGAGGAACGCCAAGAGATGACTGATCCTGTGCTGAAGGAAGCCGCCCATCCTGGTCCTCGTCCGAGGATGCAGGTCAATCCGCCCGTGTTCTACATCTCGGCCGGGCTGATCCTCGCCTTCGCCCTGTTCGGAGCGGTGTTCCCGAAGCGTGCCGGCAGCCTGTTCGACATGCTCCAGGCGGGCATCGTACGCGACTTCGGCTGGTTCTATATCCTGGCCGTCGCCGCATTCCTGATCTTCGTGCTGTTCCTGATGATGAGCCGCTATGGCGACGTCAAGCTCGGTCCCGACGAGAGCGAGCCCGAATACAGCTACCTGTCCTGGTTCGCCATGCTGTTCAGCGCCGGCATGGGTATCGGCCTGCTGTTCTTCGGTGTCGCCGAGCCGGTCCAGCACTACGCCTTGCCGCCGGTGGGGGAGGGCCGTACGATCGAAGCGGCGCGCCAGGCCATGGTGCTGACGTTCTTCCATTGGGGCCTGCATGCCTGGGCGATTTATATCGTCGTGGGGCTGGCGCTGGCCTATTTCGCCTTCAGGCGCGGCCTGCCGCTGACGCTGCGCTCAGGCCTGTTTCCCTTGATCGGCCAGCGCATCCATGGCCCGATCGGCCACGCCATCGACATCTTCGCGGTGCTGGGCACGATGTTCGGCGTCGCGACCTCGCTCGGCTTCGGCGTGCTGCAGGTGAACGCCGGCTTTTCCTACCTGTTCGGGCTGCCGGTCAGTCCGACGGTCCAGATCGTGCTGATCGCCGCGATCACCGGCATGGCGACGCTGTCGGCCGCCACGGGGCTGGACAAGGGCGTCAAGCGCCTGTCCGAGCTCAACATCATCCTGGCGATCGCCCTGCTCCTCTTCGTGCTGGCGGTGGGCTCGACGGTGTTCCTGCTGCAGGCTTTCGTCCAGAACATCGGCGCCTACCTGGGGGCGGTGGTGCAACGCACCTTCCGCATGTACGCCTACGAGCCGAATGCCTGGCTTGGCGACTGGACCCTGTTCTACTGGGGCTGGTGGATATCCTGGTCGCCCTTCGTGGGCATGTTCATCGCGCGCATCTCGCGCGGGCGCACGATCCGCGAGTTCATCTCCGGCGTGCTGCTGGTGCCGGTGCTGTTCACCTTCCTGTGGATGACGGTGTTCGGCAATACGGCCATCGCCCTCGACCTGAGCGGCGCGGCGCCGATCGTGCGCACCGTTGCCGACAATCTGCCGGTGGCGCTGTTCGAGGTGCTCGAGCAGCTGCCCTTCCCCCTGATCGCATCCGGAATCGCCACGCTGTTGGTCATCACCTTCTTCGTGACCTCGGCCGATTCCGGCGCCCTCGTGATCGACATGATCACCTCCGGCGCCGCGCCGCATCCGCCGGTCTGGCAGCGCATCTTCTGGGCGGTCTGCGCCGGCGTCGTGGCCGCCGTGCTGCTGCTGGCCGGGGGGCTGCAGGCGCTCCAGACCGCGGCGCTGGCCAGCGCGCTCCCCTTCGCCGTGGTGATGCTCTTTATCTGCTATGGGTTGCTGCGCGCCCTGCAGACCGAAACCCGGGGCTCGTCGATGGACCTGTCGATTGCCGTCGACACGCCGCCGTCTGCGGCCGGCCTGAACTGGCAGCAGCGTCTGGCCAGCATCATGCACTTCTACGGCAGGACCGAGATCGCTGCCTTCCTCGAGAGCACCGCGCGCCCCGCGCTGGAAGCGGTCGCCGCGCAGATGCGCGAGACAGGCCTGGAACCGGAATTGGCCCATGCCGGGGACCGGCTCGAGCTGGATGTGCCGCACGGCGACCGCGGCACGTTCCGCTACACGATTCGCGCGCGCAGCTTCCGGCCACCGAGCTTCGCCTGGGCGGAAACGGAGGAGCCGGATTCGTCCAGCCGGCACTATCGCGCCATGGCCACCAGTTCCGAAGGCGACCAGGCCCACGACGTGACCGGCTATACGCGCGAGCAGCTGATCAACGATCTCCTGAACCGCTACGCACGTTTCCGCCATGTGCGGCGGCTTCCCTGAGAAGAGGCGCCGGCGCCATGAAAAAAAAGGCTGCCGGTACGAACCGGGCAGCCTTTCGCTTTACAGATGGTGCGGACAGGGCGCAGCTTACTTGTAATAAGCCTCGACCTTGCCTTTCAGCTTGATCAGCATCGGCTTGCCCTTGCGGTCGAGCGTGCGGCCGGCGGCGACCTTGATCCAGCCTTCGCTGATGCAATACTCTTCCACGTCGTGGCGGTCCTTGTCGTTGAAGCGGATGCCGATCTCGCGCTGGAAGACGTCGCGGTTATGGAAAGGGCTGCTCGGGTCGATCGAGAGCCGGTCCGGGAGTTGGGGGAGGGAGGTGGTATCGTTCATGACGCGAATTATCCACCAACTGCGGTCCACGTGGCGCAAAAAATGCGGCGTGAGGGCGCCCTCGGCTTGTCTGTACAAATAAGCAAGGTGGGCGATATACTGCGTGTCCCATCGCGAATAGAAAGCGCCCGATGACCCGTCGCACGGATGCATCCACCTCCGCACCAGGCCAGCCCGTGCCTGGGAATGGCATGGGCGAGCAGTTCCGCATCATCGCCGAACTCGCCGGCGACATCGCTTTCAGCATCGACCTGCCCGCGCGCACGCTGCGCTACCTGAGCCCCGCATTCAGCAGCAGCTTCGGCCACACCGGGGACGCGCTACAGGCCGCGATCGCCGGTGCGCACGACGACCTGGGCCCGCTGGGCATGGTCCTGGCAGGCGGCATGGGCGCGCCGGGAGAGCGCCGGACCCAGGAAATCGATATCCGCAACGCGGACGGCCACCCGGTCGGCCTGCAGGTGATCTCGACCATCGTGCAGAACGGGGACGGCAGCCAGTCGCTGGTCGGCCTGCTGCGCGACCTGACGCCGCAGCGCGTCCACCTGGCCGACCAGCGCCGCTTCGCGAGCATGCTGAACCACGAATTCCGCACCCCGCTGGCCACCATCGACGGCGCGGTGCAGCGCCTGGAAGCGACCGCCCAGGGCGCCGATGAACCGACCCGCCAACGCTACCGCAAGATCGCGGTGGCGACCGACCGCCTGATCGCCATGCTCGATGAATACCTGTCGCCGGACCGCATGGCCGCGATCGGCAAGGTGCGCCAGCCGAACACCATCGCGCCCGGCGAGCTGCTGGAGGCCGGCGCCGCGCAGGTGCGCGAGGCCGGGCGCGAAGCGAAGGTCGCGGCGGATGCGCTGCCGCCGGCGCTGGTATTGCGAGGCGAGCCGGAAGGCCTGCGCCTGGCGCTCAAGGTCCTGGTCGACAACGCGCTGCTGTACTCGCCATCCGGCACCCGGGTGAGCCTGGGCGCGCGCCGCAGCGGCAACGGTGTCGAATTCAGCGTGCGCGACGAAGGCGCGGGCGTCCCGCTCGAGGACGTCGCGTGCATCTTCGACAAGGGCTACCGTGGCCGCAATGCGGACGGCCTGGCGGGCAGCGGCCTGGGCCTCTACATGGCGCGCTCGATCGTCGACGTCCATGGCGGCATGCTGCGCCTGGCCGAGGGCAGTGGCGGTGCCGAATTCCGCTTGTGGCTGCCGGCGCTGGAAGATGGTGGACAACAACGACTTGCCTCATCCAGTCCCAGCAGTGATAATCGGAGCGATCAATAACATGGCTCCCGCATGACGCAGATACTGATTGTTGAAGACAACGGCGAATATGCAGACGACATGGCCGAGTTCCTGCGGGAGCTGGACCACGACGTCACCATCGCCAAGACCGCGAGCGAAATGTGGGCCGCGCTGACGCGCACCCCGGCCGCGGTCGTGGTGCTGGACCTCGGCCTGCCGGACGAGGACGGCTTCAACGTGATCCCGCGCATGCGCCAGCTGTATCCCGAGATCGGCCTGCTCGTATTGACGGGGCGCGTCGCCTTCGACCACCGCATCCTCGGCCTGCGCCTGGGCGCCGACCACTACCTGACCAAGCCGATCAAGTTCCCCGAACTCGCGGCCCACATCGAAGCCCTGGACCGCCGCGTCCGTCCCGCCGACCCGGCCCCGGCGCCGAGCAAGTGGACCCTGCGCGTGAGCGCGCGCCAGCTCGAATTGGGCGGCAAGGTGATCGACCTGACCGAAAAGGAGTGCAACTTCCTGCACCTCCTCACCATCAACACCCGCCCGGTCCCGCGCCAGGTGATCGTCGCCGGCATGGGCGGCGAAGACCCGGACGCCAGCCGCCGCGTCGACATGCTGGTCTACCGCCTTCGCAAGAAAGCCCGCTCCGGCCTCGGCCAGGACCTGCCCCTGCGCAGCGCCTACGGCGAAGGCTACAGCCTCTCCGCCGGCTTCACCCTCGCCTGACCCTCTCATTGGGGTCAGAGTCGAATTATTGAGCAATTGCCCAAATTCGTCCCATTTCCAATGAGGGTCAGCGTCGAATTATTGAGCAATGACTCATTAGAAGCGTGCTCGACCGTAATTGGGGACAGAGTCAGCCGTTTTTTCGGCGGCCTTGAGATTAATTGGGGACAGAGTAAAATTTCTCAGCTAAAATGCCTGCTCGACTTTTGAGCACGCCATGGCACGCCTACCCCGACTCATCATCCCGAACCAGCCGCACCACGTCATCCAGCGCGGCAATAACCGCCAACTGATCTTCCGCGAGGAAGTGGATTACCAGCGTTTCCTGGCCTGGCTGAAGGAGGCGGCGCGCTTCTACCAGGTGGCGATCCATGCCTATGTGCTCATGCCCAATCACATACACCTGCTCGCGACGCCCTCGGACGCGACCGGCCTGGCCCTGATGATGCAGAAGGTGGGCCGTTTCTACGTCCCCTGGTTCAATAACAAGTACGAGCGCAGCGGCGGCCTGTTCGAGGGACGCTTCCGCACCTCTCTCATCGATACGGAAAGCTATTTCCTGGCCTGCAGCCGCTACATCGAGCTCAATCCCGTGCGCGCCGGCCTGGCGTCGGGGCCGCTGGACTACCCCTGGTCGAGCTACGCCCACCACACGGGCGTGCGTACCGACGGCCTGGTCACCGACCATCTCCTCTACTGGGGCATGGGCAACACCCCCTTCCAGCGCGAAGCCGCGTATACCGAACTGGTCATGCAAGGCATCCCCCAGGACGAGCTCGACTTCGTCACCACCGCGGTCCTGAAGAACCAGCCCCTGGGTTCGGACAGCTTCAAGGCCGAGCTCGAGCGCAAGACGAAGCGCCAGATCCTGCCGGCCAAGCGCGGCCGGCCCTTCCGGGAGCCCATTCCACCCCGTCCGCAAGCGTAAGGACGCGCAAACAGTCGAACGGCACGGTTTTCCGTGCCGTTTTTTTATGCGCCGCACGCGGCAGGAACATCGCGTGCATCCATAAAAATCAAGCACTTGGCAATATTCTTGACCATGGAATTGACTCTGTCCCCAATTAATCTGCTTCGCAAAAAGTTGTCAAACAATTCGACTCTGACCCTAATTATTCTTGTTGCCGTTTGTGTTGCGTTGCACTATTCTCGATTTTCAACCCCCGAAAAAGCTGTGGAGATTGCCTCATGATTGCCCAAGGTTTGTACGATCCCGCCAACGAGCACGATGCCTGCGGCGTTGGATTCATTGCCCACATCAAGGGCAACAAGAGCCATTCGATCATCGAGCAGGGCCTGATGATTTTGAAGAACCTCGACCACCGGGGCGCCGTCGGCGCCGATCCGCTGATGGGCGACGGTGCGGGCATCCTGATCCAGATTCCTGACCAGTACTTCCGCGACGAGATGGCCAAGCAGGGCGTCGAGCTGCCTCCGCCCGGCGAGTACGGCGTCGGCATGGTCTTCCTGCCGAAGGAACACGCTTCGCGCATCGCCTGCGAACAGGAGATCGAGCGCGCCGTGCGCATCGAAGGCCAGGTCGTGCTCGGCTGGCGCAACGTGCCGGTCGACGAGACCATGCCGATGTCGCCCTTCGTGAAGGCCAAGGAGCCGGTGATCCGCCAGATCTTCATCGGCCGCGGCCCCGACATCATGGTCACCGACGCGCTCGAGCGTAAGCTCTACGTGATCCGCAAGTCTTCCGGCCACGCGATCCAGGCCCTGAAACTCCTGCACGGCAAGGAATTCTTCGTGCCTTCGATGTCGGCCCGCACCATCGTCTACAAGGGCCTGCTGCTGGCCGACCAGGTCGGCGTCTACTACAAGGATCTGCAGGATCCGCGCTGCATCTCCGCGCTCGCCCTGGTGCACCAGCGCTTCTCGACCAACACCTTCCCGGAATGGCCGCTGGCCCACCCCTACCGCCTGATCGCGCACAACGGCGAGATCAACACCGTCAAGGGCAACTTCAACTGGACCCGCGCCCGCGAAGGCATGCTCAAGTCCGCCGTGCTCGGCGAAGACCTGGGCAAGCTGTTCCCCCTGATCTATGAAGGCCAGTCCGACACCGCCTGCTTCGACAATGCGCTCGAACTGCTGGTGATGGCCGGCTATCCGGTCGCCCAGGCGATGATGATGATGATCCCGGAAGCCTGGGAGAACCACACGTCGATGGACGACAACCGCCGCGCCTTCTACGAATACCATGCCGCGATGATGGAACCCTGGGACGGCCCGGCCGCCATGGCCTTCACCGACGGCCGCCACATCGGCGGCACCCTGGACCGCAACGGCCTGCGTCCGGCGCGCTACGTCATCACCGAGGACGACCTGGTCGTCATGGCATCCGAATCCGGCGTGCTGCCGATTCCCGAGTCGCGCATCGTCAAGAAATGGCGCCTCCAGCCGGGCAAGATGTTCCTGATCGACCTGGAAGCCGGCCGCATCATCGACGACAAGGAGCTGAAGGACACCTACTCGAACGCCAAGCCGTATAAGGCCTGGATCAAGTCGGTGCGCATCAAGCTCAACGAGATCAAGCTGTCCGAAAGCCAGCTGCTGCAGCACCGCGCGAAGGACGCGCAGGGCGAAAAGACGGCTGTCACGCTGCTCGACCGCCAGCAGGCCTTCGGCTACACCCAGGAAGACCTGAAGTTCCTGATGGCCCCGATGGCCGTGCTGGGCGAGGAAGCCACCGGCTCGATGGGCAACGACTCGCCGCTGGCGGTCATGTCGAACAAGCTCAAACCTTTGTATAACTACTTTAAACAATTGTTTGCGCAAGTGACCAACCCGCCGATCGACCCGATCCGCGAGAGCATGGTGATGTCGCTGGTCTCCTTCATCGGCCCGAAGCCCAACCTGCTCGACACCAACAACGTCAACCCGCCGATGCGCCTGGAAGTCTCGCAGCCCATCCTCGGCTTCGACGACATGGCGCGCCTGCGTGCGATCAGCCTGCACACCGGCGGCAAGTTCAAGTCCTATGAGCTGAACATCTGCTATCCGGTCGCCTGGGGCAAGGAAGGCATCGAGGCAAGCCTGGCGTCGCTGTGCGCGGAAGCGGTCGATGCCGTGAAATCCGGCCACAACATCCTGATCGTCTCGGACCGCAATATGTCCGCCGACCAGGTCGCTATTCCCGCCCTGCTGGCCACCTCCACCATCCACCAGCACCTGGTCGGACGCGGCCTGCGCGCCTCCACCGGCCTGGTGGTGGAAACCGGCTCGGCCCGCGAGACCCATCACTTCGCCCTGCTGGCGGGCTACGGCGCGGAAGCCGTGCACCCCTACCTGGCGCTCGAGACCCTGGCCGATCTCGCGCACAACCTGCCGCACGAAATGGATGCGGACAAGGCCATCACCAACTACACCAAGGCGGTCGGCAAGGGCCTCATGAAGGTGATGTCGAAGATGGGCATCTCGACCTACATGTCCTATTGCGGCGCCCAGATCTTCGAAGCCGTGGGCCTGAACAAGTCGCTGGTCGACAAGTACTTCCGCGGCACCTCGTCCACCGTCGAAGGCATCGGCCTGTTCGAAGTGGCGGAAGAAGCGCTGCGCCTGCACGCGCTCGCCTTCGGCAACGATCCGTTGCTCGAGCATGCGCTGGACACCGGCGGCGAATACGCCTTCCGCGTGCGCGGCGAAGACCACCTGTGGACGCCGGACGCCATCGCCAAGCTGCAGCACTCGACGCGCGCCAACAACTACAGCACCTATAAAGAGTACGCGCAGATCATCAATGACCAGAGCCGCCGGCACCTGACCCTGCGCGGCCTGTTCGAGTTCAGGATCGACCCGTCGAAAGCCATCCCGCTGGAAGAAGTCGAGCCGGCCAAGGACATCGTCAAGCGCTTCGCCACCGGCGCGATGTCGCTCGGCTCGATCAGCACCGAGGCCCACGCCACGCTGGCGATTGCGATGAACCGCATCGGCGGCAAGTCGAACACCGGCGAAGGCGGCGAAGATCCGCGCCGCTACATGGGCGAGTTCAAGGGCATCCGAATCGCCAAGGGCGAGACCCTGGCCTCGATCCTGGGCTCGGACCGCGTGGTCGCCGACATCCCACTGGAAGAGGGCGATTCCCTGCGCTCGAAGATCAAGCAGGTGGCGTCGGGCCGCTTCGGCGTCTCCGCCGAGTACCTGGCATCGGCCGACCAGATCCAGATCAAGATGGCGCAAGGCGCCAAGCCGGGCGAAGGCGGCCAGCTGCCGGGCCACAAGGTCAGCGAGTACATCGCGTCCTTGCGCGTGTCGGTGCCGGGCGTGGGCCTGATCTCGCCGCCGCCGCACCACGACATCTACTCGATCGAAGACCTGGCGCAGCTGATCCACGACCTCAAGAACGTGAACCCGAACGCCTCGATCTCGGTGAAGCTGGTGTCGGAAGTCGGCATCGGCACGGTCGCCGCGGGTGTCTCCAAGGCCAAGGCCGACCACGTGGTGGTCGCGGGCCATGACGGCGGCACCGGCGCCTCGCCGCTGTCCTCGGTCAAGCACGCCGGCACCCCGTGGGAACTGGGCCTGGCCGAGACCCAGCAGACCCTGGTGCTCAACGGCCTGCGCAGCCGCATCCGCGTGCAAGCGGATGGCCAGATGCGCACCGGTCGCGACGTGGTGGTCGCCGCCATGCTGGGCGCCGACGAGATCGGCTTCGCGACCGCGCCGCTGGTGGTGGAAGGCTGCATCATGATGCGCAAATGCCACCTGAATACCTGCCCGGTCGGTGTCGCGACGCAAGACCCGGTCCTGCGCGCCAAGTTCCAGGGCAAGCCGGAACACGTGGTGAACTACTTCTTCTTCGTGGCCGAGGAAGCCCGCCAGATCATGGCGCAACTGGGCATCCGCAGCTACGACGAACTGATCGGCCGAACGGACCTGCTGGACAAGGCGAAGGCCATCGGCCACTGGAAGGCCCAGGGCCTGGACTTCTCGAACATCTTCTACCAGCCGAAGTCCGATTCGCCGCGCGCCCTGTTCCATACCGATGCGCAAGACCACGGCCTCGACAAGGCACTGGACCACAAGCTGATCGCCCAGGCCAAGGCCGCGCTGGAGAAGGGCGAGCGCGTCTCCTTCATCTCGCCGGTGAAGAACGTGCACCGCACCGTGGGCACCATGCTGTCGGGCGAAGTGGCCAAGCGCTACGGCCACGCCGGCCTGCCGAACGACACCATCCACATCCAGCTGCAGGGCACCGCCGGCCAGTCGGCCGCGGCCTTCCTGGCGGCGGGCATCACGATCGACCTGGTCGGCGAAGGCAACGACTACGTCGGCAAGGGCCTGTCGGGCGGCCGCATCATCGTGCGTCCGAACACCGAGTTCCGCGGCTGGGCGGTGGACAACATCATCGTCGGGAACACCGTGCTGTACGGCGCGATTTCCGGTGAAGCCTTCTTCAACGGCGTGGCCGGCGAACGCTTCGCGGTGCGTAACTCGGGCGCCGTGGCGGTGGTCGAGGGCTGCGGCGACCACGGTTGCGAATACATGACCGGCGGGACGGTGGTAGTGCTGGGCGAGACCGGCCGCAACTTCGCGGCGGGCATGTCGGGCGGCGTCGCCTTCGTCTACGACCCGAACGGTGAATTCGCCGGCAAGTGCAACACCTCCATGGTCAACCTGGAGCCGGTGCTGGCGACCAAGCAGCAGCTTGATAAAGCCGGCTGGCACAGCCAGACCCGCGATGGCGAACGCGAATCGGATGAAACCATCCTGCGCCGCCTGATCGAACGCCACTTCAAGCACACGGGTTCGACCCGCGCGCGCAACCTGCTGGACGACTGGGCCAACAGCCGCGGCAAGTTCGTGAAGGTCTTCCCGACCGACTACAAGCGCGCACTCGAGGAGATGCACAACTCGAGCATGGAAGAGGCGAACGACAAGATCGAACTGGCGGCGTAACAGCACGCTGCGACAAAAGGAAAACAACGTGGGCAAAATTACCGGCTTCATGGAATTCGCACGACAGGAAGAGGGCCACCTCGAGCCTGGCGATCGCGTCAAGAACTACAAGGAATTCGTGCTGACCCTCACCGACGGCCAGGCCAAGGTGCAGGGCGCGCGCTGCATGGATTGCGGCATCCCCTTCTGTAACACGGGCTGCCCGGTGAACAACCAGATCCCCGACTGGAACGACCTGGTCTATCACGGCAACTACCGCGCGGCCGTCGAGAACCTCCACTCGACCAACAACTTCCCCGAATTCACGGGACGCATCTGCCCGGCGCCCTGCGAGTCGGCCTGCACGCTCGGCATCAACGACGAGCCGGTCGGCATCAAGTCGATCGAGCGCAAGATCGCCGACAGCGGCTGGGAGCACGGCTGGATCGTGCCGCAGCCGGCTGCCGTGAAAACCGGGAAGAAGGTCGCCGTGGTCGGCTCCGGCCCCGCCGGCCTGGCCGCGGCCCAGCAGCTGGCGCGCGTCGGCCATGAGGTCACGGTGTTCGAGAAGAGCGACCGCATCGGCGGCCTGCTGCGCTACGGGATCCCCGACTTCAAGATGGAGAAGGACCTGATCGACCGTCGCGTCGAACAGATGAAGGCGGAGGGCGTGACCTTCCGCACCAGCGTCCTGATCGGCAAGGACTTCCCGGCCACCGTGTCGAACATGGCACGCGACACCATCTTCCCGGAAGACCTGGAAAAGGAGTTCGACGCCGTGGTCCTGGCCGGCGGCGCCGAGCAGCCGCGCGACCTGCCTGTGCCGGGCCGCGAACTGAAGGGCGTGCACTTCGCCATGGACTTCCTGCCGCAGCAGAACCGGGTCAACGCCGGCGACAAGCTGAAGGACCAGATCAAGGCGACGGGCAAGCACGTGGTCGTGATCGGCGGCGGCGACACCGGTTCCGACTGCGTCGGCACCTCGAACCGCCACGGCGCTGCCTCGGTCACCCAGTTCGAACTGATGCCGATGCCGCCCGAGCAGGAGAACAAGCCCCTGGTCTGGCCCTACTGGCCGACCCGCCTGCGCACCTCGTCCTCGCACGAGGAAGGCTGCCAGCGCGACTGGGCGGTCGCGACCAAGCGCCTGGAAGGCAAGGGCGGCAAGGTCGAGAAGCTGGTCGCCTGCCGCGTCGAATGGAAGGACGGCAAGATGAGCGAGGTGCCGGATTCGGAATTCGAGATGAAGGCCGACCTGGTCTTCCTGGCCATGGGCTTCGTCTCGCCGGTGCAGAACGTGCTGGACGCTTTCGGCGTGCAGAAGGATGCCAGAGGCAATGCGCGCGCCACGACCGACGGCGAGCGTTCCTACCAGACCTCGAAGGCGAAGGTGTTCGCAGCGGGCGACATGCGCCGCGGCCAGTCGCTCGTCGTGTGGGCGATCCGCGAAGGACGGCAATGTGCGCGTGCGGTCGACGAATTCCTGATGGGCAGTTCGGTTCTCCCGCGCTGAGGCCGGGACGAGAACAGCAAGGCGGCTTCGGCCGCCTTTTTTTCGTCCATCGCTCCTGTGGGCACAGCCCAACAGAAAGACGCTTACCGGCACGCTTATGTGCGTGCGCGCACGACCACAGGGGAGGGAATGTCCTTACGCTGGGGCCGTATTGCAGTGCGTCAGCTGAGGCTGTGACAAAGGGTCATTGTCATCCTGCCAGAGTTAGTTGCTCTATGGAATTTGTTGATACAATTCAACAAATCGCAATATTGGCAGACATACATATCTCTTCAAAAACAATCACTTACAAGCGAAAATATCTGACTCTTTGGTTAGTTTTGTTGTAATTGTACGTCGACCGACCGGCCGAAAATGGGCCACCTCAAGCGAGGCTTAAGCTTTCTGCACTACAATAACGGATTACCTCAATAACAAATACGCTGTGTCGAACCTAGTCGAAATCCGCGATCTGCACTTTTCGTACGGAGAGCGTTCCATCCTGTCGAACCTCCGCATGGACTTCCCACGCGGTAAGCTCATCGCCGTCATGGGTGGTTCGGGCTGCGGCAAGACCACGGTCCTGCGCCTGATCGGCGGCCAGATCCGTCCCCAGCGCGGCCAGGTGCGCGTGAACGGCGAAGTGGTGCACGAACTGAATACCGAAGGACTGTACCGCCTGCGCCGCCGCATGGGCATGCTGTTCCAGTTCGGCGCCCTGTTCACCGACCTGTCGATCTTCGACAACGTCGCCTTTCCCCTGCGCGAGCACACCGACCTGCCGGAAGAACTGATCCGCGACCTGGTGCTCATGAAACTCAATGCCGTCGGCCTGCGCAATGCGCACCGCCTGAAACCGGGCGAGATTTCCGGCGGCATGGCGCGCCGCGTCGCGGTCGCCCGCGCCATCGCCCTCGATCCCGAACTGATCATGTACGACGAGCCTTTCGCCGGCCTGGATCCGATCTCGATGGGCGTGACCGCCAACCTGATCCGCAACCTGAACGATGCCCTCGGCTCGACCTCGATCCTGGTCTCGCACGACGTCAACGAGACCTTCGCCATCGCCGACTACGTGTACTTCATGTCGGCAGGCAAGATCGTGGCCGAAGGCACGCCGGCTGAGCTGCGCGTGTCCCAGGACCCGTACGTGAAGCAGTTCGTGAACGCCGAGCCGGACGGCCCGGTGCCCTTCCATTATCCGGGCAAGTCGCTCAGCGACGACCTGGGCCTGGGAGGCAAGCGATGATGCGCGCGCTGGAATCGATCGGCCGCTGGGTGCGCGAGGGCGTCGAGAGCCTGGGTTTCGCGACCCGCGCCTTCTTCAACCTGCTGCGTTTCTCCCCGGGGGCATTTCGCCGCCCGACCCTGATCACGGAACAGGTCCATTTCATCGGCAATTACTCGCTGGTGATCACGATCGTCTCGGGCCTGTTCGTCGGCCTCGTGCTGGGCCTGCAGTTCTATGTCAACCTGATCCAGTTCGGCGCCGAGGAGAAACTCGGTCCCCTGACCGCGCTGTCGCTCGTGCGCGAACTCGGTCCGGTGGTCACGGCGCTGCTATTCGCAGGCCGTGCCGGCACCTCGCTCACGGCCGAGATCGGCCTGATGAAGGCCGGCGAGCAGCTCACCGCGATGGAAATGATGGCGGTTAACCCGGTGCAGCGCGTGCTCGCGCCGCGCTTCTGGGGCGGCGTCATCGCCATGCCGGTGCTGGCGGCCGTGTTCTCGGCGGTCGGCATCGTCGGCAGCTACCTGGTCGGCGTGAAACTGCTGGGCCTGGACGAGGGCGCCTTCTGGTCGCAGATGCAGGCCGGTGTCGACGTCCAGCGCGACATCGTCAGCAGCGTCATCAAGAGTTTCGTGTTCGGCATCGCCGTGACTTTTACCGCCCTGTTCCAGGGTTATCACGTCAAGCCGACCCCGGCGGACGTCGCGCGCGCCACCACGCGCACCGTCGTCATCGCCTCGCTGCTGGTGCTGGGGCTGGATTTCGTGATGACCGCCCTGATGTTCGGGCAGTAATCAGAAAAGCAATAATACAGAATCAACGTTTGTTTGGCCGCGCACAGACGGCCTGAATACTAGGAAATACTATGCACCGTAAAATCATCGATGTCTGGGTCGGCCTGTTTGTCCTGCTGGGCGCCGCCGCCCTCCTGTTCCTGGCCCTGCAGGCCGGGAATATGAGCACCTTGTCGTTCACCAAGACCTATGCCGTGACCGGCAAGTTCGACAATATCGGCGGCCTGAAGCCGCAGTCGCCCGTGAAGAGCGCGGGTGTGGTGGTCGGCCGGGTGGGCGAGATCAGCTTCGATGACAAGACCTTCCAGGCGCAGGTGCGCCTGGACCTGGACCAGAATTATCAGTTCCCGAAAGATAGTTCGCTGAAGATCCTGACCGCTGGCCTGCTGGGCGAGCAGTACATCGGCATCGAACCGGGCGGCGACACCAAGAACCTGGTGGACGGCGACCGCATCAACCGTACTCAGTCGGCCACGGTGCTCGAGGACCTGATCAACCAGTTTATCTACAGCAAGGCCGCTGAAGGAAAGGAAGGTAGCGAATGAAGCACATGCCAGTTTCCGCAGGCCCCCTGCGCGCGCTTGCCGCCGCCGCTGTCGTCGCATTGCTGAGCGGTTGCGCCACCACGAATCTGCAAGACCCGCTGGAAGGCTATAACCGCACCGTGTTCCGCTTCAACGATGCGGTCGACCGCACCGTGCTGAAGCCGACCGCGACCGCCTACAAGAACGTCACCCCGGGCTTCGTGCAGACCGGTGTGAACAATTTCTTCGGTAACTTGTCCGATGCCTGGAGCGCGGTGAATAACCTGCTGCAGGGCAAGGGCCAGGCCGGCATGGGCGATGTGACCCGCGTCGCCGTCAACTCGACCTTCGGCATCTTCGGCCTGCTCGACATCGCCTCGGAAGCCGGCATCCCCAAGCACAACGAGGATTTCGGCCAGACCCTGGGCGTCTGGGGCGTGCCGAGCGGACCCTTCGTGATGCTGCCGCTGCTGGGTCCGTCCACGGTGCGTGACACCGCGGCCTTGCCGGCCGACATCGGTGGCGACATCTGGAAGTACAAGGAACCGGCCAACTGGCGCAATATCGGCGCCGCCGTGCGCGTGGTCGACAAGCGCGCCACCCTGCTGGACGCGGGCAACCTGCTGGAAGACGCCGCCCTCGACCGTTACGAGTTCATCCGCGACGGCTATATGCAGCGCCGCCAGAGCCAGGTCTATGACGGCAACGTGCCGCGCGAGACCCAGGCCGACGAAGCGACGAGCAACGCGGAACCGGCGGCCGACCCGGCCGGCAAGGCCGTGGCTGAGCCGGCGGTCAAGCCGGCACAGTAACAAGTCCTTACACAACGGTGTCATCCGCCAGCCTCAACAAGAGTTAACATGGCATGCCCCGCCGGCCGCAAGGCTCGGTGCGGCGTCTACCAACAAGGAAACCGACACATGAAACCCATCATCCAACTGATCGCTACCGCAGCCGCCACCGTCGCTTTCGCCACCTCCGCCATCGCCGCCGAAGCACCGGACGCGCTGGTCAAGCGCATCAGCGCCGACGTCATCGAGACCGTGAAGGCCGACAAGGACATCCAGGCCGGCAACCGCGCCAAGATCATGGACCTCGTGAACAGCAAGATCCTGCCGCACGTGGATGCCGAGAAGATGACCCAGCAGGCAGCCGGCCGCTACTGGCGCCAGGCTACCCCGGAACAGCAGAAGCAGCTGATCAAGGAATTCACCAACCTGCTGGTCTACACCTACGCAGGCGCGCTGTCGCAGATCAAGAACGAAACCGTCGAGTTCAAGCCTTTCCGTGCCGAAGCCGGCGCCAGCGACGTCGAAGTGCGTTCGCAGGTCAACGTCGCCCGCGGCGAGCCGATCACCCTGAACTACCGCCTGTCGAACGGCCCGCAAGGCTGGAAGATCTACGACATCAACGTGCTGGGCGCCTGGCTGGTCCAGACCTACACCAGCACCTTCGCGAGCGAGATCGGCAAGACCGGCATCGACGGCCTGATCAAGAAGCTGGCCGAGCGTAACCAGCAGCTGGCCTCCAAGCCGCTGAAGGCGCCGAAGTAATGGCCGAAGCCAATCCCATGCTCTCGTTAGACGCCTTGACCTTCCAGAGCGGCCGCGCCGCCCTGGAACAGGGCTGTGCCGCGATCGCCGCCGGCGAGACCGTGTTCGACCTGGGCGGCGTCGGCGCCGCCGACTCCTCGGCCGTGGCCGTGCTGCTGGCCTGGCAGCGCCGCGCGCGCGCCGCGAACCAGCGCCTCACCTTCATCAACGTTCCCGAGAACGTGCAGAAACTGGCCACGCTGTATGGCGTGGACCAGCTGTTGCCTCAGTCGTAACGCTGTTCCTGCCGGGTGGCGGCTCTTCGCCAGGCGCCCGGCAAACCCCTCCCGCCGCAAATTCCCCCGCCGGCCTCTTGTATTTCTGATTTCACCTATAATGGGCCGTTTCCCCGCACGGTCCCGGTGCGTCCGCACCATCCTCCCGAACAAGAATGACAGCGATCCAGATTAGCAGCGTCGAGAAAAGCTACAAGGGCTTCAAGGCCCTCAAGGGCGTCTCCATGAACATCGAGGAAGGCGAATTCTTCGGCCTCCTCGGCCCCAACGGCGCCGGCAAGACCACCCTGATCTCCACCATCGCGGGCCTGATCCGCCCGGACGTCGGCAGCGTCAAGATCCACGGCCATGACGTGGTGACGGACTTCCGCGAAGCGCGGAAGCGCCTGGGCGTGGTGCCGCAGGAACTGGTGTTCGATCCCTTCTTCACGGTGCGCGAGACCTTGCGCCTGCAGTCGGGCTACTTCGGCATCAGGAACAACGACGCCTGGATCGACGAGGTCATGCACAACCTGGATCTCACCAACAAGGCCGACGTGAACATGCGCGCCCTGTCCGGCGGCATGAAACGCCGCGTGCTGGTGGCCCAGGCCCTGGTGCACAAGCCGCCCGTGATCGTGCTGGACGAGCCGACCGCGGGCGTCGACGTCGAACTGCGCCAGACGCTGTGGAAGTTCATCTCGCGCCTGAACCGCGAAGGCCATACCGTGGTGCTCACCACCCACTACCTGGAAGAGGCGCAGGCCATGTGCCAGCGCGTCGCCATGTTGAAACTCGGCGAGGTGGTGGCGCTGGACACCATGTCGGCGCTGCTGCGCCGGGTGTCGGGCTCGCAACTGGTGGTCAAGCTCAAGAGCGGTGACTTGCCGGAGGGCCTGCGCCACCTGGTCTCCCACGACGAGCACAATGAAAACAACGGCGGCAACAAGTACACCCTGCGCGTGAACGACGTCCAGGAAGTCGAGCCGATCCTGGCGCGCCTGCGCGAGAGCGGCGCCGTGATCGACGAGATGGCGCTCGAGCAGGCCGACCTCGAGGACATCTTCCTGCAGGTCGTCGGCGACAAGCAGCCTGGAGGCCCGCAATGAATCTGTTCTCGGTGGGTTTCCGCACCCTGTTCTACAAGGAGTCGCTGCGCTTCTGGAAAGTGGCGACCCAGACCATCGCCGCGCCCGTCGTCACGGCCATGCTCTACCTGCTGATCTTCGGCCACGTGCTCGACGGGCGCGTCGAGATGCTGGAAGGCGTCAGCTATACCTCCTTCCTGATTCCGGGCCTGGTGATGATGAGCGTGCTGCAGAACGCCTTCGCCAACTCGTCCTCGTCCCTGATCCAGTCCAAGATCACCGGCAACCTGGTGTTCATCCTGCTGCCGCCGCTGTCGCATGCCGAGATCCTGTCGGCCTATATCGCCGCCTCCATCCTGCGCGGGCTCGCGGTCGGCTTCGGCGTATTCGTGATCACCGCCTGGTTCGCGCACCTCTCCTTCGTGGCGCCGCTGTGGATCATCGTGTTCGCCTTCCTGGGCGCGGCCATCCTCGGCACCATGGGCGTCATCGCCGGCATCTGGGCGGAAAAATTCGACCAGCTGGCGGCTTTCCAGAACTTCCTGATCATGCCGGCCACCTTCCTGGCCGGGGTGTTCTATTCCATCCAAAAACTGCCGCCGTTCTGGCTGGCGGTCTCGCATTTCAACCCGTTCTTTTATATGATTGACGGGTTCCGCTATGGATTCTTCGGCAAATCCGACGTCTCGCCCTGGACCAGCCTGGCCATCGTGTCGGTGTTCCTGGTGGTGCTGGCGGCCATTGCGATCAATATGCTCAAGCGCGGCTACAAGCTTCGCCATTAAAGAATTCACTGGAGTTACCTCGTGTCGACCACACCCGAACTGATCCACAGCTACATCAGCGCTGGCCTCGAATGCACCCATTTGCACGTGGAGGGCGACGGCCAGCATTTCACGGCCGTGATCGTCTCGCCTGCCTTTGCCGGCAAGCGTCCGATCCAGCGCCACCAGCTGGTGTACGCTGCACTCGGCGATCGCATGCGCGAGGAAATCCACGCGCTGTCGATGAAAACCCTGACCCCTGACGAGTACCAAGGCTAATCATGGACAAGCTGCAAATCAATGGCGGCAAGCGCCTGAACGGTGACATCCCGGTTTCCGGCGCCAAGAACGCGGCGCTGCCCATCCTGTGCGCGGGCCTGCTCACCGGAGGCGACCTCGAACTGTCGAACGTGCCGCGCCTGCACGACGTGCGCACCATCCTCAAGCTGCTCGAGCAGACCGGCCTGAAGGTCACCCAGGACGACGAGCGCGTCACCCTGAACGGCGCCAACATCACCTCGCTCGAAGCACCGTACGAGCTGGTGAAGACCATGCGCGCCTCGATCCTGGTGCTGGGCCCCCTGCTGGCGCGCTTCGGCGAAGCCAAGGTCTCGCTGCCGGGCGGCTGCGCCATCGGTTCGCGCCCCGTGGACCAGCACATCAAGGGCCTGCGCCAGATGGGCGCCGAGATCACGATCGAAGGCGGCTACATTTACGCCAAGTGCGCGAAGCTCAAGGGCGCGCGCATCCTCACCGACATGATCACCGTGACCGGCACCGAGAACCTGCTGATGGCGGCAACGCTGGCCGAAGGTGAGACCGTGCTGGAAAACGCCGCGCGCGAACCGGAAGTGACCGACCTGGCCAACCTCCTGGTGTCCATGGGCGCGAAGATCGAAGGCATCGGCACCGATCGCCTGGTGATCCAGGGCGTGGAGAGCCTGCATGGCGCGAAGCACGCCGTGATCTCGGACCGTATCGAAGCCGCTACTTTCCTGTGCGCCGTGGCGGCCACCGGCGGCGACATCGTGCTGCGCAACACCCGCACCGATATCTTCGACGTGGCGCTCGACAAGCTGCGCGAGATCGGCCTGCAACTGGACGTCGGCACGGACACCATCCGCGCCCGCATGGACGGCCGTCCGCATCCGGTCTCCTTCCGCACCACGGAATACCCGGGCTTCCCGACCGATATGCAGGCCCAGTTCATGGCCGTGAACATCCTGGCCGACGGGTCGAGCCGCGTCACCGAGACCATTTTTGAAAACCGCTTCATGCACGTGCAGGAGATGAACCGCCTCGGCGCCCAGATCTCCACCGAGGGCAATACCGCCTTCATCAAGGGCGTCGATCGCCTGGTCGGCGCGCCCGTGATGGCCACCGACCTGCGCGCCTCGGCTTCGCTCGTGATCGCCGGCATGGCCGCGGAAGGCACCACCATCGTCGACCGCATCTACCACCTGGACCGCGGCTACGACCGCATGGAAGTGAAGCTGTCCGCCGTCGGCGCCGACATCGTCCGCATCAAGTAAATGAGCACTATGAATCGACACGGGGAACCGGGCCTGATCCTGGCCCTCTCCAAGGGCCGGATCTTCGAGGACACCCTGCCGCTGCTCGAAGCAGCGGGCATTACCGTCCTTGAAAATCCGGAAACCTCGCGCAAGCTGATCCTGCCGACCAATGACCCGGGCGTGCGCGTGCTGATCGTGCGCGCCAGCGACGTGCCGACCTATGTCCAGCACGGCGCCGCCGATTTCGGCGTGGCCGGCAAGGACGTGCTGCTCGAGCATGGCGGCGAAGGCCTGTACCAGCCGATCGACCTGCGCATCGCCTGCTGCCGCATGTCGGTGGCGGTGAACGCCGGCTTCGACTACGAGACGGCGGTGCGCCAGGGCGCGCGCCTGCGCGTGGCGACCAAGTTCGTGAACACCGCGCGCGAGCACTTCGCCGCCAAGGGCGTGCACGTCGACCTGATCAAGCTGTACGGTTCGATGGAACTGGCGCCGCTGGTCGGCCTGTCGGACGCCATCGTCGACGTCGTCTCGACCGGCGGCACCCTGCGCGCCAACAACCTGGTCGAAGTCGAAAAGATCATGGACATCTCCTCGCGCCTGGTGGTCAACCAGGCCGCGCTCAAGCTCAAGCGCGAGCGCCTGCAACCCATTCTCGACGCCTTCCAGAAAGCGTCGCAAGCACAAGGCTGAAGCACATCATGGCAGTACAGATCCGCAAGCTCGACTCCACCGCCCCCGACTTCAAGCAGACGCTGTCAAGCCTGCTGGCATTCGAAGCCGAAACCGACGACGCCATCGAGTCAAGCGTCGCGAAGATCCTGGCGGACGTGAAGCATCGCGGTGACGCTGCCGTGCTGGAGTACACCAACAAATTCGACCGCATCCCGAACGGCGGCGCCAGCTCCATGGCCGCCTTCGACATCCGGCAGGACGAACTGGACGCGGCCCTCGCAGCCATCCCCGAGGCCCAGCGCAATGCGCTGCGCACGGCGGCCGAACGCATCCGCGTCTTCCACGAGCGCCAGAAGCAGGAACTCAACGGTTTTACCTTCACCGAGCCTGACGGCACCGTGCTGGGCCAGCGCGTGACCCCGCTCGACCGTGTCGGCATCTATGTCCCGGGCGGCAAGGCAGCCTACCCCTCGTCGGTCCTGATGAACGCGATTCCCGCCAAGGTCGCCGGCGTGCAGGAAATCGTGATGGTGGTGCCGACCCCGGATGGCGTGAAGAACCAGATGGTCTTGGGGGCCGCCGCGATCGCCGGTGTGACCCGCGTGATCACCATCGGCGGCGCCCAGGCCGTCGGCGCCCTCGCCTATGGCACCGAGACCATTCCGGCCGTGGACAAGATCGTCGGCCCGGGCAATGCCTATGTGGCGGCCGCCAAGCGCCGCGTGTTCGGCGTGGTGGGCATCGACATGATCGCCGGCCCCTCGGAGATCCTGGTGCTGTGCGACGGCACGACCGACCCGGACTGGATCGCGATGGACCTGTTCTCCCAGGCCGAGCACGACGAGCTGGCCCAGGCCATCCTGCTGTGCCCGGACGCGGACTACATCGCACGCGTGGAAGCGAGCATCCACAAGCTGCTGCCGACCATGCCGCGGCATGAAACCATCACGACCTCGCTGACCGACCGCGGCGCGCTCGTGAAGGTGCGCGACATGGAAGAGGCGTGCGCGATCGCCAACGACATCGCCGCCGAACACCTCGAGGTCTCCGCTGAAGACCCATTGAAGTGGGCCGACCGGATCCGCCACGCCGGCGCCATGTTCCTCGGCCGCTTCTCGTCCGAATCGCTGGGCGACTACTGCTGCGGCCCGAACCACGTGCTGCCGACTTCGCGCACCGCGCGCTTCTCCTCGCCGCTGGGCGTCTACGACTTCCAGAAGCGCTCGTCCGTGATCCAGGTGAGCGAGCAGGGCGCCCAGACCCTGGGCAAGGTTGCGGCCGAACTGGCCTATGGCGAAGGCCTGCAGGCGCACGCCCGCAGCGCCGAGCTCCGTATCAAATCATGAGCACCTGGGTCGACCAGGTCTTCTGCGAGGATGCGCTCACCGGCTTGGGACGCATCCCGGACGCGTCCATCGACCTGATCCTGACCGACCCGCCCTACAACCTCGGCAAGGACTACGGCAACGCCTCGGACCAGCAGAGCGTCGAGGCCTACCTCGCCTGGACCGAGCAGTGGATCGATGCCGTCCTGCCGAAGCTGAAAGCGAACGGCAGCCTGTACATCTTCCTCACCTGGCGCTTCGCGCCGGAGATCTTCGTGATGCTGAAAAAGCGCATGACGATGATGAACGAGATCATCTGGGACCGCCGCGTGCCCTCGATGGGCGGCAGCGTGCGCAGCTTCAGCTCGGTGCATGACACCATCGGCTTTTTTGTCAACCGCAAGGACTACTACTTCGACCTGGACGCCGTGCGCATTCCGTATGACGCCGAGACCAAGAAGGCGCGCTCGCGCTCGATCTTCATCGGCGCCAAGTGGCTCGAGGTCGGCTACAACCCGAAGGACGTGTGGAGCGTGTCGCGCCTGCACCGCGAGCATCCGGAACGCGCCGACCATCCGACCCAGAAGCCGCTCGAGATCATCGAGCGCATGGTGAAGGCCTCCTGCCCTGCGGGCGGCATCGTGCTCGACCCCTTCATGGGCAGCGGCACCACGGCGATCGCCGCGCGCCAGACCGGGCGCCACTTCACCGGCTTCGAACTCAACCCCGCCTACTGCGACATCATCCGGGAGCGCCTGGCCGCGCCCGAGGTGCCTGTCGCGGGGGCAAAGAAACGCAAGAGCGCCGCGAAGAGCGCGCCGCTGAACGAGGAACCTGCATGAGCGCCATCGAGAACCTGATCGCCAATACCATCCGCGAAGACGTCCGCAACATCGCCAGCTACCACGTGCCGGACGCGAGCGGCTACATCAAGCTCGACGCGATGGAAAACCCGTATCAGCTGCCGGACGCGCTGCGCGCCGAACTGGGCCAGCGCCTGGCCGACGCCGCGCTGAACCGCTATCCGGTGGCCTCCTATGCCACCCTGAAGCAGAAGATCTGCGCCGGCCTGGGCGTCCCCGCCGGCTACGACGTCCTGCTCGGCAACGGCTCGGACGAACTCATCTCGATCATGGCCACCGCCGTCGCGCGGCAGCAGCTTGGTGCCGAGATGCGACGCGCCGTCATCATGGCGCCGACCCCGGCCTTCGTGATGTTCTCGCGCTCCGCCCAGTTCGCGGGCGCGGACTTCGTCGGCGTGCCGGTGAAAGCCGACTTCTCGCTCGACCTGCCCGCCATGCTGGCCGCTATCGAACAGCACAAGCCCGCGCTGGTCTTCCTGGCCTACCCGAACAACCCGACCGGCAACCTGTTCGATGCCGACGACATGGTCGCCATCATCCGCGCCCTGGGCGAGACCGGCATCGCCGTGGTCGACGAGGCCTACCAGCCTTTCGCGAAGAAGAGCTTCATGGGCCGCCTGCCGGAGTTCCCGAACCTGGTCGTGATGCGCACCCTGTCCAAGCTGGGCCTGGCCGGCATCCGCCTCGGCTACCTGTCCGGCGACGCGAAGCTGCTGGAACAATTCGAGAAGGTGCGCCCGCCCTACAACGTCAACGTGCTGACCCAGGTGGCCGCCGAGTTCGCGCTCGACCACCTCGAGGTGCTCGACAGCCAGGCCGAGATGCTGAACGCCGAGCGCGCGCGCCTTGCCGCCGAACTGGCGGCGCTGCCGGGAGTCGAAGTGTTTCCGTCGGCTGCGAATTTCATCTCGCTGCGCGTGCCGGATGCCGACAAAGTCTGCGCGCAACTTCGCAGCGAAAAGGTGCTGATCAAAAATTTGAGTAAAATGGACAAGGTGTTGGCCAATTGCATTCGCGTCACGGTCAGCACACCAGAAGAAAACACCGCATTCCTGACAGCCCTGAAAGCTTCCCTATAGCAGCGTTTCTTTCCTTAAAGAGACGCCACACGAGCACCCTGCAATGACCCGCACCGCCGAAATCACGCGCAACACCAACGAGACGCAGATCCGCGTCGCGATCAACCTGGACGGCACCGGCCGCCAGAAACTGAACACTGGCGTCCCCTTCCTGGACCACATGCTCGACCAGATCGCGCGCCACGGGATGATCGACCTCGAAGTCGAGGCCGTCGGCGACCTGCACATCGATGCCCACCATACCGTCGAGGACACCGGCATCACCCTCGGCATGGCGGTGGCCAAGGCCGTGGGCGACAAGAAGGGCATGGTCCGCTACGGCCACTCCTACGTGCCGCTGGACGAGGCGCTGTCGCGCGTGGTGATCGACTTCTCGGGCCGTCCGGGCCTGGAAATGCACATCCCCTGGACCCGCGCCATGATCGGCACCTATGACGTCGACCTGACGGGCGAATTCTTCCGCGGCTTCGTGAACCACGCCGGCGTGACCCTGCACATCGACAACCTGCGCGGCGTGAACGCGCACCACCAGTGCGAGACCGTGTTCAAGGCCTTCGGCCGCGCGCTGCGCATGGCCACCGCGCTGGACGAACGCGCCGCCGGCATCATCCCTTCGACCAAAGGCAGTCTGTAAGAGCCATGACGAACAAGATTGTGGTGGTCGATGGCCTGGGTAACCTGCGCTCGGTCGCGCAGGCGCTGCGCGCCGCCGCGCCCGAGGCCGACATCCTGGTGTCGAACAAGCTTGAAGACATCGATGCCGCCGACCGCATCGTGCTGCCGGGGCAGGGCGCCATGCGCGACTGCATGCGCAGCCTGCGCGAATCCGGCGCCGAGGAGGCGCTGCTGCGCGCGGTAAAAAACCGCCCGGTGATGGGCGTGTGCGTGGGCGAGCAGATGCTGTTCGACGAGAGCGAAGAGAACGAAGGCACGCCGGGCCTGGGCCTGCTCCCGGGACGCGTTGTGCGCTTCCAGCTGGACGGCAAGCTGCAAAGCGACGGTTCCCGCTTCAAGGTGCCGCAAATGGGCTGGAACCGCGTGCGCCAGACCCGCGCCCACCCGCTGTGGGAAGGCGTCGAGGACGGCAGCTATTTCTACTTCGTGCACAGCTACTACGCGGCGCCCGAACAGGCCAGCGACACCATCGGCGAGGCCGACTACGGCGGCATGTACACCTGCGCCGTGGCCCGCGACAACCTGGTCGCCACCCAGTTCCACCCCGAGAAGAGCGCAGCCGCCGGCCTGCGCCTGTACCGCAATTTCATCAACTGGAAGCCGTAATTTTTACGCTCATTTCCTCGTCAACCAACCGACAACGACCATGCTGCTGATCCCCGCCATCGACCTCAAAGACGGTCACTGCGTCCGCCTGAAACAGGGTGACATGGACCTCGCCACCGTATTCTCCGAAGACCCCGCCGAAATGGCGCTGCACTGGCTGAAGAAGGGCGCGCGCCGCCTGCACCTGGTGGACCTGAACGGCGCCTTCGCCGGCAAGCCGAAGAACGAGGCGGCGATCAAGTCCATCCTGCAGACCGTGCAGGACTACGCCGAAGAGATGGGCATCGACGAGATCCCGGTCCAGCTGGGCGGCGGCATCCGCGACCTCGACACCATCGAGCGCTACCTGGACGACGGCATCACCTACATCATCGTCGGCACCGCCGCCGTGAAGAACCCCGGCTTCCTGCACGACGCCTGTGGCGCCTTCCCGGGTTCGATCATCGTCGGCCTGGACGCCAAGGACGGCAAGGTCGCCACCGACGGCTGGAGCAAGATGTCCGGCCACGAAGTCATCGACCTGGCCAAGAAATTCGAAGGCTACGGCGTCGAATCGATCGTCTACACCGACATCGGCCGCGACGGCATGATGGCCGGCGTGAACATCGAAGCCACCGTCAAGCTGGCGCAAGCCGTCAAGATCCCCATCATCGCTTCGGGCGGCGTGCACAACCTGGCCGACGTCGAAGCGCTGTGCGCGGTGCAGGACGAGGGCATCGAAGGCGTGATCTGCGGCCGTTCGATCTACGAAGGCACGCTCGACCTGGCCTCCGCCCAGGAACGCGCGGACGAACTGACCGAGGGCGCGCAAGCCTAAGCACATGCTCGCAAAACGCATCATTCCCTGCCTCGACGTGACCGGCGGCCGTGTGGTCAAGGGCGTCAACTTCACCGAGCTGCGCGACGCCGGCGACCCGGTCGAGATCGCGCGCCGCTACGACGGACAGGGCGCGGACGAAATCACCTTCCTCGACATCACCGCCTCGAGCGACGGCCGCGACCTGATCCTGCCGATCATCGAAGCCGTGGCCTCCACCGTGTTCATTCCGCTCACCGTCGGTGGCGGCGTGCGCAAGGTCGAAGACGTGCGGCGCCTGCTCAATGCCGGCGCCGACAAGGTGTCGATGAACACCTCTGCCGTCACCAATCCGCAGCTGGTCTTCGACGCTTCGCAGAAGCACGGCTCCCAGTGCATCGTGGTGGCGATCGACGCCAAGCAGGTCGCCCCCGGCAAATGGGAAGTCTTCACGCACGGCGGACGCAACCCGACGGGCCTCGATGCCGTCGAGTGGGCGCGCAAGATGGAAAGCCTCGGCGCCGGTGAGTTATTGCTCACTTCGATGGACCGCGACGGCACCAAGATCGGTTTCGACCTGGGCCTGACCCGCGCCGTGTCGGATGCGGTCGGCATCCCCGTGATCGCCTCGGGCGGCGTCGGCGGTTTGCAGGACCTGGCCGACGGCATCCTCGAAGGCCACGCCGACGCGGTGCTGGCCGCCAGCATCTTTCACTACGGCCAGCACACGGTCGGTGAAGCCAAGCGCTTCATGGCGCAGCAGGGCATCCCGATGAGGCTGGAGTAATCATGCCGACCAACGCCAAGTGGCTGAACAAGGTGCGCTGGGACGAACACGGCCTGGTGCCGGTGATCGCCCAGGAAGCGGCGAGCGGCGACATCCTGATGTTCGCCTGGATGAACCGCGAGGCGCTCGCCAGGACGGCGGAGCTGGGCGAGGCCGTCTACTGGAGCCGTTCGCGCAAGAAGCTGTGGCACAAGGGCGAGGAATCCGGCCATACCCAGCGGGTAGTAGAGATGCGCCTGGACTGCGACGAAGACGTCGTCCTGCTCAAGATCGAGCAGAAGGGCGGCATCGCCTGCCACACCGGGCGCCATTCCTGCTTCTATCAACGCTTTAACCCTGAGGGTGAGGACTGGCAGGCGGTCGACCCCGTGCTGCAGGACCCCGACACCATCTACTCCGCACAAAAGAAATCCCATGAGTGACATCCTGGCCCGCGTTGCGGCCGTGATCGAGTCGCGCAAGCCAGACGCTGGCGGCGACCCGGCGACCTCCTACGTCGCCAAGCTGTTTTCGAAGGGCGACGACGCCATCCTGAAGAAGATCGGCGAAGAAGCCACCGAGACCGTCATGGCCGCCAAGGACGCGCGTGTCTCGGGCGACGCTTCCAAGGTCCTGTACGAGACCGCCGACCTGTGGTTCCACTCGATGGTGTTGCTGGCCCAGTTCGGCTTGACGCCGCAGCAGGTGATCGACGAGCTGGGGCGCCGCGAAGGCGTATCGGGCATCGAAGAGAAAGCTTCCCGCCAAGAAAAATAAGCTGCTGGTAAGCACCTACTTACGCTTGCCTTCCCCGTATCCGGTGTCATAATCGTTCTTCCCGCGTCACACCGTTGTCATGCGGCGCCGGTAGGATGCACGGGCTTCCCTCCTGGGGGAATGCTGTCAACAATCTGGAGACAAGATGGACAACTGCATTTTCTGCAAGATCGTTGCCAAGCAGATTCCGGCCAGCGTCGTCTACGAAGACGATGAACTGCTGGCCTTCAAGGACATCAACCCGGCCGCTCCGGTACACCTGCTGGTGATCCCGAAGCAGCACGTGGCCACGCTCTCGGATTGCACCGGCGAGCACGCCACGGTGCTGGGCAAGATGCTGGCGCTGGCGCCGAAGCTTGCGGAAGAGCACGGCGTTGCGGTCAAGGTTGACGGCAACGGCGCACGCACTGGTGGCTTCAAGACCCTGATCAATAGCGGGCCGGACGGCGGGCAGGAAGTCTATCACCTGCACCTGCACATGTATGGCGGCAAGCGCCCCTGGCGCGGGCTGGGGACCTGAGCTTTTAATGGGGGCAGGACGCTCCCGCTTGGCGTATACTGAAACTGAGACTTTCCCGATTCACAGGCGCAAGGCGCCTTGCTAGGAGACAAACATGGGTTCGATGAGTATTTGGCACTGGGTCATTGTGCTGGTGGTCGTGATGCTGATTTTCGGCACCAAGAAGATCAGCAATATCGGTGGCGACCTGGGCAAGGCCGTGAAAGGCTTCAAGGATGGCGTGAAGGGCGAGGAAGAAAAGAACGCCGCTGCCGGCCAGTCGACCAGCCATCCGCCGCAGCAGGTCGCCGACAAGACGACCATCGACGTCGAAGCACGCGACAAGAGCCGCCATTAAGATCCGGGCATGATCGATCTCGGACTGTCGAAGCTGGCGATCATCGGCGTTGTCGCGCTGATCGTGATCGGCCCTGAAAAGCTGCCGAAGGTGGCGCGCATGGCGGGCACCCTGTACGGGCGCGCCCAGCGCTACCTGCACGACGTCAAGTCCGAGGTCAGCCGCGAGATCGAGCTCGACGAGCTGCGCAACCTGCACAAGGAAGTGCACGAGAGCGCGCAGTCGTTCAAGGACGAGGTCGAGCAATCCATGGCCAGCCACGTCGACGAGGTCGAGGCGTTGTGGGACGGCAAGGAACACGTGTCGTCTTCCACCTCGTCGTCCTCGCATGGTTTCGTCAGTACCAGCGACATCGAGCGCAAGGCGCGCGATTTCCGCCGCAAGAAGCTGGTGCGTACCTCGGCCGTTCCGAGCTGGTACAAGCACCGCACGAACGGCAAGACCCATGTGCTGTCCGGCGCCGCCCGCGTGCGCAAGTTCCGCCCGGGTTCCAGCAAATCCAAGACTTCCTTTTTCTAGATGACCGAAGAAGCCGCAGGCGAAGAAACCTTCATCTCCCACCTCGTCGAGCTGCGTGACCGCCTGGTCAAGGCGTCGATCGGGATCGCCATCGCCTGCGCGGCCCTGTTCATCTGGCCGGGGCCATCGACGGTCTACGACCTGCTGGCCGCGCCCATGATCGCGTCCTTGCCACCCGGCGCCAAGATGATCGCCACCGGGGTGGTCTCGCCCTTCCTGGTGCCGATGAAGGTGACCCTGCTGCTCGCCTTCATCCTCTCGCTGCCCTGGGTGTTCTACCAGCTGTGGGCCTTCGTCGCCCCCGGCCTGTATGCGCACGAGAAGCGCCTGGTGCTGCCGCTGGTGATCTCGTCCTCGCTGCTCTTCATCGGCGGCGTGGCCTTCTGCTACTTCTTCGTGTTCGGGCGCGTGTTCCACTTCATCGGCGAGTTCGCGCCGACGTCCATCGCGGTGACGCCGGACATCGAGAACTACCTCGACTTCGTCATGTCGATGTGCCTGGCCTTCGGCGCTACGTTCGAGGTGCCGGTGGTGGTGATCATCCTGGTCCGCATGGGCATCGTCAGCATCGAGAAGCTGCGTGCGATCCGCTCCTACGTGATCGTCGGCGCCTTCGTCATCGCCGCCATCGTGACGCCGCCGGACGTGGTCAGCCAGCTGGCGCTGGCCATTCCGATGTGCCTGCTCTACGAGCTGGGCCTGCTGGTGGCGCCGATGTTCGCGCGCATGACGCGGGCGCCAGAAGAGACGGCATAAGATACGCCCTGAGGGGGACTGGCGCCGCCCCAGGCGATCAGGTTTCGACCAGACGGCTCAGGTAGCGTCCGTAGTCGCTCTTGCGCAGCGGATGGATCAGGCGCTGCAGGTGCTCCGCATCGATATACCCTTTGTGGAAGGCAATCTCTTCCGGGCAGCTGACTTTCAGACCCTGGCGCTTTTCGATCGTGGCGATGAATTGGCCGGCGTCGAGCAGGGAATCGGGGGTGCCCGTGTCCAGCCAGGCGGTGCCCCGGCCCATCAGTTCGACCCGCAGGCGCTCGCGGCGCAGGTATTCGCGGTTGATGTCGGTAATTTCCAGTTCGCCGCGCGGGGACGGCCGGATGTCGGCAGCGATATCGCAGACCGTATTGTCGTAGAAATACAGACCGGTCACCGCGTAGTTCGACCGCGGCTGCTCGGGCTTCTCCTCGATGGAGAGGGCATTGCGCTGCTTGTCGAATTCGACCACGCCATACCGCCCGGGATCGTTGACGTGGTAGGCGAACACGGTGGCGCCTTCTTCGCGCACGTTCGCGGACTCGAGCTTGGCCTGCAGGTCGGTGCCATAGAAAATATTGTCACCCAGGATGAGCGCCGAGGGCGAATCGCCGATGAATTCCCGGCCGATGAGAAAAGCCTGCGCCAGCCCGTCGGGCGAAGGCTGTACCGCGTAGCGCAGGTCGATGCCCCATTGGCTGCCGTCGCCCAGCAGTTCCTGGAAGCGCGGCAGGTCGTGGGGCGTCGAGATGATCATCAGCTCGCGCAGCCCCGCCAGCATCATGGTGCTGAGCGGGTAATAAATCATCGGCTTGTCGTAGACCGGCAGCAGCTGCTTGGATACGCTGATCGTGACTGGATGCAGTCGGGTGCCTGAGCCGCCGGCCAGCAGGATGCCCTTGCGTTGCGGTGCCGAAGTGTTCATGTGCAGTTCTCCGTGGCGCGTTGCGTGTAGTTCTTGTCCAGCCAGGTCAGGTAAGCGCCTGACTGCACCTGCTTTACCCAATGCTCGTTCTCGAGGTACCAGCGTACGGTGCGCTCGATACCGCTGTCGAAGGTCTCGTCCGGCTTCCAGCCGAGCTCGCGCTCGATCTTGCGTGCATCGATCGCGTAGCGGCGGTCGTGTCCCGGACGGTCGGTGACGAAGGTGATCTGCTCGCGGTAGCTGCCCCGGGCGCGCGGCTTCAGGCGGTCGAGGATGTCGCACAAGGTCTGCACGACCTCGAGATTGGTGCGTTCGTTCCAGCCGCCGACATTATAGGTTTCGCCCGGCCGGCCGTTGGCCAGCACGGTACGGATCGCCGCGCAGTGGTCGGACACGAAGAGCCAGTCGCGCACCTGCTGGCCGTCGCCATACACCGGGAGCGACTTGCCGGCCAGTGCATTGACGATCACGAGCGGAATCAGTTTTTCCGGGAAGTGGTAGGGGCCGTAGTTGTTCGAGCAATTCGTGGTCAGCGTCGGCAGGCCGTAGGTATGGTGGTAGGAGCGCACCAGGTGATCGGACGCGGCCTTGCTCGCGGCATAGGGGCTGTTCGGCTGGTAGGGGGTGTCTTCCGTGAAAGCCGGATCGTCCTTGCCGAGCGTGCCGTATACCTCGTCGGTCGACATGTGCAGGAAGCGGAACTCCTCGCGCCGATTGCCGGACAGCGAGGACCAGTAGGCGCGCGCCGCCTCCAGCATCGAGAAGGTTCCATTGATATTGGTGCGGATGAATGCCCCGGGTCCGTGGATCGAGCGGTCCACGTGGCTCTCGGCCGCCATATGAACGATTGCGCGTGGCTTGTAGCGCTCGAGCAGTTCGGAGACGAAAGTCTGGTCACAGACGTCGCCGCGCACGAAGATGTGGTGCGGGTCCTCCTGCAGCGAGCAGAGGTTGGCCAGGTTCCCGGCATAGGTCAGCAGATCGAGATTGACGACCGTCTCGTCGGATGTGGCAAGCCAGTCGAGGACGAAGTTCGATCCGATAAATCCTGCGCCACCAGTTACGAGAATCATTGCACAGCCTTATTCAAAACAGAAAAATCAAGCAACAGAAACCATGCTCGAATAGTAGCTAACAAACAACTGTTGCAAACAATACATTAGAATATTGACGCTGGCAAGGATGCTGGTTTGCCACAAACATCACCAGACTGCATGTTGCACGTGTAATGTGTCAACACAAATAACACCAACGTAGGGACGTCACGTTCGCTGCCCATCCTGAAAGAATGTCAATCTTGTCTACCGCTCGCCCTCATTCGCTGATACCGCTCTACGTGTTGCCTGCCATGTTGATGCTGTTCGTCCAGGTTGCCCTCTACCTCTGGATGGCGCCGCGTGGTTTCGAATTCACCGATGAATCCTATTACCTGCACAACTTCCTGTATTGGAGAGAATTCACGGGAACGGTGACGTTTTTTGGTGCCTATTTCGAATGGCCATTCCGCCTTTCCGGCGCAAGCATCGCCGCCATGCGGGTTCTCTCCCTGGTGCTGGTGCTCGCCAGCACTGCGCTACTTGTGCGGCAAGTGATGTCGTTCAATTGGGAGGAGCAGGGCGCCGATGGGACGCGGCAGCGATTCTGGTATATGGTCGCGCCGATGGGCACGGCAATGCTGTTCTTCGGTTACTTGAGCACCTTGCGGGCGCCATCCTACAATCTCCTTTGCCTTGTCGCCATGGCACTCATGACGGCCTGCATGTTGAGTGTTCTGGCGCGGCGCGCAGCCGGCCGGAGCATGGGGGCTGCAGCCTTTCTGTATGGCCTCGCCCTTGGCGCCTGCTTCCTGTCCAAGGCGACGACGGCGGTATCGGTCACGCTGCTGCACACGGTTTTCTTCCTCGCCCTGAATCGCGATTGGGACTGGCGCTGGCTGTTGAAGCTCGTCACCCTGGTGACTGCGGGTTTCCTCCTGAATTTCGTCATGTTGACCTTGTCGTTTCCGGGCTGGCTGGAGATGCTGCAGGAGGGGATAGCGCTTACCCACGTGCGCGACGGCTCCTATTCCATGTGGATGGTGTTGAATGGCCTGCGCTGGGCTCTACAGAAGCAGTTGCCGGGCGCCGCCCCCTGGCTGCTTGGTGGCGCGCTATTGCTTTTCTTTGCACGCCGGAAAATCGCGCTCGCTTCGCCATTCGCCCGCTCTTTCCTGGTAGTTGCGCTGCTTGCCGTGGTGTCCTTCAGCCATGTCTACGAAGGCTGGAGACAGCTCTGGCTCATCGTCACGGCCTGCGTCGCGGCGGCCCTGTGGTTCATCGAGCGTCTGGCGCGCGGCGGCGGGTCCGCCGGATATGACGAGCGCCGTGAGTGCGCTTTAACGGTGCTGTTCCTGATGTCTCCGGTGGCGTTTTCTTTCGGGACGAACATGCCCTTGCTGGCGCATAGCGCCATCGCCTCATTGTTCGCCTCTATCGCCCTCTGCCTGCGACTGTACCGGCTGGGCGCCGCGCGCACGATTACCGGTCCGGCCCTGGCGTTCGCATTGGCCCTGATGTGCGCTCCGGCGCTGCTCACGCAGTGGCTGGCCTGGACGGATGTGCACCATACCTACAGGCAAGTGGCGCCGTTGGCGCAGCAGGATTCGCCGCGGGTACTGGGCACGGAGGGAAGCGTCGTGCGTGTCGATCAGGCAACAGCCCGCTCCTTGCAGGCATTGCAACAGATGGCTCGAAATGCGGGCCTGCCTGCTAACCAGGACATGCTCGATATGACCGGGGATAGTCCGGGCGTCATCTATGCGCTCGGCGCCCGCCCGCTCGGTTCGCCCTGGATGCTGGGCGGCTATCCCGGCAGCTCTGCCGCCATCGAGCGCGTCCTCCAGAAAGTGGATACGCAACGCGTTCGCGCCGCCTGGCTGCTGATCTCCCCAGACAAGTCACGGCGTGCACGCGACTGGCCCGCCATCATGGCGCGCCGTATCGGGCCCGGTTCGCACCGGCTGGCCGGAACTGTCGAGGTGGTCAATCCGGTCGCCGCCACCACGCCCGGCGAGCCGGCGACCGTTCACTTACAATTGTGGAAGCCGGTTGCGGCAAGCGGGGACGCAGCAACTGCCGCCACCATCATGCCGACGCGCATGCCCTGAAGATCGCCCTCAGTTTTCGTTGATCGCCGCAACGACTTCGGCGATCACGTCGGCATGCTCGGCTTCCAGGCCAATCCACAATGGCAGGCGCAACAGGCGTTCGCCGGCCGCATCGGTGTGCGACATGTCGTCCGCGGCGCGTCCCATCTCCTTGCCGACCGGCGAAGAGTGCAAGGGAATATAGTGGAAGACCGTCTGGATGCCGCGCGCCTTGAGGCGCGCGATCACCGCGCTGCGCGATTCGATGTCAGGGAACATCAGGTAGTACATGTGCGCATTGTGAGTGCATTCGCGCGGAATGGTCGGGCGGCGCACCTTGCCGGCCTTTTCCAGGCTGGCGAACCATTGGTGGTAGTTGGCCCAGATGTCGAGGCGGCGGCGGTTGATCATGTCGGCCTCCTCCATCTGTGCCCACAGGAAGGCGGCCATGATTTCGCCAGGCAGATAAGACGATCCCACGTCGACCCAGGTGTACTTGTCGACCTGGCCGCGGAAGAACTGGCTGCGGTTTGTCCCTTTTTCGCGAATGATTTCGGCGCGCGCCACGAAGCGCGGGTCGTTGACCAGCAGCGCGCCTCCTTCGCCGGAGATGATGTTCTTTGTTTCATGAAACGAGAGCGCCGCCATGTGCCCGATGCTGCCCAGCGGCCGTCCCTTGTAGGTCGACATGATGCCCTGCGCCGCATCTTCGATCACGAGCAGATTGTGGCGGCGCGCGATGTCCATGATGGTATCCATCTCGCAGGCGACGCCTGCGTAATGCACCGGAACGATCGCGCGCGTGCGTTCGGTGATCGCCGCTTCGATCTTGGTTTCGTCGATGTTCTGCGTGTCCGGGCGCACGTCGACGAAGACGGGCACGGCGCCGCGCAGGACGAAGGCGTTGGCAGTCGAGACGAAGGTGTAGGACGGCATGATGACTTCGTCGCCGGGACGGATGTCGGCCAGCATCGCGGAGATTTCGAGCGCGGCGGTGCAGGAGTGGGTCAGCAGCGCTTTCTGGCTGCCGATGTTCTGCTCCAGCCAGGCATTGCACTTCTTCGTGAACGTTCCGTCGCCGGCCAGGTGTCCGCTGGCATGCGCCTGCGAGATATACCAGAGCTCCTTGCCGGTCATATAAGGTTTATTGAAGGGGACGTTCATCATGCGGACTCCGGACAGGTCGATGGGTTGGCACGGGCGGGAAACACCCAGAATTTTTGAAGCACGAACATCAGCAGGGCGACCACGAAGATCATCGCGGCCTGCACGATCGCGTGGGGCAGGCGGGCGCCGTCGACCAGCACGAGCAGCGCCGCGAGGTTGACCAGATAGCCGAGCCCATAGGTCGCGAAATAACGCAGCAGGACAGTACGGTCCTGTTGCCGGTACTTGAAAGACCATTTCTTGTTGAAGACAAAGGTCTGCAAGGTGCCCACGATGAACAGCAAGGTCATTGCCAGCTTGTGGCCCATCCCGGCGCCGGTCAACAGCAAGTACAGACCGTAGCCTACAGCATTAGAAAGCAGCCCGACGATGCCGTAGCGGAGCGCCTGGAAAAACGTCGTCTTCATTGGCTTGCCTGGCGCTGGCCCCAGATGTAATCGCTCGCGGCGGGACCGGTGTGGAACAGCAGGTCCAGGACCGAAACGCCGTGCTCGAAGGGCAGAGGGCCCTGCGGATACTCGGGATAGCCGCTATAGTCCTTCCAGACCAGCTCGACGCCGAGGGCTGCACAGTCGGCTTCGTTAATATAGCTTTTCGCCGCCGGGCCGGAAATATAGTGCGTCGCGCCCGACTGTGCGACCAGATCGAGGATACGCTCCAGGCGCTTACCCGACAGCTGGTAGGCGCGCGAATCCTCGAACACCGTCCGGATCCCCAACAGCTCGGTGGAGATCAGCCTGATCATATGCTGGTTCAGCTCCGATAAATTGGTCCATTGGCGGCCGAGATAGATATCTTCGAAAAAAGCGCGGTAGCGCTCGAAGTGGGGCGCACGGCGGTAATTCTGGCGGATGGTGTCCCAGTGGATGGCCTGCCAGGCATGATCGTCGAGAGCAACCTCGCAGATCAGGCGCTTGGTGTCGGCGCCGCAGGGAATCGACAGCCAGCGTGGGCCGCCCGGGGTCATGATCTTGTTACGGTTGCGCCAGTCGCGGTTCGTGTACTGGACATCGTCATAGAAAATGAAGGTATCCGCATCGTGAATCAGGTCGAAATACCCTTTCCATGGAATATAGTTCGACTGGAGAATAACTACTTTTTTCATGCACCTGCTCCGGTATAACGTTCCAGCATTTTGATACGCGTCCGTGGCGGAACGACACAATGGTCGACGATCGCCGCCCCGGCGCCGACGAAGCTGTGCGCGCCCAGCCCGACATAGCCGCACAGTGTTGCGTTGGGCGAAACGAAGCAGTTTTCGCCGACGGTTGCATCATGGTTGATGCAGGCGCCCGGCCAGATGACCGCGATGTTCCCGAGAGACGCGCGCACGTCGACCACGGCGCCAGCCATGACCATTGCGCCTGCGCCCAGCGTGGCGGATTTCGCGACATAGGCGCGTGGATGAACCAGCGGCGGTGCGATGTAACCAGCCGACGTGACCCGTTCCCACACCTGCCAGCGCGCAGCAAGGTTGCCATAACCGATTGCAATAGCGATTTGAAAATTGCTGGGAGGATGCGTCTGCTTGACCCGATCCAGCGTGCCGAGCACATTGTCAGCCTGCGAAAAATCGTCAATCAGTCCTGCGACCCGGTAGCCGCAGTCCTCGGCCAGCTCCATCACCGTTTCCGAAAACTCCTTCGAGCCGTAGATCAGTAACTGCATCCGGTTTCCTCGCTTTCGCGCGCTTCCCCGGCAAAGGCCGGCCGCATGGGCATACGCCCGTAGATATCCTTGATGATGTAGGTAGGCCGATTCTGCACCTGGCTGAATACCTTGCCGAGGTAAATGCCGATCAGGCCCATGCTGGTCGTAGTGACTCCGAGGCTGAGCGCCATCAAGCCCATCAGCGACGTATAACCGATCATTGTGTCGTCGAACAGGATCTTCCTGCCCAGCAGATAGGCAAGGAACAGGAAGCTGATCAAGGTAATCGACACACCGATGTTGAACAACCAGGTCAGCGGCAGCACGGAGAATGAACTCACCGCATTGACCATCAGCTTGACGCGGCGCAGCAGCGTATAAGTGCTTTCTCCTTCACGCTGCGTCTTTTTCAACGGCATTCCGATCTGGGTGAAACCGGCCCAGCTCATCATGCCCGCCATGAACAGGTTACGGTCGCCAAGACGTAACAAGGCATCGACATAGCGTCGCGTCATGATGCGCTCGGTCGCAAGGTTTGGCGGGATCTTGGTGTCGCTAAGCAGATTGAATGCGGTATAAAACAGGCCTCCACTGGCCTTCTCGAACATCCCGCCCTTGCGCGCTTCCTGATAGCCGTAGACGACGTCCGCTCCGGTCGCGTCTTGCTTGGCCTTGAATTCGATCAAGGTCAGCGGCGAGACTTCCAGATCGCTGTCGATCAGGAACACCCGTTCGCCCCTTGCCTGCTGCAAGCCTGCCTGCATTGCATAGTGATGCCCGAAATTGCGCGACAAATCGACCACCACGAGTTCTGGAATCCGCTTTGTTGCATTCACCGCGTACTCGAGGGAATCGTCGGGCGAACCATCGTTGACCAAGACAATTTCAAATGAATGGCAGCCGATGGCTTTCACAGCCTCCAGGCATTCGGCGAGGAAGCGCTCCAGAAAAGAGCGTGATCGATACATTGTCGAGACGATGCTAATCGCTGGGCTGACCGATTCAGACGGGGTATGCATGCTTGATCCTTATTGCGCGATGACGACGCTACGGGTCGAGCGTCCTGCGTGATGCAAAAGTGCAAATCGGAATTTACCATTTGGCACTCAGATTGTCTTCACTTTAACGTTTACGTCGACCAAAATTGTCGACTAAGCAATAAAAAGTTGGGCAAATACAATATGAGGCGCCAGCGGGGAGCACGAGAAGGATGAGGTGCGATGGACGGCGGTGCAGGGAAGAAGAACGCCTGGCGGCTCGGAGCCACGCCGCCAGGCCGGGAGTGCGAGCTGTCGTTGTTACTGCATCAATTCGGAGATCATCTTCACCGGCGCATTGCCGTAGCTGAGGAACTGGTCGTGGAATTCCTTCAGGTCGAAGCGTTCGCCCAGTTGCTGCCTGCGGCGCTCGCGCAACTCCATGATCTGCTCGTAGCCGCTGTAGTAGCTGGTCAGCTGCACCGACGTGAGCTGCACGCGGCGCCACTTCTCGTCCGCTTCCTGGCGGGTCTGGAAGGCCTGGCGCACCAGCAGGTCAATCGCTTCCTGCTGCCCCATGCCCAGCACGTGCACGCTGTAGTCGAGGATGGTGTTGGTGACGCTGCGCAGGTTCCACTTCGAGTACATCAGCCACATCTCGGGCGCGTTGTCGCCGTAGCCGTTCTCCAGCATCATGCGCTCGCCGTACACGGCCCAGCCCTCGACCATGGCGCCGTTCCCGAACAGCGACTTCACCAGCGACGGCGAGCGGTTCGCATACACCAGCTGGGCGTAGTGGCCGGGGATCGCTTCGTGGATGTTCAGGATCTGCAGGATCCACTCGTTGTACTCGCGCAGGCTGCTTTCGGCCTGTTCGGCCGTGAGGTTGTCCAGCGGGGTGACGTTGTAATAAGTCTTGTCCTTCGGACGATACGGACCCGGCGCGTCGATGCTGGCGCCGGCCACGCCACGCTGGTACATCGGGGTCTCGCGCACTTCGAGCGGTTTGTCGGCGTCGAGCGTGAGGAGATTTTTTTCAAGGACGAACTTGTGCAAAGCCGGGATCTGGCGGCGGATCTCGGGCAGGAAGTTCTCGCGCGAGACGTGGCGCTCCGACAGTTTATTGATCATCATGCCGATCTTCTGGAAGCGGTCGCGCGGTTTCGCCACTCCCGCCATGTAGCGGGGCCACAGTTCGTCCGAGATCGTGTCCATGCGGGCGAGCAGCTCCTCGCGCGTGGCCAGGGCCTTGCGGAAGGTCTGCTCGGCGCTGCTGGAAGACTGGATCTCGAGCGCGAACTTCTGCTCGTACAGCTCCTTGCCGGCGCGGAAGGGACGGAAGTCCTTCGTGTTCTTGTCCAGCGCGGTGAGGAAGTCCACATAGCCCAGCACCGCGGTGCCGGCGTTCGCGATGCGCTGCGCGAAGATCGCCTTTTCCTGCGGCGTCAGGATCGACTCCTGCGCCGCCTTGCCCAGGTCGGCCAGCACCGCGATGGTGCCCGGGGCCTGGGCGATGGCGAGCTGGGTGTGCTCGCGGGTCGGCCTGGTGATCGAGGCCTGGGCCGCCGCGTAGAAGTCGGGCACGCCGGCCAGGCGCCTGAGGATGGTGCGCAGGCGCTGCGGCTTGGCGGCGTATTCGGTATTGAGGATCAGGTCGAGCGGCTGGGCGACGTTGTAGAGCGAGGGGTTCCACTCGTATTCGCGCCAGGTGCTCAGGTTCCAGCGGTCCTTCTCCAGCTTGTTCACCAGGAGGGCCAGGTCGGTACGCTGGCGCGCCGACAGCTGGCGCGTGTCGAGCTTGTTGAACTTCTCGAGCCACTCGTTGGCGAAGGCGAGTTTTTTCGCGCGGGTGGCGGCATCCGGGATGGTCAGGTTGGCGGCCTGGTCGAACTTGCCGACGTAGATGCCGCCTTCCGGATCGACGCGCCACAGTGCGGTCAGGTACTGCATGCTCATCGAGTCGAAGCGGCGGTCGAGGCGCTTCTCCGACGCGCTTGCCCTCGGTGCGGCGGCGACCGCGGTGGCCGCGGCGGCCGTGGCGACGACTGCCTTCTTTCCGGTCTTCTTCCTGACCGGCGCCTTCGATTTGCCGGTTTTTGCTTTGACCACCTTGGCGGCTTTCGCCTTGCCCTTGGCGGGCTTGGTGGTCTTGGCGCTGGCGGGGGCCAGCGCGAAACTCGCCAGCAGGACTGCCAGCGCGATCTTCGTTTTCATCATCCTGTTCGAACCCTGTGGATTAAAAGGTCGGCGCTCCCCTGCGCTTCCAGCGCATGGCGGAGCCACGGAAGAGTAGCACCATTCAGGCCGCTTGCGGGCGGCTGAAACATTCCGACACGCGGTCGCGCGCCGGGTAGCTATTCAGTCAATCTCGCCCTGGCGGATCTTCTGCTGGTGCAGGGCATTGACCGTGTCGACGGCCTGGCGGCCACGCGCGATGTGATGCAGCACGATCTCGCTGCCCTTCGTGAAGCGGTGGCCGATACGCACCGTGTAGGAACGCGTGACCCAGCTGACGAAGCCGTTCACAAAGGTGGCGTCGTCCATGTCACGCCATTTCACGCCCGCGACGCCCTTCTTCCAGGGCAGCACGCCGGATACCACCCACACGCCCACGTCGTCGTAGTACAGCTGCACGCTGCGCACCGAGAGAAAGCGGTAGGCGACGATCAGCGCCGAGGCGAGCAGCACGCTGGCCGCGGCGATCTCGTTCCACAGGAAGGCCAGCGGCAGCGCCACGAAGAACAGCACCACGGCCAAGGCGAGCACGCCCGCATAGGCCAGCCAGGATTTGACGCCGATGACATGGGCTTGCGCCGTCATTGCCGCTTTGTCCAGTTCCATGTGTCCCTGCTCTTCCGTAAAAGCGGCATGATCACATGGAATCGGCAGCCGCGCCAGTTTACGACAGGCCTTGCCGGAGCATCGCCAGCATCTCGCCCGGCGACATGCGCGCCGCCATTTCCGTGCCTTCCAGCAGGCTGTCGGCCAGGTCGCGCTTGCGGTGGTGCAGTTCGACGATGCCTTCCTCGATGGTGCCACGCGCCACCAGGCGGTAGATCGTCACCGGGCGCTGCTGGCCCATGCGGTGGGCGCGGTCCGAGGCCTGGTCTTCGACCGCCGGGTTCCACCACGGGTCCATGTGGATCACGTAGTCGGCCGCCGTGAGGTTGATGCCGACCCCGCCCGCCTTCAGGCTGATGAGGAAGAGTTCTCCTTCGCCGGCCTGGAAGGCGTCCACGCGGCGCTTGCGCTCCTGCATGGGCGTAGCGCCGTCGAGGTACTGGTAGGGGATGTGCTTGCCGTCCAGGTACTTGCGGATCAGGCTCAGGTGGTCGACGAACTGGCTGAACACCAGCACCTTGTGCCTGTTCTCCAGCAGGCCGTCGACCAGGCGCGCAAAGGCGACCAGCTTGCTGCTCACCAGCCCCGAGCCCGGCGCCACCAGTTCCGGATTGCAGACGGCGCGGCGCAGCCGCATCATCTCGGCCAGGATCTCGATCGACTTTTGATTTTCCGGCGCCTCGAGCGCGGCCAGCTTGTCGAGGGCCTGGCGGCGCAGCGACTCGTAGAGCGCCGTCTCATCGGCGGTCAGTTCGACCGGCACCACGATCTCGGTGCGCGGCGGCAGCTCGGTCAGCACCTGCGCCTTGGTGCGGCGCAGGATGAAGGGCTGTGTCAGGCGGCGCAGGCGCATGCGGGCGCCCGCTTCGGCGCGCTTGTCCTGAGCTTTCTCGATGGGGCCGGCGAAGCGCAGCTGGAACTGGTCGGCCGTGCCCAGCAGGCCCGGGTTGATGAACCTGAACAGGTTCCACAACTCGCCCAGGTGGTTCTCCAGCGGCGTGCCGGTGGCCGCCATGCGGAAGTCGCCCTTCAGGGCCATCACGGCCTGGGAGCGCTTGGTGTGCATGTTCTTGATGGCCTGGGCCTCGTCCAGCACGATGCTGCGCCACTGTTTTTTCGCGAACAGCGGCGCTTCCAGCTGCAGCAGGCCGTAGCTCGCCACCACCACGTCGAAGGGGCCGGCTTCCTCGACAAGCGTCTTGCGCTCGCCCGGGCCGAACAGTTTGAGGTTCAAGGTAGGCGCGAAGCGCTGGGCCTCGGCGATCCAGTTCAGGCACACCGAGGTCGGCGCCACCACCAGCGCCGGACCTTCGGGCGCCCGGGTGAGCAGCAGGGCCAGGGCCTGCAAGGTCTTGCCGAGCCCCATGTCGTCGGCCAGGCAGGCGCCCACGCCCCAGTGGGCCAGGCGGCCCAGCCACTCGAAGCCCTCGACCTGGTAGTCGCGCAGCTCGGCCTGCAGGGTAGAAGGCAAGCCTGGCGTGAAGGCCTCGCTGTCGGCGATGCGCTGCAGATGCTTGCGCCAGGCGTCGTCGGCCGTGACGCTGCCCGCGTCGCGCGCCAGCTCGGCGAGCGAGAAGCTGGCCAGCGGATGCATGCGCAGCTCCTCATCATGGAAGGTTCCGTAGTCGGCCAATTCCATCAGGCGCCGATGCAGCTCGTCGCTGAGGGCCAGGTATTCGTTGTCGCCCAGGGCCACGAAGCGGCTCTTTTCCTCGCGCAGCCTGGCCAGCAGCGACTGCAGGCTCATCACGCGGTCCTCGTCGATGACCACGTCGCCGCTGGCCGCGAACCAATCCTTGTCGCGCCGGATCTGCACGCGCACCGATTTCGAACTGGCGCGCTTGGACACCCGGAACTTCTCGCCTTCGGGCCAGGCCACCACCACCTTGTTTGGGTCGAGCCCGCGCAGCTCGTCCACCAGTTCCAGGCATTGCAGGGGCGCGCCGAGCAGCCACTCGCCGTGGTCCAGTTCACCGTGTTCGAGGGCATGGCAGGCGCCGACCAGCTGGCGCTCGGCCTCGCGCTCCGCATTCAGGTTGCGCTTCGCTTCGGTGCGCACGCCGTTCACATCGGCGATCACGCTTTCCGCGCCGGTGCCCGGTGAATAATACGCGCCCCCGTCAAGCGGGCGCACCAGGATCTGCATGCGCAGGCCCTGCTGGTAGGGGCGCAGGTGCAGGTGCAGGCGCGGATCGGCCGCCACCTGCTCGATGTCGCCGGGACTCGCGCCGATGTCCGACTGCACGGTGACGATCGAGGAAATCGCGCTGATCGCACGCAGCACGCGGCGCTCGGCCTCCACCGGCACTTCCAGGCCCTCGCCGACGATGGCGGCGATGCGGCGGTGCTCTTCCTTGATGTTCACCAGGCGCAGGCGGGTCGGGGTCTCGCGCGTGATGATGACGTCGCCGTCCTCCCCTTTCAGCGGCGGATGCAGCGAGATCGTGACCTTGCCGCCGCGGGCCTTCACCAGCAGTTCGGGCTCGCCCGGCAGCAGTTCGACGCGCGTGCCCGGCGAGTCCATCCAGAACAGCAGCGGGTGGCCGACCAGGCAGGCCAGCGCCTTGTCGCGCTCGAATTCGAAGCGGATGCCGGTGCTGCCGTAGTAGCGGCGGCCGGCGATGGTCGATACCGCCTGCACGTCCTGGGCGGTGAGGAAATCGAGCGTCGATGCCTCTTCCGACAGGCGTTTCAGGCCCATGGCCCGGCCACGGCTCCAGCCGCCCTGGGCGTCGCGTTTCTGCTCGCGCGGCTCCAGCTCCTGCACGCCCATCTGGTCGTCGTAGCGGATCATCCAGACCAGGCGCGACTCGCGCACCACTTCGGCGTTCACGGCCGGCTGCAGGTTGATCAGGGCGTTGAGCTGGCGTTCCCAGGGTTCCTCGCGCTCGAACCAGTGCGTCAGGTCGGCGAAGCGGTGGGCGCTGCGAAGCTCGCTCGCGCGCGCTTCGAACTGGACGGCGCCGGGCCCGCCGACGTGGCCCAGCAGGCCAGCCAGCTGGCTTGAGAGCAGGTCGAAGCCGGCGCGTTCGGACTGCGCCAGCATGTCCTCGATGTCCTTGCGCTTGCCCGGCAATTGCGGCAGGCCGAGCCAGTGGTGCATCAGCGCGCGGAAGGTGAAGGGCTCGATCGCCATCTCCCAGCTGCGCGAGGCCAGCACCTCGGCGTCGACAGTGCCGCGGCGGATCTCCTGCAGCATGCTGAGCTGGAACACCACGGCCGTCTCGGCGCGCTGCACGGCGCGGGTGGCGATGTCGAGCCAGGCGTCGGACAGCTTCAGGTGCGCCGGCCGGTTGCTGCGCAGGAGGGCGGTCAGGTAGACGTGGGCGCCGATGCCTTCGAAAATGGCCTTGCGCTTGCCGGTCTCGCGGCGCAGCTGTTTCAGGGCCGCTTCCACGCCGGGCAGGCCGGCGTCGAAGTCCTCGCGCAGCAGGGCCACCACGCTGCGCAGGAACAGGCCGGCCGCATCGTCCACTTCCTGCAGCAGGGCGAGGGCGCCGTCGAGCCGGCCGCACAGGATCAGGTGTTCGGCCAGGGCGATACGCAATTCGATCGAAGGATCGGTCCGGGCCTCGGCCGCCGCCCGGATGCCAGGCGCGAGCGCCGGCTCGCGCTGGGCGTGCTGCACCAGCGTCGCCAGCACGCCGTCGACCAGGGAAGGGTAGATGTACGTCAGGATCGCCGGATCGAAGGGCCGTGCGCACACTTCGACCAGCGGATGCAGGTAGGCCGCCTCGTGGCAGCGCAGGCAGGCCGCCAGCAGGGGCGTGACGACGGCCGGTCTCTCGCCGGTGATCAAGGCGATGCGCAGCAGCGCCAGGCCCTGGCGGTAGCTGCGCAGCACCGGCGTGCCCTGCCAGTCGCGCCGCAGGGGCGTCACCTGCGCATAGGCGGATTGCAGGGCGAAGAACAGGCCGTCGTCCAGTGCCCGTTCGAGGGCGGGCCAGCTCGCCTCCTGCGCAACCGCGAAGCCGCGACCGACCACGTCCTGCACCAGGCCCTTGGTGCGCAGGCTTTCCAGTTCGGCAACCCACTGCCCTTCAGGAAGCGGCAGGCCGGCCGCCATCAGGTGTTCGAGGATGCGCTGGCGGCCCATCGGCTCGCCGGCCATGGCCAGCAGCGCGACGATCGCCAGTTCGCCGTTATCGAGATCGCGGACCGTCATGCGGGCAGGTTCTCGATCGCTGGTTGCGGCAGGTCAGCCGGCACCGGAATGCCGAACACGCGCAGGTAGAACACCAGTTCTGCCTCCAGCGTGCGCACCACGCTCTCGGCCTTCCTGAAGCCATGGCCTTCGCCCTCCAGGGTGATGTAGGCAACCGGCAGCTTGCGCCCGCGCAGCGCCTCCACCATCGCTTCGGACTGCGAGGGCGGCACCACCATGTCGTCGAGGCCCTGGAAGAAGATCATCGGGCGCTTCAGCTTGTCGGTGTGGTGGATCGGCGAGCGCTCGCGGTAGACCTGCTCGGCGCGTTCGGGCGGGGCGATCAGGTACTGGTTGTAGTGCGACTCGAACTTGTGCGAATCCGCATCCAGCCCGGCGAGATCCGACACGCCGTAGTAGCAGGCGCCGGCCTTGAACACATCGTGGAAGGCGAGGGCGCACAAGGTCGTCAGGCCGCCGGCACTGCTGCCGCGCACCAGCAGGCGTTCGGGGTCCACCAGGCCCTGTTCGGCCAGGTGACGCGCGCCCGCCACGCAATCCTCGACGTCGACCACGCCCCACTGGCCCTTGAGCAGGTCGCGGTAGGCCCTCCCGAAGCCGGTGCTGCCGCCATAGTTCACGTCCAGCACGGCGAAGCCCCGGCTGGTCCAGAACTGGGTCGACAGTTTCAGCGTGCTGGCCGCCATGCCGGTCGGGCCGCCGTGGCCGATGACGATCAGGGGCGGCAGCTCGCCATCCTGCGGGGCGAAATCGGCATTGGTCGGCGGATAGTGGAAGGCGTAGGCGGTGCGGCCATTCGCGCTCGGATAGCTGATCGACTGCGGGACCGACAAGTAGCCGCCTGGGGGCAACTGGGAAATCGAGCGCGCCAGCACCTCGTGCGCGCCGCCATCGAGATCGATGCGGGCCAGTTCCAGCGCGAGCGTCGGCGCCCCGCCCAGCAGCGCGACCGTATGCGCATTCACGCGCAGCTCGCGGATTTCTTCATAGGGCGTCGGAATATCGGTGAGCACACCGCCGCGCAGGCGCGCCAGCTTGCTGACACCGCCCTCGACATAGGCGCAGATGATGTCGTCCTCTGAACGGAAACCGTACAGCGAACCGCCGAAATTCCACTGCGGACCGCCGAACTCGGCCTCCTTCGGACACAGCGGATGCACGACGCCATGGTCATAGCGGTAGAGGTTCCACCAGCCGCTGCGGTCCGACACGAAGTGCAGCACGCCGCCGGGCGACCATTCAGGCTGGCAGATCGACTCGTTCGGCCCGCCGGCCACGAGGCGGCCATTCACCAGGCTGCCGTCCTCCAGCACGTCGGCCAGCCACAGCTCGCTGCCTTCCCAGGGCATGCGCGGGTGGTCCCAGCACAGCCAGGCCAGCTGGCGTCCATCCGGGGACAGGCGCGGCGCCGCGTAGAAGTCGTTGCCGTCCACGAGCACGGTCTCGCTGCCGTCGAAAGCGATGGCGGCGATGGTGTTCTCCGGGTAGTGGCTGCCTTTGGAATGGTTCTCGCGCACCGTGAGCAGGCGCCGACGCGGCGCGTCGACGACGAAGTCGGCGTAGCGCTGCTTGTTGTCTTCGGCCGTGACGGGCTTCGGTTCGCTACCCGCTTCCACGCGGTAGAGGCGGCCATCAGGCTGGTTCGAGAACCACGCAACCCCATCGGCCACCGTGAAGGCGCCGCCGCCGTACTCATGCACCTTGCTGCGCACATTGAAGGGCGCCGGCGTCAGTTCGCCCGCCGTGCCGACCAGGGTCGAGCGCCCCGCCTCGCTGGCGCGGCCCTCGAGCCAATACAAGGCGGCGCCGTCCAGCACCAGGGAGGCCAGCGGCGTGGCGCCGGCCGCGACGACGGCGGCGGTGATCGGGGAGGCCCATGCGCCGCAGGGGGCTTGTTGTCTGGTCATGGCTGCTTCTTTCAAATACGGAAACGCATTATAAGTGGGTGCCCGGAGATGCGATAATAGAGGTTTTCCCTGCGCTTTCATTGTCAGCCATGCCACAATTCGCCCCGCTCCAGAACGACACCTTCCTGCGTGCGCTGCTGCGCCAGCCGACCGACTACACCCCGGTGTGGCTGATGCGCCAGGCGGGCCGCTACCTGCCGGAATACCGCGCCACGCGCGAACGCGCCGGTTCGTTCCTGGGCCTGGCGAAGAACCCGGATTTCGCCACCGAAGTCACGCTGCAGCCGCTCGACCGCTATCCGCTGGACGCCTCGATCCTGTTCTCGGACATCCTCACGGTGCCGGATGCGATGGGCCTGGGCCTCTACTTCGCCGACGGCGAGGGCCCGAAGTTCGAGCGCCCGCTGCGCACGGAAGAGGCGGTGCGTGCGCTGCAAGTGCCGGATATGGCGTCGCTCGACTACGTCTTCAAGGCGGTGACCCAGATCCGCACCGCCATCAACGGCCGCGTGCCGCTGATCGGCTTCTCGGGCAGCCCCTGGACACTGGCCTGCTATATGGTCGAAGGCGGCGGCTCGCGTGAATTCCACACCATCAAGAAGATGATGTACCAGCGTCCGGACCTGATGCACCACATCCTGGACACCAATGCGCGCGCGGTGGCGCAGTACCTGAACGCCCAGATCGATGCCGGCGCCCAGGCCGTGATGATCTTCGACTCCTGGGGCGGGGCGCTGGCCGACGGCGCGTACCAGGAGTTCTCGCTGAAGTACATGCAGCAGATCGTGAGCCAGCTGCAGCGTGAGAAGGACGGCGTGCGCATCCCGGCCATCGTGTTCACCAAGGGCGGCGGCCTGTGGCTGGACGAGATGGCCGACATCGGCGCTGACGCCCTGGGCCTGGACTGGACCGTCAACCTGGGCAAGGCACGCGCGCTGGTCGGCGACCGTGTCGCCCTGCAGGGCAACCTCGATCCGGCCATCCTGTTCGCCGCGCCGGAGAGAATCCAGCGCGAGGTAGAGCGCTCGCTCACCGCCTACGGCACCCCCTCGGCCGGCCACGGCCACGTGTTCAACCTGGGCCACGGCATCTCGCAGTTCACGCCGCCGGAATCGGTGACGGCCATGGTGGAAGCTGTCCACAACTTCAGCCGCCGCCAGCGCGCCGCCTGAAGCGTTTGCGAACGGGTTTCGCTGCGGCAGGAGGTTGCCGCAGCAAAATCACACTTGTTCACAAGTTCGTAAAACATCAAAATTATTCCTGTGGACATCTCTGCCTCATCGAAAAATACGCAAACCAATGATTCTTAAGCGATTTTTTCATGATGAACTGTGGATTTACACAGTAGAGTTCGCTAGTTAGCCGTAAAATGTCCCCACTTCCCCTTCCTTGTTCACAAAGTTATCAACAGGATGGCTGCTGAGTCGGGAAAAGTGCTTGGTTTACGCGGACTTAGCTCAACTCTTCAAGTAAGGTATGAAGTTCGTGGTGCGCCGCAGCGAGTTTTCCCACGCCACATGTGCAGTTATGCACAGCAAGCCGAATCCAGCCTGACTTGTTAACAGGGATAACTCATGTTTCGCAAGCTATTGATTTTTATAGAAAATTTATTGTTGCACCCGCGAATCCCCGGATTCGAGTTGATCTAACGTAAACCTCGTACCCGGTCAAGTACCGCGCTATTCACAAAGTTTTCCACAGCTTTCCAGCGCTTTCCACTTACCAAGAAGGTCGGATTTGGCACACTGCTTCCTACAAGTCGCGCTCGATACGCCGCTCAACAGCTGTTTCGATTACCGCTGGCCCTGTCTACCCGGCGAGGAGCCGCAAGTCGGCCAGCTGGTGCTGGTGCCCTTCGCGCGGCGCGAGGTGGTCGGCCTGATCGTGGCGGTGAAAGGGGAGACGGATGTCCCTGTGGACAAGCTGAAGGACGCGATCGCCGTGCGCAGCCAGCTGTCGCCGCTGCCGGAGCGCTGGATCGCGCTGGCGCGCTTCGCCGCCGACTACTACCAGCGTCCGCTGGGCGAGGTGGCCTTGCCTGGCCTGCCGAAGAACCTGCGGGTGCCCAAGACCGTGGCCCTGGACCGCGCGCTGAAAAAACTGGCAAAGGTAGAGGCCGCGCACGACGCGACACCCTCCGGCATGCCCGTGCTGAACCCGGCGCAGCAGGAAGCCGCCAACGCCATCGGCAGCGCCGAGGGCTTCGCGCCCATGCTGCTGTACGGCGTGACCGGCAGCGGCAAGACCGAGGTGTATCTGCAGGCCTGCGCCCAGGTGCTGGCGCGCGAACCAGGCGCCCAGATCCTGGTGCTGGTCCCCGAGATCAACCTGACACCCCAGCTGGAAGGGAATATCCAGGCGCGCTTCCCCGGCGTGATGCTGGCTACTTTGCACAGCGGGCTGTCCGAGGGCGAGCGCATGCTGCACTGGCTGGCCGCCCATGAGGGCCGGGCCCGCATCGTGCTGGGCACCCGCCTGGCGATCCTGGCCTCGCTGCCCAACCTGAAACTGATCGTCATCGACGAGGAGCACGACCCCTCGTACAAGCAGCAGGAAGGCCTGCGCTACTCCGCGCGCGACCTGGCCGTGTGGCGCGCCCACCAGCTGGGCATCCCGATCGTCCTCGGTTCGGCCACGCCCTCGCTCGAGACCTGGCACCACGCGAACAGCGGCCGCTACCGCAGGCTGGAACTGCGCGAGCGCGCCGTGCGCGACGCCGTGCTGCCCACCGTGAAGCTGGTCGACACCGAGCGCGACCGTCCGAAGGATGGCCTCACCGGCGCCGTGATCGCGGCCCTGCGCCAGCGCCTGGACCGCGGCGAACAGTCGCTGTTGTTCCTGAACCGGCGCGGCTACGCCCCGGTGATCTCCTGCGACGCCTGCGGCTGGATCAGCAACTGCACCCGCTGCACCGCCTTCATGGTGCTGCACAAGCCGGAACACCGCCTGCGCTGCCACCACTGCAGCCTGGAGCTGCGCATCCCGCGCCATTGCCCCACCTGCGGCAACGTCGACCTGCAGCCTCTGGGGCGCGGCACCCAGCGCGTCGAGGAAGGCCTGGCGGCGATGTTCCCGGAAGCGCGCATCCTGCGCATCGACGCCGACTCCACGCGCCTGAAGGGCAGCGCCCAGGCGGCCTTCGACACCGTGCACCGGGGCGAGGTCGACATTTTGGTGGGCACGCAGATGGTCGCCAAGGGCCACGACTTCAAGAAACTCACCCTGGTCGGCATCCTGAACCCGGATACCGCCCTGTTCTCGCAGGACTACCGCGCCAGCGAGCGCCTGTTCGCCCAGCTGATGCAGGTGGCGGGCCGCGCCGGGCGGGCGGGGGCCGCTTCCGAAGTGCTGGTGCAGACCCGCTATGCCAGCCATCCGCTGTACGGCGCCGTGATGCGCCACGACTACGACCGTTTCGCCGGCAGCCTGCTCGAGGAACGCCGCCAGGCCGGCCTGCCGCCCTTCATGTACCAGGCCCTGCTGCGCGCCGAGGCGCCGGAACTGGCCACTGCGATCGCCTTCCTGGAGGCGGCGCGCGATAGCCTCGTTCTTGACACGGTGATGATCAACGACCCGATCCCGATGACGATGACGCGCGTGCACAACGTCGACCGCGCCCAGCTGCTGGTGGAGTCTTCTTCGCGCCCGGCGCTGCAGCATTTCCTGCGCGAGTGGGTCGAGAGCCTGCGCGCCATGAAGTCGCGCGTGCGCTGGTCGCTCGAGGTCGACCCGATCGATATCTGAGGGCTTGGCGATTCAGTCGGGGTTGCGGGGCGCCGCCAGGCGCCGCGCGGCCTGCGCCGGCGGCATCTCGTCCAGCGGCAGCAGGCTGCTCGCACGTGCGAGCCCCCGCACCAGCAGGGCTTCCCCCGGACGCAGGGCGCCTGCACGCAGCTGAGGGAGCGAGCGCACCGGCTCGGGCACGATCTGCACGGCGGCGCGCACCAGCAGGCGCTGCAGGCCGCGCAGCGGCGCCGGCAGGATCGGCGCTTCCCGCATGATGCGCATGAAGTCGGCGAGGATATCCGACCCTTCCAGGCCAGGTGCGGTCCTGCCGAGCAGCGCCTCCCACTCGTCCCAGGAACGCGGCGCCCCGGTCGCGCCATACAGGCCGGCAGCCAGCTCCCCCTCGGCGAACGCCGCATCCTTCTCGCGGGCGGACAGGGGCTGCACATAGGCGTGATAGGCCTCGGTGAAGCCGAAGGCGGCGGTGGCCTGCACCCAGTCGAGCAGGCGCGGATCGTTGGCGTGGTAAGGCAGGCCGTCCGGGGTATGGCCCTCGACCCGGCCATGCATGCGCACCACGCGCGCGATCACCTTTTCCGCCGCCGAGCGCGGCCCGTAGACCGTCATCATGGCCGTGAAACCGGTGCGCCGCAGGCGGGTGCCGGGATCGCGCTTGAAATTACTGTGGTCCCACACGCCGGAGCGCACCGAGGGTTCGGCGAGTTCCAGCAGCACGGCGGCCACCCCGCCGATGAAGAGGGAGACGGGGTTGGCGAACACGCGCCAGGCGACGCCATCGCTTGGCGCCAGGGCCGGCTCGCCGGCCGGCTGGCTGAAGTCGAATGCCATGCCCGGGGGCGGGCGCACCAGCTCGCGTATCGTTTCCAGCATCGGCGTCCTTTCGATCGATTGCTCCACCTGCTACATCGGGACGATTGTGCGCCGATCAAGCTGGCACTGTCAGCAGCCGGGCCGGAAATGGCGTATCGTTTCGGCATGAACATGCGGAGAAGACCATGAAGAAACTGGATGTTGACGTCGCCATCATCGGTACCGGCACCGCCGGCATGACGGCCTACCGCGCGGCCAAGGCGCAGGGTGCGCGCACCGTGGTGATCGAGAGCGGGGTGTATGGCACCACCTGCGCGCGGGTCGGCTGCATGCCCAGCAAGCTCCTGATCGCGGCCGCGGAAAGCGCGCATGCGATGCAGCATTCGGCGCCCTTCGGCGTGCACGCGGGCGAGGTCCGCATCGATGGTCCCGCCGTGATGGAGCGGGTGCGGCGCGAGCGCGACCGTTTTGTCGGCTTCGTGCTGGAGAGCGTCGAGTCCTTCGACGAAGCGGACAAGCTGCGCGGCCACGCGCGCTTTACGAGCCCGCACACCCTCCTCGTGGACGACCATACCGAAGTCACCGCCGCACGCATCGTGATCGCCACCGGCTCCACGCCGCTGCGCCTGCCGGCGCTGGAGAACGTCGGCCCCGGCATCGCTACCTCCGACGACGTGTTCTATTGGGACGACCTGCCGAAGTCGGTCGCCGTGATCGGCACCGGCGTGATCGGGCTGGAGCTGGGCCAGGCCCTGCATCGCCTCGGTGTGCGGGTAAAACTGTTCGCGCGCGGCGGCAGCATCGCCCACATCAGCGACCCCGAAGTGCTGCGCGCCGCCGGCCGTGTGCTGAACGAGGAGCTCGACATCCAGTTCCAGTCCAAGGACATTGGCGCCGTGCAGGAAGGGGAGGAGGTGGCGTTGACGGTTGCCGACGCCCTTGGCAAGGAGCAGACCGAGCGCTTCCAGTACGTGCTGATGGCGGCGGGGCGCACGCCGAACGTGCACGACATCGGGCTGGAGCACACCGGACTGGAACGGAGCGAGGACGGCATCCCCCTGTTTGACGCGCGCACCATGCAATGCGGGAACAGCCACATCTTCATCGCCGGCGACGCCAACAACGAGCGTCCGCTGCTGCACGACGCGGCCGACCACGGCAAGATCGCCGGCGACAATGCGGGCCGCTACCCGGACGTGCGTCCCGGCCTGCGCCGCACGCCGATCGCGGTGGCCTTCACCGAGCCGAATATCGCGACCCTCGGCGCCAGCTACAAGAGCCTGGTCGAAGGCGGCAAGCGCAAGTTCGCGGTGGGCTCGGTTTCTTTTGCGAACCAGGGCCGCAGCCGGGTGATGTTGCAGAACAAGGGGATGCTGCGGGTGTACGCCGAATTCGGCTCGCGCCGCTTCCTGGGCGCCGAGATGATCGCGCCGCGCGCCGAGCACCTGGCCCATACCCTGTCCTGGGCCTGCCAGATGCGCATGACGGTGGACCAGATGCTGGAGATGCCCTTCTACCACCCGGTGATCGAGGAGGGCGTGCGCACGGCGCTGCGCGACCTGGCGCAGTGCCTCACGAAAGGCGAGAGCGACGTCGACGCGGCCGATACCGAGCCTGGTACGTAGGGTGGGCGCTCCCGCGCCCACGCGTTCAAACACAGGTACTGCTGCCCGCGCGGTCATTCCTTTGCCGGTTGGACGCGTGGGCGGAGGACCGCGGGGCCGCCCAGGCCCACCCTACGGGTCGAGCAGCCGGCGAGAATCAGTTCAGGTAGCTGGCATCCAGCTTGCCCTCGCCGGCCAGCTGGCGCAGGATGCGCACGGTGTCGATGTCGGCTTCCTGATAGGCCGAGCGCTTGAAGTCGTCGTACATTTCGTTGGCCGGGTCGGTGTGCTCGCCCTGGCCGTCGTCGTAGCAGAAGCGCACCAGCAGTACCGCGCTGGTCGGCGCCTCGATCTTCATGACCAGGCTGGAGGCGGCGATCTCGCCCTGGGCCGGCACCTCGTAGCGCACTTCCTTCAGCGGCGTCAGGTAAACGACGTCGTCGATCACCAGGTCGCCGTAGCGCAGGCGGCGCGCGAAACTCCCGCTGCTGCGCTCGCTAATGGTGCACTCGTCCAGATGCGGCACGAACAGGGTCGGCGATTCGGCGCGCAGGACCAATCCGCGCCACAGCTGTTCAATCGAGATGGTGTCGATCAGCGGGTTCATCGGATCGTTGATCTGGATGAGATGTTCGAATTTCATGTGCGGGTGTCCAAAAAGCCTCGGCGCGTGGCGCCGCAAGGGTGAAATGGTACCCGATTGCGGCGCTTCCTGCCGCGCCGGGACGGTGTTGCAAACACGTTCACACGCCATCTTTTGCCTGCGCGTTGTCGAACTCATCGTTACAATACCCGGCCATCCTGCAGAAATCTTTCCCATGTCCAACGCACCCAAATTCGGCCTCAACGGGCCGCAAAGCGAAGCCGTGCTCTATCTCGACGGCCCTTGCCTGGTGCTGGCCGGCGCCGGCTCGGGCAAGACGCGCGTGATCACGCAGAAGATCGCCTACATGATCGAGCATTGCGGCTACGATCCGCGCACCATCGCGGCGCTCACCTTCACCAACAAGGCGGCCCTCGAGATGCAGGAGCGGATCGGCAAGCTGCTCAAGCAGCCCAAGCAGGCCAAGCAGCTCACCGTCTCCACCTTCCATTCCCTGGGCGTGAAAATCCTGCGCCAGGAAGCGGCCGGTGTCGGCCTGAAGGACAAGTTTTCCATCATGGACAGCGACGACTGCTACACCGTGGTCTCGGACCTGGCCCTGACCACGGACAAACAGGAAATCCGCCGCATCCAGAACGCCATCTCGCTGTGGAAGAACGGCCTGGTCGACCCGGAAGACGCGATCCGCAATGCCAAGGACGAGGACGAGGCGATGTCCGGGCGCGTCTACCGCAGTTACCTCGCCACCCTGCAGGCCTACCAGGCGGTCGATTTCGACGACCTGATCCGCCTGCCGGTGGAGCTGTTCCGTAACAACGAATCGATCCGCGACCGCTGGCAGCGCCGCCTGCGCTACCTGCTCATGGACGAGTACCAGGACACCAACACCTGCCAGTACGAGCTGGTGAAGCTGCTGGTGACCGGCCTTGGCAAAAAGCCGATGTTCACCGCCGTGGGCGACGACGACCAGGCCATCTACGCCTGGCGCGGCGCCTCGGTGGAAAACCTCAAGACCCTGCAGACCGACTTCCCCGACCTGCGCGTCATCAAGCTGGAACAGAACTACCGCTCGACCACCCGCATCCTGCAGGCGGCCAACGCCGTCATCGGCAACAACCCCAAACTGTTCGAGAAGTCGCTGTGGTCCGAGCACGGCCTGGGCGAGCCGATCGAGGTGCTGGGCATGCAGAGCGACGAGCAGGAGGCCGAGCAGGTCGCCATCATGATTTCGGCCGACCATTTCCAGCGCAAGAACAAGTGGACCGATTACGCCATCCTCTATCGCGGCAACCACCAGGCGCGCGTGATCGAGCAGGCCCTGCGCAAGGAGCGCATCCCCTACACCATGTCGGGCGGCCAGAGCTTCTTCGACAAGGCCGAGATCAAGGACATCATCGCCTACCTGCGCCTGATCGCGAACCAGGACGACGACCCGGCTTTCATCCGGGCCGTCACGACGCCGAAGCGCGGGGTCGGCATGGCGACGCTGGAGGCGCTCGGCGAATTCTCGAAACAGTGGAACTGCTCGCTGTTCGAGGCCGCGCTCAAGGGCGGCATCGAAGCGAAACTCGCCGAGCGCCAGTTGGCGCCGCTGCGCGACTTCTGCCACTTCATGCTCGAGCTGGAAGACCGCGCCACCCGTCCGGGGCCGTCGGGCAGCGGCGACAACGCCGCCGAGGTGCTCGATGACATGATGAAGGAGATGAACTACGAGCACTACCTGTACGAGAACTTCGACGACCGCGCGGCCCAGGCCAAGTGGCAGAACGTGCTCGAGTTCACCAACTGGCTCAAGGAGCGGGGACGAGGCGGGCGCGATCGCGACGGCGAGGAAAAGAATCTGCTGGAACTGACCCAGATGGTGGCCCTGATGTCGATGCTGGAAGGCTCGGACGAGGAACAGGATGCCGTGCGCATGTCGACCCTGCACGCCTCCAAGGGCCTGGAATACCCACACGTCTTCCTGGTCGGCGTGGAAGAGGGGATCCTGCCGCACAAGGGCGACCCGGACGCGCCGGTGGAGATCATGGCGGCCCGCATCCAGGAAGAACGCCGCCTGATGTACGTGGGCATCACGCGCGCCCAGCGCACCCTGCGCCTGACGTGGTGCAAGAAGCGCAAGCGCGCCGGCGAACTGGTGCACTGCGAGCCGTCGCGTTTCATTAAAGAAATGGCGCTCGACGTTGGCGACGCTCCGCCCAAGGAAACCGAGATCCTCAGTCCGAAGGAACGGCTGGCCAACCTGAAAGCCTTGCTATCCCTGCCAAAACCATGATGTTGCCATAAGGAATTGATTGATATGTTGTAGATATGCCTTGAGCAGGTGGCAAGAGCTGCGCACGATTGAAACTCTTATTTGACTTCAACTGTGCCGCAGGAAATACTTTCCGCTAAGCGAGTTCATCCGCAACATTTCTAGTCAATTTCATAATGGCAAACGTTTCAGACATCAATACCACTCCTTTGTCCGGGCTCAACCATATCGATGCTCTGCTGGACAAGGGGCCGGATTGGAATTTCCTGACGTCCAACACGGCAAACACGATCTATTACACCTTCTCGGTCTCTTCCGGTATCGAAAGCACCAGGACTGGCCAGGAGGCCTTCACGCTGTCGCAGCAGTCGGCGGCGCGCTATGCCTTCAACTACCTGCAGCAGCTCACAGGCATCAAGTTCGTCGAGACGAGTTCCGGCACATCTGCCCAGCTCCACCTGGCGAACATCGATATCTCGGGGAGCACGACTACCGGCCTGTGCAGTTGGTCGAGCACGTACTACCAGGGCGCCGGCGGCAACCTGGTCAGCTACGGGGCCAATGCCTATATCTATCTCGACAATAATGAATGGTATGGCTACAACCGCGACCTGTCCCCCGGCGGCGTCGGCTACCAGACCCTGCTGCACGAGCTGGGTCATGCGCTGGGTTTGTCGCACCCCTTCCACGAGGCGGACGAAGAACAGCACATCCACCTGTCGACGGCGCAGGACAACACCGCCAACACCATCATGTCGTACACCGACAAGGGCGGCCCGTATTCGACCTTCAGCCCCTATGACATCGCGGCGCTGAACTGGCTGTATGGCGGCGACGGACTGGGCGGTGCTCTGGGCATCAATTCCGAAAGCGGAGCCCGCTACACGACTGGCACCAGCGCCGCTGACACCCTGAACGGGACCGCACATAACGATACTCTGCAAGGCAATGGAGGAAATGACATGATCAACGGCGGCAATGGAATCGACACTGCGGTCTTCACCGGCGTGCGCAGCAACTACACCCTGACCAACAACGTCGACGGTAGCCTGCAGGTCGCCAGCGGGCTTGAAGGCATAGACACCTTGACCGGCGTCGAACTGCTGCAGTTTGCCGACGTTCGCGTGGAACGCGCGAGTGTGGGCTCCGACACGATCGCGCCGGCGGCGCCGGTGTTCGCAGTAACGAAGAACGCGAACGGCTTCACCACTGGCAATACGCCCCTCATTACCGGCATGGCCGAGGCGAATGCGACGGTGAGCATATATAACGGCCAAAACCTGATTGCCACCGTTAAGGCGGATGCCAGGGGAGTGTGGAGTGCGGCCCCGACCCTGCCGGATGCCATGAATTACCGCGTCCATGCCACCGCTACTGATGCTGCCGGCAACGTCTCCGCCCGCAGTACCTCCGACGTCTTTCACGTGGACGGCACAGCGCCACACGTACCAACCAATACTTTCAGCCTGGCGCCAGGCAGCAACAAGCCGGTCTTCAGCGGCATTGGTGAGGCGGGTACCGAGATCCTCCTGGTTCGCATCGGCGAGAATATCCCGATCAGCGCGACCTCGGTCGGCCCGGATGGTAAATGGACTATTGCCTCCACGCCGCTGCCTGACGGCAGTTACGTCGCCGCAGCTGCCTCGGTCGACAAGGCCGGCAATGCAACCAGCGCGAGCACGCGCATGGAATTCGTCATTGCCAGCACAGACAACCAGACCGGCGGCGATGGCAATGACACCTTTATCGTCGGCGCGGGCGACAATGCCATTGACGGCGGCGCCGGCCGGGATACCGTGGTCTACGCCGGCAGCATGGCCGATTACACGATCAAACGCAGCGTATGGGGCTTCAACGTCACGACCAAGTCGCCCAGCGAGGGCACGGACGCTCTCATCAACGTCGAGCGCATCCAGTTCAGCGACGGCTACAAGGCGCTTGACGTCGACGGCCTCACGGGCCAGATCTTCCGCCTGTATGAAGCTGCGCTTGGCCGTCCGGCGGAACCGACGGGACTGGGCTACTGGATGCAGCGCATGGAAAAAGGCGCGTCGCTGGTCGAGATCGCCCACGAGTTTACCTGGGCGCCGGAGTTCAAGGAAAAATACGGCAGCAATCCCAACGACGCGGACTTCCTGCGCCAGCTCTACCTGAACATCCTCGATCGCGAACCGGATCCCGACGGCTATGCATATTGGGTCGGCCGCATCGACGACAGCAGCCGCGAGCAAATCATGGTCGAGTTCAGCGAAAGCGTCGAGAACAAAGCCCAGGTCATTGGCACCATCCAGAACGGCATGGAATACATCCCGTATGTGAATCCTTGAGCGCAGGCTGGCATAATGCCGGCTTTGCGTCGCGGCGCACGAGGATGCCATGAGCCAGGAAGACCCCATCACCGACCGTTTTGTCGATATCGAAATCAAGCTCGCGCACCAGGAAGACCTGGTCGAGACGCTTAACGACACCATCTACCGCCAGGGGCGCCGCATCGACCAGCTCGAAGCCATGGTCGCCTCCCTCGTCGACCACGTGCGCACCCTGCAGTCCAGCCGCCAGGGTCCGATCAACGAGAAGCCGCCTCACTACTAAGCAATTCTCCCAGCCGCTTGCCCAGGCAGAGCAGGGTCAGGGTCGGCGGCAATCCCCATGCTCCCGGAATCACCGAGGCGTCGCAGACATGCAGGCCCGGTGCGACGCGCAAGGCGTTGTCCACGCCATGTGGAGCGCCGATCGGCACGCTGCCGCCCGGGTGGGCGGCGAAATGGCGGGTCGCGAAGACGTGGTGCGCGCCGGCCTGTTCGAGGATCTGGCGCGCCATCGCGACGCCTTGTGTGAAACGCGCGCGGTCGCCCTCCGTCAAGCGCTTGTCGACCCAGCGCGGCCCGATGCCGCCGCCGACATCGTCGCGGATCTTCACCATCACGCTGAGCGTACGTGCATGCGCGCCGAGCCGATCGACGCGGCCGGCCTGCAGCGCGAACGCCTGGTACATGGGGCGCGGCAGTGTCAGGTCGGCCAGGCTGATGCCCTCGGTCGGGAAGCCGGCGCCGGCCGCCATCGGCACTTCCGCGCCGCCGTCGATATCGTCGACGGTCCCCATCACCGCCACCACCGGATCGCTGAAGAAGGACGCATGGCGCGGCCGCAGGCCGCTTCGGTGCAGCAGGCGCGGGCTCTGGATGCCGCCGGCCGCCAGCACCACCAGCGGCGCCCTGACGTGGCGCCGGGCGCCGTCGCGCAGCACCTCGACACCCTTTGCACGGCCGTCCTCCATCAGCACCCGCAGCACCCGGCTGCGATCGAGCAGCACGGCGCCATGGCGGCAAGCCTCATCGACGAAGTCGCGCGCGCTCCACTTGGCGCCGTAGGGGCAGCCGTAGACACAGCGCCAGCAGCCGCTGCGGCAAGCCTGCGGGCGGATCATCTTGTCCAGTTTCTTCCAGTCGAAGCCGGCTGCGCGGGCCGCGGCCATCAGGCGCGCCGCCATCGGGCCGACCAGGCGGTCGGGCAGGGGCGCCAGCGGCAGTTCGGCGCGCAGTGCAGATAGAAACGGCGCCAGGTCGATGCCGTGCGCCGCGAACATCGCCAGGGGCGGCGGTGCGGCGGTGGCGAAGTTCAGCGCCGAGCTGCCGCCCAGCGCGGTGCCGGACACCAGCAGCGAGGCGTCGCGGTGCAGCCAGGCGCCGCGGCCAGGCAGGGCCATGGTCGCCATCTGGCCCAGGGTGCCCTTGAGCGGCGCCGCGCTGCCCTGTTCGAGCACCAGCACGCGCTTGCCCGAACGCGCCAGTTCGCGCGCCGTGGCCGCGCCGCCGGGGCCGGTGCCGACGACGATGGCGTCATGGGTGGAGGTAAGCGGATCCATTGGAGGCGGATGCTATCACGGCCGGTTTTGATACATGCCGCTACATGCCTGAAACATGGCCGAAACATTGGCTCGCCTATGCGGCATACATACGGTTTTTGTTGTGACGACATGCGTACAGCCTGCTATGATCGTCGCGCAACGGCTGCCCTCTACGCCCGGCAGCTCCCTCCCAAGAGTCCGTGAAAGATCCCATGAACCGACCACACCTGCTCATCGTTGCCGCCAGCCTCGCGCTCGCGCACACCGCGATCGCCGCACCAGCTCTGGACGCCTCGAACCCCTTCGCCAAGCCCAGCAGCCTGCCGCTGAACTATCCGGCTTTCGACAAGATCAAGAACGAACACTTCCTGCCCGCATACGCGGCGGGCATGGCCGAGCACCTGCGCGAGATCGACGCGATCGCCGGGAACAAGGCGGCGCCTACGTTTGACAACACCATCGTGGCGATGGAGCGCGCCGGCGAGATGCTGTCGCGGGTGTCGGCCGTGTTCTCGAACCTGCAGACCGCCAACACCAACGACACACTGGACGCGGTCGACCGCGAGATGTCGCCCAAGCTGGCCGCGCACAACGATGCGATCTACCTGAACCCGGCGCTGTTCCAGCGCATCAAGACCCTGCACGCCAAGCGCGCCACCCTGAAGCTGGATGCGGAATCGAATCACCTGCTCGAACGCGTGTACAAGGAATTCGTGCGCGCCGGAGCGAATCTGTCCGCCGCCGACAAGGACAAGCTCAAGAAGTACAACGCCGAGATCGCGTCGCTGCAGTCGGAGTTCTCGCAACGCGTGCTGAAGGAGGCCAATGCCTCGGCCCTGATCGTCGACACCCGCGCGGAACTGGCCGGCTTCTCGGACGCCGAAATCAATGCCGCCGCGGCGGAAGCGGAAAAGCGGGGGCAAAAGGGCAAGTTCGCGATCGCCATCGTCAACACCAGCAGCCAGCCGGCGCTGTCCAGCCTCACCAACCGCAAGACGCGCGAGCGCCTGATGGCCGCCTCGCTCAATCGCGGCAGCCGCGGCGGCGAGTATGATTCGCGCGACCTGGTGCTCAAGCTCGCCAAGCTGCGCGCGGAACGCGCCGCCCTGCTGGGTTACCCGAACTACGCGGCCTATTCGCAGGAACTCGAAACCGCCAAGAACCCGGCCGCCGTCAACAAGCTGCTGGCGGAACTGGCGAAACCCGCCGTGAACAACGCGCGCAAGGAAGCGGCCGAGATCCAGAAAGTGATCGATCAAGAGAAGGGTGGCTTCCAGGTTGCCAGCTATGACTGGCCGATCTACCAGGACAAGGTGCGCGCCGCGAAGTACAACTTCGACGAGAACCAGCTGCGCCCCTATTTCGAACTGAACCGCGTCCTGGTGGACGGCGTCTTCTTCGCCGCCACCAAGGAATACGGCATCACCTTCAAGGAGCGCAAGGACCTGCCGGTGTATGACCCGGACGTGCGCACCTTCGACGTGTTCGACCACGATGGCAAGCAGCTGGCCATCTTCATCTTCGACCCCTACGCGCGCGGCAACAAGCAGGGCGGCGCCTGGATGAACGAGTACGTGTCGCAATCTACCCTGCTGGGCAAGCGCCCGGTGGTCGGCAACCACCTGAACATCCCGAAGCCGCCGAAGGGCGAGCCGACCCTGCTCACCTACGACGAGGTGCGCACCGCCTTCCACGAGTTCGGCCACGCCCTGCACGGCATGTTCTCGAACGTGAAGTACCCGCACTTCTCGGGCACCAATGTGCCGCGCGACTTCGTCGAGTACCCCTCGCAGGTCAACGAGATGTGGGCGATCTGGCCTGAAGTGCTGGCCAACTACGCCAAGCACCACCAGACCGGCGCGCCGATGCCGAAAGCGCTGCTGGACAAGGTGGTCGCGTCGAAAAAATTCAACCAGGGCTACATGACGACCGAGTACCTGGCCGCTTCGCTGCTCGACCAGCGCTGGCACCAGCTGAAACCCTCCGAGATCCCGACGGACGTGCTGGCCTTCGAAGCCAGGGCGCTCAAGGACGCGGGGGTGGACTACGCGCCGGTGCCGCCGCGCTACCGCACCACCTACTTCTCGCACTCGATGAACGGCGGCTATTCGGCCGGCTACTACGCCTACCTGTGGAGCGAGAAGCTGGACGCCGACACGGTCCAGTGGTTCACGACCAGCGGCGGCCTGTCGCGCAAGAACGGCGACCACTTCCGCAAGACCCTGCTCTCGCGCGGCGGCAGCGCCGATGCGATGGACCTGTTCCGCAACTTCCGCGGCCGTGACCCCGTCATCGAACCGCTGCTGGAACGCCGTGGACTTACCGGTAACTGATCCTGCAACCGTGCCCGCATGAGGGCACTCTCCGAGCGCCTGTCGCGCGCCGCCACGAGCGGCGCGGGGGCGGGCGCGTGAACTCCCATCGACAACATCCGACACCATGAATCATCCCCGCATGCTCCTGATCGCCGCCAGCGTCGCCATGGCCAACCTGGCCTACGCCGCACCCGCCTCGCAGCTCGACGCCGCGAATCCCTTCGCCAAACCGAGCACCCTGCAATACGGCTACCCGGCCTTCGACAAGATCAGGAACGAGCATTTCGCCCCGGCCTATGCCGAGGCCATGCGCCAGCAGGCGCAGGAGATCGCCGCCATCGCCAATAACAAGGCGGCGCCGACGTTCGAGAACACCATCGTCGCGATGGAGCGTTCGGGCCAGCTCCTGAGCCGCGTGTCCCCGGTGTTCTCGACCCTGGTGAGCTCCTACACCAACGATACCCTGCAAGCCCTCGACAAGGAACTGGCGCCGAAGCTGGCTGCCCACGGCGATGCGATCCGCCTGAACCCGACGCTGTTCAAGCGTATCGAGACCCTGTACGCTAAGCGCGACAAGCTGGGCCTGGACGCGGAATCGGTCTTCCTGATCGAGCGCTACCACAAGGACTTCGTGCGCGCCGGCGCCAAGCTTTCGGAAGCCGACAAGCAGAAGCTGCGCGAGTACAACGGCAAGCTGGCCGCGCTGCAGACCCAGTTCAGCCAGAACGTGCTGAAGGAAGTGAACGATTCGGCCTTCGTGGTCGACACCCGCGAGGAACTGGCCGGCCTGCCGGAGAAGGCCATCGCCGCCGCCGCCCTCGAGGCGAAGAAGCGCGGCCTGGACGGCAAGTTCGTGATCCCGGTCGTGAACACCACCCAGCAGGGCCCGCTGTCGCTGCTCAGCAACCGCGGTACCCGCGAGAAGCTGCTGTCGATTTCGACCGTGCGCGGCTCGCGCGGCGGCGAGTTCGACAACCGCGACATCGTGCTGCAGCTGGCCAGGCTGCGCGCGGAGCGCGCCGAGCTGCTGGGCTACGCCAGCCACGCCGCCTATTCGCTGGAAGACCAGACCGCCAAGACGACCTCCGCGGTCAACAAGCTGCTGTCCGACCTGTCCGTGCCGGCGGTGCGCAATGCAAAGAAGGAAGCGCAGGAGATCCAGGAAGCGATCGACGCCGGCAAGGGCGGCTTCAAGGTCGCCGCCCATGACTGGAACTTCTACAGCGACAAGGTGCGCGCCGCCAAGTACGCGTTCGACGCGAACCAGCTCAAGCCCTACTTCGAACTCGACCGCGTGCTCAACGACGGCGCCTTCTTCGCCGCCAACAAGCTGTGGGGCATCACCTTCAAGCAGCGCAAGGACCTGCCGGTGTACGACCCCGACGTGCGCGTGTATGACGTGTTCGAAGAGAACGGCGCGCACCTGGCGATCTTCGTGCTCGACCCCTACGCCCGTCCGAACAAGCGCGGCGGCGCCTGGATGAATGCGCTGGTCAACCAGAGCACCCTGCTGGGCAACAAGCCGGTCATCACCAACAACCTGAACCTGGCCAAGCCGGCGCCGGGCGAGCCGACCCTGCTCACCTGGGACGAGGTGCGCACCACCTTCCACGAGTTCGGCCACGGCACCCACGGCTGGTTCTCGAAGGTGAAATATCCGCGCTTCTCGGGCACCAGCGTGCCGCGCGACTACGTCGAGCTGCCCTCGCAGGTCTACGAGATGTGGATGGCCTGGCCGGAAGTGCTGGCCAACTACGCGAAGCATTACCAGACCGGCGAAGCGATGCCGAAAGAACTGCTGGACAAGCTGCGCGCCTCGCAGAAGTTCAACGAGGGTTACCGCACCACCGAGTACCTGGCGGCGGCCGTGATCGACCAGCGCTGGCACCAGCTGGGCTCCAAGGCCATTCCCTCGGACGTGAAATCCTTCGAGGAGCAGGCACTGCGTGATGCGGGCCTCGACTTCGCACCGGTCCCGCCGCGCTATAGCTCGACCTACTTCTCGCACGCCTTCTCGGGCGGCTACTCGGCCGGCTACTACAGCTACCTGTGGGCCGAGCGCCTGGACGCCGATGCCGGCGAATGGTTCAAGGAGAACGGCGGCCTGCTGCGCAAGAACGGCGAGCGCTTCCGCCAGATGGTGCTTTCGAAGGGCGGCACCATGGACGCGGTGCAGATGTATCGCACCTTCCGCGGCCGCGACCCGGTCATCGAGCCGCTGCTGGAACGCCGCGGCCTGAACTAAGCGGTACCCGGAGCCGCCCAGGCGGCTCCCGAACTCTTTTCATGACAAACGCAACGAGGACACCATGATCCGTCCACACATCCTGCTGGTCGCCGCCGCCAGCGTCGCCTCCACCCTGGCCCATGCGGCCCCGGCCTCCATGCTGGAAGCCTCGAACCCCTTCGCCAAGCCGAGCACCCTGCCGTTCCAGTACCCGGCCTGGGACAAGATCCGCAACGAGCACTTCGCGCCGGCGTTCGAGGAGGCGATGCGCCAGGAAGCGCTCGAGATCGAGCAGATCGCCAACAACAAGGCCCCGGCCACCTTCGAGAACACCGTCGTCGCGATGGAGCGCTCCGGCCAGCTGATGAACCGCGTCAGCACAGCCTTCGGCACCCTGAAAGGTTCCTACACCAACCCGACCCTGCAGGCCCTGGACAAGGAACTGGCGCCGAAGCTGTCGGCCCACAACGATGCCATCCGCCTGAACCCGAAACTGTACGCGCGCATCAAGGCGATCTACGACAAGCGCAGCAAGCTGGGCCTGGACCCGGAATCGCTCTACCTGGTCGAGCGCTACCACACCGACTTCGTGCGCGCCGGCGCCAAGCTGTCCGACGCCGACAAGGCCAAGCTGAAAGCCATGAACGGCGAGCTGGCCGCGCTGTCGACCCAGTTCGCCCAGAACGTGCTGCACGAAGCCAATGCCTCGGCCCTGGTGGTCGACACCCGTGCGGAACTGGCCGGCATGACGGACAAGCAGATCGACGCCGCCGCCGCGGAAGGTAAAAAGCGCGGCCTGGACGGCAAATTCGTGGTCCCGGTCGTGAACACCACCCAGCAGGCCGGCTTGTCCGTGCTGACCAACCGCGCCACCCGCGAGAAGCTGCTGGCGGCCTCGCTGGCGCGCGGTTCGCGTGGCGGCCAGTTCGACAACCGCGAGGTCGTGCTCAAGCTGGCCAAGCTGCGCGCCGAACGCGCCGTGCTGCTGGGCTACCCGAACCATGCGGCCTACAACCTGGAAGACCAGACCGCCAAGACCACCGGCGCCGTGAACGGGCTGCTGGCGGAATTCGCCAAGCCGGCCGTGAACAACGCGCGCAAGGAAGCTGCTGAAATCCAGAAGGCCATCGATGCCGAAGGCGGTGGCTTCAAGGCCGCGGCCCACGACTGGGGCTTCTACAGCGACAAGGTGCGCGCCGCGAAGTACGCTTTTGACGCCAGCCAGCTGCGTCCCTACTTCGAGCTGAACCGCGTCCTGCAGGACGGCGTCTTCTTCGCCGCCAACAAGGAATTCGGCATCACCTTCAAGGAGCGCAAGGACCTGCCGACCTATGTCGAGGACGTGCGCGTGTTCGACGTGTTCGACGTCGACGGCAAGCAGCTCGCCATCTTCACCTTCGACCCGTATGCGCGCCCGAACAAGCGCGGCGGCGCCTGGGCCAATGCCTGGGTCCCGCAATCGAAGCTGATGGGTACCAAGCCGGTCATCGCCAACAACCTGAACATCGCCAAGCCGGCCGCGGGCGAGCCAACCCTGCTTACCTACGACGAAGTGCGCACCACCTTCCACGAGTTCGGCCACGCCCTGCACGGCATGTTCTCGGATGTGAAATATCCGCGCTTCGCGGGCTCGCGCGTGCCGCGCGACTACGTCGAGTTCCCCTCGCAGGTGAACGAGATGTGGATGGCCTGGCCGGAAGTCCTCGCCAACTATGCGAAGCACTACCAGACCGGCGCGGCGATGCCGAAGGAGCTGCTCGACAAGGTGCAGGCCTCGCAGCAGTTCAACGAAGGCTTCCGCACCACCGAGTACCTGGCCGCTTCGCTGCTGGACCAGGCCTGGCACCAGCTGTCGCCGAGCCAGATCCCGACCGACGTGCTGGCGTTTGAAGCCGCCGCCTTGAAGAAGGCCGGCGTCGACTTCGAGCTGGTCCCGCCGCGCTACCGCACCACTTACTTCTCGCACACCTTCTCGGGCGGCTACTCGGCCGGCTACTACGGCTACCTGTGGGCGGAGAAGCTGGACGCGGACACCGTCAACTGGTTCAAGGAGAATGGTGGCCTGACCCGCAAGAACGGCGACCACTTCCGCAAGACCCTGCTGTCGCGCGGCGGCACGCTGGATGCGATGCAGATGTACCGCAACTTCAGCGGCCGTGATGCGCGGGTGGAGCCGTTGCTGGAGCGCCGTGGCCTGACCGGCGAGTAAGCCGGCCTGAGACGCCGGCCGTGCAATGCGGCCGGCGTTGTTTGCTACACTCCCCCCAAGCATCACAACCACCCCCCAGCGATGAGTGTTCAATCCTTGCACGGTATTACCTTAGAATCCCTGTTAACCCGCCTCGTCGAGCACTACGGCTGGGAGGGACTCGGCCGCAGGATCGATATCAATTGCTTCCAGAAAGACCCGAGCATCAAGTCGAGCCTGAAATTCTTGCGCCGCACGCCATGGGCGCGCGAGCAGGTCGAGAAGCTGTACCTCGAGACCCGCTTCACCAACTAGCGAGAACGACATGCTGAATGAGAACGATGCCGACCTGAAAGCGCGCCTGAAAGCCCTGCACCGCCAGCTGCAGGAAACCAACGACGTCGATCCGGAGCTGGAAACCCTGCTGCGCCAGCTCGACGGCGACATCGACCGGGCGCTCGAGCGCCGCGCCGAGCAGCAGCTCGACGACAACACCTATGGCCTCGGTTCCCGCACCCAGGAACTGGCCGCGCGCTTCAATACGCGCCACCCGACCGTCTCGACCGGCCTGCGCGAGCTCGGCAATATCTTGTCGAATATGGGTATTTAAGCGACGTTAGTGCCCCAAGTCATTGATAACTAAGCCATTTTTCGGTCGCCAGGACGACCGGAAAACGGTTTTCCGGTACAATACCGGCCAATGAACGCCCCCCAGAACCTTTTCGCGAGCGTGCCGAAGCGCTCCAGCCGCGCTCCAGCCGCGCCCTTCCTCCCGATGTCCCGTGCCGAAATGGACAAGCTCGGGTGGGATTCGTGCGACATCATCCTGATCACCGGCGACGCCTACATCGACCACCCGAGCTTCGGGATGGCGCTGGTCGGCCGCCTGCTGGAAGCGCAGGGCTACCGCGTCGGCATCATCAGCCAGCCGGACTGGACCTCGGTCGAGCCCTTCCGCGCGCTCGGCAAGCCGAACCTGTACTGGGGCATTACCGCCGGCAATATGGACTCGATGGTCAACCGCTACACGGCCGACCGCAAGATCCGTTCCGACGACGCCTACACCCCGAACGCCGAGCCGAACAAGCGTCCCGACCGCGCCGTGACGGTCTATTGCCAGCGTGCCCGCGAAGCCTTCCCGGGCGTGCCGGTGATCGCCGGCAGCATCGAGGCCTCGCTGCGCCGCATCGCCCACTACGACTACTGGTCGGACAAGGTGCGCCGCTCGGTGCTGTTCGAGTCGAAGGCCGACATGCTCATCTTCGGCAATGCCGAGCGTGCCCTGGTGGACGTGACGCGCCGCATCGCCGCGGGTGAGCCTATCCGCGAAATCCGCGACCTGCGCGGCACCGCCTTCCTGGTCCCGAACGGCTGGCTGCCGGACGACGAATGGACCGTGCACAACTCCACCCGCGTGGACGTACCGGGCCGCATCGACAAGCAGCCGAACCCGTATGCGATGGCGCTGGAAGACCCGAAGCAGTGCGCGCTGGATAATGCCGCACCGGAACCCGTGGCCAAGCCCGTCATCATCATGACGCGCGAAGAGCGCCAGGCCGCCGCCCGCGAAAAAGCGCGCAAGACCGTGGTGCGCCTGCCGTCGTTCGAGACCGTGAGCGAAGACCCGGTGATGTACGCGCACGCCTCGCGCGTCTTCCACCTGGAGTCGAACCCGGGCAATGCGCGCGCGCTGGTGCAGCAGCACGGCGACCGCGACGTCTGGCTGAACCCGCCGCCGCTGCCGCTGGCCATGGACGAGATGGACAACGTCTACGACCTGCCATATGCGCGCGCGCCGCACCCGAGCTACGGCAAGGCCCACATCCCGGCCTGGGAAATGATCCGCTACTCGGTCAACATCATGCGCGGCTGCTTCGGCGGTTGCACCTTCTGCTCGATCACCGAGCACGAAGGCCGCATCATCCAGAGCCGCTCGGAACCGTCGATCCTGCGCGAGATCGAACTGATCCGCGACACGACCAAGAACTTCGCCGGCACGATCACCGACCTCGGCGGCCCGACGGCGAACATGTACCGCCTGGCCTGCAAGGACAAGAAAATCGAGGAATCCTGCCGCCGCCTGTCCTGCGTCTACCCGACGATCTGCAGCAACCTGGGCACCGACCACAGCAAGCTGATCTCGCTGTACCGCAAGGCGCGCGCCATCCCGGGCATCAAGAAGATCCTGATCGGTTCAGGGCTGCGCTACGACCTGGCCGTGCGCTCGCCCGAGTACGTGAAGGAACTGGTCACCCACCACGTGGGCGGCCTCCTGAAGATCGCGCCGGAGCACACCGAGCAGGGCACCCTGTCGAAGATGATGAAGCCGGGTATCGGCGCCTACGACGAGTTCAAGCGCCTGTTCGACAAGTTCTCGATGGAAGCGGGCAAGAAGCAGTACCTGATTCCCTACTTCATCGCGGCCCACCCGGGTTCGACCGACGAGGACATGCTGAACCTGGCCCTGTGGCTGAAGAAAAACAACTTCAAGCTCGACCAGGTGCAGACCTTCACGCCGACGCCGATGGCCATGGCGACCACCATGTACCACTCGGGCAAGAACCCGCTGGCGAAGGTGACGGAAGATTCGGAAGTCGTCGAGACCGCCAAGAGCGGCAAGACCCGCAAGCTGCACAAGGCCTTCCTGCGCTACTACGATCCGGAGAACTGGCCGATCCTGCGCGAGGGGCTGAAGCGCATGGGCCGTGGCGACCTGATCGGCACCGGCGAGCGCCACCTGATTCCTCCCGCCGGCGTCGAGCCGGGGCCGGAATGGGACCGCAAGCGCATGGTGCCGGGCGGGACGCCGGTGGCCGAGCGCGAGGCCGGCAAGCGTGGTCCGGGCAATGCGCGCGGCAAGGTGCAGGTGCGCGTCGAGCGTGCGCCGGCGGCGGTCGTGGCGTCGTCCAAAGCCCGTCCCTCGATCCTGGATACGATCAAGACCAAGCCGAAAGCGGGGCGCAAGTAAGCGCCGTTCAGAGCTCCGCGTTCGTGATGCGGGCGCGGCGCTCCTGGGCGACGTCGAGGTCCATGGCGGCCTGGCGCGCCCGCAGCGCGCGCGCATAGCGGTGCCGCGCGCGCAGGCGTGGATTGGTCACCAGGCGCCCCAGGGTCTCGCCCACGACCATCACCACGCCCAGCAGGGGCAGCACCAGCATCAGCCCGACCACGCCGGCCAGCGCGCCGCCGATGAAGATCATCAAGACCGTCACGAGCGGATGCACGCGGATGCTGCGTCCCAGCGTCAAGGGCATGAACACGAAGTCGTCCAGCAGCCGCACCAGCACGAACACGCCGATGGCGCCATAGGCGATGAAGGGATTGTTCGGCGCGTCGGTCGAGGCGACGATCACCACCAGCACGCAACCCACCACCGAGCCGACAAAGGGCACCCAGGCCAGCACCGCCGACATCAGGCCGAGCAGGAGCGGCGAAGACACGCCGATCGTCCACAGGCCCAGCGCCAGCACCGCGGTATCGAGCACCGTCAGCTTGAGCAGGCCCTCGAAATAGCGGCGCGCCGTCTGGTCGACTTCGTGCAGCAGGTAGAGGGCCCGTTCGAAGTAGGCGTTCGGCACCGCGCGCGCCAGGAACTTCTTGAAGCGCAGGCCGTCGCGCAGGAAGAAGAAGGTCAGGAAAGGCGCCAGCAGCAGCGAAGGCACCCAGGTCGCCAGCGCCACCAGGATCTCGCCCAGGTGCTTCTCGGCGAAGTCGTCGGTGAAGCGGCGGAAGATGCCGTTGACGGTCGAGGTCAGGTGCATCTCGGCCAGCAGCGGGAAGCGCTTCTCGAGCAGGGTCATGGTGTTGTGCACGAAGGCGACGCCGCCGTCGAGGTAGAGGCCGATCGTCTTTTCCCAGGACTCTTCTTCCGGGCCGCGGCTCCACGAGAAGGCGGCCGTCAGGGCCAGGCCGAGGAAGGCGAAGAACAGCAGGCACACCATCATGGTCGCGCTGTTGCGGCTGTAGCCGGCGCGCACCATGCGCTGCATCGGCCCTACGAGGATGTAGTGCAGCACCCCGCCGAAGAGGAAGGGCAGGGCCAGCCACAGCATCTGCTGGACCACCAGCAGCAGCACGCAGGTGGCCGCGATGATGCCGGTCCAGACGACCGGCCCGGCGCGCTCGCTGCGGTTCATAAGGCTTCCAGCTGGGGCCGGCCGGTGCCCATCCATTCGCGCAGGCGCAGGCCGATGTGGCGCGCCAGCGCCAGCGAGATCTTGTAGCCGATCACGGCATCGGTTTCCAGCAGGCCGAGGAAGTCGGCGCGGAAGAACACCGCCATCTCGCAGGGCTCGACCGCGCGCGCCTGGGCATTGCGGGGCGAGTTGTCGAGCAGGGCCAAGTCACCGAAGAAGCTGCCCGGGCCGAGTTCGGCCACGACCTGGTTGCTGCCCTGGTGCAGCTTGTTGATCACCACCCGGCCGCTCATGATGAGGTATAGGGCCTGGCCCTCTTCACCCTCGTCGAAGACGATCTCGTCGGGCAGGTAGCGGCGCTCGTGCAGCATGCCGTCGACGATCTTCAGTTCCAGCGGGCTCAAGGCCGAGAACAGCGTCGAGTTCTTCAGACGATGCAGGCGCGGCGACATCTTGGGCGACTTGAGGAAACCGAAAATCACATGTGCTCCGACAATGGTGCGTTGTTTGTTGTCGGATGATTATCCGCTATCAGGTGCTGCTGTGCATTAAAAAGCTGAGTACCGGCCAGGCTTGACGAGCAACTGTTGCACTTTGGGCATGCGGCCTGCATAGCCGTTCAATTGTGTGAACCAAGTAAACAAAACCGTGTAAGATAATTCTCTACGGAAATATATATTATTCTTATAACATGATTTCGAGACTGCTGTGCGCTTTGCCGAGGAACGATCGGTGATCGACATTCCTTCCTTCCTGCTGGCGCTTGGCCTGGGCAACGTCGCCTTCGCGGTCCTGATGGCGGGCTATACCCATGGCGCCGCGCCCAGCCCCGGCCTGCGCCTGTGGATGTGGGCGCGCTTCGGCATGGGCCTGTGCCAGCTGCTCGGCTGGGTCCGCGTCTACCTTGCCGTGCCGGCGCTCAACGGCATCGAGGGCGCGGGATGGATCCTCACGGTCGCGCTCGAGATCGCCGCCTATTGCATTTTCTTCGGCCTGGAGCGCTGGCGCCGCGTGCTGCTGCCGGTCTGCGCGCTGGCGCTGGCCATCGTGCTGGCGGCGGGCAGCGCCGGCGCGCCGGTCGGTTATCTGACCGCCCTGGTGGCCGGCGTCGTCGCCCTGTTCGCGGCCGGCATGGCCTGGATCCTGCTGCGCCCCAGTCGCCGCGCCTCCCTGCTGCAGCGGATCATCGGCGCCAACGATGCCCTGTTCGCCGTCTCCGTGGCCTGGTGGGCCGCCAGCAGCCTGGCCGGCGACGCCCCGCTGGGAAAGCAGGCACAGGAAACCGCCTACCTGGCCGGCTATCTCCTCATGATCGTCAACGGCTTCGGCTTTCTGCTGCTGTGCAAGCAGAAGGACGATGCCGAGATGGCGCGCATGGCCACCACCGACTGCCTCACCGGCCTGCCGAACCGCCATGCCTTCCTCGAGCGCGCGGAAGGGGCGCGCCAGGCCGCGCTGCGCCAGCGCCAGCCGCTGGCCCTGGCGATGATGGACATCGACCATTTCAAGCAGATCAACGACCGCTTCGGCCACGCCAGCGGCGATGAAGCCCTGACTGTCTTCGCCCGCACCGCGCGCGCCACCCTGCGCAGCCACGAGATGGTGGGGCGCCTCGGTGGCGAGGAATTCGCGATGGTGCTGCCGAATACGAACCTGGAGGGGGCGGTGCAGGCCGCCGAGCGCTTGCGTCTTGCGGTGCGCGACTCGACGGTGATCACGAGCGGCACGCCGTACACCATGACGGTGAGTATCGGGGTGGTGGTGCTGGATCCGAACGAGGAATTGAGTGCGGCGCTGGCGCGTGCGGATCACGCCTTGTACCGTGCAAAGAGTGGTGGGCGCGATCGTGTTGAAGTCGGACAGCCGCAAGCGCGTCGTGCGTAGGGTGGGCGGTCCTCCGCCCACGCGTTCAGCCAGTAGATGAACAGGGCCGCAACAAATCGAAGGTAATTTGAACGCGCGGTCGGGGAACCCGACCACCCTACGAAACCGGAAAAAGAAAAAGGGTCCGACGAATCGGACCCTTTCCTTTGATGCTGGCGGAGCGGACGGGGCTCGAACCCGCGACCCCCGGCGTGACAGGCCGGTATTCTAACCAACTGAACTACCGCTCCGTTTACTCTGATCATTACTTCGATCAACCATCTGAATTGGCTGGTGGGCGCTGAGAGGCTCGAACTCCCGACCTAATCCTTGTAAGGGATCCGCTCTACCAACTGAGCTAAGCGCCCGTTCTCTATTCAGAGGTTTCTGTCTGACGCTTGTCATTGCGTCCGAAGAGGCCCGAATTATAGAGGTTGGAATTCGAGGTGTGCAAGGGTTTTTCGAAAAAAATGTGGAACGGACGAAATTGGCACTTTTTTACGGTCCGCGCGCTTTTGTGCAACCATCGTGGTTCAGCTCAACGAGACCTCCGCCATGCGCACCGCACACCCATTGCTGACCCGCCTGTTCGACGCTGCCTTGAAAGCAGCCGATCCATTCGACCTGATCGCCCCGCACCTGCCGCCCCCGCCCAAGGGACGCACCGTGGTGCTGGGAGCCGGCAAGGCCGCGGCGCGCATGGCCGAGGCGGTCGAGCGGCACTGGCAGGGCGAACTGTCCGGCCTGGTGGTGACCCGCTATGGCCACGGCGCCGCGACCCGCCATATCGAGGTGGTCGAGGCCGGCCATCCCTTGCCGGATGAAGCGGGCGAGACGGCGGCGCGCCGCATGCTGGCGCTGGCAAGCGATCTGGGGCCGGACGACCTGGTGATCTGCCTGATGTCCGGCGGCGGTTCGGCCCTGCTGTCCTTGCCGGCGCCCGGCATCGGATTCGACGAGAAGCGCGCGATCAACAAGGCGCTGCTGCGCAGCGGCGCGCCGATCGGCGAGATGAACTGCGTACGGCGCCACCTCTCCAGCATCAAGGGCGGGCGCCTGGCCCTGGCCTGCCATCCGGCGCGCGTGGTAACCCTGGTCGTGTCGGACGTGCCGGGTGACGACCCGGCCGTGGTCGCCTCGGGTCCGACCGTGCCCGACGGCAGTACCGGCGAGGACGCGCTCGCCATTCTCGACAAGTACGGCATCAACGCCTCGGGCGCCGTGCGCGCGGTGCTGGCCGACCCGGCATTGGCTGCGCCCCGACCCATTGACCCGCGCCTGGCCCAAAACAGCGTGCACGTCATCGTCACCGCCCAGCAGTCGCTGGAAGCCGCCGCGCAGGTGGCGCGCGCCGCCGGCTACACCCCCGTGATCCTGTCTTCCAGCCTCGAAGGCGAGGCGCGCGAGGTCGCCCTGGTGCATGCGGCGATCGCGCGCCAGGTCCTGCAATACGGCCAGCCTGCCGCGCGTCCCTGCGTGATCCTCTCCGGCGGCGAGACCAGCGTGACCGTGCGCGGCCAGGGAAGAGGAGGGCGCAACGCCGAATTCCTGCTGGCCCTCGCCGTCGCGCTCGACGGTTTGCCCGGCGTGCACGCGATCGCGGCAGACACCGACGGCATTGACGGTACCGAAGACAATGCCGGCGCCTGGCTCGCCCCCGATACGCTGCCGACCGCACACACCCTGGGCCTGGACGCCAGGACCCGCCTGGCGGACAACGACGGTTACGGCTTTTTCTCCACGCTCGGGCAATTGATCGTCACCGGCCCCACGCGCACGAACGTCAACGACTTTCGTGCCATCGTCATCGATTCTTGATGCATATGTGTTGTAAAAAGCGCGCTTCTGCCGTGTATTTCTTGCAAATCGACATATTCATCACTGACAATACCGCCTTTACAAGTCGGCAAGATTAAGACATCCACAAGAGATGCGCTGCCGACGGGCGCGCCATAAGCGCCCGCGCCGCCAGCTGGACATCCCTGGCCGCGCCGATAAGAGAGAACGGGGACATCGGTTCTTTTATCAATCGTTAGGAAAGACTTTCCATGATCAAGATGTCCAAGATGCACAAGCGCGTGCTCGCCGCACCGCTGGCCCTGGCTGCAGCCCTGCCGGCCCAGGCCCAGACCACCGCGACCGAGAAGGCCCCCGAACTGCAGACCGTCACCGTGACGGCGCAGCGCCGCACTGAAAACATCCGCGAAGTTCCGGTGTCCGTCACCGCCCTCAAGGGCGACAAGCTCGACGTGCTGGTATCCGGCGGCGACGATATCCGCCTGCTGGCCGGCAAGGTCCCGAGCCTGAACGTCGAATCCTCCAATGGCCGTACCTTCCCGCGCTTCTACATCCGCGGCTACGGCAACACCGACTTCAACACCTTCGCTTCGCAGCCGGTCTCGCTGGTCTACGACGACGTGGTGCAGGAAAACCCGATCCTGAAAGGCTTCCCGATCTTCGACCTGGCCAGCGTCGAAGTGCTGCGCGGCCCGCAGGGCACCCTGTTCGGCCGCAACACCCCGGCCGGCGTCGTGAAATTCGAATCCGAGAAGCCGAAGCTGGGCAAGTCGGAAGGTTACGTCAACGCCTCCTACGCCACCCACACCACCGCCAACGTCGAAGGCGCCGTGAACATTCCGCTGTCCGATCAATGGGCGATGCGCGTGTCGGCCACCGGCCAGCACCGCGACGACTACGTCAAGAACTACAGCGACGTGGCCATGACCCAGAAGCGGGGCGAGCTGGACGGCTATAACGAGCACGCCGAGCGCATCCAGGTCCTGTACAGCCCGGGCAGCAGCTTCAACGCCCTGCTGAACGTGCACCAGCGCCAGACCCAGGGCACCGCCCGCCTGTTCCGCGCCAACCTGATCCAGAAAGGCTCGAACAAAGTCGTTCCCGGCTACGACCTCGACAAGATCGTCACCAATGCCGACAACTTCCAGACCCTGAAGTCCAACGGCGCCAACCTGCGCCTGTCCTGGGACCTGGGCAGCGTGCGCCTGTTCTCGATCACCGGCTTCGAGCACGTCAGCGACTACTACAGCCGCGGCGACATCGACGGCGGCACCCCGGCGGGCCCGGGCTTCATCCCCTTCCAGGTCCAGACCGGCGGCTACATCACCAATCTCGACCAGTGGAGCCAGGAATTCCGCGTCGAGTCGCAGAACAGCGGCCCGCTGAACTGGCAGACCGGCCTGTACTTCTTCGATGAAGACGCGACCGGCGGCAGCGACAACTTCAACGATGCCGGCGCGCGCACCTCGCGCCTGGTCAGCAACCAGAAAAACGAAGCCTGGGCGGCCTTCGCCTCGGTGAACTACACCATCAGCCCGGCCTGGACCGTGCGTGGCGGCGTGCGCTACACCAAGGACGAGAAGGACTTCGCCACCCTGGTCAACGAGAACGTCGCCCAGATCGGCCCGCGTTCGGTCGCCACCAGCCAGGACAAGATCAACTGGGACCTGTCGGCCACCTACAAAGTGAATGACGCCGTGAACGTCTACGGCCGCGTCGCCACCGGCTTCCGCGCGCCGAGCATCGCCGCCGCCTCGGCCGCGGTGCCGATCACCGTCGCCGATTCGGAAACCATCACCTCGTACGAGCTGGGCCTGAAGGCCGACCTGTTCGAGCGCCGCGCCCGCACCTCGTTCTCGATCTACGACTACACCGTCAAGGACCAGCAGCTGACCGTGGTGGGCGGCAACTCGAATGTCAACCGCCTGATCAATGCCGACAAGACCAAGGGCAAGGGCGCCGAGTTCGACTTCGAAGCGGCCGTCAGCACCGCCCTGCGCGTCAGCGCCGGCGCGAGCTACAACTACACCCAGATCCGCGACGGCAGCCTGTCGGTGAACAAGTGCGCGCAGTGCACCGTGACCGATCCGATCAACGCCGCCGGCCGCGTCGTCATCGACGGCAACGCACTGCCGCAGGCGCCGCGCTGGACCCTGAACGCGACCGCCCGCTACGGCGTGCCGTTCGCGGATGGCGAGCTGTACTTCTTCACCGACTGGTCCTACCGCAGCAAGATCAACTTCTTCCTGTACGAGGCGACCGAGTTCACGGGTGCGCCGCTGACGGAAGGCGGCGTGCGCCTGGGCTACATCTTCGGCAACGGCAAGTATGAGGTGGCTGCCTTCGGCCGCAACGTGCTCGACCAGCGCCGCATCACCGGCGCGATCGACTTCAACAACCTGACCGGCTTCACCAACGAGCCGCGCCAGTGGGGCATCCAGGTCAAGGGCAACTTCTAAGCCTTGAACTGAGCCGCAAGAAGGCCGCGCACTGCGCGGCCTTTTTTGTTGCATTCCCGCGAAAGGCGCATCCATCCCGCTGACTGCCGTGTCCGTCGCAGCGGGGCTGGTGCATAATGTTGCGCCTAGTAAAGATGTCGATTCCCGCCACTTTCCTGGAATGTCGATGTCTACCTTACTCACGCAAGCAAAATCCAGCCTGGTCAGTGTCCTGGTCCTTACCGGCCTGGTCCTGGCTGCCCTGTCCGGCACGGTCGTCGCCGGATTTTCCCTGTTCGCCGGACCGCTCGGCCTGGATATCCCGCATGGCCGCTTTGGCGGTTTCCTGACCCTGGTCGCCGTCCAGCTCGTGTATCTGGGCTTCGCATCCCGCTACGGTGGCGAACGGGCCGATGTGGGTCCGCTGGTGCGTTACGCACTGGCCCTGCAATTGCAGGCGGTGGCCGAAATCCTCGTCTTCGCCGTTACGGCGGCGGCGGTGGGTGGCGGCATGATCGTCCTGCTCGGCGTGGTGGGCGATCACGACACCCAGCGCGGCGTCATCGACTATATTTTCGAGAGCAGCACCTGGTTGACGGTGCTGTTGTTCGCGCTGATGATGCCGGCGCTGAGCATGCTGATCGGTGCGTGGCGCCTGCATGCCCTGGGCAATACGCCAGGCGCGGTGCTGGCGGCCGCGAAGGGCACCCTGACGCGGCGCGAACTGCGGGTCGGCGCCGATAGCGATGACCTGCGCCATACCCTTTCGTCCATGGTCGAACGCCTGACCGACCGCAGCATGCCGGGCCTCGGACGCATGTTGTACAGCCCGCATCCGCGCCTGCATGTGCGCGAGCATGCGGGAAGCCCGGAATATGAACTCGTGTGGTCGAACTGCCCGATGAAGCTGCTGGTTTCCCTGCGCCCGGACGAGGGCGCAGGCCGGCGCGTCGTGGTGCGCTCCGTGCTGCGCGGCGGCTGGCACCAGGTCGAGCTGTTCGCCACGCCGCTGGACGCCCTGGCGCAGATGAAGTACATCGAGACGCAGCTGCTGGTCCCCTTGCGCGACCAGCTCGCCAAAGTGGCAGCCGAGCGCCAGCGTGATGCCCTGCATGGCCGCGCGGTCGAAACCCAGTTGCGCATCCTGCAGGCCCAGATCGAACCGCACTTCCTGTTCAACACCCTGGCCAACGTGCGCCACCTCTACCGCAGCAGCGTCGAGGCCGGCGAAGACATGCTCGACCACCTGATCGCCTACCTGCGCAGCGCCATGGACGACCTGCGCGCCGAGGACTCGACCGTGGTGCGCGAGATGGACCTGGCCATGCACTATCTCGCCATCATGAAGATCCGCATGGGCGAACGCCTGTCCTACCGCTTCATCCTGCCCGACGAGCTGCTCGAGCATCCCTTCCCGCCGGCGATGCTGATCTCGCTGGTCGAGAACGCCATCAAGCACGGCATCGCGGGCAGCGAGCAGGGCGAGATCGTGCTGTCGGCATCGAGCGCCGATGGCCGGCTGCGCCTGCGCGTGTTTGACAACGGCGCCGGCCTGTCGAGCGTGGGCGGCACGGGCGTCGGGCTGTCGAACATCCGCCAGCGCCTCGAGGCCATGTTCGGCAGCGCGGCCTGGCTCGAAGTGGGCGCCGAGCCGGGCGCCGGTTTCACCGCCACCATCGTGATCCCCCTCCAGGAAAGGAAAGACTGAACATGCCCACCGCATTGCTGGCCGAAGACGAACCGCTGCTGCTGGCCGAACTGAAGGAGGCGCTGGCCGACCTGTGGCCGGAACTCGCCATCGTGGCCGAAACGGGCGACGGCGCGGCGACCCTGGCCGCGCTGCGCCAGCATGCCCCGGATGTCGCCTTCCTCGACATCAATATGCCCAAGGCGACGGGTCTCGACGTCGCCAGGATGCGTCCCCCGGGCACCGCCATCGTCTTCCTGACGGCCTACGGCCAGCATGCGCTGGACGCCTTCGACGTCGGCGCGGTCGACTACCTGGTCAAGCCGCTCAACCGGGGACGGTTGCTGGAGACGATCGAACGGCTGCGCTGCCGGCTCGACCAGTCCGCGACGCCGGCCGCGCAGCGGGCGCCGGCCGCGGCGCCCGTGCAGGCGCCGCGCTACCTGTCCTGGATCCAGGCCTCGGTCGGCAGCATGGTGCGCGTGATCACGGTCGACGAAGTCATCTTCTTCCAGTCCGACGCCAAGTACACCAAGGTCGCGACCAGCCAGGTCGAAGCCCTGATCCGGGTGCCCGTGAAGGACCTGGCGGCCCAGCTCGACCCGGAAGAGTTCATCCAGATCAGCCGCGGCGCCATCGTCAACCGCCGCCGCATCGAAGCGATCTACCGCCGCGAAGGGCAGGTCGAGATCCGCCTGAAAGGCAGGCCCGAGGTGCTGCAGGTCAGCGCCGGTTTCCAGTCCCAGCCGGCCCTGCGCCAGATGTGATCAATTCCCCGGAATGGCGCATCCATTCCGGCATTTGCCGCATCCGTCGCGGATGGTCTGGCGCAAAAGATGCTCTCGGGAAATGATGACGACTCCTGCATTTCACGAGAGTTCATCATGCATCCCTACCGCATCCTCGCTGTCTCCCTCCTGTCCCTGGTCCTTGCCGGCAACACGGGCTCTGCGCGGGCCGCCGCTGCAGTCGCCAAGGCATCGAATGGCCACACGTATACCGTTACCGAAGGAAGGGACGTCGAAGAAACAAAGCGAGAGGCGCTGGCCGGATGCCGCGAGCGCGGCGAGGACTGCCAGCTCATGGTATGGGGCAGCAAGCCCGCTGCAATCGCCATCGCCAAGAGCCCGGGCAGGACGACGGTCGTCATGCGTGACACGCCGGAACTGGCCCGTACCGCGGCCATGAAGGAGTGCCGCAAGCAATCGAAGGACTGCGCCTTCATGGCCCTGTACTGGGAACCGGGCGGCGAGTGGCTCGCCTGGGCGACTGCGGAAGACGCAAAGGGCAATCTGGTGTCGCAGTTCTATGCCTACGGCTACGAACGCGAAGCAGAGGCTCGCCAGGTCGCCCTGGATGGATGCGCGGCGGACTTGAAAGACGCCGCTGCCAGATGCGCGGTGCAGACCAACTGGGGTGCATGGACACGCGTTGCAGTGTCGTCGTCGAGCTATACCTCCTACCAGCTCGAGCGGAGCCGGTCGGAGGCGGAGAAGGTGGCAATGGCACGGTGCCGCGAGCATTCGGCCCCCGGTGACGCATGCAAGATCATTCGCGTCACCGAGAATGCGGGACCGCGCCCCCAGCCGGCGACTTTCGACAAGGTCTTCGCCCAGACGGCCCTGGCCAGGGAACGCGCAGCGCAATCCCGTCCGTCGGCGCCGCCACGCGGCCGGACGCTGAGCTGCACCAACCGCTGCGTCAACGGCAGCTGCGTGCGCACCTTCGCCAATGGCCATACCGAACGCTGGGAAGCTCCCCGGGTACTCGATCCGTTCACCAACAACTGGAAATGGGATACCTCCAGTTGCGGCGGCTGAGTGGCCCTATACCTTATTGCTGAGCAAGTCGTTTTGAGAAATGTCAATATAATTGTGGCATACGATATTTGCCAAATTTAACGTTTCGCCGAAGAAAATAGGTTTCTTCAACATTGGGACGGTTTACTGTTGTTAATACGCCGAAATTGTATCGAATTGTCGCGCGCAAGCTCTTCCTTTCGGAGTACGCTCATTTCCGCCGCATACAGACGGCACGGGTTTGACCCGGAATCTGTTCCGGTTGAACCTCGGTTGACAACGACACGGGCGAGGGTCATTTCGCTTGACGGAAAAACATCACAATGAGGAAGAAACATGAAGCAAACGCGTTCGATTCATCCTGCCATGTTGAAGATGTGCGCTGCGGTCTCGCTGGCGCTTGCCGCCACGGCGGCCGGAGCGGCGGAGCAGAAGTTCATCCTGGAGACTGACCGCATTATCGTGAAGTACAAGGATGCCGTCCCGGCATCGAAGGCCGTCGGCCAGGCGAAGGCGCGCGTCGCCACTGCCCTGAGCGCCGACCGCAAGGCCCGCCTCGACCGCGCCGGCCAGGAGTTTGGCATGCTGGTCAGCGAGAGCCACGCGATCTCGACCGGCGCCCGCGTGTTCAAGCTCAATGGCCGCAAGCACCTGGACGAGGTGAAGAAGCTGGCCGCCGAGATGATGGCGCGCGACCCGAACATCGAGTACGCCGAGCCTGACCGCATCATGACCCACATGGCGACGGCGAATGACCCGTATTACGCCCAGCAGTGGCACTACACCGACTCGGTCGGCGGCCTGCGCCTGCCGACCGCCTGGGACAAGTCGACCGGCACCGGCGTGGTCGTGGCCGTGATCGACACCGGCTACCGCCCCCACGCCGACCTGAGCGGCCAGATCCTGCAGGGCTATGACTTCATCAGCAGCGCCACCATCGGCAACGACGGCAATGGCCGCGACACCGATGCGAGCGACCCGGGCGACCGCGTGGTCGCAGGCGAATGCTATGCAGGCTCGCCGGCCTCGAACTCGAGCTGGCACGGCACCCACGTGGCCGGCACCGTGGCCGCGCGCACCAACAACAGCCTGGGCGTGGCCGGCGTGGCGTACAACGCCAGGATCGTCCCGGCCCGCGTGCTCGGCAAGTGCGGTGGCTACACCTCGGACATCGCCGACGCGATCACCTGGACCTCGGGCGGCACCGTGAGCGGCGTGCCGACCAATGCCAACAAGGCCAAGGTGCTGAACCTGTCGCTGGGCGGCAGCGGCGCCTGCGACACGACCACCCAGAACGCCATCAACGGCGCCCGCTCGCGCGGCGCGGTGGTGGTGGTGGCGGCCGGTAACGACAACATGAACGTCAGCAACGCCAGCCCGGCGAACTGCTCGGGCGTGGTCGCGGTCGCGGCAACCGGCAAGACCGGCGGCCGTGCGTCCTACTCGAACTACGGCACCCTGGTCGACGTCGCAGCCCCGGGCGGCGACGGCAGCTACAGCGTGATCTCGACCCTGAATTCGGGCACCAATGCGCCGGGTTCGGACAACTACGCCGGCTACCAGGGCACCTCGATGGCCACCCCGCACGTGGCCGGCGTGGCCGCGCTGATGCTGGCGGCCAAGTCGACCCTGACCCCGGACCAGATCGAAAGCATGCTGAAGTCGAGCGCGCGCGCCTTCCCGGCGACCTGCTCGGGCTGCGGCACCGGCATCGTGGACGCCACCGCCGCCGTGAACGCGGCGATCGGCGGCACCACCACGCCGACCGGCCCGACGATCAGCGAATCCGAGTCGAACAACACGCTGGGTACGGCGGATCTGGTCTCGACCACCGGCACCACCGTCAACGGCAACATGGGCAGCACGACCGACAGCGACTACTTCCGCGTAGACCTGCCGGCCGGCAAGACCCTGAGCGCCGTCATGACCCCGGGCAGCAGCAGCGCCGACTACGACCTGTACGTGTACAACAGCTCCGGCAGCCAGCTGGGCGCCAGCGAGAATCCGGCCGGCGCGGTCGACAGCGTCACCAGCGCCAATACCGGATCGTCCACCTCGACCCGCTACGTGCGCGTGGTGTACTACAGCGGCGGCACCGGCTCGACCAACGGCAAGTACAGCCTGAAACTCTCCTGGTAACGGTCTAGGACGAAGCGGCGCTGCTCCCCTTGCGCCGCCTTCATCCGGGAACGCGCGGCATGCCGCGCGTTCTTTTTTGGGGTTTCGTAGGGTGGACGGCTCTGCCGTCCGCGCGTTCAACCAACCGACGCATGGACGCGCATGGGCTACTCACCGACTGTTTGAACGCGCGGACGGGAGAGACCCGTCCACCCTACGTATTGCAATAACTCCACTTTCAACGGATACTGTATGCAATTACAGTAGTCGGCCCCGCCGCCCGTGTGAACGCTCCGCTCCGTAAAATCATCCACTGCGATTGCGACTGTTTCTACGCATCGGTCGAGATGCGCGACGATCCTTCGCTGCGCGGGCGTCCGCTCGCCGTCGGCGGTCGTCCCGACCAGCGCGGCGTGATCGCCACCTGCAACTACGAGGCGCGGCGCTACGGCATCCATTCGGCCATGGCCACCGCCCAGGCCATGAAACTGTGCCCGAGCCTGCTGGTGATCCCGCCGGCGATGGAAAAGTACCGGATCGCTTCGCGCCAGATCATGGACATCTACCGCGACTACACGGAACTCGTGGAGCCGCTCTCGCTCGACGAAGCCTACCTCGACGTCACCGACTCCCCGCACTGCAAGGGCAGCGCCACCCTGATCGCGCAGGAGATCCGGCGCCGCATTTTCGAGACCGTCGGCATCACCGCCTCGGCCGGGGTGGCGCCGAACAAGTTCGTGGCCAAGATCGCCAGCGACTGGAACAAGCCGGACGGCCTGTTCCTGGTGCGCCCGGAAGAGGTCGACGCCTTTGTCGCCGCGCTGCCGGTCAAGAAGCTGTATGGCGTGGGCAAGGTGACGGCCGAGAAGATGAACCGGCTCGGCCTGCAGACCTGCGGCGACATGCGCAGCTGGCCCATTGAGCGGCTGACCGAGCATTTCGGCAGTTTTGGTTATCGCCTGTACAACCTCTGCCGCGGCGTCGACACGCGCGAAGTGAACACCTCGCGCGAGCGCAAGTCGATCAGCACCGAGGAAACCTATACGCCGGACGTGCCCGACCTGGAAGCCTGCCTGCGCCTGCTGCCTGACCTCTACGAGCATCTGCTCCGGCGCATCAAGCGCAACGGTGCCGAAAAATTCATCAACAAGCTCTTCGTAAAAATCAAGTTCTCAGACTTCCAGCAGACGACGGTCGAGTGTGTTGGCTATGCACCACATATTCCGACCTATGCGCGCCTGATGGAGACCGGCTGGGCACGCGCCAGCCGCCCGGTGCGCCTGCTGGGCGTCGGCGTGCGGCTGAGCGATACGGAGATGGTCGAACAATTGCGGCTGTTCGAGGACGCGCTGCCGCAAGCCATCGTCGAGGCCGTTGGCGACTCGACAACAGAGTAATTTTTTCGCACCGGTCCCGGCTTAAATTGCCGCTGAGCAGCGTAGAATGTCGTTCCCCAGAATTTTGGAAACAATCGGATAACAAGCGTATGTGGTTCAAGAATCTCCAGATTTATCGCCTGCCCGCTCCCTGGGCATTCAACCCGGAACAGATGGAAGAAGCGCTGCAGTCGCAGGCTTTCACGCCCGCCAGCAGCAACGAGCTGCTGCGCCAGGGCTGGGATTCGCCACGCGGTAACGGCAAGCTGGTCCACGTCGTCAACAAGCAGATGCTGATGATGCTGGGCAGCGAGAAGAAGCTGCTGCCGAGCTCGGTCATCAACCAGGTCGCCAAGGCCAAGGCCGCCGAGCTGGAAGAACAGCAGGGCTTCCCGCCCGGCAAGAAGGCAATGAAGGACCTGAAGGAACGCGTGGCCGACGAACTGCTGCCGCGCGCCTTCTCGATCCGCAGCAACGTCTGGGTCTGGATCGACCCGGTCAACGGCTGGCTGGTCGTCGATGCCGCCAGCCCGGCAAAAGCGGACGACGTCATCAAGATGCTGCTGAAAGCCGTGGACCGCATGCCGCTCGAATCGCTGCGCGTGCAGAAATCCCCGGTGGCCGTGATGACCGGCTGGCTGGAGGCCGACGAAGCGCCGTACGGCTTCACCATCGACCAGGACACCGAACTGCGCGCCACCGGCGAAAGCCGTGCGGCCGTGCGCTACGTGAAGCACACCCTGGAACCGGACGACATCCGCCGCCACATCGCCGCCGGCAAGCAGTGCACCCGCCTGGCCATGACCTGGAACGACCGCATCAGCTTCGTGCTGACCGAGTCGCTGGCGATCAAGAGCATCAAGCCGCTGGACGTGATCAAGGAAGGCGAAGCCGTCACCTACAGCGACGACGAGCGCTTCGACAACGACATCACCCTGATGACGGGCGAGCTGGCCAAGCTGCTGGCCGACGTCGTCGAGGCCCTGGGCGGCGAAGCCAAGGCCTGATTCATCCCTGTCACCCGGGCTGCATATGCAGCCCGGGTGAACTCTCCCAAACGGTACTGTCGAGCAGTTTTACATTTCAATTGTGCCGTGAAACATTTTCTCTTATTTAACATTGACTTAGCGGGCAGGCACACTCTTTGCTAAAAGTCGGCGGCGTACTTTTGACCAACTCTCCAAAGGAGCCGCTTTAATGAAACTCAAGAAACTCGTCGCACTCGCCCTGTTCGGATTCGCCTCGCTCGCCCAGGCAGACAACATCTCCTTCACCGGCAACTTCACCTACGATAACGATGTGCAGCGTTTTAACTTCACGCTGGCCGAAGCATCGACCGTGACCCTGCGCAGCTGGTCCTATGCGGGCGGCGTGAACGCAGCCGGCCAGACCATCGCGCGCGGCGGCTTCGACCCGATCCTGGCCCTGTTCTCGGCGGACGGCATCCGCATCGCCGAACAGGACGATGCCGATTGCCCGCTGGTTCCGGCCGATGAGGTGACCAACGCCTGCTACGACGTGAATTTCACTCACGAACTGGCTGCCGGCAACTACATCGTGACGATCCAGCAGTTCGATAATTTTTCGCTTGGCGACCTGGCGGACGGCTTCGAATTTGACGGTGTGGCGTATCGCAATTTCCGCGATGGCTTCGTCGACGCCCAGGACGACAAGCGCGACGGTCATTGGGCCTTCGACATCCTGAACGTCAACAGCGCCGAGATTCCGGACGAAGTCCCGGAACCCGCGAGCATGGCGATCCTGGCTGCCGGCATGGCAGGCATGGGCCTGGCGCGCCGCCGCAAGGCCAAGGCGTAAGAAAGTGAAAGCGCCGTCCCCGGCGCTTTCGTCTCCTTTACTTCGAGGCGACCTCTTCGCTGGTGGCCGGCTCCCGGCTTCCCCCGTCGCCGCGCTCGAGCTTGCCGCTCGAATAGGTCGGCCCCTGCCGCTTCTCGTGCGGGGCCGGCTTGCCCGGCAGCGGCGGCAGGGCCTTGGCCTTCTCCAGGTCGATGCCCGCCACTTCCGCCACGCGGCGGCCGTAGTCCTCGTCGCAGTGCCACAGGTGCCACACCATGCGCAGCTGGATCGGCTCCGGACACTTCCTCAGGTCGCCCCCGACGTTATTGACGAGGTCGTCGCGTTCCCAATCCTCGAAGCTGCGGTAGCGCGTGCCGGCCTGGGCATAGTCGTCGGCGGTGCGGGTGGTCTGGTAGCGGCCCAGGTGGCCTTCGACCCACTGGTGGTATTCCTTCCCGGGCCTGGGCGCTTCCTGGTAGCCGCCCATCAGGCTCGGCTCGTAGTTGATGTGCTTGTCCTCGCCGCGGCCGTCCACGTAGAAGGTCATCTGGCCGTCGCGCTGGTTGGTGCGCGCCGCCGCGCCCGCCTGCGGCTGGTTGATCGGCAACTGCAGGTAGTTCGGCCCCACGCGGTAGCGCTGGGTGTCGGAATAGGAGAGGGTGCGGCCCTGCAGCATCTTGTCGTCCGAGAAGTCGATGCCGTCCACCAGCACGCCGGTACCGAAGGCCGACTGCTCGGTTTCCGCGAAGACGTTGTCGGGATTCTTGTTCAGGACCAGGCGTCCCACCGGCAGCAGCGGGAACTGCTCTTCCGGCCAGCGCTTGGTGTCGTCCAGCGGATCGAAGTCGAGCTCGGGATGCTCGCCGTCGCTCATGATCTGCACGCAGAATTCCCATTCCGGGAAGTCGCCGCGCTCGATCGCATCGTAGAGGTCGCGCGTGGCGTGGCTGGTGTCCTGGGCCTGGATCTCGGCGGCCTGTTGCGCGGTGAGGTTGCGCACGCCCTGCTTCGGTTCGAAGTGGAATTTCACGAGGTGGGCCACGCCCTGGTCGTTGACCAGTTTATAGGTGTTCACACCGGAGCCTTCCATTTCGCGGTAGGTCGCGGGAATGCCCCATGGACTCTTGACCCAGGTAACCATGTGCAGCGCTTCCGGATGGCTGCAAATGAAATCGTAGAAGCGCCACGGCTCCTGCTGGTTGGTCACGGGGTCGGGCTTGAAGGCGTGGATCATGTCCGGGAACTTGATCGCATCGCGGATGAAGAAGACTTTCAGGTTATTGCCCACCAGGTCCCAGTTGCCGTCCACGGTCTTGAACTTGATCGCGAAGCCGCGCGGGTCGCGCGCCGTCTCGGGCGATTCCTTGGCGCCGATCACGGTCGAGAAGCGCACGAAGAGCGGGGTCTGCACGCCGACCTCATTGAGCACACGCGCCCTGGTGTACTTGCTGGCCGGCTCACTGCCGATGGTGCCGTAGGTTTCGAAATAGCCGTGGGCGCCGGTGCCGCGCGCATGGACCACGCGTTCGGGAATCCGCTCGCGGTCGAAGTGCGTGATCTTTTCGATGAACTGGTAATTTTCGAGCGTGGCCGGACCACGTTCGCCCACCGAGCGCAGGGACTGGTTGTCGCTGACAGGGTGACCCTGGCGGGTGGTCAGGATGGGGCGCTGCTCGCTCATTGCTCTCTCCTCATTCGGGGTAGGGAACAATGAGTATAGGAAGAGGCCGGGAAAGGCAGCGCGCGGCTGCCTCCCGGAAAACAACGGGATTTACAGCTGCTGGAACACGCCGGCGGCGCGGTTCTTGGTGACGTTATCCCATGGGAAAACCTGGCCGTTCATGGCGACGTAGACGCCGGCCGGCAGGGTTTGCGCCACGCCGCATGCGAAGCCGAGGTTGAACAGGGCGTCCGAATTGGCGATCTCGTAGGGGATCATGGCGCCGGTCAGCACGACGGTCTGGCCGAGCTTCGCCGCGCCCAGCACGGCCGCCGTTTCACGCATGGTGTCGGTGCCGTGGATGATGACGATGGCTTTCTCGCTTGCCGCCTGGCAGGAAGCCAGCACGCGCTGGCGGTCCGGGTCCTGCATGTCGAGCGAGTCGAGCAGGGGCAGCACCTCCAGCGCGCACGGCACGGTCATGCGCGAGCGCGCGATCACGGCCGGCAGGTGGCTGTCGGCAAAGCCGAGCACGCCGTTCAGTTCATTGTAGTGTTTGTCGAAAGTGCCACCGGTGGCGATGATTCGCAAAGTCATGTTGGTTTGTCCACGTGCAGAAAAAAGGTGGGTAATGATAGCCTCAAACGGTAGTGTATCCATATGTGACTGCGCTAGAATCGTCTGGATCGGATGAGTAGACTCACCGCTTCTTTCCATTTCTCACCTTCTTCTCCCATGAAAGCCGTCGCACCAGGCACCGTCATTTTCCACCGCCATCGAGGCTATGGCGTGATCACCCACGTCAATCTCCTGACGGGCTGGATCTCGGCGCGCTTCGGGGCCGAAGCCCGCACCCTCGACCTGAACCTGTCCAGCGACGAGGTGCAGCACGCGGATGGTGAGCCGATCCTGTTCCGCCGCGCCCCGCCGGACCGCATGCCGCATGCGCGCCTGATGGACGTGGTGCGCGAGCTGCACAAGGCCGGCTACCAGAAGCTGTATCTGTATTCCTGGCCCAAGCCCTCCGGCCTGCACTGGCGCTGGCACCTGTTCACGGGCCCGCGCAACTGGATGCAGCGCACCTGGCGCGAAGGCTGGTATGGCTCGGGCGCGGACTACAACAACAACCCCGTGATGGGCTGGGGCGATTCGCCGGGCGCGACGACTGAAGAACTCATCCACGCACTGGCGAAGTTCGACCCGCAGGGCCTGGCGCAGGCGCTCGGGCGCGACGAAGATCACACGGCCTGGTTTGCGCAGGTCTGCGAGTTGCTGCTGCCCGGCTATATGTACAGCCTCAATATGGAGCGTCCCGCGGGCGGCAAGCTCATCGAGGCGCCGCCGGTGCCGGTGGTGCCCGTGCGGGCCGGCCTGCAGCCCTACGCGGGCCCGGCCATCGGCTGGCCACCCGGCTGGGCGGGGCTGTGGAGCGGCGCCCACGTGATGCCGGTGCGCCGGCCCAGCTTCACCGGCGAGCCCGAACTGAAGCAGGAGAGTTAAGGTAGCTGGCGCTTGCCCAATGCCTCGGGGTTGAAGATGTTGTCCGGCTGCCCCGCGGCGAAGCGCACGACGTTCTCGAAGGCCGTCTGGAAATAGATCTCGTAACTGTCCTGCTCCACATAGCCCAGGTGCGGCGTGGCCAGCACCGTCGGGATGCGCAGCAGCGGCGAGTCCGGTTTCAAGGGTTCATTGCTGAACACATCCAGCGCCGCATGGCCGGGACGGCCTGAACGCAGGGCCTGCTCCAGCGCCCCTTCCTCGACCAGCTCGGCGCGACTGGTATTCACGAACAGGGCATCCGGTTTCATGCGCGCGAAATCCTCCGCCTTCACGATGCCGCGCGTGGCATCGAGCAGGCGCAGGTGCACCGTCAACACGTCCGCCTGGGAGAACAGCGCCTCGCGCGAGACCGCCGCCTCCAAGCCATCGTCCTGGGCCGCCTGCCGGCTGCCTTCGCTCCCCCACACCAGCACGCGCATCCCGAAAGCCCGCGCATAGCCCGCCACCAGGCGCCCGATCTTGCCGTAGCCCCAGATCGCCAGGGTGCGCCCGCGCAGCGAGCGTCCCAGGCCGTTGAGTACCGGGTTGATCGAGGCCGTCTGCCACAAGCCTTCCTTCAGGTTGTTCGCATAGGGCACGATCTTGCGGCTGGCGGCCATGATCAGGGCCCAGGTCAGCTCCGAGGGCGCCACCGGCGAACCGATGCCTTCGGCGATCGCGATGCCATGTTCGGTGGCCGCCGCCACGTCGATATGGCCGCTGACCTTGCCGGTCTGGGAGATCAGCTTCAGGTTCGGCAGGCGCTGCAACAGGGCGGCAGGGAAGGCGGTGCGTTCGCGGATGAGCACGAGGGCCTCGTAGGGCGCCAGCCGGATCGCCAGCTGCCCCAGCCCGCGTGCCGAATTGTTAAACACCTTCACTTCATGGCCGTCGAGCAGGCGGAAGCAGGAAAGGCCGCGCACGGCGTCCTGGTAATCGTCGAGAACAGCTATTTTCATGTCAGTTGCTTCTAGTTAAGGGACTGCGCGTAGCGAAATAACAGCTTCTAAAAAGATCATAAATAGCCTACTACATTAGTCGGGCAATTTTGACTACTTTTTTGTAGTAGCAGAGCTAAATCGGCGTTTTACGGGTGTACAATCGGCCAATTCTTGAGGGTTTGACACGCTTGTGCCGGGCCCTGCAGCACCCTTTCCGGTCTCCCTGCGAGGCCGTCGACACGACCGCCGTAATCGCCGCGCTCCGCTGGAGCGACCAGCCATTCTAAGGCACGGCCAGACGGACGATCCTGCCGTGACAGTATTCTTAATTGGCATTGGAGGTATCTATGAACCAGCCCGTGATGGGCGGCGTCGCCGCACTGAACGTTCCAGCTCACGTCAAACACCAGCAGCTCATCAATTGGGTCGCGGACATCGCCGCCCTGACGAAGCCTGACAGCATCTACTGGTGCGACGGTTCCGAGGAAGAGTACGACCGCCTCTGCGCGCAGATGGTCGAAGCCGGCACCATGAAGAAGCTCAACCCGGCCAAGCGCCCGAATTCCTACCTGGCATGGTCGGACCCGTCGGACGTGGCCCGCGTCGAAGACCGCACCTACATCTGCTCAAGCACGAAAGAGCAGGCTGGCCCCACGAACAACTGGATGGACCCGGCCGAGATGCGCCGCACCCTGAACGGCCTGTTCGACGGCTGCATGGCCGGCCGTACCCTCTACGTGGTGCCGTTCTCGATGGGTCCGCTGGGCTCGCCGATCGCCCACATCGGCGTCGAACTGTCCGACTCGCCCTATGTCGCCGTCAACATGCGCATCATGACGCGCATGGGCAAGGCCGTGTTCGACGTGCTCGGCAGCGACGGCGACTTCGTGCCCTGCGTGCATTCCGTCGGCATGCCGCTGGCCGCCGGCCAGAAAGACGTGCCGTGGCCGTGCAATGCCACCAAGTACATCGTCCACTATCCGGAAACCCGCGAGATCTGGTCCTTCGGCTCGGGCTACGGCGGCAACGCGCTGCTGGGCAAGAAGTGCTTCGCGCTGCGCATCGCCTCGAACATGGGCTACCAGGAAGCCCAAGCCGGCGGCACCGGCTGGCTGGCCGAGCACATGCTGATCCTGGGCGTCGAGTCCCCGAAGGGCGACAAGAAATACGTGGCGGCCGCCTTCCCCTCGGCCTGCGGCAAGACCAACTTCGCCATGCTGATCCCGCCGAAGGCATTCGACGGCTGGAAGGTCACCACCATCGGCGACGACATCGCCTGGATCAAGCCGGGCCAGGACGGCAAGCTCTACGCCATCAACCCGGAAGCCGGCTACTTCGGCGTGGCCCCGGGCACCAACGACAAGACCAACCCGAACTGCATGGCCTCGCTGCGCGAGAACGTCATCTTCACCAACGTGGCGCTGACCGACGACGGCGACGTCTGGTGGGAAGGCATGACCAAGGAAGCCCCGGCACACCTGATCGACTGGCAGGGCAAGGACTGGACCCCGGCCTCGGGCACCAAGGCCGCCCACCCGAACGCGCGCTTCACCGTCGCCGCGACCCAGAACCCGGTCATCGACGCCGCCTGGGACGACCCGGCCGGCGTGCCGATCTCGGCCTTCATCTTCGGCGGCCGCCGCTCGACCACCGTGCCGCTGGTCACCGAAGCCAACAACTGGGTGGAAGGGGTCTACATGGCCGCGACCATGGGCTCGGAGACCACCGCCGCCGCCGCCGGCCAGATGGGCATCGTGCGCCGCGACCCGTTCGCGATGCTGCCCTTCATCGGCTACAACATGAGCGACTACTTCCAGCACTGGCTGGACCTCGGCAAGAAAGTCGAGGCCAAGGGCACGCTGCCGAAGATCTTCTGCGTCAACTGGTTCCGCACCGGCGAAGACGGCAGCTTCGTGTGGCCGGGCTATGGCGACAATATGCGCGTGCTGAAGTGGGTGCTGGACCGCGCCGAAGGCAGCGCCCCGGCAGGCCGGCAGCACATGTTCGGCACCTCGCCGAACTACGCCGACCTGAACTGGGAAGGCGTGGAATTTACCGAAGCGCAGTTCACCCAGATCACCTCGATCGACAAGGACGCCTGGGTCGAAGAACTGAAGCTGCACAGCGAACTGTTCGACAAGCTGGCCTACCGCCTGCCGCAGGAACTGGTGGACACCAAGCAGCAGCTGGAGCAGCGCCTGGGCGCGTAAGGACCATGGAGTAGGGGGAGTGGCTGAAAGCGGCACAGACCGCCAGCCAATGAAAAAGGGACAGGCAAATGAACCGCCTGTCCCTTTTTTCATTGTCCGGCGTGCCGGCCGGCTCAGTAGCCGATTCCGCGCGCCATCGCGGCCGCAAAGATCGGAATCAAGGCGAACACATGGATCTCGGCCAGCAGGATGCGGCGCAGCTTGCCGATCTCTTCCTGCGGCGGTACGAAGGCGGCATCAAGCTTGAGACGCTTGCGCCAGGCCGCGATGCGCATGGTCGGCCGGATGGACAGGATGCCGACCACGCCAAAGGCGGCGATCTTGGCCCAGAACATCGGGTTGTCCAGGTAGAAGTCCGCCCCCTTGGCGCCGTGCCACACCCGCCCGAAACCGACGAACAGGATGGCCAGGGCCAGCAGTCCGTAGGCCGCGTCGAAGCGTCCCAGCAGGCGTACCGTGTGCGGCGACATCGCCGCGGGACGCATCAGCGCCAGCTCGGCGGCCAGCACGGCCGCGATGCCGAAGACGATCAGGTGGTGGACGCTGGCGACGAGGAAATCGATCATGGCGAATGAATGATGAACGGATGAGAGAAAGCCTCCAATGTGTCTCGCGCATGCAAGCTTGTCAAGACACCGGTCATGCTTGCAGGCCTTATCCTGCGTTCAAACTGGCGCTATCCGATCGCCGCCGGGTTTAGCCTGACCATCCGTTCAACGCCACTCGAAGGAGGGCATCATGAATCCGACCGTGAAGCATCTCGCCGCGGCGTCGCTTGCCGCGGTATTGGCAGGAACTACCGGGGTCGCCACCGCCCAGGTCGGCTCGGCGAAGCAGGCCGCCACGCCGGGCACCGCCCGTCAGCAGGAAGAAGCCAGGAACGCGACCGAACACGTCACCAAGGCCGTGCAGGTCGTGCACAGGATGCAGGCGAATCCGGAGATGCGCGCGCTGCTGCAGCGTTCGAAAGGCGTGTTCGTCGTGCCGCAGTATGGCGAGGCGGCGCTGGGCGTCGGGGCGCGCGGCGGTGCGGGCGTGCTGCTGGTGCGCAGCGGGAAGACCTGGAGCAATCCCGCCTTCTACAATATGGGCGGCATCAGCGTCGGCCTGCAGGCGGGCGCCCAGGCCGGCGCCATCGCGCTGGTGCTCAACGACCAGAAGGCTCTCAACAGCTTCATGCAGAACAATAAGTTCTCGCTGGGCGCCGACGCCGACCTGACCCTGGTCGACTGGTCGAAGAAGGGCGCCGGCTCGGCCGGCTGGGGCAATATCACCGCCTGGTCCGACACCGAAGGGCTGTTCGGCGGCGCGGCCATCAACGTCACCGACATCGACTACGACGAAGACGAAACGGCCGGCTATTACCGGCGCCAGGTGGCGGCGCGCGATGTCCTGAGCGGCAAGGTGACCAATCCCCAGGCCGATATGCTGCGCCAGGCATTGGCCGATACGTCGAGCGGCAGCGCGGCCTCGAGCATGGGCAGCAGCGGCACGCGCGGCACGACTTCAGGCAAGGACACCAGGACCGATTCCGAACGGGACCGCAGCCGCTAGCCGGCCCGGCTGCTCAGTTCCATCCCATCAGGACCGGCGGAATGAGCAGCAGCAGGGCCAGCACCAGGTAGATCAGCTGCAGCGGGATCATCCACTTGGCCCAGGTCAGCCAGGGGATGCGCGCCAGCGCCAGCACGCCGACCGTGATGCCGGAAGTCGGGATCATCGGCGTGGACAGTTCGCCCAGCTGGAAGGCGAGGATGGCGGTCTGGCGCGACACCCCGACCAGGTCCGCGAGCGGCGCCATGATCGGCATCGTGAGCGCGGCCTGGCCGCTGCCCGAGTGGATGAAGAAGTTGATCACCGACTGGATCAGGTACATCTTCTGGGCTGCGAACACCGGATGGCTCGACTGCACCAGCGGCAGCAGTTCATGCAGCATGGTGTCGATGATGTTGGCCTCGCGCGCGATCACCATGGTGGCGCGTGCGATCGCGATCACGAGGGCGGTCGGCGCGAGGTCCTTCACGCCCTGCATGAAGGCGGCCACCCAGTTGTCGGTGCCGAGGCGCGCGACCAGGCCCACCACGATCGCCATGGCCAGGAACAGGGCCGCGATCTCGTCGATGAACCAGCCGTACTGCACCACGCCCACCACCATCGCGCCCAGGGTCAGCGCGAAGATGCCCAGCACGGCAGCATGGCGTCGCGTCATGCGCTCGTGCTCGTGCGCGGACACGGCAGGCATCTCCTGGCGCTTGGCCTGGTCCAGTACATAGGTCGGGCTCAGGGCCGGATTGCGTTTCACGCGGGCCGCGTACCACATCAGGAAGGCGATGGTCACGAAGGTCGCTGAGGCCCAGACGATGAGGCGATAACCCATGCCCGAGAACACCGGCACGCCCGCGATGCCCTGGGCGATGCCGACGTTGAAGGGATTCAGGAAGGCCGCGCCGAAGCCGACCTGGGAACCCAGGAAAGGAATCGACACGCCGGTCACGGTGTCGTAGCCCAGGGCGAGCGCCAGCGGCACGAAGATCAGGATGAAGGGAATCACTTCCTCGTTCATGCCGAAGGTGGCGCCGCCCAGCGAGAACATGGTGACGAAGACGGGAATCACGAGCGCGCGCACCGTTGGGGAATGCGCATGCGCGCGCACGATCGAGCGGATCAGGGTGTCGATCGCCTCGGTCCGCTGCAGCACGGCGAAGGCGCCGCCGACGAAGAGGACGAAGCCGATGATCTGGGCGGACTCCACGAAGCCCTTGATCGGTGATTTCAACAGCGCCACCAGGCCTTGCGGCTTGCTGTCGACGTAATGGAAGGAGGCGGGGTCGACCAGCTGCCTGCCGTCGACCAGGTGGGTCTCGTACTTCCCGCCGGGGACGAGCCAGGTCGCCAGCGCGATCAGGGCCAGGATGGCGAACAGCAGCACGAAGGTGTTGGGCATTCGAAGACGCATCGTCGACTCACTGACTCAATAGGGAACCGGAACGGAAGGGCGTGGCGCCCGCGATTTTGCAGACCTGCATGCCGCGCAGCAGGTGGCGATGGACGGTGGAGGCGAACAGCAGGCCATCTTGCGTTGCGCGCACGGTGGCGGTGGCGCCGCTGACCGGGTTGACGATGTCGGCCACCGCTTCGCCCGCCGCGACCTGCTCGCCAAGCGCCTTCAGGAACACCAGCACGCCCGACTGCGGCGCGTAGAGCGGCTCGACGCCCGCCAGCGGGGTGGGCTCGCACAAGGCAGCGGGCAGCCTTGACACCGGCATCTCGATCATCCCTTCGCGCGCCAGGAACTGCAGCAGTGCATTGGCGTCCTGCTCCGCAAGCTCGTAGCGCACATCCATCTCGCCGCGCAGTTCGACCGTGACGGCGGCGCAGGCCGGGGGCAGCGGCGTGGCTTCTCCGAAATGCTCGGCCAGCTCCCACCACAGGCGGCTGCAGGCTTCATCGAAAGGCGCGCCGCCCGAAGCGCTGGAGAGCAGCAGGGCGCGCGCGCCGAGCAGGGCGGACAGCTGCGCGGCTTTATCGAGCAGCGGCGTGCCCGCGTACACGTGCAGCAGGCCTTCGTTATCGCTGTGCAGGTCGAGCACGATGTCGGCATCGATCGCCATCGACAGCAGGGTCTTCTTGAGCAGCTCGGTGTGGTCCTGCGGTTCCCAGCGTTCGACTGCGGCGCGCGCGCCGGCGCGCACCAGGGCGACGTTGGCTTGCGCGTCCGGCCCGAGGCGGCCCGCCAGGGTCTGCTTCAATTCATCGGCGACGTGGCGGAAGGCGCGGTTGAAGTTCACGCCGGTGCCGAGGTCGAAGCGTCCCAAGGGCGTGCCCTGCACCACCTGCGACAGGCCGACGGGATTGGCGGCCGGGACCAGCACGATCTCGCCGCGGATGCAGCCTTCGGCATCGAGCGCGTCGAGCTTGCGGCGCAGGAACTGCGCCACCAACATCGCCGGCACTTCGTCCGCGTGCAGGGAGGCCTGGATATAAGCCTTCTTTCCGCTGCCGGGCGTGCCGTAGTGGCGGGACGTGAGCTGGTACATGGCCAGGCCCGGCTCGGTGGCGATCGGGTGTGTCTGTATATGCATGCGCAATCTCCACACGCCGATATGCCAGCTGCATGGGGCTTCGGCGGGTATGTAGGTTTTTTTACACAGCCAGAATCGATGAAAGAATATTTTCAGATTCCTGTTGAGTTTGCCACAGAAGCTGGATTACATTTAAAAAAATTTAGAAATTTGCATGTCATAAAGAAAACCATTCACCCTACATAAACGATGCCTTCCAGCCTGCGCAACGCCTCACCCGACATCGGCTTCGCCGAGTCCACGCTTGGCCAGTCCCTGCTGCGCATGCTGTCGGAAGGCTCGGCCTCCAACCGCAATATCGCCGACTACCTGTTGCGCAACCAGGTGCGCGTGACGGCGCTTGGCATCGAGGAACTGGCCGAGGCCTGCGAGGTGTCGAGCGCCACCATCAGCCGCTTCGCGCGCGACCTCGGATTCAAAAACTACGCGGCGATGCGCGGCGCGGTGGCCGAGACCCTGCAGTCGATGCTGCAGCCGGTCGAGAAGCTGCGCAGCTCGATCGCACGCCGTCCCGCCTCGCCCGCGCTGGAAAGCCTGGGCTATGCGGAAGCGGCGATCACGGCCACCAGCCGCGACCTGGCCGGCGCCAAGCTGGACCGCATCGGCGCGGGACTCACCAAGGCGCGCACCGTCTACGTGCTGGGCTTCGGCCTGTCTACCTTCCTGGCCGGCGCGCTGGCCATGCACCTGCAGCCCTTCTGCCGCCACGTGGTCGAAGTCGCCGCCGCCGGCGGCACCGAGGTCGCGGCCAGCCAACTGGCCACCATCACCGACAAGGACGTGCTGGTGGTGATCTCGCTGCCGCGCTACACGCTGGCGGCGGTCTCGCTCACCCGCTTCGCGCGCGACAGCGGCGCCACCGTCGTCTCGATCACCGATTCACCGGCCTCGCCGCTGGCCGAACTCGGGCACCACGTGCTGTATGCGCACAGCGCGCATCCGGTGCTGCCCAGCAGTTCGAGCGCGGCGCTGGCCGTCATCGAGGCGCTGGTGGTGTCCCTCATGACCTCCAACAAGGCCAACGTCGCCAAGGCGGCCCGCCACACCGAGGCGATCGCAGCCTACCTGTATGGCGAACACCAGATTCGTACCGGCAGCACGCAGAAAAAAGAGGGCGCGCCGAAGCGCCGCAACGTGAAGCAGTCCTGAGTCATCTTCGAAAAGGGAGCATTGCATGAGGAAGCACATGTCGATTACCTTGCGGCCGACCATCCTGGCGTCGAGCGTCGTGGCCGCGCTGGGCCTGATGTCCCACGGGGCCTGGGCGCAGCAGGCGCAGACGGATGGACAGGATGTGCAGAAGATGCACCGCGTCGAAGTCACCGGTTCCTCGATCAAGCGCCTCGACACCGAGGCGGCGCTGCCGGTGGAGCTGATCACGCGTGAGGACATCGACAAGATGGGCGTCACCACCGCCGCCGAACTGGTGCGCAACATCGCCGCCAACACGGCCCCGCTGACGGACGGTCCCAGCATCTCGGACGGCACCTCGGGCCAGCGCGGCCTGAACGGCGCCAATATGCGCGGCATCGGCGTCTCGTCCACCCTGATCCTGCTGAACGGCCGGCGCCTGGCCAACTTCGCTTCGCCCGGCGACAACGCCGGCGTCGACCTGAACAACATCCCGGCCGGCGCCATCCAGCGCGTCGAGGTGCTCAAGGACGGCGCTTCGGCGATCTACGGCACCGATGCGATCGGCGGCGTGATCAACTTCATCACCCGCAAGGACTACACGGGCCTGGACTTCGCCGCCACCGCCGCCGGTACCGAGCATGGCGGCGCAGGCAAGCGCACCGCCAGCATCAGCGGCGGCATCGGCGACCTGGCGACCGACCGCTTCAACGTCTTCGGCGTGCTCGACTTCCAGCAACTCGACCGCCTGAATTCGCGCCAGCGCAGCTTCATCGCCGAGCGCCCGCTGGCGACCACCCTGCCGGCCCAGATGTCGAGCAATACCTTCCCCGCCAACGTCGACATCTCGGGCGCCCAGCGCGCCGCCTTGATCGCCGCCGGCCTGATCCCGGCCGGCAGCACGGCCAGCCGGGTCAACCCGAGCGCGCCGGACTGCAACCCACCCGCCACCGTCTACGCCCCGCTGGGCCCGGGCGGCCGCCTCGGTTGCAGCTACGACTTCATGGAAGACACCGAGATCTATCCCGACTCGCGCAAGATCGGCTTCATCGGCCGCGCGACCTTCCAGCTCAACCCAGACAACCAGCTGTTCGCGGAACTGGTACAGACCGAAGCAAAGTCGAAATACGTGCTGTCGCCGAACCCGGTGCGCATCCGTAACCTGCCGGTCAGCATCCTGCCCGAAGCCTGGCGCCGCGCGCTCACCGGGCCCGGCCTGCCCGACACCTTCAGCGGCATCCGCTATCGCATGCAGGAAGCGGGCAACCGCAGCAACGAGGTGACGAGCCGGGGCCAGCGCCTGGTGCTGGGCGCCACCGGCGTGGTGCGGGGCTGGGACTATGATGTGGCCTTCTCGCGCGCCGAGAACCGGGCCATCGACAAGTACGTCAACGGCTACGTGCTGTACGACCAGTTCGATGCCGCGGTGCGCAGCGGCCTGGTGAATCCCTTCGCGCCGTCTTCGCAGGCCGCCATCGACCTGATCAACAGCATCAAGGTCAACGACAAGGCGCGCGTGGCGAAAGGCATCTCGACCTCGGTCGACGGCAAGATCTCGCGTTCGCTCGCCAAGCTGGCGGGCGGCGACCTGGCGATCGCGGTGGGCGGAGAACTGCGCCGCGAGCACCAGCTGTTCACGCCCTCCGAGCTGCTCAAGTCGAACAATATCGCGGGCGACCGCGACAGCACCGTGCCGGTCGGCGAACTGCTCGACGTCGAGACCGCGGACAACCGGCGCCGCGTGAGCTCGGTCTTTACCGAGGTGATCGCCCCCTTCACCAAGGAACTCGAGATGCAGTTCGCGCTGCGCCACGACCGCTACAGCGAGATCGGCAGCACCACCAATCCGAAGATCGGCCTGCGCTACCAGCCGAATAGCGCCGTGATGCTGCGCGCCTCGGCCGGCACGGGTTTCCGCGCGCCCTCGCTGTCGGACCTGAAGCGCCCGACCATCTTCGGCACCGCCGCCGGCTTCCTGACCGACCCGCAGTGCGTGGCGCAGGAAGGCAGCATCGACCTGTGTACCGACCAGTGGGGCGTGGAGCGCCGCTCGAACCCGGACCTCAAGCCGGAAAAATCGCGCCAGTTCACTTTCGGCACCGTGTTCGAGCTCAATAAACGGACCAACTTCTCGATCGACTACTGGAACATCACGAAGAAGGACGTGATCAGCACCCTGGGCGAGCAGGTCATCGTCGAGAACCCGGCCTCCTACAACGGCAAGTACATCGAGCGCGACGAAGACGGCTTCATCTCCAACATCCTCCTGATGAAGGAAAACCAGGGACGCCTGAAAACCTCGGGCATCGACATCGCGGCCGACTGGCGCACCGAGCGCGGGCCCTGGGGCCGCTTCGGCATCGACCTGTCGGGCACCCGCATCCTGCGCTACGACCGCCAGTTCGGCCCTTCGGAGCCCTTCCGCAGCAACCTGGGCGTGTTCCTGAACGACCAGGTGATCCAGAAGTGGCGCCACCGCATCAGCTTCGAATGGGACCATGGCCCGGCCACCCTGTCGCTCGCGAACCAGTACTCGTCCAGCTACACCGACCAGAACACAACCTACGACCCGGCCACCGATTCGCTGCTCGAGCCGAACCACGTGAAGGCCTATTCGCTGTGGGACCTGACCGGCTCCTGGGCCGTCAGCAAGAGCCTGAAGCTGCGCGCCGGCGTGCTGAACCTGCTCGACAACGATCCACCGTTCTCGAACCAGGCCTACTTCTTCTTGTCGGGCTACGATCCGAGCTACACCGATCCGCGTGGCCGCAGCGCCTACGTGAGCCTGAACTACTCGTTCAAGTGATGCGTATGCTGAAGCAGCTTATGTTTGGGCTGGCGCTGGCCTTCGGCGGCATCGGCGCCGGCCTGGCCGCGGAGCCGCCGAAGGGCTCCCTCGTCATCATCGGCGGCGGCCTGCGCCCCGAGAATGCGGCGGTATGGGAAAAGATCGTGCTGCTCGCCGGCGGCAAGGGCGCGCGCATCGCCGTGTTCCCGACCGCCGCCGAGAACCCCGCGCGCGAAGGAGGCAATGCCGTGGCCTTCCTGAACCGCTACGGCGCCCAGGCCTTCATGGTGCCGCTCGCGCCGCGCCTGGCCGGCACCGACGCGCGCAAGGCGGCCGAGGACCCGGCCATTGCGGACGCGGTGCGCAATGCCGGCGGGGTCTTCTTCACGGGCGGCGACCAGGCGCGCATCACGGGATCGCTACGGCGCCAGGACGGCAGCAACAGCGCGGTGCTGGACGCCCTGTGGTCCCAGTACCGGCGCGGCGGCGTGATCGCCGGCACCAGCGCGGGCGCGGCCATCATGAGCAGCACCATGTTCTACGATCCGCCGCTGGACGTGATCCCCATCCTCAAGCACGGCGTGGTCGACGGCAAGGACATCGCGCCGGGCCTGGGCTTCATCGGCGACGACGTCTTCATCGACCAGCATCTGCTGGTGCGCGGCCGCTTCGCGCGCATGCTGCCGGCGATGCTGAAGAAGGGCTACAAGCTGGGGCTCGGCATCGACGAGAACACCGCCGCCGTGGTCGGGCCCGACCGCGAGGTGTCGGTGATCGGCTATACGGGCGCCCTGGTGCTCGATCTGACCGAGGCGAGCACGGACCCGAAGCAGCCCATCTTCAACCTGTCCAATGCCCGCATCAGTTACGTGGACAACGGCGACACCTTCAACCTGGTGAGCCGGACCTATGTGCCGAGCAAGGGCAAGGAGCCGGTCGACCGGAACATGCGCGAGTACCGCGAGGCCCTGTTCTACACCGACATCCTGGGGAACACCTCGGTGGTCAACCTGCTCGAGAAGCTCGTCGACAGCAACCTGGAACGCGCCACGGGCCTGGCCTTCGAAGGCCCGACCAGCAAGGCGCCGGAGCGCGGCTTCGAGTTCACCTTCTCGCGCGCACCGGACAGCCGGGAGTACGTGACCAATCGCGAAGATGCCTGGTCGATCTACCGGATCAGGATGGATGTGCGGCCGGTGAAGATGCAACAGCCGCTGTATACGGTCGAATGAAGGAAGCGCCGCCACCGCACTGGTGGCGGCCTTGCCTCACTTGCCGCTGCGTGCGAATGTGAGCGCGCGTTCGAGCACGTCGTCTCGTCCGGCGCGCAGCCCCGCCAGGGTCGGTGCGCTGGGAATGTGCGGCTGGATGCCGACGCGCTGCAGCGGCCTGCCGTCCGCATGGCGTACCTCCTGGCCGGTGAAGCCCACTACGATATTCCCGGGCAGCAGGGTGTTGGTGACATCGCCATTGGTCCCCGATGTGACGCCGCCAATGAAGGTGACCGGGGTGGCCGCCTCGACGAACAGGGCGGTATGCTCGGCCTGGCTGATCGAGGTTTCGTCAAGCAGCATGATCACCTTGCCGGAATACGGCGCATGTTTGGACGGCATGATCGGCTGGAGGGAGGCCTGGCGCGCAGGCTCGCGGCCGCCCATTGCTGAAGCGACCGGGCGCATGAAGGCGGCCCCGCTGCGCGCCCCGCGCACGTTCAGGCGGCTCGCGAGCATCCAGCCTGTCCCCTTCGGATAGCCGCGCATGTTCAGGATCAGGCTGTCGGTCTGGCCGAGGGCGTCGAACATCGCGTCGATCTGCTGCGGCTGCAGCAAGTTCAGGTCGGCGTAGCCGATGCGCGCATCCAGCAGGCGGTAGGGCGCCGCCGAGGGCGGGGCTGGGCGGGCCGACGCCGACCGCATGAGCGAGACGGTCCGGACCTGGCCGTCGCCGCGCTCGACCTGGAGCACGGCAGCCTTGCCCTCTTCGCCGCGCAGCATATTGCCCAATCCTTTCAGGTCGCGTCCGGCGGGCGTCGATCCACCCAGCAGGTCGGCGAGGCGCCGCGCCCGCGCGTCTGCGTCCTCGCCGTCGACGCTTAGCACCACGTCGCCCCGCTGCAGGCCGGCCTGGCCGGCCGCGCCGGCGGCATCCAGGCCGACGACCGCAATCTTGCCCTCGACGCGTGCCAGCCGCACGCCGGGCGCGGCCAGGCCGAGGTATTTGTCGATCTCGGCGCTGCGCAGGCCCACATGGCTGTCCTGGAGCGTGGCCGCCATCTGCTGCAGGACCAGCGCATAGTCGAGCGGGCTGTTCACCTGTTCCATCCGGCGCAGGAAGGGAACCAGGCTGTCCTGCCACGGTTGCGCCATCCCTTCCTTGTAGGGGAAGAAGGTGTCGGCGACCGCCCACAGCTTGATCACGGCCAGCTGGCGCCATGCCAGCGTGGGCAGCTGCATGTCCGGGTAGGGCTTTTCGACCATGCGCATGGGCATCGCGGCCAGCCGCGGATAGTCCGGCGCGCCGGGTCGTTTTCCCTCGCCGAGCAGCTTGACGGCAAGCTTGACCGCAGGGCTGTCGGCGCCGGCAGCCTGGTCGACGGGCGGTGACGCATCCGCGGCCATGCCGGTGCTGCCATCCTCGTAGACCAGCTCGCCGACGGGGAAGCGGACCGCCACCCCTTCCTCGACCATCACGGCACGGTGGGGCAGCAGCGTTGCCACCGACAGGCCGCCCTGCGCGACGATCCGCGCCTGGCCGCGCCGTTGCAGGGCCAGGGCGACCGGGGAAAGGGGACGGCGATTGTTGACGATGAAGACGAGCGGCACGGGGCGCGCCGTGCGTGAGGGGGACAGGAGATCGCTTTCCATGATCTCGAAACCGGAACGGTAGTTCCCGCTCGAGTCGCCGCGCTGCGGCCTGTAGCCCGAATGCGTCCGGTAGCGCACGGCGGGCAGTTGCACCGGGCTGTCGATCAGCTGCGCGGCCAGCTGCTGCAGTACGCGTTCCTCGACGACCGCGGGTCCGTCGGGCCGCAGGTCGACGATGACCCCGCGGGCGCGCGCGACGATTTCGCGCTGGGCGGCGACAAGTGCGGTGTCTTCGCTGCGGTTGGTGGCATGGTGCAGGCGCACCAGCGCCAGCTCCCCCGGCAGCCACTCGACGGGTGAGGCGGCGGCGTCGCGCGGCAGGTAAGGCGCCGGCTGGTAGGGTGCGAAGGGCAGCTCCGGGCCGCCCAAGGGGGCCATCAGCTGCGCGAGCGCCGTCTGCAGTTCCTGCGGCGTCCTGGCGGCCTGGAGGGCCGGCAGGTTGTTGGCCATCGCCGCGTCCCAGTCGACCTTCGCTGTCGCCAGCGCGGGATGGTAGAACTTGACGTCGCGCCACAGCTCGGCGAGTCCCAGCAGGCGCTGGTCGGCAGGCGTGCGCGCTGCGGGCGGCGCGGCCGCGGACAGTGAGCACAGCAGGGCGCCCGCGGCGAAGGCGGCAACACGAAGGGAAATGGCTGTCATTGGCAGGTCTTTCGGTTGGCGTACATGGAACCGGCTTGCCTGGCCAATGTTGGCCATGAACGATGAAGAGGTCAATGCAATGCGCATCAGGATGCCGTTCTGATCCTGATAGAACTACCAGGATGGCGAAAAAAAAAGGCCGGGTGATCCACCCAGCCCTTCTTCTTCCGGCGATGCGTGCGTTATGCCTTCAGCAAAGGCTTCAGATACTTGCCGGTGACGCTGGCCTTGTTCTTTGCCACTTCTTCCGGCGAGCCGCTGGCGACGATGGTGCCGCCGCCTGCGCCGCCTTCCGGACCCAGGTCGACGATCCAGTCCGCCGTCTTGATCACGTCGAGGTTGTGCTCGATGATCGCCAGGGTATTGCCCTGGTCGCGCAGGCGGTGGATCACCTTCAGCAGCAGGTCGATGTCGGCGAAGTGCAGGCCGGTGGTCGGCTCGTCCAGGATGTACAGGGTACGTCCGGTATCGCGCTTGGACAGTTCCAGCGACAGCTTCACGCGCTGGGCCTCGCCGCCCGAGAGCGTGGTCGCGCTCTGGCCCAGCTTGATGTAGCCGAGGCCCACGTCCAGCAGCGTTTGCAGCTTGCGCGCGATGACCGGCACCGGCTTGAAGAACTCGTGCGCATCCTCGACCGTCATCTCCAGCACTTCGGTGATGTTCTTGCCCTTGTACTGCACTTCCAGCGTCTCGCGGTTGTAGCGCTTGCCGTGGCAGACGTCGCAAGGCACGTACACGTCCGGCAGGAAGTGCATCTCGACCTTGATCACGCCGTCGCCCTGGCAGGCTTCGCAGCGGCCGCCCTTCACGTTGAAGGAGAAGCGGCCCGCCGAGTAGCCGCGTTCCTTCGCGGTCGGCACGGTGGCGAACAGGTCGCGGATCGGCGTGAACAGGCCGGTATACGTCGCCGGGTTCGAACGCGGGGTGCGGCCGATCGGCGCCTGGTCGACCGAGATCACCTTGTCGAAGTGCTCGAGGCCGTGGATGGACTCGTGCTCGGCCGGCTCGGTCTGCGAACCGTAGAGGTGGCGCGACAGGGCCGGGTACAGGGTGTCGTTGATCAGGGTCGATTTACCGGAGCCCGAGACGCCCGTCACGCAGGTCATCAGGCCGACCGGCAGCGTGAGCGACACGTTCTTCAGGTTGTTGCCCTTGGCGCCCGTGATCACCAGCTGGCGCGCAGGATCCATCTTGGTGCGCTTCTTCGGCACTTCGATCTTGCGGCGGCCGTCCAGGTATTGGGCGGTCAGCGAATGCTCGCTCTGCATGATCTCCGACAGCGAGCCGGCCGCGATCACCGCGCCACCGTGCACGCCGGCGCCCGGGCCCATGTCGACGATATAGTCGGCGGTGCGGATCGCATCCTCGTCGTGCTCGACCACCAGCACGCTGTTGCCGATGTCGCGCAGGTGTTTCAGGGTCGCGATCAGGCGGTCGTTGTCGCGCTGGTGCAGGCCGATCGAGGGTTCGTCGAGCACGTACATCACGCCGGTGAGACCGGAGCCGATCTGCGAGGCCAGGCGGATGCGCTGCGCCTCGCCGCCCGACAGGGTGTCGGCGCTGCGGTCGAGCGACAGGTAGTCCAGGCCCACGTTGTTCAGGAACTTCAGGCGCGCCGTGATCTCCTTGATGACGCGCTCGGCGATGTCCTTCTTGGCGCCGGTCAGTTCCAGGGTCTCGAAGAAGGCCAGGGTGTCGCGCAGCGGCTTGTCCGAAACCTCATAGATGGCGCGCTGCTGGGCTCCCTGCCCGATCTTCACGAAGCGCGCTTCGGTGCGCAGGCGTGCGCCTTCGCAGGCCGGGCACTTCTTCTCGTTGATGAACTTCGCCAGCTCTTCCTTGACCGCCATCGAGTCGGTCTCGCGGTAGCGGCGCTGCAGGTTGTTCACCACGCCTTCGAAGGTGTGCTCGCGGATCACGGTGCGGCCACGCTCGTTGACGTAGCTGAACGGGATCGAAGTTTTACCGGAGCCGAACAGCACGGCCTCTTGCGCCGACTTCGGCAGCGAGTCGAAAGGCTTGTCGAGGTCGAAGTCGTAGTAGGCCGCCAGGTTCTGCAGCATCTGGTAGTAGAACTGGTTGCGGCGGTCCCAGCCCTTCACGGCGCCGGAGGCCAGCGACAGGTGCGGGAAGGCGACGATGCGCTTCGGATCGAAGAACTCGATGTGGCCCAGGCCATCGCATTCCTGGCAGGCGCCCATCGGGTTATTGAAGGAGAACAGGCGCGGCTCGAGCTCCTGCAGCGAATAGCCGCAGACGTTACAGGCGAACTTGTTCGAGAAGACGGTTTCCTTCTCGGTGTCCATCTCGTAGGCCACGGCGCGGCCGTCGGCCAGGCGCAGCGCGGTCTCGAAGCTTTCGGCCAAGCGCTGCTTGATCTCGGCATTCACCTTGACGCGGTCGATGACGACGTCGATGGTGTGCTTCTCGGTCTTCTTCAGCTTGGGCAGCTCGTCGATCTCGTAGATCTTGGCCGCGTTGACGCCGCTGGCGATGCGGAAGCGCACGAAGCCCTGGGCCTGCATGGTCTGGAACAGGTCGCTGTGCTCGCCCTTGCGGTTGGCCACGACCGGGGCCAGGATCATCAGCTTGGTCCCTTCGGGCATGGCGAGAACGGCGTCGACCATCTGCGACACGGTCTGCGCGGCCAGCGGCTCGTGCGGGTGGTCCGGGCAGTAGGGCGTGCCGACGCGCGCGTACAGCAGGCGCAGGTAGTCGTGGATCTCGGTGACGGTGCCAACGGTCGAGCGCGGGTTGTGCGAGGTCGCCTTCTGCTCGATCGAGATCGCCGGCGACAGGCCTTCGATCAGGTCGACGTCCGGCTTTTCCATCAGCTGCAGGAACTGGCGCGCGTAGGCCGACAGCGACTCGACGTAGCGGCGCTGGCCTTCGGCATAGAGGGTATCGAAGGCGAGCGACGACTTGCCCGAACCCGAGAGGCCCGTGATGACGATCAGCTTGTTACGCGGAAGGTCGAGGTTGATGTTCTTCAGGTTGTGCGTGCGTGCGCCGCGGATTCGAATTTCTTCCATTAGTCTTTTTGCAGGCTTTCAATAAAGTTTGCAGGGCCGGCGCACGAAGATCCGAGGCGGTGAGCGGGCCAATCAGGGAGAACCCATAAGTGTAGCTGGTTTTTCGAAGTGCTGTACATGCATCCAGCAGTTTTGTGCCGCTGGGATACGTTTCCTTGACCTTTTGGCATAGGAAAGCTGCCCAGGAAAAACCGGGGTCAGGGGTATGTGGGCCGGTTCGCGGCCTCTTCAATGACAAAGCGGCCAGAAGGTGAAAATTTTCTTCGAGGGGCGGGTCAAGTCCGCATCAGGTCTTGTCAATCCGGCTCAATCGTGTGCGTGCGCGAGGCGTAAAAAATCTCTTTTTTAAGTTGCTCATCGGCCCCATAATAGTTGGCTGCAGCACTACGTTCCCTGACGCTTGGTCAACACGCAGAGTCAGGGCTCTACAAAACTCATTGGAGTATCAACATGGCATCAGTCAACAAGGTCATCATCGTCGGCAACCTCGGCCGCGACCCGGAAATCCGCTACATGCCGAGCGGCGACGCAATCGCGAACATCGCGGTCGCCACCTCGTACAAGTCGAAGGACCGCCAGACCGGCGAACAGAAAGAGCTGACCGAATGGCACCGCATTTCCTTCTTCGGCCGCCTGGCTGAGATCGTCGGCCAGTACCTCAAGAAGGGCTCCTCGGTCTACGTCGAAGGCCGCCTGCAGACCCGCAAGTACACCGACAAGGACGGCATCGAGCGCTACGCGACCGACATCATCGCGGAAAACATGCAGATGCTGGGCGGCCGCCAGGGCATGGGTGGCGGCAACGACATGGGCATGGACGACGGCGGTGGCTACGAGCCGCAGCAGCGCCCGGCCCCGCGCCAGGCTCCGCCGGCACCGGCAGCGCGCCCTCAGCCGCAGCGTCCGGCGCCGAATTTCTCGGACATGGACGACGACATTCCGTTCTGAGTGGCGTTTCACGCCGAGTGAATAAAAGGGAAGCCAGTGACCTGGCTTCCCTTTTTTATTGCCGTGGCCCGCAGCACCCTTACTGCAGGACGATCCTCCCCTGCGTTGCGGGAACCGGGCTTCCCTTGCCCGTGCCGTCATTGTCGTAGCTGACCACTTCTTTCCCGGTAAGGGGATCGATACGCCAGATTTTCAGGCCGATACGGTCCGGCTGCCCCTGGCCGGCCGTGCTGCCCGCCGTCGTGGTCAGCCTGAACAGGTAGTCGCCCTCACCGTTGATCTTGCCGCTGCCTTCGAACTGCGCGCGCGCTTGCTGGGCCGATACCAGTTTGATGTTCTCGCTGCGGAAATTCAGTGTGCCCACGCGGAACCGCAGCATCGCTTTCGCGGCCGACGCCTTGGCGCCCGTTGCCGGCGCTGCGAAGACGCTGAAGTAGGCCCTGCCGGGCTGGCCGAGGTCTTTCCGGTTCGCCCCGGACGGCGACTCGAACCATCCACTGCCGCCCGCGGTGCCGGTTGCCCGCTCGTATACGACCACAGTGCGGCTCACCGTCGGGCCTTGTCCGCTGCGGTCGCCGACCTTGGCCGACACCGTATAGATCCCCGGCGCCGTATAGCGGTGGCTGCCATCGGCATGGCCGACGCCCTTGCCCTCGCGCGGATTGACCTGCTGGTCGCCGCTGCCGTCGCCCCAGGACCAGGTCACGTTATGCCGCGCAGCCGTGTCCGCGTCCGCAAAGCTGACGGAAGCGTCGAACGGCGCACCGACCTCGACCATGTCGGGCGCGGTGATCGGACCGGCTGCGTGCGGCCAGGAGCCACCGCGGTCGGGCTTGAGCAGGACGAGCCCGACGTTGCTGTAGGCCAGGATCACGCCATTTTCGGAAATGACCAGGCCCTGGTACACGACCAGGCCCGGCGGTGGGTTGCGCAAGCGCGTGTTCAGGTCGATCATGCCGTCCCTGGCAGTCCAGATGAAGCCGGAGGGGATGCCGAACTCGGTGGCAGTGGCTGTGCCCACGACCTGGGTCTTGTTGTTGACCCCGATTGCAACCGAGTACGAGCCGCCCAGGGTGCCGAGCTCGACCAGGCCCCGGGTGCGCGTCCAGAGTACCGCGCGATCGACTTCTTCGGCGGAGCGGATGCTGCCGACGACGTTGCCATTCGGGCTCATCGGTTTCGCATAGACGTACGATTCGGCAGCGCCCAACGTGCCGAGGTCACGGAGTCCGCCCCTGCGCGTCCAGACGAAGATGTGATTCCGGAAATCGGGGATGCGCGCGTTGCCGGCGACCAGGCCATCGTCGCTGATTGCCACAGCATAGGCCTGGACACCGCCGAGTGTGCCGATATCGGTCATGCCCGACCAGGGCGTCCAGATGAAGGGGTGCATGATGCCATCCGCGGCATAGGCGTAGCCGACGACCATGCCGGCGTCGTTGATGGCATTGGCGATGCTGACGCCCGACTCGTTGCCCGGCAAGCCGCCAAGGTTGCGCATGCCCCCCGACCGGCTCCATAGGAAGGCCTGGTTTTGTCCGCTCTGGGTGCTGGAAAAGCCCACGATCTGCCCTCGATTATTGATCGGTTCATTCCCGCCTTCCTGCGAGACCCCGGTGCCGTCCAGGGTCCCCAGGTCGCGTATGCCACCCTGCCGGCTCCACTTAAATGCGTGATACACCCCGTTGGCAATAATGGAACGTCCGGCCACTTCCCCGGCGTCGTTCACGCCGTTCACGTATGTCTGGAAGCCGCCGAGATTACCGATGAAGCGCAGCGTTCTTCCGTCGTAAAAATAGGCGCTTGACGCCTCGGTCTCGTCCTCGAACCCAATGGCGATCTGGTCCTTGGCATTGAAGGTCGAATACGAGTTGTATCCCCCGGGGAGCAGGTTGACCACGCGATAGGCTTTCGGCGCCGCGGCCGTGTGCTGCGCCTGCGCACTTGCTTGCGGTTCCGCGGCGCCTGCCACGCCGGCGCAGACCAGGCTTCCGAACAGGCAGGGAAGCAGCCGCAATAAACGTCGTTTCGGGAGATCTGCTTGATGAGTGTGCGACATGTCATTCTCCAGGTAAAGGTCGGGAGTGCAGGCTCCAACGAATGCTCGGGGAACCGTGCCATTCATCCTCGCCAGCCTGAGGCATGTGGCATATGGGCGTGCGCAGGCGCCACTCTCGTTATCTATGCGTTGGATCAAGCATCGGCACGCTTTCAGTCAATCATGCTTGCGACCCAGTATTGAATGTCACTGCGCAAGGAGTGGGATTTTTCGCCCAATCGCGCCCATTCGACCGCAAGAAACGGATAGTGCACGTCGATGCGTCCTCTTATCTTGTCGCTTCTTTCTTCGACTTGGAGTGGACATGAAATCACTGGATGACAAGGTAGCGATCATCACGGGCGCCAGCTCCGGCATCGGCTACGAGACGGCAAAGCTGTTCGCCCGCGAGGGCGCGAAACTGGTGCTGGTGGCGCGCCGCCAGGCCGGGCTCGATGCCCTGCTTGCGGAGCTGGCCGCCGACGACGCCGAAGCGGTCGCCTGCGCGGGCGATGTCGCCGACGAGGCATTGTTGAAGGCGGCGGTCGAGCTGGCGCTCGCGCGCTTCGGCGGCCTCGACATCGCCTTCAACAATGCCGGCACGCTGGGTGCAATGCGGCCTGCGCCGGACCTGACGCTGGACGAATGGCGCGAGACCGTCGACGTCAATCTGACGAGCGCCTTCCTCGCCGCGAAGTACCAGATCCCGGCGATGGCGGCGCGTGGCCAGGGTTCCCTGATCTTCACCTCGACGTTTGTTGGCCACACGGTCGGCATGCCGAACATGGCGGCTTATGCGGCAAGCAAGGCCGGCCTGATCGGATTGACGCGGGCGCTGGCCAGCGAGGTTGGCAGACAGGGCATCCGCGTCAATGCCATCCTGCCCGGCGGGACGGATACGCCGATGGGACGGGAAGTGGCGAACACCCCGGAAGCACGCGCCTTCGTGGAAAGCCTGCACGCCCTCAAGCGTATCGCCACGCCGCAGGAGATTGCGCGCTCGGTGCTCTACCTGGCGTCCGATGCTTCCAGTTTCACGACCGGCACCGCCATGCTGGTCGATGGTGGCGCGTCGATCAGCAAGACCTGAGGGAAGTTCACGGTGCGCGTCGAGGACCCGGCACGCACTCCACCTCGAGCAGGCCGGCTGGCGCGACGCCACCGGCGCTATCGAGCGCGGCCAGCACGCTTGCCGGCGGCGCGTGCAGGCGGCTGACGATGCGGGCCTGGTTGCGGCCACCCGTCTTGCCCTGGTAGAGCGCCCAGTCGGCCAGGCGGGTGGCGGACTGCCAGTCGATGTCGCCGCCAGCCGCCTGCGGCAGCCAGACCACGCCGGCGGTGACGGTGACCGGAACGGTGCAAGTCTCCGCGTCGACCGGCGCGCTGCCGATCGCCTCGAGGATCCTGGCAGCCAGCACGGCGATGTGGCCTGGATCGGTGCCGGGGGCGTACACCATGAATTCCTCGCCGCCCCAGCGCACCACCATGTCGCTGTCGCGCATGGCAGCGTTCAGGCGCTTCGCCACCTCGACCAGCACTGCGTCGCCCACCGCATGGCCCCAGCGGTCGTTGATGCTCTTGAAGTGGTCGATGTCCATCAGCACGAAGCAGTCCACACCTCCCGGCGCCGAGGCGCGCCGTTCTGCCCTGGCGCGGCCGCTCCTGGCCTGCATCTTTTCCAGGAAGGAGCGGCGGTTGTGCAGCCCGGTCAAGGCGTCGCGCATCGAGTGGTATTCCAGCTGGCGGTTGAGCGTTTGCAGCTGCGCGTTGCTGCGCGCCGCGCGGCGGTACAGCAGGTAGACGACGGCGCAGGCCAGCACGGTCAGGACGGCGGCGAAGCCGGTGGCGAGCTGGGCCCGGTGCCGGCTGTCCAGCTCGGCATCCTTCAGCTCGTTCTCGCGTTTGAGCATGGCGATCTGCCGGGTGCGCTGGCTGGCGTCGAATTCTTCCTGCAGGGCGGCAATCGCACGGTCGCGTGCGCTGCGGGCGCTGCTCAGCTGCAAGGCCTGTTGCTCGCGGACCGTGGCCAGCGCCTGCCGGTACTGGCCGGCCGCCTCCTGCATGCGGCCCTTCTCGTCCAGCATGGCCTCCACGTCCGCCACGGCGCCGGCCTTGCGCAGCTGGGCGATGACGGCGTCGATGAGGGGCAGGGCCTCCGCGCTCTTGCCCTGGCCCATCAGGCCGAAGCCGAGATTGGCCTTGGCCATGAGGATCAGGTTGTCGTCCTTGACCCGCAACGATACCTCCAGGGCCTTGCGGGCCTCCAGTTCGGCGCGCGGGTAGTCGTGCTGGCGCAGGTAGTAATCGGAGATATTGCCGCGGATGGAGCCCTCCATGCCGTCCAGTCCGGCCTGCTCGGCAAGGCCGAGGGCCTGCTGGAAGGCGGCGATACCTTCCTTGCCGCGGTCCAGGCGGATCATGGCGATGCCCTCGGTGAGCCACAGCGAGGCGCTGGCGCGCGGGGTGATGCCTGGCTCGGCCAGGCCCTGGCGCGTGGTCTCGACCGCTTTCTCCGCATGGTCGCTGTTCACGTAGACCTGGGCGATGCGGCCGTACAGCGAGGTGCGGTGGTCGCCGGCGGCCAGGTCTCCCTGCAGCAGCTTCAGCGCGGACAGGTAGGAAGCGAGCGCCTTGTCGAAGCGCGATTTGGCATTGTGGATATCGCCCTGGATGCTGTCGATCAGCGCGCGGACGCTGGCGGGAACATCGGCTGGCGCTCCGTTGCGGATATCGTCCAGTACGGCCTGCGCCCCGTCCGTGCGGTTTTGGTCGAGCAATTGGCGTACTTCACCCAAGCGCGCGCGCGTCGCGCCCGCGCGGTCCTTGTTGGCCAGGGCAAGCTGGTAAGCCTTGCGTTCTGCCGCATAGGATTGTTCCAGTTGACCGGCGTCTTCCCTGATCCAGACTTCGGCGCGCAGCAGCTCCTGGCGCAATGCATAGGGAGCCGTTTCCGGCACCGAGGCCTGCAGGGCTTCCAGCCTGAGCAGGGCGGCATCGGTGGAGCGCTCGGCCAGGGACTGGATCGCATGCAGCTCCGCGCGCACCCTCGCCACGTCCGGTGCGGCCGCATGGGCGGGTACACCGGCGCTCAAGGCGGCAAGAAGAAGGAGGGATGAAAGGCGGGGCAGGCGTGGCATGCGGACGAGACAGCGAAATGTGTACGTTGCCAATTATCAGGTGGAAACGCATATTTCCTTACTGAAATCACTTCAGGCGGGGCCCTGCAAGCGCTGCCTGATGTGCTTATGCAACACAACGTTATCACGCTGTAATCACGCACCACTTTGCCGGCTCAGCTCCGGCGGCCGGGGGCGCTATCGTCCGGTTCTTCAGGAATGACGTAGACATTGCCCGCCGTCGCCCCCGCATCATGCTTGCGTGCCCGCAGGTCGCGATAAACCGCCGCGCGCATGATCGTCATCGCCACCACCGGCGCCGTCAGCAGCAGGAAGATCGCGATGATGAGTTCATGGATCACGAGGCGCGACTGTTCCACCGTGAAGTAGAGCATCGAGGCCAGCAGCAGGCAGCCCGCGCCCAGGGTGATGGTAATCGCCGGCCCGTGCATGCGCTGGTAGAAGGTCGGCAGGCGCAGGAGGCCCAGCGCGCCGGTCAGGATGATGCTGGCGCCCAGCACCAGCAGCAGGGCCACCGGCAGGGCGGCCCAGGCCGGAATGGATTCGATGCCCTTCATTCGATGATCTCCCCGCGCATCAGGAACTTCGCCATGGCGATGGTCGACACGAAGCCCACCAGCGCGATCAGGATCGCCGCCTCGAAATAGACCTGGGTGCCGAAGCGGATGCCCAGCACCAGGGCCAGCAGCATCCCGCACATCCACAGGGTATCCAGGGCCAGCACGCGGTCATGGGCCGAGGGGCCGATGAGCAAGCGCACGGCGCAGAAGGCCATCGCCACCAGCACGCACACGAGGGCGTAGCCGATCGCCAGTTCAAGCAGGGTTTGCATCGTCAGTCTCCGATTCGAAGATTTCTATCAGCGGCCGCTCGTAGCGGTTCTTGATGGTGTCGATCCACCACTGCTGGTCGTGCAGGTCGAATACGTGCAGGGACAGCTCGTGCGTGTCCGGCAGCAGCTCCACCCACACCGTCCCGGGCGTCATGTTGATGAGGCAGGACAGCATGGCGAGGCCGTAGGGGTCGCGCAGGTGCAGGGGGACGCGCATGAACTCGGCCCTGACCGTTTTGTAGTCCCGGAACAGGATGATCTGGCAGACGTTCAGGCAGGAGCGCACCACTTCGACGGAGGCCATGCCGATCAGGCGCAGGAAGACCAGCGGCTTGCGCAGGCGCGGATAACCGAGCGGCTGCAGGCGGCGCGTGAGCAGCGGCACGGCGATGCCGAGCAGCGCGCCGAACAGCAGGTTGGCCGGGTCGAGCGCCTGGTTCAGCAGCAGCCACAGTGCGCAGAGCAGGAGCGACACGACGGGCCAGGGCAGCCAGGGCGTCATGGCGTCTCCTCCTGCGATACCGGTCCCGGCACCGGCGGCGCGCCCAGCACCGCATCGATGTAGAGCTGCGGGCGGTGGATGTCGGCGCCCGCCCGCGCCAGGTAGGAGAACACGGGCTGCGCCTGGATCGTCAGCACGACCGAGACCAGCAGCAGGGCCGCCACCGGCATCACCTCGGCCGTGTGCAGGCGCGGCGGGCCGACGATCTCGGCGGCCCAGAAGGTGCGCACGCCGAAGCGCATCAGGGACACGATGGCGACCAGGCCGGACAGGATGATCAGGGCCATCAGCGACCAGCCCATGGGGCCGATGGGGCCGCCATCCGCGCCCGGCTGCAGCAGGGCGTGGAACATGCCGAACTTGGCGACGAAACCCGATAGTGGCGGCAGGCCTGCGATGGTCAATGAACAGGCGGCGAAGGCCAGCGACAGGAAGGCCATCGCGGCCGGCACGCCCTTGCCTTTCGGCTCGGCCGGCATGTCCTCGACCGCATAGGCCTCCATGGTCAGGGCCAGCATCGCCGCGCCCGGCGTGCGGATGCGGTCGACCAGTTCGATCAGGAGCACGAAGGCGGCGATCGCGATCGTCGAGGCGAGGTAGTAATACAGCCCCGCCGTTACCAAGAGCGGCTCGCCGTAGCCGATCACCGCCAGCAGCGTGCCCGAGGAGACGATGGCCGCATAGCCGGCCATGCGGCCCGCCGTGTCGGTGGCCAGCATGCCGGCCGCGCCGAACACGATGGTCGCCATGCCGCCCCATAGCAGGGCCCCGTAGCCGAAGTGCGCCGCCGGGCCGGCCTCCAGGCCGAACACCAGCAGCCAGATGCGCAGGATCACGTAGGCGCCCACCTTCGTCATCAGGACCAGCATCACGGCCACCGGCGGCGAGGCGGCCGCATACGTGGTCGGCAGCCAGAAGCCCAGCGGCCACATGGCGCCTTTCACGAGGAAGGCCAGGGCCAGCACGGCCACCCCGGTGCGCAGCAGGCCGGCCTCCGGACCGGCAAGGGCGGGCGCGCGGGCGGCCAGGTCGGCCATGTTGAGGGTGCCCGTGGTGGCGTAGATCATCGCCACCCCGATCAGGAACAGCAGGGCGGCGGCCAGGTTGATGGCGATGTACTGCATGCTGGCGCGCAGGCGCGCCACGTTGTAGCCGTGCAGGACCAGGCCATAGGAGGCCGCCAGCATCACCTCGAAGAAGACGAAGAGGTTGAACAGGTCGTGGGTCAGGAAGGCGCCGTTGATCCCCATGAGCAGGAACTGGAACAGCGAATGGAAGTGCACGCCGATGCGGCTCCAGCGCGGCTGCGCGTAGTGCAGGGCGCACAGGGCCAGCAGGGCGGTGAGCACCAGCATCATGCTGGACAGGCGGTCGGCCATCAGGGCGATGCCGAAGGGCGCGGCCCAGTTGGCGGCGAGGTAGACCCCGACACCGCCCGGCCACTGGGCGTCGGTCAGCCACACCAGCGCCAGCGCGTTCGCGAGCAGCAGCAGGGCCGAGCCGTAGCTGGCGACGAACTTCAGCCGGTGCCGGCCCTGGGTGAGCGGCGCGAGCAGCGCGCCGCACAGCAGCGGCAGCAGCACCGGGACGATCACGAGGTGGCGGGTCCAGTCCAGGCTCATTCTTCCGGTTCCTCCCCGTCCACGTGGTCGGTGCCGGTCAGGCCGCGCGCCCCGATCATGACGACCAGGTAGAGCGCCGTGGTGGCGAAGCCGATCACGATGGCGGTCAGCACCAGGGCCTGCGGCACCGGGTCGGCGAGCAGCGCCGGGTCGGGCGGCGTCCCTGCGGGCGTCAGGGGCGGCCGGTCCACGCTCAGGCGGCCCATGGCGAAGATGAAGAGGTTCACGGCATAGGACATCAGCATCAGCCCGATCAGCACCTGGAAGCTGCGCGGGCGCAGGATCAGCCAGATGCCCGAGCCGAAGACGATGCCGATGGTGATGGCGAGCACGGCTTCCATTACTGGATCTCCTTGGCAGGGGGCAGGGCCGCTGCGACGGCGGCCGCGCTGCGCGAGGCGCTGGCCGGGGTGCGCCGGCTGCGCAGAGACTGGTGGGCCAGGGCGACCAGGATCAGCATGGTGGTGCCGACCACCACCAGGAAGACGCCGAGGTCGAACACGAAGGCCGAGGGAATGTGCAGCTCGCCCAGCAGCGGCAGCGTCACATGGGCGGTATGGCTGGTCAGGAAAGGGTAGCCGAACAGCCAGGCGCCGATGCCGGTACCGCAGGCGGAAACCAGGCCGAGGCCGATCCAGCGGTGCGGCCGCAGGCGCAGGTGCGATTCGACCCAGTCGGTGCCGGCCACCATGTACTGCACGATCAGGGCGGTGGCGAAGATCAGGCCGGCGACGAAGCCGCCGCCCGGCAGGTTGTGGCCGCGCATGAAGAAGTAGACGGCGATCACGCCCATTACCGGCAGCAGCAGGCGCAGGTAGACGGCCTGCACCATCAGGTAGCCATCGCGTGCCTGCTGCGCCGGTTTCTGGTTCACCGCCGGATCGACGTCGTTGGCCTGCTGCACGGGAATCGCGACGCTCTCCGGGGCCGGACGGAAGCGCCGCAGCAGCGCATACACGGTCAGGGCCACCGCCGACAGCACGGTGATCTCGCCCATGGTGTCGAAGCCGCGGAAGTCGACCAGCAGCACGTTCACGACGTTGGCGCCGCCCCCTTCGGGCAAGGCGCGCTGCACGAAGAAGTCGCGCAGGCTCGTGATGCCGGGGCGGGTCAGCACCGCATAGCTGGCGGCGGCCAGGGCCAGCCCGCCGAGCAGGGCCACGCCCAGGTCGCGCGAGCGCCGCAGCCAGGACCCCAGCGGGACGCGCCCCTTCAGGTGCTCGGGCTGGAAGCGCGGCGGCAGCCAGCGCAGGCCGAGCAGGACCAGCACCGTGGTCACCGTCTCGACCATCAGCTGGGTCAGCGCCAGGTCGGGCGCCGACAACCACAGGAAGGTGATGCTCGTGACCATGCCGGTGCCGCCCACCAGCGCCAGGGCGGTGAGGCGGTGGTACTTGGCCTGCCAGGCGGCGGCCACGGCGCAGCCGGCGCCGATCAGCCAGAGCATGGCGAACAGCGGGTCGGCGTCCAGCAGCGAAGGCGTCACGAGATCGTGCACCGGTCGCGCCAGCAGCAGCGGCACCAGTACCATCGCCATCATGAGCACCAGGAGCTGGGGCTGCAGGCGGCGGGTGCCGGTCCAGCGCAGCAGCCAGGCCGCGCCGGATGACAGGCCGAGCATGGTGTTCTCGTACATCTGCGCGCCTTTCAGGCGGTGCAGCACCGGCACCCGGTCGCGCTCGCGCAGCTCGAAGCGGTTGCGCAGCAGGAGGTAGCACAGCACGCCGCCGCCCAGCGCGGCCACGCTCATCATCAAAGGCAGGTTCACGCCATGCCAGATCGCCAGGCTGTACTCCGGCAGCGTGGGGCCGAGCACCGAGCCGGCCGCCACCGCCAGCACGTCGCCCACCACGCGCTCGGGCATCACACCCACCGCGATGCACAGCAGCACCAGGCACTCGATGGGCACGCGCATCCAGCGCGCCGGCTCGTGCGGCGTCTCCGGCAGGTCATGCGCCAGGGGACCGAAGAAGACGCTGATGAAGCGCAGCGAATACACCACGCTGAACAGCCCCATGAGGACGGCCGCCACCGACATCCACCAGTTCTCGGTACCGCCGACGATCATGGTCTCGGCGAAGAACATTTCTTTTGACAGGAAGCCGTTCATCAGGGGCACGCCCGCCATCGCCGCGCTGGCGACGATGGCCAGCGCCGCCGTGTGCGGCATGGCGCGCCTGAGGCCGCGCAGCATGCGCATGTCGCGGGTGCCGCTCTCGTGGTCGACGATGCCGACCGCCATGAAGAGGGATGCCTTGAACACCGCGTGGTTCATCGTGTGGAAGATGGCCGCCACCACCGACAGCGGGGTGCCGATGCTCATCAACACCGTGATCAGGCCCAGGTGGCTGATGGTCGAGTAGGCGAGCAGGCCCTTCATGTCGTGCTGGAAGATGGCGAAGAAGGAGCCGATCAGCAGGGTGCAGACGCCGGCGCCGGCGAGGATCCAGAACCAGGCTTCGGTGCCCGCCAGCGCCGGCCACAGGCGCATCAGGAGGAAGACCCCGGCCTTCACCATCGTGGCCGAGTGCAGGTAGGCGGAGACCGGCGTGGGCGCGGCCATCGCGTGCGGCAGCCAGAAGTGGAAGGGGAATTGCGCGCTCTTGGTCAGGGCGCCCAGGGTCACCAGCACCAGCGCCGGCAGGTACCAGTCGTGGGCACGGATCGCGTTGCCGGCCGCAATCACCCTTTCCAGCTCGTAGCTGCCCGCCATCTGCCCGAGCAGCAGCACCCCGGCCAGCAGGCACAGGCCGCCGACGGTGGTCACGGTGAAGGCCATGCGCGCGCCGCGGCGGGCGTCGTTGCGCTCCTGCCAGTAGCCGATCAGCAGGAAGGAGGTGACGCTGGTGAGCTCCCAGAACACCACTAGCTGGATCAGGTTCCCTGACAGGACCACGCCCAGCATCGAGCCCATGAAGGCCATGATGTAGGCATAGAAGCGCGCCACCGGGTCGCGCCTGGACATGTAGTAGCGCGCGTACAGCAGCACCAGCACGCCGATGCCGAGCACCATGATGGTGAAGACCCAGGCCAGGCCGTCCATGCGCAGGATGATGTCGAGCCCGAAGCTGGGCAGCCAGGGGTGGCGTTCCTGCGGCACCTCGCCGATGGCGATGCGGTCGAACTGGGTGACGGCGAGGATCAGGGCCGCGAGGGTGGCAAGGGCGGAGACGGCGGCCGGGCGGTGGCGTGAGTTTGACGGCATGCAGGCCGCCAGGAAGGCGGCGCCGAAGGGCAGGAGGACGAGCAGGAGCAGCATCAGCGCTCACCTGGCACGGGTCGGTCAGCCATCGTCGTGGTCCTCGCGCGAGCGCAGCAGCAGCGTGTCGCAGGCCAGGTGCTGCAGCAGCTCTTCGCTGCGGCTGCCCATGAACATGCGCGCCAGCCCGGATTGCGGATGCACGCCCAGCACCACCAGCTGGGTCGCCTGCTCCAGCGCGTAGCGGGCGATGGTGTCGCGCACGCTGCCGTGGCCGATGAAGGTGGAGATGTGGGCGCGGGCGCCGGGCGCGAGCAGGCAATCGTCGAGGAAGCGTTCGCTCGCCGCCAAGGCCTCCTGCACCGCCCCGGCGACCGGTTCGGCCAGGGCCTCGAGCACGTGAAAGAGGACGATGCGGCGCTCCGGGAACAGGCGCGCGGCGGTTTCGAGGGCGCGGCGTGCGGCGCTCGAGAAATCGTTGGCCACCAGGATGCGCTGGTAGGGCCCGCGCGTACGCTGGCGCACCACCAGCAGCGGGTGGGCCAGGTCCTGGGCCAGGCGTTCGGCGGTCGAACCGAGGATGAGTTGCTGGAAGTTGTCCTCGCTAGATGCGCCGGTGACGACCAGCGCGTCCTCCATCGCCCCCGCGACGTCCAGGATGCCGTCGGTGACGTCGCCCTCGACCACCCGCAGGCTTGGGGCGACGCCGCTATCTTGGAATTCCTCGTCCAGTTCGCGGCGCGCGGCCAGCTCGAATGCCTGGGTCGCGCCGTCGCGGTCAAGCCAGGAAGCGACTTCCTCGGGTGTGCGCGGACCTTCGCGCACCGTCAGGATGACGAGCTCGGACTGCCATTCGAGGGCCAGCTGCTTCGCACGGTCCAGTGGGCGGTCGCAGCGCGCGCACAGGTCCGTGGCGAGCAGCAGGTGCTGGGGCCAGGGGCCGCGGCTGCTGTCGTTCACGCCTTACCTCCATGCTGGAACAAAGTGGCAAATGCGTCCACTTTACTTTTTTTGCATGGGTTAAGGCAACCCATTACTTCAGGTCAACGCAGCAAACCATCCTTCTCAAGCGGTGGCGCTGACCGCCGGTGCGCTGTCGTCGACCAGGCCATAGGCCTTCTGTACCGCGCCGGACTTGTCCTGCGCCTGCTGTTCCAGCTTCTTCTCGTAGGCGATGCGTTCCTGGTCGCTGATCTTCTTGTCCGAGTTGGTATCGGCCTCGGCGATGTAGTCGGCGGACTCGGTGCCGCTCGAGGTCGAAGCGCGGGCGACGCGCGCGGCATTCGCCTGCGCCCCCAGCTCATCGCCTACCCGTGCGGTGGCACTCGAGAGCGCGCTCTGCGTCTCGACGCTGTCCGTATTGACGCTGTCGCTCCCGGTTTCCTGCGCCGCCGGCGAGGCCACCGCCACTTCTTCCGCCTGTGTTTTCTTCACCGGCGCCTGCGCTGCCTGCGCCTGGGCGGTGCCAGTAATACTCGTGACCATCGTGCTCCTTCCATGAACGTCTTCCCTGATTAACGGCAGTGCTCCGAACGGGGCGCAGGGCGGCAAATGTAAAGCGAGGTAAAAGCGGCCGTGCGCGGCCGGTTCGTCCGGCTTGGTAGGATGGCAAGATGCACATCCTCTGGAGCTATCTGCGCCCGCACTGGCGCCTGGCCGCGCTGGCGCTGCTGCTGGCCGGCGTGGCGCAGGTCCTGAACCTGGTCGACCCGATCATCTTCGGCAAGATCATCGACGACTACGCGCTCAACCCCGGCGCCAGGACCGACGAGGAACTCGTCTCAGGCGTGCTGCGCCTGCTCGGCCTCGCGGTATTGGTCGCCCTGCTCTCGCGCCTGGCCAAGGCGCTGCAGGAATACGTGACGAGGCTCACCGTGCAGCGCCTGGGCGTGGCGATCTTCAACGACGGCCTGCGCCACGTGCTGCGCCTGAAGTACCAGGAGTTCGAAGACCTGCGAAGCGGCGAGACCCTGTCGCTGCTGCAGAAGGTGCGTGCCGACAGCGAGCGCTTCATCAACACCTTCATCAATACGGTGTTCGCCTCGATCGTCGGAGTGTCCTTCCTGGTCTGGTACGCGGTGACCAAGCACTGGCTGCTGGTGCCGGTGTTCCTGGTCGGCGTGCTGGTGCTGGGCGGGCTCACCGGCCTGCTGAGCCGCGAGATCAAGACCCAGCAGCGCTCGATCGTGCGCGAGACCAACCGCAACTCCGGCTTCATCACCGAGTCGCTGCGCAACATCGAACTGATCAAGAGCCTCGGGCTGACCTTCACCGAGATCCGCCGCCTGCGCGAACAGACCGACAGCATCTTCGCCCTCGAGATGCAGAAGGTGAAGCGCATCCGCCTGCTCTCCTTCCTGCAGGGCAGCACCCTGAGCCTGCTCAAGCTGGCCATCCTGTTCGCGCTGCTGTGGCTGATCTTCCGGCACGTGCTGTCGACCGGTGAGCTGATCGCCATGCAGTTCATTTCGGTGGCGATCTTCGCGCCCCTGCAGGAACTGGGCAACATCATCCTCGCGCACCGCGAGGTGGAAGCGTCGCTGCTCAACTTCCGCAACCTGATGGACAAGCCGATCGAGCGCCGGCCCCAGGACTTCGTCGAGATCGGCCCCCTGACGCAGATCCGCTTCGCCGGGGTGGGCTTCCGCCACAAGGGCGCGTCCGAGGACTCCCTGGTCGACATCTCCTTCAGCGCCTCGCTGGGCCAGACCGTGGCCTTCGTCGGCCCGTCCGGTTCCGGCAAGTCGACCCTGGTGAAGCTGCTGGTGGGCCTGTACACGCCGGCGCGCGGCAAGGTCTATTACAACGAGACCTCGACCGAAGACCTGCGCTACAACGAGGCGCGCCGGCAGATCGGTTTCGTGACCCAGGAGACCAATCTGTTTGCCGGCACCATCCGCGACAACCTGCTGTTCGTGAAGCCGGATGCGACCGACGCGCAGATCATGGCGGCCATGGAACAGGCTTCCTGCGCCAACCTGGTCGAGAAGTCGCCGCAAGGGCTGGACACCATCATCGGCGAGCGCGGCATGAAGCTCTCGGGCGGAGAGAAGCAGCGCCTGTCGATCGCGCGGGCGCTGGTGCGCGCACCGCGCCTCCTGATCTTCGACGAGGCGACGTCGGCGCTCGATTCGCTCACCGAGGAACAGATCACGAACACCGTGCGGCAGCTTTCTTCAAGCGCCACCCGGATCACGATTCTGATTGCGCACCGCCTGTCGACCGTCATGCATGCGGACACGATCTACGTGCTGGAGAAGGGCCGCATCGTGGAGACCGGATCGCACGAGGCGCTGGTGGCGCAGAAGGGCCTGTATTACGCGATGTGGCGCCAGCAGATCGGCGAGCGCCCGGTGCCCGCCGGCGCTATTCAAGCGTCCGAGGGATAGCGCAGCCCGATCTGCGCACGGATGTCGTCCAGCAGCGCCATCAGGTTGAGGCTGTCGTCCAATGTCATCCAGGGGTGCTCGAGCAAGCCTTCGCGCAGGCAGCGGCCGGCCTCGATGGCCTCATGCGTGTAGCCGTTTCCCAGGTAAGGCGTCGGGATGGTGCGCGAGGAACCATCCTGCAGCTCCACCGTGATGCGCTCGGCGAGGTGGAACATGCGGTGCATGCGGATGCTGCCGCTCGTGCCGGAGACCACCAGTTCCGAGGCCGAGCGGGCGCGCATCGAGCAGCTGCAGATCGACAGCGTGCCGCCGCTGTGCTTCATGGTGAAGGCGGTGCTCGCATCGACGCCGGTATCGGTGAAGACGGCCTGCGCGCGCACGCTCTCCACCTGGCCCAGCAGGGCGCAGGCGATCGAGAGCGGGTAGATGCCGAGGTCGAGCAGGGCGCCGCCGCCCAGCTCGAGCTTGTTGACGCGGTGTTCGGGGTCGAGCGTGGCGGAATAGCCGAAGTCGGCATGCACCTGGGTAATGGCGCCGATCTCGCCGGAGGCCATAATGCGCTTCACTTCCGCAAGGGCCGGCATGAAGCGCGTCCACATGGCTTCCATCAGGAACAGCCCCTTCGCACGGGCCAGCGCCACGACTTCACCGGCCTCGCGCCGGTTCATGGTGAAGGGCTTTTCGCACAGGACAGCCTTGCCGCCTCCTAAGGCCAGCAGGGCGTTCTCGGCATGCATGGGATGCGGCGTGCCAATGTAGATGATGTCCACGTCCGGCGCGTCGGCCAGTGCCTCGTAGGAGCCGTAGGCATGCGCGATGCCGAGTTCGCGGGCAAACGTGTCGGCGCTGTCCTGGGTGCGCGAGCCGACCGCGGCCAGCACCGCGCCGGGCGCATGCTTCAGGCCGAGGGCGAAGGCGCGCGCGATGCCGCCCGTGCCGAGGATGCCCCAGCGTACCGTGTCCTTCATCAGATGTCCCCCTTCACCTTGAGGTAATCCTTCAGCACGTCGACCACCAGCTGGTGGTCGTCCGGCCCCGGCAATCCCGAGACCGTGATGGTGCCGACCTGGCCCGTTCCCTTGACCACCACCGGGAAGGCGCCGCCATGAGCAGCATACTCCCGTGGATCGAAGCTGGGAATGGCGTCGTAGTCGAGACCGTTCTGGACCGCCTCGGTATGGATGTAGAAGGAGCTGTGGCCGGTGCGGTTGGCGAGATTGCTCTTGCGGCGGATCCAGTCCATATGGTCGGGTGGCGCCCCCTCCATGCCATGCGCGAACAGCACCTGGCCATTGCGTGCGATCTCGACGGTGACCACCTGCTTCTTCGCTTTCGCCCGCTCGACCAGTTTCAGGCCGATGTCGAGCGCCATGTCATTGCTGAAGCGTTCGAATTGCAACAGCGCTTCCTGGCGGCGCAGCAGGTCCAGCGCCGTGCTCGTGTTCTCCTTGTCGCTCATGCTCGGGTCCTTCGGTGTCAGTTCGGACAGGGCGGCGCTGACGTAGACCAGCGGCGCGTTCCAGTTGATGGCGACCTCGTTGCTGGCGAAGCTGCATACGTGGTCGAGATAGGACAGGGCCGGCAGGGTGCTCGGGTAGGGCGGGCATTCGGCCTTGTCCTGCTGGAAGGGCTGGGGACCGCCCGTGACCCAGCCCGGCACCGGCGCGGCCACGCTGTCGCCCTGCGAGGGGCGGTGGTGGGGATGCAGGGAAGGACGCGCGCCGAAGCCGGTGACGAAGGAATAACCGAGCGCATTGCGGCCCAGCACGTAATCCAGCGCCGACTGGCCCGCCAGGAGATAGTCGCGCTTGCCGTTCAGGCGGTAGCCCTGCAGCAACATCATGGCCTGGTTCAGCATGACGGCATTGCTGCCCCAGACGAAGTCCGACGCTTTCATCGGCACCCGGTAGCCCGAGGTCCGCCATTCGCGGGCCAGGCGTTCGGCCAGGCCGTCCGCGCGCGCCGAGATCAAGCCGCGGTCCGCCAGCGGCGTCAGGCGGTCGCGGTGGTGGGCCAGGGACATCCAGGCCAGGCCGCGCACATCGTCCCAGGCAGGGTAGGTGCTCGACACCGTCTCCGGCTGCATCGCCGTGTAGTAGCTGTCCTTGCCGGTCGTGATGTAGAGCTCCGCCGCGGCCCAGGCGAATTCGTCGTCCACGCGGGCATCGCCGTATTCTCCGGTGATCACGTCCGGCGGATTCTTGAACAGCACCGCCGGGTTGGCCTGCGCCCACTTCCATGCCGATTCACTTGCCGCCAGCATCTTCGCCGCCATGCCCGGATACTGTTTCTGGTACGGCGCCAGCACCCGGCTGGCCGCCGCCATGGTGGCGGCGAAATTGAGGGCAGCCGAGGTGCTCTTGGCCACCACGTAGCGCGGCGCCGATTGCGCCAGGTGCGGCATCACCATGGCATCGAACTTCAGGTTGGTGAGCTTGTGGTAGACGCCGCCGTCCGCCGGGTCTTGCATCGACAGCATCCACTCGAGGTTCCACATGGCCTCGTCGACGACGTCGGGCACGCCGTTGCCGGACTCCGGGATGTTCACGTCCAGGCGCTCGAACCAGCGCGGGAAGTGCTCGAAGGCCGCCAGCAGGGTATAGGTCGAGATGCCGGAACTGGGCAGGTATTTGTTGTAGTCGCCCGCGTCGTACCAGCCGCGGCTACTGGCGATGACGGTGCCGGCCGGACGCTTGCCGGATGCGGCCGAAGCGTGGACCACGACCTTGTCGTCCGGATGCCCGGCCGGGCGGGCCCAGGCGCCGGCGTACTGCGGGGCGAGCGCGATCGCGGTGCGGTTGAAGTAAAAGGCCTTCAGCGAGGCTACGCTCAGCGCGCGGTAGTTGTCGGGCTTGACCGGGAAGGCGTCGGACAGCGGCAATCCATCCACCTTGATGCGGTACTGCCCGGGCGCGACGAGGCCCGTGAAATCGGCGATGCGGACGGTCTCGCCGGAGGCGTCCCACCTTGCCGGCGCGCCAAGCGTGCCGGAGAACACCGGCTTGCCGCCCGCGGCCGGCACCACCTCGAAGCGCGTGCCGGCGCCCTGCGGCACCACGGCCAGCTTCTGGGAGCCGGGCAGGAAGCCGATCTGGTTGACCTTGACGATGCCCGGGGCGGCCGTGGCGCCACCCGTGGCGCACAGGAGGAGCAGAATCAGGCGCTTCATGCCGGCACCGCCTTCGCCTGCGCGTCGGCCGCCGGCGTGCTGCCGTCGTCGTGGTGGAAAGGCGCATACCAGGTCGCGAGGAAGGAGGGAATCGTTGCAACCATCACGAACACGAAGTAGCTGACGTAGCCCATCATCTCCTGCAGGTGGCCGCTGACCACGCCCGTGGCCATGCCGCTCAGGGCCATCAGGCCGGTGCCGAAGGCATAGTGAGTGGTGGTGTACTTGCCGGGCGCGAGCTGCTGCATCAGGTAGATCATGAAGCCGACCGCGCCGAAGCCGAAGAAGAATTTCTCGATCACGACGCCAAGCGTGATGGCGAGCAGGCTGCTCGGCAGGTAGATGGCCATGATGAGGAAGGTGACGTTGGGGATGTTCACCGCGCAGCACAGCACGAACAGCGTCGATTTCAGGCCGCGCCTGGCCACGTACCAGCCGCCCAGCAGGGAGCCGAGCAGCACGGCCGCGAGCCCATAGGTGCCGTAGATCAGGCCGAGCATCTCGTTCGACAGGCCCAGTCCTCCCTTGGTGACCGGATCGACCATGAAGAAGGGCCCGATCTTCTCGAGGAAGCCGATGCTGAGGCGGAAGAGAAAGGCGAAGGCGATCATGCGCCACACGCCGCGCTTCTGGAACAGGGTAGCGAAGGCGTCCAGCAGGATGCGGCCGGCGTCGCGCACGCTGGAGGGCGTATCGGCGGCGCGTGCCCCCTGTGGCATGAAGCGCAGGTGCCACAGCGCCATCAGGAGGGTGATGCCCGCGACCAGGAAGAAGATGACGCGCCAGGCGTCGATCCAGTCCGGGCCGAAGACCTTGGGGTCATGGCCGAACACACTGGTGTGCAGGTAGCCGCTCAGGTAGACCATGCCGCCGGCGGCGACGATGGGACCGATGTTCCAGGACAGGCTCTGGATGCCGCAGTAGAGCGACTGGGCGCGGGTGTCGAGCGAGGTGACGTAGACGCCGTCGCTGGCGATGTCCTGGGTGGCGCCGATGAAGGACAGGGCGAAGAAGACCACCATCAGGAAGCCCATGTAGCCGGGCAGTCCGAGGGCCAGGCCGACGCCGGCGAAACCGAGGCCGATCAGGACCTGCGCGCACAGCACGAAGAACTTCTTGGTGCGGTACATCTCGACGAAAGGCGCGAACAGGGGCTTGATCGTGTAGGCCAGGATCAGGAGGCTCGAATACTGCGCGGCGCGGCCGTTGTCCATGCCCAGGTTCTTGAACATGATGGCGGTGACGCTGGTGAGCATCACGTAGCCGAGGGCCATCGTGAAGTAGCCGGTCGGCACCCAGAGCAGTGGCGAGACCGCCGGTTTAGCGCTGCGCATGATCACGCTCTCCTTGCTGGTGCAGGGCTGCGGGCGGGGCCGAACGCAGGCGGCGGCGTGCATGCACCGGCGGATGCTGCGCCAGGTGGTCGGACAGGATGGCGGACGCGCCGCTCAGGGCCGGGTAGGGCGCGGTGATGACCCAGGTCGGGATCCTTGCCGTGAAGGCGCTGAAGCGGCCCTTCTTCTCGAAGCGGGCACGGAAAGGCGAGTCGGCGAAATACGGTCCCAGCTTGGGCACCACGCCGCCGCCGATATAGATGCCGCCCTGTGCCCCCAGCGTCACCGCCAGGTTGGCGGCCACGGTGCCGAGCATGCCGCAGAAGCAGTCCACCGCTTCGCGGCTGAGGGCATCGGCGCCCGAGAGCGCACGGGTGACGATGTCGGCCGGGCTCAAGCCCGGCGCCGGATCGGCGCCGCGGCTGGCGGCCAGCGCCTCGCGAATCAGGGCGATGCCGGGACCGGAGACGAAGCGCTCGGCCGAGACGTGGTCGAAGCGCCGCCAGCAATAGCGCAGCACGTCGACCTCGCGCTCGTCCAGCGGAGAGAAGGCGACGTGGCCGCCCTCGCTGTGCAGCGGCACCCAGCGGCCATTGCTGGGCACCAGCCCCGACACGCCCAGGCCGGTGCCCGCGCCGACCAGGCCGATGGCGCTGCCTGCACGTGCCACGCCGCCGCCCACCTGGACCAGGTCGGAGGCTGCCAGCACCGGCAGGGCCATGGCCAGGGCCGTGAAGTCGTTCACCACCAGCAGGGTCTCGAGTTTCAGCTCGGCGCGCGCGCCGGCGATCGAGAAAGCCCAGTGGTGGTTGGTCATGCGGATGGCGTCGCCGTCGACCGGATTGGCGATCGCGATCACGGCATGTTCCACCTGCGCGTCGAAGTGCGCCAGATAGGCGTGCACTGCGTCCTCGAAGCGCGGATAGTCTGCGCAGGGGAGCGTCAGCATGGCCGTGATGGTCCCCTTGCCTGTCTCGAGCGCGAAGCGCGCATTGGTGCCGCCGATGTCGGCCAGCAGGCGCGGGGAAGCATCCACGCGGCCTGGAATGTAATCGTGCATGTCTCCTCCTGCTATTGTTTTATGTCGCCTGCCGGCGTGGGGTCATGCCCCGCGTGCGGCGAGGAATTCCCGGTACCACAGCGCGCTGTCCTTCAAGGTGCGCTTCTGGGTCGCATAGTCGACGTGGACGATGCCGAAGCGCTTGGCGTAGCCCGAGTTCCATTCGAAATTATCCAACAGGCTCCACAGGAAGTAACCCTTGACGTCGACACCATGGACCATCGCCGCATGCAGGGCCTCCAGGTGGCTGCGCACGAATGCGATGCGCTGGGCGTCGTGCACCTGGCCGCCTTCGACCACATCCGGCGCAGCCATGCCGTTCTCGGTGATGTAGATCGGCGGCAGCTCGTATTCGCTTTTCAGCTTGAGCAGCAGCTCCGGCAGGCCCTCGGGGTAGATCTCCCAGCCCATGTCGGTGAAACCGTGCTTGCCCGGCATGGGCTTCGGTGGATTGTCGGCGCTGCACCAGGAACGGAAGTAGTAGTTACAGCCCAGGAAATCGATCGGCTGCTTGATGATGTCGAAGTCGCCCTCCTGGACCTGCGGCGCGTTGGCGCCATGCACGCGCAGGGCCAGTTCCGGATAGTGTCCCTTGAAGATCGGGTCCATGAACCACTGTGTCGAGCGCGCGTATTCGAAGGCGGCCAGGTCGCGGTCGGCCTGGGAATCGGTGGCCGGGTCGGCGGTCCACTGGTTCAGCACGATGCCGAGTTTCGCCGGGCTGCCGATGGCGCGCATGGCGCGCATGGCCAGGCCGTGCGAGAGCAGCAGGTGGTGCGAGACCTGGATCGACTGTTTGAGGTCGCGTACGCCGGGCGCGAACTGGGCGTTGCCGTAGCCGAGGTTGGCCGTGCACCAGGGTTCGTTGTGGGTGGCGATCGCCTCGATCCGCTTGCCGAAGCGGCGCGTGACTTCATAGGCATAGTCGGCGAAGCGGTGGGCGGTCTCGCGATTGAGCCAGCCGCCGCCGTCCTGCAGGGCCTGGGGCAGGTCCCAGTGGTAGAGCGTCAGGTGGGCGCGGATGTCTTTTTCGGCCAGGGCGTCCAGCAGGCGGTCGTAGAAATCGAAACCCTTCTCGTTCCAGGCGCCCTTGCCGTCGGGCTGGACGCGCGACCAGGCCATCGAGAAGCGGTAGGCGTCGACGCCGAGGCTGGCCATCAGGTCCACGTCTTCACGGTAGCGGTGGTAGTGGTCGCAGGCGATGTTCCCGTCGCTGCCGTCCTTGATGTTGCCCGGGGTGGCGCAGAAGGTGTCCCAGATCGAGGCTCCCTTGCCGTCGGCGCGGGAAGCCCCCTCGATCTGGAAGGCGCTGGTGGCGATGCCCCAGGTGAAGTCGGTCGGAAAATCGCGCACGCTGTCGAAGGCGGAAGTAAACATTGGACGTTGGGTCATGGAGCGTTGTGAATCGAGGTGAAAAAACGGCGGGCCGGAACCGCTGTCCCGGCCCGCCGTGCTGCCCGACTTCGATAGGCGGGAATCAGAAATCGAAGCCGGTGTTGATGCCGATGGTGCGTGGCGGCTTGTACTGGGCCAGCCATGGACCGAAGCCGTTGAAGGCGCTGGTCTTGATCTTCTTGTCGTTCACGTTGCGGACGAAAGCGTCGACCCACCAGCCCTTGTTCTGGTAGCGCAGGCCGAGGTCGGCGCTGGCCCAGGCTTCCTGGCGGTCTTCGGGTCCGTAGTTGAACACCGAGAGTTCGGCGTCGGTCTCGTAGTGCGCCGTCACGCGCGGCACCAGGGTGCCGCCGTTCGCCAGGTTGAAGGTGTGCTGGTACATGATCGTGGTCGAGAAGCGCGGCGCGTGCGGCAGGGTGTTGCCGGTCACGTCGAGGCAGCGGTCGAACTCCGGCTTGGCGGCGCAGGGGCTCGGCAAGGTGTAGTCGTTGGAACCGGCAATCAGGGCGCCGAGCTTGGTCTTCAGCAGGGCGAAGCTGACCGACAGGCGGTCGCTTGGGCTCAGGCGCGCCGCGATCTCCGTCTCCAGGCCGTAGACTTCGGCGCCTTCCGCATTCTCGATCGACAGGCCGCGGCTGCCGTCCGAGAAGTTGACCGGCGAGTTGAACTGGAAGTCCTTGAAGTCCATGTAGAACAGGGCGTTGTTGACCTTGACGGCGCCGCCATTGAACGAGCTCTTCGAGCCGATCTCGTAGTTGGTGAGCGTTTCGGGCTGGTAGGTCAGGCCACGGTCCTGGGTGCCACCGGACTTGTAGCCGGTCGAGACGCTGCCGTAGACCATGTGGTCCTTGCTGATGTCGTAGTTCACGCGCGCCAGCCAGGTGGCTTTGCTGCCGGTGAACTTGCCGTCGTTGCCCGGCACGTCTTCGGCCAGGCCCGGATGGGTGCGCGGATCGATCGAGGGGTTCAGCGGGATGCCGGGCGCGTTCAGGGCGCTGCGCCAGGTGTAGGCGCGGCCGCCGATGTTCTCGCGCTTGTCGTGGGTGTAGCGCACGCCGCCGGTCAGGTGCAGCTTGTCGGACACGTTCCAGGTGGCCTGGCCGAAGACGGCGGCCGAGTCGACCGTTTCCTTCGGCTGGACGAAGGAACCCTGCCAGGCAACGCTGCCGCTGTCCTTGGTGCCGTTCATGATCGGGATGTCGAAACGGATGCTGTTCTTCTCGGCGCCGTAGTAGAGGCCGGTCTGCCAGTCGACGGTGCGGGTGCCGGTGGATTGCAGCAGCAGTTCATGGCTGTGGCTGCGGTAGTCGGAGTCGGTGGTGGTGTGCTCCTGCCACACGGCGCCGGAGATGACCGAGGTCGGCACGTTGGCGCCGCCGTCCTGGTCGAAGCGCATCGTGCCCTTGTACTTGGAGTAGCCGGCCACGTAGTGCAGGGCCATGTCCTGGCCGATGTCCCAGCTCAGGCGGCTGCGCACGTTGTGGCTGGTGCGGTCGATCCAGGGGGCGCTGTCGCTCAGAATCGACCAGTGGTCCTGGCCGGGGCGGGGTTTTTGCATCAGGTTGGCGCTCGGGGTGCCGCGGTCGTCGAATTTTTCGTAGGCGATGTTCCAGCGCACGTTCGGCGTGATCTGCCACAGCAGGCTCAGGCGGGCGGCGGTCTGGTCCTGGGCGTTGTACTTCCTGTCGCCGACGGCGAAGTCGTTCGGGTTGATCAGGCGGAACTTGGCCGGGTCGCCGCCCGCGGCGAGATAGGCGGCGCGCTGCTGGGCTTCCGGCACGCCCGGGAATTTCTGGTAGTCGACGTAGCCGTCGTGCTGCTCATGGACCACGGCGAAGCGCAGCGCGGCATTGTCCGAGATCGGGATATTGACGGCGCCGCGCATGCCATAGCGGTTGTAGTCGCCGATGCCGCCTTCGACGTAGCCGGCGCGGCTGCCCAGCTCCGGCTTGACGGTCTGGATGTTGACCGCGCCGACGGTGGAATTGCGGCCCCACAGCGTGCCCTGCGGGCCGCGCAGCACCTCGATGCCCTCGACGTCGAACATCAGGGCGGTGGCGCCTTCCGCGCGCGGCGAGTAGACGTTGTCCACAAAAGAGGCGACTTCGGGGTCGGCGTACTGGGTCTTGGCGCTGTCGTTGCCGATGCCGCGCAGGGTCATGGTGGTGACGCCGTGGTCGCCCTGGGCGGTGGCCTGGAAGCCGGGCACCAGCTGGACCACGTCGAGCATGGTCTGCACGTGGTTGTCGGCCAGGGTCGCGGCGGAGAGGGCGGTGATCGCGATCGGGGTCTTCTGCAGCGAGGTCGAGCGCTTGGTGGCGGTGACGATGACTTCGGCCATGCCGTTGCTGTTCACCGCCGGAGAAGGGGTAGCGGCCGGGCTGGTGGCGGCTGCGGGGTTGGCGGCGTCGCCCGGACGGGCCATGTCGGCTGCGGTCTGGGCGGATGCGCTGCCGATGCCCGCGACAAAGGTGAGGACGGCCAGCTGGATGGGGGCGAAGGTCAGGCTCAAACTCGGGCGCGTGACGCCGCGACGCTGCGGTGCAGAGGTTTCCATGTTGTCTCCAATATTCGAATTATCTTGTTTTATTGCTCGTATGCAGATGTTTCAAGAAATCGGTTTCATAAATCTTGAAAACGATTTCATGCTAAATCTGCTTCGGAGCAGATGTCAAACGAAATTTTAAAAAAGTTAATGAACGAGCGTTCTGTTTGCGTTAGTGCAAAAGCTATGAAAGATTTTCATGGCGTGGTAAGCTGGGGTCTGTCATCCGACCGGCATATCACTCATGAAGAACGACGAGAGCAGCAGCGGCACCACCACCCTGAACCAGGTCGCGAGCGCCGCCGGCGTCTCTCCCGCCACGGTGTCGCGTTTCTTGAACGGCACCGCCAAGGTCTCCGATGAAAAGCGCCGCACCATCGAGCGCGTGATCGAAGAGCTCAACTACAAGCCGAACCGACTGGCGCAGAGCCTCAAGATGGGCAGCACCCGCACCATCGGCGTGCTGACCCAGTCGCTCGAGAGCGGTTACTTCAACCGCGCCATGGTCGGCATCGAGGATGCGGTCAAGGAGTCCGGCTATGCCCTGCTCATCATGAGCGGGCACTGGCATGCGGACGAGGAGGCCGAGCGGGTCGAACTGCTGATCGGGCGCCGCGTCGATGGCGTGGCGATCCTGACCGGGAATATGAGCGACCGCCAGATCCTCGACTTCTCGCGCCGCGTGCCCATCGTCGCCTTTGGCCGCAAGGTGGCCGGCGAGCGGGTATTGAGCTTTGGCCTCGACAACTACCGCGGCGCCTGCGAAGCGGTCGACTTCCTGGTCGAACAGGGACACCGGCGCATCGCCATGATCACCGGCCCGGCCGACCACGAGGATGCGCGCGCACGCCTGGCCGGCTACCGCGACACGCTCGCGAAGCACCGCATCGAGGTCGACCCGAACTTGACGGTGCCGGGCGACTTCCAGGAGTCGGGCGGCCTGCTGGCGGTGAACCAGCTGCTCGCCTCGAACCAGCGCTTCACCGCCATCTTCGCCGGCAACGACCTCACCGCCTATGGCGCGCGGCTGGCGCTCTACCGCCGCAGCATCCGGGTGCCGGACGATATCTCGATCGTCGGCTTCGACGACCTGCACAGCTCGATGTACACGACGCCGCCCCTGACCACGGTGCGCCAGCCGCTCTACGAGGTGGGCACCAATATCGGCCGCATGATGCTGACCATGCTGGGCCACGGGCAGCCGGGCATGGACATGCCGCCGCTGAGCCTGATCGTGCGCGAGTCGGTGCGCCGCATCTGAGGCTTGGTCCGCATCCTGTGGCGCCAATTCATGCATTTCGCATGAAATGATAAATATCGCTTGCTATTAAATAGCGTGCTATGTATTATGGCTCCGTGTTCAGCAGATGGCAGCTGAACGGGAAGGGAAGAACTCATCCCGTGCGCCGCCAGTGTTATATAGCGCGCTATACAATAGCGTTTTAATCATGGGCATCGCCCAAACAGACAAGGAGCATCACCATGGCAATCGAAAAAGTCCTCTACCGTGCAAACGCCAAAGCCACCGGCGGCCGTGACGGCCGCGCCGTCTCCTCCGACAATGCGCTCGACGTCAAGCTGTCGACCCCGAAGGAACTGGGCGGCGCGGGCGGCGACGGCACCAATCCTGAACAGCTGTTTGCCGCCGGCTACTCGGCCTGCTTCCTGGGCGCGATGAAGTTCGTGGCCGCGCGTGACAAGCTGAAGATCTCGCCGGACGTGTCGGTGCAGGGCAGTGTCGGCATCGGCCCCATCCCGACCGGCTTCGGCATCGAAGTGCTGTTGCAGATCAGCCTGCCGGGAGTGCCGGAAGAAGAGGCGCGCACCCTGATCGAGCGTGCCCACATCGTCTGCCCCTACTCGAACGCTACCCGCGGCAACATCGACGTGACCTTGCAGCTCGTCTGAAGCACGGTCCGGCTTGCCGGAAAAGGAAAGCCAGCCCTGTCGGCATACCGGCAGGGCTGGCTTTCTGCATTTTTTGGCAACGCGTTCGCTGATGTCCCGGTATTCCTCATCTACCGAGCTGAGCTATTTCAGTATTTCACAGTTCAGATATTAATCGCAGGTAATAGGCGTCGCAAATAAGGGATATAAATAATCTGAAGAATATATCGATTTCTTGTCGGTTTAATTATTCCATTTGGCCCAATGTTTATTGCTCTCGGCCGATTTGAATTCCATTTTATTTACCAATTACCAAGGACTTGCTTGGCCCTGATTCGTGCGCGAGTCACGCGAGCTCAGCAATATTTGCTTACATTTAGCCGAATTTCGGCCATGAATACGGTGGATTTGTCCGCTTCGATAGCTGTTCGCCAAGGAAGTTGTCATCTTTGCGTCGACGTAAAACAACGCTCCGAAATATTTTTCCGCGCGGCAAACAAAAAATTTTTCCGGTCGTTAAAATTGCCTCCCATCAGCTTCCTGACGAATTAATTTAAACGGTCAGGATCGGCTGGCACTTAAGAAACTCCACCGAAAAAATTTAACAATCTTCTTAGCAATGCAAACCACTGTTTCTTCTCAGCGTTCGTTCTCCCTCGCGCAAACCCAGCAGTACGCACTGCCTGTCCTGTTCGCGCTGTTCGGCCTGATCATGGGCTCCTGGGCCGGTCGTATCCCGGCGCTGGCCGAGCGTGTGCAAGTGTCGCACTCGGCCCTGTCGATGGTCCTGCTGTGCGGCGGCCTCGGCGCCGTCGTGTCCTACCCGATCTCGTCCTTCCTGATGGGCCGCTTCGGTGCCCGCAAGTCGCTGCTGATCTCGGGCATGGCCCTGCTGTGCGTACTGGTCTCGATCGGCATGGCGCCGACCGTGCCGCGCCTGATGCTGTCGGTCCTGATGCTGGGCATCACCGCGAGCACCTTCGATGTCGCCATCAACTCGGCCGCGACCAAGCGTGAAAAGCTCACCGGCAAGTCGGAACTGTCGATGCTGCACGGTATCGGCTGCGCCGGTGGCCTGGCGGGCGCGACCCTCGGCAGCCTGATGGCCAGCATGAAGATCGCTCCGGCAACCCACTTCCTGATGCTGGCTGGTCCCCTGGCCGTGGTGCTGTGGGGCGCGTTCACCATGATGGACGCCGACGACAGCGTCGAAAAGGTCGAGAAGAAGTCGTTCTCGCTGCCGCGCGGTCCGCTGGCACTGCTGGGCCTGCTGGGCTTCCTGGGCTCGATGTCGGAAGGCAGCATCGCCGACTGGAGCGGCGTGTTCCTGAAAGAGCACTTCGGCGCGTCGGACGGCCTGGCGCCCCTGGCCCTGTCCTCCTTCTCGGTCATGATGCTGCTGTCGCGCATGGTTGGCGACAAGCTGAAAGTGCGCTTCGGCGCCCAGCGCCTGGTCACCCTCGGTGCGATGGTGTCGGCAAGCGGTCTGTTCTTCGCCGTCGTGGCCCCGAACGCCTACGTCGCCCTGGTCGGTTTCGCGATCGCCGGCCTCGGCCTGTCGCTGCTGTTCCCCTTCGTGTTCAGCGCAGCCGGCGCCCAAGGTCCGATGGCCCTGGCGGCAGTGGCCAGCATGGCCTACAGCGGCAGCCTGATGGGCCCGCCGGTGATCGGCGCCGTCGCCCACTTCGTCGGCATGAAGGCAGCCATGGCCTACGTCGGCGGCCTGTCCCTGGTCATCGCCATGGTCGCCAGCCGTACCCGCCTGCTGAAGTAAGCAAGAGATTCGCCGGCCCGCCGGCACCCCTCCTCGCGCGGCGCAAGCCGCCTTCCAACGCAGACGCCCGCAAGGCCGTCTGCGTTTTTTTTGCTCCGTTTGCGCCGCGCCAAGCCAGCCCGGCACTGGAAGAACTTCGCCGGGCCCGCCGCCTCCAAGAAGGGTTCGCACATTCCAGGGGGTGTTCATGTCCAGCACAATCGATGCGGCCGCGGTGACAGCGTTCCATGACGAAGAACTCGCGCGTCCCGGCTGGCCGGCGCCGCGCCAGATCACCGAGCTGTCCGGCCCCTGGCGCGCCATCCACGCCAATCACCGCTGCAATTGCCTCCTGTGGCAGGAAGAAGACCGCGCACGCCGCGTGGACGTGCCCTCGATCGAGATCGCCACCAGCAAGCGCCTGATCGACCGCTACAACCAGCAACGCAACGACGCCGTCGAAGAGATCGACGAAGCCCTGCTGGCGCTGCTGGGCCTGGACCCGCCCGGCCCCGGCGCGCGCCTGTCGAGCGAGACGCCGGGCGCGATGATCGACCGCCTGTCCATCCTCGCACTCAAGATCCACCACATGCGCCTGCAGACCGAGCGCAGCGAAGCCGGGCGCGAGCACGTGCAGGCCTGCAGCGCGCGGCTGCAGCGCCTGATCAACCAGCGCCACGACCTCGCCGCCTGCCTCGACCAGTTGCTGCATGAAGCGCGCGCAGGGCAGTCCTACTTCAAGGTTTACCGCCAGTTCAAGATGTACAACGATCCCGCCCTCAACCCCTACCTGTACGGGGGCGCCGGCACGCAGGACGGCAAGGGGCTGGCTTGAGCCTGCCGCGCATCGACGTGCTGGTGCCGAGCTGCGGCCGGCCGGCGGCGCTGGCGGTGACCCTGGCCACCATCGGCGCCCAGGACTACCCGGACCTGCGGGTGGTGGTGTCCGACCAGAGCGAAGACAGCAGCGCCCTGCGCCAGCCCGAGGTGGTGGCGGTGCTGCGCTGGCTGCAGGCCAGCGGCCGCCCGGTCGACGCCTGGCGCCACCTGCCGCGCCGCGGCATGGCCGAGCAGCGCGCCTTCCTGCTGGCGCAGGCCCATGCGCGCTACTGCCTGTTCGTCGACGACGACGTCATCCTTGCCCCGTGGCTGCTGCGGCGCCTGCGCGAGCTGCTCGCGCAGCACGGTTGCGGCTTCGCCGGCAGCGCCGTGCATGGGCTGAGCTACCTCGGCGAACGGCGGCCGGCGCAGGAAGCGGTGGCGTTCTGGGAGGGCAGGGTGGAGCCGGAACTCGTCGCGCCGGGCGGGCCCGCATGGGGGCGCCACCACCTGCACAGCGCGGCCAACCTCTTCCACCTGCAGCAGCGCCTGCACGCCTCGCCTGCCGAAGCGCGCGCCTACCGCGTCGCCTGGGTGGGCGGCTGCGTGCTGTACGAGACGGCCAGGCTGCGCGCCGCAGGCGGTTTCGACTTCTGGCCCGACCTGCCGCCCCAACACTGCGGGGAAGACGTGCTGGCGCAGCTGCGTGTGATGGCGCGCTTCGGCGGATGCGGGATCCTGCCTTCCGGGGCCTTTCACATGGAGCTGCCGACGACCCTGCCCGGACGGGAGGTCGATGCGCCGTGGGTGCTGGGGGCGGACCCGGGCGGGGCCGTGTCCTGGCCCGAAGAAAACTGAGGCCGGCGATGGCCTGGGACAGGAGAGACGGCATGGAAGGCGGCATGGCGCCGGGCAGGGAGCATCACGTGGGGCAGGACATCGAATATGCTGGCGGGCCGCACGGCGGGGAGCGGCTGCGTGGCGTGGTGAAGATCGGTGTGCTGCGTCCGAATGCGGTGGGCGACTTCGTCTTTGCGCTGCCCGCCCTGCACGCACTGAAGCAGGCCTATCCGCAGGCCGAACTGGTCCTGCTCGGCAAACCCTGGCATGCCGGTTTCCTCGCGGAGCGGCCCGGGCCGGTGGACCGGGTCGTGGTCATGCCGCAGGTCGCGGGTGTCGGCGCGCCGGAAGACGCGTGTTCGGACCAGCGGGCGATCGATGACTTCGTGGCGCGGATGCGCGCCGAGGCCTTCGACATCGTGGCGCAGATGGTCGGCGGCGGGCGCTATTCGAATCCCTTCGCCCTGCGCCTGGGTAGCCGCCTGACAATCGGCGCCCGCGCGCAGGGAGCCGCAGCGCTCGACCGCTGGGTCGACCATGTCGAACCGGGCAACCGGCGCCTGGCCCTGCTCGAGATCGCCGCGCTGGCGGGGGCCAGATTGCCGCCCATGGCGCGCGAGCTGGAGGTAACGGTGGCCGACCGTCAAGAGGCGGCGCGCATCCTGCCGCCGGACCGTACACGTCCGCTTGTTCTGCTGCAGCCAGGCTCGTCCGATCCGCGCAGATGCTGGCCAGCCGAACGTTTCGCCGCTGTCGGGGATGCGCTGGCGACGGCGGGCGCCCTCGTGGCCGTCAATGGCATGGCAGGCGAGGTGGGCTTGGTGCGACAGGTGATTGCGGGCATGCGCCACCCTGCGATCAACCTGGCGGGCGCGCTCCAGCTGGGCGGCCTGTGCGGACTGCTCGAACGTAGCACGCTGCTGGTCTCGAACGACACCGGGCCCCTGCACCTCGCGCTGGCGATCGGCACCCCGGCCGTCGGGGTGTTCTGGCATACCAACCTGGTGGATGGTGCTCCCTTGCGTCCCAGCCTCCTGCGCGCGGCAGTGTCCGCGCAGACCCGTTGCCGCACATGCGGCATCGACAACCGCGCGCGCCGCTGCGCGCATCAGGAGAGTTTCGTCGACGAGGTGACGGTTGACGAGGTGCGCAGCCTGGCCCTGGAACTGTTGCAGGACCGACGGCACAAGGAATGGTCCTCCGATGGGGTACCGGTCCATGGGGCTGGATAACTTGACCGACTGGCGGAGCAGGGAAAGGCCATTTTGGCGTGGGTGTGCCGCGGTCATGCGGCGATAGAACGACGCAACAACGTCACATGGGCCAGCCCTTGTCGCATCGCCGGCAAGATCCGAGGGGGCACGATACAAGGGAATGTACGCGGGTCTCACCAATATGGCCACATTCCCGCCGCGCGCTGTCCGCTGGGCGCCGTTCCGGCGAGCAGTGCGCGAGCATGCTCGAACACGACGGCGGAGCGCTCGGCGGCCGGATCCCAGATGCATCGGTGGCGCAGGCGGTCCAGCGGCGCCCAGCGTGCGATGTCGGCCTTGCTGAACACGACGACACTGTTCAGGCCGAGCCCGGCAGCGATGTGGGAGACGCCCGTGTCGTTGCAGATCAGGAGGCGTGACCGGCTCATCAGGGCGGCCATGGCGCCGATCGAGATCGGGGCCGCGGCTTCGATCACCGGCGAGCGCATGTGGCTGGCGACGGCGCGCGCCAGGGGGGCTTCGTCGGCCGAGCCGGTCAGGACCGTGTCGAGCCCGAACTCGGCGTGCAGCTGGTCGGCCACTTCGGCGAAGCGCTCCGGGGGCCAGCATTTGTCGCGCTTGCGTGCGCCCGCGTGGATGCAGATATAGCTGCCGGGCTCCAGCTCAGGCGCGACCTGGCTGGCTTCGAGTTCTTCGACATCATCGCGCCGCAGGGGAAATTCGAGGTGGCTGCCCATGGCCGGGGCGCCGAGGCGTTCGGACAGGTGCAGCAGACGTTCGGATTCCGCACCGGCCTCGGGATAGGGCAGCAGCAGGGTCCGGTCCGTTTGGGTCGCTTCGCTGCGCGAGAAGCCCGCCATGGTGCGCGCGCCGAAGCCGGCGACGATGTGATTGGTGACGTCGCCGCTGCCATGCAGCTGCAGGGCCAGGTCGAAGCCCTGGTCGCAGACGGTGGCGTAGAAGGCGGTCAGCTCGTCGTGGCGCACCGCCTGCTCGGGCAACAGCGGGTGGCCGGGAAAGGCCAGGAATTCGTTTACGTAGGAGGGGAAGCGCTGGGCGAATTGCGTCGCCCATGGCAGGCCGGTCAGCACGATGCGTGCTTCCGGCAGTGCGGCCCGCAGGGCGCGCAAGGCCGGCACTGCGCACAGCATGTCACCGAGCTGCAGGGCGCGGAACACGATGACGCTGCGAATGTCATGACGTTGGAGGAATGAGCGGCGATTCATGTGTTCCCCAATATTGTTCTGGATATTCTTGCGTGACCGTGACCGTGACCGTGACCGTGACAGCACGCGCACCCACCTGCGTTCGCCCCCGCACCTGCACGCGCACCTACATCCACACCTAACCGTTCCCAAGCTGTATCTAACTCGTACCTAACCCGTACTCCGGCCGCTCCCGCACCTGGATCCAAACCCGTACCCACACCGAACCCGTATCCAGAATCGACCCGGCACCCGTATCGCGTTCCGAGCCGGGGCTTCCTGCAAGCTTCAAGCAAGCGGTGCGGTCTCAATCGCCGCCGAGGCGATCGAGCACGTTGCGTGTAATGCGTTCCACCTGCCGGTCGCGGGCGTCGCCCAGTACCTGGGCCCAGTCGGTCGTGCCGGCCGAGAACACGGTGCCGCCGCGCCGGAACACGCCCATCGCCGCGAGGTGCACGCCTTCGCCGGGACCATGGCGTTCGCGCGGCGGCAGTTCCTGCCAGCGCCGGTCGAGTTGGCAGGCCGCCAGCAACTGGTAGCCGTCCGGGGTGCCGGCCTCGTCGCGCCAGGCCGAGAGCAGGGCCGTGCCATCGGGCGCGACATGGTCGACTGGCACGCCGTCGCATTCGTAGCCCGCCAGCGGGGGCCAGGTGTCGCGTCCGAGCGTGTCCCCGTGGGTGAAGCCGGTGCCGGCGAAGACCCAGTGCTCCGGTTGCTGGACCACGTAACCTCGGGTATCGCGGGGCCCGTCCCACCAGCCTCCGCCATGCCGGTAGCTGCTGCCGGTAAGCTGGTCCTCCGGGCGCCCGGCTCCCGTCGACGGCCACCAGTGGTCCCATGCCCCCCGTTTGCTGCCCTGGTGGCAGACCATGGCACTCGCATCGTCGACCAGATGGATGCGCCACCAGCACAGATTGGCGCCGAAGAAGGCGAGGTTGCCGCCATCAGCCACGAAGTCTTCGACGGCGTCGCGCGTGCGCTCGGTCCAGTACTCGTCGTGGCCGACGCTCACCAGCAGGCGGTAGTCGCGTAGCAGCTCGGGCTGCTCGTGAATGTCGAGGTCGGTGCAGAAATCCGCCGCATAGCGATTTCTCGCCATCCAGCGGATGAAACGGGCGTCCCAGTGGGCGAAGGTCTGGCGCGCGGAACGGCAGTCGTAGTGGTCTGGCGCGCCCCAGGTCTCGCCGCCGATGCCGCCGCCCGGCCGGCGCAGTGACACCCGTGCCCCCGGCGGCTGCGCCGAGCGGGGCGGATTGGTATAGAAGCAGGCGCCGCCGCTGCTGTTGTAGGCATGCCAGGTGGCGACGGGAAGCTTGTACAGCATGCGTTGCCGCGCCTGCTCGCCGCGCACGACGAACAGTGCGGCGCCGCAGTCGGCCGACAGGCGCAGGGGCATGCCCTGCGGCGTCTCGAAATGGGCGAGGTAGACGCCCGATGGCCAGCCGGCATCGGTCTCGACCCGGTAGGCGGGCCATTCCCAGTCTTCGTCTGCGCGGCCCTCCGGCGCCTGCTCCGCGTGCAGCCAGCTGCTGCGCCAGACCGGCACCAGCCCGTCCTCCCAGCGATGGATGGCGATGCGAAAACGCGCCTCGTCGCCTGCGACGTGCAGGGTCAGCGGCTCGCCGGCCTGCACGCCGGGGCGGCCCGGGTAGCCGCGGATCATGCGGGCAGCTCCGGCTCTTGGCGCTTGGTGACGAGGAAGGGCGGCATCGCCAGCGCATGCAGGGGCATCTGGCGGAAGGCGGCCACGGCCTCGAAGGGTGTTTCGACGATGGGTTCGTCGTGGCCGTTGAAGGAGGTGTTGAGCAGCACCGGCACGCCGGTGCGCACCTCGAAGCCTGCCAGCAGGGCGCGCAGCAGCGGGTCGTCGCTGGGGCTCACTGTCTGCAGGCGGGCGGTGCCGTCGACGTGGGTAATGGCCGGCAGCATCGGCGCGATCTCGGGACGCACCGGGGCGGCGAACTGCATGAAGGGAGAAGGGCCGCTCAGTTCGAAATAGGCCGGCGCCCGTTCTTCCGGCACCACCGGGGCCAGGGGACGGAACCACTCGCGGCCCTTGACGCGTGCGTTGATCCAGTCGCGCACGCGGTCGCGGCGCGGGTCGGCCAGGATGCTGCGGTGCCCCAGCGCCCGCGGCCCGAATTCGCTGCGGCCCTGGTAGAGACCGACCACGCGGCCGCTGCACAGCAGGTCGAGCATGCGCGCGCACAGGGCGTCGCGCCCGCGCGGCTGTTCGATGACGAGGTCTTGGGCACCCTGCAGCGCGGCCTCGATATCGGCCAGCTGGGGTGGCGGCCCGAGGTAGTCGGCGCTCCAGCGAAAGTCGCAGCGTTGCCCGGCCACTTCGGCCAGGCCGTAGACCGCGCAGCCGAGCGCGGTGCCGGCGTCGCTCGGGGCGGGCGGCAGGAACACGCGCCGGAACGGGGTCTCGCGCAGCAGGCGTGCGTTGGCCGAGCAGTTCAGGGCCGTGCCGCCGGCGAAGCACAGGTGCTCGGCGCCGGTCTGGCGGTATAGCCAGTGCGCCAGTCCCAGCAGGGCCTCTTCGAAGGCGCGCTGGCCGGCGGCGGCCAGGTTGGCGCAGTCGGTGAAGCGCGCATCCAGGCTGCCGAAGCGGAAGCGCTTGCGCTCGCGCAGCAGCGAGCGCCAGGCCTGGGGAATGCCGACGGCCATGCCCTCGACATCGAGCGCGGGCAGGCCGAGCGCGTCCGGGTCGCCGTAGGGCGCCAGTCCCATGACCTTGCCTTCGTTTCCTTCGCCGGGGAAGATCGCCTGCGTCAGCAGGAAGTAGAACATGCCCAGGCCCACCAGGCGCTCGTCGTCGTGGCGGCCGCCGTCAGGGGGCCGGACCTGCTTGCCGATACAGTTGACGCCTCCCGCGCGCGTGGCGGTGTAGAAGGAGGAGACCTCGCGCCAGTCGCCCGGTGTCTCGGTCGCGCCGCTCCAGTGTTCGGTGAAGTCGGCCACCGGACTACCCTGGCCATCGATCACCATCACCGCCGCCTCCTCGAAAGGGGAGGGGTGGAACACGCTGTACAGGTGGGCCAGGTGGTGCGAGATGCGGGCCCGCCGCGCGCCGTGCGCCAGGCGCAGGGTGGCGGCCAGTTCTTCCTCGTACAGCGGCAGCTGCCGCACTTCCTCGTCGGAGGAGAAGCATTCGACCACGATGTCGACCGGCCGGTCGAGCCCGGGCAGGCGCGGGGAATAATGGTCGCGCAGGTCGCCGGGCTTGCCCCAGTGGTGCTTGCGCCGCGTGAGGCGTTCTTTCTGGATGGCCCAGGCCAGATGCGAGCCCTGCATCAGGCAGATGCTGGCATCCTGGGTCCGGTTAATGCCGAGCACAATAGGAAAATCATCCATGGTCCTCTCCAGTGGGGGCGGCGAGCAGCGATCAGCCCAACTTTGAGCCGGATGAGCAGCGAATAGTTCGCGCGGCGAAGGTGCGCAGCTCTGATCGGGTCGGACGAAGGCGTGCGCGAAAGGCGGTATCATCAAGCACCGCGTTCTCTACCTTGCCGCCCAGACCATGCTCCTGACACCGCCATCCTTCACCCCGCTGTTCGCCTCCCGTCCCGACCCCCATCCCCTGAGTTTCGTCTTCCATGCCGGCCGGCTGCTGGTGCGCGAGAGCGACCTGGCCCTGCCGGACACCGCCCTGCTGGCGCAGCTGGACGTCGACCGTGCGCGCCTGCAACCGCTCGGCATGCTGGGCGAGCGCTACTGCGAAACGGGATGGTTCGACAGCGAGCCGGTGCTGCCGCCGGGCTATGTCCTGCTCAGCCTGCGCGCGGTCCTGTTCTCGAACATGGATGAATCACTGCGTGGCCTGGCGGCGCGCGCCGCCCAGGTGGCCGAGTGGGCGCGCACCCACCGCTTCTGCGGCGCCTGCGGAAGCTCCACCGTGCTGGCCACTGGTGAGCGCTGCTATCAATGCGTGCAGTGCGGGCACATGGCCTATCCGCGCATTTCGCCGGCCATGATGGTCCTGATCAAAAAGGGCGACAGCGTGCTGCTGGCCATGCACCTGCATTCGCCGACCAAGCGCTTCGTGCCGCTGGCGGGCTTCCTGGAGGCGGGGGAGTCGGTGGAAGAGGCGATCCATCGCGAGGTCTACGAGGAGGTGGGCCTGCGCGTGCAGAACCTGCGCTACTTCGCCAGCCAGTCCTGGCCCTTCCCGCATTCGCTGATGCTGGCCTTCACGGCCGACTACCTCGATGGCGAGATCCGCGTCGACGCGACGGAGCTGGCCGAGGCGCGCTGGTTCGGACCGGATGACGAGTGGCCGGAGCGGGTGCCGCACATCTCGGTGTCGAGCGTGCTGGTGGACGCGCACCGGCCGCCGGGGCGCTAATCCCTTCCCGCTGCCGGCACCGGCGCCAGGGCGGCGGCGCTGCCGTCGGCCTGGGTCCGCGATGCGGCGGGCTTGGCGCCGGTGCCGCGCAGCTGCACGGCGCGCTGCAGCAGGTCGAACCAGAAGGGCGCGCCGAACAGGGTGGTGCCGGCCGTGATCAGCCAACCCGCCACCTGCAGGGCGAATGCGCTGTCCAGCTGCGGCGGGAAGGTGCTCCAGCCGATCGGCAGCGCCCACAGCTGGCGCAGCGCCTCGGCGTCCAGCGCGCTGGGCGCGGCCTTGATCTGGGCGGCCAGGGCCGGGTTCTGCCACAGGGTCTGGAACAGGTGGATGCTGTCGATGTTCAGCAAAATGGCGAGCAGCATGGCCAGCAGGAAGGAAATCAGGAGCTGGCGCCGTTTATACACGCCCGACAGACGTTCCATCGCGCTGTTGAACCAGCCGGCGATGCCATCCTGGAAGCGTTGCAGGTCTCCGCTGGACTGGCGGTACAGGGCCAGCAGCACGCGTTTTACCTGTTCGTCGGGCAGGGCCTCGATGGCCGCCTGCAGCGGGATGGCCGGATTGCTGCGCAGCGAATCGAGCAGGGCGATCGCGAAGTGGGCCGGTTCGATGTAAGACGGTCGCACCGACAGTGGCCGGCGGTTGGCGGTGCTGCCGTGCGGATTGACCAGCGGGTGGTCGTAGAGGCTCTGGGCCAGCGCTTCGCAGCGCGGGTCGTCCAGCATGCGCTTGATGGCCGCCAGCAGCATGTTGGCGCGCAGGCTGAAGGCCGCCGCCAGGGCCTCCTGCAAGGTACTGACGACCAGCGCCAGGGTGCCGTAGCAAAATGTCAGGCCTATGGCGACTTCGAGGACGGTGCTTCCGAACATGTTTGTCTCCCAGACCGTGTAAACAACTGTCTTCGACGGTGCGCCTTGCCCTGAATGTTTGTTTACACGCTCATTGGGCAGGAACCACCTTCCACGCTACGCCGGCCGTGGCGTAAGTACATTAATTTTGCTCAAGAAACCGGCAGCCTCCGGTCGATTTCGCGCATTTTCTATATACTTGCGGCACTCGATTTTTTAAGGTTCACCATGTCTGACAAAGAAGCTTTCACCGAACACGACTGGCGCCGCCTGCTCACCAGCCTGGGCGAGGACCCCGACCGTCCGGGCCTGCAGGAGACGCCGCACCGCGTGGCGACGGCCTGGAAACACTGGACCTCGGGCTATGACCAGGATCCCGTCGAAGTGCTCAAGGCCTTCGAGGATGGCGCCGAGGAATACAATGAGCTGATCGTGGTGCGCAACATCCCGGTCTACAGCCATTGCGAACACCACCTGGCGCCCTTCTTCGGCAAGGCCACCGTCGGCTACCTGCCGAACGGGAAGATCGTCGGCCTGTCCAAGCTGACCCGCCTGGTCGACATCTTCTCCAAGCGCCTGCAGGTGCAGGAGCGCATGACGATCCAGATCGCCAACGCCCTGATGGAAGTGCTGGAACCGAAGGCGGTCGGCGTGGTCGTGAAGTGCCGTCACCTGTGCATGGAAAGCCGTGGCATCCGCGCCATCGGCGAAGAGACCATCACCTCGGCGATGCTGGGCGAGCTGCAGCCGAACCTGGCGCTGCGTACCGAGTTCCTGGCGCTGACGCGCGATTAAGGTCCTAGCGGCCTTCGTCCGACGGCCGCGTTTGTCTTGGAACCTGTTCCGGATCGCTCCCCTCCAAGTTACTTTGGAGGGGACGACCATGGACCGTCCGGCCTATCCCAGCGATATTTCTCGCGAGCAGTTTGAGCCCGTGCGCGGCATGCTGGAAGCGGCGCGGCGCAAGACCCGGCCACGCAAGCACGACCTCTACGACGTGTTCTGCGCGGTCCTGTACTTCCTGCACACCGGCAGCACCTGGCGCAATATGCCGGCCGGCTTTCCGCCCTGGCGCACGGTGCACGAGTACTTCACCCAGTGGACCATGCTGCGCGAGGGCGACCGCTCGCTGCTGGAGACCGTGCTCGAACGGTCCGGGCGGGAACAGGAGCTGAGCCAGCTGCGGCGCATGCTGCATCGCGCTTGAGCTGGGGCAGTGGCCCTCGGGATTGTCACACCATTGTCACAATCTGTTGCACTTCTCGAACTGTGCGGCGGATGAGCTCCGCTAAGCTATGGCGATATATTCTTGATATCACTTTTGGCGGCGCCATGTTCGAGCACCTCAACCTGATCCTCTTCTCCGCCCTCAATGCCGAAGCCAGCCTGGGTGGCTGGCAATTGCTTGGCGCCGTGTTCGCGGCCGAGTGGCTGATTTTCCTGGTGCCCTTGACGCTGGTGCTGCTGTGGATCGGCGGGAGCGGGCCGCGCCGCGAGATCGCGCTGCGCGCCTTCATTGCCGCCGCCTGCGCCCTGACCCTCAACAACCTGATCGGCCATTTCTGGTACAGCCCCCGTCCCTTCGTCGCCGAGATCGGCCACACTTTCCTCCTGCACGATCCTGACAGCTCCTTCCCGAGCGACCATGCCACGAGCATCTTCTCGGTGGCCCTGGTGCTGGTCTTCAGTGGGGTCGCGCAGGTGCGCCGCATCGGCCTGGTGCTGCTGCCGCTGGCCCTGATCGTTGCCTGGTCGCGGGTCTACCTCGGCGTGCATTGGCCGAAAGACATGTTCGGCGCACTCGTGGTGTCGGCCACGATGGCGGCGCTCGTATCGACGCCGGCGGGCCGCGCGGCCTGCGCCTCCGTGCTGCCCTGGATGGAAGAAGTGTACCGCCGGGTGCTGGCGGTGCCGATCGGGCGCGGCTGGCTGCGCCCCTGAGTGTTGATGTGAAGGCGACCGTGTAGGGACGACGCGGCCGGCATCGCCGCAGGCCTGGCCTTGCAGCGAGCGGGTCCGACGCACGCAGGACGCGTGGAAGGATTGTTCGCGCGCCGGCCGCGCGCTCCTACGACGGCGCTTGCGTGCTGCTTCCCGTATCGCCTTCCGGCGCCGCCTCCGCCGCCTCGAACAGCAGCTTGCCCTTGGCATCGAGGTGGAAGGCGCCCAGCGCCTGGCCGGTCACGGCGTTCGCTTCCGGTGCTTCGAGCTGGGTACAGCCCTGGGTCTCGACCTGCCAGGCCTCTTCGCCGGCGCGCAGGGTGTACAGGTTGGGGCCGCTGGCGAACAGTTCGATCTCCAGGCCAGACAGGGGCAATTCCCCCAGATCCATCTGGCGCATGCAGTCGGGCATGCGCGCCGCGGTCAGCTTCACCGTGCCTTCCTTGCTCCAAAAATAATCCTGCACCACGCGTACGGTCAGCGCATGGTCATTGCCCTCGATCTGGTAGCTGGCCGTGTCGTTGACGCAGCCGGTCAGCAGCAGCGGTGCGAGCAGCGGGACGAGCAGGAAGGATGGGTGGCGCATGGGCGGTTACCTTGTCGATGATGCAGGAATGCATGTGCTGCGAGTATAGAAGCGCTGTCCAGCCCGCGCAAGGCGAGGCCGCTGGCGTACGTCTTCAGAAATCGATGCCGAGCGTTAGCGAACCGACGGTGTGGCGCGGTACGAAGGTGGGAGCGCGGAACTCGGCCGTGCGGCGGGTCGTGCGGAACTGGACGAACCAGGGGCCGTGTTCGCGCCCGCGCGTGCCGGGAAAATCCAGGCGCAATCCCGCCATGAGATCGCCGACCCAGCGCCGTGGCCGCACGCCGGGGTCCTCGCGCCAGGGGCGGCCCTGCAGGAACAGGTTGTAGGCCATGCCGCGGCCTTCGGCTCCGAGCACCAGCGTGCATTGCAGCCATTCCCACAGGCAGGAGGTGTCGCCCGTGGCGCCGCCCGTCAGCCGGTTGGCGATGCCGGGTGGCGCCGGAGAAACGGGCGGCAGGTTCTTGCCAACGGTGAGGGTGAGGCCGCCCGCAGCATACGTCATGGTATTGCCGAGTGCGGCGCGCCAGTACGCCGCCGTGTGCAGGCGGACATTGCCTGCGATGGGGCCGGAAAGGGCGGGCCAAGCCATGCGCCGCTCAGCCGAGAGCATCACGGCCAGGGTCGTGCCGACCTGGTCGTCCCAACCCTGGGGCTGCGGGCGGTCGACGATGCGGTGGATCAGTTTCTGCGCCGGTTCGGCCAGCGACAGCCTGCCGGTGAGGCCGACCTGTGCACCGAGGGTGGTGAGCACCTGGCCATCGGCATCGAGGAAGAGCCAGTTGCGTTCCAGATAGAGCAGGCCGGCATAGGGGCGGTCCAGGGGCTGGGGTGCCGCCACCGTGATGTCGCCCGGCGTGTACATCAATTGCCCGACACTGTGCTGGCCGAACAGGTAGCGCGCATCGCCGCAACCGAGCCAGCGGCAGGCTGACCCAGTCCAGCGGCGCGCCAGCTCCCCACGGGTGTCGGCGGCATCGCGCCAGGCGAGCTGGACGCCATTGGTGTAGTAGCGGTCGGTATCGAACCAGCTGTCGTTGTCGAGGGTGAAGAAGCGCGCCTCCTGCGCCGCGCAGGGCGCCGCCAGCAGCAGGGAGGCCGCCAGCAGGCGGCAGGCAGTCCGCATGATCGTCCTTTCAAATGCGCAATATCCTCCAGTCTTGTGTCTGCGCTACAGACCTCATTGATCTGTCACAGGAAATGCGAATCCAGCCGAACTCCATCGACGCCGGATTTGCGCGATGATGGCGCCATGAACCAGGACGACATCGAACTCCTCTCGCCACAGGGCGGCAAGCCGGTCAAGATGTGGACGCAGGGCGTGCCCGTCGAGGCCGAAGCGAAGCAGCAGCTGGAAAAGCTTGCGCAGCTGCCCTTCGTGTTCCACCACGTCGCCGTGATGCCGGACGTCCACGTCGGCAAGGGCTCCACCATCGGCAGCGTGATCCCGACCCTGGGCGCCGTGATCCCGGCCGCCGTCGGCGTCGACATCGGCTGCGGCATGATGGCGGCCAAGACCACCCTGCGCGCCGCCGACCTGCCGGATAATCTCGGCAAGCTGCGCAGCGCCATCGAGCAGGCGGTGCCGCACGGTATGTCGCCCAAGACCCGCAGCCACAAGGGCCGCGACGTCGGCTCCTGGAACAGTCCGCCGCCGGCCGTCGACGCCGGCTGGGCGAAACTGAAGGACGAGTTCGACGCGATCTGCCGCAAGTACCCGAAGCTGCGCGGCACCAATAACTACAAGCACCTGGGCACCCTAGGCAGCGGCAACCATTTCGTCGAAGTCTGCCTCGACGAGGAGGGCGCGGTCTGGGTCATGCTGCACTCCGGCTCGCGCGGGGTGGGCAATGCGATCGGGACGCACTTCATCGAGCTGGCGCGCCAGGACATGCGGCGCCACCAGGTCAACCTGCCCGACCAGGATCTCGCCTATCTCGAGGAAGGCACCGAGCACTACGACGACTACGTGGAAGCGGTGGGCTGGGCGCAGAAGTTCGCGCGCATCAACCGCGAAGTCATGATGCACAACGTGATCCACGCGATGCGCGGCGTGCTTCCGAAACCTTTCGATGCGCATGTGGAGGCGGTTAATTGCCACCATAACTATGTGCAGAAAGAGAAGCACTTCGGCAAGGACGTGCTGGTCACGCGCAAGGGCGCCGTCTCGGCCCGTGAGGGCGAGCTGGGCATCATACCGGGCTCCATGGGCGCCAAGAGTTTCATTGTGCGCGGCAAGGGGAACCCGGAAAGTTTTCACAGCTGCAGCCATGGCGCGGGACGCGTGATGAGCCGCACCGAAGCCAAGCGCCGCTTCACCCGCGCCGACATGGAACGGGTGCTGGAAGGGGTGGAATCGCGCAAGGACGAGGGCGTGATCGACGAGATCCCGATGGCCTACAAGGACATCGACGCCGTCATGCACGCCCAGCGCGAGCTGGTCGAAGTGGTGCACACGCTCAAGCAGGTGGTGTGCGTGAAGGGCTGAACGTCAGGGACGGACGATGCGCAGCAGTTCGGTTGGCGTGCCGAATTCGCGCTCGGGTTTGATGCGGCGCAGCGCCTCGATCGGCGCATAGCCCCAGCTGACGGCGCCGAAGGCCACGCCGACCTTGCGCGCCGCTTCCGCATCCATGGCCTGGTCGCCCACGTAGAGCGCATGCGCGGCCGGCACCGCGGCCTGCTTCACCACCTTGCGGATGCGCGCGGCCTTGCCGAAGATCGACATGCCGCATTCGTAGTGCTGGAACAAATCGCCCAGCGCCGGGCCCAGCACCAGCCGCACGTTCTGCTCCGAATTCGAGGACACGATGGCCAGGCGCACGCCTTCGCGGCTGAGCGTGTGCAGCACCTCGTGGATGCCGTCGAACAGCGGGATGCGCGCCGCGTTCTCGCGCATCAGGCCGATGAAGCTGCGCGAGGCCAGCGGCAGCTTCCAGGCCGGCATGCCGAGGTGGCGCATGATGGTGCGGGTATCGTGGTGGCGCAGCTGCTGCGCCTCTTCGCCGTCGACGCGGCGAAAGCCGTGCTCGTCCGCGATGCGGTTGAACACGCTGACGAAGAAGGGAAAGGAATCGGCCAGCGTGCCGTCGAAGTCGAAAATGGCGAGGCGGTAAGACATGCGGGCACACGATAGGAACAATGCGCCCGATTATATTGGAACCTCAGGCCGTGCCCCCGTTCGCTCGCAGCACCTGGCCATTGACCCAGCCCGACTCTTCGCTCACCAGGAAGGACACGATGCGCGCGATATCGCCCGGCTCGCCCAGGCGTTCGAGCGGGGGCATCTTGGCGAAACCGGCGATCTGTTCCTGGGTCTTCCCGGAGAAGAACAGCTCGGTGGCAACCGGCCCCGGCGCCACGGTGTTGACGCGGATCCGGCGGCCGCGCAGTTCCTTGGCGAAGATGGCGCCCATCGCCTCCACCGCCGCCTTGCTGGCGCTGTAGATCGCATAGCCCGGCAGCTTCATCGCCAGCACGGTCGTGGAAAAGTTCACGATGCGCCCGCCGTCGTTCAGGCGCCGCGCCGCCTCGCGCAGGGTGTTGAAGGTGCCCTGCACATTGATGCCGAAGGTGTTTTCGAAGAGCTCGTCGCTGGTCTCGGCCAGCGGCATGGTCTTGAGCACGCCGGCATTGTTGACCAGTACGTCCACCCGGCCCAGCTCGCGCTCGGCGGCATCGAACAGGGCGCGCACGTCGTCCGGTTTGGAGACGTCGGCCCGCACGGCGATGGCGCCGTGGCCGACGGCGTGCAGGGTCGCCACCACGCGCTGCGCCTCGGCTTCGTTGCTGGCGTAGTTGACGACGATGTGGTAGCCGTCCTCGGCGAGGCGCTGGGCGATGGCGGCGCCGATACCGCGCGATGCGCCGGTGACGATGGCGACTGGGCGGGTGTCCTGGTTCATGCGGATTCTCCTCTGGTCTGGATGGGATGTCCGCATGATGAACGATTATCGAAAAGGGATAATTACGGAAAAACCGCCATCATTATTCCATCGCCATTAACAGTTCTTCCTCATGGAACACCAGGGTCTCGCCATCGGCCGGGACGTGGAGCCGCGCCTGCATGCCGGCCTGCGCGGCGGCCTGCGCCAGCCCGGTCCGCGTGACCGGGCAGTGACTCAGTGCCTCGAGGTGGTTCGCCACCACCTGGCCTTGCGTGAGGCGCAGCAGGTCGACGACATCCTGCTCGTCCATGATGATCTCGCTGCCCAGGTCGAAACGGGCGCCGCCGGCCGGCACCAGGCACACGTCCGGCTGGCGGCCGGCGACGAACTCGCGCACCCGCGGCGTGAGCAGGGTGTCGCCCGACAGGTAGAGCGTCGGCTCGCCCGGCATCTCGATGTAGTAGCCGACGCCGTGCTCCATCAGGAGGGCCACCGCGCCGCGTCCGTGGCGGCAGGGCACCGTCGTCACCTGTCCATCCAGGAAAGGCTGTGGCGCATGGGCGCTGCTCCCCAGGGGCTGCACGTTCAGGCCGCGGCCGCGCAGGTAGTCGGCGTCGTGCGGCGTGCAGATCACGGGGATGCCGCGCTCGCGCAGCCAGCGCTTGCCGGCGCGGTCGAGGTGGTCGAAGTGGCCTTTCTGGCAGTGCGTGATCAGGCAGTGCGTGACCGTCTCGAGCAGGGCGTCGGCGCCGAAGGGCAGTTCGACCGTGGGATTGCGCGCGCGTCCACCGCCGAAGCGCAGGGGCGGCAGCGCGCCTTGTGGGGCCAGCATGGGGTCGACGAGGATGCGATGGGGGCCGAGGTCGACGATGATGGTGGCGTTGCGCAGCTGGGTGATCTTCATGCGGTTTCTCCTTGAGTGACGCCGCCATTGTCAGCCGGCGCCCGATCTGCTCCAATGGCGGGAAACGACATAAACCATCCAATTTCCGCCATGGCCCAGCCTTCCTTGCGCGTCGCCCTGCTGCTCTACCCCGGCTGCATGCCCGCCGGCCTGCTCGCCTTCGCCGACCTGCTGCACGCGGCCAACCGGCGTGCCGGCAGGCGCCTGTTCGAGACCGTGTTCGTCGGGCTGGCCGAAGGCGAGGTCGCCTGCGCGCACGGCTTGCGCCTGCCGGCCGCGCAAGCGCTCGACGGGACGCAGGTGGATGCCCTCCTGGTGCCTGGTTTCTGGACCGAATCCGCCGAACAGGTGGAGGCGGCGCTGGCGGACAACGCGCCGCTGGTCGCCGCCATCGGCCGGCTCGGCAAGCACGTCGCGGTGTGGAGCTACTGCACCGGCGTGTGCCTGGCCGCCGCCGCGCGCAGGCTGGACCGGCAGGGCGCGACCATCACCTGGTGGCTGGCGGACAGCGCGAGAAAGCGCTTCCCGAAAGTCGACTGGCAGGTCGAGCGCACCGACGTGTTCAACGTACGCACGGCGACCGCCTCCGGCGTGAACGGCTACCTGCCGATCGCCCAGGCCGTCATCGAATCGCGCCTGAGCATGGAGGCCTACCGCGACCTGACCCGCCTGATGGTGTTGCCGCGTCCCGAGCGCACCCACCAGGCCTTCCAGACCGTGCACCTGATCGCCCAGCCCGGCCGCCTGATGCGGCGCCTGCACGATGCGGTCGAACGCCTGCCGGCGGGGGAGGGCACCTTGCCGCGGCTGGCGCGCGAACTCGCTACCTCCGAGCGCACCCTGGCGCGCAAGGTGCTTGCCGCCACCGGCCTGCCCGCCGCGGCCTGGGTGCGGCGCGTGAAGCTGAACCAGGTGAGCGAGCGCCTGATCCATACCGGCCTGCCGGCCAGCACCATCAGCGCGGAGCTGGGCTTCAGCAGCGACGCGGGGATGCGGCGCATGTTCAAGGAAGCGACGGGGATGACGACGGCGCAGTACCGGCAGGCCTTCGGACGGGCCTGAGTTCCGGTTGCCCTCAGCAGCCGTCGCCTGTGGCGGTCATGCAGACGGTCGCCACGCGCCGCCGCTCGACGTAGTCGGGGCGAACCACGTCGGCGCCCGTAGGGGCGGGGCAGCTGGCGGCATTGCAGGCGACCGCCTCGATGCGGTAGGCGTTCTTGGCGATGGGCGCGCCCGGCGCGGATTCGCCCTCGCTGAAGCTGCGTACGCTGCAGCGGACCCGGACCCGGAAGCCCGTATCGGCCATGAAGTCGGTCAGGGTCTGGTCGCCGAAGCACGCATTGGCGCGCAGCTGGTAAAGGCCCCACTCCATGCCGCCGCGCGCAGCCATGCTGGCGCGCACGCCGAGCAGGTTCTGGTTGACGGTCTGCTGCTGGGTAGCGGACAGGCGCAGCAGCGCCACCGAGATGCCGGCGACGACGACCAGCAGCACCACCGCCGCGATGTAGGCGAAACCTGACTGGCGCATGCGCTCTTTCATGGCACGTTGTTCACATGGGCGCCGATCGTCAGCGAAACCGATTCGCCTCCATCGGTGAGAGTCAGCTGCATCTGCATGAAGCCGCTCTGCTGGGTCGCGCCCTGGTTGGGCGAATAGGTGATTTCGCAGCGCTCGACCTTGCTGGCCAGTACAGGCGCATTGGCGGGAATGCCGTTGCAGACCTGGCCGGGGGCGATCGGACGCACCACCCGCACCAGCTGGCCGGTGCCGGTACCGTCGTTGAGTCCCTGGGTGCAGATGTAGCTGACCGCCTGTCCGCCCGGCACCACGACGAAGCGGCCGCCGGTATAGCCGTTGGGAATGGTGAGCGGCTCCAGCAGGGTGACGCGGTGCTCGCCCATCCAGCTGGCCGGAGCGGGCGTTGCCACTTGCTGGATGGTCCTGACGTTGGGTCCTGTGACACCCTGATAGACGTCCGAGTTGTTCTGGTTGCCGACGACGACCAGGTCGCCGGGACGCGGCGCCGCCATGAAGGTGGTGAGCACGTCGAACTCGTTGGTCGGCGTGTCGAAATCGAGGAAGGTTTCGCCGGTGCGCGCCGGGTCGACGTCCGGTCCGGCGCGATAGCGGCCGCCGTCGCTGCTGGGCACCAGTTCCAGGCATTGCGCATTGCCGAGCCTGAGCGAATTCGGCACTGCGCTGCGCACCTCGGTGACGATGCGGCGCAGGGCGGAGTCGGCCTGGTCGGTCAGCCCGGCGCGTTTGCCCACTGCCAGGTAGCCCTGCACCGTGGGCTTGATCTGCATGGCGATGATGCCGCCGATCGCCCCGATCAGCACCATGACGATGATGAGTTCGACGAGGGAGAAGCCGCGCTGTTTCGGGAATCGCTTCGTCATGGCAGGGGCGCCGTCTTCCAGCCGGTCAGCACGAGGCGCTCGGCGCCGCGGGTCACGGTGACCTGCACGCGCAAGGCGTCGCCGGCCGCGACCGAGCTCAAGGCCACACCCGCCACGTTGATGCGGACCGCCACGTTATAGGTCTCGAGGCCGGCGATCGGATCGCCGTCGACGTCGCGGATGCCCGTGGTGGCGTAGCCGTCCGCCGCATCGTCGATGGGATCGAAATCGCGGATGTCGTTGAAGTCGGCGCGCGTGGCCGAGGGATCCGTATTCTGGGTGAACGGCTTGAGCATGATCTCTTCCATCAGGCTTTCGCCGATTGCCAGCATCTGCTGGCTGACGACCGGGTCGGCGCTGGCGCGGGTGGCGCGCGTAAAGGCTGCCACCAGGCCGGCGAGCGCCGCGCTGACGATGACGATAGCGATGACCAGTTCCACCAGCGTCACGCCGGCCATGCGTTTATTGGACATAGCCGGTGCTTCCTTCGAAGGCAATGCTGCGCACGGTCCGGGTGTCAAGTCTGATGGCGACGCTGCCGCTGGCCTGCTGCGTGCCCGCCGCATCGAGGGTGATCGTGCCGTTGGGCTGGAAGAACAGCGCATGGGTCGATGCCGCCACGCCGCTGGCGTCGGTCTTGTACGAAGCGGCGTCCAGATCGGTGTCGCAGCCGGCGGCGCCGGCCTGCGCCGCGACGCGCAGGGTCACGGCGGTGCTGCCGACCGTGGCGCACACCAGGCGCCGTTTTGCGACTGCGGATTTCTGCGCGGTGCGCAAGGCGCTGACCACCTCGTCGCCGAACACGGCGGCCGCCACGCCATTGTCGCCCATCAGGCGCGGCACGCCGATCGCCGCGAGGACGCCGATCAGGACCATCACCACGATCAGCTCGACCATCGTGAACCCCGCGGCGCGCCTCAATTGAAGACCTCGCGCACGTGGATGACGCTGCGGGAGCCCGGCAGGAAGACGCCGAAGGTCGCGCGCGCCGACGGGTCGGTCGGCTCGGTCCGGCAGGAAGCGGTCTGGGGACGCAGCCAGGGGTTCTTCCCGGGACTGGAGAGCGGATGCGTACCGGCGCAAGCGTTGTCCTTGTTGCTGGCGTTGTCGAGGTTGATCGCGATATCGACCCAGCCCGGCCCGCCTGCGGTCGCCTGCAGGAGGAAGCTGCCCGAACCCTTTAGCAGCTTGAACGGAGTGGGAAATTCCTTTGCGAGCGTCATCGTCGTCGGCGCCGGGCTGAAAGCGAAGGCGGCATGCGTCAGGGTGGTGAAATCGTCCACGTCGTTCCTGATCCAGCTGCTGCCGGTCCAGTACTCGGCGGCGAGCTGCACCTCGAGCTTGGCCTTCTCGCCGCCGCTCGTGTTGAAGATGCGCAGGCGGCCCAGGCGCACCTCGGTCTGCAGCCCGGCGCCGGGCTGGCTCTTCGAGGTGGCGCTGGCGCTGGTGGCGTGCACGGCGATCTTCGCGGGCTTGACGGCCTTCGTCAGCACATAGGCGCGCGCCAGGGGCGCCTTGCCCTCCTTGAAGCCGGTGGCGGCGATCTTCGGCGGCGCGGGCGGAGCCCAGGCGCCGGGGCCGCCGTCGGAACCCACCGCGTCGATCGTGACTTCCTCGCTGTAGGCGCCCTGGTAATTCCGGGTGATGGCGCCCTGATCGTTCCTGGCCGTCACCTGGAGCGCAATGTCCTGTCCAGAGTAGTCGAAGGGACGCACGGGTGAGGCCGGATCGCGTTCGACCTGCAGGTAGTCAGGGACGAAGGGGCCGAGATCCTTGCAGTCGCCGGTCCCGCTGATACCGCTGGTCGCCATCTTCGTCCCCAGGAAGTCGTCCTGGCTGACCTTCAGGCCCATGTGGCCTGCTTCCGACCATGCCGGCTTGATCGCGGCAACACCGTCCTGGAAGTCGCTGGCGCTGGCGGGGCTGACGCTGCCCTTGAAGAGATCGACGACGCAGTTGTCGATCCCGATGCCGGTGGTTCCGGCAGGCAGCAGGTCGACGTCGAATCCGCGCGTGGTGCCCTTCTTCGCATTCTGGGCGGTGACCGTGGCCGCGAACGGGACCCCGGCCACGAAGCCGCGGGCATCGGGCTTGGGCGCACTGACGGCGAAGGCAAAGGGCACGGCGATGAACGGACCTTCGCCCTCGACGGTGGCGCCGTCGGCGCTGTAGCTGGCCTTCACCTTGACCTCGCCGACGTCGTCGTAGGTGAGCGCGAATTTGCCGGTACCGGTGTTGTCGAAGCTGACCTGCACGTCCTTTGTCGCCGCCACGCCGGCAGGGCTGGCCATGCCGCTGCAACTCAGGCGTGCTGCGTTCTGGCCGGTGTCCCCGCCCGGCTCGGCCAGGCGCAGGTAATCGCGCCCGGACGCCGGTCGGCTGTGCGCGCAGCTGAAAGCCACCTTGAGGGCCGTGTCGCTGAAGGCGGGCACGCAGGCTTTTCTATCGTTGGACGGCTTCAGGGCCTGGATTGTTGCGGACACGACTTCGCCGGCGCGATGATTCTGCGCCTTGATCTCGAAAGCGGTCTTGTCGGAGAAAGCCATATCGCAGCTGCCCGTCCTGCTGCTCGTGTTGTAGCACTCGAAGGTGCCGGTCACGGCCAGCGCTACCTTGCCCGCCTGGATGCTGGACACGCTCGCCGAAGCGACCCCGCTGGAGCCGAAGCTCACCAGGCCGCTGCCGGGGCTCAGGCCGACGGTTTGCGCGTTCGCGAAATGCGGCGCGGTGCAGCTGGCGTTGGCGCAGGCGGTGATCGTGACGGTCTCGGGGACGCAGCTGTTCGCCTGGCCGTCATGGGTGATCAGGTAGTGGTCGACCGTCTTCGAGGCCAGCCCCTCGCAGCGCGGCCCGTTCGCGGAATTGACCTCGTAGCCGCTGTTGTTGGTCACGCAGTCGCATTTGTTCTTCTTGGTGCCGTTCTTGCAGTAGATCGTGCCGCTCACCCGCCCTGCCCATTCCAGCGTCGCCCAGTTGACCCTGGCGTCGCCGGTGATGAGGGCGCTGGAGGACTGCAGCAGCAAGTCGCCGGTATCGACGTTGCCGGTCACCGCATTGCCCGAGCCCATGGTCATGCTGCTGCTCGCGATCACGTTGCCGGTCACCTTGCTGCCGGAGGCCAGCATGTCGAAGACCGGCGCAGTGACCTTGCCGGTAACCGTGCTGCCCGACGCCAGCGTGAACTTGCTGCTCGCAGTGACGTCGCCGGTGATCGTCACCGGCGAACCGGTGTTCACGACGGTGCCGGAGATGTTGCCCGTGATGCGGGAGTGGGAGCTGATGTTGACCACGCCCTTCGACGTGAGGTTACCGGTGATGGTCACCCGGTCCGTGCCGAACTGGATTGCCCCGGCCGAAATGTTGGCGACGGCCGACTGCGCCGATGCGCCCATCGAGAAGGTTCCGCCGACTTCGATATCGCCGCCCGAGATCTTGAGGTTGGACGGATTGACGTCTTTCAGGTTCAGGTTGCCCGTCACGATGAGCTTCGAACCGCTGCCCATCGACAGGCCCTGGTTCCAGGTGACCGCGACGTTATTCGTAACCTTGAGGGTATAGCCGCTGCCGATCACGACCGAGTCGTCCCAGTCGAGGTAGGCCGGATAAGGACAGGTATAGACCTTGTTGGAGAGCGTGCAGGTATCGACCGTGTTGCCGTTGAACGTGTAGACGGTGGCATGCGCCGCGCTGCTGCCCAGCAGTCCTGCGAAGAACAGCAGGCAGGCCGCCATCCACGCCAATGCGCCGCGCCGCCGCAGCAGCGCGCGGGCGAGGATCAGTGTGAAGGGGAAGGGAAAGGACACGGCTTGTCCATAGTCAAAAGCGTCAATTCCCGAAAGTTTGCATCAGTTAACGTGATGCGACAACGAATTTTTCGGTAAAGCAACGCTTTTCTGGACAAGCCGGCAACAAACTCTTTCTTCAGGCAGCCTTGGCGACCGGAACGGCCTGCGCCAGGTGGCGGTTCACCGCCGACAGCACCGCGCGGAAGGACGCCGTCACGATATTGCTGTCGATGCCGACACCGAACAGCGTCGCTCCGTCGCCCACGCGCAGCTCGACGTAGCAGGCGGCGCGGGCGTCGGCGCCACGGCCAATCGCGTGCTCGTGGTAGTCCATCAGGCGGATGTCGAGGCCGAGCGCGTTCACGAAGGCGTCGATCGGGCCGTTGCCGGCGCCTTTGCAGGTTTTGCGGGCGCCGTCGCGCGTCACGTCCAGGTCGATCTGCACGCCGTGGGCGCTGTCCTCGACCATGCGGTGGGCGATGTAGTCATAGGGCCTGTCCTGTTCCAGGTATTCGCGCGAGAACAGGGCGTGGATGTCGGAGGCGATTACTTCGCGTCCCGTGCTGTCCGCCATGCGCTGCACGGCGCGCGAGAATTCGATCTGCAGGCGGCGCGGCAGTTCGAGGCCGTATTCCTGCTGCAGCAGGTAGGCCATGCCGCCCTTGCCCGACTGGCTGTTGACGCGGATGACGGCGTCGTAGCTGCGGCCCAGGTCGGCCGGGTCGATCGGCAGATAGGGCACTTCCCAGATCGCGTCGGGCTGCTGCTTGGCGAAGCCCTTCTTGATCGCGTCCTGGTGCGAGCCGGAGAAGGCGGTGAACACCAGGTCGCCGACATACGGGTGGCGCGGGTGTACCGGCAGCTGGTTGCATTCCTCGACCAGCTGGCGCACCGCGTCGATGTCCGAGAAGTCCAGGCCCGGGTTCACGCCCTGGGTGTAGAGGTTCATGGCCAGGGTCACCAGGTCGACGTTGCCGGTGCGTTCGCCGTTGCCGAACAGGCAGCCTTCGACGCGGTCGGCGCCGGCCATCACGGCCAGTTCGGCGGCGGCGACGGCGGTGCCGCGGTCATTGTGCGGGTGGACGCTGATGACGAGGGCGTCGCGGTTATTCAGGTGGCGGCACATCCACTCGATCTGGTCGGCGTAGACGTTCGGGGTACTGGCCTCGACGGTGGAGGGCAGGTTGACGATCATCTTGTTATCAATCGTCGGCTGCCACACGCTGCTCACGGCATCGACGATCTGCTTGGAGAAATCGAGCTCGGTGGTCGAGAAGGATTCCGGCGAATACTCGAGGCCCCATTGCGTTTCCGGATGCTGGGCGACCAGCTCCTTGATCAGTTGCGTGCCCTTCACGGCGATCTGCACGATCTCTTCGCGCTCCATGCCGAACACCACGCGGCGGAACACCGGGGCCACCGAGTTGTAGACGTGGACGACGGCGCGTTTGGCGCCGACGGCCGATTCCACGGTGCGGCGGATCAGCTCATCGCGCGCCTGGGTCAGGACGATGATGGTCACGTCGTCGGGGATGCGGTTTTCCTCGACCAGCATGCGCACGAAGTCGAAGTCGGTCTGCGAAGCCGAGGGGAAGCCGACTTCGATCTCCTTGATGCCGATTTTTACCAGCATCTCGAAGAAGCGCAGCTTCTTCTCCGGGCTCATCGGCTCGATCAGCGCCTGGTTACCGTCGCGCAGGTCGGTGCTCATCCAGATGGGCGGCTGGGTGATGGTGCGGCTTGGCCACTGGCGGTCGCTCAGTGCGACGGCGGGGAAGGGACGGTATTTGGCGGCGGGATTCTTCAGCATGATCGATTGCTCCTGGTTGCATGACTACGACGTGACACTTCAGGCCCTGGATGGGGCGGGAGTGCGGCGAAGGGGCTGCCGGGCGGGCCGCGGGAACGCTAGGCCCGGCAACCGATCGGTAGCTTTAGCAGCAGGCGGACGAAGGCGCGCGAACCTGACGGCAGGGTGGGGCCGGAGGACTTGCTGTTTGACGCTGGGGTGGAAAACCGGGACATCTTGTTCACTTCCTGGACTACGAGACTGCTTGTGGGGCCGGCTTGTGGCCGGGACGTACGGCGTGGATTACGCGCGTAGTAGCAGGCCCAGCGCTAGCGCGCCGGTGGCAGGTAGGGAGATCGACAGATGCGGATGGAAAGACATGCGGAAGACTTTAGGGGAGTGGCTGAAGTGTGTCAAGCGAAAATTTGTGCGGCGCATCGTGACATCGGCCGGATTTTCTAGGGTTGCGAAGGGGAAAAGGTGGTTTTGCTGCCAAAAAGGCCGGTTTCCTGCGAAGCCGAGACGGCGCCCATGCCAGGAAAGCCGCCTCTTTCCTGCAGCGCAGTACGCTAAGTGGTATACTGGCGTTCTGTCGTCGAGGCCCCGCTTCCGACTCTCCCCCGGCCCGTAGCCGATCGACAACGCTACGCCGCCGCCCAAGCCTCCGCAGCTGCATCAGCTTGCGCGCTTCTTTCTCTCCCACCCTGGTCCCGGTCAGGCCAGCACCAACCACTGCCATGCAGCGCCGGCGGTGCGACCGACGCTTCACCGAACCCGTGCGCCGCCCGGGCCGTACATGCATTTGCATCAGGAGAACCAGCATGGCAAAAGAAGAACTCATCGAAATGAATGGCCTCGTGGCCGAAATCCTGCCCGAACTGCGCTTTCGCGTGAATCTGGACAACGGTCACCAGTTGATCGCCTATACCTCGGGCCGCATGAAGAAGAACCACATCCGCATCCTGGCGGGCGACCGCGTCACCCTCGAGATGTCGCCATACGACCTCAACAAGGGCCGCATCACCTTCCGCCACATCGAGAACCGCGGTCCCTCGGGGCCCCGTCCGGCGCCGCGCCGCCGCTAAGCCGCAGCCGCCCATCCAGGGCGTTGCGAGAAAGAGCCGGCGCCGGTGCGCCGGCCAATATTTTTGTGCGCTGCACAAAAAAGCTGTTATACTGTGTTTTCGCTTGAGCCAGTGGCTTTGGCGGACCCGTCCGATACTGTTGCTGCGCCTGTGCAGTGCGCGGCTTTCCCGGATGGTGTGTTTTCGAAATGTCAGTCAGCCTGTACAGCGGCCACACCCTGCAGATAGCTTGGGTGGCCAAGAGCCCCGGCACCACGCAGATAGCATGGGCTGGAGCGGCGATAAATCGGTAACGCTTGAAACGAAGCTCGCAAACGCGGGCTTTTTTTTCGTCCGCATCCCGGCCCTGTGCCAAGCGCGTGATCGACTCCCTGTGATCGGCCTTACAATGTTGCTATCTCAAAAACAGGCGAGTCCGACCATCCATGGCCCACATCCATCCAGCCGGCTGGCGCGAGATGTCCGTCACCGGCGCCGCCGCACGTGAGATCGAAACCCTGACGCTGCTGGAAAAGCGTTTGTCCGACACGCCTTACGAGATCTACCACGGCGTGCACTGGACCAATGTCGAGCACGGCTTCTCGGCCTATGGCGACATCGACTTCATCATTCTCGCCCCCAACGGCCGCCTGCTGCTTATCGAGCAGATCGCCGGCTTCCTTAACGAGACCAAGGATGGCCTGGTCAAGAACTACCAGGGCAAGCCGCGCAAGATCCGCCACCAGATCCTGCACACCATCGAGGGCTTCGCCAAGCGCTACCAGGGCGAGCTATCGATCGACTACCTGCTCTATTGCCCCGACTACATCGTCAAGGACCCTGTCCAGGCCGGCATCGACCCGAATCACATCATCGACGCCACCACCAAGGGCCGCCTGGGCGCCAAGATCCGCGAGATCCTGCCGGTCACCGCGCGCACCGAGGACTTCGACCGGGTCACCCGCTACCTCGGCGACACCCTGAGCCTGCGCCCCGACCCGAGCTCGATGATCGGCTGCGCCACCCAGATGGTGACGCGCCTGTCCGGGGGCCTGGCCACCTGGGCGCGGCGCCTCGAGTTTTCACCCTTCCGCCTGCGCGTGGTGGGCACGGCCGGCAGCGGCAAGACCCAGCTGGCGTTGGCCGAGTACACGGCCGCCATCGACGCCGGCCTGCGGCCCTTATATGTCTGCTTCAACCGCCCGCTGGCCGACCACATCGGGCGCCTGGTGCCGCCCGGCGGGCGCGTGGCCAACTTCCATGAACTGTGCGACGCCTGGCTGCGCGCCAAGGGAGAAAGTCCGGACTACGGCAAGCCCGATGTCTGGTCCGAGATCGAGGGCGTGCTGGCCTCGGCCGACCTGCCCGAAACCTGGCAGTACGACGTGCTGATCGTCGACGAGGGCCAGGATTTCTCGCCCGTCTGGCGCGACATCGTGCTGCGCATGCTGAGGGAGGGCGGGCGCGCGATCTGGCTGGAAGACCCGGACCAGAACCTGTACGGCAAGGAGATGGTGGCGCTGCCCGGCTGGGTGGTGCTGCACTCGAACACCAACTACCGCAGCCCGCGCGAGGTCGTGCAGATGCTGTCCTCGATCGGCGCGGTGAGCCAGCCAGTGGAGGCGGGCAGTCCCTTCAAGGGCGCCGACATCGAAGAGATGACCTATCCGGAAGGCGACGTCGACGCCATGCTGTCCCAGACCCGGCGCGCCGTCACCTCCTGCCTGGCCGCCGGCTTCGGGCGCCAGGACATCGCGATCTGCTCCTTCCGCGGACGCGAGAAATCGGCCATCCTCAAGCTCGACAAGCTCAGCGACGCGCACACGCTGCGTTCCTTCACCGGCGCCTACGACCTGTTCGGCAATCCGGTGTTCCGCGAGGGCGGCCTGCTGGCCGAATCGGTCTACCGTTTCAAGGGCCAGTCGGCGCCGGCGCTGATCTTCACCGAGATCGACTTCGAGGAGATGGACGAGCTCACGCTGCGCAAGCTGTTTGTCGGCATGACGCGTGCGCGCCTGAAGCTGGTGCTGGTGATGAGCGATCGGGCTGCGGCGCAGTTCGTCGAGCGCGTCGAAGGCGCCGCCTTCAGCGAATGAGGGCGCCGGCCAGTGCCCGGAACAGGGCGCCGGCATGGCGTCCGCTGCCCGCATCGTCGTAGCCGCCGGCCGTGCTCACGACCACCAGGCTGAGTGTCGGCACGATGTAGAGGCGCTGGCCGCCGTTGCCGAAGCCGGCGTACCAGCGGTGCTTGCCGCCCAGGGCATCGACCATCCCGCTCCACCACTGGTAGCCGTATTGCAGGCCGTCGCCGGTTTCCACGTGCGCCTTCAGGGATTCGTCTATCCACTGTGCCGGCACCACCTGCCTGCCTTGCCACTGTCCCCGCTGCAGCACCATCTGGCCGATGGTCGCCAGGTCGCGCGGCCGCAGGCGCAGGCCGGCGAATGCCATCGGGCGCAGGCGCACATCCTTCTGCCATTCCCAGTCCGTGATGCCGAGCGGCGCGAACAGTTTTTGCTGCGCGTAGTCCTCGAGTGGCATGCCGGTGCGGCGCATCAGGATGTCGGCCAGCACGGCCGTGGTGCCGCCGTTGTAGTTGAAGACGGCCCCGCCTGGCGCGAGCGGGCGGTCGAACAGGTAGCGCGCCTGCGAGGAGCGCCAGTACAGGCCGGTCTCGTCGTTGCCTATGCCGTAGCGGATCGGCTCTTCCCAGGCCAGGCCGCTCGTCATGGTGAACAGCTGGCGCAACGTCACCTTCTCGCGGCCTCCCGTCTTGAGGTCGGCGAGCTCGGGGTAGAGATCGAGCGCCGGCGTATCGAGTTGTGGCATGCGGCCCTCGCCCTGGGCGATGCCCCACAGGAGGCTGGTGACCGACTTGCTGACCGAGCGCAGGTCGTGGCGCAGGATGGCGTCGAACTGTACGGTGCGCGCGAAGGGCGACCAGATCGAGCGGTCGCGGCCCTGGTAGTAGCGCTCCGCCACCACGGCGCCGTGGCGCAGGACGACGATGGCGTGGACATTGGCGCCGTCGCGTGCCGGCGCGTCGAGCAGTGCGCATAGCTTCGTTGCTGCGAAACCTGCTGATTCGAGTCGGGGCGCGTCGCATGCGGCGGCCGGGAGCAGCACCCATGCGAGCAGCGTGGCAAGAAGGGAGTGTGTTTGTGTCCGCATGGTGGTCGAAGGAGTATGCCGTGGATAGGAATCGTATTGCACCATCCGTACCGTGCCGGCGAAATGCCCTTTGCCGTGAACTCGCCTAACACATCCCCGAATCGATGTTTTAAGCGGACGAAAAGCACGTCCGGCGGAGCGTGCTAGCATTGCTGGGTTGAATTGGGGAGAAGAAGATGAAACAGCTCGTGGAGACAAAGGCTGCCCGGCTACGCCTGAAACTGCTGGGCGCGTCGGCACTGATGGTGCTGCTTGTGGCATGCGGCGATCATCCACCGAAGGACGACGATGACGGTGAAGACCCGCCGCCGCAGAACGCGGCCATCACCATCGTCGCGGGCGACCCCACGGCCTCAGGCACCCGGGATGCCACCGGCACGTCGGCGCGTTTCAACACGCCACGCGGCATCACCATCGACGCGAGCGGCAACCTCTACGTGGCGGACCAGGTCAACGCCACGATCCGGCGCATCACGCCGTCTGGCGTCGTCACCACCCTGGCCGGCCGGGCCGAGGCGCGCGAGAGCATCGACGGCACCGGCGCCAACGCGCGCTTCACCAGTCCCGCGGCGATCGCGATCGACAGCAATAATGTGATGGTTGTGGCCGATGCGCGCGCCGTCCGACGGGTGGGCCTGGATGGGCGGGTCGACACCCTGTTTACGCTGCCGATCGGGAGCAATGTGGCGTCCGGCAGCCTGAACCACGTGTACACGGGCGGCATCGATGTCGACTCCAGTGGCAATGTCTACGTAACCAATGGCTACGGCACCCGCCGCATCAACTCCTTCGGCGTCGCGACCATGATCGAAGGCGTCGCGACGCAGAACAACCTCACCGGCACGCGCGACTTCCTGCCGCGCGGCGTGGCGGTCGACGACAGCAACGTGGTGTATGTGGCGGACCTGACGAACACGATCAGCAAGGTCAACGGCACCGGTAATGGACTCACGCGTTTCGTCGGCTCCTCCGGCATCACGGGTTCGACCAACGGGACGGGAACGAGCGCCAGCTTCGAGCGCGTGGTGGCGATGACGGCCGACCCGCAGGGCAACCTTTACGTGGCGGACGGCGTGAACAACCTGATCCGCAAGATCACGCCGGGCGGCGTGGTGTCGACCATCGCGGGCACGGTGCGCGGCACGAGCCTGAAAACCGGGCCGCTCGAAGGCAGCAGCTTCGCAGACCTGCGCGGCATCACGACGGACGGCAAGGGCAACCTGTATGCGACGTCAGGGCACGCCGTCATCAAGATCGTGCTGCCCTAAGGTTTGGTAGGGTGGACCGGGCCACGAGAGGCGGCTTCGCCGTCCGCGCGTTCAACTACCGGATGCACTGTGGTAACCGCTCATTTTTTTCGAAGATCAGTGCCCGATCGCCGCAGTCGCCACCCCCTGCGCCACGCTCGACTTGCTGGTCGTAACAGTCAGCGCAAACAGCGGCTTGCGCGGCGACTGCCCATTGCTCCACTCATAAGCCACGGTACTCTTGACGCCATCCGGCCCCTTGTCCGCCGTATTGCGCTTGCGTTCGCTAGCGAAGGGCGCCGGCGGCTTGCTCATCGCCTTCTCGAACAGCGCCTTGGTCGCGTCCGCAGGGACGGTCTTGGCGTAAAGCGCGCACAGGTTCTTGTCCTGATGCACAACGAGGACAAACTGACCATGCTGGCTGGGAACGACCCAGGCATTCCCCTTGGCGCCCTGCAGGAACATTGCCGCCTTTTCGGCCGGCAGCTGCGGCGTGGTGCTCAGGTGCTTGCGCAGGCCATCGAAGTCGTGCAAGTACTTCAGGCAGTGCGAGGAATAGATGTCCATGAACGCGGCAGCCTGCTGCTCAGGCGCGGCGATAGCGATTGAAGAAAGCAAGGTTCCTCCGAGTGTGATGGCGGCATTGCGCAAGTGCTTGTGCATTCGTGCTCCGGCTGGGTTGGTCTGACCTTACTATGATGCTTTAGTCAACCGAATCGTGGCGCACGACGATGTTCGTCTTGCCTCGTCTATTCCGATGGCGCGCAGCTATACCAAACAAGACTTTCCACTCCACAAGGTCCGGCGCTACTTGGAGCCAGGACCTATCGTGCTCGTCAGTTCCGCTTGGAAAGGGCGGCACAACATCATGACAATGGGCTGGCATACGGTGATGGAGTTCTCGCCCTCGCTGGTCGGCTGCGTGATCGCTTCTTCTAACCACAGTTTCGAGCTCATCCGGCAAAGCCGCGAGTGCGTGATCAACCTGCCGACCACCGCCTTGACGGATACGGTCGTCGGCATCGGCACCACCTCGGGCCTTGAAGTCGACAAGTTCGAGCGCTTCGGTTTAACGCCCGAGGCGATCGATGGCGTGGAAGCGCCGGCGATCCGCGAATGCCACGCCCAGTTCGCCTGCCGCCTGCATGACGACAGCCTGGTGGACAAGTACAACTTCTTCATTTGGGAAGTCGTTGCGGCCAGGGCGGCGCGAACGCCCAAGCATCCAGAGACGCTGCATTACACGGGCGAGGGTCTATTCATCGTAGCCGGGAAAGTGATCAGTCGGCGATCGGCGAGTCTCCTTGCCAAGGAGCCCGACTGATCAACGTGTTCACTTGAGCCGCCGTTTAAGCAGCTGCTGTATGCGGCTCTGCGTCTGTTTAACGCATCGTCGGCATAACTGGACTGCGAGAATTTCTTTCGCAGTATCAATATTCATTGGTAGGATCTCGGGATGAACGCATCCCCTTCCTACGGAATTACCCCTCCACGCATCCGCCGCCGCCAGACCATTGCACTTGTCCTGCTGGTCGTCACAGGTGTCATCAACTACCTCGACCGCGCCACCCTCGCCGTTGCCAACGAGTTCATCCGTGCCGATCTCGGCCTTTCGCTCGGCGAGATGGGATTGTTGCTGTCGGCGTTCTCCTGGAGCTATGCGCTGTGCCAGCTCCCGGTCGGCGTGCTGGTCGACAAGATCGGCCCGCGCTGGCTGCTCGGCATGGGCTTGGTGGTGTGGTCCCTGGCCCAGGCTGCCGGCGGGCTGGTGTCGAGCTTCGGCTGGTTCGTGCTTGCGCGGATCGTGCTTGGGATCGGTGAGGCGCCGCAATTCCCGGCGGCTGCGCGCGTGGTGAGCAATTGGTTCCCCTTGCGCGCACGCGGCACCCCGACCGGCATCTACAACTCGGCGTCGCCGCTGGGCTTTGCGCTGGCCCCTCTGTGTCTCTCGCCCTTGATTGCCGCAACGAGTTGGCATTGGGCCTTCTTCGTCACCGGCGCGCTCGGCATCGTGGCCGCCGTGGTCTGGGTCATGCTCTATCGCGATCCGGTGCGCGAGCAGCTTTCCGACGAGGAGCGCGCCTACCTCGACGAAGGCCAGACCCTGGAAGCGGCGCCGAAAGCCGGCTTCGCCTCTTGGCGCGCACTGTTCCGCCAGCGCGCCACCTGGGGCATGTTGCTCGGCTTCTTCGGCTCGGTCTATCTGAACTGGGTCTTCCTCACCTGGCTTCCGGGCTACCTGCGCACGGAGCGCCACATGGATGTGGCCTACGTTGGCGTGGCCGCCACGATCCCCTTCCTGTGCGGCTTCGCCGGCGCCCTGGCGGCTGGATGGGCCTCGGACCAGATCACCAAACGCGCGGCCTCGGCGGTAACGGGACGCCGGACGGCGGTCGTGCTGGCCATGCTGGGCATGGTGGCGTTCACGATTCCAGCGGCGCTGGTCGAGAGCAATACCGCAGCCATCGCCTGCATCTCGATCGTCATCTTCCTGGCCAACGCGGCGTCGGCCTGTTCCTGGTCGCTCGCAACGGCGGTTGCACCGCGCAGCCGCGTTGCTTCCCTCGGCGCGATCCAGAATTTCGGCGGATTTATCGGTGGCGCGCTAGCGCCGATCTTCACTGGCTATATCGCACAAAGCTGGTCCTTCGTGCCGGCTTTACTGACTGGTGCTGGCATTGCCTTCCTTGGCGCGATGTCTTATCAATTCTTAGTGATTCGGCCGATTCCAGAGCTCGAATCAGGAGTTTCAGAAGAATAGATTCCTTATGCAACTTTCCAATTCGGTTTAATGGTCCGGTGAAAATTGCGCAGCTGAGGATTTACCACTTGGCGAAGGTGATCAAGTGAAGGGCAGCCAAGTCGATGAATGATGCGGTGGCAAGTTGGGCAAAGTACTGCGAAGTCTTTCTCGGTAAGTTGTACACCCTGTTTTGGTGCTTGTGAAAGCGGAGTTAAGTGGTGTGCCTCAATAAATTCTTTACCTGCTTCGCCATATATCGCATCTAAAGATGCTTCACAACCTTGGCAAATATAGCCAAGGTTCGCTTTAACATCTTTAACTAGCTTTGAATTTCGCTCTCTACGTTCGCGCTTTTTGTGTTCATCTATCTTTAGCGCTCCATCCAGCCCGGTGACCCCCGCGATAGGAAGTTCCCCAGTCGCTGCAAGTCCTTCCATCACGAGTTCTTCTGCGAAGAAGGTGTCCCCGATGCGTTCATAGATCTCTTCATATAACTCTAACATTAGGAGGAGATCGTTTAGAAATTCGGACAAAGTTGGAGGGTTGGCGATGAGGTATCGCTTTCCGAAAGCTACTGATGCGGCCCATGGATCATCTGCGTTTCGCCCAAATGTGACGTTTCCGCGGCTATATGTTTGGAAGGACTCAACCGAGAATCCTTTGCTTTCCCAGTCTGGCGCGGCATCTCTAATCTTCGGCGCTCGTCTCTTCAACTCACGTAAAGCATCTTTATTTCCTAAAGTACTTTTAAGCCGATCCGCGCCTTGTGCCATTACTAGGCAAAATGATTCAAACCCACGTTCATACAGAAACACTGGATAGTATCCACGCTGAGGTGACGTTGTTAAACGTTCATCCAAAAACGCCATAAATGGTGCTGCGTTCCAGTTGCCGGTTCCAGCACTTGCTCTGGCAATAATGGGCGCTTTAGTTTTCGCCAATACCTGCGCAACCGAATTAGGCCAGTCACTTCGGATAATATGGGCGAGGTGGTTGCCCTTATATTTTTGAGTCCGTTCGAACGCAAATTCTTTGCCGATCTTCAGTGCTATGTGAAGCGCGTCCATATCCTTGCCCTGTTCAATATCTTGAGGGCAACAATACTATGATTTTTTCTTACTGAAAAGATCTTGAACGCGGTTGTCTCAGCAGAGTCACAACTGCGTCAGACAAATGACCAAAAAAAAAGCGGCCTCAACGAGGCCGCTTCGTAGAAACCAAGACTTGCTCAGACGTCAATATTCCCCGCCTGCAGCGCATTGCTTTCAATGAAATTACGACGCGGCTCCACCTCGTCACCCATCAGCGTGGTGAAGATCTGGTCCGCCGCAATCGCGTCCTCGATCTGTACCTTCAGCAGGCGGCGCACGGTCGGATCCATCGTGGTTTCCCACAGCTGCTCCGGATTCATCTCGCCCAGACCCTTGTAACGCTGCTTGCTCACGCCGCGTTCCGCTTCGTCACGCAGCCACAGCATGGCTTCGTGGAAGCCGCGCACCGCGAACTCCTTCATCTTCTCGCCTTCGCCGCGGCGGATGATGGCGCCGTCGCCGATCAGGCCCTGGAAGGTGGCTGCCGCGTTCGCCAGCACCGCGTAGTCGTTGCTCTGCACGAAGTCCGCATCGATCGAGGTGACCTGCACGTTACCGTGGCGCATGCGCTCGATGCGCAGCGCGTGCTTCTCGGACAGCTCGTCCGAACGCACGACCACCTTCACGGCCGGGTCCTTGATCGCCGCTTCCATCGCCTTGGCCGAGGCTTCCGCCTTCTCCAGGGTGCTCATGTCCAGCGTCACGCCACCGGTGATGGCGGTCAGCGCCGCGCGGTCGATCACGCGGGTCAGGCGCATCATGATGGCGTTCGACAGGTTGTACTGGCGCACCAGCTCGCTCAGGGCTTCGCCGTTGATCGGGTCCGCGCCTTCGCGCGGGATCAAGGAAGCGCCGTTCAGCGCGAACGTCATCATGTAGCTCGCTTCCTCGACGTCGTCCTTCAGGTAGCGCTCGTCGCGGCCGGCCTTGACCTTGTACAGCGGTGGCTGGGCAATATAGATGTGGCCACGCTCGACCAGCTGCGGCATCTGGCGGTAGAACAGCGTCAGCAGCAGGGTACGGATGTGGGCGCCGTCGACGTCCGCGTCGGTCATGATGATGATGCGGTGGTAGCGCAGCTTGTCGACGTTGAATTCGTCCGGGCCGATCGAGGTGCCGAGCGTCGCGATCAGGGTGGTGATCTGCTCCGACGACAGCATCTTCTCGAAGCGCGCCTTCTCCACGTTCAGCACCTTGCCGCGCAGCGGCAGGATGGCCTGGAACTTGCGGTCGCGGCCTTGCTTCGCGGAGCCGCCTGCCGAGTCACCCTCGACGATGTACAGCTCGGCCAGGGCCGGGTCGCGTTCCTGGCAGTCGGCTAGCTTCGAGGACAGGCCCAGGCCGTCCATCACGCCCTTGCGGCGGGTCAGGTCGCGCGCCTTGCGTGCCGCTTCACGGGCACGGGCCGCTTCCACGATCTTGCCGCAGATGATCTTGGCGTCGTTCGGCTTCTCCATCAGGAAGTCGGTGAGCGTCTTCGCCACGATCTCTTCGACCGGGCCGCGCACTTCCGACGACACGAGCTTGTCCTTGGTCTGCGAGGAGAACTTCGGCTCCGGCACCTTCACCGACAGCACGCAGGTGAGGCCCTCGCGCATGTCGTCGCCCGAGATCTCGACCTTGGCCTTCTTGGCGAATTCGTTCTCGTCGATGTACTTGTTGATCACGCGCGTCATCGCCGCACGCAGGCCGGTCAGGTGGGTGCCGCCGTCGCGCTGGGGGATGTTGTTGGTGAAGCACAGCACCTGTTCGTTGTAGGCGTCGTTCCACTGCATCGACACGTCCACGCTGATGGTAGTGCCCTGGTCGGACACGCGCTCGCCGGTCGCCTGGAACACGGTCGGGTGCAGGACGGTCTTGGCCTTGTTGATGTACTCGACGAAGCCGCGGGTGCCACCTTCGAAGGCGAACACTTCTTCCTTGCCGGTGCGGTGGTCGGAGAGCTTGATGTTGACGCCGTTGTTCAGGAAGGAGAGCTCGCGGATGCGCTTGCTCAGGATCTCGTAGTGGTACTCGACGGTCGTGAAGATTTCCTCGTCGGCCCAGAAATGCACTTCGGTGCCGCGCTTGTCGGTGTCGCCGAGGACCTTCATCGGCGAGACTTCCACGCCGTCCACGACTTCGATGATGCGGTCCATCGGGACGCCGCGCGAGAACTCCAGCTGGTGGACCTTGCCTTTCTGGCGCACGGTCACGCGCAGCAGCTTCGAGAGCGCGTTCACGCACGAGACGCCGACGCCGTGCAGGCCGCCGGAAACCTTGTACGAGTTCTGGTTGAACTTGCCGCCGGCGTGCAGTTCCGTCAGGGCGATCTCGGTCGCCGAGCGCTTCGGCTCGTGCTTGTCGTCCATCTTGACGCCGGTCGGGATGCCGCGGCCGTTGTCGGCGATCGAGATCGAGTTGTCGGAGTGGATCGTGACGTGGATCTCGGTGCAGTAGCCGGCGAGGGCTTCGTCGATCGAGTTGTCGAGGACCTCGAACACCAGGTGGTGCAGGCCGGTGCCGTCCGAGGTGTCGCCGATGTACATGCCCGGACGCTTGCGAACCGCCTCCAGGCCTTCCAGGATCTGGATCGAGGAGGCGCCGTATTCATCCGCCTTGGGGGCGGGAGTGTTTTCTGGTTGGGTATTCTCGGACATGGACTGCTTTCTCATAAAACGGGTAATTCAGGCCGCCTGGCGCGCGGCCATGAGGTGTGCCGACTGATTAAATCCGCATCGGCATGACGACGTACTTGAAGTCGCCATTGTCGGGAATCGAGATCAGCGCCGACGAATTCGAGTCGCCCAGCGCGATGTTCACCTGGTCGCACTTGAGGTTGTTCAGCACGTCGAGCAGGTAAGTCACGTTGAAGCCGATGTCGATGGTGTCGCCACCGTAGTCGATCTCGAGTTCCTCGACCGCCTCTTCCTGGTCGGCATTGGTCGAGCTGATCTTCATGACGCCTGGCTCGATGATGCAGCGCACGCCCTTGAACTTGTCGCTGGTCATGATCGCAGCACGCTGCAGCGAGCGCAGCAGCTCGTCACGGCCGATGGTGAACTCGTTCTTGTAGCCCTTCGGGATCACGCGGGTGTAGTCAGGGAACTTGCCCTCGACCAGCTTCGAGACCAGCTCGATGTCGGCGAAGGTCAGTTTCACCTGCGAGGCCGCGATGTCCAGGCGCACGGTTTCGTCGCTTTCTTCCAGCAGGCGCTGCAGCTCGATGATGGTCTTGCGCGGGATGATGACTTCCTGGCGCTCGAACTGCTGCTCGGTCTCGACCTGGCAGAAGGCCAGGCGGTGGCCGTCGGTCGCCACGGCGATGATGTTGGTGCCGTCCAGCACCAGCAGCAGGCCGTTCAGGTAGTAGCGGATGTCCTGCTGGGCCATGGCGAAGTGCACCATGTTGAACAGGTGCTTCAGCGTTTTCTGCGGCAGGGTCACCGAGGCGTTGTAGCTGTCGGCCACCGAGACGGTCGGGAATTCCTCGGCCGCCAGGGTTTGCAGGGCGAAGCGCGACTTGCCGCTCTGGACGGCCAGGCGCTTGTTCTGCAGGGTCATGGTGACGTCGCCCGATTCAGGCAGCGCGCGCAGGATGTCGAGCAGCTTGCGCGCGGCGACGGTGGTGCCGGTCACGTCGTCGCCCGAACCGATGTTCGCGAGGGTCGTGATCTGCACTTCGGTGTCGGTCGAGAGGAACGAGACGCTTTCGCCGTCCTTGCGAATGAGGATATTGGCCAGAATCGGCATAGTGTGCCGACGCTCGACAATACCGCTCACGATCTGCAGTGGCCGGAGAAGCGTGTCTCGGGTGGTTTTGACCAGTTGCATAGATATCCTCAGTAGATGTTGAAATTTTTATTGCTATAACACTATTTTGCCAATTGCCGGGAGCAAACACAAACGCTCCCGCATACGGCGGTGAAACGCGGTGTCAACCCTTCAGCGTCTGCTCCAGCACGTGCAGCTCGTGGTTGCATTCCGCATTCTTCTGGCGATCCGCGGCGATCTTGCGCACCGCGTGCAGCACGGTCGTATGATCGCGGCCGCCGAACAGCTCGCCGATCTCCGGCAGGCTCTTCTGGGTCAGTTCCTTGGCCAGGTACATGGCGATCTGGCGCGGGCGGGCGATGTTCGCCGGACGGCGCTTCGAGTACATGTCCGCGACCTTGATGTTGAAGAAGTCCGCGACCGTCTTCTGGATGTTCTCCACCGAGATCTGGCGGTTCTGCACCGACAGCAGATCCTTGAGGGCTTCCTTCACCACGTCGATGGTGATGTCCTTGCCGTGGAAGCGCGAGTAGGCCAGGATCTTGCGCAGCGCGCCTTCCAGCTCGCGCACGTTCGAGCGCAGGTGCTTGGCCACGAAGAAGGCGACGTCGTCCGACAGGCCCACGCCCTCGGACTGCGCCTTCTTGAGCAGGATCGCCACGCGCATTTCCAGCTCGGGCGGCTCGATCGCCACCGTCAGGCCGGAGTCGAAGCGCGAGATCAGGCGGTCGTCCATGCCGGTGATCTCTTTCGGATAGGTATCCGAGGTGATGATGATCTGCTTCTTGGCCGCGATCAGCGCTTCGAAGGCATAGAAGAACTCTTCCTGCGTGCGGCTCTTCCCACCGAAGAACTGAATATCGTCGATCAGCAGCATGTCGAGCGAGTGATAGTAATGCTTGAAGTCGTCGAAGCCTTTTCTCTGGTAGGCGGTGACGACGTCGCGCACGTACTGCTCTGCGTGGATGTAGCGGATGCGCGCGTTCGGGTTGTCGGCCATGACCTGGTTGCCGATCGCGTGGATCAGGTGGGTCTTACCGAGGCCGACACCGCCGTAGAAGAACAGCGGGTTGTAGGAGATGCCCGGATTGTTGGCGACCTGGATCGCGGCGGCGCGCGCCAGCTGGTTCGCCTTACCGGTCACGAAGCTGTCGAACGTCAGGTCGGTGTTGATCCGGCTCTGCTCGCGCTTGGGCGAGTTGGCGATGTTGACGTTGCCCTGGGTCGGCGCTGCTTCCGGCTGGCGCGGAGCATTGAAATCGGGCGCCGCACCGCCTCCGGCGGTGCCGGCCGAGGCAGGGCCCGCCGGCTTCTTGGCCGGATTGTTCTTCGGGTCGAGCACGAACTGCACTTCCACCGGCGCTTCCCAGTACTGGCAGGCGAGCTCGGTGATGCGGGTGGCGAACTGCGTCTTGACCCAGTCGAGCTTGAAGCGATTCGGCGCCGCAATGCGCAGCTTGCCGTCCTCGTAGTCGAGCACGACGAGCGATTTGATCCACGCGCTATATTGCTGCGGCGTCAGCTCGAGTTCCAGCTGCGCGGAACAGGTCTGCCAAAAATTTTCCATACTTCGCTAGTTGATACGTAACACGCTATTTTACCTGTCTCAGCCGAAGTTATCCACAGGTTGCGCCCACTATTTTCAACCGGATGGCCGGTTTTGCAAGGCTTGCGGAGCTCATCGGGAAACAACAGCTTTCTTGACAGCTGGACTGCAAATCGTGTCTAATTCAGGGTTCCCCGTCCGTGCGCCATATCAAGCTGACATCGTTGGCACCAGGTTGTCCGGGCGAAAACGAGTATCCCTGTGGCGTGACGCTGGCTTAACCATCTGCGAACTGTCATTGGCGACGAATCCTGACACGACGTCAGACCCGATTTTGCACTTACTTTTGCTTTAAGCGAGACCACCATGAAACGTACTTACCAACCTTCCGTCGTCCGTCGCAAGCGCACGCACGGCTTCCGCGCACGTATGGCTACCCGTGGTGGCCGTCAAGTCCTGAACGCACGCCGCGCCAAGGGCCGCAAGCGCCTGGCTGTCTAAGTTTTAGACAGATCGACGCGGTCGGTATGACAGGCGAAGGTTCGCACGACTTCGCGCGCGTTCGGCGTATCGTTAAAACGGATGAGTTTTCATCCGTTTTTCGTTTGCGGCCGACGCAAAAATCCGCGCATTTCGTGCTCTATACCCGACCCACTACGCTGCCGCATGCGCGGCTCGGCGTCGTTGCGGCCAAACGTTTTGCGCCGCGCGCGGTGACCCGCAACACGATCAAGCGCGTCACGCGCGAACTGTTCCGCACCAGCCAGCTGCAGCCCGTCGACTGTATCGTGCGCCTGTCGCGCCCGGTGAACGGCAAGGACGGACCGGCGACCACGCGTGCGCTCAAGCGCGAGCTGCGCGCCGAACTCACGCGCCTGTTCGCTTCCCAGCGTCCGCGCCGTCCCAGTCCCCCCGTAGCGCCATGAAGACGCTGCTGGTCTGCTTGCTTCGCGGCTACCAGCTGCTGCTGTCCCCGATGCTCGGGCAGAAATGCCGTTTCTACCCGACCTGCTCCAACTATGCGATCGAAGCGCTGCGCGTCCATGGCGCCGCACGCGGTTCGCTCCTGGCCGCGCGCCGCGTGTGCCGCTGCCACCCGTGGAATCCGGGCGGCGTCGACTTCGTGCCTCCGCCCGCGGACAAGCACCAGCAACCTCCACCAGCCGCTCGCGGTTGTAACCACTCCTGACTAGACTCCAATGGAACTCAATAAACGTACCGTCCTGTGGATCGTGTTCGCCATCTCGCTGATTGTTCTCTGGAACAATTGGATGGTGGCCAACGGTAAGCAGTCGCTGTTCTCGGCTGCGCCGCCCGCCAAGGTCGCGCAGCAGCAGCCGGCCAAGCCGAATGACGTGCCGGCCGCCGCCCAGGCAGGCGCCGCCGCCGTTCCTGGCGGGCCGGGCGCAGGCCCGGCCGGCGCCGCACCGGCAACGCAACGCGTCACCATCACCACCGACATCGTGAAGGTCGACATCGACACCCTCGGCGGCGTCATCAAGCGTCTCGAACTGCTGAAGTTCCCGGATCACTTTGACAAGACGAAGAACCAGGTCCTGTTCGACGTGGGCGGCCCCAACACCTACCTCGGCCAGACCGGCCTGATCGGCCAGACCCCGGCCGGCGTGCTGCCGAACCACCAGACCCCGTTCACCGTCCGCGGCGGCGCGCCGACCCGCGACGCCAACGGCAACGTGCAACTGGTGCTGGACGCGGAGCAGGGCGGCGTGCGCCTGACCAAGACCTTCACCTTCAAGAAGGGCGACTACACCATCGGCCTGCGCCATGACGTGACCAACCTGACTGCCGCGCCGGTCCAGCCTTCGCTCTACCTGCAGCTGCAGCACGACGGCAACAAGCCGGCCAATGATTCCTGGTTCATGTCGAGCTACACCGGCCCGACCTTGTACACGAGTGAGGACAAGTACCAGAAGCTGACCTTCGAAGAAATCGAGGAGGGCAGCGCCCAGCACTCGACCAAGGCCAACAACGGCTGGATCGCGATCTCGCAGCACTTCTTCGTCTCGGCCTTCATCCCGGCCGACAAGGCGCAGCGCGACATCTTCACCAAGAAGATCGCCACCAACCTGTACGCCATCGGCACCGTGCAGCCGCTGGGCACCGTGGCGCCGGGCGCCACCGTCTCGACCGACAGCCGCCTGTATTCGGGCCCGCAGGACGAGAAGACCCTGGAAACCATCACCCCTGGCCTGGAACTGGTCAAGGACTACGGCATGCTGACCATCCTCGCCAAGCCGATCTTCTGGGTGATGGACCAGCTGCATGCGATGCTGGGCAACTGGGGCTGGACCATCGTCGCCCTGACGATCCTGATCAAGCTGGCCTTCTTCCCGCTGTCGGCGGCCGGCTACCGCAGCATGGCCAAGATGCGCGTGGTGACGCCGAAGATGCAGGCGATCCGCGAGCGCTACAAGAACGACCCGCAGAAGATGCAGCAGGCCACCATGGAGCTGTACAAGACCGAGAAGATCAACCCGCTGGGCGGCTGCCTACCGATCCTGGTGCAGATGCCGGTCTTCTTCGCCCTGTACTGGGTGCTGCAATCGTCGGTCGAGATGCGCGGCGCGCCGTGGATCGGCTGGATCACCGACCTGACCCAGCCGGACCCGTACTACGTCCTGCCGATCATCTACGCGATCTCGATGTACATCACCACCAAGCTGAACCCGCAGCCGGCCGACCCGGTGCAGGCGAAGATGATGCTGTTCATGCCGCTCGCGTTCTCGGTGATCTTCGTGTTCTTCCCGTCCGGCCTGGTGCTGTACTGGGTGGTCAACAACATCCTGTCGATCGCCCAGCAGTGGGTCATCACCAAGAAGTTCGAATCGGGCGCGGCGAAGTAAGTCTTCCCGCTTCCCACCCGAAAGCCCGCGCCTTGCGCGGGCTTTTTACTTTTCGCGTCCCTGTCGCGGGGCGCCGTATCCCTTACAATCGCCCCATGAAACTCGACACCTCCCCCATCGCCGCCATCGCCACCGCCCCCGGCCGCGGCGGCATCGGCGTGGTCCGCGCCTCCGGCAAGTCCCTCGCTGAACTGATCGACGCCCTGTTCCCCGGCGTGAAGCTGGCAAAGCGCCACGCGACCTACATTCCCTTCAAGGCGGCCAATGGCGACGTGATCGACCAGGGCATCGCCCTCTACTTCAAGGGACCGCATTCCTATACCGGCGAGGACGTGCTCGAACTGCAGGGCCACGGTGGTCCGGTGGTGCTGCAGATGCTGCTCGCGCGCGTGCTGGAAGCGGGCGCACCGTTTGGGCTGCGGCTCGCGGAGCCGGGCGAATTCACCCGCCGCGCTTTTTTAAACGACAAGCTCGACCTGGCCCAGGCCGAGGCGGTGGCCGACCTGATCGACGCCTCCACCGAGGCGGCCGCGAAGTCGGCGTCGCAGTCACTGTCCGGCGCCTTCTCGCAGGTCGTGCACGCGCTGGTCGACCAGACCATCAACCTGCGCATGCTGGTCGAAGCCACGCTCGACTTCCCGGAAGAGGAGATCGACTTCCTCGAAAAATCGAACGCGCGCGGCCAGCTGGCCGGCATCATCGAGGCGCTCGAGAACGTGTTCCGCCAGGCGGCGCAAGGCGCGCTTTTGCGCGAAGGCCTGAACGTGGTGCTGGTGGGCCAGCCGAACGTGGGCAAGTCTTCGCTGCTCAACGCCCTGGCGGGCGCCGACGTGGCCATCGTCACCCCGATCGCCGGCACCACCCGCGACAAGGTCACCGAGACCATCCAGATCGAGGGCATCCCGCTCAACATCATCGACACGGCCGGCATCCGCACCGATGAAGGCATCGACGTGGTCGAGCGCATCGGCATCGAGCGCACCTGGGGAGAAGTCGGCAAGGCCGACGTGATCCTGCACCTGCTGGACGCCAGCCTGGGGCCGAGCGCGGAGGATGAGCGCATCGTCGCCGCCTTCCCGCAGGGCGTGCCGGTGGTGCGCATCTGGAACAAGATCGACCTGTCGGGCCACAAGCCTTCGATCGACGTGTCGGCGGACGCAACCCACCTCTACCTGTCGGCCAACGAGAAGCTGGGCATCGACCTGCTGCGCACCGAGCTGCTGCGCATCGCCGGCTGGCAGCAGACCGGCGAGTCGCTGTACCTGGCGCGCGAACGCCACCTGATCGCCCTGCGCGCCGCCCGCGAGCACCTGGAGCTGGCGCGCCAGCACGCGATGCAGGACGACCAGTCGCTCGACCTGTTCGCCGAGGAGCTGCGCCTGGCGCAGGACCAGCTGTCCAGCATCACCGGGCAGTTCACGCCGGACGATCTGCTGGGTGTGATTTTCAGCCGCTTCTGCATCGGAAAGTAGGGTGTTCGGCTTCGCCGAACGCGCGTTCAACCATCCGGTGAGTAATCGCGTCACATCCGTTCATGCGGGAGCTGAACGCGCGCACGGCAGAGCCGCCTCTCGTGGCCCGGTGCCCCCTACCATGCTAGGCTAGCGCATCAGTCCGAGGAGGAAGCATGGCGATACATAAGCGACAATTGTTGAAAGCTGGTCTGGCTCTTGCGGCATGCGGCCTGCTGTCCTCCTGCGCCAGCCTGACCGGCCCGCGCAAGGTCGAGATCCCGCTGCACAAGCTGCAGGCCGGCCTGGAGCGCCGCTTCCCGGTCAACAACCGCCTGATGCAGATTTTCGACATCCGCCTCTCGCGCCCGATGCTGTCGATCCAGCCGGAGCAGGACCGGGTCGCGCTGGCGCTGGAAGCCTCGGTCTCGCCGCCCTTCGCCAGCGACGCCTGGGCCGGCAGCGTGGCCTTCTCCGGGCGTCTCTACGTGGACCCGGGCCGTCCCGCCGTGATGATGGCCGAGCCGCGCGTCGACCACCTCACCATCGGCGCCAACCGCGAAGCGGAGCGCCAGCTCACGCGCGTGGCGAATTCTCTCATCGACACGGTGGTGCGCGACACGCCCGTATACGCCTTCGACCCGCAGGACCTGCGCTACGCCGGCATCCAGTACATCCCGACCCGCATCGAAACCACACGCTCTGGTTTGCTGGTGACGCTCGAGCCGGCGAAGTAGCATTTGCGCGACGCGCACGCTTGAGAGCGTACAAATTGGCATTACGCTATTATTTTCGCGCCTGCTTCGCCGATTACTGCGCGCTTCCTGGAAGAATTGTTGTGGGTATGTTGAATCGCCCCACGAAGATTGCAGAGCCGGCCCATTCGGCGCACACTGGAACGCAGTTACCTGCCGTGGCGCGTGCCAGCTGCGGTCCGCGCTTGAGGTTTCTCATAGGCACCATGTTCCACTGAAGTAATCTTGATCGGACTTCAGTCTGTCGTAGGGGGTAATCTTGGAAACGACACAGGAAAGTTTTCCGGACAATGGGCTGGCGACCGAGCCGGTGCTTGCGGCTGCGACCGGTGTTGCCACAGGCATGCCAGCCAGACTGAGCCTGCCTGCCAAGGGATCGTGCTGGTATTGCGAGAAGCCGCTCGACAGCGTACGCCGTTTCTGCGGCAAGGGCTGTGCCGATTCCTTCGACGAAGAAGCGGAATTTACCCGCTGAACAGGCCTGTACGGCCGGCGAGTTCCGGCCGCAGCATGCGCAGCGCGCCTTCGAAGTCGAAGCACGCCACCGCCGCCTGCAGCTGCGCCATGCGCGCCGCGCCCAGCAGGGCGCGCAATCCTGCGCCGTGTCTTTCGACGAGATCCTGCGCCGCGCTGTCGCCGAGATCGAGCAGCGCGCACAGCTGCGACAGCTCCGCTTCGCTCAATGCCGGCGCCGGGGCGGTGTCGCGCGCCGCGGGCGCCGCCAGCAGGGTATCGAGTTGCGCCATCACGCGCGCCAGTTCCGCGTCCAGCGAATCGAAGATCTGCGCCTCGGGCATGTGGCCCGCGCGCAGGACCTGTTCGGCCTGCGCCGCCTGTTGCCGCAGGCCGCGTGCCTCGATCATCGCGGCCGCGCCCTTGAGCGTGTGCGCGAGGCGCTGGGCCAACGCCAGGTCGCCGGCAACGGCAGCCAGGCGCACGCGCGCCACGCTGTCGCGGTAGTCGCCGCGAAAGCGCGCCAGCACGCGCAGGAACATCTCGCGGTCGCCCATCATCCTTTCCAGGCCGGCCGCGTAGTCGAGCGCGGCCTCCCGGCCGCCGGCGAGGGGTAGGGTGCTCACCGCGTCGTAAACGACCATGCCCGGGTGACCGGGGCGCCGTTCACCGTGCCGGTGAAGCTGACGTCGTAGGTGGTGGCGGCGCGCAGCGGCGCCAGCGGGACGATCGCGGCCGCGGTGCGCTCCGAAGTGCCGCCCGAGGGGTAGACCGGCTGCACCTGCAGGTTGGCGCCGCCGCGCGGTCGCACCGTGAAGGTTTGCACGGTGACCGGCGCGTCGATGTTGGCGTGCACGCTGATCGGGTAGCCGACTTCGTTCTGGTTCGGCACCGGGTCGGGTTGCTCGGTGTCGCTCATGAAGTTCGGCGTTACCTGGGTCTGGCCGCTGAAGGGCCAGGTAACGATGGCGTTGGCGGCGATGCCGGGGCCGAAGCCGTTGCGGGTGGCGAAATCGGCGGTGAAGTAGTTGTAGCGGTTGCTCGCGGTGGCCGCGCCGGTGCCGATCTCGCGGAACTTCGGCTCGAACATGACGAAGCGGTGGTAGATCGCGGTGACCAGTTCCTCGGCCATGAAGAAGCCGCTGCTGTTGGTCGTCCCCGAGATCACTTCGCCATAGGCGTAGCCCGAGGTGCCCAGGTTGTAGCCGGCCGCTTTCAGGCGGTCGCCCAGCGTGGCGCCCGTGAAGCCGGGACGGCCGGCGACCTGGTCGTGGCTCATCAGGTTGTTGGTGCGCAGGTATTCGGAGTGGCCCTGGGCCGCATTGTTGATCAGCGCATTTTCCGTCACGGCGGGCACGCCGAGCTGGCTGCGGCGGTAGTTGATCCAGTTACGGCCGTCGACGGCGATATTGTTGGTCAGGGCCGGCGCACTGGCGTCGGGCGCGACCGTGCCCGGCGACGGGGTGTTCGCTACCGGGGTGCCGACGATGCCGCCGTTGTTGTCATCGCCGCCTCCACCGCCGCAGGCGGACAAGGTCGACACGACCACCAGCGCGGCGATGAGGGGACGCCAGCGAGGCACATAGCTCATTTTGCAACTCCTGTCAATACGTCGGAACCAGGCGACATTCTAGAGCAAAACGCCCTGGTATGCGGAACGCATGTGCTGCGGAACCTCGCCTTATTTCCCTGCCTGTAGAATATGGCATCTTTCCCTTGCCGAGCTTTCAATTGAAGCCATCCAGCCAGCAGCGCCTCGCGCGCGCCAAGTTTGCCCTGCCCAGTTTCGTGACGCTGCTGTCGATCGCCTGCGGCTTCGGCAGCATCGTCATCTCGGTGGACAACGCCCATATCGGCGCCCCCGACGACTACCGCCTGGCGGCGATCCTGCTGGTGCTGGCCGGCGTCTTCGATGCGCTGGACGGTTTCGTCGCGCGCGCCACCAACACCCAGTCCAGCTTCGGGGTGCAGCTCGACTCGATCGCCGACGTGATGAACTTCGGCTGCGCCCCCGGCCTGCTGCTCTACTGCTACGGCTTCGCCCAGATGAGCGCCGCGCACCCGACCCTGGTGCGCATGGGCGGCCTGGCCTGCTTCATTTTCGTTGCCTGCGGCGCGCTGCGCCTGGCGCGCTTCAACGTCATGGTCGGCCGCACCGATCCGCGTTATTTCGTGGGCATGCCGATCACCGCGGGCGCGGCCTGCGTGGCCTCGGTGGTGGTGGCCTGGCCGGATCCGGCGACCACGATGGCGCAATGCTTCGCCATCATCGCCCTGATGGTGGCGGTGGGTACCCTGATGGTGTCGACCGTCCGCTTCCCCAGCTCGAAGCACCCGCGCGGCAAGGTGATGCTGGCGCTGCTGGCGGTCTGCCTGGTGCTGCTGCTTCTCTTGCAGACCCGCTTCTTCGTGCTCTTCTTCCTGCTCTACGTGTGCGCGACCCTGCTGCTGAACATCGCCTGGCGCATGGGTTGGGAAGGTATCGCGCGCCCGAAGGTCTACGAGGACTAGTAGGGTGGTCGGGTCTCCCGACCGCGCGTTCAACTCCCGGATGCCTGGTGGCTGTGCAAACCGGAGCTGAACGCGCGGTCGGCGAAGCCGACCACCCTACGCGAATTTGTCGAGCAGCGCGGCCAGTTGGGCAGCCCGGGCCTGCGCATCTTCCAAATCGGCTGCGTTCAAGGACTGGGTCTGGATGGCGCTGGTGAGCAGCTGCACGAAGGAGCGGTCGAGCGCCTTGCGCGCCGCCGCCATCTGCTGGGCCACCGCGTCGATGTCGGACGGCTCGGCAGCCAGCGCCACCAGCTTCTGCACCCCGCGCAGCTGGCCTTCGATGCGCGCCAGCCGGTTCAGCAGGTCCTTCTTCTGCTGGGCGGTGAGGGCGCTGCCCTCGACGATCTTCAGCGCGCCGTCGGCCATTGCCGTTCCCCCTCAGTGTACTCAGGCCACTTCGTGCCCGCGCGCGGCGCGCAGGATGTGGAACCAGTCCTCGCGCGCCAGGTGCATGCCGGCGCCGATGACGGCTTCGCGGATCGCCTCGATGCGGCCGGTGCCGGTGAGCGGGATCGGGCGGCTCGGCAGCGTCATGATCCAGGCGAACAGCACGCTGGCGAAGGGCTGCTGCATGCGGTCGGCGATTTCCTGGATGACCGCGCGCACGTTGCTTGCTTTCGCATCGTTCGAGGTGAACAGGCGCCCGCCGCCCAAGGGTGACCACACCATGGGCGCGATGCGCAGGTCCTGCAGGCCGTCGAAGGTTTCGTCGAACATCGGATCGACGAACATCGGCGAGAACTCGACCTGGTTGGTGGCCAGCGGGATGCGGCGGTTCAGGCATTCGAACTGGTGGCGCGTGAAGTTCGAGACGCCCACGTGCCGCACCTTGCCCGCATCGATCAGGCGGGTGAAGGCTTCGGCGATCTCGTCGAAGTCCATCAGCGGATCGGGGCGGTGGATCAGCAGCAGGTCGAGGTGATCGGTGCCCAGCTGGCGCAGCGATTCCTCGGCGGATGCAAGGATGTGGGTGGCCGTGGTGTCGTAGTGCTGGATGCCGTGTTGCGGGCGTTTCGGCGACAGCAGCTTGATGCCGCACTTGCTTACCAGTTCGATGCGGTCACGCAGGGAAGGCTGGGCGCGCAGGGCTTCGCCGAACACGCCTTCGACGCCGTAGTCGCCGTAGATGTCGGCATGGTCGAAGCTCGTCACACCCATCTCGAGGCACTGCTCGATGAAGGCCACGCGCTGCTGGACCGACATGCCCCATTCGTTCATGCGCCACATGCCGGCGACGATGCGGGACAGCGTCGGGCCATTGTCGCGGGTGGTGATGCGGGGGCAGTGCAGTGTCGCCATCGGTTCGAGTCCTTTCGTTTGCTTGCAATGATTATACGGGCGTCCGCAAACGAAAAGCCCGTCCGGCTTGCGCACGGACGGGCTTCTCATTCACGCCAGGCGCGAATTACTGCATCCACAGGCGCATCGCATCCCAGGCGCGGCCGAAGATGCCCGCTTCCGGCACTTCTTCCAGCGCCACCACCGGCAGTGCGATCAGCGGTTTGCCGTCGACCATCATCTTCAGGGTGCCGACCTGCGCATTGCGCGCCAGCGGGGCGACCAGCGGGTCCTTGCGCTCCAGGACCGGCTTCATCTTGCCTGCCACGCCCTTCGGCACGGTCACCAGCACGTCGCGGGTGAAGCCGAGCTTCACGTTCGCTTCCGAGCCTTTCCATACCGGCACGGTCGATACCGCCTGGCCCTTCGAGTACAGCTTGACGGTATCGAAGTTCTGGAAGCCCCAGTTCAGGAGCTTCTGGCTTTCCTGGGTGCGCACCGCATCCGAGGCGGTGCCCAGCACCACCGAGATCAGGCGGCGCTGGCCGGCATTGCCGTTGGCACGGCGCGCCGAGGCGATCATGCTGTAGCCCGAGGAATCGGTGTGGCCGGTCTTCATGCCGTCCACGGTCGGGTCCAGCCACAGCAGGCGGTTGCGGTTCTGCTGGGTGATCTTGTTGTAGGTGAACTGCTTGATCGAGTCGATCTTGTAGAACTGCGGGAAGTCGCGGATCACGCTGGCGGCCATGATCGACAGGTCGCTCGCGGTCGAGTAGTTGTTCGCGTCCGGCAGGCCGTGCGGGTTGGCCCAGCGCGTGTTCTTCATGCCCAGGCGCTCGGATTCGCGGTTCATCAGGGTCACGAAGGTGCCTTCGTCGCCGGCCACCGCTTCGGCCAGGGCCACCGCGGCGTCGTTACCCGACTGGATCATCAGGCCGTGCAGCAGGTCGTTGACCGAGACCGGGACCTTGGGGTCGATGAACATCTTCGAGCTGCTCGGGTCCACTTTCCAGGCGCGGGTCGAGACGTTGACCATGGTGTCCAGCGTCAGCTTCTTGTCGCGCAGGGCGGCGAAGGTCACGTAGGCCGTCATGACCTTGGTGAGCGAAGCCGGTTCCACGCGGGCGTTCGGGTCTTGGGCGGCGATGACTTGGCCACTCGTTGCGTCGAGCAGCAGCCACGACTTGGCTGCGATGGACGGCGCCGGCACGGTCTGTGCACTGGCCGAAGCCATCAGCAGGCTGGCGGCCACGGCCGCTAACAGTTTTTTCATGGGAGCAATATCGTCTACAGGTTGGTGGTGGTGCGGTAGTGCGCACGGCAATACCTTACAGGAATTGCCGCAAGAGAAGAGACTAATTATAGGCCAGCAAGGGCCTCAAATGTCACGCCGCCACATTTGCACGACAAGATTTTTGATGTGCCCGAGCTTGCGGTGGAAGAAGTGATCAGCGCCGGGAATCACGGTTACCGGAATGTCGAGCGGGCGCGCCCACTCGAAGACTTCCTGCAGTGTGATCGTATCGTCAAGCTCTCCGTGGATCAGGATGGTGTCGAGCGGGACTTCCGGCATCGGCCACTTGCCGGCCGCGGTGCCGACCAGCACCAGGCGCTCGGCCGGGCGGCCCTGGGCGATGAGTCGCTGCTGGAACTGGGCCTGCACGAAGGTGCCGAAGGAGAAGCCGGACAGGGCCACCGGCAGGCCCGGGTATTCCTTGACCATGTGCTGGTACATGATCTCCATGTCATCCACCTCGCCGCGGCCCTCGTCGTGCACGCCTTCCGACTCGCCCACGCCGCGGAAGTTGAAGCGGGCAGTGGCGTAGCCGAGGGTGACGAAGGTGCGCGCCAGGGTCTGGGCCACCTTGTTTTCCATGGTGCCGCCGTAGAGCGGATGCGGGTGGGCCACCAGGGCGATGCCGCGCGGGGCGTCTTCCGGCAGGTCGAGGACGCACTGCATCTTGCCGGCGTGGCCGTCGAGGGTGAATTTATGCGAAAACTTGTTCATTACGTGTGTCAGTCAATCAGATCTTCAGGCGTTCCACGACCTTGCCGCCCACCAGGTGGGTGTCGATGATGTCGTCGATGTCGTCGTTGTCCACATAGGTGTACCAGGTGCCTTCCGGGTAGACCACGAGCACCGGGCCTTCCTCGCAGCGGTCGAGGCAGCCGGACTGGTTGATGCGCACCTTGCCCGCGCCGTTCAGGCCGAGTTCCTTGATGCGTTTCTTGGCGTGCTTCTGGGCCTTTTCGGCGCCGCAGTTGCCGCAGCTCTGGCGGGCATCCTTGCCTTCCCGCACATTCATGCAAAAGAATACATGGTGCTGGTAGAAGGGTTTATCTTCGGTCATGTCGCTCATGTCATTGTCTCTTCGAGGTGTGCCGGGGCACATGATACGGCATTCGCCGGAGCTAGGCTTCCGCTGGCGGCCGCGGGTCCGGGCGGTTCAGCTTGTGCGAGGGCAGCAGCAGGAACCACAGGGCGAAGAAGGGCCAGAGCAGCGAGAGGAATTGCGCCGCTCCATTAAAGTTCAAGAACTTGCCCTGCACCCAGCCCTGCAGGGTGGAGACGAAATAGGGATTCACGGGGATCGTGTTCACCACGATCAGGCTCAGGATCAGGGTCACCACCGCCAGGCGGCGCTGCGCCACCTGGGGCGCGAACACCAGGCCGGCCAGCATGATCAGGCCGATGATGAAGCCGCCCTCGGCGCCCGGCGTCACCCAGACGAAGGCGTTATCGGGCCGGAACAGCAGCGAGCTGGCCAGGGTCTTCGTCAGCAGCGCGACGGCCAGGAAGCTCACCATCAGCAGGAAGCGCGGCGCCCCGCGGCGCACCAGGCACATCAGGGTCAGCACGGCGCCGGTCATGCCGCAGGCCGTGATGATGGTCTCGGACAGCCAGTACTGTTCCACCGTCAGGATGTCCCCGCCGGGGCGCAGCATGCCGACCAGGTCGATGTCCATGTCCAGCCAGCGCGACAGCCAGCTCGATACGATGGGCAGCACCTGGCCGTGGCCGAACAGGTAGCTCTGCGGGTAGATCTGGGCCAGCGGCCACAAGGCGACGAGCACCAGGCCCTGGCTCGCGTGCGGGGCGAACCAGCGGCGGCGCAGCTGGAACAGGCGGCTGCGGTCCAGCAGGCCGGGCGCCCACCAGGCGCCCAGGATGGCGCCGGCCAGGGTGCCGCCGGCATTCGTCACCAGGTCGAGGTTCGAGGGCACGCGGCTGGGCAGGTAGTTCTGGACGGTCTCCATCGTCCCCGTGACCAGCACGCCGGCGATCGCCGCCAGCAGCACCGCCCACACGCCGCGCACGCGCGGGTACAGGGACAGCACCAGCAGCACGCCGAAGGGGATGTAGCCGACGATGTTGACGCCGACGTCGAAGCCGGTCCAGTAGCGCGGCCAGTTCGTGTTCAGGAAGGTGAACAGGGGCAGGCCGTTGTCGCGCCAGCCGGTGAAGGGATACCAGCTGGCGTAGATGATCAGGAGCAGGTAGGCCAGCAGGGCCGCGCGCGAGATCGGCGAGCCGCGTCCTTCGCGCGGGCGTTCGCGCTGCTCGACCACGGCTTTCGGGTCGGTCATCGTTTCCGGGTGTCGACCGTCGCCAGCCAGGCCTGGATGTCGGCGGCGACGGCGTCGGTGCTGGCGGCCAGCGCGCGCGCCCCGCCCGCGGCGTCCGCGCTCGGCGCCGGCGTGGTGCGGGTGAAGGTGCGCTGGTCCAGCAGGCGGTGGTCGCTGAACAGCGAGGCGCGCAGGGTGACCTGGCCTTCGCTCTGGCCGGCGCTGGAGAAGGCATGCACGAAGTCGTCGACTTCCACGCGCAGCAGCGGCACGCCGGTGGAGGCATCGGTGGCGGACAGTACTTTCATGCCCGACTGCGACAGGCGCGCCTTCATGCGCTGGGTGACCATCTGCAGCGGATTGCTGGCCCAGCGGCTGTTGGCGTAGGTGCGCGCCTCGAGCGCGTTGGCGTAGTTCAGCCGGTAGTACATGCGCTCGTTTTCGAGCGCGGCCGGGCCGGTGGCGTCCATCACGACGATGGCCGGCAGGGCGGCGGTGGCCGGCGCCTGCTGCGCGGCGGCCGGGCCGAAGTCGAAGGTCGTGGCTTCCTGGGTCTTGCTGCTGGCGCAGCCGGCCAGGACGAGAACGGCGGCGAGGATGGACAGGGTATTGGCGACGGTCACGGTGGTCCTCATTTGGTCGGGGGCACGAAGCCGGGCTCGCCCGGTCCGGGCTGGGCGCTCGGCGCGCCGAACAGGATGCCTTGCGGGCGGTCGGACAGCGAATTCGCGGTGCGCTTCACGGCGCGCAGGGCGCCGCGCGCCTCGTCGGTCATCTGCACGACGTGGGGCAGGGTCTCGAGTTCGAGTTCGTTGGTGGCGGCCTGCAGCGATCCGATGGCGCCATTGATGCGTTCGAGCGGGCCGTCCGGGCCCTGCAGGCGGTCGGCCAGCTGCTTGTAGCTGTCGGCGGTCTGGTCGACGCTGGTGGCGGCCGAGTCGAAGGAGGCCAGGCTGCGATCGAGTTTGGCCGTGAGCGCCGGCAGGCGGTCCAGGGTCGGCTCCAGTTTCTGCGGAATGGCGGCATAGGCGTCGGCCGCCTTGCCGATGCTGTCGAAAGCGCCGATGATGGTCTGCTGGTTTTCCGGGCCGACCATCTTGCTCAGGCTCTCGGTGATCTGCTCGGTCTTTTCCAGGATGGCCAGGCCGCGCTTTTCCAGCTGGTCGAGCAGGCCCGGACGCAGCGGGATGCGCGCCACCTGGTCTTCGCGCTGGGCCAGGCGCGGCGATCCGGTGCGGTCGTCGTCGAGCTGGATGAAGGCGATGCCGGTCACGCCCTGGTAGCCGAGCGAGGCGAAGGTGGTGGTGGTGATCGGCGAATCCTTCTCGACCGAGAGCTTGATGAGGATCTGGCCGGTCACGCGCGGATCGAACACGATCTCGTCGACGCGCCCGACCTCCAGGCCGCGGTAGCGCACCGTCGCCTGCGGGTTCAGCCCGGGGATCGACTGGGTGGTGACGATCTCATAGGGCACGAGTTCGGTGCGGTCGCGGTTCAGCCACAGCCCGACCAGCACCGCCGCCACCAGCAGCGCGATCGTGAAGACCCCCGTCATCAGGGCATACGACCTGTTTTCCATAACTAGTTCTCCGATTCCGAATCGTCCCGGGACTGGCGCTCCTCGAGCACTTCGAGTGCACGCTGGCCGCGCGGGCCCAGGAAAAAGTGTTTGATGAAGGGGTGGTCGACCCGCAGCACGTCGCAGGACGGCCCCACCGCCAGCACGTGTTTCTCGGCCAGCACCGCGATGCGCGAGGACAGGGCGAACAAGGTGTCGAGGTCGTGGGTGACCATTACCACGGTGAGTTTCAGCTCGCGGTGCAGGGTCTGGATCAGCGCCACGAAGGCGTCCGACAGGTCCGGGTCCAGGCCCGCGGTGGGCTCGTCCAGGAAGAGTAAGCGAGGTTCGAGCGCGAGGGCGCGCGCCAGGGCGGCGCGCTTGATCATGCCGCCCGACAGGTCGGAGGGCATCTTGTTGGCGTGCTCGGGCCCCAGGCCCACCATGTCCATCTTGAGCAGTACCGCGTCGCGGATCACGTCTTCCGGCAGCGCGCGCAGCTCGCGCATGGGGAAGGCGATGTTGTCGAACACGGTGAGGGCCGAGTACAGCGCGCCCTGCTGGAACAGCATGCCCCAGTGGTTGCGCATGTTCTGCAGCTGTTCCGGCGACGCCGCGCTGATGTCCTCGCCGAACACCTTGACGCAGCCCTGGGAGGGCCGCTCCAGGCCCAGCATCTGGCGCAGCAGCACGGTCTTGCCGGTGCCGGAGCCGCCGACGATGGTGAGGATCTCGCCGTCGTAGATGTCGAGGTTCAGGTCCTGGTGAATCACGGTGCGGCCGAAACGCGTCCACAGGTTGCGGATCTGGACCACCGGCGCGCCGACTTCCTCGTCGGGGCGCAGGTTCAGGCGCTGGGGCGGCCGGGAGTTAGCTTTACCCTGGTCCGGCATCAGAACCCCACTCCGCTGAAGATGATCGCGTACACGGCATCCGCCACGATCACCACCGTGATCGCCGTGACCACGGACGTCGTGGTGCCGCGGCCCAGGCTCTCGGTGTTCGGCTTGATGCGCAGGCCGAAGTGGCAGGCCACCAGCGCGATCAGGATGCCGAAGGTCGCCCCCTTGAGGAGGCCGATGTTGTAGTTCACGACCGGCACCGCCTCCGGCAGCTCCTGCAGGAAGTAGCGCGCCGCCAGGCCCAGTTCGACCTTGGCCGAGACCATGCCGCCGATCAGGGCCATGGCGTCGGTCCACACCACCAGCAGCGGCATCGAGATGGCCAGCGCCACCACCTTGGGCATGATCAGCCGGTAGCCGTGCGAGACGCCCATTACCAGCATGGCGTCCAGTTCCTCGGTCACCCGCATCACGCCCAGCTGGGCGGTGATGGAAGAACCCGAACGGCCGGCCACCAGGATCGCCGCCAGCAGGGGACCGAGTTCGCGGATCACGGACATGCCGAGGATGTTGACCAGGTAGATGTCCCCGCCGAACATCTTGAGCTGCTGCGCCGACAGGTAGGAGAGCACCACGCCGATCAGGAAGCCGACCAGGGCGGTGATGCCCAGGGCCTGGAAGCCGGAGTGGTAGATGTTGGCCGAGATTTCGCGCCAGGGGCCGGTGCGCGGGCTGCGGATGAAGCGGCCGATGTCCTGCACCACCAGGCCGATCAGGCCGATGAAGCTTTTCAGATGCTCGAAGAAGTTCAGGATGCCGGCGCCCAGCACGATGATCCAGTGCAGGGGGCTGGTGCGGTGGCGGGCCAGGCTCAGGCCGCTCGCTTTCTCGATGCGGTTGAACAGCTCTTCCTGGCGCGGGTCGAGGGTCAGCTTCGGCGGGCGCTTCTTGCCCCAGGCGTTCCAGAACATCTGGGCGCCGATGTGGTCGAGGCGCTCGATGCCGGACAGGTCCCAGTCCAGTGTGTCCTTGTGCTTGAGGGCTGCCAGGGTACGGGTGATGCCCTTCAGGACGCCACGCCGCGACAGCGTATGGACTTGCCATACGCCGCTTGCAATGACAGATTGACCCGTGCCGGCGCTGCCGGCCGCCTCGGGATGCTGGATGGTCAACATTGGCGCATTTTCAATCTGCATTGCGCCAGTGTAAAAGAGAATCGTTAACGTTGCTACACGCTTGCTACAGGGCTATTCGCGTGCATCAGGCGGCCAGGTGGCGTACCTGGCGGACCGGCGCCACGGCGGCGGGCGCCGCTTTCGGCGCGGCGTGGTGATCGACCTTGCCGGCATAGTCGCTGGCGAGCAGGGCGGCGGCTTCCTCGCGCGGCATGCCGCGCAGCTGCAGCCACTCCTGCACCAGCTTGGCCAGCTTCTCCAGCGCGATACGATGGGTGGCGTCGGTCTTTGTAAACATCCAGTCCGAGAAGGCCATGAAGTTCTCGAAGGGAGCGTCTCCCAGCAGCACGCGGGTGCTGTGGGCGAAGCGGCCCGAGTTGGCGACCAGATCCCAGTAGCGGGCGAAGCGCACCAGGCGCTGCATGGTCGGGAAGTCGATGGCATTCGTCGCCAGCACCGTGTAGGGCGGGTAGGGATCGTAGACCATGCCGAAGGGTTCGGTATGGCGGATGATCGGCGTGCCGCGCAGGCGCTTGAGGATGCCGAACTGGATCTCCTGGGCGCCCAGGCCCACCAATTGGTCGAAGCCGCGCGCGAAACTGGCCACGTCCTCGCCCGGCAGGCCGGCGATCAGGTCCACGTGCAGGTGGGTGGTCGAGTGCTCGGTCAGCCAGCGGATGTTGTCGGCGGCTTTGGCATTGTCCTGGCGCCGGCTCACCAATGCCTGCACCTCGGGGTTGAAGCTCTGGATGCCGATCTCGAACTGCAGGGCGCCCGGCGGGAACTTCGCGATCGATTCCTTCAGCGCTTCCGGCAGGTGGTCGGGGACCAGCTCGAAGTGGGCGTAGACCGGGTCGTCCGGGTTGGCCTCGATCTTGTCGAGGAAGAACTGCATGATGCGCAGGCTGGTCTTGACGTTCAGGTTGAAGGTGCGGTCGACGAACTTGAACAGGCGCGCGCCGCGTGCGTACAGCGACTCCATCTCCTCCAGAAAAGCGTCGAGCGGGAAGGGCCAGGCCGTCTTGTCGAGCGAAGACAGGCAGAACTCGCACTTGAAGGGGCAGCCGCGCGAGGCTTCCACGTAGAGGGTGCGGTGGGCGATGTCATCAATGCTATATAAGGAATAGGGCAGGGCGATGTCGGCCATTGGCGGCTGCACACCCGCATGCACCTTCATCAAGGGCTTGGGGCCGTTCAGGATCTCGCCGCACAGCTTGGGGAAGGTGACGTCGCCCCAGCCGGTGACCACGTAGTCGGCCAGCTTGACGATCTCCTGCTCGTTCGTCTCATGCGAAACCTCGGGGCCGCCCAGCACGATGGTCACCTGCGGCGCGACGCGCTTGAGCAGCGCCACCAGGCGGGTGGTTTCCTCGACGTTCCAGATATACACGCCGAAACCGACGATGCGCGGCCCGTGCGCCAGGATGCGCTCGACCAGGTCGCTGGTCTTGGCGCCGATGACGAATTCCTGTATCCGGGTCTGCTGCGCGAGCGGCCCCATGTTCGCCAGCAGGTAGCGCAGGCCGAGCGAGGCGTGCGTGTAGCGGGCGTTGAGGGTGGACAGCAGGATGGTCATGGAAGGGCCGGATCTGGAAAAGCAGCCATTTTAAGCGCTCGCGGACGGGAAAGCGCTGGCAATCTGCCAAGCCGACCCAGCGATTTTATGTGGAATGAATAGCACGGGAGTACTATTTCAGGGTTAAAGTATTGCATCGCGTTTAACTTTTTCCTGTGCGGCCCGGCCGCAGAAAGGCCTCCATGTTCGGTCCCACGCTTCCTCTCCGGATTCTCCTCGCCTCCGCGCTCGCACTGAGCCTCGGCGCCTGCAGCAGCGACGACGACGACATGCCGCCGGCGCAGACCGCCTCGCGCATCCAGGTCGAGGTCGCGCGCACGACCCATGGCGTGCCGCACGTGCGCGCCGAGAATTTCCGCAGCCTCGGCTACGGCCTGGCCTATGCCTACGCCCAGGACAATGTCTGCATGTTCGCGGATTCCGTCGTGACCGTGCGCGGCGAGCGTTCGATGTTCTTCGGTCCCGACGCGCGGCCGCGCCAGCGCATGGGCGACGAGTACGGCGGCGGCAGCGGCTTCATGGACCTGAACAATGAAGAAAGCGACTTCTTCTTCAAGGGCTACCTCGACCTCGAGCAGTTGCGCGCCAACTACACCGCCGGCAGCGCGGAACCGCGCGACCTGCTGGAAGGCTTCGTCGAAGGCTACAACCGCTACCTGAAGGACTACGCCGGCAAGCTGCCCGCCGCCTGCGCGGATGCGAAGTGGGTGCGTCCGATGTCGTTTGATGACATGGTGCTGGTGGTGGCCGAGAAGGCGCTGCACGCCTCCGGCCAGGCCTTCGCGAAGGACTTCGTGGCCGCCGGCCGCACGCCGGGCGCCGTGGTGAGCCTGGCCAAGCTTGCTCCCCGCAAGATCGACGCCTCGACCCTGGTGGCCCAGCTCGACAAGATGAACAAGCAGGGCTTCGGCAGCAATGCCCTGGCCGTCGGCAAGGACCTGTCCAGCAACGGCCGCGGCCTCCTGCTCGGCAACCCGCACTATCCCTGGACCACGGCCGACCGCTTCTACCAGGCCCACTTGACGGTGCCGGGCCGCTACGACGCGATGGGCGTGATCATCGGCGGCGTGCCGGCGGTCGTGATCGGCTTCAACAAGGACGTGGCCTGGAGCCACACGGTCACCTTCGCCTACCACTTCACCACCTTCCGCCTGGCGCTGGATGCCGGCGACGCCACCGGCACCACCTATCTCTATGATGGCGAGCGCCGCAAGATGACCTCGAAGACCGTCAGCATCGACGTGCTGCAGGCCGACGGCACGACGGCCAAGCGTGAAAAGACCTTCTGGTTCAGCCATCAGGGCGCCGTCATCTCGCGTCCCGCCGCCGGCATGACCTGGACCTCGACCGCCGCCTATGTGCTGGCCGACCCGAACCGCAATAACACCCGCATGATCGACCAGTGGCTGGGCATCGGCACGGCCGGCAGCGTGCGCGCGCTGAAGGATTCGCTCGACAAGGTCGTCGGCCTGCCCTGGGTGAACACGGTCGCCGCCGACCGCGAGGGCAATACCCTGTATGCGGACGCCAGCGTGGTGCCGCACATGGACGCCAACAAATTCGTCAACGGCTGCCTGCTGCTGCAGGCGGCGCTGCTGTTCGACGGTTCGAAGAGCAGCTGCGGATGGGGCCAGGACGCTGGTGCGCCGAGCGGCATCTATTCGCCGGTGCGGGCGCCGTGGATGATGCGGACGGACTACGTCGGCAACTCGAACGACGCCTACTGGCTGACCAATCCGAAGTCGCTGCTGGTCGGTCCGGCGCCGCTGGGCTACTCGCCGCTGTATGGACGCACCGGCATCGAGCAGAGCCTGCGCACCCGCATGGGCTTCCGCCAGCTGGAAGACCTGCTGGCGCAAAAGAGCAAGCTGACCCTCGCCGACATGCAGGCGCTGGCCTTCTCGAACCGCGTGTATGCGGCCGAGCTGGTGCTGCCGGAACTGTTGCCGGCCTGCGCGGCGTCGACGGACACGCTGCTGCGCCAGGCTTGCAACGTGCTGCAGGCCTGGGACCGCCGCGCCAATGTCGACAGCCGCGGTGAAGTGCTGTTCCGCGAATTCTGGAGCACGGCGTCGGCGATCCCGAACAAGTGGGCGGTGGCCTTCAACCCGGCGGACCCGGTGAACACGCCCTACGGCGTGGCCCCGAGCGCGATGCCGGCCATGCTGACCGCCCTGCGCGGCGCGGCCCAGAAGCTGCAGGCCCTGGGCGTGCCGCTGGATGGGCCCCTGGGCGACTGGCAGGTCGAGCCGCGTAACGGCGTGCGCATCCCGATCCACGGCGGAAACGGCAACCAGGAAGGCACCTACAGCTCGATCACCATGCGCACCGGTCTGACCTCGAGCGGCTATGTGGGCGTGCACTGGGGCCAGAGCTACATCCAGACCGTGACCTTCGACGACCAGGGACCGGTGGCCCAGGCGATGCTGACCTATGGCCAGTCGACCGATCCGAAGTCGCCCTGGTATGCGGACCAGACCCTGGCGTACTCGCGCAAGCAGTGGCCGGTGCTGCCTTTTGCCGCCGACAAGATCAAGGCCGATCCGGCTTACTCGACCATGACCTTGCGGGAGTAAACACATCGACAGCAGCTATGCACGCTGAGTTGCTTCTCGTAAAGGTGGTGCCTACAATCGGGCACCACCTTTTTTCATTGGCAAGCCATGCTCCTCACGAATATCGAAACCATCCCGGGCAAAACCATCACCGTCTGCCACGGCGTCGTCTCCGGCAGCTCGGTGCGCTCCAAGCACGTCGGGCGCGACATCATGGCCGGTCTCAAGAATATGGTCGGCGGCGAGCTGCGCGGCTATACCGAGCTGCTGGAAGAGTCGCGCGAGCAGGCTACCGAACGCATGAAGGCCCAGGCGGCCCAGCTGGGCGCCAATGCCATCGTCAACGTGCGCTTCTCGACCTCCTCGGTCGCGGCCGGCGCCGCCGAGATCTACGTCTACGGCACCGCGGTCACCGTCGGGTAAGCGATGGAATACCTCATCCTGCTGGCCTTCTGGTCGGTGCCGGTGCTGCTCGGCTATGTGTTCGGCCGCGCGGCAGAGTCGCGCCACTACCGCTCCATCCATGCGCGCGAAAAGGGGCTGGTCCAGCTGCCTGCGACCTCGCTCAAGGGCCTGGTGCGCGGCGGCGAGGTCGAGCGCAGCGAACTGGTGACGGGCAGCGTCGTGATCTCGATCGACTACTTCAAGAAGGCGGCATCGGCCCTGCGCTCGCTGGTGGGCGGCCCGGTGAAATCCTATGAGACCCTGCTGGACCGCGCCAAGCGCGAAGCCGTCCTGCGCCTGAAGGAAAGCTGCCCGGGCGCGGACGAGGTCATCAACCTGCGCCTCGAGACCATGCCGCTGGCCGGCAGCCAGCGCAACCAGATCACCAGCGTCGAGGTGCTGGCCTACGGGACGGCGATCTACTACGCCAAGGCATGAAGTACCAGCCGGCGCTGCCTGAGCATAACGACAATATCTCGCACGAGCATCCGCTGAAGGATTTCGTGCTGATCCTGGTCGGGCTGTCGCTGGCGGTGCTGGCGCTGGTCTGGGCGATCGGGCTGGCGGTCGACCTGGTGGTCGACAAGATGAGCCCCGAGACCGAGGCGAAGCTGACGCGCCTGATCGCACCGGCGCCGCCGGCGACCGAGCCGGAGCTGAAGCCGCAGGAAGCCCGGCTGCAGGCGCTGGTCGATGGCATGCGCGCGTGTGCCGGCATGCGCGAACCGGTGACGGTGCGGCTGGCGGAGTCGAAGGAGGCGAACGCTTTTGTCGTCCCCGGCGGCACGGTCATCGTCCACTCCGGGCTGCTGGAGCACGTCAGATCGGAAAACGGCATGAGTTTCGTCCTGGCGCACGAGCTGGCCCACCTGATCCACCGCGACCACCTGCGTGGGCTGGGCCGCGGCCTGGTCATTATCGCTGCGGCGACCGTGCTGACCGGGGACGGCTCATGGACGGCGAGCGTGCTGGCGCCGGCCCAGCACCTGGGAGAGGCGCATTATTCACGCGGCCGCGAGTCGGGTGCGGATGCGCGGGCGCTGCAAATTCTCCAGTGCCGTTACGGTCATGTGGGCGGCGCGACCGAATTCTTCGAGTCGCTTCGCAAGAAGGACGACGAGACCCCGGCCTTTGCGCATTACCTCGCATCGCACCCATCGATGGGTGCGCGCATCGAGGCGCTGAAGACGGCGATCCGCCAGGCCGGCCTCCAGGCCGGCGAAGTACGGCCCATGCAACGATGACCTGCGTGTGACATTTTTGCGAGCACGCGCAAAACAGGGGTTGACGCAGCTCATCAGCTCCCGCATAATCTCATTCCTCTGCTGCTGACGAACACAACGCTTCGCAGCGATAGCAAGAGACAGAATACGGTTCTTTAACAATCAACAGTCGATAAGTGTGGGCGTTTGATGAGGGTGCCGG
>NZ_JANUHA010000040.1 GCF_024753255.1 Massilia agri
TTTCAGATCCGTATTGCGGATCTTCACTGGCGTCCATTCCCGCCTACCTTCGCGCAATGAAAAAAGCCCGCTCTGTATCAAGCGGGCTCTTTCGTCGAAACTTTCAGAAGCTACATGCCGGCGCTGTCGTTCAGGTTTTTGCGCAGGTCGACCAGCTGCTCGCGCAATGCGGAAATCTCTTCCACCGAGCATTTGGTGGCGCACAGGATCTCGGGCATGAGCTTGGCCGCCTCCTGCCGTAGCGCCTGGCCCTGTTCGGTCAGCGTGACGATCACCTGGCGCTCGTCGGAACGCGCCCGCGCCCGCTGTACCAGGCCCTGGCTTTCCATGCGCTTGAGCAGCGGCGTCAGGGTGGCGGAATCGAGGAAGAGCCGTTCGCCGATGTCGGACACGGTCAGCGCATCCTGCTCCCACAGCACCATCATCACCAGGTATTGCGGGTAGGTGAGGCCGAGCTTCGGCAACAGGCCGCGATAGACGCGCATCATCGCCAGTGAAGTCGAATACAGGGCAAAGCACAGCTGGCTGTCGAGTGCCGGTGCGGGGAGGGAAGAAGGAGAGTTCATGCGTCCAATATAGATCGTGCGCAAGCTAATTGCAAGCGACGCTCTCGCCGGATTCTATGCAATTTTAATAATGGCCTCCCAAACTGCAGTTCGTCCGCGCTTTTCGGCATTTCGTCGCATGGCCGCTTGAGGCATGCAGACTCTGGACTACGATGATTCGATCAATAATCAGAAAGGGATGGCCATGGACAAACCAGCAGTATCGTTGACGCCGGTGGCGAACAACGAACGCATCCAGTCTCTCGACGTCGTTCGCGGGTTTGCCCTCATCGGCATCCTCTTGATGAATGTCGAGTTTTTCAACCGCGCCATCTCGGACCTCGGCTCCGGCATACCGGCCACCGTCACCGGCGCCAACCTGTGGGTCAGCTACTTCGTCCAGTATTTCGTCACCGGTAAATTCTGGACCATCTTCTCCCTCCTGTTCGGCATGGGCTTCGCCATCATGCTGACCCGCGCCGAACGCGCCGAGCGCAGCTTCCTCGTGCCCTATATGCGCCGCATCGCCGCGCTGGCCGTCTTCGGGGCGCTGCACCACATCTTCCTGTTCGGGGGCGACATCCTGGTCAGCTATGCCGTCAGTGCGGCGGCGCTGCTGGTCGTGCTGTACGGCCGCACCAAGTGGATCCTGCTGGCGATGGCCCTGTGCATCGGCGGCGGCTTCATCCCGCACATGAAATGGCTGTTCGGGATCGCGGGCGGCCTGGCCTTCTTCGGCACCGCAGCCTGGTGGCTGCGCGGCGAGCAGCGCATGAAGCGCTTCGGCAAGCCGCCGGTCCTGGCCTTCATCATGATGGTGATCGGCGCGCTCGGCCTGATCGGCGGCGTGGCCAGCTGGTTCGCGCCAAGCGTGCCGATCGAAGGGCGCGTCATGATCCCCGTGATGGGCTTCGCCCTGTTCACGCTCGGCTACCTGACCAAGCGCACTCACGCCGACAAGGCCTCGCGTCCGTGGCGCCTCGGTGTCGGCATCTACTGCTTTTCCTTCTTCCTGATGACGGCCGCCGGCGCCGCGCAGTACTACTTCCCCCACAAGCCGCCGGTCGCGGCCACCAAGGAAGCTGCGAAAAAGCAGCAGGAGCAGGAAGCCGAGCGCGCCAAGATGCGCCAGGAACGCAAGGACGTGGCCGCGAAAGAGACCGCGTTGCTCAGCAAGGGCAGCTACCTCGACGTGGTGCGCTTCCGCGCCGAACGCTTCCCGGAACACGCAGCGAACGAAGTCGGCTTCGCGACCATCCTGATCGGCATGTTCCTGCTCGGTAGCTGGTTCGTCCGCGCCGGCATCATGGAGCGCGCCCGGGACCACCTGCCGCTGTTCCGCAAGCTGGCCATGTTCGGCATTCCGGTCGGCGTGGGCATGGGCCTGGTCGGCTCGATGATCGCGATGCACCCGATCGAGGGCTCGCGCGGCGCCGACGGCTTCCAGTTCGCCCAGGGCCTGCTCATGCTGGGCAACCTGCCGGCATCGCTCGGCTACGTCAGCCTGGTCATCCTGATGTTGTACAGCGCGTCGCCGCTGAACAAGGTGAGCGTGCTGGCGCCCTTCGGCCGCATGGCGCTGACCAACTATGTCACCCAGTCGCTGATCGCATCGACCTTCTTCTTCGGCTACGGTTTCGGCAACTTCGGCGTCTCGCGCGTCGACCAGATGCTCTTCGTGGCCGTCGTCGTGGTGTTCCAGATCGCCTTCAGCCACTTCTGGCTGTCGCGCTTCCGTTACGGCCCGCTGGAATGGCTGTGGCGCGCAGTGACCTATTGGACCATCCCGCCGATGCGCATCAAGAACCCGGCAGTTGCGCCCGCCGCGGCCACGGCGGCGTGAGGGGGCTGTTTCGACTCGGCGCGGCGCTGCTCCTGGGCGCCGCGCTCCCCGTTTGGGCCCAGCCGGTCAAGGTGGCCGGCCTGAGCCAGCCGGCCCGCATCCTGGTCGATAAATGGGGCGTGCCGCACATCTACGCGGCCAGCCAGGACGACGCCTTCTTCGTGCAGGGTTTCAATGCCGCACGCGACCGCCTGTTCCAGATCGACCTGTGGCGCCGCCGCGGGCTGGGCGAACTGTCCTCCGTCTTCGGCCCCGCCTACGTGGAGCAGGATCGCGCGGCCAGGCTCTTCCTCTACCGCGGCGGCATGGATCCCGAATGGAAGGCTTACGGCAAGGACGCGCAACGGACCAGCGCGCGCTTCGTCGCCGGCATCAACGCCTATATCGACTATATCTCCCGCAAGCCGGAACTGCTGCCCTTCGAATTCCGCCAGCTGCGCTACCTGCCTGCCAAGTGGCGTCCGGAAGACGTGGTGCGCATCCGCAGCCATGGCCTCACGCGCAACCTGACGCAGGAGTTCGCCCGTTCGCGCGTCGTCTGCCGCGCCGGCCTGGCGGCCGATGCGGTACGCGCGAAGCTGTCGCCCAGCTGGACGACCCGTGTGCCCGAGGGGCTCGATCCCTGCCTGCCGGAGGATGCGCTCGAAGTCTTCCATCTCGCCACCGACAACGTGCGCTTCGACCGCCAGTCGCTGCAGGTGGCGCGCGTAGCGAATCCGAGCGAAGAGACGCTCGAAGGCAGCAACAACTGGGTGATCGCGCCCTCGCGCACCAGTACCGGCCGTCCGATCCTCGCCAACGACCCGCACCGCGCGTATGGCGCCCCCTCGCTGCGCTACATCGTGCACCTGAGCGCGCCGGGCCTGGACGTGATCGGGGCAGGGGAGCCGGCGCTGCCGGGCGTGTCGATCGGCCACAACGGCAAGGTCGCCTTCGGGCTCACCATCATGAGCATCGACCAGGAAGACCTGTACGTCTACGAGACCAACCCCGCCAATCCGAACCAGTACCGGTACGGGGGCGGCTGGGAAGACTTCCGCATCGTGCGCGAGAAGGTCGAGGTGCGCGGCGCGGCGGCCAGGACGGTCGAGCTGCGCTTCACGCGCCACGGGCCGGTGATCCACCAGGACGCCGGCACGCGTCGCGCCTTCGCGGTGCGCACCACCTGGACCGCGCCCGGCATGGCGCCCTACTTCGGCAGCATCGAGTACATGCAGGCGCAGGACTTCACACAGTTCCGCCGCGCGATGCGGCGCTGGGGTGCGCCGACGGAAAACCAGGTGTACGCCGACACCGCCGGGAACATCGGCTGGGTGGCCGGCGGCCTTGCCCCGGTGCGGCCCAACTGGGACGGGCTGATGCCGGTGCCGGGCGACGGCCGCTACGAGTGGAAGGGCTTCCTCGACGGCGACAAGCTGCCGTATGTGCTCAATCCGAAGCAGGGCTGGTTCGCCTCGGCCAATGAGATGAACCTGCCATCTGGCTATCCCTATAAGGAATATAAGCTCGGTTTCGAGTGGCCCGACAACGCGCGAGCCCGGCGCATCGCGCAGGTGCTCTCCAAGACGCCGAAGGCAAGCATGGAGGACATGCAGCGTCTGCAGAACGACGTGGTCAACCTGAATGCGCGCCGCCTGGTGGCTCTGCTCAAGCCCCTGTCGTCGAAGGACCGCGCGACGGCGGCCGCGCTGCGACTGCTCTCGTCCTGGGATGGCGAGGAGAGTGCGCGCTCCGCTCCAGCCGCGCTATATGAGGTGTGGTGGTCGCGCCATCTCGGCAACGCCTTCAAGGCGGCCGTGCTGTCGCCGGCGGCGGCGAGTGCGATGGATGCCCCGCACCCGACGGCCCTGCTCGAGTCGCTCGAGAAGCCGGAGCCGCGCTTCGGAAAGGACGCGGTCCGCAAGCGCAACGAGGTGCTGCTCAGCAGTCTCGCCGCGGCGTGGACCGAAATGGAGGCGGTGCAGGGGCCTGACCCGAAGCGCTGGCAATGGGGCAAGCTGCATTTCAGCTTCTTCGTGCACCCCATGGCGCCGATTCTCGACAATGCGGGGAAGGCGCAGGTGAACGTCGGACCCCTGCCGCGTGGAGGCAGCGCCTATACCGTGAACGTGTCGAGCTACCACCCGGACAGCTTCTGGCAGGCCCATGGGCCGTCATTCAGGATGGTCCTCGACGTGGGGAACTGGGATAACTCCCGCGCCATCAATACGCCGGGTCAGTCGGGCGACCCGTCCAGCCCCCATTACCGCGACCTGGCCGCCAGCTGGGCGGAAGGGAAGTATTTCCCCCTGCTGTACTCCCGTGCAGCGGTGCAGAAGGCGGCAAGCCAGGTGATCGAACTGGTGCCGGCGCCTTGAACGTGCACCTCTTGCGGACGGGCGCGCGCTTTGCTATAGTGCGCGTCCGCTTCAGGGGCGCCGCAAGGCGAGGCCGAAAAAGGTTAACGTAATCAAG
>NZ_JANUHA010000041.1 GCF_024753255.1 Massilia agri
AGACATACAGGCGGGTGGCGCTGCCGAACTGCGCAAGCGCAGCGATGGCCTGGTCCAGCAATTCACGACGCATGTTCAACCCGAAAACGTGGTTCGGGATCTGGGTTCATGACATACCTCAGCATCAATCGTCAATTTATCTCAACTGCACAGATCCAATTCCCACGGTCGTAAAGGCGTGACAGGTTGGGAGAATCGGTGCGCGCAATAGACAAGCCCTTGCGCACGCTGCCGTCGCTCAGGTCTGCCTTGAACGGCCGGCCAGTGCCTCGCCCCAGTCGGCAACGTGCCTGAGAATCGGCATCGTAACGTCTCCCGACAGCCCTGGCGGCCTGCCCTACTATGCACCCATCAGTGGTCGCATAGCTTCCAGACGGTTCATGGCGGCCAGCTTGTCGTCCGGCGCACTGGAGCGAAGCGACATGTAAGTCGCACGGTGCTCAGGATCGTCAGGGTCGGACGATACCCCATGCAGTTCCATCAAGGCCAGGATTGCAGAGGCTAGAGGCAAGCGTTCAGTCTCGGTAAAAATCATTCCCTTGAGCGCGTTGATGTTGTCCGGTGTGGCGTTCCGGTTGGACAGCGACTGCGCAAACTGTGTCCTCACACTTTCAAATTTACTCCCGGCAAAGTTGGCCAGCATGGCAATGTAGCGGGGATCTGGATCGTTATTCGTGACGTATCGAAGCATCAGCAAGCGGTCGATTTCGGTTTCCCGCTGCTCCGCTGGAAACTCCGACTCAGGCATCGGCTGGTCTAGCGCGAGTTTGAACTGCTCAATGGCCCGCATCTTGTTCAGCAGGTAAAGGCCCGTGATGTTATCGACGGAATCCGGAAATCCAGTCATCAGGAAATCCCAGGCCTCGGCCTGTTCGGCTGGGCTCATGCCCGCAAAATAACTGGCGTCCAGGCCATTCATACGTTCGGGGCCATAGGTATTGAAAAATTTGTAGAGACGCGACAGCTTGGAGTCGTCGGTTACGGCCATGGAGCAGTTCCTTTTAGCGCGAGCAGCGCTTTCACTTTATCTTCGCCCAATTGCGTGAGATTGCCAGCGGGGTCGAGCGCATATACGTTGATGCCGCTGACCTCGCCTGCACGATATTTATCCAGATAGATCGGCTTTTCGACGTTGTGCCACAAAGTGTAAGGCGCATCCAGCTTCTCGAGAGTCTGGACCGCATTGACGTGTCCTGTAACGCCTTCCGCATATTTTTTCGATACCCCGGCCCACAAATCGCGGGCAAACGGCGGCGTGCCCTTGGATTTATCCCACGGATAATCGACATTGATCTCTTTCCACCCATCGATGATCCGGCCGCCCGGTGTCGTTTCCAGTGTGACCCCGCCGATACTTTCGGCGTATTTCTGCGCTGCCTTGTCGTCTCCCGACCAGAACACGGCGCCATCTTTGGGAGAAGAGACGTCCAGACGCTTGATGACCTCGTCCCAGGTATCGGTCGAATTCTTTCTCGGAAAATGAGGACGCAGTATATCCTGCGCTTCCCGGCGCTTAGCTGCTGCGAGCGCCGTGTCTCCCGCTTTCTCCGCCTCCCGCATTTCGTTCGATAGCTGCGTGATGCGTACGCGGTCGGCCTCGACAGCCGCGTCAATCACTTCCTGCTTCTTCGTGTTCGCGCTCTCGTCCGGCGGCTTGACCGGATCCGGCTTGTCTTTCAGCGGCGGTTTCGGCGGCTCGGCAGCAGCCGGTTTGGCGGCCGGTTTCGGTTTGGGCTTCGCCGCAGGTGCCGGTTTTGCCGCGGATTCTGCGGCGAGCGGTTTCGGTTTCGCCAGCGGGCGCCCCGCGACATCCCGAACCCGCTGCGTTGCCGGCGGCGGAGCCACGGGTTTCTTGGCCTTGACGCCGGAAGCCACGGTATGCACCTCCTTCGGCGCTGTCTGCGCCAAAACCTTGGCCAGCCGCGCATCGAGTACGGCCAGGGCCTTCGGTATCTGCCTCAACGCATCCTGCTGTACCGCATAGAACTTTTTCTCCCAGGCTACGAGTGTGGTGATCGTGCTCGTGAGCGAATCGAAATAATTGACGCGATGCAGATGGCGTCGCATGCCGCGCACGATCTCCAGCAGCTTCTGGATCGTCTTGTCCAGAGCGGCCAGCAGCGGCTTTTGATACTGGGCGAACTTGATCGCACGGAGGAACTTGAGGATGTCGCCCTTGATGAATTTCTGCAGGAAACGCACCAGTTCGACCAACTTGTTCGCCTCCTTGATCAGCATGAGCATCACCGCGCGCAGCGCGGCTCCGAGCTCGGAGCCGGCGATCCCGCCAACGATCGCCCCGACGCCTGCGGCGGCGGCCCCACCCGCGGCCATTGCGATCGGCAGGGCGAGCACGATCAAACAGGCGCATAGCAGCACCCATTCCATCAGGTCGTTTCGCTTGTCTGGGTGATTCGCCAGCCGCAACGTCACCGCGATTGCGTCGCGCGCACTGGTGACCAGGACAACGCCTGGGACGAAGCTGACCAGCATGTCCGCGACCACGGCCGACAACGGGCGATTATCGGCAAACTCACCGATCAGGACAGACTTGAGCCAGCCCAATCCGCCAACGACGCTGTCCCACGCATCGTCAATAATATTATCGTCCGGCTGTCTGCTCATGCATCGATCTCGTCGTCCGGCGGCGGTGCATTGATTGCCAGGTTGAAGAACTCGTCGATATCATCGTCGAGCTCGCTGGAAACATAGGATTTGGCGGTCTCCATCATCGGCAAATATTCGACACGCGCCATCGTGCCCGGCGCGACTCCGCTGATCCGCGCGTAGCCTTCTGCGTCGAGCACGCCCTTGCGCACGCTGCCGTCGCTCAGGAAAGCCTTGAACGGCCGGCCGGCCAGTGCCTCGCCCCAGTCGGTGAAGTGCCTGAATTCGAGATCCGTCTCGCCGGGTTCTGCGCGTGGCAGGTGCGGCAGGACGTAACTGTTCCGGTCCGAACCGACAAACGATTTCTTTCCTGCATGAATCGTTATCTTGCCCGGACACTGCACG
>NZ_JANUHA010000042.1 GCF_024753255.1 Massilia agri
TGACTCGTCTATAACTACCAAGGTTATAGGGACAAGCCGTACGGGCAATTAGTACTGGTTAGCTTAATGCATTACTGCACTTCCACACCCAGCCTATCAACGTCCTGGTCTCGAACGACCCTTCAAGGAGCTCAAGGCTCCGGGAAATCTCATCTTAAGGCAAGTTTCCCGCTTAGATGCTTTCAGCGGTTATCTCTTCCGAACTTAGCTACCCGGCAATGCCACTGGCGTGACAACCGGTACACCAGAGGTTCGTCCACTCCGGTCCTCTCGTACTAGGAGCAGCCCCCTTCAAATTTCCAACGCCCACGGCAGATAGGGACCAAACTGTCTCACGACGTTTTAAACCCAGCTCACGTACCACTTTAAATGGCGAACAGCCATACCCTTGGGACCGGCTACAGCCCCAGGATGTGATGAGCCGACATCGAGGTGCCAAACTCCCCCGTCGATATGAACTCTTGGGAGGAATCAGCCTGTTATCCCCAGAGTACCTTTTATCCGTTGAGCGATGGCCCTTCCATACAGAACCACCGGATCACTATGTCCTACTTTCGTACCTGCTCGACTTGTCGGTCTCGCAGTTAAGCACGCTTATGCCATTGCACTATTAGCACGATGTCCGACCGTACCTAGCGTACCTTCGAACTCCTCCGTTACACTTTAGGAGGAGACCGCCCCAGTCAAACTGCCTACCATGCACTGTCCCCGATCCGGATAACGGACCAAGGTTAGAACCTCAAACGAACCAGGGTGGTATTTCAAGGATGGCTCCACGAGAACTGGCGTCCCCGCTTCAAAGCCTCCCACCTATCCTACACAGATTGGTTCAAAGTCCAATGCAAAGCTACAGTAAAGGTTCATGGGGTCTTTCCGTCTAGCCGCGGGTAGATTGCATCATCACAAACATTTCAACTTCGCTGAGTCTCGGGAGGAGACAGTGTGGCCATCGTTACGCCATTCGTGCAGGTCGGAACTTACCCGACAAGGAATTTCGCTACCTTAGGACCGTTATAGTTACGGCCGCCGTTTACTGGGACTTCAATCAAGAGCTTGCACCCCATCATTTAATCTTCCAGCACCGGGCAGGCGTCACACCCTATACGTCCACTTTCGTGTTTGCAGAGTGCTGTGTTTTTATTAAACAGTCGCAGCCACCAGTTTATTGCAACCCTTTCACCCTTCTGCAGTAAAGCAGTCAAGCTACCGGGGCGTACCTTATCCCGAAGTTACGGTACCAATTTGCCGAGTTCCTTCTCCCGAGTTCTCTCAAGCGCCTTAGAATACTCATCTCGCCCACCTGTGTCGGTTTGCGGTACGGTCTCGTATGACTGAAGCTTAGAGGCTTTTCTTGGAACCACTTCCGATTGCTTCGCACTACAAGAGTGCACGTCCCAGTCCCTTGAATTCCGCGCCCGGATTTGCCTAAGCGCCTTCTATGAACCAGAAACCAGCTATTCCAACAGCTGGACAACCTTCCGCGATCCGTCCCCCCATCGCATCATACGACGGTGCAGGAATATTAACCTGCTTCCCATCAGCTACGCATCTCTGCCTCGCCTTAGGGGCCGACTCACCCTGCTCCGATGAACGTTGAACAGGAAACCTTGGGCTTACGGCGTGCGGGCTTTTCACCCGCATTATCGCTACTCATGTCAGCATTCGCACTTCTGATACCTCCAGCATCCTTTACAAGACACCTTCGCAGGCTTACAGAACGCTCTCCTACCATAT
>NZ_JANUHA010000043.1 GCF_024753255.1 Massilia agri
TGACCTCTCTCCGCTATTCCCTTGTCCTTTCGCCGTTGCTCCTTTCCCTTGCTTTGGGGTACCTGACCCCCGTGTTACATAGGGGGGTTGGGCCGGCGTCGCGGCCCCGCCCACCCCGCGCGGCGCGGGGCTGGCTGCGGGGTGTCCGGTGCCACTCCTTGGCCCTCTGGCCCTACGCTGCACACGTTCGGCCTCCTTCAGGATCGGAGCGGTCGTCTCGTCGAAAATGTCCATCGTCACGCCGAGGATCTCATGCAGGCGAGACTCTGCCTCCTCCATGTCCTTCACCGTCTGGGACTTGAGCGTGTCCTTGGCCTGCTGGGCCGCTTCGATGACAGTCGCCATGCGTTCGAGCACCGGCATGCTCGACTCCAGCAGTTCCGCGATGAAGGAGGACTTGCTCTGCCCGGTGGCGACAGAGAGACGCGACAGAACAGCCTCGACGGATGTCGTGACGGTCACGGAAATTCGGGGATTCGTAGCGGGCATGCTTGCCTCCTGTCAAGAAAACAGGTGCAGCATATCCCGAAAGGTGCAGCACCGCAAGCACTTATGCAGCACTCGCCAATGTGCAGAGGGGAGAAGGTTTGGCAGGGCGCGAGGGACGCAAACAGGACACAAACACATCGAGCCGCGCATGGTCGGCCGGGCCTGCAGGCTCTGTGGTCTACATGGGGCCCTATGCGGCCCCATACCCCCGCACCATCGTCACGCTGCGCCTCCGAACATACGTTCGCGCTCGATCATCTCAGCCAGCTTACGGCCTACGTCCTCCCACGTGCCAAGCTCGTTGTGCAAGCCCACCAGATGCGCACCGTACTGCTTGCACATGAAGCGCAGGGCGCGCTCTCGATCGTCAAGGCGATACGTAGTCCCGGCAGGCAGCGGAGCCAACTGCGCAGAGAGGACCTCGGCAGCGATCTCACGAGACCATCTCGCAGCCCCCCATACCTCCATCGCATCGGCTTTGCTGAACGTGTCCTTGGCTTCCTTCGCAGGCCTTACCTGCACCTCGATACGCGTCCAATCCGGCTTGTTCAAATGCCGGTACTCTGGTTGCTTGCCCTTCTCGTACAAGCGAAGCCTGACAGGGGAGGTTGAAGCGCCGAGATACAGCGTGCGGCCATCCTCCGGGAAGTCGTCCCAGTCGCCAGCCTTACCGCCCTTGATGCGGTTGGCCTTCTTGACCGCCGTGCAGACCTCCAGGAGTGCATCGAAGGCGCCGACCTGGTCGACGTCGTGGCAGGAGTCGACACGAGTACAGCGATGCTCAACCTTCGCTCTCAACTTCTCGACCGCCTGCGGTGTACGCTCTCCCTTGGCCTCGATCATCACCAGATCGCCATGGGTGCCACCCCATGAGACGGAGCCTGACTCGGTGCCGCAGCTGGAGACGAACGATGCCCGCTCCTTGAATCCGTGGTGCCCGCGGCCCTGCCTGATCTTGTCCCCGGGATGCCAGACCAGCCCTATCAAGTCGTCATACCGTGCGGCGCGCGTAGTGGCCGTATAAGCGTCGAATCGAGCCTGCATGTGTTTACCCCTGAACTTTTCGTTTGGAGGCCGCCACGGCCCGTTTAGACCCCTTGGCGGGGACGTTTTTAGCAGACCC
>NZ_JANUHA010000045.1 GCF_024753255.1 Massilia agri
TGAACTGACCCCAGAAAGTTGGACACCAACTTCTGGGGTTTTTTCATGGTGAAGTACACACCTGAGTTCAAGCTGCTTGTCGTGCAGCGGTATCTCGAGGGTGCAATGGGGTATCGGACACTTGCGGAAGAGTTTGGGATAGCCAATTTTTCGCTCGTTCAACGATGGGTTGGGTTCTTCCGTGCTCATGGAGAACAGGGACTCGAGAGAAAGCGCAAGTCGTATGACGCTGCCTTCAAGCTCTCGGTACTGCAGCACATGTGGGACAATAAGCTATCAAAGGGACAAGCTGCTACAGTCTTCAATGTCCGGCGTCACGCGACGATCGGTGGTTGGGAGCGGGCTTACCGCGAGGGCGGTATCGCAGCCTTGGAACCCGGCCCGATAGGAAAATCAAAAGTGCAACCTGAGCAAGACAAGCCTGAGCCGGCTGAAAGCGCCGACAACCGCAGCCGCGAAGAACTACTCGATGAGCTGCTGCACCTTCGTGCGGAGGTCGCGTACCTAAAAAAGCTCGATGCCTTGGTTCGATCGCGGGCGCAGGTGAAAGCCCAACCGAAAGCGCCGCAGAAAAAGCGCAAGTAGTGCACGAACTAAGGCCACGGTTTCCACTGCCGGTCCTGCTCAAGGTTGCCGACCTGGCGCGAAGCGTCTACTACTACCATCGGAAAGCACGAGCGGTAGGCGACAAGTATGCTGAGGTAAAAACACAGATCGGCTCGATCTATGGCGAACACCGGGGCCGCTACGGCTACCGTCGGGTGACTGTCGTTCTCCGGCTGATGGGGCGGAAAATCAACCATAAGACCGTCCAACGGTTGATGGGTGAGCTGAACTTGAAATCGCTCGTGCGTCCTAAAAAATACAAGTCGTACAAGGACGATATGGGAGCCGTCGCGTCCAATGAACTGAACCGCCAGTTTGAGTCTACGGCGCCGAATCAAAAATGGGTCACCGATGTAACCGAGTTTAAGGTAGGCAGCGAGAAGCTATACCTTTCGCCGATTCTTGACCTGTATAACGGAGAGATCGTCACTTTCGAGACCAGCAGGCGCCCGGTGTTCGAAATGGTAGGCTCGATGCTGGACAAAGCACTCGCCAAGCTGCAGCCACACGAACATCCTTTGCTGCATTCCGACCAGGGGTGGCATTACCGGATGCCGCGTTATCAGGCCACGTTAAAAGAACGTAGCATGGTGCAGAGCATGTCGAACAAGGGCTGCTGCTACGATAACGCTGCCATGGAAAGCTTCTTCGGAGTGCTCAAGACCGAGTTCTTCTATCTGAAGAAATTCTCGAGCATTGACGAGCTGAGAGAGGGACTCGCCGAGTACATCAAGTACTACAATAACGACCGTATCAAGCTCAAACTCAAAGGCCTGAGCCCTGTGCAATACAGAACTCAGGCCGTGGGCGCTTAAACTAACGTCCAACTATTTGGGGTCAGTTCA
>NZ_JANUHA010000046.1 GCF_024753255.1 Massilia agri
TGGTTCATCGCGGATTACCGGGATAAACCTGTTGTAAACGCAAGAGAGCAGTAAGGAAGAGTTATTGTGTTTGTGCGACCAAACTCAACCAACTCAACCTACCGCTCTCATGCCAGATCATAGTCTCAGCCTCCCGTTCTGGGAAGGCTTTACTGCCGCTAGATTAGATGTTCAGGACGATATTGTCTGGATTACGCTGCGTCGAGATCCGACTGCTGCAATGGTTTGTAGCGGGTGTGGAGTGCATTGCTACCAGGTTCACGATGTCGCTACGCGCATCATTCGGGAGTTGCCGATGCAAGGGAAGCCGGTGCGGCTGCGGGTCCCCCTACGTCGCTTGAAGTGCAGCACGTGTGGCACCAGAGTCGAACGCGTGCTCTGGCTGGATCGCCATGCCAGGGTGACTCGCTCGCTGGCCGAGTTTGTAGGCTTGTGGTGCGAGAAGCTGCCAGTGGCCCACGTGTGCAAACTGGCGCAGCTGCACTGGGAAACAGTGCGCAGTATCGAGCGTGCCAAGCTCGAACGCGCATTAGCGGCGTTGCCTCCAGCACAGCCAACCCGGCTTGTAATGGACGAGTTTGCGTTGTTCAAGGGTCATCGTTATGCCACCGTTGTGCTCGATGCGGACAGCAGGCAAGTACTTTGGGTCGGCGAAGGCCGCAGCCGCGAGGCTATCCGTCCGTTCTTCGAATGGCTCGGCCCTGAACGCTGCGCCAACATCGAAGCCGTCGCGATGGACATGAATACCGCGTTCGACTTGGAGGTGCAGCAGCAATGTCCAAAGGCACGTGTGGTCTACGACCTCTTCCACGTCATCGCCAAGTACGGTCGTGAAGTGATCGACCGGGTGCGCGTCGACGAAGCGAATCGTCTGCGAGACGACCGTCCGCAGCGCAAGGTCGTCAAGCGCTCTCGCTGGCTATTGCTACGCAACCGGGAGAACGTCCCCCAGACACAGCAGGCAAGCCTGGATGAACTACTGGCCGCCAACCAGGCTTTGATGACGGTGTACGTGATGAAAACGACACTCAAGGAACTCTGGCAGACATCCGGCGGATGGCAGTGGCTGCTCGCTTGGCGGAACTGGATGAAGATGGCGCGCGACAGCGGGATCGAACCACTAAGGAAGTTTGCTGCCAAGCTCAAGCCTTACTGGCGAGGCATCGCATCTCGCCTGCGCTGGCCTATGCATACCGGCCAGCTCGAAGGCATCAACAACCGTATCAAAGTGATGAAGCGAATGGCCTACGGCTACCGGGATAGCGACTTCTTCTTCCTGAAGATTAAAGCCGCGTTTCCCGGAAATCCGTGAAGAACC
>NZ_JANUHA010000047.1 GCF_024753255.1 Massilia agri
TGAATCGCCACGACTATCGTAGACACTCCTGAGCCATAATGTCGGGCACAAGGAGAAGATATGAGCGGTAAGCGGTACACAGAAGAATTCAAGATTGCAGCGGTCAAGCAGGTGGCGCAGGGCGGTCACCCGGCGAGCGAAGTAGCGGCACGGCTCGGAATCAGCATCCATAGCCTGTACGCCTGGACGAAGCGTTACGGCATGCCCGAGGCAGAGCGCAAGGCTGCCGATAGCCAGTCTGACGAGATGCGGCGCCTGAGGGCCGAGCTCAAGCGTGTCACGGAGGAGCGTGACATCTTGAAAAAGGCCGCGGTGTACTTTGCCAAGACGTCCGGGTAAGGTACACCTTAATTGCTCAGTTACAGGACCAGTTCCCGGTGCGCCGGCTGTGCAAAGTGCTCGAGGTGCATCCGAGTGGCTTCTATGCCTGGCGCCTGAACCCTGAAAGCAAGCGCGCTAGGGAAGACAAGCGCCTTCTGGTTCCCATCAAGGAATCGTGGCTGGAAAGCGGCAGCGTGTACGGCTACCGCAAGGTCAGCGACGACCTGCGCGAGCTCGGTGAGCAATGCGGCATCAATCGCGTCCACCGTCTTATGAGGTCGGCCGGAATTCGTTCGCAAACCGGCTACGCCAAGCGGAAATATAAACGCGGCGGTGTCCCTTCGCTGGTGGCACCCAACCATCTTCAGCGCCAGTTCGACGTGCAGGAACCGAATCGGGTTTGGGTGACGGACATCACGTACATCCGCACTTACGAAGGCTGGCTTTACCTGGCCGTTGTACTGGACCTGTTTTCGCGTCAGGTGGTTGGCTGGTCAATGAGTTCACGCATCGATCGCGAGCTGGCAATGAATGCGCTCTTGATGGCCGTCTGGCGGCGGCAACCCAAGAATACGGTAATGGTGCATTCCGATCAGGGCAGCCAGTTCAGTAGCTACGACTGGCGCGACTTCCTGGACGAGCATAACCTGACGCAAAGCATGAGCCGACGAGGAAACTGCCACGATAACGCCGTCGCCGAGAGCTTCTTCCAGCTCTTAAAAAGGGAACGAATCCGACGCAAGAGTTACGGCACCCGGGACGAAGCAAGGCAGGATGTCTTCGATTACATCGAGATGTTCTACAATCCAAAGCGCCGGCACAGCTTCAGCAATGACTTGTCGCCGGTCGAGTATGAAAAGCAGTATTTCAAGCGGCTCGCGAGTGTCTAGGAAACTCGTGGCGATTCA
>NZ_JANUHA010000048.1 GCF_024753255.1 Massilia agri
GCGCGGCCCTCGCTGCCCGCCAGCTGCGGGCGCCACGGCACGTCATGCGGCAGCGCCTCGAAGCAGTTGGCATAGCCGCTGCGCTGCGCCTGCGCGATGGCCAGCTGGAAGTCAGGCAGCGCATCCCCGCGCAGGACTTCTTCCAGCAGTTCCGGGATCGGGCCGAACAACTCGGCCAGCGCTTCACGGGCTTTCGCAGGCAGGTTGTTCACGCCCACGCTGTCGACCCGCAGCACCGTGTAGGCGGCCGCCTCGCCCAGCCTCTGCAGCGGTGCGCCCGCGATGTCCAGGCGGGTGCCGGCGCGCAGGGCGCGCAACGTGGAGCGGCCGCGCCACAGCTGGGTGCGCGCTTCGCGCGACTCCATCTGGATGGTGGCGTAGCGTTCGGCCTGGCGCCGGTCGGCGTAGTGGTATTGGCCCGGCACGTCGTAGGATTCGAGGGCGGGCAGTTTCGGCGAGGCCGGCAGGCGCGAAGGCACGCTCGCGGCCACCGCCTTCTTGGACTTGTAGTCGTAGCTGAGCAGGGTCGTGCTCGAGGGGCCGATGCGGCGCACGCTGGCCAGCGCCTGCACCGTGTCGCTCTGCTCGCGCGCGTGGGCGCCGTGAAAGCGCACACCCAAGCCCCGGCCCGACGGATCATCGGGAATGGCCGTGCTGCTGGTGCTGTCGGCGAAGAGCACCATCGTCAAGCCCTCCTCGCCCTGTTCGAAGCGCCATGCCAGGCCTTCCTCGGCAAGCAGGCGCTCGACGAAGGCCAGGTCGGTCTCGCGGTACTGGCAGCAGTAGCTGCGCGGCAGCGCGTCCGCCATGAAGGCGGTGGCGTCCTCGCTCCAGCGCCAGCGCGCCACCGGGGCGTGGATGCCGAACACCTCGTCGACGATGTCGGTGACCGATCTGTCCTGCCACACGCGGCTGTTGCGCACATGGGCCAGGCGCCAGATCCAGTGACTGATGCGCAGGCGATAGCGCGCGAAACCGCCTTCGCTGCCCAGCATGGCCATCTCGCTGATCTCGCCGGCGAAGCTGGCGCGGCTGCCGTCGGCCAGGCTCACCTCGAGGCTGGCCGGCTGGCCCAGCAAGGCATGCAGGTCGATGTCGGCCCGGGTCGACAGCGCGATCACGTCGCGTGCGCCGACACCCTGTACCAGGTCGCGCGCCGCGAAGGCTTCCACCAGCAGGCCGCCGGAACCGAGCTCCAGGCCCTGGTCTTCCAGCGTCA
>NZ_JANUHA010000049.1 GCF_024753255.1 Massilia agri
ACACTGTTGGCTTCCAGCAGTTCACGATAATCGTTTGATGCGTAGACAGTGCCTTGGTCGCTGTGGAAAATCAGGCCTGCAGCGGGTTTTCGCTGCGCCAGCGCCATGTTCAGCGCTGCCATCGGCACCGTCGTAGCTTGTGTGGCGTCCATCGCCCAGCCCACGACACGCCGGGCAAACAAGTCCAGCACGACGGCCAGATGAAGCCACCCCTCCTTGGTACGCATGGCTGTCATGTCGCCCACCCAAATCGTGTTGGGAGCGGTGACGTTAAAGCCGCGCTTGACCAGATTGGGCGCCGGTGGCTGTACCCGCTGCATCGCCTGAGCGGCACGGAAACGCTTGACGCGAAACGTTTGAATGTTCTCCAGCTTACGCAGCCTTCTCACGCGGTGCTTGCCGCATTTGATGCCTTCGGCATTGAGCAAACGCCACAGCTTGACCGCTCCAGGCGCCCAACGATGTCTTGCATTGACCCTGACGATTTCGGCGCGTAACGCCAGGTCCTCCTGGCTACGCAGGCTGGGCTTGGCCTTCTTGTACGCGTAGTACAGGCTGCGGCTGATATCGAGCTCACGGCACAGCGACTTCACAGGGAACTCGCTACGGTGTTCGTCGATGAATGCGTACTTTACTTCTTTAGGCGAGTTAAGTACGCATCGAACTTTTTTAAGATGGCCAGCTCCTCTTGGGCCTTGGCCAGCTCGCGCCGTAACTGATCGACTTCGCTCAGCTCGCTCACAGCAGGGCGGCCAGGTGAGCGGAACGTCTCTCCAGGAGCCAGTTCCTCAAACTTCTTGGCCCATGTGTACAGCTGCGTTCGACGAATCCCCAGTTCCACAGCGAGATCCGAGGCATTTTGCTCGCCAGAGCGCAAGCGCGATACCGCATCGCGCTTGAACTCATCGGAGAAGACCGTGCGCGGCTTGGGGCCGGTACCGGCTGAGGCGGGAATCACGTCCCGCTTCGATGGCAACTGCTTCTTTTTCATGTAAATCCTCCTG
>NZ_JANUHA010000005.1 GCF_024753255.1 Massilia agri
GTTCAGATCCGTATTGCGGATCTTCACTGGCGTCCATTCCCGCCTACCTTCGCGCAATGAAAAAAGCCCGCTCTGTATCGAGCGGGCTTTCTCTTCAGTCTGCCAAGCAGGAATCGAATCGGATCAGACACCCCACAGCACGTCGGTCTTGTTATCACGCGCCGAGCGCAGCATTTCCAGCAGCGGGTAGGCACGCGTGGAGAAGGTGACGACCTCGATCGGTTCGTGCTCGTTGTCTTCGGTCTCGCCATGGTGGGCCTGTACATCGCGTTCCACCTGTTCCGAGATCTGGTGCTTGCGGCTTTCCTCGATTTCGCCCTCGAGCAGCGCGACGGCGCGCGGCGCTTCCTCGGCGGTGATGACGCCGCGTTCCAGATCCTTATGCAGCAGGTCGAGGATGCGCTTGGCATGTTCCTGGTACATCAGGACCTCAGGATAGGATTTGCATTTGAAAGTGATCAGCATAGCTATTCCGTTCTTCTGTTAGTGATTAAACGATAACACGTCTTGAAAAACAGGTCACCCCGCGCACGCACTTATGCGCCAGGCTGCCGCAGCAGCCACGCGAGAGCCAGGACCACCACGGTCGCCATCGCGGTCAGCGCGACGCCGGCCAGATAGCCCTCCGTGCCGTTTCCACCAACGATCGAGCTCATGCAGAACCCCAGCCCGCCCCAGGCCAGGCTGTTCGCCCCCTCCAGCAGGGAGGTCAGGGTGTCGCTCTTGCCGCGGCGCGTGTAGTCGCTGCGCATTGCGGGCTTGCCGCACCAGTGCACGATCACGGCCGCGGTACACGTCGCGCCACTCACCGTGAAGCAGGCAAGCAACCCTGCAAGCGGTTCGCGTAGGACCAACCAGACCAGGGGAACGGAGGCGATTGCCAGCGCCGGCATGGCTCCCGCCGCCAGCTTTGCGAGGCGGACCAGCCGTGAGGAGGCAGGCGCCATCGCCAGCAGGTCTGGCGCGTCTTCCGCCGACACGACGATCCACGCCAGCGACGCGGTCAGGGAGGAGCACAGCAGGGTGAGGCCGGCCGTGATGGCCGGATACCGGATGTCTCTCTCTCCGAACACGACCAGGAAGATCGGCAGCAGGTAGATCAGCTGCAGCGCCACCTGCGAAATCAGGTGCGGATCACGCCGGATCAGGCGCCATTCCTTGCGCACCACGGTGTCGAAGAGGCCGGCGCCGAAGCGGTAGCGCACCCCGCGCGCCAGACGCGGCGTCACCCTGGAGGAAGACGCCACCTGTTGCAAGCCATGGACAAAGAAGCGGTGCGTCCGCGCCGCCGTGAGCGCAAACGCCGCGCCGGCCAGCAGCACCAGGCCAAGGATCGGCATTGGTTCGCCCAGCAGCGCGCGGCCCGGCAGCCAGAGGGGACTGCCTGCGCCCAGCGCACCGCTGGAAGAGAAGGCGCGCGAGAATGCCTCCATCGCTTGCGCTTCGCGCGAGCCCGACAGGTAGTTGAAGAGCTGCGCCAGGATGAACAGCAGCGCCCCGGCCAGCGCACCGATGACCTGGGCGACCACGCGCGTGCGGCGCGCGCCGATGAGGCGCACGAGCGCCAGCGTCAGCAGCATCGCGGCGCAGGCAAGCACCGTCGCGCAGCCCAGCACCACCGGATACACCGCCAGCCAGCGCACATGCCCGAGCGCCGCGCCGGCATGTGCGAACGGAGTCAGGAAGAACAGGTAGAGGGCCGCAGTGCCCGCGACCACGACGCCGAGGCGCACGGTGAAGATGCTGCGCGAGGACAGGGGAGAGGACAGCAGCAGATCCAGGTCGCCGCGTTCGAACAACACCAGCACACTGGTGTGCAGGGCGCTCGAGAGCATGAAGGTCATACAGCCATACAGCAGCGCCGTCACCGCGACCAGCACCCGCGGATCGCTCGTGTCGATGGCCCCCGTACGTCCGACGATGAAGAAAGCGATGCCGTGCAGGGCCAGCCACACCAGGCCGACCGTAGCCAGGCCCGCAGCGCCCGGGCGCCGCGCGGTGTTCGTTTTTCCCGGCGCCGCGTTATACCAGGCCAGCTTGAGCTCGTGACGCAGCAGCCAGCCGATGCTGCCGGGCGTGCCCATCATGGCTGCGCGGTCAGCTGCAGGAACACCTCTTCCAGACTGGCGCCGCTGGTGCGCTCGCGCAGCTCTTCGAGCGTGCCTTCGGCGATCAGGCGGCCCTGGCGGATGATGCCGATGCGCTGGGCCAGGCGCTCCGCCACTTCGAGGATGTGGGTGGTCAGGATCACGGTGCCGCCCCTGGCGACGTGGGAGAGCAGCAGGTCCTTCACCTGGCGGGCCGCGGCCGCATCCAGTCCGGTCAGCGGCTCGTCGAGGATGAGCAGTTCCGGATCGTGGATCAGCGCACCCGCCAGCGCCAGCTTCTGCTTCATCCCGCGCGAAAAACCTTCGGTCAGCTCGTGCGCATGCTGGCTCAGGTCGAGCCAGTCGAGCAGGGCGCGGGCACGTTCCTCGGCCTCCGTGGCGCCCACGCCCCACAGGCCGGCGACGAATTCGAGGTATTCGAAGGGCTTGAGCTTCCCGTACAACATGGGATCGTCCGGCAGGTAGGCCAGCCTGCGCTTGGCGTCACCGGGGGCCTCTCCCAGGTCGATGCCGAGCACCTCGATGCGTCCCGCATCCGGCGCGACCAGGCCGGAGACCATGCGCAGCGTGGTGGTCTTGCCGGCGCCGTTGGGGCCGAGCAGGGCGTACAGCTCGCCGCGTTCCACCTGCAGGTCGAGCCCATCGACGGCGGGACGGCCGTAGGCCTTGTGCAGTGCCGTGATGCGCAGTGCGGGAGCGGTATCGTTCGTCGTCATTGTGGCGCGAAGGAAGAAAGGAACTGCCTGGTTTCTTCTAGCTTCATCGCGGTTGGTTTACCGACCACGATGACCTGGTAGACGCGCGTCCCTTTCGCCACGAAGCGCCCTACCAGCCGGACCGGTCCGCCGTTGCCCTTGCCGGTCGCGTCGACCTCCAGCGGCGCGCCCGGCGCCGGCGCGGCAGCCGTGTCGGCGGCGCCGATATTGCGCAGCAGGGCCTGGCGCATCGCCGGCAGGGTCGCCTGCGCCATGGCGGCATCCGGCGCCACCGCGGTGCCGACTGCGAAGGTATTGCCTTCGACCTCTGCCGCCGTCATCGTCATGTCGACGCGGATGCCGCCCAGGTCGACGCTGCGCGTGTGCGTGGACGGCTTGGCCGGGAACAGGACGCGGAACATGCCGTCGCTGCTGGTGTAGTCGCGCCAGTTATAGGTCGGCGAGCAGCCGCCCAGCAGGGCGGCGGCCAGGGATGCGAGAAACAGTTGTTTGATGTGCATGCCCCGATGGTAGCAGGCAGCACTTCGTCCGTACACCGTTCGCGTTTCACTGCTCGCGCAGCGCGCGCCGGTACTGGATCGCTTCCGCGATGTGACCGGCCGCGACGTGCTCCGCGCCGGCGAGGTCGGCGATGGTGCACGCCACCTTGAGCACGCGGTGGTAGGCGCGCGCCGACCAGTGCAGTTGCTGCATGGCCGCGCGCAGCAGCCGTTCGCCGGTAGCGTCTGGCCGGCAATGGCGGTCGATGTCGCGTGGCGCCAGCTGCTGGTTGGGCTTGCCCTGGCGCGCGAGCTGGATCGCATGCGCGCGCGCGACACGCTCTGCGACCTGGCGGCTCGCCTCACCGTCGGCCTGGGCGCCGATGCTCTCGGCCGGCATGGCGGCCACCGCCAGCTGGATGTCGATGCGGTCGAGCAGGGGACCGGAGACGCGGTCCTGGTAGCGCTGCGCCGCCTCCGGCGTGCAGCGGCATTTGCCGGACGCGTGCCCGAGCCAGCCGCAGGGGCAGGGATTCATCGCGGCGATTAGCTGGAAGCGGGCCGGGAAATCGGCCTGGTGCGCGGCGCGCGAAATCGTGATGTGGCCGGACTCGAGCGGCTCGCGCAGCACCTCGAGCACGCGCCGGTCGAATTCCGGCAGCTCGTCCAGGAACAGCACGCCGTGGTGCGCCAGCGAGACTTCGCCGGGCCGCGGCAGGTTGCCGCCGCCGACCAGGGCCACCCCGGAACTCGTATGGTGCGGACTACGGAAGGGCCGGCGGCGCCAGCGCTCCGGCGTAAATGTGCCAGCGATCGATTGCACCGCGGCCGACTCCAGCGCCTCGTCCTCGCTCATCGGCGGCAGCAGGCCGGGAAAGCGCGAGGCCAGCATGCTCTTGCCCGCGCCGGGAGGCCCGATGAGCAGCACCGAATGCGTACCCGCCGCCGCCACCTCGAGGGCACGCTTGGCCGTCTGCTGCCCTTTGACGTCGGCGAAATCCGGGTAGTCGGAAGGGAGAATGGACGCGCTGCCCTGGTGGCGGGCCAGGCGCGCGTTCTCGGCCCCGTGGGCGAAGTGGGCGCACACCTCGAGCAGGGTGCGCGCCGGATAGATGGCGGCGTCGCTCACCAGCGCGGCCTCATCCGCGTTCGCGAGCGGCAGGATGAAGGCGCGGCTTCGGCCGCCATCGCTGTGTTGGTGCATGGCGAAGGTCATGGCCAGGGCGCCGCGGATGGGCCGCAATTCGCCCGAGAGCGAGAGCTCGCCTGCGAACTCGTAGCGCGCCAGCCCTTCGGAAGGAATCATCTGCGCAGCCGCCAGGATTCCGAGCGCGATCGGCAGGTCGAAACGGCCGGATTCCTTCGGCAGGTCGGCCGGCGCCAGGTTGACGGTGATGCGGCGCGGCGGGATGGTGAAGCCGGAGTTCTGCAGGGCCGCGCGCACGCGGTCCTTCGCTTCGCGCACTTCGGCGTCGGGCAGGCCGACGATGGTGAAGGCGGGCAGCCCGTTGGCCAGGTGGACTTCGACATTGACGGCGGGCGCCGCCATGCCGGCCAGGGCGCGGCTTCTCAGAACAGCCAGGCTCATCTTATACCTTTCGCATCGTGCGAGAACGCCACATCTTAGGGCGGCTGGGCTGTCGTCGCTTGAGAGCGGACAGGCGAGCGCGTTATGCCAAAGGCAATGCGTCAGCTTGCGGCCTGGACGAAGCACCGCATGCGAACGCGGTGGCCCGCCTGCCGGCTTTTCCCAGACGCAACGACGGGAGTATCATCCAGGTCGGGCGCAAGACGTATGCGCGATGGTTTGATTCGCCGGGGGAGAGGACCCGCATGCCAATTCAATACTTGTCAGGCCTGACCGCCAAGCCGCGCACGGGGCAAGCGGATTTGCACATTGGAATTATCCTGACGATGGTGGCCGGTGCGCTCAACGCCGGCGGTTTCCTCGCAGTCGGCCAGTACACATCGCACATGACAGGGATTGTTTCTACATTCGCTGATCAGCTGGCGCTGCGGAATTTCGCTCTCGCGGGCATCGCTGCGATCTCCTGGATCGCATTCGTCGCGGGGGCGGCCACGACCGCCCTGATGGTGAACTACTTGCGTCGTACCAGCGTGCGCAACCCATATGCTGTGCCGCTGCTGCTCGAGGCTGCCCTGATTTTGCTGTTCGGCGCGTTTGGGGACATGCTCGGGAAGCGTGAACCGGTGGATGTGTCCCTGGCCGTGATCGCGCTGTGTTTCACCATGGGCCTGCAAAACGCACTGATTACCAAGATTTCGCGGGCGGAAATTCGTACGACCCATTTGACCGGCTTGACGACCGACTTGGGTATCGAAATAGGAAAACTGTTGTATTGGAATGGCAGCCGTCCAGGTGACAGACGTGTTCCGGTGAAGGCCAACCGGAACAAGCTGCGTATTCATACGACGCTGATCGGATCGTTCCTGGTCGGCGCCATCGCGGGGGCGCTCGGATTCAGTTATGCAGGCTTCATTTCCACAGTTCCCCTCTCGCTGGCATTGGCTGCCATAGCGATCGCGCCGGCCTTCGGCGGCAGGCGCGCTTGAGTTCCGTCGCCGCTGAGGAGCTCGCTTCTTGCTCCGCATGCATCGCGGGCAGGCCCCGGGGCAGCGGGGCAGGGCATCAAACGTCGCGCAAGGTGACGATCGGCATCGTCAACGCGCGCTTGTCCTTGAAGAAGGCGATATCGAACAGGGCTGCGGCGCCGACCACCTCCTTGCCGAGCTGGCGCAACAGGCTTGCGGCCGCTTCGATGGTGCCGCCGGTGGCGAGTACGTCGTCGACGATCAAGACGCGCTGGCCCTTGATGCGCTCGGGCTGGATCTCGATGGTCGCGCTGCCATATTCACGCTTGTAGTCGATGCTGATCGATTTGCCGGGCAATTTCCCGGCTTTACGTGCCATGGCGAAGCCGACCTTGTGCTCCAAGGCCAGGGCGCCGGCAATCATGAATCCGCGCGCGTCCATGGCCAGGATGAAGTCGAAGTGCAATTCATCGGTCTTCGCGTGCAGGGTGTCGACGGCAAGGCGCCAATGCTCGGGGTTGTCGAAAATGCAGCCGACGTCGATGAAATTGACGCCCGGTTCCGGATAGTCCTGGAAGAACTCCAGGGGAACGCTGTTGAAATCGTTCATGTGCAGTAAAGTGGATGGTGAAGCGAATGGAGAGGGAAGGGCGATTATCGCCGGTCTGCGCAAAGGCTGCGCGATCTTGCTGCGAGATTTGGAGACTTTTCCAAGGGCATCGCCGTGCTAGGCTGTCCTTTTCCGCCGGAGGATGTCGTGGACCAGAACGACCGCGAGATCGTCCGGCGCGACGCCGGCAGCCTCTGCGCCTGATTCATCCAACCGAAAGCACTCAATTGAATATCGACATATCGCTCGCGGACAGCATCGACCAGGACGAGGTGCTCCACCTGTACCGCGCCAACGGCTGGTCCTCGAGCGAGAAGCCGGTGCAGCTCATGGCGGCGCTGCGCAATTCGCACGCGCTGGTGACGGCCCGCATCGACAGGCAACTGGTCGGACTGGGCAACGCCATTTCGGACGGCCACCTTGTCGTCTACTTCCCCCACATGCTGGTCGACCCGGCGCACCAGGGCAAGGGCGTGGGCCGCCTGATGATGCGGTCCATGCTCGAAAAATATGCCGGCTTTCACCAGATGATGCTGACCGCCGACGGCGGGGCCATCGACTTCTACAAGGCGCTCGGTTTCGAGCGGGCCGGCAGGACCGAGCCGATGTGGATCTACGGCGGCAGCGAACACTGAGCCGGTCCGGGCCGGCCCGGTCCTGTCCGAAGCTCAGCCCACCGGAATCGGATTGGCGGCGATCGCTTCGTTGAAGCCGTTGACGAGTGCGTGCTCGTTCGCGCCCGGATTGTCGCGCAGCGGCTTGACGACATCCACCAGCACTTCCTCGGCATCCGTGGCCAGGGCCGCCATGGTCTGCTCGATGAAGGCGTCCAGCGGCATGGCGCGCGGGTCGTCACCCTTGTAGATCAGGTCCGTGTTGACCCAGGGCGGAGCAATCTCCTGGACGCGCACGCTGGTATGGCGCAGGGCGAAGCGCTGCGACAGCGTGTACGAGTGCAGGCCGGCCTTGAGCGCCGAGTACACGGCATTGGTGGCGAGCGGAACGAAGGCCAGCACCGAGCTGTTGTTGACGACGTGGGCGCGCGGCTGCTTCTTGAGGTGTTCGATGAGGGCCGCCGTCATGCGGATCGGGCCGAGCAGGTTGGTGTTGACCGAGTTCAGCATGGTTTCCTCGTCGATGGCGCCGGCCGCGTCGTCGAAGGGCATGATGCCGGCGTTGTTGACCAGGACGTTCAGGTCCGGGTATTCGCGTGTCAGGTGTTCTGCGGCGGCGCGGATGCTGTCCGGGCTGGTGATGTCCAGCTCGACCCAGCGCATGCCGGGGTTCAGCGCCGTGACTTCTTCCAGCAGGGCTTTGCGGCGGCCGCTGATGATGACGCGGTTGCCCAGCTTGTGGAAGGCTTCGGCGAGTGCGCGGCCGATGCCCGAGGTGCCGCCGGTGATGAAGATGGTGTTGTCGGTGAGTTGCATGGTGTGCTCCTTCTGCTTGTCGTTGAGGGGTTTGTTGGTGCCGCAGAAGAATTATCGGTCCGGCGCCTGAAGTCCGAAATGACATGATTCCCTCAGTTTCGGACAAGCTGTGTACAATCGTGCCATCACCCACCCGACCGGATCGCACCATGTCCAAGCGCATCGCCCTCGTCGTCTTCCCCGGTTTCCAGATCCTCGACTTTGCGGCCCTGACCGCCTTCGAGCTCGCCAACCAGGTGCATGGCAGCGGCTACTACAGCCTCGAGACCATCTCGCACAGCGGCGGCACCGTGCGCAGCTCGGCCGGCGTGCCCGTCGAGACCCAGCCTTTCGGCCGGCGCGCCTTCGACACGCTGCTCATCGCCGGCCCGCTGGTCGTCACGCCGGCCGAACCGGCGCTGCTGGCGGCGCTGCGCCGCGCCAGCCCGCGTGCGCGGCGCACGGCCTGCCTGTGCACCGGGGCCTTCATCGCGGCGCAGGCCGGCCTGTTGTCGGGGCGCCGCGTCACCACCCACTGGGCGCTCGGGCATGAACTCAGGCAGCAGTACCCCGACGTGCTGCTCGACGACGACAAGATCTTCGTGAACGACGGCCCGCTCTGGACCTCGGCCGGCATGACGGCCTGCATCGACCTGGCCATCGGCCTGGTGGAGGCCGACCTCGGACCCGACGTCGCCAAGGCGGTGGCGCGCAAGATGGTGGTCTACCACCGCCGTACCGGCGGGCAGTCGCAGTTTTCCTCGCTGGCCGAAATGGATGGCGGCTCCGACCGTATCCGGGTGGCGCTGCGCTACGCGAAGGAGAACCTGCACACGCCGCTCTCGGTCGAGCAGCTGGCAGAACACGTCAACTGGAGCCCGCGCCACTTCAGCCGGGCTTTTCGCGAGCAGACCGGCCATTCGCCGGCCAAGGCCGTCGAAAAGCTGCGCCTGGAAGCGGCGCGCTCGCTGCTGGAAGACGGGCGCGCCTCGATCGGCCGCATCGCGGCGCAGACCGGCTTCGGCGACGAGGAGAGGATGCGGCGGGCCTTTGTCCGCACCCTGGGCAAGCCGCCCCAGGCCGTGCTGCGTGAGGCGCGCCAGCGCACGGGCTACGACGTGCCCGAGTTCGGGGCCGCCTGAAGCGCGTATCAATCACCGTGTAACGCACTGTGTCCGTATGCGTCGCGCATTGCGGCGTGCATTTTCCGGGTATAGGATGACCTCACATCCATTCATTGCGGGGGCGTCATGAAGAAACTGGTGGGCATTTTGGTGTTGGCGGCGGCAGGCGGCGCGGGTGCGGCCGAACAGGCGGCGCCAAGCGCCCCAGGCGGATACTGGACCGAAACCTACGCCGGGCCGACCCTCAACGCCCTGCGCTGCGTGGCGCCGCAGGTGCCCGTGATATCGCAGTTCAACCAGCGCATCCGCACCGTCACCAGGGCCGTCCGGCAATGGCAGAACTGCCACCGCGGCGTGCTGGCCGCGCTCGCCCCGAGCCGGGCTGCCGAACACATTCCAGCGGAGGCGCTGGCGGCGATGACGCCGCTCGAGCGCGAAGCGGCGACGCGCCACGTGGCGGCAGTCCATGCGCAGCTGGCCGAGGCCATCGGGCGCGAGGCGGTCCCGGTCATCGCGCGCCACGACGCATGGCGCGATGCGACGCTGGCCTATGTCGCCGGCCAGAACAGCGTGTCGCCGGGCGCCCGCGCCGTGGCATGGACCGAACGGTTTGTCAGCAACGAGAGGGAGTCCGAGTCGCTGCAGCGCCAGGTTGCGGCAGGCCTGCCGGTGCGCTAGCCAGGCCGCGGCGCTCAGCCGCATTCGCCCACGTAATGGCACTCGCCGCAGCGGGTGCAGCCATCCACCTTGCGCAGCGCCCGCGCGCCGCATTCCGGGCACTTGGCCCCGCTGACCGTGGGCAGGGCGCCGGAAGCGGTCGCCGGCTGTGGTTCGGTTTCGAGTGCTACGCCGTCGCAGCGCGCGGCGAAGCGGCACGCCAGTTCCGGCACTGCCAGCTGGTTGCCCCAGGCGTCGAGGAAGCCGCGGCGTATCAGGACCCGCTGCAGCATGAAGGCGATCGCCGCCACTTCCGAATCGTGGTAGACCGGCACCTGGGTGCCATCCTCGCGGGTGAGGTAACCGCAGCGCACCGGGCCCTTTTCCCACACCACGTCGCGCATGTCCGCCAGCGCCCGCGCGATCGGGCCGCCGGCGCGCGCCACCATCGACAGCAGGCGCATCGAGGCGGTGATCCACTGCTGGCCGTCGGTGCGCTGGTTGGAGGGCATGAAGAACTCGAAGGGACGCTCGATGGTCACCGGCCTGCCTTCGTGAACGCCGTCGGCGCGGATGAAGCTCACGGTCAGGTAGGCGGTCTTGCGGCCCTCCTGGGTCGAGTATTCGATCTTCGACGTCACCGATTCCAGTTCGCCCAGCGGCCGGCGCTCGAAGCGCTTGCGCAGCGGGTCTTCATCGGGCGGGGCGGCCTGCGGGGCCGCGTCCGAGGTCGACAGCACGCTGCCCAGCACCGTGTTCGGGCGGTAGGTCGCCAGGCCCTTCAGGCCCGCCTGCCAGGCCTGGCTGTAGAGATCGCGGAAGTCATCAAAGGGATAGTCTTCCGGCACGTTGACGGTCTTCGAGATCGCCGTGTCGATGAAGGGCTGCACCGCCTCCACCATGCGCAAGTGTTCGATCGCGCGCATCTCGAGCGCGGTCACGAAAGCGGGCGGCAGCGCGTCCACGTCGTAACCCATGCGGCGGTACAGGCGCCAGGCATGGTCCTCGACCTCGTAGCTGCGCATGGAACCGTCCGCCATGCGCTTCCTGCGCTGGTAGGTCCAGGAGTAGGGCGGTTCGATGCCGTTCGAGGCATTGTCGGCGAAGGCCAGCGAGATGGTGCCGGTGGGCGCGATCGACAGCAAGTGCGAATTGCGGATGCCGTACATGCGGATCGCCTCGCGCAGCCACTCGGGCAGGCGTTGCACGAACTGGCCGCCGAGGTACTTGTCCGCGTCGAACAGCGGGAAGGGACCTTCCTCGCGCGCCAGCGCCACCGAGGTGGCATAGGCCGCATCGCGCAGGGTCTCGGCGATGCGCGCGGCCATCGCCCGCCCTTGGTCGGAATCGTAGCGCAGCCCCAGCATGACGAGGGCGCTGCCCAGGCCCAGGAAGCCGAGGCCGATGCGGCGCTTGGCCTGTGATTCCGCCAGCTGCTGTGGCAGCGGCCATGCGGTCGCGTCCAGCACCAGGTCGAGCATGCGCACGCCGACTGCGGCGACTTCGCACATGCGCTCGAAGTCGAAGGAGGGGCTGGCGCCGAAAGGGTCGTCCACAAATGCCGTGAGGTTCACCGAACCGAGGTCGCAGCAGCCGTAGGCGGGCAGGGGCTGCTCGCCGCAGGGATTGGTGGCGTGCAGCTGTTCGGCGTACCAGAGGTTGTTTTCCGCGTTCATGCGGTCGATGAAGAGCACGCCCGGCTCGGCGTGGTCGTAGGTCGAGGCAATGATGCGGTCCCACAGTTCGCGCGCGCGCACCTGGCGATATGACCAGCGGCCATCCGGCAAGCGGCGCGCGCTGGCCATGTCTTCCTCGCCCGGTTCGGCGCGGTGGACCAGGTCGAACATGGCGTCGCTTTCCACGGCGCGCATGAAGTCGTCGCTGACGCCGACCGAGATATTGAAGTTCGTGAGTCCGCCCGCGTCCTTGGCGGCGATGAAGCGTTCGATGTCGGGGTGGTCGATGCGCAGCACGCCCATCTGGGCGCCGCGCCGCGCGCCGGCCGATTCGACCGTGCGGCAGGAGGCGTCGAACACTTCCATATAGGAGACCGGCCCGGAGGCGCGCGAGCGGGTGCCGTGGACCTTGCTGCCCATGGGGCGGATGGCGCTGAAGTCGTAGCCGACCCCGCCGCCGCGGCGCATGGTCTCGGCGGCCTCGGCCAGGGCCGTATAGATGCCGGGCAGCGGGCCGTCGTTGCCGGAGATCGAATCGCCGACCGGCTGCACGAAACAGTTGATGAGGGTGGCCTGCAGGCCGAGGCCGGCGGCCGAGTTGATGCGTCCGGCGGGCACGAAGCCCTGTTCCTGGGCCCAGAGGAAGTGCGCCTCGCGCTCTTCCCGCTGGTCTTCGGCTTCGAGCGCGGCCAGGGCGCGCGCCACGCGCAAACGCACGTCGAAGACGCTGGTCTCAGTGCCCTTGGCGTATTTCTCGCGCAGGACGTCGAGCGAGACTTCCTGCGGGGGCAGGCCGCCCGGCCCCGTATCGACTGCATTCATGGTGCACTCCGCTGCCTGAATGCCGCCGCAGGGTCAGGGCTTGTCGAGGATCACATGGGGCGCGGCCGGATCGGTGGCGCCAGGGAGCGGGCCGGCGCCGGACGCGGCGGCCGAAGGGGTGGCCGAAGCGCTCGCGCCGGACTGGCCGGCCAGGCGGGCTTCCAGTTCCACCACGCGCAGCTCCAGCGCTTCGAGGCGGGCGCGGGTCTTGGCCAGCACCTGGGCCTGGATGTCGAATTCTTCGCGGGTGACGAGGTCGAGCTTGGAGAAACCCTGGGTCATCATGGCCTTGACGTTGCGCTCGATGTCCTTGGCCGGCGTGCTTTCCAGCGCCTGGTTGATCTTGCCTTGGATGTCGTTGAAGAAGTTGTTCATATCCATTTCCTGGTCAGGCAGTGGGCTGCACCACGACAGTGCAGCGCCATCCGCTTTGGTGCGTGGCGCGGGGTTGGCAACCCTTTGCGCCGGTTGACGGGCTTGTTCTTATCGCAAATGGGGCGGATGGCTGAGAAAACAAGCACCCGAAACCACCCCAGGCAGCGGTTTTTGCGCTGGCACGCATCCTGCTAAAGAGTTATCAGGCGTGCAGCAGACAGGATTGTAAACCGCAACAGCTCCGCCTGGAGCCAAGTTGACTATAAGGGGAATGTCATGAAGTGCAAAGCAAGTGCAGCAGCAGTGAGCTGGGCCATCCTGGCCCTTTCCAGCGTTCCCGCCTTCGCGCAAGAAGCGACTCCTGAACACCAGGTCAGCTACAACGCCTCGATCACCAGCGACTACCGTTACCGCGGCCTGTCGCAAACCCGCCTGAATGGGGCGCTGCAAGGCGGCGTCGACTACACGCACAGCCCGACCGGCCTGTACGTGGGCACCTGGCTGTCCACCATCAAGTGGACCAAGGATCTCGGCGGCGACGGCAACATCGAATGGGATCTCTACGGAGGCAAGCGCGGCAACATCAGTGAAAACCTGACGTACGACGTCGGCGGCCTGTATTACTACTACCCGTCGAACGACCTGAATCCGAGCGCCAACACCTTCGAACTCTACGCGCGCCTCGGCTTCGGCCCGGCCTACGTGAAGTACTCGCACTCGACCACCAACCTGTTCGGCACCGCGAACAGCAAGCGCAGCGGCTACCTGGACCTCGGCGCGGACATCGACATCGGCGACAAGATGCTCCTGAACCTGCATGCGGGCCGCCAGGAAGTGAACAACAACGGCATGTATTCGTATACCGACTACAAGGCCGGCATCACCAAGGACTTCGGCGTCGCCAGCCTGTCGATGGCCTGGGTCAAGGCCAGTACCAAAGCCTACCTGAGCCCCGAAGGCAAGGACCTGGGCCGGTCGATGGTCGTGCTGAGCCTGTCCAAAACTTTCTGATAGTCAAAGAGGTATCACCATGAAAATGATTACCGCCATCATCAAGCCCTTCAAACTGGACGAAGTCCGTGAAGCGCTGTCGGAGATCAATGTGCAAGGCATGACGGTCACCGAAGTGAAGGGTTTCGGCCGCCAGAAGGGCCACACCGAGCTGTACCGCGGCGCGGAGTACGTGGTCGACTTTCTTCCGAAGATCAAGATCGAGGCCGCCGTCGACGACGCCGTGGCCGAGCAGGTGATCGACGCCATCTCCGGCGCCGCCCGCACCGGCAAGATCGGCGACGGCAAGATCTTCGTGGCCGACCTGAACCAGGTCATCCGTATCCGTACCGGCGAGACCGGCAACGACGCACTGTAAGAGGAACCCGATGAAATCCACCCTCACCAAAGTCCTGGCCGGTCTCACCGCCGCCAGCCTGGCGCTGCCGGCCCTGGCCGCGCCCACCATCAACAAGGGCGACACCGCCTGGATGTTTGTGGCGACCCTGCTCGTCATCATGATGTCGATCCCCGGCCTGGCCCTGTTCTACGGCGGCCTGGTGCGCGCCAAGAACATGCTGTCGGTGCTGATGCAGGTCTTCATGGTGTTCTCCCTGATCATCGTCCTGTGGTGCCTGTACGGCTACTCGCTGGCCTTCACCCAGGGCGGCACCGCCTTCATCGGCGGCGGCGACCGCCTGTTCCTGAACGGCATCTACGACGCCGCCGCCGGCACCTTCAGCCAGGCCGCGACCTTCAGCAAGGAGACGATGATCCCCGAGTTCATCTTCGTCGCCTTCCAGGGCACTTTCGCGGCGATTACCTGCGGCCTGATCGTCGGCGCGTTCGCCGAGCGCGTGCGCTTCTCGGCGGTGCTGGCCTTCATGGTGATCTGGTTCACCTTCGGCTACCTGCCGGTGGCCCACATGGTCTGGTTCTGGGCCGGCCCCGACGCGATCACCGACGCCGCCTCGCTGGCCAAGGTCACCGCCGACGCCGGTTTCCTGTGGCAGAAGGGCGCCCTCGACTTCGCGGGCGGCACCGTGGTGCACATCAATGCGGCGGTGGCCGGCCTGGTCGGCGCCTACGTGATCGGCAAGCGCACGGGTTTGGGGCGCGAATCGATGGCTCCGCACTCCTTGACGATGACCATGATCGGCGCCTCGCTCCTGTGGGTGGGCTGGTTCGGCTTCAACGCCGGCTCGGCGCTGGAAGCGGGCGACGTGGCCGCGCTGGCCTTCATCAACACCCTGCTGGCGACCGCCGCCTCGGCCGTGTCGTGGATGTTCGGCGAGTGGATCTTCAAGCGCAAGCCTTCGCTGCTGGGCGCGGTGTCGGGCGCGGTCTCCGGCCTGGTGGCGATCACCCCGGCCGCCGGTTTCGTCGGCCCGATGGGCGGCCTGGTCATCGGCCTGCTGGCCGGCGTGGTCTGCCTGTGGGGCGTGACCGGCCTGAAACGCCTGCTGGGCGCCGACGACTCGCTGGACGTGTTCGGCGTGCACGGCGTGGGCGGCATCCTGGGCGCGCTGCTGACCGGCGTCTTCGCTTCGCCGCAGCTGGGCGGGCAGGGCATCTGGGACTACATCGCCAATAAAGGTTCGCCGGACTACTCGATCGCCGGCCAGGTCTGGGTGCAGGCGCAGGCCGTCGGCATCACCATCGTGTGGTCGGCCGTCGTCGCCTTCATCGCCTTCAAGCTGGTGGACGTGGTGATCGGACTGCGCGTGCCGGTGGAGCAGGAGCGCGAAGGGCTGGACATCACCAGCCATGGCGAATCGGCGTACCACTCCTGATTGACTGCCGGGCGGCGGTTGCCGCCGGTGACTGTGTTCCATCCTAAGACGCCCCGCTGCATTGCGCAGTGGGGCGTTTTCATTCCTCTGCTCCTTGTCCCTCCCTCGCAACTCTACCGTTTGGTAGAGCCAATCGTACATACCTCAACTCTATGTTATCGTTAACATTTCCATATGGAAACTTTGTATCTTGTCTTGCCGGGAATGTGACATGCATTGATGTCATCTGTACTCCGTGAGCCAGGCAGGGCCGATCACACCAGAACGAGGGAGATAGCATGAAAGTACGACCGGTTCGACTCCGGCCCGGCGAGGCTGTGGGCAGGGGAGTGGCGCTCACCCTGGCGCTCCTGCTGGCCGCATGCGGTGGAGGCGACACCCCGGCGTCCGGCGAGCAGAAGACGCAATCGATGTCCAGGACCTCGGCCAGCATCAGCGCGGAAGTGCCGCTCACGCCGACCGGCGCCAGCGCCAGTTCAGTCGAGCGCGGCGACCTGGGCGCGACGGCCGCGATCGACCGCAATCCCGCCACGCGCTGGGGCAGCGCCTTCAGCGACGGCGAGCAGCTGACGCTCGACTACGGCGCTCCGGTCGCGATCAACCGGGTGCGCATCGACTGGGAGAACGCGCACGCCAGCGAGTACCTGCTGCAGGTCTCGAACGACCTGTCGACCTGGACCACGATCCGGCACGTGACGAACAGCCAGGGCGGCACCGAGGACCTCACCGGCCTGGATGGCCAGGGCCGCTACCTGCGCGTGCAGGGCGTGCGCCGCGCCGGCCAGTATGGCTATTCGATCTTCGAGATACAGGCGTTCTCCGGCAGCCTCGCCACGCCTCGGCCGGATCCGGACCCGCAGCAACCGCCGCTCGACCCCGGCCAGCCCGGCGTCATCATCAAGCCGGTCCAGGCCACCTCGTCCGCGGTCGAGAATCCCGGCATGGCGGCGGGGCAGGCCATCGACGGCAACCCTGGCACGCGCTGGGCCAGCCGCTTCGAGGACGGCGCCTGGATCCAGTTCGATTTCGGCAGCAAGACCCAGGTCGGCTACATGAAGCTGCAATGGGAGAACTCGTACGGTCGCGAATACGCGCTGCAGGTCTCGGACGACGGGCAGGTGTGGCGCGAGCTGCGCTACGTCAGCGGGGGCAAGGGCGGCGTGGAAGAGTTCTTCAACCTCGGCATGCACGCGCGCTACCTGCGCCTGCAGGGCGTCAGCCGCGCCACCCAGTACGGCTATTCGCTCTACGAGGTGCAGTTCAAGACGCCGGGCAGCGACAACACCCTGCCGGCGCTGGCGACTTCGCCCCAGGCCTGGCCGGCCGGCGGCGCAGGCATGGCGCCGCTGCCGGGCGCCGACGCGCCGATCGAGACCCTGCAGTTCACGCTCCCCGACGGCACGCTGGTCACCCGCTTCGGCGCGCGCGGGCTGGCGCGCCACGGGCGCGAGCGCGGCGAGGACTGGAACGAGATCGGCTACGGCCCCAACGAGACCGTCGACCTGGCCACCGGCCTGCCGCGCGACAAGGGGCCGGGCAACTACCTCAGCTTCGTGCCGCAGTACTTCAAGAACCGCACCTGGGGCGTGGAGATCATCGACAACAGCCGCGTGCCCGGCGTGACCAGGCCGACCCTGACCGTGAACCAGTACACCACGGTCGATTTCCTCTCCGGCGGCATTGCCTTCTTCCGCGCCTTCGACCGCCCGGGCGTCACCGGCTACGGCTGGATGGCGCCGGGCGAACTGGTGGATGGGAACATCAAGCTGTGCCAGCCGGTGCCGTACCCGTCGGGTCCCCGCCTGGTATCAAGCAAGGGCATCAACAACGGCTGCACTCTCCTGATCAAGAATTATCCGGGTCATGGCGGCCTCGACGCCGCAGGATTCCCGAACGGCACCTCGGTTCCTTCGCGGGCGCTCACGGTCGGCGACGTGATCGAGGTCTCGCCCTCCATGTTCACCACCACCGAGTCACTGGCCGGCAAGGGCGATAACGGCGGCATCCGCTACTATTCCTATGAGTGGACGTACGTGGTCGGCGCCGGCCTGCGGCCCTGGTATGGCGTGCAGCCGCGCCTGAATTCGGTGCCGCTGCCGGAAGCCACCCTGTCCGGCGGCCTGGGCTCCGTGCCGTACAACTACACGGACGAAGGCGCCCTGATGTTCCAGCAGCCGCACAACCACATCGGCATGCAGAACATGCAGCGCTTCGTCGAAGGCCGGCGCCTGCTGCACACCAACTTCACCACGGGCGCCCACAACGAGCCGGGCAACGATCCCTACCTCGACGCGGCGGGCCTGCAGGGCCAGCGCTTCAACGCGTCGAGCTGCGTGGCCTGCCATGTCAACAATGGCCGTAGCCCCGCGCCGGCGGCCCTGCGCCAGCGCCTCGACAGCATGTCGGTGCGGGTGGCCTCGCTCGACGGCGCCGGCCGGCAGGTTCCGCACCCGCAGTACGGCAGCGCGGTGCAGATGAATGCGCTCGCCGCGGGCGCCAGCCAGAACTGGGGCATGGGCGTGCGGGTAGGGGGCTTCGAGACGCGCAACGTGACACTGGCGGACGGCAGCGTGGTCCAGCTGCGCAAGCCGACCCTGGCCTTCGAAGGCGCCACGCCGTCTGTCGCGTCGCTGCGCGCCGCCCAGCCCATGATCGGCGCCGGCCTGCTCGAAGCGGTGCCGGAAGCCGACATCCTGGCGCGGGTGCGCCCGGCGCCCGACCAGGACGGGATCAAGGGCCGCGCCAACTTCGTCTTCGATCCGGAAACGAGGGCGGTGCGCCTGGGCCGCTTCGGGTGGAAGGCGGGCAAGGCCTCGCTGCGTCACCAGAGCGCCGAAGCCCTGCTGCTGGACATGGCCGTGACCTCGCCGGTCTACCCGAACCGGCGCTGCGCCAGCGACCCGGCCAACTGCGCCGGGCTGGGCGCCGAGCGCGGCATCAGCGAGGCCGACCTGAAATCGATCTCGCACTACCTGGCGCTGGTGGCGGTGCCGGCCCAGCGCAGCATCCCGAGCGGCTTCCCGAAAGGCGTGTCGGTGCTGGACGAGCACAAGGTCGACGCCGTGCAGGTGGGCGCGGGCGCGAAGCTGTTCCAGGCGATGCGCTGCGCCGCCTGCCACACGGCGGAGATGAAGACCGGCGCGAACCACCTGTTCGCGGAACTGCGCAACCAGACCATCCGTCCCTACACCGACCTGCTGCTGCATGACATGGGCCCGGACCTGGCCGACGGCTACGTGGAAGGCCAGGCGAGCGGCAGCATGTGGCGCACCGCGCCGCTGTGGGGCATCGGTTATACCGAGAAGGTCATGGGCGGCGCCGGCAAGGTGGGCTACCTGCACGATGGCCGCGCCCGCAGCCTGAGCGAAGCCATCCTGTGGCATGGCGGCGAGGCGGAGCGCTCGCGCCAGCGCTTCGAGCAGCTCAGCCGCAGCGACCGCGACGCCCTGCTGGCCTTCCTGCGCTCCCTTTAGGCTGGCCCGGAGGCCGTGAATGGCCCTGCTGCATGCAGGGCCATTTTCCTGGCAACCCAGCACCTTTAAAACGGCCAGGTCGTCCCTATATGATGCTACCGATATAATTCGAATAAGCTCATACTAGGACGTCCACCCATGGTTCCGCACCTCGCCACCGCCCTGACCGGTCCCCTTCTCGACCTGGAAAAAAAAATCCTCGAAGCCACGCCCGCGATCGAGCGCTGGTTCCGTCTCGAGTGGCAGGAGCACACGCCGCCGTTTTATTGCTCGGTGGACCTGCGCAATGCCGGCTACAAGCTGGCGCCGGTGGACACCAACCTGTTCCCGGGCGGCTTCAACAACCTCTCCACCGAGATGCTGCCGCTGACGGTGCAGGCCGCCATGGCCGCGATCGACAAGTATTGCCCGGATGCGCGCAACCTCCTGATGATCCCGGAAACCCATACGCGCAACCCGATGTACCTGCAGAACGTGGCGCGCCTGATGCAGATCTTCCGCCAGACGGGCCTGCACGTTCGCCTGGGTTCGCTGTCGCCGGAGGTCACCCAGCCGACTCCGCTGGCGCTGCCTGACGGCAATATGCTGGTGGTCGAGCCCCTGGTGCGTTCGCCGAACGGGCGCCGCGTCGGCCTGGCCGATTTCGACCCCTGCACCATCCTGCTGAACAACGACCTGTCGGCCGGCATCCCCTCGATCCTGGAAAACATCCACGAGCAGTCGCTGCTGCCGCCGGTCCATGCCGGCTGGGCGCTGCGCCGCAAGAGCAATCACCTCAAGGCCTTCGACGAAGTCGCCAAGAAGTTCGGCAAGCTGATCGAGATCGATCCCTGGCTGGTCAACCCCCTGCACAGCAAGGTGGGCGAGGTCGACCTGCAGGAAGACGTGGGCACCGAACAATTGGCCGACGCGGTCTCGGCCCTGCTCTCGAAGATCAAGAAGAAGTACAAGGAATACGGCATGAAGGAGCAGAAGCCCTTCGTGATCGTCAAGCCGGACGCCGGCACCTACGGCATGGGCGTATTGAGCGTGAAGGACGCCAGCGAGGTGAAGGACCTGAGCCGCGCCCAGCGCGCCAAGATGACCGTCATCAAGGATGGCGTGGCCGTCAACGACATGATCGTGCAGGAGGGCGTGCCGACCTTCGAGTCCATCAACGATGCGGTGGCCGAGCCGGTGGTGTACATGATCGACCGCTACGTGGTGGGCGGCTTCTACCGCGTGCACGCCGAGCGCGGCATCGACCAGAACCTGAACGCGCCGGGTTCCCAGTACGTGCCGCTGGCGTTTGCCCAGCAACATGCCGTGCCGGACCTGAAGGCCAAGCCGGGCACCGCCGCGCCGAACCGCTTCTACGTCTACGGCGTGGTGGCGCGCCTGGGGCTGCTGGCGGCATCGCTCGAGCTCGAGCGCACCGACCCCAACCCCGAAGTGTACTGATCAGGTGTCGGTGCCGACGGCGTCCCAGTCGTCCTCCTCACCGTAGCGCGTCATCCAGTTCACCGCGTGGTGCCATTCCAGCACCACGCCCGGGTTCAGGCCGGGCGGCGGCTCGCGCCGGTTGAGGTGGGCGTCGCGCACCGCCCAGTGCAGGCGGTACAGGCGGTCGGCCCAGTCCAGGATCTCTTCTTTCGGCCGCATCCGGATGGCCTCGCGCAGCATCGTGGCGTCACCCAGGTCGTGCGGATACAGCGGCAGGATGGCTTCGGCGCTCGAGGGAGCCGACGGCATGCCGGGGTCGTCGACCAGCCCCGCGCACCAGGCCAGGAACATCATCGCTTCCAGGCGCCAGGAAAAGCGGACCAGGTCTTCTTCCTTCGGGGCGTCGTCGAACAGGAAGGTCGCTTCGTCGGCCGTCAGCAGGGTACGCCGCGCCAGGGGCGAGAAATACTCCTTGAACCAGGCGTTCTCGCGCAGCATGGCCCTGCCGACCACGCCCCACAGGGCCACCAGCCGTCCCCAGAGTTCCTCTTCCGTGCGCAGGATGACCGCGTCCGCGTCCTCGATCATCGGCAGATGCGGGTTGATCGGAATCCCGTGCTTCTGCAAGAGTTGTTCGTTCGCTTCCCGACGTGCTTCAGGTGTCATGCCGTCCTCCGAAGTGGTTTGGCAGGACAATACCATCGAACGCAAAACCAGGGCCTCAGCCGCGAGAAATCGCGTTTCCGGCTAAAATCAAGGCATTCCCCGCATTGGACAGCCCATGAAAATCGCCTTCCTCGCCGACCCGCTCTCCACCTTCAAGATCTACAAGGATTCCACGTTCGCCATGATGCGCGAAGCGGCGAAGCGCGGCCATGCCGTGTACGCCTTCGAGCAGCGCGACATGGTGCTGGAAGAGGGCGTCGTCACCGCCGAAGTCACGCGCCTGCACCTGACGGGCGAGCAAGACCCCTGGTACCGCGCCGACGCCCCGGAAATCGTGGAGCTGAACGTGTTCGACGCCATCATCGAGCGCAAGGACCCGCCCTTCGACATGGAATATGTCTACGGCACCTATCTGCTGGAGCTGGCGGAGCGCCAGGGCGCGCGCGTGTTCAACCGCGCCGGGGCGATCCGCGACCATAACGAGAAACTGACCATCGGCCAGTTCAGCCAGTTCACCTCGCCGACCCTCGTGAGCTCGAATCCTTCCCGCCTGCGCGCCTTCCACGAAAAGCACGGCGACGTGATCTTCAAGCCCCTGGACGGCATGGGCGGCGCCGGCATCTTCCGCGTGAAGGACGACGGCATGAACCTGGGCTCCGTGATCGAGTCGCTGACCGACAACGGCAAGCACACCATCATGGCCCAGAAATACATTCCGGCGATCAAGCAGGGAGATAAACGCGTGCTGGTGATCAATGGCAAGCCCGTGCCCTTCACCCTGGCGCGCATTCCGCAGGGCAATGAGGTGCGCGGCAACCTGGCGGCCGGCGGCAAGGGCGTGGCCATGCCCATTACCGAGCGCGAGCGGGCGATCGCCGAGGCCATCGGCCCGGAACTGGCGGCCCGAGGCCTGTTGCTGGTAGGATTGGATGTGATCGGCGATTTCCTGACCGAAGTGAACGTCACCAGCCCGACCTGCTTCCAGGAGATCACCGACCAGACCGGTTTCGACGTGGCCGCGATGTTCATCGACGCGGTCGAACTGAAAGCAAACGAGAAGTAATGACATGGTAGGCATCCTGCTCCTGACCCACGCACCGCTGGGCCAGGCTTTCATCTCCGCGGTGGCCCACGTATTCCGTGGCCCGACGGAGCGTTTCGAGGCGATCGACGTGAGCGCCGACCAGGACCTGGCCCAGGTGAACTGCCTGGCCAAGGAGGCGATCGCGCGCCTGGACGAAGGCGACGGCGTGCTGGTCATCACCGACATCAAGGGCGGCACCCCCTCGAACTGCTGCAATTCGCTGCACGACGCCGGCCATGTGGAAGTCATCGCCGGCATCAGCCTGCCCATGCTGCTGCGCGCGATCACCTACCGCCGCGACACCCTCGACGTGGTGGTCGAGATGGCCCTGGCCGGCGCCCAGAACGGTGCGGTGCGGGTCGACAACCGGATCCGCGTCGGATCGAGCTGAACACAACGCATACTGATAACGACATTTGGCCAAGGCATAGACCACGACAATATGATTCAACAGGAACTCGAGATCATCAACAAGCTGGGCCTCCACGCCCGCGCCTCCGCCAAATTCACCCAGCTGGCCGCCAAGTTCAAGAGCGACGTCTGGCTCACCCGCAACGGCCGCCGCATCAATGCCAAGTCCATCATGGGCGTCATGATGCTTGCCGCCGGCAAGGGCGCGAAAGTGCTGCTCGAAGCCGACGGCGAGGATGAAGAGGCATGCATCGCCGCATTGAGCGGCCTGGTCAACGACAAGTTCGGCGAAGGCGAGTAATGCCGCGCGAAGCGGCAACGCCCCGCCACACGGGACCCTCGATGGCATCGTTCACGCTCCACGGCATTCCGGTTTCGCGCGGCATCTCGATCGGCCGCGCCCACCTGCTCACGCCGGCCGCGCTCGACGTCAAGCACTACCTCGTCCCGGAAGAGCAGGTCGAGGCGGAAGTCAAGCGCCTGCAGGATGCCATCGCCGAAGTCCACCGCGGCCTGCAGGCCCTGTGGACCGAGCTGCCCAAGGACGCGCCGACGGAGCTGGGCGCCTTCATCGACGTGCATGCCCTGATCCTGTCGGACCCGATGATCTCGGAAGCGCCGCTCGACATCATCCGTTCGCGCCACTACAACGCCGAATGGGCGCTGGTGACCCAGATCGACGAGCTGTCTTCCCAGTTCGACGAGATCGAGGACGAGTACCTGCGCGAGCGCAAGCACGATATCCAGCAGGTCGCCGAGCGGGTGCTGAAGGTCCTGATGGGCACCGCGCTCGCCATCCCGCCGGTGTACGAAGGCGAAGACCAGGCGCCGCCCTCGATGATCGTGGTGGCCCACGACATCTCGCCGGCCGACATGCTGGCCTTCCGCGACCGTTCCTTCGCCGGTTTCGTCACCGACGTCGGCGGCCAGAACTCGCACACGGCCATCGTCGCGCGCTCGCTCGACATCCCGGCCGCGGTCGGCATGAGCCAGGCTTCGCGCCTGATCGAGCAGGACGACTGGGTCATCATCGACGGCGATGCCGGCGTGGTGATCTGCAATCCGAGCCAGCTGGTGCTGGAGCAGTACCGCGCGCGCCAGGCCGCCCTCACCAAGGCCCGCAAGCGCCTGCTGAAGCTCAAGAAGACCCCGGCGGTGACCAGGGACGGCACCCCGATCACCCTGCTGGCCAATATCGAACTGCCCGACGACTGCCCGGCCGCGCTGGACGCCGGCGCCAGTGGGGTGGGCCTGTTCCGTTCCGAATTCCTGTTCATGGGCCGCGGCGCGACCGTGCTGAAAGTCCCGAGCGAAGACGAGCAGTTCGAGCAGTACCGCAAGGCCGTGGTGGCGATGAAGGGCAGGCCGGTGACGATCCGCACCCTGGATGTGGGCGCCGACAAGCCGCTCGACCCGACCGAGCACACGGCGCTGAACCCGGCGCTGGGCCTGCGCGCGATCCGCTACTGCCTGGCCGAGCCCCAGCTCTTCCTGACCCAGCTGCGCGCGATCCTGCGTGCCTCCGCCTTCGGCAAGGTGCGCATCCTCATTCCGATGCTGGCGCACGCCTTCGAGATCGACCAGACGCTTTCCATGATCGAGCAGGCCAAGGCCCAGCTTCGCGAGGAGGGGATCAAGTACGACCCGGCGGTGGAAGTGGGCGCCATGATCGAGATCCCGGCCGCCGCGCTGGCGCTGCCGATGTTCGTCAAGCGCATGGATTTCCTGTCGATCGGGACCAATGACCTGATCCAGTACCTGCTTGCGATCGACCGGGTCGACTACGAAGTGGCGCACCTGTACAATCCGCTGCACCCGGCGGTCCTGATGCTGATTGCCCAGACCATCGCCACGGGCCAGAAGGCGGGCCTCGACGTCGCCGTCTGCGGCGAGATGGCGGGCGACGCCAAGCTCACCCGCCTGCTGCTCGGCATGGGCCTGCGCGAATTCTCGATGCATCCGGCGCAGCTGCTGGCGGTGAAGCAGGAAATCCTGAACAGCGACCTGGCCGCCATCACCAGCCGCACGCGCCGCATCCTGCGCTCGATCGAACCGAACGAGATCGCCGCCGCCGTGGAGCAGCTGCAATCCCTCTGATTTACCCGGCGCGGCACGTCGCCGCGCCATACAAGAACACGCGAACACCATCCATGGGATCGATTGGAACAGTCACACCGCAGGCGATGCACTTCGCCGAGCCGCTGCGCCTGCAAAGCGGCGCCAGCATCGGCGACTACACGCTGATGTATGAAACCTACGGGACCCTCAACGCCGACAAGTCGAACGCGGTCCTGGTCTGCCACGCGCTGAACGCCTCCCACCACGTGGCCGGCACCTATGCCGACAAGCCCAAGAGCCAGGGCTGGTGGGACAATATGGTCGGCCCGGGCAAACCGGTCGACACCGACCGCTTCTTCGTGATCGGCGTGAACAACCTGGGTTCCTGCTTCGGCTCGACCGGGCCGATGCACACGAATCCGGCCACCGGCAAGCCCTACGGCGCGGCCTTCCCGCTGCTGACGGTGGAAGACTGGGTGAGCGCCCAGGCCCGCCTGGCCGATCGCCTGGGCATCGAACAATTCGCCGCCGTGATGGGCGGTTCGCTCGGCGGCATGCAGGCGCTGTCCTGGAGCATCATGTTCCCCGAGCGCCTGCGCCACTGCATCGTGATCGCCTCGACCCCGAAGCTCTCGGCCCAGAACATCGCCTTCAACGACGTCGCGCGCCAGGCCATCCTGACCGACCCGGACTACCACGGCGGCGACTTCTACGAACACGGCGTGGTGCCGAAGAACGGCCTGAAGGTGGCGCGCATGGTCGGCCACATCACCTACCTGTCCAACGACGACATGGCGGAAAAGTTCGGCCGCAAGCTGCGCAACGCGGCGGAGAAAGACGACTACGCCTTCGACTTCGGCGTCGACTTCGAGATCGAGTCCTACCTGCGCTACCAGGGCGACAAGTTCTCGGAATACTTCGACGCCAACACCTACCTCCTGATCACCAAGGCGCTCGACTACTTCGACCCGGCGCGCGCCCACGGCGGCGACCTGACCAAGGCCCTGTCCGGCACGCAGGCGCAGTTCCTGATCGCTTCCTTCACCACCGACTGGCGCTTCTCTCCGGAGCGCAGCCGCGAGATCGTCGAGGCCCTGGTGTCGAACCGCCGCAAGGTGAGCTACGCCGAGATCGACGCGCCGCACGGGCACGACGCCTTCCTGCTGGAAGACCCGCGCTACATGGCCGTGGTGCGCGCTTACTACGACCGGATGGCGGAGGAACTGAGCGGTGAACTGACCGGAGCTGCGGCATGAATTTCGACGACCTGAACTCCCTGCGGCCCGACCTGGCCTTCATCGCGCACTGGGTGCGCGAGGGTTCCCACGTGCTCGACGTCGGCTGCGGCGACGGCGCCATGCTGCGCTACCTGGAGCTGGGCAAGGGATGCACCGGCTACGGCGTCGAGATCGCCGACGACAAGGTGCTCGAGAGCACCCAGCGCGGCATCAGCGTGATCCAGCACGATATGGAAGAGGGCCTGGACCTGTTCCGCGACAACGCCTTCGACATGGTGCTCTGCCTGTCCTCGCTGCAGATGATGCAGCACGTCGAGGCGCGCCTGCGCGACATCGTGCGCGTGGGGCAGGAAGCCATCGTGTCCTTCCCCAACTTCGCCTACTGGCCGCACCGCGTGGCCCTGATCCGCGGCCGCATGCCGGTCTCGCGCTCGCTGCCCTACCAGTGGTTCGATACGCCGAACGTGCGCTATGCGACCATCCACGACTTCAAGGACCTGGCCGAGAAATGCGGGCTGGAAGTACTGGAATTCGTGGCGCTGGCCGAGGGCAAGGTGGTGACATTCCTGCCCAACCTGCGCGGTAGCCTGGCGGTGTTTCGTTTGCGCAAGCGCGTCGGGGTGACGGACTAAGCGCGCTTATGTGCGGTGGCGGCTTGTCGAGTCGTCCGCCATCCACGATCATCTGCGCTATTGTGCATACACTTGCCGCCACTTTCTTTGGAGATAGTGCTGCTAAGAACAGGCTATCGTTGACGACATGAAAAAAATGAAGCATCTGGCAGTCAGCCTTTCCCTGCTTGCCGCATTTGGAACGGTGAGCGTCGGCGATGCCGTCGCGCAGAATGACCGCAATACGACGGTCCAGGATGGCATCGAGGTCAGGCCCCTGTCGCGCCTGCGCAAGCTCGTGCCGACGGAACAGCTCAACGAAGCGGCCGCCCAGCAATACACGCAAATGATGAGCCAGGCGCAGCAGAAAGGCGTGCTGCTGCCGCCTTCGCATCCCGAGGTGCAGCGCCTGCGCAACATCGCCAGGCGCATCATTCCGCAAACCGCACGCTGGAACCAGGAGGCGACCCAGTGGCAATGGCAGGTCAATGTCATCGACTCGAAGGACGTCAACGCCTTTTGCATGCCGGGCGGCCGCATCGGTTTCTTCACCGGCATCCTGACCTCGCTGAAGCTGACCGACGACGAGGTGGCCGCCGTGATGGGGCATGAGATCGCCCACGCACTGCGTGAGCACAGCCGCGAGAAGATGGGCAAGCAGATGGCGACCAACGGGCTGGCCCGCCTGGGCGGCGCCCTGGTGTCGGGTATCTTCGGGGTCGATCCGGGCATCACCGGCACGATCGCCGGCTACACCGCCCAGTTCGCCGGCCTGAAGTTCTCCCGCGACGACGAGCGCGAGGCCGACCTCGTCGGCCTGGACATCGCGGCTCGCGCCGGCTACGACCCGCGCGCCGGCATCGCGCTCTGGCGCAAGATGGCGGCGCTCGACAAGCGTGCGCCGATCGAGGTGTTCTCGACCCACCCGGGCGGCGAGTCCCGCATCGCCGACATGGAATCGCACATGAACCTGCTGCTGCCGGTCTACGCGCGCGCCAAGGGCACCACGGCCGCCAAGCTGCCGCCTTACCGGACCAACGTCGCATTGCGTTAATGGGGGGTAGCAGGAAGGGCCACCAGGCCGAAGCCAATGCCTACGTGCCCTTGCCGACCCGCGAGGGCGTCGCGCCCAGCTATCTGTGGCTGACCGAAACCCGCGCCGGCGGCATGCTGCGCTTCCTGGTGGAGCGTTTTCCCGACGTTTCCGAGGCCGCCTGGGCCCAGCGCCTGGCGCGCGGCGAGATCGTCGACGCCAAGGGCGTGCCCCTGAACGCCGACAGCCACGTGCGCCAGGGCATGCGCATCTGGTACTACCGCGAACTGGAAGCGCCCGAGACGCCGATTCCCTTCAAGGAAAGCGTGCTGCACCTGGACGAGCACCTGCTGGTCGCCGACAAGCCGCACTTCCTGCCGACCATCCCGACCGGCCGCTTCCTGCACGAGACCCTGCTCGTGCGCCTCAAGAAACAGTTCGACCTGCCGCACCTGACCCCGATCCACCGCCTCGACCGCGAGACGGCCGGCGTGCTGATCTTCTCGCACAATCCCGCCTCGCGCGGCGCCTACCAGTCGATGTTCCAGAAGCGGGTGGTGAAGAAAGTCTACGAGGCCCTGGCGGGCCCCATCGAGGGACGGGAATTCCCCTTCACCTACCGCAGCCGCATGCAGGATGCGGAGCAGTTCTTTGTCAGCGAAGAAGTGCCGGGCGAGCCGAATTCGGAGACCGTGGTGGAGCTGATCGCGCGGCGCGGCGACGTCGCTCACTACCGCCTGCATCCGCATACCGGACGCAAGCACCAGCTGCGCCTGCACCTCGCGAGCCTCGGCGCGCCGATCCTGAACGATGCTTTCTATCCGGTGGCGCTGCCTTGCAAAGGCGACGACTTCAGCGCGCCTCTGCAGCTGCTGGCGCGCTCGATTTCCTTCATCGATCCCCTGAGTGGGGACGCGCGCCGCTTCGACAGCGGCTTCCGGCTCGACTGGCCGGACGGGTCAGGCGCTTAGAGATCGAAGGTCCATTCCGGCGTGCCGACGAAGACGGCCACGTTGCCCGCCAAGTCCGCGATGGCGCTGCTGTTCATTTCCAGCTTGAAGCGGCCGCTTGCGGCGACGTCCAGGCTCAGGACCGATGCAGCGCCACCGGCGCCACCCCCGAGCGCCCAATTGAAGCTGTCGGCGTCGAAGTGTCCCACGTTAGCGTCGTTTTGCTTGAGCTGGAAGAAGCCAGCCGGCGTGAAGTCGACATCCTCATCAAAGCTCAGTTCGAACTCCTTGCGCGACTGGTTTGCCAGTGCGCTGAGCAGTTCGGGCGCCATGGTGTCGATGCGCACGCCGAGCGATTCGGAAGAGCCGACTGCATGCCCGTCCGCGTCCAATTCCCGGATCGCAATGCTGTAGTCGCCGTCCGCTAGCCTGCTGCTGGTGATGCGCCAGTTGCCCGACGCGTCGGCCTCGATGCGGCCTTTCTCGACCCCGTTTGCGTACAGCACGACGACCCGGCCAGGCACGGCGCCGCCGCCGGTGAACGTCGGGGTGTCGGTGTTGGTGATGTCGTCGTGGTCGGACAGGCCGCTGTCGCTGGCGGCGTCCAGGTCCGGCGTGTCCATTGAAACAGGCGGCGCGCTGTGGTCGACCGTGAACGTGATTGGCGCGGAATCCCCGCTGACGTTGCCGGCCTGGTCGATCTGGCGAACGGTGTACGTATGGCTTCCTTGCTCCAGGGGCGCACCAAACAGGGCGGTCCAGTTTCCATCGGCATCGGCGCTGCCGACGCCGACGACGGTCTCGCCGGAGATGATTTTGATATCGGCATGGGCTTCGGCGCCGCTGCCGGTCAGTGTCGTGCCGCCGGTCAGCACGGGCGCCTCCAGCGCATCCGCGCTGTAGTCGATGGTGAGCGCATAGGAAGTGTCGCTGCTCTCGTTGCCGGCGCGATCGGTCTGCACGATCCTCAGGTTGTGCGTGCCTGCCCCGAGTTCGCTGTCGATACCGATCTCCCACTTGCCCGACTCGTCCGCCCTGATGCCGCCAAGGCAGGTGCTGCCTTCATAGATGCTGACCCAGGCCCGTGCTTCGGCGATGCCCTTCAGGGTCGGGGTGCGATCGTTGGTGATGTCGTCGTCGGCGATGCCGGAATCGCTGCCGGCGGCGAGCGAGGGCGTCGCCGGCGCGTCGGGCGCCTCGGTGTCGACCGTGACGCCGACCGGCAGGTAGCCGTAGCCAAAGCCCATGTACTCGTGGAGGCCGTCGAAGACGATATGCGCGCCTGTCAGCGGGTTGCCGGCGAGGTCTTCGATGTTCTCGATCAGCATCGAGGCATCGGTGATGGTCAGGTTGCCGATGTCCGTGTCTTCGCCCTCGACCGTATAGGTGAAGGTCACCTCGTCGCCCTCGATGGTATCGACCTCGGCGCGGCCGCCGTTGCTCAGTTCGACCGACAGGATGGCGTCCGAAGCCTGGCGGATGGCCTCGTCGAACTTCACTCGGAAGGTGATCGTGTCGTTGGCCTTGAAGAAGAAGCGGTCGTCGATCCGTTCGCCGGCCACCAGTACATGGGTGGCGGAGGGGCCGGTAAGGTCAACCGCGCCGGTGTGGAAGCCGATGAGCGGGTCGGCCAGGCTGTTGCCGGCGTAGTCGGTCAGGCCGTCCGGCAGCCTGAGTTCGTAATGCTTGCCTGTCTCGAGCTCGAGCTCGGACGGGTCGAGGGTCAGGACGTCGCCGCCGCCGATGAAGGCCGAGGCGTCGATCCAGACGTCGCGCACGGTGCCGTCTTCCGGGCAATACACCGAAACGGACATCATGTCGCTTTCCATGTTCGCCCAGTACAGCGTTTCCGTGAACGTGATGACGATGTCCTCGGTGAGCGGCAGCGCAGCGGTCTCGCTCGGCCTGGCGTCGATTTCCGGCGCCACCGTGTCCACGGTGACGGTGGTGCTGTAGGCGGCGCTGGTGTGATCGCCATTCTTCACATGGACCGTGACGGTGTTCGCGCCTTCGTCGAAGTAGGGGCCTTCCTCGCCGTCGCCCGGCGAGTAGGACCAGGTCCAGGGCGAGCTCTCGCGCACGACGTCGATGTGTGCCGAATCCACCCTGGTCCCGTTGATGAAGAGCTCGATGACGTCGCCGTCGTCCAGGCCGCCGTGCAGCTCGCCCTGGAGATAGGGTGTCGTGCTATTGATGAGATTGTCCTCGCGCGAGACGCCGGAATCCCACGCGGGACCGGCCAGCGAGATCCAGGGATTGACGAGCGTATCGACGGCATAGGACGGCGAGGTGGCCGTGCCGCTGCCGTGCACGCCGGGCGCGGTCTCGACTTTCGTCAGGTCCAGGCGCAGCACGTTCTCGGCGTCGGCCACGCTGGTGCTCCTGGTCAGCACGACTTTCCAGATCCGGGGATCATCGGTGCCGGTGACGCTCAGCACCGACGCGTTCTCGGCGCTGAAGGCGCTGGCGTCCAGGCTCGCCACCGACTGCGACAGGGTGACGTAGACCTCGATGTCCTGGCCGGCCTTGAGGCTGGTGTTCTCGAAGGCGAAGCTCGCGCTCAGGCCGGATGGCGCGGCGGCGACGTCGAAGGCGACCTGGTTCGGAACGGTATAGCCGGCGAAGGGACTGCCTCCGCTGGTGAGGGTGCCGGCGCCCATGAAGATGCTGTAGTGCTTGCCCCCTGCCAGGCCGGCGGCGTCGAAGCTGACGTGGCTGCCGTTGACCGTGACCTGGCTGAGCGGGATTTCCTTGGTAAAGGTAGCGCCGACCACGCGCAGCTTGGGTTCGCCGGTAGCGCGGTCGATGACGGTCTGGACGGCCCCGTCGGTGACGAAAATGCTGCCGCGTCCCTTGGCCATCGTTGCCGAGAAATTCAGGTCGATGTGGGTCACGCCTGCGGTGGTCGACACCGTCTTGGCGAGCAGGGTAGGGGACGAAGAGGAGGCAGTCATGGTTTCTTAATATTCTGTCAATTGAACATTCTGATTAGAAACTTACCAGACGGATAGTATCAAGAAACCCATTTAGCATTTCGCCAAACAAAGGGGAATGCTGCAATTTCGCATCATTTCACGGGCGAATCCCCCCGGCATGGGGGGCAGGTTTCAGAAGCAAAGCTAATAGATGACGATATATCTATTAGCTTAGCTTATGGACCGATCAGAGATCGTAGTCGATGATCAGCGGCGCGTGATCGCTGAATTTTTCGTCTTTATAGATCGACACCGTTTTGGCGGTCGCCGCGATACCCGGGGTGGCGACGTGGTAGTCGATGCGCCAGCCGACGTTCTTCGCGTAGGCCTGGCCGCGGTTGCTCCACCAAGTGTAGTGCTCGGCGTCCGGATGCACCTTTCGGTGCACGTCGACCAGGCCGATCTCGTCGAAAATGCGCGTCATCCAGGCGCGCTCTTCCGGCAGGAAGCCCGAATTCTTCAGGTTGCCTTTCCAGTTCTTGAGGTCGATTTCCTTGTGGGCGATGTTCCAGTCGCCGCAGATCACCACCTCGCGGCCCTCGGCCTTGAGCTCCTGGAGGTGCGGCAGGAAGACCTCCATGAAGCGGAACTTGGCCTCCTGGCGCTCCGGCGAGGACGAGCCGGAGGGGCAGTAGACGGAGATGATGGTGAGGTTGCCGAAATCGCAGCGGGTGTAGCGGCCCTCGGCATCGAACTCGAGGCAGCCGAAGCCGATGCGCTTGTTGTCGGGCGCGCTGCGGCTATACACGCCGGTGCCCGAGTAGCCCTTCTTTTCGGCGTAGTGGAAATGGCCGTGGTAGCCGTGCGGGGACAGGAATTCCTCGGTCATGTCGGCTTCCTGCGCCTTCAGTTCCTGCACGCAGATGTAGTCGGCGGACTGGGTGGCGAGCCAGTTGAAGAAGCCCTTCTTGTGGGCCGAACGGATGCCGTTCAGGTTGGCGGAAATAATTCGTGGCATGGATCGTGTGAAGTGAAGATGGCGGCCGGCTTGCGGCCCGGTGCATCCAGCAGTGTAGCCGGTTTTGTATCCTCCAGGAACGTTGATGCCGGTCGAAAATCGTTAAGAAAATTCTGACGTGCAATATGTTACGCTTACCTCCTCATCATTTTAACAATTCCCGGTTGCCTGTACGCTGGATGGGCGCCGCAACACGCACCCCATTCCACAGGCCATGGATATCGATAACCGAAGCGCACTCCCTGACGGCGATGTTTCCCACACCGTCCGGTTCTATGCCGACGAGGCCGCCTTGATGGCCGAAGTCGCCGGATTCGTCGACACGGCGCTGGCCGCCGGCGGCGCCGGCATCGTGATCGCCACGCCGGCCCATTGCGCCGATGTCTGGCGCCTGCTGGCCAACCCCGGCCGCGTGCGCTTTCTCGACGCCGAGCAGACCCTCGCGGACCTGCTGCTGGACGGCTGGCCCGACGAGGCGCGCTTTCGCGCGGTGTTCGCGCCTCTGCTGGAGTCCGCCGCAGGCAGAGGTCCCGTGCATGTGTTCGGCGAGATGGCCGCGCTGCTGTGCGGCCAGGGGCGCTACCAGGCGGCGCTGCGGCTCGAGCAGCTGTTGAACGGCCTGGGTGCGGACTACCGCTTCGCGCAGTTCTGCGCCTATCCCTGGCGCCTGTTCCCGGACGCGGCCCAGGCCCAGGTCTTCGAGGATATCTGCGCCGAGCACGGGCGCGCCTGCGGCAGCACGGTGCACGGCGCGGACCACGACCTCACAGGGCGCTCGCTCGCAGGGGCGCGCCGCGAACAGAAGACGGTGGCGCCGGTCGGCGCCGGGGCCGCCGCCGAGGGCCTGCACCACGTGGCCCCCGACGGCACCATCCTGTGGGCCAACCGGGCCGAGCTGCAGATGCTCGGCTACCGCTGGGAGGAATACGTCGGCCGCCACATCGCCAATTTCCACGCCGACGCCGAGCTGGTCGACCTGATCCTCGACACCATGCTGTCGGGCGGCGTGCTGGCCGACCAGCCGGCGCGGCTGCGCTGCAAGAACGGCGCCATCCGCCACGTGCAGATGAGGTCGAGCAACTTTTTCGAGGATGGCAAACTGCGTTACAGCGTTTGCATCACGCGTGACGACACCGAGCGCAACGAAAGCGCCGCCGCATCGGCGCAGCGCGACAGCTTGCTGCTCGAGGCCCCGGTGGCCGTGGCCCTCCTGATGGCGCCGGACCTGCGCTTTCGCCTCGCGAACCGGCACTTCTGCGAACTGTTCGGCCAGCGCGAACTGGTGGGCAAGCGCCTGGTCGAGGCGCTGCCGCAGCTGCGGCATGGCACGCTCGAAGCGGCGCTCGAGCATGTGTTCGAAAGCGGCCACTCGTATTGCGATGAAGCGCTGGCCCTCGTCCTGCCCGATGCCGGCGGCATGCCGCTCGAGCGCTTCTTCAAGATCAACCTCGAGGCCGTGTACAACGACGGCGGCGAGCGCCATGGCGTGATGGCCGTGGCCGTCGACGTGACGCAGGCGCGCAGGCGCCGCGCGGGCGGGAGGCAGGCGCCGCCCGTGCGGACCGCCGCCTGCCAGGGCGGGCGCCCCGGGGCCGGCGCGCAATGATCCGTGGGGCCGCGGACCCGGCGTATTGCCGCGTCAGGCGGACCGGGCGCGCAGCCGGGCGGCCGGCTTCGAACGCCACCTGGTCAAGCCGACCAGCCCGGACGAGGCGGCGCGGGTGGCGGCCGGTTTACAATAGGCGTTTTTCGAACCAACAGGAGAAGCACGTGAGCGATCTGCGCCAGGAATTTATTGCATTTTCGGTCGAGGCCGAGGTATTGAGGTTCGGCGAGTTCACGACCAAGGCTGGCCGCCTGTCGCCCTACTTCTTCAACGCCGGCCTGTTCCACGACGGCGCCACGCTCGGCAAGCTGGCCCAGTTCTATGCCCAGACCCTGCTCGATTCGGGCGTGGCCTTCGACATGCTGTTCGGGCCGGCCTACAAGGGCATCACGCTCGCCAGTGCGACCGCCGTGGCCCTGGCCGCCAAGGGCCGCAATACCTCGTTTGCCTACAACCGCAAGGAAGCCAAGGACCATGGCGAGGGCGGCACCATCGTCGGCGCGAAACTGGCAGGCAAGGTCGTCATCATCGACGACGTGATCTCGGCCGGCACCTCGGTGCGCGAGTCCGTCGACATGATCCGCGCAGCGGGCGCCGAACCGGCCGCCGTGCTGATCGCGCTGGACCGCATGGAGCGCTCCGGCAAGGACGGCGCCCTGTCCGAACACTCGGCGGTGCAGCAGGTGTCGCAGGAATTCGGCATCCCCGTGATCGCGATCGCCAACCTGGATGACCTGTTTACTTACCTCTCGAACGGCGCGGCCAGCGCCGACCTCGGCGCCCACAAGGACGCCGTCGCTGCCTACCGCACGCGCTACGGGGTCTGATCAGTCGGGTTCGATCACCACGAAAGACCGTGCGCGCTTGATGCCGTCCGGCTTCCAGGGAGGATTGATCACGCTGATGTTGCGCACATTGAAGCGCGCAAACCCGTCGAGCGAATAGGTCCAGCCGAGCACATTGGGATCGGCCAGGTAGCGCGCCTGGTAGCGCTCCTGCTGGCCCAGCGTCGCCAGGTCTTCGCGCACGCCCAGCCAGCGCAGGTAGGCGACCTCCTTTTCGCCGGTGGCCTTCATGGAATGCTCGAGGTCGTCTACGAAAGACTTGCGCTGCGCGGGCGGCATCGCGTCGACCATCTTCTGCATGTCCGGGTCGAACTGGTATTGCCCGCTGCTGGTGCCGCCGTGGTAGCCGATCACCGCGAAATTACTGACTACCTTTTGCCGCCCTGCGGGGAAGACATAGTTAGCGCAGGAGGACAGGCAGAATTCCAGCACCTTGATGTCGAGCTGGCGCTCGCGCACCCAGCGCCCGAGCGCCATGCCGAGGTTCGGCTCGCCGCCCTTGCTGCGGATCGACAGCACCGTCGGCTTGATCGCCAGGCTGTCGTAGAGCGCGAACAGGCGCTTGTTCGCATCCGCGTCCATGCCGCCGACGTAATTCAGTTCGCCATTGTCGAGAAAGACCTGGGTCGTTTCGGGGGCGGATCGTGCATGCGGACTGGCGAGCAGGGAAAGCAGGACGAGAAAAGCAGCGTGGCGCATCAAGGGCTTTCGAAAAAGGGATCTGACGATTATAGACAGCCGCCGCCCCCGGAAATGTCACCGATGTCCACCACCACGTCATGCCGCCTGTGACGTCTGCGCATACAACGCCAGCTGGTCGGCCAGTGCCTTCCTGAAGGCTGGACGTTCCATGCAGCGATCCCGGTAGGCGCTCAGCCTGCCGAAGCGCTCGACCAGGTCCATGCCGTCCAGCAGGCGCAGCACGGTGCACATGAGGATGTCGGCCGCGCTGAATTCGCCCGCCAGCCAGTCGCGGCCCGCGAGCCACTCGTCCAGGTCGCGCAGGCGCTTGAGCGCCATCGCTTCCGCCGAAGGGCGGGCGCCGGCCACCCAGTCCTCGCCGGCGTGGAACAGGTCCAGGGTCACGAGTTCGGCCAGGTAGGGTTCCACCGAACTGAGGGCCGCAAACATCCACACCGTCACCTGCGCGCGGGCGTGCGCATCCTGCGGCAGCAGAAGAGGGCAGCGCTCGCCCAGGTGCAGCAGGATCGCGCCGGATTCGAACAGCGTCAGCTCGCCATCCTGCAGCATCGGGACCTGGCTGAAGGGCTGTTCCTTGCGGTAGGCGGGCAGCGCCGCCTCCTCGAATGCAAGCAAGCGCAGCTGATAGGGCAGGCCCGCTTCCTCCAGGGCCCAGCGCACCCGCAGGTCGCGCACATAGCCGGCGGCAAACGACGGCACGCTGCGGAAAGTAGTCAGGGTAAGCATCTCGTCTCCTCCTTGTGGTGTGATGAAGGCTCGCCTCGAAGACCTTCGCGGACGTGAAGAAGGATGGCGGCGACTACCAGCTGGCGGTCCAGATCTTCAATCTGCAGTATCCGATGTTCGGCGTGTCGATGACCTCGAAGATCGAGATCGGCTGGACCCTGAAGCGCGCCGATAACGGCGCCGTCGTGTGGCAGGAAGCGATCACCACCGAGCACACCACCGGCGGCACCGAGGCCTTCGTGGGCGCCGAGCGCCTCAAGATGTCGATCGCGGGCGCGATCCGCAAGAACATCGCCACCGGCCTGCAGAAGATCTCGGCCCTGAGCCTGTGATGCGCTGAGACGCCAGGCGAAAAAAAAACCGGAGCATGCTCCGGTTTTTTTATTGGGCGGGCGGATTAGCCTGCCAGCTTCTTCTTCAGCAGCTCGGTCACCTGGGCCGGGTTGGCCTTGCCCTTCGAGGCCTTCATGGCCTGGCCGATCAGCGCATTGATCGCGGCTTCCTTGCCGGCGCGGTACTGCTCGACCGACTTGGCATTGGCGGCCAGGACTTCGTCGACGATGGCTTCCAGCGCGCCCGTGTCCGAGATCTGCTTCAGGCCTTTCTGCTCGATCACGGTGTCCGCCAGGTTGGCATCATCCGACCTTGCTTCCCACATGGCCGCGAACACTTCCTTGCCTGCCTTGTTCGAAATCGTCCCGTCGGCGATGCGCTTGAGCAGCAGGGCCAACTGGGCGGCGGATACCGGCGAGTCATCCAGCTCCACGCCTTCGCGGTTCAGGGTCGACGACACGTCGCCCATCATCCAGTTCGCGGCGGCCTTGGCGTTTTCCTTGCCGGCTGCGGCCACCACGGCTTCGTAGTAGGTCGCCATGGCCTTGGAGGAGGTCAGCACCAGGCTGTCGTACTCCGGCAGGCCATACTCTCCGGTGAAGCGCGCGCGCAGGGCGCCCGGCAGTTCCGGCATCTCGCCCCGGATGCGCTCGATCCAGTCCTGGCCAATGACGAGCGGCGGCAGGTCCGGGTCGGGGAAGTAGCGGTAGTCCTGCGCGTCTTCCTTGGTGCGCATGGAGCGGGTTTCTTTTTTATCCGGATCCCACAGGCGGGTCGCCTGGATCACCTTGCCGCCGTCTTCGATCAGCTCGATCTGGCGCCGCACTTCGTAGTGGATGGCTTCTTCCATGAAGCGGAAGGAGTTCAGGTTCTTGATCTCGCAGCGGGTGCCGAATTCCTTCTGGCCCATCGGACGCACCGAGACGTTGACGTCGCAGCGGAAGGAGCCTTCCTGCATGTTGCCGTCGCAGACGCCCAGCCACACGACCAGCGAGTGCAGGGCCTTGGCATAGGCCACGGCTTCCGCAGCGCTGCGCATCTCGGGCTCGGATACGATCTCGAGCAGCGGCGTGCCGGCGCGGTTCAGGTCGATGCCGCTCATGCCGGCGTAGTCCTCGTGCAGCGATTTGCCGGCGTCTTCCTCGAGGTGGGCGCGGGTCAGGTTGACGGTTTTCGTCTCCAGCTTGCCGTCCTTCTCGTAGGCGAAGCTGATGGTGCCGCCCTGGACCACCGGGTCTTCGAACTGGCTGATCTGGTAGCCCTTCGGCAGGTCGGGGTAGAAGTAGTTCTTGCGGGCGAAGACCGACTGCGGCGCGATTTTCGCGCCCACGGCCAGGCCGAAGCGGATCGCGCGCTCGACGGCGCCGCGGTTCAGGACCGGCAGCACGCCCGGCAGCGCCAGGTCGACCGGGCTGGCCTGGGTGTTGGGCTCGGCGCCGAAGCGGATCGAGCTGCCGCTGAAGATTTTCGAATTGGTCGTGAGCTGCACGTGGTTCTCAAGACCGATGACGACTTCCCATTGCATGATGTGTTCTCTCTTTTTCTGTGCGGGGCTCAGACGCCTTCCGGCGCGCGGGTATGCCAGTCGGTGACCTGCTGGTACTGGTGCGCGATGTTCAGCAGCTTCGCTTCGGCGAAGTAGTTGCCGATGATCTGCAGGCCGACCGGGCGCTTGGCGTTCTTCTCGCCGGCGCCGAAGCCGCATGGGATCGACATGCCCGGCAGGCCGGCCAGGCTGGTCGACAGCGTGAAGATGTCGGCCAGGTAGTTCGCCACCGGGTCGTTGGCCTTGCTGCCCAGGTCCCAGGCCACGGTCGGGGCCACCGGGCCCATGATGACGTCGCACTTGTCGGCAAACGCCGCCTGGAAGTCGTCCGCGATCAGGCGGCGGATCTTCTGGGCCTGCACGTAGTAGGCGTCGTAGTAGCCGTGGCAGAGCACATAGGTGCCGACCATGATGCGGCGCTGCACCTCGCGGCCGAAGCCTTCGGCGCGGGTTTTGCGGTACATGTCTTGCAGATCCTTGTACTCGCTGGCGCGGTGGCCGTAGCGCACGCCGTCGAAGCGCGACAGGTTCGACGACGCTTCGGCCGGGGCGATGATGTAGTAGGTCGGGATCGACAGGGCGGTCTTCGGCAGCGAGATGTCCACCAGGGTGGCGCCCAGTTTCACGAACTGCTCCAGCGCGGCGCGCACGGCGCTTTCCACGTCGGAGGCCAGGCCTTCGCCGAAGTATTCCTTCGGCACGCCGATGCGCAGGCCGTTCAGCGGCTTGTTCAGGTCGCGGGTATAGTCTTCCGCCACGTTGCCCTGTTCGACAGTCAGGCTGGTCGAGTCGCGCTCGTCGAAACCGATCATGTCGTTCAGCAGCAACGCGCAGTCCTCGGCGGTCTGGGCGATCGGGCCGCCCTGGTCCAGCGAGGAGGCAAAGGCGATCATGCCGAAGCGCGAGACGCGGCCGTAGGTCGGCTTGATGCCGGTGACGCCGCAGAAAGCGGCCGGCTGGCGGATCGAGCCGCCGGTGTCGGTGGCCGTGGCGGCCGGCGCCAGGCGCGCGGCGACCGCGGCGGCCGAGCCGCCCGAGGAGCCGCCCGGCACCGCCAGCGGATCCCAGGGGTTCTTCACCGGGCCGAAGGCCGAGTTCTCGTTGGCCGAGCCCATCGCGAATTCGTCGAGGTTGACCTTGCCCAGGGTGACCATGCCGGCCTTGCTGAAGCGGTCGACCACGGTCGCGTCGAAGGGGCTCTCGTAGTTGGCCAGCATCTTCGAGCCGACGGTGGTGCGCCAGCCGCGGGTAACAAAAATGTCCTTGTGCGCGATCGGCACGCCGGTCAGCGGGCCGGCGGTGCCGGCGGCGATGCGGGCGTCGGCGCTGGCGGCTTGCGCCAGGGTGCGTTCGCGGTCCAGGTGCAGGAAGGCGTTATGGCTGCTCGCTTCGATGCGGCCGAGGTAGTGGCTGGCGAGTTCGACGCTCGAGACCTGCTTCGATTGCAGGAGCGCGGACAGCTCTTTGAGGGTCTTGTTGTGCATGTGCGTTCTTCTGTTTTAAGCGGTGCGGCGCTGGTTATTCAATGACCTTCGGGACCAGGTAGAGGCCGTCCTGCGCCTTCGGCGCCGGCGCCTGGTAGTCTTCGCGGCGGTTCTCCTCGGTCACCACGTCGTCGCGCAGGCGCAGCGGCAGGGCCATGATGGCGGCCAGCGGCTGTGACAGCGGCGCGACACCGCTCGTGTCCACCGCCTGCATCTGCTCGGCCAGGGCGAAGATGCCGTTCAGCTCGGCCAGCGCGGTTTCCGCGTGGGCCTCATCCATCTCGAGCTGGGCCAGGTTGGCGATGCGTTTTACGTCTGAAAGTGTCAGGGACATGGCTGGGGGCGCGGCGCGGGCCGCGTGCAAAAATGTGGTTGGGCTAATAATGAAAGTTGGCAAGAGGTCAGCCAACGGCGCGCTATGGCTGATAAAACCTTGGTAACACCGTCGATCTCGCCTCGGAAATGGGGGGTAAAACCACCCGTTTTCAGCATTTAATCGACAAATTATAAGGTAGAATGGCGGGCTAATGCGCTGTCGGGCTGAAAGCTCGCCCGCCGCAGGAAAGACCGCGATGCATGATTCACGGCAGGTGCAGGCGCGGCGAAGACAACCCGATCAATTTTCACGCGCACCCGGTGCGCAATCAGGACACCCATGTTTGGTTTTTTACGCAGCTACTTCTCGAATGACCTGGCGATCGACCTCGGCACCGCCAACACCCTGATTTACGTGCGCGGCCTGGGCATCGTGCTGGATGAACCCTCGGTGGTGGCAATCCGCCAGGAAGGCGGCCCGAACGGCAAGAAGACCATCCAGGCAGTCGGCAAGGAAGCCAAGCAGATGCTGGGCAAGGTGCCGGGCAATATCGAAGCGATCCGTCCGATGAAGGACGGCGTGATCGCCGACTTCACCGTGACCGAGCAGATGCTCAAGCAGTTCATCCGCATGGTCCACGACTCGAAATTCTTCCGCCCGTCGCCGCGCATCATCATCTGCGTGCCCTGCGGTTCGACCCAGGTCGAGCGCCGCGCGATCCGCGAATCGGCCCTCGGCGCCGGCGCCTCGCAGGTCTACCTGATCGAAGAGCCGATGGCGGCCGCGATCGGCGCCGGCCTGCCGGTCTCGGACGCGACCGGCTCGATGGTGGTCGACATCGGCGGCGGCACCACCGAAGTCGGCATCATCTCGCTGGGCGGCATGGTCTACAAGGGCTCGGTGCGCGTGGGCGGCGACAAGTTCGACGAAGCCATCGTCAACTACATCCGCCGCAACTACGGCATGCTGATCGGCGAACAGACCGCCGAAGCGATCAAGAAGGCCATCGGTTCGGCCTTCCCGGGTTCGGAAGTCAAGGAAATGGAAGTCAAGGGCCGCAACCTGTCCGAAGGCATCCCGCGCTCGTTCACGATCTCGTCGAACGAGATCCTGGAAGCGCTGACCGACCCGCTCAACAACATCGTCTCGGCCGTCAAGAACGCGCTGGAGCAGGCGCCGCCGGAACTGGGCGCCGACATCGCCGAGAAGGGCATGATGCTGACCGGCGGCGGCGCGCTGCTGCGCGACCTGGACCGCCTGCTGATGGAAGAGACCGGCCTGCCGGTGCTGGTGGCCGAAGACCCGCTGACCTGCGTGGTGCGCGGTTCGGGCATGGCGCTCGAGCGCATGGACAAGCTGGGTTCGATCTTCTCCTACGAATAAGCCTGTAGCGCGCCGATCTCACCGCGGGCAGAGCGCACGAGTGCGCGTCTGCCCGCAGTGATATGGGCGCGCGCCGCATTTACCTGAACCAGACGCCAGACAGGACGCCAACCAGGACATGGAATACAGTCCTCCGCCGCTTTTCAAACAGGGTGCCCCGGCGCGGGTCAAGGCGATCGTCTTCGCCCTGATTTCCATCGTGCTGCTGGTCGTCGACGCCCGCTACCACACCCTCGGCGCCGTGCGCCAGGTCGCCGCCACCGTCCTGTATCCCCTGCAGATGGCGGCCCTGCTGCCGCGCGAGGCGCTCGGCAACATGGCCGGCTACTTCTCCTCGATCTCTTCGCTGCAGAAGGAAGTCCGCGAACTCAAGACCCAGCAGCTGGCGCAGGCCAGGGTGCTGCAGCAGGCCCAGTACCAGATGGCCGAGAACGCGCAGCTGCGCCGCCTGATGGACGCGCGCCAGCACCTGCCGCTCAGGGCCCAGCTGACCGAGATCCTCTACGACGCGCGCGACCCCTCCACCCGCCGCATCGTGATCGACCGCGGCTCGCGCGACAAGGTCGTGCCCGGCCTGCCGGTGATCGACCACGCCGGCGTGGTCGGCCAGATCACCCGCGTGTTCCCCTTCACCTCGGAAGTCACCCTGCTGACCGACCGCGACCAGGCCATTCCCGTACAGGTGCTCAGGAGCGGCCTGCGCAGCATCGCCTACGGCCGCGGCCAGTCGGGCCTGCTGGACCTGCGCTTCGTGGTCGCCAATGCCGACATCCAGGTCGGCGACGTGCTCGTGACCTCGGGCCTGGACGGCATGTACCCGGCGGGCCTGGCCGTGGCCAAGGTGGTGCAGGTCGAGAACGTCGCCGCCGGCGCCTTCGGGCGCGTGGTGTGCCAGCCGCTGGCCGGCATCGACCGCAACCGCCAGCTCCTGATCATCATGTCGCAGTCCGATTTGCCGCCGCGCCCGGCCGCCGAGGTCACGCCGCCGGCCACCACCGCGCGCCGCAAGCTGCCGGACATGGCGCCGATCCCGCTGCCGCCGCTGCCGCCGTCGCCGCTGCCGCCGCAGGGGCAGACCGCCGCAGGGCAGGGCGCTGCCGCGCCGGGGACCGCTCCGGCGAATGGCGCCGCGCCGGCGACCGGCGCCGCCGCCCGTCCGGCCGCAGCCGCGGCCGCCCCGGCCCGCCAGGCGCCGGCCCAGGCCACCCCGGTCGCGCCAGCCACGACGCCGCCTGCGACGCAGCCGGCAAACCCGCAACCAGGAGGACCGGCCAATGCCCGGTAACCGTCCCCATTACATCCTGCTGCCCGTCAGCCCGCTGTTCATCACCTTCAGCCTGGTGTGCGCCTTCATGCTCAACCTGCTGCCGATGGGCCGCTGGGTCGGCGCCCCCGACTTCGTCGCCCTGGTGCTGGTCTTCTGGGGCATCCACCAGCCGCGCAAGGTCGGCATCGGCGTGGCCTTCCTGATGGGCCTCCTGATGGACGTGCACGACGCCAGCCTGCTGGGCGAGAACGCGCTGGCCTACACGCTGCTGTCCTACCTCGCCATCATGATCCACCGCCGCGTGCTGTGGTTCCGCCTGATGACCCAGGCCATGCATGTGTTCCCGCTGCTGCTGCTTGCCCAGGCCGTGCAGGCCTTCGTGCATTTCACGGCATCGGGGCGTTTTCCCGGCCTGCTGCACTTCGCCGAGAGCGTGGTCGCAGTAAGCCTGTGGCCGGTGATCACCTGGCTGCTGCTGGCGCCGCAACGCCGCGCCGTCGACCGCGACCATACCCGTCCGATCTGATCGATCCGATCCTTCCGCCCATACCGAGTTCTCCGCTGTGACCGAATTCAAGGACAACGACCGCGAGATCCACCAGTTCCGCCTGCGCCTGACGGCGCTGGTGGGCCTCGTCTTCATCTGCTTCGGCCTGCTGGTCGCGCGCTTCGTGTGGCTGCAGGTGCTGCAACACGACAAATTCGCGCTGCAGGCCGAGGGCAACCGCATCGCCCTGGTGCCGATCGTGCCCAACCGCGGTCTCATCGTCGACCGCAACGGCGTGGTCCTGGCGCGCAACGAGTCCGGCTACACGCTCGAGATCACGCCCTCCAAGCTGGAGGCGAACCTGGAATCGGTGATCGACGAGCTGTCCAAGCTGGTCACCATCGAGCAGCGCGACCGGCGCCGCTTCAAGCGCCTGCTGGAAGAGTCGCGCAGCTTCGCCAGCGTGCCGCTGCGCACCCGCCTCACCGACGACGAAGTGGCGCGCTTTACCGCGCAGCGCTTCCGCTTCCCCGGCGTCGAGGTGCAGGCGCGCCTGTTCCGCCAGTACCCGCTGGGTGAGACCGCCTCGCACGTGATCGGCTACATCGGCCGCATCAACCAGCGGGAAGCCGACCAGCTCGAGAAGGACGGCGTCGACGCCAACTACAACGGCACCGAGCATATCGGCAAGGAAGGCGTCGAGAAGAAGTACGAGGAATACCTGCACGGCACCACCGGCTACGAGCAGGTCGAGCGCACCGCCGGCGGGCGCGCGATCCGTACCCTGTCGCGCACGCCGCCCACTCCGGGCAGCAACCTGATCCTGTCGATCGACATCGAGCTGCAGAAGGTGGTCGAGGAAGCCTTCGGCGAGAACCGCGGCGCCCTGGTGGCGATCGAGCCGGCCACCGGCGACGTGCTGGCCTACGTCTCGCGCCCCGGCTACGACCCCAACCTGTTCGTGGACGGCATCGACACCCAGAACTGGAACGAGCTGAACACCTCGCTCGACCGGCCGCTGATGAACCGTCCGCTGCAGGGCGGCTATCCGCCGGGTTCGACCTTCAAGCCCTTCATGGCCCTCGCCGCCCTCGAGCTGGGCTTTCGCAAGCCCTCGGACGGCATCCGCGACCCCGGCTTCTACATGCTGGGCGGACACCGCTTCAACGACGACAAGCCGGGCGGACACGGCTACGTCGACATGTACAAGTCGGTGGTGGAGTCCTGCGACACCTATTACTACCAGCTCGGCAACGAGATGGGCATCGACAACATCTCGAACTTCATGAAGGAGTTCGGCTTCGGCGAACTGACCGGCATCGACCTCGAACACGAGAAGGCCGGCGTGCGCCCGTCCAAGGAATGGAAGGCGCAGCGCTTCCGCAAGAACCCGCGCGCGGGCAAGTGGGTCGGCGGCGACACCATCTCGATCTCGATCGGGCAGGGCTTCAACACCTATTCGATGATCCAGCTGGCGCACGCGGTCTCGACCCTGGCCAACAACGGCGTCGTGATGAAGCCCCACCTGGTCAAGATCATCGAGGACGGCGCCACCCGCCAGCGCACCCTGACCGTGCCCAAGGAAACCCGGCGCATCCCGCTCAAGCAGGAGAACATCGATTTCATCAAGCACACCATGGTGGGCGTGACCCAGGAATCCTACGGCACCGGCCACCGCGCCTTCGCGGGCGCCGGCTACATCTCGGCGGGCAAGACCGGCACCGCCCAGGTGATCGGCCTGAAGGGCCAGAAGTACAATGCCAACGCCATCGACGAACGCCACCGCGACAACGCGCTTTACGTCGCCTTTGCCCCGGCCGACAACCCGAAGATCGCGCTGGCCCTGATCGTGGAGAACGTCGGCTTCGGCGCCTCCTTCGCCGCGCCGATCGCGCGCAAGGCGCTCGACTACTACCTGCTGGGCAAGCGCCCGGCGCCGCCCAAGCCGAAAGAGCCGGCCCCCGGCGCAGCCCCGGCCGCGCCCAAGCCTGCCGCGCAAGCGGCCGCCCCGGTAGTCCAGGCCGCGGCGCCGGCCGCCGTCCCAGCCACCATGAAGGAATAAGCCCATGGCGCACATTCCAGAACGCCGCTCGCTGCGGCGCCGCCTGCGTCCCTATTTCGCGGTCTTCGACTGGCCGCTCGGCCTGGTGCTGTTCATGCTGATGATGACCAGCGTGATCACCATGACGTCGGCCGGCGCCGAGTTCCCGGACCGCGTCGAGCACCAGATCCGCAACTTCCTGCTGGCCTTCGGCATCATGTGGGTCGCTGCCAACGTGCCGCCCCAGACCCTGATGCGGCTCGCCGTGCCGATCTATACCTTCGGGGTGGCGCTCCTGATCGCGGTGGCCATGTTCGGCATCATCAAGAAGGGCGCGCGGCGCTGGCTGCACGTGGGCGTCGACATCCAGCCTTCCGAGATCCTCAAGATCGCGACACCGCTGATGCTGGCCTGGTATTTCCAGCAGCGCGCCAATGCCGGCACCTGGAAGAACTACATCGTGGCCGCCGTGATCCTCCTGATTCCCTTCACCCTGATCGCCAAGCAGCCCGACCTGGGTACAGGCCTGATGGTGTTCGCCTCGGGTTTCTACGTGATCTTCCTGGCCGGCCTGCCGTGGAAGGCGCTGGGGGCGCTGGCCATATCCGGCGCCGCCGCGCTGCCGATCGCCTGGTCGATGCTGCACGATTACCAGCGCGAGCGGGTGATGACCCTGATCGATCCGACTTCCGATCCTCTGGGCAAGGGCTTCCACATCATCCAGTCGGAGATCGCGATCGGTTCCGGCGGCGTGTTCGGCAAGGGCTACGGCCAGGGCACGCAGGGCGCGCTGGAATTCGTTCCTGAACAGACCACCGACTTCGTGTTCGCCGTGTATTCGGAGGAATTCGGCCTGGTCGGCAACCTGTTCCTGCTCTTCGTCTACCTGCTCCTGCTGGGACGCGGAATGATGATCGCGGCCAACGCCCCGAACACCTTCTCGCGCCTGCTGGCCGGGGCCATCACGATGATGTTCTTCACTTATGCTTTCGTCAACATGGGCATGGTCATCGGCATCCTGCCGGTCGTGGGAGTTCCGCTACCATTCATGAGCTATGGCGGAACTGCGTTCATTACCCTGGGCCTCGGAGCTGGTATATTGATGAGTATTCAAAGACATCGTAAACTGGTGCAGACGTAAAGAAGGAGGACGCTGTCGATGGCCGTTCCAAGAAAACAACTTGCCACGGTCATTACACTGGCCACATTCCTCGCCGGGTGCAGCACCACCGAAACCGGCGAACACAAGAGTCTCATCCCACTTCCCTGGAAGCACCGTCCCACGGCGAAGCATTCGGATGCGCCCAAGCTGCCGCCGGCCAACTCCGGCCGCGGCGGCTACTACAAGGACGACGGCCCCGGCGCCAACCCGCCGCCCGGCCTGCTGGACCTGCCAGATGCGGAGGTCAAGGCCGAGCCCTACGCCAAGTGGGCCAACCGCCCCTATACCGTGTTCGGCACCACCTACACCCCGATCCTGCACGATGATCCCTTCGTCCAGACTGGTATTGCCAGCTGGTATGGGGTGAAATTCCACGGCCAGAAGACCTCGTCGGGCGAGCTCTACGACATGTACAAGATGACGGCCGCGCACCCGACGCTGCCGATCCCCTCCTATGCCCGCGTGACCAGCGTCGAGAGCGGCAAATCGGTGGTGGTGCGCATCAACGACCGCGGCCCCTTCCACGCCAGCCGCGTCATCGACGTCTCCTACACGGCGGCCCTGAAGCTGGGCCTGCTGGGCAAGGGCAGCCACCAGGTCGAGGTCGAGCGCCTGTTCCCGAACGACCCGACCCGCATCGCCACCGTGCGCCGCGCCATCGCCTCGGAAGCGCAGTCGGCGCCGCCGGAAATCACGGCGCTGATGCTGGAAGACCGTGTACGGACCGACAGCGCCGCGGTGGCGCAGGTCGCGCCACCGGTCGCCAAACTCGTGCCGCGCAACGGCTACTACGTGCAGCTCGGCGCCTACGGCCGCGCCGGCACCGCCGAGGCCATGGGCGAGAAGCTGAGCCAGGCCGGCGTCGAAGTCGGCAAGCTGGAAGTGGTGAAGGTGGGATCGGTGAACCGCCTGTACGGCGGACCCTTCGAGACCCGCGAGGCGGCACAGGACGCCGCGCGTGCGGTGCCGTCCTCCTTCGGGCTCAAGCCGATCGTCGTCAAACGGTAATAAGGACGGCCTCGCCGGCCCTCCTTATTTGCACTGGCTGAGCTGGACGCCCGCGAAATCGTCGGCGATGCCGGCCAGGCGCGTGCGCTCCTCATTGGTGATATCGCGGAACTGCCACGCCGCGCGCGTGGACTGCGGACCGCGCGGCAGCACGCGCGCGCCGCGCACGCCCTGCTTGCCCAGGGCGTTCACCAGGCTCTGGGCCGCCGTCTCGGTCTTGAATACGCCCAGCGACACCGCCCATTTCATCGGTCCTTCGCCCTGCATCACGAAGTAGTTCGTCACGCCTTTTTCCTTCAGCTCGGCCACGCGGCGGTCGGCGCCTTCCTTGCCGCCGTTCGGCGGCAGGTAGACCAGGTGGCTGCTGACTTCCTGGAAGGGCACGCTGATGCGTGACTGGCGTTCGCCAAGGCCGAGGCGATCGATGCGGGTTTCGAAGCGGCGCGCGTCCGGCGCCGCGAAGCTGCCCGCCTGGGTGCAGGCGATGGTGGCCACCGGCGCGGGTACCGGCTCCGGCGGCGTCTCCGTGGCTGCGGACGCCGGCTCGGCGGCTGCGGTTTCCGCGGCGGCGCGTGCCTCGGCCGCGCTCAGCATCACCATGCGTTCGCTCGCCAGCTGGCTTTTCAGGCGCTGCGGCTCGCGCTCGCCGCCTTCGACCTTGCCGAGATAACCCTGGCCATAGGCGAACAGCGCCGCATTCGCGGCGAGCAGGGCCCAGAATATCAATTTCAACAAGTGCGCTCTCCCGTGATCAATCCCTGGCCGCCACGTGCAGGCCGACCAGCACGATATTATCGACCAGGCGGTGGGCAAGCTTGAGGGTAGGGGAGATATACGGCGCCGCGCCGCCCGAGACGATGCAGGCCGTGGCCGCATGGGCGGCGCAGGCGCGCTCGATGGCGCCGGCCTGGGCCGACAGGCAGCCGGAAACGATGGCATCGACCGTGTTGTCGCCGAAGACCGGGGGCGGGGCCGCGCCCGGCTTCACTTGCGGCAGCTGGGCGGTATCGCGGGCCAGCGAGCCGGCCATCAGCGCCAGGCCGGGCAGGATCATGCCGCCGATGAAGCGGCCGTCGCTTGTCACGGCATCCACCGTGGTTGCGGTGCCGCAGGTCGCCACGATCACGTCCTGGCCAGGCGCCAGCGCGTGCGCGCCGATGGCGGCGGCGAAGCGGTCGCAGCCCAGCTGGCCGGGGTTGCGGTAGCCGTTGCGCAGGCCCGCACGCTCCGGCGTGGAGGCGAACCACTCGAGCGCGATCCCGTCCGGCAGCGCCGCCGCGATGCGCTCGCGCGCTTCCTGTCCGGCGACGTTCGAGACCAGGGCGCGCGTCACGCCGGCCGCGCGCCAGGCCTCGGCCATGGCGCCCAGCTCCGCATGCGGCGCCGCATCGGCCAGTTCCCATTCGCCCGGCGCCGCATCCGGGCCGACGGCGGCCCACTTGATGCGCGTGTTCCCGGCATCGACCAGGAGCAGCTTCATGCCTTCACCCGCAGCGACACGTCGCCGGCCATGACGGTGATGCGGCCTGCTTCCGTATCGAGCAGCAGGCGGCCGGTCTCTTCGACGCCGGCTGCGCGGCCTTCGTGCACTACCGCGCCGTTGTCGAGCAGGACCACGGTCTCGCCCTGCCAGGCATGGCGCAGGTTCCAGCGCGCGCAGAAGGCGGCGAAGCCTTGTTGTTCGAACAGGCGCAGGCAGTTCGCGAGGGCGTCGAGCAGGGCGGCCATCAGGACGTCGCGCTCCATGCGCGCCAGCCAGGGGGCGCCGGCGGCGCTGCGGCCAAGCTGCGCTTCGACCTCGTCGGGCATGAGCAGGTTCAGGCCGATGCCGATCACGCACCAGGTGCCCCCGCCCGGCGCGGCCTGGGTTTCGACCAGGATGCCGGCCAGCTTGTCGCCGTCCTTGAGCACGTCGTTCGGCCACTTGAGCTGCACCTGCACGCCCAGTAGACCGAGCGCATCGCCGAGCGCGGCGCCGATTGCCAGCGGCAGGCCAAGCAGCGTCTGCGGGCCGCCCGCGAACTTCCAGGCCAGCGAGAAGGTCAGCGAATTCTCGCTTGAGGAAAGCCAGCTGCGTCCCGCGCGCCCGCGTCCGGCGGTCTGGTGCTCGGCCACCAGCAGCACGGGCCCCGTCAGGGTGGCCGCGCGGGCAAGAAGGTCGGCGCTGGTCGAGCCGGTCTGCGCCACCACTTCGACGGCGACGCCGGATGTGGACAGCGCGGCGATGCGGTCAGCGTTCATGCCTTCCTCCCGGCCTGCAGGCGCTTCTTGGTCGGCGCGCGCGAGAAGAGGGCATCGAAGAGGACGTTGGGCAACAGGCGCAGCAGCTTGGCGGTCACGCCCATCTGCCAGGGCAGGACACGGTAGCTGTGGCCGCGCGCGATCACGTCGGCGGCCTTGGCGGCGAAGCGTCCGGCCGGCATCAGGAAAGGCATGGGAAAACGGTTGTTGCGGGTCATGGGAGTATCGATGTAGCCGGGGGCGATGGTCACCACCCGGATGTTCGAAGCAGAGAGCTCGAGGCGCAGCGCTTCGCAGTAGCTGTGCACGGCCGCCTTGGAGGCGCAATAGGCGCCGGCGCCGCGCATGCCGCGGATGCCCGCCACGCTGCCGATGCCGACCAGGCGGCATGGGGTGCCTTCCACTTTCATCTGGAAGATGAAGGGCGCGAAGGTCGACACGGTGGCGTTGACGTTGGTGGCGAACACCGCATCGAACACCGGCAGGTCGTCAGGCCGTTCGGTGAGGGTGCCGTGCGAGATGCCGGCGCTGGCGATGACGATGTCGGCGCCGCCGTTCACCTCGATGAAATCGGCGGCGGCGCTCGCCAGCGCCTCACGGTCGAGCACGTCGACCGCATAGATGCGGTGGCGTTCGGGGTGGGGGAGGCTGGCGACCAGTTCGGCCAAGGCCTCGCGCCGCCGCGCCAGCAGGCCGAGCACGGCGCCGCGCGCCGCGTATTCGCGCGCAAGGGCAGCGCCGATGCCGCTCGAGGCGCCGGTGATGAACACCCGGTCCGCGCGGCCCGGCACGAGGGTCATTTCTTGTCCGCTCGCGCCCGCGCGACCAGCACGTCCATCACCGAGAGAGTGCCCGCCAGGGCCTGCTCGCCGCTGCTGCCGTTCGCTTCCGACACCATGCCGGGCGAGGTCAGGAAGCGGCCGTCGATGGCAACCATGGGCCAGTGGGTGATGCGGTAGCCATCCATCATGGCCTGGGCGCGGCGCACCTTGGCCTGCACGCCGAAGGATCGGTAGGTGTCGATGAAGCGGGCGCGGTCGATGCCGGCGCGGCTGGCCCAGTCGAACACCTGCTCGTCCTGCGACAGCGGCAGGCGCTCGACGTGCATGGCGTTGAAGGCCTTGTCGTGGTACTGCTCGAGCATGCCGAGCGATTCCAGCGTGAAGAACAGGCGCTGCTGCGCCGCCACCGCCTCGCCGCGCGGCACGTGCACGCGGCGGAACACGATGTTGTCGCCCTGTTTCTTTACCCAGGCCGCCAGCCTGGGCTCGAAGGCGTAGCAGTGCGGGCAGTAATAGGCGAAGAACTCGATGACCTCGACCTTCTTGCCGCTGTCCGTCGGCTGCGATTCCTGCAGCAGCGTGAACTCGGCGCCTTCCCTGGGGCTGGTCGGCGAAGCGCCCGCGAGCGCGGCGGCGGCGAGCAGGACGGCGGCACAGGCGAGGCGGCGGAGTGGCTGCATGGTTTCCTCAGCGCTGGTTGCGGACGATGGCGACGTCGATGCCGCTGTCGAGCAGCTTGGCGCGCGCCTTGTTCATGGCTTCGACCTGGTTGTAGGGGCCGACGCGCACGCGGTGCAGCACGCCGCCGTCGGTGCTGCGGTCGCTGATCGCGGCTTCGAAGCCGAGCAGCGCCAGCTTGGCGCGGGTGTTCTCGGCATCCGACATCTCGCGGAATGCGCCCGCCTGCAGGTAGTAGATATAACCGTCGCCAGCGCCGGCCGGTGCGGCCGCTGGCGCGGGTGCGGCAGGTGCGGCAGCGGCGGCCGGCGCCGGAGCGCTCGGTGCGGCAGGCTGCGCCGCGCCACCCTGCATGCCGGCGATCGCCTGGCCCAGCGGGTCGGCGTCAGCCGCCGGTGCGGGCGCCGGTTCCGGACGGTTGGCGCGTTCCGCGATCTCGCGGTTGGCTTCGCGCGCGGCGTCGCGGTTGCCGTACAGCGGCTTGTTCGGATCGGTCGCCTGGCTCGGCGCGAGATCGGCCGGACGGCCCATCTTGTTGGAGCGGTCGGTGAAGGGCGACTGGCCCTTGGTGATCACGAGCGCGACCACGACCGCGATCCCCAGGCCGATGATCAGGCCGATGATGATGCCGGTCAGGGTGCTGCCGCGCTGGCGCAGCGAAGAGAAGGAACGAAGGGTGGTCATGTTGCGATCAATCTTGTGCGTCGAGGGGTGCGCGTTCCATCTTCTCGGGGGCGGAAACGCCGATCAGGGCCAGGCCGTTGCGCAGCACCTGGCGGGTGGCCACGGCCAGCGCCAGGCGCGCCAGCTTCAGGGGCTCGTTGTCCTCTAACAGCCACTTGTGCGCAAAGTAGTAGCTGTGCAGCTCGCCGGCCAGTTCGCGCAGGTAGAAGGCGACGTGGTGCGGGCTCAGCTCGACCTTGGCGCGCTCCAGCATTTCCGGATAGGCGGACAGCTTGACCAGCAGGCTGGCTTCGTGCGGCTCGGTGAGCAGCGACAGGTCCGCGCCGGCCAGTTGCGATTCAATGCCGCCCCAGTTCGCGAGCGCCGAGCAGATACGCGCATGGGCGTACTGCACGTAGTAGACCGGGTTCTCGTCCGAGGTCTTCAGCGCGACGTCGACGTCGAACACGAATTCGGTGTCGGCCTTGCGCGAGATGAGGAAGAAGCGCACCGCGTCGCGGCCGCGCGTGATGTCGCCGTTGCCCGACCATTCGATCAGGTCGCGCACGGTGACGTAGGAACCGGCGCGCTTGGAGATCTTGACCTCTTCGCCGTTCTTCATGACGGTGACCATCTTGTGCAGCACGTAGTCGGGATAGCCCTTCGGGATGCCGATATTGACCGCCTGCAGGCCGGCGCGCACGCGCGCGATGGTGCCGTGGTGGTCGCTGCCCTGGATGTTGATGGCCTGGTCGAAGCCGCGGCGGAATTTCTGGATGTGGTAGGCCACGTCCGGCACGAAGTAGGTGAAGCCGCCGTCCGACTTGCGCATCACGCGGTCCTTGTCATCGCCGTAGTCGGTGGTCTTGAGCCACAGCGCGCCTTCCTGCTCGTAGGTGACGCCGGCATCGACCAGCGCCTTCACGGCCGCTTCGACCTTGCCGTCAGCGTACAGGGAAGACTCGAGGTAGTAGTTGTCGAACTTGACGCCGAAGGCCTGCAGGTCCTGGTCCTGCTCGTTGCGCAGGTAGGTCACGGCGAAGCGGCGGATCGATTCGATGTCGTCGACGTCGCCCGAGGCGGTGGCCGGCTCGCCGTCGCTGGCGGAGACGGTCTTCTTCGCCAGGAAGTCGGCGGCGATCTCGGCGATGTAGTCGCCGTTGTAGGCCGACTCGGGCCACTCGGCGTCGCCCGGCTTGAAGCCGCGTGCGCGCGCCTGCACCGAGGTGGCCAGGGTGGCGATCTGCACGCCGGCGTCGTTGTAGTAGAACTCGCGGGTCACCTCATGGCCCTGCGATTCGAACAGCGAGGACAGGGCGTCGCCCAGCGCGGCCTGGCGGCCGTGGCCGACGTGCAGCGGGCCGGTCGGGTTGGCCGAGACGAATTCGATGATGGCGTGGTGGCCCTTGCCCGAGGTGCCGCGGCCAAATGCTTCACCCTGCTCGAGCACGGTGCGCACGACCGACTGCTTGGCGCCGGCAGCCACGCGCAGGTTGATGAAGCCGGGGCCGGCCACGTCGGCCGACTCGACCAGGCCGGAGGCAGCAGGTTCGGCGAGCAGGGCGGCGACCAGGCGGGTGGCCAGGTCGCGCGGATTGGTTTTCAGCGGCTTGGCCAGCTGCATGGCGATATTGCAGGCGATGTCGCCGTGGCTGGGGTCGCGCGGACGCTCCAGCACCACGTTAGGAGTCAGATCGGTGCCGGCAATGATCGGCGCGAGGGCGGCCTGGAACAGGGCAACGATTTCTTGTTTTTGTTGGGCGAGCATGGGGATGTCTGTCTGATAAAAGAGGGAGGCCTGCAGGCAGGCAAGCAGCGGCCATTATACTGGTTTGGCGAAGTACGGAAACATGTTCCCCAGTGTACGGGTTGATTGTTATTTAAGCGGCGCCAAAGCCTAAACCGTTACAATGAGGGCCTTTTGCATCTGTAGTGACCCCTGCCATGACCGACAAGCGCCCGACGCTCACCCTGAAACCGAAAGCCAAGCCGGCGCGTTCCACCACGTCGGGAGGAGTACGGCCATCCGGGGTACGGCCATCCGGGGCCAGTGCGGATGGGGGCGCCTCCGCCAAGCCGGCCGCCAAGCCGACCTACCGCCCTTCGGCGGAGCGCGAGGCGGCCACGCCCGAACGCCGCGCACCCGTCACCAGGGAGGTGCCGCGCCTGCGCGAAGCCCACCAGGTCAAGGTCGCCCCGCAGCGCGACTACCGTCCCGACCTGAAATCCGACTCGCTCGCCCTGGCCCTGCTGGGCGCGGCCAATGCCGTGGCCCGCGTGCGCGGCGGCAGTGCGCTGCCGCAGGCGCTGGCCGGCGTGTTTACCGCCTACGAAGTCACCCCGCAGGCGCGTGGCGCGATCCAGGACATCGCCTACCGCACCATGCGCCAGCTGGGCCGCAGCGATACCCTGCTCGGCCTGATGACGTCCAAGGCGCCGGAGCCCCCGATGCTGGCCGGACTCTTGTGCGCCGCCCTGGCCCTGCTGGATCCGCCGCAGGGGACCCAGCCGCCCTACGAGGCCTTCACCGTGGTCGACCAGGCCGTGAACGCGGCCGCCAGCCACCCCGATTTCGCCCATGCCAAGGCCATGGTCAATGCCGTGCTGCGCCGCTTCCTGCGCGAGCGCGAGGCCCTGGTGGCGCAAGCGCTCAAGCAGCCGCTGGCACGCTGGAACTACCCCCAGTGGTGGATCGACAGCACCCGCGCCGCCTATCCCGACAAATGGGAAAGCATCCTCGCGGCCGGGAACGTGCACCCGCCACTCACCTTGCGTGTCAACCGCCGCCGTACGGACGTCGACACCTACCTGGCGACCCTGGCGGACGCCGGCATCGAAGCAAGCAGGGTAGGCCCCAGCGCCGTGCGCCTGGCCCAGGCCATGAACGTCAGCCAGATCCCGGGCTTCCACGAGGGGGTGGTGTCGGTGCAGGATGCCGGCGCCCAGCTGGCCGCGCCGCTGCTCGAGCTGCAGGATGGCATGCGGGTGCTGGACGCCTGCGCCGCCCCGGGCGGCAAGAGCGGCCACATCCTCGAGACGGCCGACGTCGACCTCACCTCGGTCGATGCCGATCCCCAGCGCCTGGCGCGGGTCGGCGACAACCTGGGGCGCCTGGGCCTGCAGGCGAAGCTGATCGCGGCCGAGGCCCAGGATAGCGGCTGGTGGGACGGGCAGCAGTACGATCGCATCCTGGCCGACGTGCCCTGCACGGCCTCGGGCATCGTGCGCCGCCACCCGGACATCCGCTGGCTGCGCCGCAAGTCCGATACGCTCCAACTTGCAACACTTTCCAGCAAAATACTCGACAACCTTTGGCAGATGTTGCTGCCCAATGGTAAATTGCTGTTCGTGACATGTTCGCTCTGGCCCCAGGAATCGGAGGCGCAGGCGGCTGCTTTCGCGGCACGCCACAACGCGCTCCGCCTCGACGCGCCGGGCCAGCTGCTGCCAGCCAGCGGTGCCGCGCAGGATCATGACGGCTTGTTCTACGCCCTGTTCCAGAAAAACGCGGCGTGATGACTTTCCCTCATCACGTTTAAACCAAGGCCCCGCTCACCCGTGACGTTACGATTCTTCTGCCTACTCGCCTGCCAGCTGCTGCTGGTCTTCGCGTGCACGCAGGCACGGGCGGCCGACGGGGTCGACATCACGCAGGCCGAGATCCAGCTCACCGAGGAAGGCTACCGCCTCAACACCCGCTTCTCCTTCGAGCTCAATCACGAGCTGCAGGAGGCGGTCCAGAACGGCATCAAGCTGGCCTTCACCACCGAGATCGAGATGACGCGCCCGCGCTGGTGGTGGCGTGACGAAAAGGCGGTGTTCTCGAAGCGCACCATCAGCATCTCCTACGACGTATTGACGCGCCAGTACAATGTGTCGAGCGGCGGCACCGTGCCCCAGAGTTTCCCGACGCTGGACGAAGCCTTGTCCCTGATCCGGCGCCCGGCGCGCTGGCTGATCGCACCCAGGAGCGCCCTCAAGACGGGCGAGACCTACGAGGTGTCGATCCGCATGTTCATGGACCGCGATTTCCTGTCCAAGCCGCTGCAGGTGAACGCCATCAACGATTCCAGCTGGCGCCTCGCCTCCAACCGCAAGACCTTCACCTATAAAGCGGGTCCAAGTGCGGGTTAGGTCGATCAACCGGGCGCTGCGCTACGCCCTGGTGGTGGGCGGCGCCATCGTTTCGATCCTGCTGTTCCTGCTCGCGTCCGCCTCGGACAATTCGGGCTTCTTCGACCGTTACTACACCTGGCTGCTGGGCGTGAACGCCGGCATGGCGGTGCTGCTGCTGGTGCTCGTCATCGTCGCGCTGGGCCGCCTGTACGTGCGCTACAAGGCCGGCAAGTTCGGCTCGCGCCTGGTGGCGAGGCTGGTGCTGCTGTTCGCCGCCATCGGCATTCTGCCGGGCCTCCTGATCTTCATGGTCTCGGTGCGCTTCGTCTCGCATTCCATTGAAAGCTGGTTCGACGTCAAGATCGAGGCCGCGATCGAATCCGGCCTGAACCTCGGGCGCGCCGCGCTCGACGAAGCCGTCGCCGAGCTGAGCGCCACCGGACAGACCGCGGCCGCCACCCTGGCCGGCCAGGATGCGGTGATGGTGCAGGGGGTGCTGAGCGGGCTGACCAACGACGTGCGCGGCATGCAAAGCGCCATGCTGCTCACTGCCGACGGGACCGTGCTCGCCTCCAGCGCCCAGGACCGCAATGCCAACCTGGAGCTCGACAAACCCACGCCGGACATGCTCAAGTCCGCCGCGCTGCCGGGCGGCTATGCGCGGCCCGAGGGCAGCAGCGAAGGGGTGGCCAACGGCCCCAATGCGCTCGACGCCGCCACCGGCCTGCGATTGCGGGTGGTGCTGGCGGTGCCCGAATCTGCCGGCCTGGAGCCGCGCTACCTGCAGCTGCTGCAGTCGGTGCCGGTCAACCTGGCGTCGAACGCCGTGGTGCTCAGGAGCGCCTCCGACGAATACCGAAGTCGTGCCCAGGCCAGGCTGGGACTGCGCAAGATGTACATCGAGACGCTGACATTGACCCTGCTGCTGGCGATCTTCGGCGCGATCGGCAGCGCCTTCCTCATCGCGGGCAACCTGGCGCAGCCGCTGCTGGTGCTGGCAGAGGGCACGCAGGCCGTGGCCGAGGGCGACCTGTCGCCGCGGCCGACGGTCGAGACCAACGACGAACTGGGCACGCTGACGCGCTCCTTCAACGCCATGACCGGCCAGCTGTTCGAGGCGAGGAGCGCCGTCGAGCGCAACCGCGCCGCGCTGCAGAACGCCAAGGCCCACCTGGAGTCCGTGCTGGCGAACATGTCGGCGGGGGTGATCGTGCTCGATGCGGAAGGGCGGGTGGTGAACTCGAACGACGCGGCCTACCGCATCCTGCAGGTCGAGCCGGGCGCGCTGGCGGGGCCGCTGGCCAGCATCGCGGGCCTGGAGACCTTCTACAACTGCGTCACGCGCGCGATCTCGGCGCAGAGCGCACAGTCGGCGGCCGCCGCGCCGAGCACCGACCGGCGCCGCCGCGCCCACTGGCAGCAGCAGATCGAGATCCCGCGCCGCGGCAGCGGCGACGAGCACGACCACGACATCACGCTGCTGGCGCGCGGCTCGCGCCTGCCGGTCGGCTCGGGCAACGGCTTCATCGTGGTGTTCGACGATATCTCGGACGTGATCTCGGCCCAGCGCTCGGTGGCCTGGGGCGAGGTGGCGCGCCGCCTGGCGCACGAGATCAAGAACCCGCTGACCCCGATCCAGCTCTCGGCCGAACGCCTGCAGATGAAGCTGGAGTCGAGCCTGCCGCCGCAGGAAGCGGAACTGCTCAGGAAGAGCACCGCCACCATCGTCAACCAGGTCGACGCCATGAAACGCATGGTCGACGACTTCCGCGACTACGCGCGCACGCCGCCGGCGGTGCTCGAGCCGCTCGACCTGAACGGCCTGATCGACGAGATCCTGCAGCTGTACCTGGCCGAGGACGGCTCGGACATCATCCATGCGGCGCTGGCCCCGAACCTGCCGCAGGTGATGGGCGACCCGACCCAGTTGCGCCAGGTGATCCACAACCTGGTGCAGAACGCCCAGGACGCCCTGGCCGACCGCGGCCCGGACGCGCCGCCGGCGCGGGTGGACGTGGTCACCGAGGCCATCCACTACGAGGGCGCGGACGGCGCCGCCGGCACCGCGGTGCGCCTGGCGATCACGGACAACGGCCCCGGCTTTTCGCCGCGCATCCTGGCGCGCGCCTTCGAACCCTATGTCACTTCCAAGGCGCGCGGCACCGGCCTGGGCCTGCCGATGGTCAAGAAGATCATCGACGAACATGGCGGACGCATCGACATCGGCAACCGGGCGGACGGAAGTGGCGCGTCGGTATTCATTTTGCTGTTAAAGTTAGCTCCCGAGGCGAACTTGGCCGAAATATAAAACACGCATAAAATCTCACTAAACAGTGACGCGCTTCGTTTCGATGGGGCTGCACACGAAACGGGTAAGAGATCAGGAAGGCAGACAGATGGCGAACATACTCGTAGTGGACGATGAAATGGGCATCCGGGAGTTACTCTCGGAAATCCTGGGCGACGAAGGCCATGCCATCACGCTGGCGGAGAACGCGCAGCAGGCGCGCGAGGCGCGTGCCGCAGGCGCCCCTGATTTGGTGCTGCTCGACATCTGGATGCCGGATACCGACGGCGTCACCCTGCTCAAGGAGTGGCAGCGCGACGGCCTGCTCACCATGCCGGTCATCATGATGTCCGGCCATGCGACCATCGATACCGCCGTCGAGGCGACGCGCATCGGCGCCCTGAATTTCCTCGAAAAACCGATCGCCCTGCAAAAGCTGCTCAAGGCCGTGCAGCAGGGCCTGACCCGCGCCCAGGAAGTGGCGCGCGCCCCGATGGCGCCGCCGCGCCCGGCCGTGGTGCAGAACACCACCATGCCGGCCATGGAGGCCGCCACCGCGGCAGCGCCGGCGCCGATGTACGCGCCGCAGGCGGCGCCCCTGGCGCCGAACGGCTCGCGCCTGGTGCATGCGATCTCGCAGGGCGAGGGCACCGGCTACACCCTGTCCTTCGACCTGCCCCTGCGCGAGGCGCGCGACGCCTTCGAGCGCATGTATTTCGAACACCACCTGGGCCGCGAAGGCGGCAGCATGACGCGCGTGGCCGAGAAGACCGGCCTGGAACGCACCCACCTGTACCGCAAGCTCAAGCAACTCGGCGTGGAGCCGGGCAAGCTCGCCAAGAAGGGCGTCTGATTGGCTCTGCCGGCTGCGCGTCTGCCGACCACCCTGGTCACGGGCGCGAGCGCGGCGCAGCGCGAGGAGGCCATCGCGGCCTTGCTTGCCGCTTCTCCTCCTTCTTCCAGTGGCGCCTTCAGCGCCGTCATCCTCGAAGGGCTGGCGTCAGGCAGCTCGCCCCTCCTCGCATCCTCTTCCGTAAGACTTGTCCGACTCGCAGTCGGGTGTCCGTGCTGCGCCGGGAACCTGGTTTTGCGTGTAACATTGAATCGTCTGTTGCGCCAGGGACCGGAACGTTTGTTCATCGGTCTGGCGAGCAGCGAACACCTTGATCAGTTGCGATCGTGGCTGCAGGAAGGGCCATACGATCAGCTGTTGGCACTGGAACCCGTAGTACGCGCTTGATGTCCACCCTTGTCGGTCCTTCGAGCAAACGGGCTTGAAATCGGTCCAGCCAGCCCCACCTCTTAACCGAAGTGATCAGCCAGGCGCCTGCCGCCAAGCGCCTGGCGCGCACAATTACTCTGATCAAGAGAAGGAGTCATCATGAACATGATCTATAACAGCGAACAGTACAGCGTCGTCGAATTCGGCGTGGATCGCGACCTCGAAGCCCTGCGCTTCGGCGGGTACGAGATCGTCGACAAGGCCGGCCGGCGCGAAGCGTTCATCGGCGGCAAACTGGCTCAATCTTTCCGCCGCGATGTGAACAACCTCATCGCCAGCGAGCCGACCATGGAAGAAATCGACGACTTCCTGGGTTCCTACGACACCCTGATGAGCCAGCCCGTAGTGCTGCATTAACCTTGCTGCACTGATCGGGTAAACGCCACTGTCCGTTTCGAGGGGACAGTGGCCGACACCGGCACCTCTGGCGTGGTAAGCTCTCGCGCATGTGCCAACTCCTCGGAATGAACTGCAACGTCCCCACGGACATCGTCTTTTCCTTCACCGGTTTCGCCCACCGCGGCGGACGCACCGACACCCACCATGACGGCTGGGGCATCGCATTCTTCGAAGGTTCCGGCGTACGCCATTTCGTCGACCACCAGGCCGCCATCGATTCGCCGATCGCCGAACTGATCAAGCGCTATCCGATCAAGTCCACCAACGTCATCGCCCACATCCGCAAGGCCACACAGGGCCAGGTGGCGCTCGAGAACTGCCATCCTTTCGTGCGCGAACTGTGGGGCCGCTACTGGGTCTTCGCCCACAACGGCGACCTGAAGGACTTCGCACCAAGCCTGCACGGTCCCTTCCGCCCGGTCGGCAACACCGACAGCGAGCTGGCTTTCTGCTGGCTGATGCAGGAGCTGCGCAATACCTTCGGCGACACGCCGCCCGCAGTCGCCGACCTGCGCACCGCGCTCGAACGCCTGGTGCCGCAAGTCGCCGCCCACGGCACCTTCAACATGCTGCTCTCGGACGGCACGGCGCTGTTCACGCACTGCTCGACCAAGCTGTGCTACATCGTGCGCCAGTATCCCTTTGCTTCCGCCTGCCTCTCGGACGAAGACCTGTCGGTGGACTTTTCCCAGGTGACGACGCCGAACGACCGGGTCGCCATCATCGTCACCGAGCCGCTGACCAATAATGAAAGCTGGACCCAGTTCCAGCCCGGCGAGCTGAAGGTATTCGTGGATGGCTTGCCACAATAAACACGGTTCGACATCTTTTATTATCGATTCGTCATTAAATTAATGCCTGGAAAGCCATTATTTCGGGCAGATGCGGTAAAGTAGGCGGGTTCGCGAGACAAACCTGACGACATGACCGATTCCGCCAGCCACGACCAGGCTTCCCAGCCACTGAAACTGCGCAACTTCTACCTCGGGCGCCAGCCGGTGCTCGACCGTAACCAGGCGCTGTACGGTTACGAGCTGCTGTTCCGCGGCAGCGCCCAGGGGCCGGCCGAGATCGAATCCGGCCTGTCGGCCAGCGCCGGCGTGATCCACCACGCTTCCCAGCTGGGCCTGGCGCGCGCCATCGGCGACGCCACCGCCTTCCTGAACGTCGACGAAGAAGTCTTACGAAGCGATATGTTCGCCTTCCTGCCGCGCGAACGCACGGTGCTCGAGATCGTCCGCTCGGTCGAGCCGAGCGACGCCGTCATCGGGCGCATGACCGAACTCTCGCGCCACGGCTTCCGCTTCGCCGCCGAAGCCTCGGCCCACGGCAACGCGCTGGCGCGCCTGCTGCCGGTGATCGACTTCGTCAAAATGGACCTGCGCGAACTGCCGGTCGTGACCCTGCTGTCGCTGGCCCCGCGCCTGCGCGGCACCGGCAAGCGCCTGGTGGCCGAAAAGGTCGAGACCCATACCGAATACCGCACCTGCCTGGACATCGGCTTCGACTATTTCCAGGGATATTATTTCGCCAAGCCGACCGTCATCGCGGGCCGCAAGCTCTCGCCTTCGCAGGCGGCGGTGCTGGACCTGATGAACCTGGTGACCTCGGACGCCGACAATATCGAGATCGAGCGCGCGGTCAAGAAGGACGTCACGCTCGGCCTGAACCTGCTGCGCCTGGTGAACACCCCGGCCGCGGGGGCAGGGCGCCGCATCGAATCCGTGAGCCAGGCCCTGGTGCTGCTGGGCCGCCGCCAGCTGCAGCGCTGGCTGCAGATCCTGCTGTATGCGGAGCCGGGCGTGCGCGGCCACAATCTGAGCCCCTTGCTGATGCTGGCCACCACGCGCGCGCGCCTGATGGAGCTGCTGGCCCAGCGCCTGCGCCCCGGGCAGCGCAACGTCGCCGACGTGGCCTTCACGGTCGGCATGATGTCGCTGATGGACACGCTGTTCTGCATCCCGATGCAGGACATCGTGGAACAGATTCCCGTGATCGACGAGGTGCGCCACGCGCTGCTGGTGCGCCGCGGCTTCTTCGGCGAGCTGCTGCGCCTGGCGGAGTCGATCGAGCGCATGGAAGACGCGCAGGACGAGGTGATGCCGGCGCTGAACGAGCTGTCGATGAATGGCGACGACCTCGCCGAGCTCGAAGTGTCGGCCTTCGAGTGGAGCGACAAGGTCGTTCGCTACGCGATCTAGGATTACCTTCTATACCGTAAGTAGCTTGCTCGTGAACTGAGACATTGGAACCAGTTCACGAGCCGGCCACATACCTCACCACTCTCCCGCTTCAATTACTACGCAGCTCAGGATCGCTGCGCAACTCCGTTCTTCCAAACTCACGTAAAGCCAGCCAATGCCTATTGAGCTCGCCGTACTGTTGGATTCCTGCTTCGCCGGGGCCAGTTTCACTTCGCACTTGCGCGCAAAGCCAGCGCTTGCCCCTCCACAGGCAGTCACGGTGGAACTCACCGCGATGCTTTCAATCTCGAAGATCGATGGCTGTAGCGCTTATGCCAAGTGATTAGGCGAGACCGTTAGCCCTAGTACGACAAGTCAAGAATGAATTAGTTTCAAGTTAATCGTTGAAACTATCCTCAATGGATCTGCTTCAATGCTGAGAGCAAAACCTTAGGCGATGTGGAGAGGTGAGAGCTTGCCGGATATGGGTGCCGCCGGCAGGCGCCGGCGGCCGGATGAGGCTTAGAGGTTCGGCGCCAGGTGGCGTTCGAGTTCGGCCTTGTCCATGCCGCGGCGTTCGGCCATGTCCGCAAGCTGGTCTTCGCCGATCTTGCCGACCACGAAGTACTTCGATTCCGGGTGGGCGAAGTAGAAGCCCGACACCGCGGCGCCCGGGAACATGGCATAGGACTCGGTCAGCTGCATGCCGATCTCCTCGGCCTGCAGGGTACGGAACAGCTCGGCCTTGACCGTGTGCTCCGGGCAGGCCGGGTAGCCCGGCGCCGGACGGATGCCCACGTACTGCTCGGCGATCAACGCCTCGTTCGACAGGTCCTCGTTGCTTGCGTATCCCCACAGGTCGGTGCGCACGCGCTCGTGCAGGTACTCGGCGAAGGCTTCGGCCAGGCGGTCGGCCAGGGCCTTGAGCATGATCGAGGAGTAGTCGTCGTGCGCCGCCTCGAAGCGCTGCTCGTGCTTTTCGATGCCCAGGCCCGCGGTGACGGCGAACATGCCGATGTAATCCGCAATGCCGGATTCCTTCGGCGCCACGAAATCGGCCAGGCACTGGTTCGGACGCTGCTCGCCGTCGACCACCGGCTTGACGCCCTGCTGGCGCAGGCCGTACCAGGTGAAGGCGACGTCCTTGCGCGATTCGTCCGTATAGATCTCGACGTCGTCCTCGTTGACGCTGTTCGCCGGCAGCAGGGCGATGGCGCCATTGGCGGTGAGCCAGCGGCCCTCGATGATCTTCTTGAGCATGGCCTGGCCTTCCTCGAAGACCTTGGAGGCGGCTTCGCCCACCACCTCGTCCTTGAGGATGGCGGGGTAGGGGCCGGCCAGGTCCCAGGTCTGGAAGAAAGGACCCCAGTCGATGTAGCGCGCAAGGGTCGCCAGGTCGACGTTCTTGAAGACGCGGCGGCCGATGAACTTCGGTTTCACCGGCGCGTAGTCGAGTTTCGCCTTGTTGGCGCGCGCCTGCTCGAGGGTGAGCATCGGCAGGGCCTTCTTGCCGGCGTGCTGGACGCGGATGCGTTCGTAGTCCTGGGCCAGTTCGATGATGTAGGCGTCGCGGGTCTCGTCGGTCAGCAGCGACTGGCCCACCGACACCGAGCGCGAGGCGTCCGGCACGTAGACCACCGGGCCCTCGTAGTGCGGCGCGATCTTGACGGCCGTGTGCGCGCGGCTGGTGGTGGCGCCGCCGATCAGCAGCGGAATCTTCTTCTCGCGGAAGTAGGGGTCGCGCTGCATCTCCCGCGCCACGTGGGCCATCTCTTCCAGCGAGGGCGTGATCAGCCCCGACAGGCCGACGATGTCGGCATTCTCTTCCTTGGCCTTGGCCAGAATATCGGAGCAGGGCACCATCACGCCCATGTTCACGATCTCGAAGTTATTGCACTGCAGGACCACCGAGACGATGTTCTTGCCGATGTCGTGCACGTCGCCCTTCACCGTCGCGATGACCATCTTGCCCTTCGGCTTGGCGACAATGCCGGTGCGGCGTTCTTCTTCCGCCTTTTCTTCCTCGATGAAGGGCACCAGGTGGGCCACGGCCTGCTTCATCACGCGCGCCGACTTGACCACCTGGGGCAGGAACATCTTGCCCTGTCCGAAGAGGTCGCCGACGATGTTCATGCCGTCCATCAGCGGACCTTCGATCACGTGGATCGGACGGCCGCCGGAAGCCAGGACCTGCTGGCGCATCTCTTCGGTGTCCTCGACGATCCACTGCGTGATGCCGTGCACCAGGGCGTGGGCGAGGCGCTTCTCGACGGAGGCGTTGCGCCACTCGAGGTTCTGCTCCTGCTTGCCGCCGCCGGCTTTCAGTGTGCCGGCGAATTCGATCATGCGCTCGGTGGCGTCCTCGCGGCGGTTCAGGACCACGTCTTCCACGCGCTCGCGCAGCTCGGCGGGCAGGTCATCGTAGACGCCGACCATGCCGGCGTTGACGATGCCCATGGTCATGCCGGCCTTGATCGCGTGGTAGAGGAAGACCGTGTGGATGGCCTCGCGCGCCGGGTCGTTGCCGCGGAAGCTGAAGGAGACGTTGGACACGCCGCCCGAGACCTTCGCGTGCGGCAGGTTCTGGCGGATCCAGGCGGTGGCTTCGATGAAGTCGTTCGCGTAGTTGTTGTGCTCTTCGATGCCGGTCGCGATGGCGAAGATGTTCGGGTCGAAGATGATGTCTTCCGGCGGGAAGCCGACCTGCTCGGTCAGCACCTTGTAGGCGCGGCCGCAGATCTCGGTCTTGCGCGCGAAGGTGTCGGCCTGGCCCTGTTCGTCGAAGGCCATGACGATGACGGCGGCGCCGTAGCGGCGGCACAGCCTGGCCTGGCGGATGAATTCCTCTTCGCCTTCTTTCAGCGAGATCGAGTTGACGATGGCCTTGCCCTGCACGCACTTCAGGCCGGCCTCGATCACCGTCCATTTGGACGAGTCGATCATGATCGGCACGCGCGAGATGTCCGGTTCGGAGGCGATCAGGTTCAGGAAGCGCGTCATCGCCGCCTGCGAATCGAGCATCGCCTCGTCCATATTGATGTCGATGACCTGGGCGCCGTTCTCGACCTGCTGGCGCGCCACCGACAGCGCCTCGTCGAACTGCTCGTTCAGGATCATGCGCGCGAAGGCTTTCGAACCGGTGACGTTGGTGCGCTCGCCGACGTTCACGAACAGCGAATTGTCATCGACCGTGAAGGGCTCGAGGCCCGACAGGCGCATCGCGACCGGGACTTCCGGGATCTGGCGGGGCGCGCGGTTTTCCAGCATCTTGCTGATGGCCGCGATGTGGTCGGGCGTGGTGCCGCAGCAGCCGCCGGCGATGTTGACGAAGCCGGCGTCGGCGAATTCGGCCAGCAGGGCCGAGGTATCGGCCGGCAGCTCGTCGAAGCCGGTATCGCTCATCGGGTTGGGCAGGCCGGCGTTCGGGTAGATGCAGACAAAGGTGTCGGCGATCTGCGAGAGTTCTTCGGCATAGGGGCGCATCAGGGCGGCGCCCAGCGCGCAGTTCAGGCCAATGGTCAGCGGCCTGGCGTGACGCACCGAGTTCCAGAAGGCGGCCACGGTCTGGCCCGAGAGGATGCGGCCCGAGGCATCGGTGACGGTGCCCGAGATCATGATCGGCAGGCGCGGCGTTTCCGGGTGCTCTTCGAAGTAGAGGTCGATCGCGAACAGCGCGGCCTTGCAGTTCAGGGTGTCGAAGATGGTTTCGACCAGCAGCACGTCGGCGCCGCCATCGACCAGGCCGCGCACCTGCTCATGGTAGCCCGCGACCAGCTGGTCGAAGGTGATGTTGCGCGCGGCCGGGTCGTTCACGTCAGGCGAGATCGACGCGGTCTTCGGCGTCGGGCCGAGGGCGCCGGCCACGAAGCGCGGCTTGTCCGGCGTACTGTATTTGTCGCAGGCGGCGCGCGCGAGCTTCGCGGCTTGCACGTTCATCTCGTAGGCGAGATGCGCCATGTGGTAGTCCTCCTGCGCCACGCTGGTGGCGCCGAAGGTATTCGTCTCGATCAGGTCGGCGCCGGCGGCCAGGTAGCGCTCGTGGATCTCCTGGATCACCTGCGGCTGGGTGAGCGTGAGGAGCTCGTTGTTACCCTTCACGAAGAGTTCACGCTGGGCCGCGCCCTCGGGCGGGGCGAAATCCGCGAAACGCTCACCGCGGTAGGCCGCTTCGTCGAGCTTGTACTGCTGGATGATGGTGCCCATCGCGCCATCCAGGATCATGATGCGGCGTTTCAGGATATCGCGCAGCTGATTGTCGACGGGGGAAATGTTCGGATGGCGGGCGTTCATGGTGGTGTTCTCGATACCGGCTTGACAGGCCGTTATGGTTGGGCGGTCTGAAATTATACGTCATGACGCCGCCTTCATTCTGGAGGTGTGGAAATGCGTTTTTGTGTATGTATCTTTATGTATGGAAATCGCAAACTGTTACACGACGTTACAAAACCCGGCCGAATCGCAATCTTTACGTTACATACACGGACGACAATTACTTCATCGCCACAACGCTGGCGAAGCTTTTAACGGGATGATTGCATGAACAAAGAATATGTACCGGATTGGGATCAACCGGTGAACCGCATCGAAGAGTCGGCTGTCGCCGTAAAGCCGCAAACGATCAACGGCGTGAAGCAGATCGTGACGATCCGCCTGGACGTGGACATGCTGGAATGGTTCAAGTCGGCTGGTCCGGGTTACCAGACCCGTATCAACCAGGTGCTGCGCGAGTACATGGAAGCGCAGCGCGCCGCAAAGGCGGAGTAAGTTATATCGGGGCGCTGCCCCGATTTTCTTTTGTGGGTTTGGTAGGGTGGACGGGGGCGCCTAGCCGGCTTCGCCGTCCGCGCGTTCAAACTTCGGGAATGCTGCCCGCTCGTTTGCGCTGCTGCTGGCTGAACGCGCGGTCGGCAGAGCCGACCACCCTACGAAAAGACTTTTCCAGCCAATGGGAAACTTTTCAGGAACTCCTGCGCCGCCAAGCGCTTGCCACCCGGCTTCTGCAGCTCCAGCAGACGCAATGCGCCTACACCGCAAGCAACGACGATGCCTTGCGCGTCAAGCGCCAGCACCTGGCCCGGCTCGCCCTGGCCCGGCGCCAGTTCCGCATTCCACAGCTTGACGGTCACGCCGTCGACCTGGCCTTGCGCGCCCGGGAAGGGATTGAAGGCACGCACCCGGCGCCACAACACCTCGGCCGGCAGGCTGAAATCGAGCCTGGCTTCTTCCTTGGCAATCTTGGCCGCATAGGTCACGCCTTCTTCCGGCTGCGACACTGCTTCCAACTGGCCCGCTTCCATCTTGCGCAGCGCCTCGACGATCATGCGGCCGCCGAGCGCGGCCAGCTTGTCGTGCAGGCTGCCGGTGGTGTCGCTGTCTTCGATCGCCACGCGTTCGATCAGCATCATCGGGCCGGTGTCCAGGCCTTCTTCCATGCCCATGATGGTCACGCCTGTTTCCACATCCCCCGTTTCGATCGCACGGTGGATCGGCGCCGCGCCACGCCAGCGCGGCAGCAGGGAGCCGTGGATATTGATGCAAGGCTTGATGTCGAGGGTGCTGCGCGGCAGGATCAGGCCGTAGGCCGCGACCACCATCACGTCATAGTCCAGCGCCATCAAGCGTTCATGCGCGGCGCGCGCTTCCTCGGCGCGCTGCGGATCCTTGGCATCCATGCGCAGCGACAGCGGCTGGGCCACCGCCATGCCGTGGGCCAGCGCATACTGTTTCACTGCGGAGGCTTGCAGCTGCATGCCGCGCCCGGCCGGGCGGTCCGGCTGGGTCAGGACCAGGGGAATCTCGAAGCCGGCTTCGTGCAGGGCGCGCAGCGCCACCGCGGCAAACTCGGGCGTACCCGCGAAAACGACCTTCATCAACGGCGGGCGCTGCGCGCGGCGGCGTCGCGTTCCATGCCGCGCTCTTCCTTCTGCAGCTTGGCCTTGATGCGGTTGCGCTTGAGCGGCGACAGGTATTCGACGAAGACCTTGCCCATCAGGTGGTCCATCTCGTGCTGGACGCACACGGCCAGCAGGCCGTCGGCGTCGAACTCGAATTCCTTGCCTTCGACGTCATGGGCCTTGACCTTGACGCGGGCCGGACGCTCGACGCCGTCGTAGATGCCGGGCACCGACAGGCAGCCTTCGTCGTAGACCTGCTTCTCGTCGCTGGCCCAGGTGATTTCCGGATTGACGAGGACGAGCAGATTGTCGCTGGTCTCCGAGACGTCGATCGTGATGACGCGCTCGTGCACGTCGACCTGGGTTGCTGCCAGGCCCACGCCGGGGGCGTCGTACATCGTTTCGGCCATGTCCGCGACCAGCTTGCGCAGGCGCTCGGTGCCGAATTCGGTGACCGGTTTGGCGACCTTGTGCAGGCGCGGATCGGGGTAGCGGAGGATCTTCAGTAAGGCCATATCAGGACGGATTCAGGGGTAGATAGCAGTTCAATAAGAGTTCATGCACGAACGGAAATGCAACACTCGCCGGCCCTGCCGGGACGCGGTTTGTCTTGCTGTTTCGGGGAATTGTGTGCAGAATTTGATTCAGTACGGCAACCTTTGTCGATCAGGAAGCGATTCTTCGTACTCCCGAAACGGGGCGCGATGACGCACTGTCAGCGAGTTGGCCAGCAGAACCGGCTCCAAAACGCAAAACGACGCAATAACGGACGTCTCAATGAAAAATTTTAGCACAGTCGTGAGCCGTGCCGCTGCCGTGGCGCTCCTCGCGGCCGCAGCGGCCAGCCCGGCCCAGGCCGCCACGTGCGCATTCCGCCCGAATGCACCCGACCAGCATGTCGTGGTCAAGGGCGATACCCTCTGGGATATTTCCGGCACCTTCTTGCAGAACCCCTGGTGCTGGCCCCAGGTCTGGGGCATGAACCGCGACGAGATCCGCAATCCGCACTGGATCTATCCCGGCCAGATCATTTATTTCGACCGTGCACGTGGCCGCCTGTCCCTGAACCGTCCGGGCAGTGAGGGAAGCAACAGCGGCGACGGCGCCAACCTGCCGCTGACGAAGCTGTCGCCCCAGCTGCGTACCGAGTCGCTCGACCGCGACGCCATCCAGGCGATCCCGGCCGGCCAGATCGAACCCTACCTGACCCAGCCGCTGGTGGTCGAGCCCGGCGTCCTGGCGCGTGCGCCGCGCATCGTGGCCGCGCAGGAAGGCCGGGTCTACCTCGGCACCGGCGACCGCGTCTACGTGGTGGGCCAGCTGGGTGGCGTGCGCAACTTCCAGGTGTTCCGCCCGGGCGGCGCCCTGCGCGATCCCGTGACCCGCAAGGTGCTGGCCCACGAAGCGACCTACCTCGGCAGCGTGTCCCTCGACATCGAAGCCAAGCCGGGCGTCGATGCGCACGCCTTCCGCGTCACCGAGACGAAACAGGAGATCGGCGTCGGCGACCTGCTGGTGCCGCTGCCGCCGCCACCTGTGCGCAACTACATGCCGCATGCACCCTTGCAAGCCGTCGACGCGCGCGTGATGTCGATCCACTCGGGCGTCACGCACGCCGGACAGAGCCAGGTCGTGACTGTCAACCGGGGTTCGCTTGACGGACTCGATGTCGGCTCCGTGCTGGAGCTCTATCATCTCGGGAAGAAGGTTGCGGACCCGGCGCGCCGGGGCATCTTCCGCAACAAGGAGCGCATCAAGCTGCCGGACGAACAATATGGCAGCCTGTTCATCTTCCGCGTGTTTAACAAGGTCTCCTACGGCCTGATCATGCAGGTCACGGCGCCGGTCGAAATCGGCGACGTGGCCCGTTCGCCAGAGGCCGCAACGGAGTAAAGCCGCCGTGCAGGACACGGACCCCACACCGCCAGCCACTCAGTGCAGCAACCCTGCCGTCATTGCCGACTGGATCCGCCTCGCCGAGGCGCCGGGTGTGGGGTGCCGGACTGCACAGGTCTTGCTCGATGCCTTCGGCTCGCCGGCCGCCATCCTGAGCGCCGGCCGCGCAGCACTCGCGGCCCATGTGCCGGCCAATGTCGCCGCGGCCTTGTGCGCACCGCTTCCTTCCGAGACCGCGCGTCTCCTCGACCTGACTGTCGACTGGCTCGCCAGACCCGCTCACCACATCCTCACGCTGCACGATGCCGATTACCCGGAAGCGCTGCGGCACATTCCCGATCCGCCGCTGCTGCTTTATATAAAAGGGCGGCGCGCATTGCTGCAGCAATCCCTGGTCGCCGTGGTCGGCAGCCGCAATGCCAGTACCCAGGGCCGCGCCAATGCGGAAAATTTTGCACGCGCCCTGTCGCAAGCGGGGCTGTGCGTGGTCTCCGGCATGGCGCTGGGCATCGATACCGCGGCCCACGAAGGCGCGCTGGAGGGGCCGGCTTCCACTATCGCCGTCATCGGCACCGGCATCGACCGTGTCTACCCCGCGCGCAACCGGCTGCTTGCGCATCGCATTGCCGAAGAGGGTTGCATCGTCAGCGAGTACGCGCTCGGCACGCCGCCCGTCGCCAACAACTTCCCGCGCCGCAATCGCATCATCAGCGGCATGGTGGCCGGCGTGCTGGTGGTCGAAGCGGCCGCGCAATCGGGTTCTCTCATCACCGCGCAGATGGCGGCCGAGCAGGGCAGGGAAGTGTTCGCGCTGCCAGGCTCGATCCATTCGGCACTGTCGAAGGGTTGCCATCACTTGATACGCGAAGGTGCGCGCCTGGTCGAGACGGTGGACGAGGTACTGGAAGCAATGCGCGTCTCGCCGCTGGTGCGGCAGGGCACATCGACCGCGCCGGTGGAAGACGGCGTCCTGCTCGACGCATTGGGCTACGACCCCATCGAACCGGATGCCTTGCTGGAATGCTTCGGTGGCGATGCCGCGCTGCTTGCCGGCGAATTGCTGGCGCTGGAACTGGCGGGCGTGCTCGAACGCCTGCCCGGCGGCCGCGTGCAGCGGGTAGTGCGCGCCGCCTGAAGGCCGTAGCATGGGCATGCTGGCATATGCCGACTGCATGGGCAGTGCGAAAAAAGATTTCCTTCCTGAGATGTTTTAATGAAACGTATGCCCTTGATTTCATTGGAAATCGAGAAAACTGAATGAACGGATAAGGCCGCCATACAACGAAAATCCAAGGAAACCCACATACACCGCGTGTCCGCGCGTGCCAGACTTGTGCCGCGACGAGCTTAACTGCTACAGTAGCGTCACTATGTTCGACATCCTGGTCTACCTCTACGAGACGTACTATCGTCCTGACGCCTGCCCCGAGCCGGCGGCCCTGGCACGCAAGCTGTCCGCCGTCGGTTTCGATGACATCGAGATTTCCGAGGCGCTGGACTGGCTGACCGGGCTGACCGAAGCGGCAGTTTCCGATGCAATCGATGCCTCCACCAGCATCCGCTATTACGTGGACGAGGAGTACATCGAACTGGGCAGCGCCGCCATCGGCTTCATCCAGTTCCTCGAGAGCGCCAAGGTGCTCAGCCCCACGCAGCGCGAGATCGTCATCGAACGCGCACTGGCCTGCGATGAATCGCCGGTCGCATTGGGCAAGCTCAAGATCATCGTGCTGATGGTCCTGTGGAGCCAGGGCAAGGAGCCCGACGCGCTCATGTTCGACGACCTGTTCGGCGACGACGACGACCAGGAACCGCGCCTGCTGCACTGAACACACGCACGACCGAAACACAACGGGGCCCGCAAGGCCCCGTTTGCATTTCTGCGCCAAGAACATCTCATGGCTGGGCGCCGCCATGCTCCTTCACGAAGGCCGCAGCAAGCGCATGCCCGGGATTGTTCTCCAGTACGCGCCGATAGCTGCGCACGGCGTCGAGCGTCTGTCCCGTCTTCGCCTGCATCTCGGCCAGGCATTCGACCAGGATGATCTCGCCTGGGTGCAGGTGGGTGCCGAGGCGGAAGATCTCGCGCGCCTCGGCATGGCGCTCCAGCGATGCCAGTTCTGAACCCCAGCGATAGATTTTTTCCGGCCCCAGCCTGAAGCCCGCGCTCTGCGCAGCAAACTGCTGGTACACGGGAATCGCCCTCTCGAAGCCTTCGCTACGCAAGCGCGCCACGAAGTTCTCCAGGGTCGGCGCCGTCTTGCCGCCATTGCGCCGCACGTCGGTGAGGATCATGTGCGGCGGCGCGCCGTTCGCCGCGGGCGTGTTGTTCAGGAAGGCGAGGCTGGCGGCGTCCTTCTTGATATGGGCGTCGAGGAAGCGCAGCACATAGCGCGCGGCCCAGCTGTGCGCGAGCGCGATCTCGGCGCGCGTGTAGTCGCCGAAGTTGCCCGCCCGATCGACGCGCACGTTGTAGGAAGAGAAGTCCATGTGCTTCATCGGCAGCATGACGGTGATGTAGAGGTCGGACCAGCGCATCTCGTTCAGGAAGGAGAAGCGCGTGTCGACTTCGGCGCGGTTCAGCTCCTCGATCGTGGGCGGACGGCGTCCCACGAACAACATCGGGATCGCGAGCCTGCTAGGTGTCACGTACTTCGCCGCATCCTTTCCGCCATCGACGTATTCGCGCGTGCCGCGCACCGAGCCGTCCAGGCTGACGATGGCCTTGATGCGGTCGTCCTTGGCTGCGGCCAGCACGTTCGAGAGGCCGCCCCAGCTAAAGCCCACCACCGCCGCCTGCTCCGTATCGGCCTGGGGCAGGGTGCGCGCATGGCCGATCAGCCAGGCGATGTCGGCGGCCTGGGCCTCCAGGCCGTCGAGGTCGGAGCTCATGGCCCGGGTATGCGGACCCCTCGAGGCAGTAGCCAGCACGATGTAGCCGTGACTGGCCAGCAGCTCGCACAGGTCGCTGTTTTCCATGGCGCTCTCGGAGAAGCCCGGTGCATAGATCACGACCGGGAAGCGGCCGTTCTCCGGTGTCGCATCGCGCACGGCCAGCATCGGCTTGGCGTATTCGCGCAGCAGCGCGTCGCCGCGCCTGCTCGCTTGCCCTGCGATGCGCGCCTCGAGCTGGCGTTTGGCGTCGAGCGCGCCGAGGGTGAAGTCGTCCTCGCTCAAGGTGGTCGCGATGTAGTCGCGGAAGGTCACCCGCTTGCCGCCGCGCGCCGCCGGGTACCAGATGAGGACCTGCATGGGACGCGCGCGTTCGCCCGAGGTGGGCTCGCCGGTATGCATGTCGACGCGGGTCTTGTACTGGCGCGTGTAGTCGTACTGCTGCACGACCTTGAAGCCGACGCCGTGGCGGCCGGGCGGATTGGAGAAGGTGAATTCGTCGGAGGCCTGCGCCGGCAGGACCGCGCAGAAGAAGAGGGCGAACAGGAGCTGCTTCATGAGAATCGGGGCGGTTGCGAGGGGCACCAGTGTACCCGCCCGCACCGCCCCGGATTCTCAGGAATTGTCACGCATGGCTCAGTTGAAGCTCAAGCCGGCGCCGTTGGCGTTGTTGATCTTCCTGCCCTTCAGGTCGATCGTGAAGCGGTCGCTCGGCTTGGCCGAACCCAGGCCCTTGAAGATCGAGAAGACCTGCTTGAACTGGTGCTGGAAGGCGACGTGCACCGGGTTCTGGCTTGAGGGCTTGTCACCCACCTTCACCGGCGCGGTCGTCGCTGCCGGGAAGGCGCCCATCAGGACCTTGTACTGGCTGACGCGCTCCGTGCCCATGTCGCGCAGGGCCAGTTCGCCCGCATACACGGTGCGGTGGAAGTCGCCGTAGAAGTCATAGGGGGTGATCTTCGCGAACGAATCCAGGGTCAGGCCGGCTGATGCGGCCAGCTTCTCGGCGCGCGCGGTAGCCTCGAGCCAGTCGGCGGTCAGCTGCGTGGCCGCGACCGGCATGCCGGTGGCCGCCGCCGTTGCGGCGCAGTTCGCGGTGAGCGGCACCACGCTTGCGTTGTCCTTCAGCTGGGCCAGCGTCACTTTCGTCTGCAGCTGCGACAGGATCAGCATCTGCCTGCCGTTCAGGTTCATCGCCGCTTCCTTCATTTCGCACGGCCAGTACTCGTCCATGAAGCGCAGGCGCGACAGCTCGCCGAAATAGGTGCGGGTGAATTCGCCGTAGGAGCGGGTGTCGAGGATGCCGCGATCCCAGCGCTTGGCCACATCCGAGGCGATGGTGCTGCCCTTCAGGTAGTCGTTCTCGACCTGGTAGTAGGGGAAGAGTTCGTTGAAGCGCGACACCGAATTCAGGGCCACGGTCTGGACGTCGACGGTGTCGAGGTCCTTGTAGCTGATGATCTTGTAGGCCGCGCCGTAGACCGCGAGCGACGGCGACTGCACGTTGACCAGGTAGTTGCCGGCGGCGTCCGAAAAATCGTTGGTGCCGTTGAAGTGCATGTGGCCGCCCACGTGCCAGCGCAGGCCCGTCGCCGCCACGCCGGCCGCGGTGGCGGCATCCGGCACGCGCGCGGTCTGGAAGGCGCCCGGCTTGAAGGCCGCCTTCATGGCCTCGGTCTGGTTGGCGTAGAAGTCCATGGTCGGGTAGTGCGAGTAGGCCATCAGCTGCTTGCCCTCCGCCCTGGCGCGCGCGGTCACCGACTTGATCCAGTCGACCAGGTGCATCTTGTGGGTCAGCACCTTGTTCCAGCCCGCATTGCCGGCGCCGTCGTAGCCGCTGAATTTCGTCGGGTTGGCCGGGTCGAATTTCGCGTTCGGCACGAAGACGTTGGCGTCGATCGCCAGCAGCCACAGGCCCTTGACCGGCTCCACCAGGTAGCTGGCGTCCATCATCTTCGCGCACCTGGTAAACGGCTTGCCCAGCTTCGCTTCGCCGGCCGCCTTGTAGGCGCCGCCCGAGCCTTCGGCGCAGATCTCGAACTCGCGCTTGCTCACGGCCGATTGCGCCGCCGCTTCCTCGTAGCTGTACTTGTTGCCCGTGTACTTGCTGAACGGGGTCTCCCAGTGCAGGTCGGCCTTGTTCGGATTGAAGCCGAAGTCGCCCAGCTTGGCCATCAGCTTCTCGTAGCCTTGCTCCATCAGCTGGTCGGTGCAGACCACGCCCGGATCCCTGGCGACGCAGGCCGCGTTCGAGGTGCCGTAGACCTTCTGTTCCTTGCCGTCCTTGGTCAGGAAGTCGTTCTTGCCGGCCTCCTGGTCATCGAAAGGCTCGTTCGGATCGTGGTTGCCCGGGGCCAGGAAGAAGCGCATGCCCTTGGCCTGGTACTCCTTGAGCACTTCGGCGATGCCGTCGATGTTCATCGGCTGCGCGTCGTCCGAATAGTCGCCCGGGAAGGCGACGTGACGGATGCCCTTCGCATAGGCATCGTCCAGCGCGGCGCGGAAGGCGAAATAGTTTTCGTTGAACAGGCGGGTCGAGGTCAGCTGCGCGTACATCGTGCGGATGGTCGCGTTCTTGCCGTCTTTCGTGGGGATGCCCGCGAACTGGCTGCTCTTGAAGTCGCCGTACACATTATGGAAGTGGACGTCGGACATGAAGGCGACGCTGGTGTTGGCGGCCGGCACCGGCTGCTGCGGCTCCGGCGCGGTCTGGACGGGCGCGGCGGGATCGTCGCTGCCGCAAGCGGACAGCAGGGCCAGCGCGGCGAGGCTGGCGCACGAAAGGAGGAAACGGGACATGCAGACTCCGGTCATTGAAAAGTGCCGGGATGGTGGCACTTTCGCATGACCGGATGATTACAAGGCCCGCTCGCGGTCTTCCTCGGCCATCTGGTGTTCCACCACGACGCGGGTGATGGTGCCCGGTTCATCGAGCTCGCGCCGGGCGAGGTTCATCAGCTCGGCGGACTCGAGGCCGGCGAGCAGCGCCTCGCGCAGCTTGTCGGCTTCGGCATCCTCGCCGCGGCCGCGCAGAATGGCCATGCCGATGCGCACCGCTTTTGCCAGATTGCTCAGGTCCATGGCGAGCCGTGGTGGGTGTCGCTGCGGCGGGAACAGCGGGTGCTCCCGTGCGCCAGCATTGACGGCGTCGAGCAGATCCAACGGCTCACCACAATAGCGTTCTGCCAGCGCGTAGTCCCGCATCGCCACGGCGGCGTCGAGGGCAACGTGGGCGTAGCTGTGCGCCTGCGCGGGGTACACCGCATCCAGCTTCTTGAAGGTCTCCCAGGTCGAGCGCTCGTCGCCGAGCAGTTCGTTCATTTCTGCGATGAGGAAGAAGCGCGGCGCGCGGCGGAAGTCGCCTGCCTCGCCCGGTGTGCTGCCGGCGTACTCGGCGCCCCCCAGCAGGCGCTCGACCTGCGCATCGCGCCGCGCGCGCAGGGGCGCCTGCGCCGGCGGATGGACCTCGAGCAGGAACTGCCACTCGAGCATCGTCATGAAGTAGCGGTTCCTGCTCGGCGCGGGCTCGCTGTCGGCTTCGTCGAACAGCTGCCCGAGCAGCGTCAATGCTTCCTCGTAGCGGCCCGCTTCGCGCAGCTGCATCGCATCGAACATGCGTGGATCGACAACGGTCATGTGTGCCTTTCGTTGGTTCAGGTGAGGGCAGGGTGCCGCGACAGTTCCCCGTGCAGGAAGTCAGTGAAGGCGCGGATGCGCTTCACGCGGCGCAAGTCGGGGTGGCTGAGAATCCACAGCTCGGTATCGAGCGCGGCGTCGGGCGGCGCCAGCTGCACGAGGCCGGGACGGCCATCGGCCAGCAGGCAAAGCAGCATGCCGGCGCCCATGCCCGCCTCGACGGCGCCCGCCATGCCGAGCAGCGAATCCACGCTGGCGACCTGGCGTTCTGGCGGCACGTGCTGGCGCAGCCAGGCGGCCTGGCGCAGGTGGCCGAGGGCTTCGTCGGGCGCCACCCAGTCGTAGCTGTCCCACGCATTACCGTCTTCCTCGCGCCTGGCCAGATAGGCTTGCGCGGCATACGGCGCCGTGCGCAGGCTGCCCAGCTTGCGTCCGACCAGGTTGTCCGGCGGCGCATTCGAGGGCCGGATGGCGACGTCGGCATCGCGCCGGGACAGGTTGACGAAGCGGTTGTCGATCGTGAGCTGGATCTGGACGCCCGGGTAGGCCAGGCGGAAGGCGGCGACCGCCGGCAGCACGAGCTTGTCGAGCAGGGTGTCGGTCGTGGTGACGCGGATGCTGCCCTGCAGCGCCGCATCGCGCCCGGCGATCTTCCGCGCCACGTCCTGCATGCCTTCGTCGATCGGGCCGAGCAGGGCAAGCAGCTCTTCGCCGGTCGGCGTGAGGACATAGCCGCTCTGGAAGCGCTCGAACAGGCGCACGTCGAGGGCGGCCTCCAGCTTGTCGAGGCGCCGGATCACCGTCGAGTGGCTCTGGCCCAGCCTGCGCGCCGCCGCCGATACCGAGCCGCCGCTCGCGACCGCGAGGAAGTACTGGTAATCATCCCAATCCATGGCCTGTCCAAAAATCGATAAAGGTTTTGCGAAAACGTCGAATGTTCATCCATTCTTGCACAAGCTACGCTGAAGCTCCTTCAACTTGCGAGCTTTTGCCATGTACACCGCCTACATCGCCGGCACCCCCAACGGCAAGAAAATCCCGATCGCCCTCGAAGAACTCGGCCTCGACTACCGCCTGCGCCACGTCGACCTCGGCGCGGGCGAACAGCACCAGCCCGACTTCGTGCGCCTCAGCCCCAACCACAAGATTCCCGTGCTGGTCGACGAAGACACGGGCCTCAGCCTGTTCGAATCCTGCGCCATCCTCTACCACCTGGCCTGCGCCACCGGCCGCCTGATTCCCGCCGATACGCAGGGACGCGAGCTGGTGCTGCAATGGCTGTTCCTGCAGGCGGCCAGCACGGGCCCGATGCTGGGACAGCTGTGGTGGTTCAGGCATGCGGCCCCGGCGCCGAACCCGCAGGCGCTGGAGCGCTACACGCGCGAAGCGCTGCGCATCCATGCCGTGCTTGAACAGCGCCTGTCCGAGTCGCCCTGGGTCGCTGCGCAGGAGTACACGGTAGCCGACATCGCCTGGTACACCTGGATGGAAACGCACGCGGAACTCGGCATCGACCTGCAGGCCTATCCGCGCATCAAGGACTGGCTGGATCGCATCGCGGCGCGCCCGGCGTTGCGGGAGGCCCTGCGCAGGATGGAGGAACGCTGAGTGAATGCGCCGCTCGCATCGCGCTGGTCTTCGCCGGCATCGCGGGCCTGAAAGCCCTGTCTCCACCCTGATCCGCTTTTTGCTCATGAACGCCTTCCACATCCTCATCGCCTTCCTGGCGGGTTGCGGCCTGCCCCTGCAGGCGGCCGCCAACGCACGCCTGAGCCGCGCCCTGGCCAGCCCCTTCGCGGCGGCGACCGTGCAGCTCCTGATCGCCGCCGTCCTGCTCCTGCTGGCTGCAAGCGCCACGGGACAACTGGGCGCGCTCCAGCGGCTCGGCCAGGCCGCATGGTGGCAGCCCGCGGCCGGCCTGGCCAGCGCAGCCTACGTCGTGGCCGGCATCGTGCTCTTCCCGCGGCTCGGCGCCGTCGTCACCGTGGGCCTCTTCATCGCGGGCCAGGCCGGCGCCTCGCTGCTGCTGGACGGCTTCGGCCTGCTCGGCATCGCCGCGCGCGACTACGGCCTGCAGGCCTGCATCGGCGCCGCCGCTGTCGCAATGGGCATCCTGCTGATCGTGCGCGGGCAGGCAGGCGCGCCTGCGGCGCGCGAGTCCCGCGCCGGCTGGATGGCGCTGGCGGCCCTGTCGGGCGCGCTGCTGCCGGTGCAGGGCGCGGTCAACGCTTCCTTCATGCAGGTGCTGCAAGCGCCGCTGGCCGTGGCGTTCACCAGCTTCGCCGTGGCGGCGCTCGGGATGCTGGCCGTCTTCCTCGTGGCGCGGGGTGCTGGCCTGGCCGAGCGTCCGCATGCGGCGGGACTGGCAGGCATGCCCTGGTGGGGCTGGCTGGGCGGCCTGGTGGGCGCCTGCTACGTGACCAGCGTGTTCACGGCCATGCCGCGCATCGGCGCCGCCGCCACCGTCGGTTTCACGATCGCCGGCCAGCAGCTGGTGTCGATCCTGGTCGACCGTTTCGGCCTGTTCGGCCTGCCCGGCGGCGCGGTCTCGCGCACGCGCCTGCTGGGGGCGACAGTGCTGCTGGCCGGCGTGGTGTCGATCAAGCTGGTGTAGCCGCGCAGCCGCGTATCCACGCGGCGAATTCGCCGACCTCGGGATTCACGGGGGCCTCGCGCGGCGTCACCAGGAAGTAGGAGGCGGGCGAGGGAATCGCCAGCTCGCCGATGCGGCGCAGCTGGCCCGTGCGCAGTGCATCGCGCGCCAGCCAGCTGCGCGCCAGCGCCACGCCCTGGCCGCTTTCCGCAGCCTGCAGCACCAGCGCCGAATCGCGGTAGACGGCGCCGAAACTGGCGGGGGCCGGGTCCAGCGCGCTTATGTGCAGCCAGGCGTCCCAGTCGTTGTCGTCGTCGCGCAGCAGGGTGGCGCGCCCCAGGTCGGCCAGGGTGGCGATGCCGTGTTCGCGCAGGTAGGCCGGGCTGGCCACCGGGAACAGGTCTTCCTCGAACAGCAGCTCGCTGTGCACGCCGGCCCATTGGCCCCGGCCGGTGCGGATCGCCAGGTGGGCGCCCGCCGCATGCAGGTCGACGACGGCCTGGGTGGCGGCGACTTCGACCTCGATGTCGGGATGGCGCAGGAAGAAGTCGCCCAGGCGCGGCAGCAGCCAGCGCGCCGCAAACGAGGGCAGCACATTGATGCGAAGGCGCCGGCGCCCGGCCTGGCGCAGGGCCTCGGCCGCGCTGGACAACTGCTGGAGCAGCGGGCGCACCGTGGCGAGGAACTGCCGGCCCTGGGGCGTGAGCGCGACCTCGCGGCGCGAGCGGTCGATCAGCGTCGTCTGCAGCGACGATTCCAGCGCCCGCATCTGGTGACTGACGGCGCTGTGGGTCAGGTGCAGCTCGCGGGCGGCGAGGGTGAAGCTGCCGAGACGGCCGATGGCTTCGAACGCGCGCAGGGTATGGAGGGGTGGCAGGGACATGTGAATGACATTCAAGTAGCTGTGAGTATAAAGCGTTTTTCCTGCCCCGCATTCGCAGGTATAAAGTCACCATGTTCAAGGAGTCAATGTGAATCCACTGCACCTGCTCGCGGCCCTCGGCATCGTTGCCGTCTGGGGCTTTAACTTCGTCGTCATCAAGCTCGGCCTGAACCACCTGCCGCCTTTGCTGCTGTGTGCGCTGCGCTTCACGCTGGCTGCGCTGCCCGCGGTCTTTTTCGTGAAGCGTCCCGACGTACCCCTGCGGCACATCGCCCTCTACGGCCTCGTCATGTTCGGCCTGCAGTTCGCCCTGCTCTTTTCCGGCATCGGATTGGGCGTCTCGCCCGGCCTGGCCTCGCTCACCGTGCAGCTGCAATCCTTCATGACCATCGCGCTGGCGGCCTTCCTCCTGAAAGAGCGTCCCACCCGCTTCCAGGTGTTCGGCGCCGTGGTCGCGTTCTCGGGCATCCTCGTGGTGGCGGCCCATCTCGGACAGGACGTGACGGCCGTCGGCCTGGGGCTGGTGATCCTGTCGGCCGCGGCCTGGGCGGCGGGCAACCTGCTGGCCAAGCGCATGGGGCGGGTGAACATGTTCGCCCTGGTCGTGTGGGGCAGCCTGGCGGCGGCGGGGCCCATGCTGGCGCTGTCCTTCGCAGTGGAGGGCCCGGCGCGCATCGTGGCCAGCCTGTCCTTCCTGCGCTGGGAAACGGTGGCGGCGATCGCCTACCTGGTCTACATGTCCACCCTGCTGGGCTTCGCGGTCTGGAACTGGCTGCTCTCGCGCTACCCGGCCGCCAGCGTGGCGCCGCTGACCCTGATGGTGCCGCTGTTCGGCATGAGTTCATCGAGCCTGGTGCTGGGTGAGGAACTGCAACCCTGGAAGCTGATCGCCTTCGCCCTCGTGATCCTGGGGCTGTGCATCAACCTGTTCGGTGCGCGCCTGTACGTCGGCCTGGTGGGAGCGCGCCAATGAACGCCGCCTTGCCGCTTTGCTTCCTGCCGGCCGAGGATGCCGCGCCCTATGTCGCCGACCCGCGTTCCACCTGGCGCGTCAAGCTGGCCTTCCGCATGGCCTTCACCAACGGCGGCTACCTCGCGGGCAAGGACTTCCTGCTCGACCTGCCGGGCCCTGAAGTCGCTCCGGCGCGCGCTGCCGAGATGCTGGTCTCGTCGATGAACCTGCTGCGCGCGGGGCCCGTGACCATCCTGTCCCTGCAGGTCGTGCGGCGCGGCGAGCATGACGATGCTTTTTCAGGCGAGCCTGCGAAACAGGATGTAGGCCGATAGATAGCCGAGCCGGTCGTGCCTGAACGCGTCGGGGATGCAGCCGGCTTCGGTGAATCCCAGGCTGCGGTAGAGCGCCAGTGCGGCGAGATTGGTGCTCACCACCTGGTTGAACTGCATCGCCCGATAGCCCGCCGCCGTCGCGGTGGCGAGGCAGTGCGCGACGAGGGCGCGGCCGATTCCCTGTCCACGCGCATGCCGGTTCACGACGAAGGTGGCGGTCGAAACATGGGCGCCGCGTCCAGGCATGTTGGCCCCGTAGCGGTACATGCCGAGCACCTCGCCGTCCCGGCAGGCGAGCACGCAGCCCTGCGCCCCAAGCCACTGGTTCCGGATGAATTCCTGGTCGAGGGGGCCGAGGAAGGGAAGGGCATCGCCCTCGTCCGAGGTGGACTGCAAGAGGGCGAGCATGGCGGGCGCATCGCTCGGTGCGGCGCTTCTGAGCAGGGTGTCCAATTGTGTCTCCGTTTGGTTCGAAGCTGGAGTCTAGGGAGCAGGCGGCAGCCGGACAAACGAAAGCTTTTGCGGTTCGGATGAATGGAATTCAGCTGATAAGATGGCGGCATGAAAGCCAGAGCGAATCCACCCCTGATCGCCGCGCGCAGTTTCGAGGCGGCGGCCCGGCACGCCAGTTTCCAGCGGGCGGCGCAGGAACTCAACGTGACGCCAACGGCGATCAGCCACCAGGTCAAGCGCCTGGAAGCGTACCTGGGCACCCGGCTCTTCGTCCGCAAGAACCGGCAGGTCACGCTGACCGAGGATGGCCAGGCCTTGTGCGCCAGGCTGGGCGAGCTGTTTTCCGCGCTCGAGCAGACCCTCGACCCTGCCGCCTTTGCGCAAGCGAAACCGCTGCGTATCACCGCCATGCCTTCCCTGGCGGCGAAATGGCTGGCCCATCGGGTGGCGGAGTATGCCTTGCAGGCGGCGTTTCCCGTCGAGCTGAGTGACGATGACCGCGTCGTCGACTTCGGGGACGGCGCATTCGATATCGCCTTGCGCTACGGGGACGGGAACTATCCCGGCGTCGCCGTCCATCCCTGGATGCGCGCCCAGGTCCTCGCTGTTTGCAGCCCGGCCCTGCTGCCTGCCGCGGACGTCCTGGAGCACACGCTGATACACGACAGTACCATCCACCTTCCGGGCAAGCCGCCGGGATGGGAGGAATGGCTCAGGCGGAAACAGCTGACGCTTCCCCCGGGTCACCCCTGCCTGCGCTATTCCAGCGTCTACCTGGCGCTCGAGGCGGCCCGGGCGGGAAAGGGCTTTGCCCTCGCGCCGGAGCCGCTGGTGCGCGACGACCTGCGGCAGGGGCGCCTGGTCGCACCCTTCCCGCACAGCCTGGACAATCCCTATGCCTTCTGGATCGTCCATCCCCATCACCTGGAAGCTGACCCGCGCGTTCAGGCCTTCACACGCTGGCTGCGCGAATGCGATTAGCCGCGCGGATCCGCTCGCCGAACGATTCGGCTTCCAGGGCCTCGATCGCATTGGCCAGCGTACTCGAGAGCGGATAGGGCAGCTGCGCATCCAGGCTGGCCGCCATATTTACCCCGCATATCGAGAGCCCGTCACGCACCATGCGGATAGTTCCGGAAGACAACGACAGTGCAGGCGCGCACACTTGCAGTGCGCCGGTCATCGCGCTTATCATTGGCCGCTTAATCCAGACTGTTACTCTTCAGACACTACGGCTTTTAAAACCGTCGAGCCCGCAAGCATGTATGATGCGCGGGAAAAAGCCACTTATATATAGAGCACCCGAGAATCACTATGACCAAATCCCTCATCATCGCCGAGAAGCCGTCGGTCGCGAACGACATCGCGAAGACGCTGGGCGGCTTCACCAAGCACGATGAGTACTTCGAGTCCGACGAATACATCCTGTCGTCCGCGGTCGGCCACCTGCTCGAGATCGCGGTGCCGGAAGAATACGACGTCAAGCGCGGCAAATGGAGCTTTGCCCACCTGCCGATGATCCCGCCGTACTTCGCGCTGAACCCGATCGCCAAGACCGAATCGCGCCTCAAGGTGCTGAACAAGCTGATCAAGCGCAAGGACGTCACCACCCTGATCAACGCATGTGACGCGGGACGCGAAGGAGAACTCATCTTCCGCCTGATCGCCCAGAACGCGAAGGCGAAACAGCCGGTCAAGCGCCTGTGGCTGCAGTCGATGACCCCGGCCGCGATCCGCGACGGCTTCGCCCACCTGCGCAGCGACGAAGAGATGCTGCCGCTGGCCGACGCCGCGCGCTGCCGCTCCGAGGCCGACTGGCTGATCGGCATCAACGGCACCCGCGCCATGACCGCCTTCAACTCGAAGGAGGGCGGCTTCTACCTGACCACCGTGGGCCGTGTGCAGACGCCGACCCTGTCGATCGTGGTCGAGCGCGAGGAGAAGATCAAGCGCTTCGTCCCGCGCGACTACTGGGAGGTGCGCGCCGAGTTCGTGTGCGCCGCCGGCGTCTATGAAGGCCGCTGGCTGGACCAGAACTTCAAGAAGGACGAGAACGACCCCGAGAAGCGCGCCGAGCGCCTGTGGAGCCGCGCCGCGGCCGACTCCATCGTCGCCGCCTGCCGCGGCAAGCAGGGTGTCGTCACCGAGGAATCGAAGCCGACCACCTCGATGGCGCCGGCCCTGTTCGACCTGACGTCGCTGCAGCGCGAGGCCAACGGCCGCTTCGGCTTCTCGGCCAAGAACACCCTGGGCCTGGCCCAGGCGCTGTACGAGAAGCACAAGGTGCTGACCTACCCGCGTACCGATTCGCGCCACCTGCCGGAAGACTACATCGGCACCGTCAAGAGCACGATGGAGGCGCTGAACGACACCAACAACTACCAGCAGTTCTCGAAGCAGGTGCTGAAGAACGGCTGGGTCAAGCCGAACAAGCGCATCTTCGATAATACCAAGATCTCGGACCACTTCGCCATCATCCCGACCGGTGTGATTCCGAAGAACCTCTCCGAGCCGGAACAGAAGCTCTACGACCTGGTCACGCGCCGCTTCCTGGCCGTGTTCTTCCCGCCGGCCGAGTTCCTGGTCACGACCCGCTTCACCGAAGTCTCGGGCCACCAGTTCAAGACCGAGGGCAAGGTCATGACCAACCCCGGCTGGCTGCAGATCTACGGCAAGGAGTCGCAGACGGACGACAAGGACGGCGCGAATCTCGTGCCGGTGCAGAAGGGCGAGAAGGTCCTGGCCGACAAGGTCACGCCGAACGGCCTGGTGACGAAGCCGCCCGCACGCTATACCGAAGCGACCCTGCTGTCGGCCATGGAAGGCGCGGGCAAGCTGGTCGACTCCGACGAGCTGCGCGATGCCATGGCCGGCAAGGGACTCGGTACCCCGGCCACGCGCGCGGCCATCATCGAGGGCCTGCTGACCGAAAAATACCTGGTGCGCGAAGGCCGCGAACTGATCCCGACCGCGAAGGCGTCGCAGCTCATGACCCTGCTGCGCGGCCTGGGCGTGAACGAACTCACCGCGCCTGAATTGACGGGCGAATGGGAATACAAGCTGGCCCAGATGGAGAAGGGCAAGATCTCGCGCGACGAATTCATGCGCGAGATCCAGCAGATGACCCAGGTGATCGTCAAGCGCGCCAAGGAATACGACAACGAGACCATCCCGGGCGACTACGCGACCCTGCAGACCCCCTGCCCGAACTGCTCGGGCATGGTCAAGGAAAACTACCGCCGCTTCGCCTGCACCAAGTGCGACTTCTCGATGTCGAAGACGCCGGGCAGCCGCCAGTTCGAGATCGAAGAGGTCGAAGAGCTCCTGAAGAACCGCACCATCGGTCCGCTGCAGGGCTTCCGCTCGAAGATGGGCCGTCCGTTCGCGGCGATCCTGCGCATCGTGCGCGACGAAGAGATCAAGAACTTCAAGCTCGAATTCGACTTCGGCCAGGACCAGGACGAAGGCGAAGAAGGCGAGGGCGTGGACTTCACCGGCCAGACCCCGCTCGGACCCTGCCCGAAGTGCAACGGCGGCGTCTACGAGATGGGTCTCGCTTATGTATGCGAACACCAGGTCGCCAAGCCCAAGACCTGCGACTTCCGCAGCGGCCGCATCATCCTGCAGCAGGAAATCCTGCCGGAGCAGATGGCCAAGCTGCTCAACGAGGGCAAGACCGACCTGCTGCCGGGCTTCGTCTCGCAGCGCACCCGCCGCGCCTTCAAGGCCTTCCTGGTGCGCGGCAAGGACGGCAAGATCAGCTTCGAGTTCGAGGAGCGCAAGGGCAAGCCGGCCGCGAAAGGCAAGGCGGCTGACGGCGCCGCCGACGGCGCCGACGGCGCCGACGGCGCGGCCGAACCGGTGAAGGCGGCGCGCAAGGGGCTGGCGAAGCCAGCCGCTAAAGCCGCGGCGAAGGCGCCGGCCAGGAAGGCGGCCGCCAAGACGGCGGCGCGCAAGCCTGCGGCGAAGAAGATCGCATCGGCGGCGGACAAGAAGTAAGCCGACCGGCCTCCAGTGAAAAACGCGAACCCTCGGGTTCGCGTTTTTTTTCGCCCATCGTCTATCCCTGCCGCATGCCTTTTTCAGGTGCATGACAAATTGCTTTTCATTAAGCACAACTTCCGGTAATAATCGAACAAGTTTCGTCATTCGGCCCGCCCGGCACTGCCGGCCATACCTATAACTAATTCGCCCGTCTGGACACCATGAAGCTTTCCGATCTCAAGATCTCCACCCGTCTCTACCTCGGCTACGGCATCCTCGTCGGGATCACCGGCATCGTCGTCGCCATCGCCTACGCCAACTTCTCCGCCCTGGACACGGCCAATGCCCTGAACGCGCGCAGCCACCAGGCGCTGGCCGAAGTCGACGCCGCCATGCAGGCGCTCACCGATATCGAGACGGGCGAGCGCGGCTTCGCACTGACCGGCACGGAAGCGATGCTCCATCCCTATACCGCGGGCAAGCAGGCCTTCCAGCAGCATGTCGACAAGGCGCTCGCGCTGTCGGCGGGCGACGATGCCCAGCAGGCCCGCCTGCGCGAACTGCTCGCACAGCAACGCAACTGGCTGGCCCAGGCGATCGATCCCGTGATCGCCCAGCGCCGCGCGGCGGTCGATGGCGACCTGTCCCAGGTCGTCGCGACCGTGCAGGCCGGCAAAGGCAAGGCCGGCATGGACGCCATGCGCGGCCTCGTCGAGCAGCTGCGCGCACGCGAGCAGGAACTGCTGGCCGGGCGCGAGGCCGACGTCCTGGCCCGCAAGTCGGCCATGCGCCGCACCCTGGTCGGCGGCGGCCTGATCGCGGCCGTGCTGGCGGTCTTCATGGCCTACCAGCTGGGCCGCAACATCAGCATTCCGCTGCGCCGCGCCGTCACCCTGGCCGGGCGCGTCGCGCAGGGCGACCTGACCGCCGAGGTCAAGGTGCGCACGGGCGACGAGGCGGGCGAACTGATGGCGGCGCTGAAGACCATGAACGCCTCCCTGGTGGACATCGTGTCGCAGGTCCGCGCCGGCACCACGACCATCGAGACCGCCGCCCACGAGATCTCGGCCGGCAACCAGGACCTCTCGCAGCGCACCGAAGAGCAGGCCGGCGCGCTGGAGGAAACCGCATCCTCGATGGAAGAACTGACCTCGACCGTCAACCAGAACGCCGACAATGCGCGCCAGGCCAAGCAGCTGGCCGCCAGCGCCGCTGACACCGCCCTGCGCGGGGGCGCGGTGGTGGCCGAGGTGGTGACGACGATGGCCTCGATCAACGAAGCCTCGCGCAAGATCAGCGACATCATCGGCGTCATCGACGGCATCGCCTTCCAGACCAATATCCTGGCCCTGAACGCGGCCGTGGAAGCGGCCCGCGCCGGCGAGCAGGGACGCGGCTTCGCGGTGGTGGCGGGCGAGGTGCGCAACCTGGCGCAGCGTTCGGCCAACGCGGCCAGGGAGATCAAGGAACTGATCAAGGACTCGGTGGCGCGCGTGGACACGGGCTCGCGCCTGGTCGACCAGGCCGGCAGCACCATGGAAGAGGTGGTGCAGAGCGTCAAGCGGGTGGCCGACATCATCGGCGAGATCGCCGCGGCGAGCGAAGAGCAGCGCGAAGGCATCGAGCAGGTCAATGGCGCCATCGTGCAGATGGACCAGGGGACGCAGCAGAACGCGGCCCTGGTGGAGGAAGCGGCCGCCGCCGCCGAAGCCATGCGCGAGCAGGCGGCCGCGCTGGCGCGGCTGGTGGGCACCTTCCAGCTGGCCTCGGCGCCGCCATCCACCGCGCTGGCGCTGCCCAGGCGGCCCGCCCTGGCGCAGCGCCCCGGTCCTCGCCAGCCTGCGGCGCGCAAGCCGGCGAGCACGGTGGAATCGGTCAGCGAAGAAGCCGCGTGACCCTGGACGTGCGCAGGATGGCGCGATTCGCCTGACGCAAGCAGCGCACGTCGCCGAAAAGAAAGGTATGCTCCGTTCTGCTATCGAGAGCGCCTGTTCTTTTCACGGAGGTTTGCGATGTTCAGCATGGACGACTTTGCGCAGTTGCAGTTCCTGGAAGGCCGCTGGCAAGGCGAGACCCCCCAGGGCAAGGCCCTGTTCGAGCAGTACGAGCGTCGCGAGCCCGGCGTGTTCAAGTTACGCAGCTTTCACGACGCCAGCTTCACTGGGCATAGCGACGGCGCCACCATTTCGTTCCAGGACGGCGAGGTGGTCTCGCAGTGGAACGAATACAGCTGGCGCGCCTCGCGCATCGCGTCCGACTTCGCGGAATTCGAACCGGTGAATGCGCCGAGCCGCTTCATCTGGCGCCGCGTCGATGACGACACCCTCGAGACCGCCCAGTACTGGACGGCCGAGGGCAAGGAGCAGCAGTACGTGCACCGCATGACCCGCCTTGGCTGAAGGAGCAGCCCCCACCGATGCAGAAGTTCCTGGTGTTCCTCGTCATGCTGGCGCTCGGCGCCTACGCTGCCGCCTGTCTCGCGCTCTTCGTCATGCAGCGCTCCCTGATCTACTACCCGCCCGCGAGCGCGGCCTTTCCCGCGCCGCATACCTCGACGCTCGAGGTGCCCGGCGCCTCCCTGAAGGTGTCGGAACGGCCCGCAAAAGGGCATGGCGCCGTGATCTACCTGGGCGGCAATGCGGAAGACGTCACGGCAAGCCTGCCGCTGCTGGACGCCGCCTATCCGGACCGGGCCCTCTACCTGCTGCATTACCGCGGCTATGCGGGCAGCACCGGCAAGCCGGCCGAGGAAGAGCTGGTGCACGACGCGCTGGCGCTGTTCGACAAGGTCGCGCCCGAGCATGGGGACATCGTCGTGGTCGGGCGCAGCCTGGGCACGGGCGTGGCCGTGCAGCTGGCCACCCAGCGCCCGGTGCGCCGGCTGGTGCTGGTCACGCCCTTCGACAGCCTGCGCGACCTGGCGGCCCGGCAGTTCCCGTATTTCCCGGTGCGCTGGCTGCTGCGCGACCGCTACGATTCCTGGCGCCACGCGCCGAAGGTGACGGCGCCCACGCTCCTGCTGGTCGCCGGAAACGACGAACTCATCCCGCGCGACAGCGCGGACCAGCTGCTCACGCGATTTTCTCCGAACGTCGCGACCATGCGGGTGATCGATGGAGCGGGGCATAATACGATCTCGAATAGCCCCGATTACATCAAGGCGCTCGCCTGGGCGCGCTGAGCCCAACCATTCACGAGGAGTCCCATGTCATCCAACGCTTCCGCCAAGACCCCGCTACGTCATGTGGTGCTGTTCTCGTTCAAGGACGAGGCCAGCACCGAGGCGGTCGACAAGGTCGTCGCCGACTTCGGCAAGCTGCCGGGCCAGATCCCGGGCATCGTGTCCTACGAATGGGGCACCAACGTCAGCCCGGAGGGCCTGAACGACGGCTTCACCCACTGCTTCACCCTGACGTTTGCGGGCAAGGAGGAGCGCGACGGCTACCTGGTGCACCCGGCGCACGAAGCCTTCGTGAAAACGCTGGGCAGCTGCCTGAAACGCTCGCTGGTGCTCGACTACCTGGCGCAGTCCTAGACCTGTCCGCACCATGGCGACCGGCATGCCGAGCTTCTGGCGCGACGAGGCGCTGCCCTTCCTGGAACTGCGGTCGGTCAGCCGTGGCCAGGGCGTCTGCTACGCCAGGCACGCGCACGAGACCTTCTCGATCGGCGCCATCACGCAAGGAAGCACCCGCTATCTCAATGGCCGGGCAAGCCAGCTGGTCGGTCCGGGAACGGTGGCCCTGATGAACCCAGGCGATATGCACGCTTGCAACCCCACCGATGCGCAAGCATGGTCGTACTCGATGCTCCACGTCGATGCGGCGTGGCTCGCCGCTATCCAGGATGAACTTGGATACAGCGTCGACGGCAGTTTCCGCCCCTTCGCGGAGACGGCGACGACGGCGCTGTTCAGCGGGCTGCAAGCCCTGCAAGCGGTCCTGGTCGACGAAGGAGCAGGCCAGCTGGAGAAGCAGGGCGCGGCCATCGGGTTTTTCTCCGGGATGCTGGCGGCGCTGGCGCCCGGGCAGGTGACTGCGCCGGCTGCGGACCCGAGACTCGCGCGTGCCGCGGAGTTCATCAACGATAACTTCTCCCTTGACCTCAGTCTTGCGGAGATCAGCGCAGCGGCAGGATTATCCCCCGCGCACTTCATCAGGTCGTTCAAACGCCGCTTCGGCATGACGCCGCATGCCTACCTGGTCAACCGCCGCATCCAGGTCGGCCGCAGCCAGCTCAGGCGCGGCCTGCCGATCGCCGAGGTGGCATCGAACGCGGGCTTTGCCGACCAGGCGCACTTCCAGCGCGCCTTCAAGCGCCATGTCGCCGCTACGCCGGGCCAGTACCGGCGTGCCCTGGCGCCAGCAGGTCGATGACCGCCTGGAAGAGCCGCACCGGCTCTTCCGCGATCCGGTTCAGCACGTACAGGAAATACTCTTCCCCGAAGACCGCATATTCGCGTGTCTGGAAACCGCGGCGCCGCAGATCGTCGATCCGGTCCGTCCCCAGGCCCATCAGCGACTCGAATTCGACCTGCCCGCAGCGCGCGCCAGCCCCGGCGAGGTAATCGGTGAGGTCGCGCTGGATGCTCCGGTCATGGGTCGCGATCGAACATTGGTGTCCGCTGTCGATCAGTAGCCTTGCATGGTCGCGGTAGCGCTGCGCGAGTTCGGGATCGTCGCGGTGCAATGCCACCTCCCGCGGCTCCGCGAACGCACCCTTCACGAGCCGGATCCGTCCCGGATACTGCAGCAGGCGCGGCAGGTCCCGGGCCGTGCGATGCAGTCTTGCCGGCACCGTGATGCCCACATTGGCGAGGCCCGCCTCGGTGTGCAGGCGGGCGTAAATGGCATAGATGTCGTCGGCGCGATCGGAGCCTTCCATGGAGATCATCACTTCCCGGTCGGTCTTCGCTGCTGCGGCGGCGATGCGCCGGGCATTGGCGAAGCCCTGCTGCGGGCTGACCAGGGACCCGACATGCGAGAGGTCGAAGGAGATCGAGCAGGGCAGGCGCGCGGCATCGAGCGCCTCGATCAGGTCGAGGAAAACGCCGGCCTCGGCGTCGGCCAGGGCAGGGTCGCGGCAGCTCTCGCCCATGTATTCGGCGGAGGCGGCGTGCCCGCGCAGGTGGATGCCCCGTACCGTTTCCAGTACCGCGTCGATCGTCCGTCCGGCCGTATAGCGCGAGGCGACCCGCCTGGCGAAGGCGCCGAGCAGCGGATCGTGGAGGATGCGCTCTTTCGCGGCTTCGTCCAGCGCAAGCGCGCGCAGCGCGTCGGCGGCCTGGCTGGCCAATGCGATTCCTTGTTCGTGCATGCCTGCTTTCCCCATGAAGTAGAAAGCTCCCAGCGTACCGGGATGCCGCCGCCACGTATTGAACAAAAATGCTCAACCAGCGAACGGAGCAGCCGCTCCCTGCTCAGCGCACCCCGGCCAGTGCGGACCAGATTTCGCGCACCTGCTGCACCATGCGCGGATCGTCGTCCTCGCCGGGGCCGCTGAATTCGGTGTTCGTCATCAGGATGCGCCCGGTCCCCTTGGCCGGGTCGATGAACATGAAGGCCGCGACGCCCGGGTCGCCGCCGGTGTGGCCGACCTGGCCATTCTTCCGGATGCGCCAGAACACGCCGCTGTTCGGCTCTCCCGGCGGGCTGCCCGCCGGCAGGGCATCGGGTGCGAACTGCGGCTTGAACAGCAGGGCGAAACCGGCCTTGCTCAGGATGCCGGCGCCGCCGTGGAAGCCATCCACCATCGCCATGAGGAAGCGCGCCAGGTCGGACACCGAGGTCGTCAGGCCGCCGTCCGGATAGGTCACCAGGCCGTAGCGCGGATAGGCTTGTCCCTTGCGGTTGTAGACGCTGGCCTGGCGATGCGCGAGCGCCGGGTCGGCGTGCCAGCGCGTGGCATGCATGCCGAGCGGCTCGAAGATGTGGCGTTTGGTGAACGTGTCGAAGCCCATGCCGCTTTTCAGTTCGACCAGGTAGGCGGCCAGCGCCGAGCCGATGTTCGAGTAGCGGTAGGCGCTGCCCGGCGCCGCCTTGGCGAAGTTGCTCTTGCGGTAGCGGGCGCCGCCCGGCGCCAGGTAATTCTTCAGGAAGGCGCCCAGCGAGGCGTCGAGCCGCCCCGGCACCGTGGCGTCGCGCTCGAACGCCTTGTACAGCGGGCCTTTCCTGTCCGCGTCCGGCAGGAGGGTGTAGGAATGGCCGTAGATGTCCTCGTCGTCGACGATGGAGGACGTGTGCGTGACCAGGTGCCGCACCGTGATCGCGCCGGGCACGTGGGGATTACGCACCTTGAAGGGCAGGATGCGCTCGATCTCGGTGTCCAGGCCGAAGTAGCCGAGCTCGATCGCCTTGACCAGCGCGACCCCGACCACGGTCTTGCTGACCGAGGCGACGTTCTGCAGCGTGTCCTCGGTATAGGGGCGCTGGCCGGCGACATCGGCCTGGCCGAAGCCGTGCTGGTAGAGCACCTTCTTGCGCGATACCACGGCCACCGCGAAGCCCGGCAGCAGCGAGCGCTTCTGCAGCGCCGCGAGCCTGTCGGTCAGGGGCGGCGGCGGCGGGCCGCCGGCCAGCGCGGGCAGGCCGAAGGACAGCGGTAGCAGCAAAAGGGAGCGTCGTTTCATGAAGAATCCTGGTGGCCTGAAAAGCAAAAACCGCGGGATGAGCCGCGGTTCTTTTTGGGTGACGCGAAACGCGCCGTTCCGTATTTACCCCTGCCACTCCTGAAGCGCGCGGATCGCCGCTTCTCCATTGCGGATTGCCTTGACGCGGCGCACCACTTCGTTGCGCCAGGCCTCGTCGGCATCCTGGTCGGGACCATCGATATCCTGGAGCAGCATGCGCAGCAGCGCGTGCTTGTCGTCCGCATTCAGCAGCTGGATCTTCTCGGCGATCTCGGCAACCTGATTCGACATGGTGGTCCCCCCAGTAATATTTTTGAAATAATAGCTTGGGAATTAAAGGTTGTCGACAGGAACCATGTTATCCGTTGGTTTTCTATCAATCAGCTTATTGTCGGGGTCGATCCCGGCCCTTCCGGGACGCGTGTCGACCACCAGGGTGATGCTCTGCTCGGCCTTGTCGACCAGGCGGCGTTCGCGCACCAGGGGCTTGCCGTTGCGGTCGTCGACGCCGAATTCGATGTAGTCGCGCAAAGCCATCGGCTGCTCTTCACCCGCCGCGGCCGCACGCACCTTGCCGGCGTGGGCCTTGATCGTCACCTCGTACTTGCCGTCCGGTCGCTGGCGCGCGCTGGCGCCGACCGCACGGTTCTCGTACAGGACGATGGATTCGAACAGGTCATCGATCAGATAGGCCTTGTCCGGCGGCGTGACCGCGCGCAGCGCCTCCACCAGCGCGTCGACGGTGGGGTAGGGCGCGCCCTGGAAGGCATGCTCCGCCACCAGCTTGCGCAGCACGCCGTTGACCGCGTCCTCACCCAGCAGGTCCTGCAGCAGGTAGAGGGCCAGGCTGCCCTTGCGGTAGTGGACGTAGCCCTGGTTTTCGTTCTCGGCCAGCGGCAGCTCGGGGCGGCGCGCGACGGCGCGGCCCATCAGGTAGGCGTCCAGGTTGTAGCGCAGGAAGCGGCGCATCTTCTGGGCGCCGACCGCGCGCTTCATCACCATCAGCGCGGTGTACTCGGACAGGCTCTCGGAGAGCACGGTGGCGCCACGGGTATCCGCGCCCACCACCTGGTGCCCCCACCACTGGTGCGCCGCCTCGTGGGCGCTCACGTAGAAGGGATAGTCGATGTCCTTCGGCGAATCGTCGTCGATGCGGGCGATGAAGCCGGCGCTTTCCGAGAAGGGGATGGTGCCGGGGAAGGCTTGGGCATACTGGCCGTAGCGCGGGAATTCGACGATGCGCAGTTCGCGGAACTGGTAGCGGCCGAAGCGGCGCGAAGCGTAGTCGAGGCTGGCCTGGGCGCCGCGGATCATGCGCTCCACGTTCCAGTCGTGGCCCGGGTGGTAGTAGACGTCGATGGTCACGTCTTCCCAGCGGTCGTGGCGCACCTCGTACCTGGCCGACTGGAAGGCGTAGAAGTTCAGGATCGGCTTGTCCATCCGGTAGTGGAAGTAGCGCCGGCCCCGGTCCATCCATTCGCGTTCCAGGGTGCCGGGGGCGATCGCGATCTGGTCCGGGCTGGTGGCGACGACGGCGTCGAAATTGATCCAGTCGGCGTCCTGGCCGAGGAAGTTGCGCGTGCGCCCGGCCGGGTCGTCGCGCGCGGGCAGCGGGTCCTTCGGGCCCAGGCCGAAGCGCTTGCGGTCGCGGTCATCGGTGAGTTCGATGCTGCGCTGGTAGCCGATGCGCGGCAGGACCTCGTTGGTGAAGAAGCTACCGTTGCCCACCACCGGGGTGTCGCGGCCGATGCCGAGCCAGCCGCCCGGCTTGTAGGCGAGATCGAATTCGAGGGCGGTGCGCATGCCCGGCTGCAGGGGTTGCAGCAGGCGGTAATGATAGAAACCGTGGGCCGGGTCGGCCTTCACCTGGCGCGCGGTTTGTGCGAAGCGGGCCGTCAAGGTGGCGCCGCGCTGCTGGTACAGCACGATGTCGGTGAGCGGCACGCCGCTCCGGTTTTCCAGCTGGTAGAAGCCTTTCACCTGCAGCGAGCGGCGCTCGGGCTCGATCCACACCTGCAGGTTGACGTCGGTGATGCGCGGCTGGGGGAGCCTGGCGTAGCGGTGGTAGCGCAGCTCGTATTCGGCGCGCTGGCGCTCGACCTGGGCGCTGGTCTGGTAGTCGCCGGCATGCAGTTCCCAGGCCAGCAGGGCGCCGGTGCCCGCGAACACCAGCATGCCCAGGGCGAAGCCGGCCAGCACGGTGCGCGAGAGGTTGCGGCGCGCCAGGCGCAGGCGCTCGCGCCAGGTGTCGTCGACGCCGCGCGCCCACAGCACCCGCGCCGACACCAGGAGCATCAGGGCCAGGCCCGACCAGTAGAGCTGGAACAGGCGCTCGCGGACCAGGTAGTGGCCGAAGCCGTTCATCGCCGAGTAGGTGGTCTGCGGCCACACGCCGTAGCTGAGCAGGGGATGGTCGTAGCCGTAGCCGCGCGCGGTGCCGGCGACCAGATACAGGGCGATCAGGATGAAGTAGGCGAGGTAGCGGTTGTTGACCACCACCTGCATGGCGATCGCCACCGCCGCCAGGAGCGCGTACTGCGGCAGCAGCACCGTGAACAGCACCCGGATGTAGAGGCCGGGTTCGAGACCGAAGTAGCCCTTGAAGAGCTGGACCAGCATGCCCACCACCATGGCCATGAAGAGCAGCACGGCCTGCAGGCCGACCAGGGCCAGGAACTTGCCGGCGAGCGGCAGCCAGGTCGGCGCCGGCATGGCGTCCAGCATCTGCGCCATGCGCGCCTCGCGCTCGCGCCAGATCATCTCGCCGGCGAACAGCGTCGTCACCACCAGCATGTACAGTTCGAAGACGCCGCGGATCAGGTCCAGCACCATATAGGTGACGGGCTGAGTATTGGTGCCGTAGATGCTGCCCAGGTCGATCGAGCTGGCGGCCAGGATCAGGGCGCCGGCGATGGCGAGGGCCAGGAAGTAGACGTTCCTGGTCGCTTCGCGCAGGTTGTACCAGGCCGACTTGGCCAGCAGGACGGTGAGGCTGCGGTGCTGGAAGTCCGGGGCCTCGCGGGTATCGACGGCGGCGTGCGACAGGGGCGGCGGGGTGTCGGCGATGGGCGCCGCGCCCTGGCGCTTGCGCGGATCGACGTTGCCGACCGTCTGGAAGCGCCAGTAGCCGAGCAGCAGGACCACCAGGCCGAAGGCTATCCACAGCAGGCGGTTGACGAGGTAGACGCCTTCCAGGGTCACGAGGCGGGTATTGCGCTCGGCGATCGGCCAGTATTCGGTAAGGCGGATCAGGGCCGTGGTGCCGAAGGGGTCGATCAGGGCGGCCAGGGTCTTGTAGTCGAGGTCGCGCGCCAGCGAGGGGGCGACGATGTAGCCGACCATCATGACGATGCTGGCCACGTAGACCGGCAGCATGCGGCGCGACAGCGCGGCCAGCACGAAGAACAGGGCGCCGAAGATGAAGGTGTTGGGCAGCAGCGTGAACAGGTAGGGCAGGATCCAGGTCGCCAGCGGCGTCGGCCCCAGGCGGTCCGGCTCGATGCCGGGAATCAGGGTGCCGAGCCAGGTGCCCAGCACGATGCTCGACAGGATCACGGCCAGCGTGGCGAAGGCCCCGAGGAAGCGCCCCAGCACGTAATGGTGCTTGCGGATCGGGGCGCTGAAGAAGAAGTGCTGCGTCTCGTACTCGAAGTCCTGCTGCACCGAGCGACCCATCACGGCCGCCACCACCACCACGCCGAAGCAGCCGAGGAAGGAGGCGGTCAGCGCGATCTGGCGCGGGGCGTTGATCAGGAGGAGGCCACCGAAGGTCACCATGGCGTCGCGGAAGACGCCGCCCGCCGCCGCCATCCACAGCATGGCCAGGGCCAGGAACATGCCGAAGTAGATCCAGGTGGACAGCAGGCGCAGGCGCTGTCCCGCCTCAAAACGCGCGATGGCGAAGAGCAGTCGCATGGACTAGCAGGTCCCTGCCGATTCGGCGCGGTCGGCGAAGCGGCCGGCGATGGTGGCGAAGTACACGTCTTCCAGGCTGGCGCGGGCGGGCTCGAAGCCGTCGCCCGGATCGCTCTCGGCATACACGTGGATCAGGGTTTTACCTGTCAGGAGGCGGGTGGAGATGACCTGGTGGCGCTTCTGGAACACCGGCAGTTCCTGGCGCGTGACGAAGCGCGCCCAGATATAGTCTTCGATCTCGTAGGTGAGTTCCTGCGGGTCGCCGCACAGCAGCACGTGGCCCTTGTTGATGATCGCCATGTTCGAGCACAGGTCGGCCACGTCGGACACGATGTGGGTCGACAGGATCACGGTCTTGTCCTCGCCGATCTCCGACAGCAGGTTGTGGAAGCGCACCCGCTCCTGCGGATCCAGGCCCGCGGTGGGCTCGTCGACGATGATCAGGCGCGGGTCGCCCAGCAGGGCCTGGGCGATGCCGAAGCGCTGGCGCATGCCGCCCGAGAAGGTGCCGAGCCGCTGGTTGCGCACTTCCCAGAGATTGGTCTGCTGCAGCAGGCCGTCGACCACTTCGCGCCGGCGGTGCTTGTGCGACAGACCCTTCAACTGCGCGAAATGGTCGAGCAGTTCGTAAGCGGTCACTTTCGGGTAGACGCCGAAGTCCTGCGGCAGGTAGCCGAGCATGCGGCGCACCTCGTCCTTTTCGTCGAGGACGTCGATATCGTCCAGGAAGACCGAGCCGGAATCGCATTCCTGCAGGGTGGCGAGGATGCGCATCAGGGTCGACTTGCCGGCGCCGTTGGGGCCGAGCAGGCCGAACATCCCGGCCGGGATGGTGAGCGTGACGCGGTCGAGGGCGACCACGCCATTGGCGTAGGTCTTCGACAGATTGCGTATTTTCAGTTCCATGCCATGCTCCTGCGGACCCGTCGGTCCTCCCGTGTCAGCCTTATCAACACTTGCATTGTATTAAATTGTCACGCAAGCTGTGGCGACTCTGCGACGCACGGGAGGTTTGATGGGCTGGACTGCATAATCCGGTGACAGAACGCATCAGCATTTGCCCCTTGTAAATATTCAGAAGTTTATCTGTGGAAACATAGGCGGAAACATGGATAATGGCAGGATGAACGAGGCCCTCCAGGACAAACTGCTGCTCTTGATGCGCGAGGCCCATAGCCGGGCCGAGGCGACGGACTGGTTCCGGGTCGGCCTGGGCCTGGTCTACCTGGCCGGCCTGATGACCAAGGAAACCATCGATTTCAAGAAGGTCGACCGCGCCTTCAACCGCTTCATCTACCACACGCTGGGCAAGGGCCACAGCATCGCCAGCGTGCTGCAGTTCATGAGCGGGGAGAAGGTGATGCCGACGGTGAGCTCAAGCCGCTTCCAGGAAGCCTTCGGGCGCCACTGCCCGGAAGTGCCGGCCGAGTCGATCCCTTTTCTGCTCGAGCTGAACCTGGGCGTGGCGAAGAACATTTCGGGGCTGGATCCTTCCGGTCCCCTGGCGGACTGGGTGGCGCAGCGCAAGGCCGCGCAAGGCCTATAATGGCGTTTTCGATATCGAATTGGCCATCCCATGAGCGCTTACCGTTCCCATACTCCTTTTGACAGCCTGATCACCGGTTTCGACAAGGCCCTGCGCGTGGTCGGCGGCGTGGCATCGTCCTCGCGCCCGAACCCCGGCGCGCACGCGACCGACTGCGAACTCTCGGATGAAGAACGCCGCCACAGCGCGGGCCTGATGCGGGTGAACCACGTCGGCGAAGTCTGCGCCCAGGCGCTGTACGACGCGCAGGCGCGCTTCGGCAAGAGCCCGGCGATCCGCGCCCAGTTCGAGAAGTCGGCCCGCGAGGAAGAAGACCACCTGGCCTGGACCGCCGAACGCCTGGCGGAACTCGGCTCGCAGCCGAGCGTCCTGAATCCCCTGTGGTATGCCGGTTCCTACGTGCTGGGCAGCATCGCCGCCAAGCTGGGCGATCCGCAGAGCCTCGGCTTCGTGGTCGAGACCGAGCGGCAGGTCGAGGCCCACCTGAACAGCCACCTCACGACCCTGCCGCCCCAGGACGCCAAGTCGCGCGCCATCGTCGAGCAGATGCGGGTGGACGAGATCGCGCACGGCGCATCGGCGCAGGCGCTGGGCGCGGCGGAGACGCCGCTGCCCGTCAGGATGCTGATGACGGCGATGTCGAAGGTGATGACGACGACGGCGTATCGGATCTGAGGCCTTCGTTGAGCCGCACTCCGCTGAAGCCGCCCGGCATGCATTGCAAGGCAGCGCGACTCTAGAAGGTTTCCCATTCTTCAGCCGCAGCCACGACCGGCTTGCCGGAGGGCTTGCCCGGGCGCTGGAGGGCGGCCCTTGCAGTCCCGCCGGACTGCTTGACTGGCGTGGTTCCCGCCTGCTGGACGCTGGCAGGGGCTGCGGCTTGCTTCACAGGGGCAAGCTTGAATACACTGACGACGCTGGCAAGGCGGGCTGCCTGTTCTTGCATGGATTCGGACGCCGCTGCCGCTTCTTCCACCAGCGCCGCGTTTTGCTGGGTGACCTGATCCATCTGGGCGACAGCCTGGTTGATCTGTTCGATTCCCATGGTCTGCTCCTGGCTCGCCGACGAAATCTCGGCCATGATATTGGTCACGTGCTGCACGCTTTCCACGATTTCGTGCATGGTTGCACCGGCATTCGTTACCAGCTTGCTGCCGGCTTCGACTTTCTCGACCGAATTGCCGATCAGTTGCTTGATTTCCTTTGCAGCGCTGGCCGAACGCTGTGCCAGGGTACGTACTTCCGACGCCACCACAGCAAATCCTCTGCCTTGCTCGCCCGCCCTCGCGGCCTCGACCGCTGCATTCAGCGCCAGGATGTTGGTCTGGAAGGCGATACTGTCGATGACTGCGATTATGTCCACGATTTTGTTCGCCGAATCATTAATCTCTACCATTGTTTCGACAACCTCATCGATCACCGTGCCACCCTTGACGGCGACCACCGATGCTTTCGCCGCGAGCGCGTTGGCTTGCCGTGCATTGTCGGCGTTTTCCTTGACGGTCGAGGTCAGCTCTTCCATGGAGGAAGCGGTTTCCTCGAGCGAGCTGGCTTGCTGCTCGGTGCGCGAGGACAGGTCCATGCTGCCGGCGGCGACTTGCGCGGATGCCGTAGCGATTGCTTCCGTCCCGGTACGGACTTGACCAACAATCATTGCAAGGCTGTCACGCATCTTCTTCATGGCATACAGCATGCTCGAGCGGTCGTCCGGCCTGGTCGTGATCGCCACATCCAGGTCGCCGCTGGCGATCCTGGTGGCGATGCTCGCCGCCGTGCCCGGCTCCCCGCCCAGCTGGCGAGTCAGGTTTCGTGTGATGAACGCACCCAGTCCCACGCCGGCAAGGGCGCTGCCGATCGTCAGGATGATCATCAGGGACTGGCTCGATTCGAATAGCTGAGTCGTCTCCACGGACGCAGTCTGCGCGCGTGCTTCCTTTTGCCTGGACAAGGCGGTAAGCAGGTCGTCCAAGGTATTCGCATGCTTGCGGGCTTCGATCAACGCAGCATTCAGTTCCTCACTGCGTTGAGACAGGGGTTCCTTGCCAGCCAGGGCGATCGTCCGGGAAAGCTCTTGATGGTAAAGCGCCGAAACCGTGTCGAACTCGCCAAATAGTCTCTTGGCCTCTGCGCTGACGAACAAAGGCTTTGCGATGTCGAGGTGTTCCTTGATAGCCGCAACGTACTTCTGGATGTTACTGCGGTTTGTTTCGCGCTCCTGTTCAGTTGTGGACAGCAAGAAGTTGGCGCGTGCGCGTCCGGCATAGATGAGGTTGATGTTGGCTTCCTTGATGTGTGAAAGGCCAAGCAGCTCTTTTTCATACATCGCGTCAGCCAGATCGTTAATCCGGCTCATATTGAGGATGCCGATGACCGCCACGATGGCGCCGATCAGCGCCAGTGTGAGAAATCCGGCGATCAACTTGGTGCCAACTTTCATATTCGCAAACATTTCTAATCCATTCATATAAAAAGCGGAGGCCGCCACTGTTCTTCATGGTCGGCGTGCCTTCGGCTTGACAGGACCTGATACGCCGCCGACGACCATATTGAACCCGCATCCAGTCGCGGAGCGAGGTGTGCCTCTACAATTCATACTACTGTCAAGTAAGACCCCTCCTACATTTCTTTAAATAATCATCAATAAGATTTAACGCAGTTGGTTGCCTTGATGCAACATTTGATGAAATTGACGACTGAGCCGATGGGGAGCATGCGGCGGCGTCGCGCTATCCTTGGAGAGCGCTTGCACGTCGACATGACGGGGAATTGGGAATGATTGCGCGTCTTGCGCGCACCCTGGCGAACCAGCCCAGGTGACGGCGCTGATCAGACGCCGAAGCCTTGCGTATCTGCTGGCGGTTGCCTCGAAAGCGTACTATGACGAGCACAGCCTTCCGGGCGAACGCCAACCGGACTACCTCTCACACCTCGACGATCTCGATCGAGTGCGTGATCTCCGCCGTCTTGGCCAGCATGATCGACGCCGAGCAGTACTTGTCGTGCGACAGGGTCACCGCGCGTTCCACCGCCGCCGGTTTCAGGTTGCGGCCCGTGACCGTGAAGTGGAAGTTAATCTTGGTGAACACCTTCGGTTCGGTCTCCGCGCGCTCGGCCTGCAGCGTGACGTCGCAGCCGCGCACGTCCTCGCGGCCGCGCTTGAGGATCAGGACCACGTCGTAGGCGGTGCAGCCGCCGGTGCCGACCAGGACCATCTCCATCGGGCGCGGCGCCAGGTTATGGCCGCCGCCATCGGGCGCGCCGTCCATCGACACCATGTGGCCACTGCCGGTCTGGGCACGGAAACTCATGCCCGAGGGGCCGTTCCAGCTGACTTTCACTTCCATTGGATACTCCGCGGTTGACTTGAATAGCGAAGATTGTAAGGCAGGCGGGGCGCCTTCGCTGGCGCCCCGGCATTGGCAGGGTCAGACCGCCAGCACGTAGCGCTCGGTCTTCATGCGCCAGCTCGCGAAGGCCGCCAGCAGCAGGGCCGGGATCGCCGAGCACAGGAAGGTCAAGAGGAAGGGCAGGGAGCCGATGTCGCCGCCCTTGGACAGTTCCTTGGCCAGGGTCTGGTTCGACAGCATCGGCACCAGGTACATCCACTGCGCGGTCTTCAGGTCCATGAAGGACACGACCATGCTCGGAATGAAGGGCACCAGCATCACGATGCTCAGGATGGTCTGGGCTTCCTTGAAGGTCTTGGCGTTCATGGCCAGGGTCACGTAGAGCGCGGAAGCCAGCAGGGACAGCGGCGCGGTCACCAGGCAGACCAGCAGCAGATGGCCCCAGCCCACGCTCCAGGACATGCCGATCTCCTCGAGCGGCAGCCACTTGAGCACGACGTGTCCGAGCAGCAGTTCGACGGTGACGCCGACGACGCCCAGCAGGCTGATGGCCAGGATCTTCCCGCCGATCAGCTCCCAGGTCGTCGCCGGCTGGGCCATCAGCACTTCGAGCGAGCGGCGTTCGCGCTCGCCGGCCGTGCTGTCGACCGCGCCGGACATGGTCATGATGAAGGCGGGCAGGAAGAGCAGGCCGAGCAGGCTGCCGATCAGGACCGCGGAGCGCGAGGCATTGGTGCCGGTGTCGTAGCGCTGCACCACCACCGGCGCCAGCGCCGCAGGCGACACGCCGTGCGCCAGCAGGCGCGCGCTGGCGACGTTCCTGCTGTAGGCGTCCAGCACCTCTTCGACCTCGCGGCGCTGCGCCCCGTTCTCGGAAGCCGAGTCGAACCACACCTCGACGCGCGCGGGACGCATCGCCTGGTAGTTCTCGACGAAGTCCTCCGGCAGGCGCAGCACGGCCACGGTCTTCTTGGCGTGCAGCAGCTGGCCGATCGCGTCTTCGTCCATCGGCGCGGTGTCCTTCACCGTGATGTTGCGCTGGCCCAGCTGGGCCATCAGGGTCGGGGCCTTGGCGGCGCCGATCACGGCCAGTTCGATGCCTTCGCGTTCGGTCTTGGTGCTCTTGTCGATCAGCTGGTGCAGGATCAGGCCGATCATGAGCGGGTAGAGCAGGGAGACCAGGGCCAGCATGCCCAGGGTGCGCCGGTCGCGCAGGGTCTCGCGCAATTCCTTGCGCAGGACGATCCAGAGTTTCGATTTCATGCGATCCCTTCCTCGGTGCCGACCAGGTTCACGAAGGCGTCTTCCAGGTTGGCGATGCCGGTGCGCCGGCACAGTTCTTCGGGCGAGCCCTGGGCCACGGTGTGGCCGCCGGCGATCACGATCACGTCCTCGCACAGGGCGGTGACTTCCTGCATCACGTGGGTCGCCATGATCACGCAGCAGCCGTCGGCGCGCAGGGCGTTCAGGGCGGTGCGCAGGGCGCGGGTGCTCATCACGTCGAGGCCGCGGCTCGGTTCGTCGAGCAGCAGGTGGCGCGGACGGTGCAGCAGGGTGCGGGCCAGGGCCACCTTGATGCGCTGGCCCTGCGAGAAGCCCTTGCTGCGGCGCTCCAGGATCTCTTCCATGCCGAGCAGCTCCGAGACTTCGTCGATGCGCTTGCCGATGGCGGGACGGTCCATGCCGTTCAGCTCACCGAAGTAGGCCAGGTATTCGCGCGTGCTGAGGCGCTCGTAGAGCCCGAACTGGTCGGTCAGGAAGCCGATCGAGCGGCGCACCGTCATCGGGTCCTTTTCCGGGTCGACGCCGTCGATCGAGATGCTGCCGTGGTCGCGCCTGAGCAGCCCCACCAGAGTGCGCAGCAGGGTGGTCTTGCCGGCGCCGTTGGGACCGAGCAGCGCGGTGATCTGGCCGTCGCGGGCGGTAAAGGTGACGCCGCCCAGCGCCTGGACGTCGCCGAACTTCTTGCGTACATCGTGGACTTCAATCATGTTCTTTGCCTTATGGTTGCGGGCCGGCGCTGCCGAGCTGGAAGGTCGGGGGCGGGATCTCTTTCAGGCAGCTGGCGTCCAGCTTGTCCTGTGGCTTGTCGAGGAAGCTGCGCAGCAGGCGCGGCGCGCAGCCGAGCTGGGAGACGCCGTGGCCGACGTTCTCCGCCACCAGGTGCTGGGCGCGCGGCATGAACTTCGCCGCCGTCTCGGCGCGGTGCGGCGGCGTGACCGGATCGAGGGCGCCGGACAGCAGCAGGGCCGGGGCCTGGATCGGCGTCGGCGCCTTCCAGGCGACCGCCGGCACCTGCATCGTCTTGCAGATGCGCGGCATCTGGTCGGCCAGCGACTTGGTCAGCTTGCCGGCGTCCTGCGCCAGCAGTTCGGGCGTCATGCGCGGCACGTCTTCGGCGCAGACCACGGCGAAGTGCAGCAGCATCGCGATACTGCCCTGCATGCCGAAGTCGCCCGCCAGGTTCTGGCGCGCCACGAAGGGCTGCCAGCGGCCCTGGGCGGCGTTGTGGATCAGGAAGGGCAGGCGGCGCGCGTCGGCCGGCGAGTACAGGATGTTGTGCACGGTGCCGAGGAAGCGCGCCGAGGTCATGGTCGGGGTGATCGGCTGGGCGGTGCGCGGGTCGGCCATCGACAGCTTGATCGGCCCCGCTTCGAGCCTGGCGACCAGGCCGTCGTATTCCGCGCGCAGTTGCGGGAAGGCCTTCCTGCAACCGGCGTCCTTCTCGCACTGCGCGAACAGCTTCTCGAGCGCGGCCTGGGCGTCCTTCGCGGCGGCCGGGATCACCTGGTCGGGCGCGGCCACGCCGTCGAGGATCAGGCTGCGCACGCTGGACGGGTACAGGCGGGCATAGACCTGGCCCAGGCGGGTGCCGTAGGAGCCGCCGAAGACGTTCACGGCGCCGTAGCCGAGCGCGCGGCGCACCAGTTCGGTGTCGCGGGCGGCGGCCTCGGTGGTGTAGGCGCCCCAGGAGGCCTTGGTGGCGCCGATGCAGGCGAACAGCTCGGCCTCGAGCTGGTCTTCCGTCATGTGTTCGTGTTCGGGCTTGTTCTTGCAATCGAGCTTGCCCGAGCGGCCCGTGCCGCGCTGGTCGATGAACACGATGTCACGGGTGGCGCGCACGCGGCTGAAGGCCGTCGACAGCACGCCGACCACGTCGCTGCCCGCTTCGCCGGGTCCGCCGGCCAGCACGAACAGCGGGTCGCCGCGCGTGCCGGCGCGGTGCGCCGGGGCGACCGTGACGTGCAGCTTGAGCTTGTCGCCTTCGGGTTTGGCATGGTCGAGCGGAACGTCGATGTTGACGCAGCGCAGGGCATCGACCGCCCCGGGGAGGTGGCAGCTGCGGGTGGCGGCGGTGGGAGCGGCGCTCGCCGCGGAGGTGGACAGCCAGAGCGCGGCAAGGGGAAGCAATGAAACGCGGAACATTGATCTTGTCTTCACACAATCTCCTCGATGGATAGTTCCATACTAGAGTGGCATCGTTTTGGCGGTCAACGGATTAATTGCGACGAAGCACGAAATTATGCGACCGGGAGACGTTCTTATTCATGCGGAATGACAGGCGGCCTGATGAAGAACGGAAAATGCGACAGCAAGGGTCAGTGCGCATTGACGGGGACCCTGCTCTTCGGCTATCATCGTGGGCTTTCCCTTTGCTCGGGGAAGACAATAAGGCAGAGTCCGCTGCAGCAAGGGCGGAACCACCACAGTGAGCACTTAACCTATTAGGAAGTCAACATGAAAACTTTTTCCGCTAAGGGCCATGAAGTCCAGCGCGACTGGTTTGTGATTGACGCGACGGACTTGGTCCTCGGACGTGTTGCCAGCGAAGTGGCACTCCGACTGCGCGGCAAGCACAAGCCGGAGTTCACTCCGCACGTCGATACCGGCGACTACATCATCGTCGTCAATGCAGGCAAGCTCCGCGTGACCGGCACCAAGGCCACCGAGAAGACCTACTACCGTCACTCGGGCTATCCGGGCGGTATCTACGAAACCAACTTCCTGAAAATGCAACAGCGCTTCCCGGGCCGTGCCCTGGAAAAGGCTGTCAAAGGCATGCTGCCGAAGGGCCCGCTGGGCTATGCAATGATCAAGAAGCTGAAAGTGTACGCGGAAGGCACCCACCCGCACGCAGCACAGCAACCCCAAGCACTGACCCTCTAAGGAACTGACATGATCGGTAACTACAACTACGGCACCGGCCGTCGCAAGAGTGCAGTCGCTCGCGTGTTCATCAAGGCCGGCACCGGCCAGATCATCGTGAACGGCAAGCCGGCATCGGAATACTTCTCGCGCGAAACCGGCCTGATGGTCATCCGTCAGCCGCTGGAACTGACCGGCAACGTCGAGCGTTTCGACATCAAGGTCAACGTGCACGGCGGTGGCGAGTCGGGCCAGGCTGGCGCCGTCCGTCACGGCATCACCCGCGCTCTGATCGACTACGACGCAGGCCTCAAGGGCGACCTGGCACGTGCCGGTTTCGTCACCCGTGACGCCCGTGAAGTCGAGCGTAAGAAAGTCGGCCTGCGTAAAGCACGTCGCGCAAAGCAGTTCTCAAAGCGTTAATTCGTTTCTACCGGTCAGCGCCTGCGGGCGCTGCTGCAGGAAAGCCGTCCTCCGCAAGGTGGGCGGCTTTTTGTTTTTCCGGACCAGTTTTTGCGCCCATCCCGTCAAATTCATTGTTATTCGCACATATTCATCTTCCGATTCCTGCATGAATGCCGAAGAATACGGTCATTCCATTGACGTTCAGGAAAGTTCTCATGAATTTTGGCGAAAGACTCAAGCAGGTTCGGCTGGATAAAGGGCTCACCCAGCCGCAGTTCGCACAGATGGCGGGTATCGAGCAGTCCTATCTGTCCAAGCTGGAGAACGACAAATCGGTCCCGTCGGCCGAGATGTTCTCCACCATCCTGGCCGGCATCGGCATGGATGAAAAAACCTTTCTGCAGGACGTGGACCGGGAGGTGCTGGAAACCACGCTGCGCCATATCCCTGCCGTCAGCCAGTTCACCACCCAGGTGGCCGTGACCCAGGCGAACCACAGCAAGCGCTGGCTGTTCGGCGCGGCCGGGGCCTGGGTGCTGGGCTTCGCCATGATGCTGGCGGCGAACGACGGCATCTTCTTTTCCCAATGGCGCTACCACTACCAATCGCCCGGCGTGATCCGCGACGGCGAGGCGGAAAACATCCATGCGACCCACCGCGAGATCGTCATGCTGCGCCAGGCCGCGAAGGTCATCACCGACGAGGAGGCGGCCCGCGAGCTGGCCGAGTTCCAGTCGACGCGGGCCCGCCCTAGCAGCGTGGAATGGCCCGAGAGCCGCGGTGCGGCCTATGCCGAGCCGGCCGAAGGCGGGCACCGCCGTTTCGAGCTGGTCCGCAAAGAATATGTCCAGGCGCCGGGCAACCGCATCCTGCAATACCTGGGAGCGGTCGTGCTCGTCTCCGGCTTCGCCGCCCTGTTCATCGAGTGGCGGCTGCGCCGCCTGAAGTCCAAGCCTTGATTCACCAATAAAAAGGAAAACATGTCTCAGCTTCGCACCTTCCTCGCCGGCGCCACCACCATGGCTGCCGCCCTGGCCGCCATCGTCACCCTGACCGGCGCCAAGGGCCCCGCGCGTCACGAAACCTTCGACGAGATCACCGTCGGCCGCATCAATATCGTGGAGCCGGACGGCACCAAGCGCATCATCGTGTCCAATAAAGCCCAGTTCCCCGGTGATTTCCTGCAAGGCAAGGAAGGTGCGCGTCCGGACCGGCGCAGCGTTGCCGGCATGTTGTTCATCAATGAAAAAGGCACGGAAAACGGCGGACTGATCCAGAAGGGCAGCATCGGCCCGGATGGCAAGATCTCCTCGGGCCTGTCGCTGACCTTCGACCGCTTCCGCCAGGACCAGGCCCTGCAGCTCATGAATAACGACAGCGCCGAGCACCAGATGACGGGCATCAAGATCAACGACGTGCCGTATTACGGACTCGCCTCCCTGAAAGATGGCGAGCGCTTCCGCGAAGAGAGCCGCAAGCTGCCGGAAGCCGAGCGCCGCGCCTATTGGGACAAGCTGGCCGATGGCGCACGCCTGATGCAGAACCGCATCTGGCTCGGCAATACCGCCGGCAAAGCCTCGAGCCTCCAGCTCAAGGACGCAAAAGGGCGGGTGCGCATGATGCTGCTGGTGTCCGCCGACGGCAAGGCCGAGATCCAGATGCTCGACGAGCAGGGCAAGGTGACCAGGTCCATCACGCCCGACATGAAAAGCTGAAGCGGCAGCGCCCGCTTGCATCGGCGCCCCGGACAGGTGCATTTTTTCAGGGTTCCCGGCCGTGCGCGGCGCCCGTATCGTCTGGTCTCCATCAAGAACTGGGAGAACCCATGCACGAAGTATTCACCTCAGCCATGCTGGCCGCCTCGGTGGCTGCCGCCCCCGCGCAGCTGTCCAGCATCGACGAGCTGGCCGGTACCTGGACCCTGGTGGCGGCCGACCTCATCAAGACCGATGGCAGCGTCGTCCGCGACTACGGCAATGCGCCCAAGGGCCTGCTCGTCATCGATTCCGGCGGCCGCTATTCGCTCCAGATCTTCAAGGCGGAGCGCGTCCACTTCGCCAGCGCCGACAAGGGCGCCGGCACGGATGCCGAGTTCAGGTCGGCCGTGCTCGGATCGAGCACCCATTGCGGCCAGATGCGGCTCGATGGGGGACAGCTGCATTTCCACATCGAAGGCGCATCGTTCCCGAACTGGGAGGGCACGGTGCAAAAGCGCAACTTCGAGTTCACGGGAGAGCAGCTTCGCTACCTGGTGCCGGCGCGCTCGGACGGCACCGTCCCGGTATCCGTATGGCGCAGGTTGGCGGGGCAGGCGGCGCGGCCTTGACAGCGGTCCCGGCCGGGACCATGCCTGTGCATGAAACCAGGGCCATGCGCGATCGGCATGCATAATTGCGTTATGCAAATTGAAGACTGGGATCACTTGCGGTTTTTCCTGGGCGTGATCGATGCCGGCTCGGTCTCGGCTGCCGCACGCGCCATGGCGGTCGAACATTCGACCGTGGCACGGCGCATCGACGCCCTCGAGAAGAATCTCGGCTTGCGGCTCTTTGACCGCCTGCCGCGCGGATGGCAGCTGACCGAGGAAGGGAAGGCGCTCGTCCATCCGGCGCGGCGCATCGAGTCCGAGCTGCACGCCTTGCTGCGCGCCGCGAACGCCGAAGTCCCGCTGGCGGGGCCGGTGAGGGTATCAGCCCCGCCGGCCCTTGCGTCCTGCCTGTTGTCCCGCGTCCTGCCTGCAGCGCTTGCTCCCTATCCGCGCATCGCGCTGGAGATGATCGGCGAAGCCCACAATACGGACATACTGCGGCGCGAAACCGACATCGCATTGCGCTTTCGCCGTCCGGACTCGCCGCAGGTCGCTGTCAAGATGCTTGCCACGGTCAGCTATGCGCTGTACGCCTGCCCGGGCTACGAGGCGACACGTCCTGCCGGCGCATGGGAATTCCTCGGTTTCGACAGCAGCCTGGCCGAGCTGCCCCACGCGCTCTGGCTGGATCGCTTTGCCGACGGGCGCCGCGTCGTCATGCGTTCCAACGACCTGTGCGCGCTGGCCGGGGCGGCGCTGGCGGGCCATGGGGTGGCGCTGCTGCCTTCCTACGTCGCCATGCATGCGCCAGGCCTGGTACGCCTGCCTATCGAGTGCGACATCGCCAGGAAACTCTGGCTTGTCATGCACGAGGATGTGCGGCGCTCGCCCCGCATCCGGACGACGGCCAACGCGCTGATTCAGGTGTTCGAAAGCGCCGCCGCCAGTCTGTAGAGCGTATTAGAGCCCGATGCCGCCCGAGATGCTGATCACTTCCCCCGTGATGTAGCCGCCCTGCGGGCCGGCCAGGAAGCAGACCATGCCCGCCACCTCCTCGAGGGTGGCGATGCGGCGGATCGGATGCTGGCCGAGCACGGCATCCGGTACGTTTTCGCCCAGGACGGCGGCCGACATATCGGTCGGCATCACGCCGGGCTGGACCACGTTGGCGGTGACGTTGCGTGGGCCGAGGTCGCGCGCAACCCCTTTCGCGTAGCCGATCAGGGCGGCCTTGGTCCCCGCATAGTCGGCGGCGCCGGGCCAGGGCACCACGGTGCCGAGGCGCGAGCCGATGTAGATGATGCGTCCGCCTTCTGACAAACGTTGGGCCGCGGCGCGGGTGAGGGCCACCGGGCCGAGCACGTTGACCTGCCACTGGCGGTCGAGGTTGGCGGTGTCGAGGGCCGGGTCGTCGACGGTCTGGCCCTGCACCGCGATGGCGGCATTGTTGACCAGGATGTCGAGGCGGCCGAAGGTTTCCATTACCTGCCCGACCAGCGGTGAGGCGGCCGCCGTGTCGGCCTGGTCGCTCTGGACGGCGAGGGCGCGCACGCCTTTTTCACGCAGCTTCGCCACGACGGCTTCGGCCTTGTCTTTCGAGGCGACATAGCTGATCGCGACGTCTGCGCCCTGGTCCGCCAGTGCCAGCGCCGTGGCGGCCCCCAGGCCGCGCGAGCCGCCGGTGACGAGTGCGACTTTTCCTTTCAATGCTCCGGTCATGATATTCCTTTCAATGTGCGAGTTTTTCGTAACGAGCGTTACGATAACGATCAGTATATAATTTTGCCCTGCAGGCCTGTCAAGGATTTTCTGTAACAACCATTATGAAAAAAGGGACTTGAGATGGGACGCCATCGCGAATTCGACGTGGACAAGGCGCTCGACGCGGCCCTGTGCGTGTTCTGGCGCAAGGGCTATGAAGGCACGTCCTATGTCGACCTGACCGACGCCGCCGGCGTGGAAAGGCCGGCCCTGTATGCCGCCTTCGGCAACAAGGAAGCCCTGTTCCGCCAGGCCCTGGCCCGCTATAACGAGCGCTTCCTCTCCTATATTCCGGAAGCGCTGGCCCTGCCGACCGCGCGCGAGGTCGCGGCCTACGCCCTGCGCCGGGCGGTGGAATTGAACACCATGTTCGACGACCAGCGCGGCTGCCTCGGCGTGAATGGCGTGCTGGCGGGATCGGACAGCGCGGAACCGGTGCGCCAGGCCTTGATCGAATTTCGCGCCCAGGGTGAGGCGCAGTTGCGCGAGCGCTTCGAACGTGCGCTGGCGGAGGGGGATCTGCCGGCCTCGAGCAAGCCGGCCGCGCTGGCCGCCTTCCTCATGGCGGTGATGCATGGGATCGCCGTGCAGGCCAAGGCGGGTTTCAGTCGCGAGATGCTGGAGGCGGTTGCCGAGCAGGCCTTGGCCGCGATACCCGGCAAGGCGGGCTGACGCCGCAGCCGCGGCAAAGGATATTTGCATTATTCGCCCTGCATGCAAATATCCTTCACCCGGTTCCCACCATATTTTCTCCACAATCGGCGGGCAGGATGTCCTTTCCCTGGACAACATGATTCCTGCCATGCCATTCAAACGCTTCTTCCTCTCCCTCCTACTCGTCACGAGCACGGCCAGCCATGCCTCGGACACCTTTGTCTTCTCCAATGCGCCGGGCCCGCACGCGGTCGGGCTCAAGCTCATCCAGCAATACGACCACAGCCGCCTCTACAAGGCGGATATCGACCTCGCCACTGGCGATAAGGTGGAGGGCGAGCGTGCGCGGCCGATCCAGACCCTGTTATGGTATCCGGCAGCGCGCGGCGGCAAGCCGCTGAACTACCGGCAATACCTGGAGACGGCCGCGACCGAGGACAGCTTCACGCTCGGCGCGTCGGAGATCAAGCGCCTGACCGATGCGCGCATCGAGAGCAACGCCGGCGGCCGCCGCGAGGCCGTGCTGCGCGAGATGGCCGGCGCCATGCGCGCCGTGCGTGATGCGCGTCCCGTCGAGGGCAAGTTCCCCGTGGTGATCTATGCGCCAAGCTATTCCGCCAATGCCATGGAAAACGCCGACCTGTGCGAATACCTCGCCAGCCACGGATATATCGTGCTCTCCAGCGCATCGATCGGTGCACGCACCCGGTCGATGACCGTCGACCTGGAAGGCGCGGAGGCCCAGGCCGCCGACATCGCCTGGCTGATCGGCTTTGCCGCGACCCTGCCGCAGGCCGATACGGGCAGGGTAGGGGTGGTCGGCTTCAGCTGGGGCGGCCTGACCAACGTGTTCGCCGCGGCGAAAGACGCCCGCATCAAGGCCCTGGTGAGCCTGGACGGCTCGCTGCGCTACTGGAGCAAGCTGGTTGACGGCAGCAGGGAGGCGGCCCATTACGTGACGCCGGCACGCGTAACGGTGCCCTTGCTCTACCTGGGTGCGCGTCCGAGGACAGTCGAGGAGAACCTGCGCATGCCCAACCCCCTGAACTACTCGTTCATGAATGAGATGAAGTATTCCGACGTCTACATCGTGTCCTTCCAGTCCATGCGCCATGCCAATTTCTCTTCCTTCGGCATGCGCACCGTGCCTGACGACTGGTTCGGCGACTACACGCGGGCCGAGGTGTCGGTGGCGCACAGCTGGGCGGCGCGCTATACCCGCCACTTCCTCGATGCCTACCTCAAGAACGATGCGGCCGGCCTGGCTTTCCTGAACAATACCCCCGCTGCGAACGGCGCGCCGCCGCGCATGCTGAGCCTGGACGTGCGCCGCAAGACCGATGCGGTCCCGCCGACCCTGGAAAGCTTCGTGCGGTTTCTTGCACAGGAGGGCTTCGAGAAGGCGATCGACAGCTACGCGCGCTTCACGACCCAGCATCCCGGCTTCAGGCTGAGCGCGGACGAGCTGTTTTCCTGGGGGTTGGAACTCCTGAAGAGAGAGGCCTTCGTGCGTGCCCGCGAGATCTTCCGCCTGGGGGCACAGTTGTATCCGGACAAGGCGTTCCTGGTCGAGGGGCTGGCGGAAATGCAGGCAAAGACGGGCCAGAAGGAAGAAGCCCTGGCGAACTACCGCCGCGTGCTGGCCATCGACCCACAGCACGCCGACGCCGCCAAGTACGTGAAGGCGCACGCTCCCTGAATACCCCATGGGCGCACGCATTTTTCACCGCTGTTAAAATGCAGCCTCGTCCTGAAAAGGTCATTCTTACATCACGAGGAACAGAACATGATCAAAGTTGGTATCGTTGGCGGAACCGGATATACGGGCGTGGAATTGCTGCGGCTGTTGGCCGTGCACCCCGACGTGCAGCTGACCGCGATCACCTCGCGCAAGGAAGACGGCCTGCCCGTGGCCGACATGTTCCCCTCGCTGCGCGGCGTCGTCGACCTGGCCTTCTCGAGCCCGGACAAGGCCGACCTGACGCAATGCGACGTGGTGTTCTTCGCCACCCCGCACGGCGTCGCCATGGCGCAAGCCCCGGCCCTGCTGGCGGCGGGCGTGAAAGTGATCGACCTGGCGGCCGACTTCCGCCTGAAGGACCAGGCGACCTTCGAAAAGTGGTACAAGATCCCGCACACCGCGCCCGAGCTGATCGAAGAAGCGGTGTATGGCCTGCCGGAACTGAACCGCGAAGACATCAAGGGCGCGCGCCTGATCGCCAACCCGGGCTGCTACCCGACCACCATGCAGCTGGGCTTCGTGCCCCTGCTCAAGGCCGGCCTGGTCGACGCGGGCAGCCTGATCGCCGACTGCAAGTCGGGCGTCTCGGGCGCCGGCCGCAAGGCCGAGATCGGCACGCTGTTCTCGGAAGCGAGCGACAACTTCAAGGCCTACGGCGTGCACGGCCACCGCCACACCCCGGAAACCTCGGCCCAGCTGGCGCGCTACACGGACCAGAAAGTCGGCCTGATCTTCACCCCGCACCTGGTGCCGATGATTCGCGGCATGCACGCGACCCTGTACGCGCGCCTCACCAGGGACATCGACGACGCGGCCCTGCAGGCCCTGTTCGAGGACACCTACAAGGACAGCCAGTTCGTTGATGTCATGCCTTTCGGCTCGCACCCGGAAACCCGCTCGACCCGCGGCTCCAACATGCTGCGCCTGGCGCTGCACCGTCCGGAAGGCGGCAATACGGTCGTCATCCTGGTGGTGCAGGACAACCTGGTCAAGGGCGCATCCGGCCAGGCCGTGCAGTGCATGAACATCATGTTCGGCCTGGACGAAGCCACCGGCCTGAAGCAGGTTGCCCTGCTGCCTTAAGTTTCTTTCCGCCTCGGAACACGACGGCCGCTTTCGAAGCGGCCGTTTTGCTTCTTGCCGACCCGATCTAGATCAAGGCCACCATTGTTGAGCACGGTAAATTGATCAATGGGCGGGGGCTCATTTGACGGGGGAAAATCATGTTCGGTCGACAAGCCAAGAGCGAAATAGACAGCCTGGTCGGGATCTCGGCCCGGATCGAGGGAGACCTCTGCTTCACCGGCGGCCTGCGCATCGACGGCGAGGTGCACGGCAATGTGGTGGCGGCGGACGGCGCCGACAGCATGCTGATCGTGTCCGAGCACGCGCGCATCGAGGGCGAGGTGCGCTGCGCCAGCCTGGTGGTCAACGGCTATATCGCCGGCTCCGTCTATTCCTCGGAACTCCTTGAATTACAGCCGAAAGGCCGCATACATGGTGATGTCCACTACCGTTTGCTTGAAATGCACGGCGGCGCCCTGGTAACCGGGAAACTGACCCACGAACCAGCCAGCGAGCCGGTGTTTCATCTGGCCGACGCCGAGATCGGGTCGGCAGCATGACTCGTGCTAACGGTCTATAATGGGCGCAATTCGAAATTCATCAGGAGTATTCCCATGACCGCAGTCGCCGAAGTCCAAGACCTCGACACGATCCCCACCCCGATCAACTTCACCGACAGCGCCGCACAGAAAGTTGCACAGCTGATCGAGGAAGAGGGCAACCCCGACCTCAAACTGCGCGTCTTCGTGCAGGGTGGCGGCTGCTCCGGCTTCCAGTACGGCTTCACCTTTGACGAAATCGTCAACGAAGACGACACCACGATGGAAAAGAACGGCGTCCAGCTGCTGATCGACTCGATGAGCTACCAGTACCTGGTGGGCGCAGAGATCGACTACAAGGACGACCTCGAAGGCGCCCAGTTCGTGATCAAGAACCCGAACGCCACCTCGACCTGCGGTTGCGGTTCCTCGTTCTCCGCGTGATGCCCTCCGTGCGGTAATCACTCCCCCAGGCAGCCCGGACAAGCCGGGCAGTCGACGGCCCGGTTGATCCGGGCCGTTCCTTTTCGGGCCCCGCGTTCATGCCGGATACAGTGCGCCAAGGATGCGCAGCCCGCGCGCGCCGGTCACCGCCGGCAGATTGCCCGGCGCGCGCCGCATGAAGCGGTAGCCCAGCCAGGCGAAGGCCAGCGCCTCGACCCGGTTCGGCGCAATCCCCAGCGCCGCCGTCGATTCCACCTTCACGCCGCCCAGCGCGTCCCCAATGCCGCGCAGCAAGGTAGTGTTATAGGCCCCGCCACCACAGGCATACACCGCCTCCACGCCCGCATGTTCGTCGCGGATCGCATCGGCGATCGTCGTGGCCGTCAGGCGGGTGAGGGTGGCCATCACGTCCTGCGGCGCCACGTCGCCGAAGCGGGCCAGCTTCGCATCCAGCCATTGTTCGTGGAACAGGTCCCGACCCGTGCTCTTGGGCGCCGGCTGGCGGAAATAGGGCTCGTCCAGCAGGGCGGCCAGCAGGGCCTCGTCGACCTTGCCGCTTGCAGCCCAGGCGCCGCCCTCGTCATAGGCCTTGCCCAGCTGGCGGCCGATCCACAAGTCCATCAAGACATTGCCCGGCCCGGTATCGAAGCCCGTCACCCGGCCGTCGCCGTGCAGCACGCTGATGTTGCCGATGCCGCCGATGTTCACCACCACGCGCGCCAGGCCGGGTTTGCCGAAAGCGGCCTCGTGGAAGGCCGGCACCAGGGGCGCGCCCTGGCCGCCGGCCGCGATGTCGCGCGTGCGGAAGTCGGCGATGACGTCGATCCCCGTGAGTTCGGCCAGCAGGGCAGGGTTGTTGGTCTGGCGCGTGAAGCCGAGCTCCGGGCGGTGGCGGATGGTCTGGCCATGCACGGCCACGGCAGCTACCGGGCCGCCGGCCAGGGGCAGCAGCTGGCGCACGCAGTCGGCGTAGCACAGGGCCAGGCCGTTGGCGGCCAGGGCTTCGCGCTCGAGTTCGTTCTCGCTGGCGGCCTGCAGGGCCATCAGTTCGCTGCGTAGTTCAGGCGGGAAGGGCGTGAAGGCCGCCGCCACGGTGCGGATGGCGCCGCCGGAGAAATCGGCGACGACGCCGTCGACGCCGTCGAGGCTGGTGCCGGACATCAGGCCGATGATCAGGGAAGAAGTGTCGCGCATGGGTTCTCGTGGTCCATAGATTGCAGCAAGGCAGTCTAAACCGCCGGGCGGAAAAGAGAAAGCTTGCCAGGGATTTGCAAAAGCGGAAACTGGGCTGCGAAAACCGGTGTGCTTCGCCGAATAACCGGCGGTCGCTGGCGGCATACTTTGCAGCATGACGACCATTCCCTCATCCCTGTTCACGTCCCAGGCCGGCACCCAGGTGTCCGATTTGTACGCCACCGCGGCCAAATCGTTGATGAACCAGAACCCGGCCCTGAAAACCATCGACGCCCAGTGGCGCCGCGACGAGGCGCGCCTGTCGAACCTCGGCAAGATCGCGCAGGCACTCGACGGCTTCGCCGCTTCCGCCGGCAAGGTGGCCGCGGGCGCCCTCGACATGGCGGCAACGAGCAGCGGCAAGGGCGTTGGCGCGCGGCTGGCATCGGGGACGGCGACGCCCGGCGTGCACAGCATCGATGTCGCGCAGCTGGCGCAGGCCCAGCAACTGGCGACCCGGGCCTTGCCGGGCAAGGACACGCCGCTGGGCGCCGGCGGCACCACCCTGATCCGCATCGAGTCGGGCCAGGGCGGCAATGCGCTGACGACCACGGTGAAGATCGGTCCCGGCGATAACACGCTCGAGGGCATCGCCGCCGCCATGCGCGAAGCGGGTTTGGACGCCAAGGTGGTCCAGGACGGCAAGGGCTACTCGCTCAGCCTGTCCGGCAAGCCGGGGGCGGCCAACGGCATGCGGGTCCAGGTGGCGGGCGACCCCGCCTTGCAGGCGCTGCTGGGCTATGAGCCGGGCGGCGGCGGCGGCATGCGACAGCAGGTGGCCGCCCAGGACGCCAAGCTCACGGTCGACGGCAAGTCCATCACCAGCAGCACGAACAATGTGGACGCCGCCATCCCCGGCGTCGCGCTGACGCTGGCAGCCACCGGCAAGGTGGATGTGACGGTGACGCGTTCCAATGACGCTATTACCCGCAACGTCAAGGGCGTGGTCGAGACCTTCAATGTCATGCACGCCAGCCTGGCCGAGCTCGGCGGCAAGGATGCGGATGCGAGCGCGGCCGTGCAGCAGGTGCAGGGGCAGATCGGCAAGGCGCTGGACAAGCTCGATGCCACGAAGCTGGCCGATATGGGCCTTTCTTTCAAGGGCGGCAAGCTGCAACTGGACGAGACGAAACTGAAAGCCGCTATCGCCGCCGATCCGGAAGGTGTAGCCACATTCTTCAGCAACGGCACGGACGGCGTGGCCGATCAGCTGTCGGGCGCGATAGCGGGCCAGTTCGCCTCCGGCAGCGCCCTCTACAAGCAAGCCGATGCGCTCGAAAAAGACATGGAAACCCTGGCAGCGCAGCGCAGCCAGATCACGGAGACGGCCAGCCGCCAGGCCATGCTGCTGATGCAGCAGTATTCGGCGGCCGGCAGCGGTGCCAGCTCCCTGTTCGGCATGCTGCAGGGGCCGCCGATGTCGGCCTTCGATTTCATGGCCTGAGGAGACCGTTCAATTATTTCAACAGGCAGTATTTTCCCGCCAACTAAGCTAAGGAAATGCTAACAAGCCGTTGTGTATAAACGTCTTTATGTTATCGAACGATTAATCCGGAGCCTATTTAAATTTATTTATTGAGGGCAAATATTCTTCTCTAGAGTAAAGTTTCTAAGACCTTGACGAGTTTCGGAAGACACCTTGTCGCAGGTCAAGCTTGCTCCCGACTTTTTGATTAGAGAACAATATGAACCTCAGTAACTTCAAGATCGGCACCCGTCTCGGCAGCGCCTTTGCTGCCATCCTCGTCCTGATGGCGATCATGCTGGCGACGGCGCTCTGGCAGCTCGGCCGGATCGCCGAGGCCAAGAACACCATGGCTGAAACCAGTCACAAGGCCAAGCTGGCGGCAAGCTGGCTGCAGGGCATTGCGACCAACAGCGTCCGCACGCTGGCGAAGGCGAAGAGCGCAGATCCGCTCGATGAAGCCTATTACGATCAAGAAATGAAGGCGGTGAGCGCGGAAGTCAGCCGCTTGCAGAAGGAACTCGAGGAGCGCGCGACCAGCGAGCAGGGCAGGGCCCTGCTCGCTGCGGTGGCCGAGCAACGCAAGACGTATACGGGCGTGCGCAACGATTTCTTCAAGCGCAAGGAAGCGCTGGAGGTCGATCACCCCGAGCTGAAGGCGCTGCTGGCTGACAAGCTGCTGCCCGCAATGAAAAAATACGTGCAGACCGTGGAAGAGGTCGTGGCGTTCCAGGAAAGCCTGTTCGCCGCAGCCGACCAGCGCATCGACGCGCTGCAGGCAAGCGCCCGTAATCTGCTGGTGGCGCTGGGGGCCATCGCGCTCGCTTGCGGCGCCGTATTCGGCTTCCTGCTGACCCGCAGCATTACCCGTCCACTGGCCCGCGCCGTCGGCCTGGCCCAGCAAGTGGCCTCGGGCGACCTCACCGCCGACATCCAGGCGGCCTCGAAGGATGAAGTGGGCGAGCTGCTCGCCGCGCTCAAGCGCATGAACGATAGCCTGCTCACGACGGTGAGCCAGGTGCGCGCCGGCACCGAAACCATCGTCACCGCCTCGCAGCAGATCGCCACCGGCAACCTCGACCTGTCCGCCCGCACCGAGCAGCAGGCCGGCGCCCTCGAGGAAACGGCTTCGTCGATGGAAGAGCTGACCGGTTCGGTCCGCCAGAACGCTGACAATGCACGCCAGGCCAATACCCTGGCGCAATCGGCCTCCGAAATCGCCGCACGCGGCGGGAGTGTCGTGTCGGAGGTGGTGTCGACCATGGAATCGATCAACGAATCCTCTAAAAAGATCGGCGACATCATCGCCGTGATCGACGGCATTGCCTTCCAGACCAATATCCTCGCGCTCAATGCTGCGGTGGAAGCCGCACGCGCCGGCGAGCAGGGCCGCGGCTTCGCCGTGGTGGCCTCGGAAGTGCGCAACCTGGCCCAGCGCTCGGCCGCCGCGGCCAAGGAAATCCGCACCCTGATCATGGACTCGGTGGCCAAGGTCGATGCGGGCGGACGCCTGGTCGAGGAAGCCGGCGCGACCATGCAGGAAATCGTGCAGGGCATCGCCCGCGTGACCGACGTGATGGCCGAGATCACCTCCGCCAGCGCCGAACAGGCGGTCGGTATCGAGCAGGTGAATGCCGCCATCACCCAGATGGACGGCGTCACCCAGCAGAACGCCGCCCTGGTCGAAGAAGCGGCGGCTGCGGCCGCCTCCATGCAGGACCAGGCCGCCGTCCTGTCGCAGCTGGTGAGCACCTTCAAGGTGGTGGGTGAGGCCCAGGGCGCGCCCGCCCGCCTGCGCGGCCAGGAGGCGACGCGCCTGTCGCTCGCTAGCACATAGATCAAGGCCTCGGCGGCGCCTGCCCCACGATGCAGGCGCCGCCCGCCGGCTCACTGTTTAGGCCGCGGTTCCGGATTCTCTTCCGCCGACCACACCACCGCGGCGATCTTCCAGCCGTTCTCGGTCCGTACCATCTGCCAGCTTTCCTTGCCCCAGCTGCTACGGTAGTCTCCGATCATGAAGCTGTAGTCGAACAGCACCTGGGCCATCTCCCCGTCGGTATCGATGCGCACGTTCTCGAAGGTCTCGGTGCGCGCTTCCGGTTTGCGCGCCATGGATTCGATGAACATGCGCGGCGTGCCGCCCGAGGTTTTGGGCGTCGGCTCTTTCGGATCCTTCAGGCCGGCGCGGTAACGCGCCACGCTGCCGTCCGTGTAGACGCCGACCCAGGTGATGTCTTCACGGAGGAAAAGGCGCAGGAAACCTTCCTTGTCCTTCTCGGCGAGGGCCTTGCCGAAGGCCTTGACCACCGCTTCGATCTTCTGCCGGCTTTCGGCCGGGTTTTCCGCAAGGGCGGGCTGGGGCAGGGCGGCCAACAGGCCGAGGCACAGCGCGGCGGCAGCGAGGACGGGTTTCATCGATCTACTTTCCATATATGGATGGCGGGTGGCGGGCGTGTCACAGCTTGGCCGGGAAGTGCTGGCTGTGGACGGTGTGCGGCGCAACGCCCACCTGGCCGGGCTTCTTCAACAGGTAGTCGAAGCCGGCCTTGTCCCCCTTCAGGGCGCCGTTCAGGAAGTTCAGGACATAGCGCGCGCTCAAGGCATACGATTGCGCCACTTCTTCGCGGCTGTATTCCTCGAAGGTCAGCGGATCGAGGCGCAGGTAGCTGGTGCCGAAATGGACGTGCTCCATCGCATACATCGTCAGCAGATAGACGTCGGCGCCTGTCATCTTCAACAGGATGCTGCCGGAGTGGTCCGGCTTGAACTTCAGCCCGCGCTCGAAGGGCGGCGGACGCTGGGCCAGGTAGAGCAGGGGCGTGCGCAATTGCTCAGGCTTCAGGTAGGGGACTTTCGAGAGCATCTCGTGGCGGTAGCGCACGGTGCCGTCCAGGCAGACCAGGGCCTTGATGCGATCGTCCTGGGCCGCGGCCAGCACATTGGCCATGCCGCCCCATGAAAAGCCGGCAGCGGCGAGCCGGGAAGGGTCGGCCTCGGGCAGTGTCTGCGCGTAGCCGACCAGGAAGCGGATATCGGCGGCCTGGAGTTCGGCATGGGCCAGATCGTCTTTCTGCCAGCGCTCGTCGACGCCCAGCGCCGGGCTGGCGATCACGAGGTAGCCATGGCTGGCAAGGAATTCCATCATCTCCGCGTTTTCGAACACATTGCTGCTGATGCTAGGCGAGTAGATCACCACCGGGAACTTGCCCGGCAGCGCCTTGGCATCGCGTACCGCCCAGAGCACGGCCTTGCGTTCGGCGGCGACTTCCGCAGCCGGCTTATCTTCGTTGACGAATTTCAGCCACTCCGCCAGCACCTTGTCGCGCTCGGCCGGCGGACGCGTGAAATCGTCGTCCCAACCCAACAGCTGCAGGTAGTCGTCGTAGCGCATCGGCTGCCCGTCTTTCTGGGCCGGGTACCAGATGGCGGTCTGGATCGGGCGCGGCTTGCCCTTATAGCTGCGGCTGGGGTCGGATTGCTGGACGGTCCGGAAGCCCACGGCGTAGGCGCCCGGCTTGTTATGGAAGGGGAAGGCCTGCTGGGCGCCGGCCGAGCTACTGAAGAAGACGAGCAGGAAAACCGCGATAAGCCTGAACAAGATTGCCTCCCTATGCTGTGATTGTTGTAATCACTCTAGCATTAGGATTGCTGTTTTGTGGCAAAAATTTTGCTATCCTGTGGAAGTTATTCCTACTGCATGAATCAGGGGAGGCGGAAAAGCAAACGCCCCGCGGCATCGACGATGCGGCGGGGCGTTGAAGGGACGTGCCTGGCTCAGCGGGCTGCCATCGCATTGCCGCTCGGGGCGAGCAGCGAGAAGCGGTGGTTCATCTCGGCAGCCGCCATGCGGAAGCGCGAGAGTTCGGCCGGGGTCAGCGGCTGCTGGGCCAGCGACTTGAACTTGTTCGGATCCTGGGCCTGGCCGGCAACGCGGAACTCGTAGTGCAGGTGAGGTCCGGTCGACCAGCCGGTCGAGCCGACGTAGCCGATCACCTGGCCCTGGCTGACCTTGGCGCCCTTGCGCATGCCCGGCGCGATACGGCTCATGTGGGCATAGGCGGTGCTGTACTTCGACCAGTGCTTGACGACGACCTGGTTGCCATAGCCGCCGCTGTTGCCGGCGAAATCGATGACGCCGTCCGCGGCGGCGCGGATCGGGGTGCCCGTCGAGGCGGCATAGTCGACGCCCTTGTGCGCCTTCCACTTGCCCGAGATCGGATGCACGCGCATCGAGAAGCCGGAGGAGATACGGGAGAATTCCAGCGGCGACTTCAGGAAGGCCTTCTTCATGGCCTTGCCGTCGAGGGTGTAGTAGCCGCCCTGCCTGGTGACGGGGTCTTCGTACCAGACCGACTGGTAGGCGACGCCGCGGTTGACGAACTCGCCGGCGAGGACGCGGCCGGTCTTGACCAGCTCGCCATCCAGCCAGAAGGTTTCGTACACGACGTTGAAACGGTCGCCGCGCCTGATGTCCGAACGGAAGTCGATATTGGTCGAGAACATCTCGATCATCTGGCTCACGATCGAATCCGGCATGCTGCCGCCGTCGACGTTGGAGTCGGTGGCCGAGTACAGCGAGCTCTTGATTTCGCGCGAACGCATTTCGACGCGGCGCTCCAGCTTGGCCGGGGCGTCCGAAGCGACGAACTTGTCGCCTTCGCGCTCGACCGTGATCTGGCGCGCTTCGCCACCCTTGCCGTCCGTGATCGTGGCGCGCATCGACAGCAGCAGGCCATTCTCGTCGGTTTCCGCCTGGACGCGCTTGCCGGTCTTGAGCGACAGCAGGCGGCGGGCGGTTTTATCGGAGCGGAAGAATTTCTGGGCATCGGCATCGTCGACGCCAAGGCGGGTGAAGAGGGAGCCGAGCGAATCGCCGGGGCGGATGCGCTCTTCGCGGATGAATTGCTGCTCGTCTTGCTGGAGGGCGGCGATCTGGTCTGCCAGGTTCGGCAGTTCCAGGTCTTGCTCGATCGACTTGACCGGAAGATCGGACGCATCCGGTGCGATCGGCGACACGCCGATGGCTCCGAAGGCGCACACGCTCATGAACACGGCGCCGGCGCTGACGATGCGCGCCTTGCGGGTTCGTGGCAGCAGCTGGAGCAGGCTCTGACGGGTGATTTTCTGTATAGGGTTCATGCAATCAGTTAAAATTTGCGGCTGAACTTTCAGGGCCCTTGCTTCTTATCGTTGTGCAAAGTTTTCTACAGGCAACAGAACAAGGATCGTGAATTATACCAAAAGATGTGGTCCTACAACCGCTTTAGCCAATTTCCTACACGAATTTTATGACCTCTACTGTTTCGTCCGGTAACGGCGCCCCGGTGAATTCTTCCGCCCCTCTGCCGTTGACGGACAAGGTGCAGGAGGCGCTGGCCATTGCCAAGCGCGGTGTCGATGAACTCCTGATCGAAAGCGAATTCGCCCAGAAGCTGGCGCGTTCCGAACAAAGCGGCACGCCGCTGCGCATCAAGCTGGGCCTGGACCCGACAGCGCCCGACCTGCACCTGGGCCACACCGTGGTGCTGAACAAGATGCGCCAGCTGCAAGACCTCGGCCACCAGGTGATCTTCCTGATCGGCGACTTCACCTCGATGATCGGCGACCCCTCGGGCCGCAACGCCACCCGCCCGCCCCTGACCCGCGAGCAGGTCGAGGAAAACGCCATGACGTATTTCCGCCAAGCATCCCTCGTGCTGGACGCCGCGCGCACGGAAATCCGCTACAACTCCGAATGGTGCGACCCGCTGGGCGCGCGCGGCATGATCCAGCTGGCCTCGCGCTACACCGTGGCCCGCATGATGGAGCGCGACGATTTCACCAAGCGCTACAAGAGTGGGACCCCGATTGCCGTGCATGAGTTCCTTTACCCTTTGATGCAGGGCTATGATTCGGTCGCTTTGAAGGCGGACCTTGAACTTGGTGGCACCGACCAGAAGTTCAACCTCCTCGTTGGCCGTGAATTACAGAAAGATTATGGCCAGGAACAGCAATGCATCCTGACCATGCCCCTGCTCGAGGGCCTGGACGGCGTCGAGAAGATGTCCAAGTCCAAGAACAATTACATCGGCATCACAGAAGCGCCGAACACCATGTTCGGCAAGCTGATGAGCATCTCGGACACCATGATGTGGAAGTACTACGACCTGCTGTCCTTCCGCTCGATCGCCGACATCGCCAAGCTCAAGGCCGAGGTGGAAGCCGGCGCCAACCCCCGGGACGCGAAAGTGGCGCTGGGCAAGGAAATCGTCACGCGCTTCCACTCGGCCCAGGCGGCCGACGATGCGCTGGCCGACTTCGTCAACCGCTCCAAGGGCGGCATCCCGGACGAGGTGCCGGAAGTGGCCCTGGCGGGCGCGCCGATGGGCGTGGCCCAGCTGCTCAAGGCGGCCGGCCTGTGCGCTTCCACCTCGGAAGCGATGCGCATGGTCGACCAGGGCGGCGTGCGCATCGACGGCGCCGTGGTCAGCGACAAGGGCCTGCAGGTCGAAGCCGGCACTTTCGTGATGCAAGTCGGCAAGCGCAAGTTCGCTCGCGTGACCCTGGCCGGTTCGCAATGATTGGCTTGCTGCAACGGGTCAGCGAAGCGAGCGTGAGCGTCGACGGCGAAGTCGTCGGCGCCATTGGCGCCGGCCTGATGGTGCTGGTATGCGCCGAGAAGGGCGATACCGAGCGCGAAGCCGATGCGCTGCTGGCCAAGCTGCTCGGCTACCGGGTGTTTTCGGACGAGGCCGGCAAGATGAACCGCAGCATCACCGATACCCAGGGCGGCCTGCTGCTGGTGCCGCAGTTCACGCTCGCGGCGGACACCAGATCGGGCACGCGGCCCTCGTTTTCGCCGGCGGCCGCGCCGGAAGACGGGCGCCGCCTGTTCGACCATGTCGTGCGACAAGCCAGGTCCCGCCATGGCATTGTCGAGACCGGCAAATTCGGCGCCGACATGAAAGTTGGCCTGGTCAACGATGGTCCGGTGACTTTCTGGCTGCAGGTTGATCCGATCGGCATTGTGCGCTGAAATCCACTGAATTTCTTGGATTGAACGAGAGTCAATAGGAGCAGGGGATGGGAGGACGTATGCGTATCTGGAGCGATTCATTCAAGGAAGGCGGGGTGGTCCCGGACCGATGTGCGTTTGCCGTCAGCGACCCGGCCAGCCACGTCAAGCTGTCCAGCAACCGTAGTCCTCATATCGCCTGGGACGACGTGCCATCGGGCGCCAAGTCCCTGGTCCTGATTTGCCACGATCCGGACGTCCCGTCGAAGGGCGACGACGTGAACCAGGAAGGGCGCACGGTGCCCGACTCCCTGCCGCGTGTCGATTTCTTCCACTGGCTGCTGGTCGACATCCCGGTCTGCCTCAAGTCCTTGAGCGAGGGCATGTTCTCGGATATGGTTACGCCCCACGGCAAGCCCGGCCCGCTGGTACCCTTCACCATCAAGAACGGCACCGAACACCAATTGCGCCAGGGCGTCAACGACTATACCGGCTGGTTCGCGGGCGACCCCGACATGGCCGGTGAATACTATGGCTACGACGGCCCCTGTCCGCCGTGGAATGACGAGCGGGTGCATACCTACGTCTTCACGCTGTACGCACTCGACATCCCGCGCCTGCCGCTCGAAGGCCGCTTTACCGGCGCCGAGCTGCGCCTGGCCATCCGCGGCCACATCCTGGACGAAGCGCGCACCTTCGGCGTGTATTCGCTCAATCCGGCCGTCGCGGCCACCCTGGACAAGTAATCAAGCACGGACATACCGCCCCGAGGTTCGGGCGCGAACGAACCTCATGCCATCGAACGACAAGAACAGAACCACCAACATCCTCCTGATCCGCCATGGCGAGACCGCCTGGAATGCCGAAAGACGGCTCCAGGGGCATCTCGACATCGCCCTCAACGCCGAGGGTGCGCGCCAGGCCGCGCTGCTGGCCGCCGCGCTGGCGCCGGAACGCATCGACTACGTCGTTTCCAGCGACCTGCTGCGCGCCCGCCAGACCGCCGAGGCCATCGCGGCCTCGCGCGGCATGACGGTCGGCATCGATCCGGCCCTGCGCGAGCGCTGCTACGGTGGTTTCGAAGGCCTGCTGTACAGCGAGATCGCGGCGCGCTTCCCGCTCGAATTCGCCGCCTGGCAGGCGCGCGACGTCGATGCCGTGCTGCCGGCGGGGGCGAACCAGGGCGAGACCTTCCGCCAATTCTACGACCGCGCGACCGGCGCAATCCTGGAGCATGCGGCGGCGCATCCTGGCAAGACGATCGCGCTGGTGGCGCATGGCGGGGTGCTGGAATGCGCCTACCGGAAGGCAGTGGGGCTGCCGCTGGAGACGCCGCGCGACTTCAAGGTGCTCAATGCGAGCGTGAACCGTTTCGTGGTGGAGGAGGGCGGTTTGCGCCTGCTGAGCTGGGGCGAGGTGGAGCACCTGAAACCCGCCGTGCTGGATGACCTGGGCTGAGCGTTTTTTACGCAATCCCCCGTGCCGCATGCGGCGCCTACCCCCACTCCCACCCCCTGCCAATATCACACGCGCAACAATCCGAAAAAATTCTGCCGCTATTTTGAGCAGCGAATGAGGTAAAATAATAGGTTCCCCGAGAAACTTTCGAGATTTTCCGCTGTGCAAATCGGCCCCTATATCCTGCGTAACAATGTCTTCGTCGCCCCCATGGCCGGGGTGACGGACCGCCCGTTCCGTCAGCTGTGCAAGCAGCTCGGCGCGGGCTACGCCGTATCCGAGATGGCGGCTTCGAATCCGCGCCTGTGGGCCAGCGAAAAGACCTCGCGCCGCACCGACCACGCCGGGGAAATGGAACCGAAGGCCGTGCAGATCGCCGGCGCCGACCCGAAAGACCTGGCCGATTGCGCCAGGTTCAACGTCGAGCGCGGCGCCCAGATCATCGACATCAATATGGGTTGCCCGGTCAAGAAGGTGTGCAACAGCTGGTGCGGGTCCGCGCTGCTGCAGCACGAGGACCTGGTCGAGCGCATCCTGCACGCCGTGGTCGAGGCCGTCGACGTGCCCGTCACCCTGAAATTCCGCACCGGCTGGGATCGCCAGAACAAGAATGCCCTGACGATTGCCCGCATGGCGGAACAGGCCGGCATCCAGATGCTGACCCTGCACGGCCGCACCCGCGCCGACGGCTACAAGGGCGAGGCCGAGTACGACACCATCCGCGCCGTCAAGGCGGCGGTCGGCATTCCGGTGGTCGCCAACGGCGACATCACCACCCCGGAAAAAGCGAAGTTCGTGCTCGACTACACGGGCGCCGACGCCGTCATGATCGGCCGCGCCGCCCAGGGCCGCCCCTGGATCTGCCGCGAGATCGACCATTACCTGCGTACTGGCGAGCATCTGCCGGCGCCGACGGTCGAAGAAGTGCGCAGCCTGATGAACGAACACCTGCCGGCGCACTATGCCTTCTATGGCGAGTACGTCGGCGTGCGCACCGCCCGCAAGCACATCGGGTGGTATGTGCAGGACCTGCCCGGCGGCGAAGAATTCCGCCAGCGCATGAACCTGCTGGAGTCGACTGCCGAACAACTAAACGCGGTCGACGCCTTTTTCAAATCGCAACTCCGGCATGGCGAGCGGTTACAATACCGGCCCGCGCTTTCTGCTGAAGAGGCGATGGCGGCATGAAGCGGACCACATGGCAGTAGCAGAATAATAAGAATTATCGGGGACACGCTGCCTAGCAGCGGCAATCATTAACCAGGATGAAGCAGCAGAGAACATGAGCAAAGAAAGTATCCAGGAAGTCGTCCAGAAGAGCCTCGAGGACTATTTCAACGATCTGGGCGAGCAGAAACCGACGAACATCTACGACATGATGGTCCTCACGGTGGAAAAACCGGTCCTTGAAGTGGTGATGACGCGCGCCGACGGCAACCAGTCCCACGCGGCGCAGATGCTGGGCATCAACCGGAATACTTTGCGCAAGAAGCTGCAAGAGCACGGTCTGCTCTAAACGATCGCATGGCGTGGCCGTGCGTCTGGGGCGCGGCCGGTACGCCGTCCGTCCGCCCGGACGCCCGAATTCTTCAACAACAGGCCTCACCATGATCAAACAAGCACTGATTTCCGTTTCCGACAAAACCGGCGTCCTCGATTTCGCGAAGGCCCTGGCTGCCCTCGGCGTCAACATCCTGTCCACCGGCGGCACTGCGAAGCTGCTGCAGGAAAACGGCGTGCAAGTGACCGAAGTCGCCGACTACACCGGTTTCCCGGAAATGCTCGACGGCCGCGTCAAGACCCTGCACCCGAAGGTCCACGGCGGCATCCTGGCGCGCCGGGACCTGCCGGAACATGTCGCCAAGCTCGACGAACACGGCATCCCGCAGATCGACATGGTCGTGGTCAACCTGTATCCCTTCCAGCAGACCGTCGCCAAGGATGAGTGCTCGCTGGAAGACGCGATCGAGAACATCGACATCGGCGGCCCGACCATGCTGCGCTCGGCGGCCAAGAACCACCGCGACGTGGTCGTGATCGTCGACCCGGCCGACTACGGCGTCGTGCTGGCGGAAATGAAAGGCACGGGCGCTGCCGCCGGCCCGGTCAGCTATGAAACCAAGTTCCGCCTGGCGAAGAAAGTGTTCGCGCACACCGCGCAGTACGACGGCGCGATCACCAACTACCTGACCAGCCTGGGCGAAGACCGCCTGCACGCAACCCGTTCGAGCTATCCGCAGACCCTGAACATGAGCTTCGAGAAGGTCCAGGACATGCGCTACGGCGAGAACCCGCACCAGGGCGCCGCCTTCTACCGCGACCTGACCGCGACCCCGGGCGCACTGGCCAACTACCGCCAGCTGCAGGGCAAGGAACTGTCGTACAACAATATCGCCGACGCCGATGCGGCCTGGGAATGCGTCAAGTCCCTGGGTGGCCTGGGCCAGCCGGCCGGCTGCGTGATCGTCAAGCACGCCAATCCCTGCGGCGTGGCCATCGGCGTCGACGCCCTGGACGCCTACTCGCGCGCCCTGCAGACCGACCCGACCTCGGCTTTCGGCGGCATCATCGCCTTCAACGTCGAAGTCGATGCCCGCGCTGCGGAAGCGGTGGCCAAGCTGTTCGTGGAAGTGCTGATCGCGCCATCCTTTACCGAAGAAGCGCGCCGCATCATGTCGTCCAAGCAGAACGTGCGCCTGCTGGAAATCCCGCTGGGCGAAGGCCAGAACGCCTATGACCTCAAGCGCGTGGGCGGCGGCGTGCTGGTGCAGGCGCCGGACGCCAAGAACGTGGGCCTGGGCGAACTGCGCGTGGTCAGCAAGAAGCAGCCGACCCAGCAGCAGCTGCAGGACCTGATGTTCGCCTGGCGCGTGGCCAAGTTCGTCAAGTCGAACGCCATCGTGTTCTGCGCCAACGGCATGACCCTGGGCGTGGGCGCGGGCCAGATGAGCCGCATCGACTCGGCGCGCATCGCCTCGATCAAGGCGCAGAACGCCGGCCTGTCGCTCAGCGGTTCGGCAGTGGCTTCGGACGCCTTCTTCCCCTTCCGCGACGGCCTCGACGTGGTGGTGGATGCGGGCGCGACCTGCATCATCCACCCGGGCGGCTCGATGCGCGACCAGGAAGTCATCGACGCGGCGGACGAGCGCGGCGTCGTGATGCTGTACACGGGCACCCGTCACTTCCGTCACTAAGCTGCTGTTGACTTTGTAGGGTGGGCAGGTCTCCTGCCCACGCGTTCAACCAGTCTAGGTATGAACGCGCAACAATTTTCACACATGATTTGAACGCGTGGACGAGGGATCGCCCACCCTACTGTGTTTTTGCACAGTATTTTTCCCACGAATAGCCTCCCGCCGTATATCATTCCACAATGATTATTCTCGGCATCGACCCGGGCCTGCGTACGACGGGGTTCGGCGTCATTGAAAAACACGGCAGCAAACTGCGCTACATCGCGTCCGGCACCATCAAGACCGGCCTGGAAGGCGCATTGCCCCCGCGGCTCAAGGTCATCCTGAACGGCGTCGGCGAGATCATCGCCGCCTACCAGCCCGCCTGCGCGGCCATCGAAAAGGTGTTCGTCAACGTCAACCCGCAGTCGACCCTGCTGCTCGGCCAGGCGCGCGGCGCCGCGATCACGGCGCTGGTCGGCGCCGACCTCGACGTGGCCGAGTATACGGCGGTGCAGGTGAAACAGGCCGTGGTCGGCACCGGCAAGGCGGCCAAGGCCCAGGTGCAGGACATGGTGTCGCGCCTCCTGAAGCTTCCGGGCCTGCCCGGCACCGACGCCGCCGATGCGCTCGGCGTCGCCATCTGCCATGCCCACAGCCTCGACACCTTGTCGATGATCGGCGCCCTGACGCCGGGCGCACCCACGCTGCGCATGAAACGCAGCCGTCTCGTTTAATAAGGAATAAACCGATGATCGGTCGTCTCTCTGGAATCCTGCTCGAAAAGGCGCCGCCGCACGTGCTGGTGGACTGCAACGGCGTCGGCTACGAAGTCGACGTCCCGATGAGCACCTTCTACAACCTGGGCCACACGGGCGAGAAGGTGGTGCTGTTCACCCACCTGGTCGTGCGCGAGGATGCGCACCTGCTGTTCGGCTTCGGCACCGCCTCGGAGCGTGCCCTGTTCCGCCAGCTGATCAAGATCACCGGCATCGGCGCGCGCATGGCCCTGGCCATCCTGTCGGGCATGTCGGTGGCCGACCTGTCGCAGGCCGTCACCCTGCAGGAAACCGGCCGCCTGGTCAAGATCCCCGGCATCGGCAAGAAGACCGCCGAGCGCCTGCTGCTGGAACTGAAGGGCAAGCTCGGCGCCGACATCGGCGTGGTCGGAGGCAGCCCGCGCGACGACGCCCAGGCCGACGTGCTCAACGCGCTGCTCGCATTGGGGTATTCTGACAAGGAAGCGCTCCTCGCGATCAAGAACGTGCCGGCCGGTAGCAGCGTTTCCGACGGCATCAAGTTCGCACTGAAGGCACTCTCCAAAGCCTGATAAACCATGAGCATCCAGACCGACAACTTCACCGAGCACCGCGTCATCGACGCCGCGCCCGCCTCGCCCAACGAGGAGGCGATCGAGCGCGCCTTGCGCCCCAAGCAGCTGGACGAGTACGTCGGCCAGGCCAAGATCCGCGACCAGCTCGAGATCTTCATCAGCGCCGCGCGCAAGCGCCGCGAGGCGCTCGACCACACGCTGCTGTTCGGCCCCCCGGGCCTCGGCAAGACCACGCTGGCCCACATCATCGCGCGCGAGATGGGCGTGAACCTGCGCCAGACGTCCGGCCCGGTGCTGGAGCGCCCGGGCGACCTGGCCGCGCTGCTCACCAACCTCGAGCCGAACGACGTGCTCTTCATCGACGAGATCCACCGTCTATCCCCGGTGGTCGAGGAGATCCTGTATCCGGCGCTCGAGGACTACCAGATCGACATCATGATCGGCGAAGGCCCGGCCGCGCGTTCCGTGAAGCTCGACCTGCAGCCGTTCACCCTGGTGGGCGCGACCACCCGCGCCGGCATGCTGACCAATCCGCTGCGCGACCGCTTCGGCATCGTGGCGCGCCTGGAGTTCTACAACGTCGACGAGCTGACCAAGATCGTCAGCCGCAGCGCCGCATTGCTGGAGGCCCCGATCAACGAGGAGGGCGCGCGCGAGGTCGCCAAGCGCGCGCGCGGCACGCCGCGTATCGCCAACCGCCTGCTGCGCCGCGTGCGCGACTATGCGGAAGTGAAGGGCAATGGCGAGATCACCAAGGACATGGCCGACCGCGCGCTGAAGATGCTGGATGTCGACACGGTCGGCTTCGACGTCATGGACCGCAAGCTGCTGGAGGCCGTGCTGTTCAAGTTCGCCGGCGGCCCGGTGGGCATCGGCAACCTGGCGGCGGCGATCGGCGAAGCGGCCGACACCATCGAGGACGTGCTCGAGCCCTACCTGATCCAGCAGGGCTATCTGCAGCGCACCCCGCGCGGCCGCATCGCCACGCCGCTGGCTTACCAGCACTTCGGCGTCACCGCGCCGCGCATCAGCCCGACCGGGGACCTCTGGGACAACCTGCCGCCTGCCTGAGCGTCTGGTTCAATATCTCGATATGCCTTTGCTACGCCGGATGCCAAGCGAGTAGCGAAGGACTGCGCTGCTGTAGGCGCTGGGAGGACACGAATGTGGGTGTGTTTTGGGTATGGGCTCGTCTGCGTATCCGCGGATTCTTGATGCTCGCGCTGTCACAGTATGCGTGCGCTATCGAGCCAAAGCGGACCATCGCCGTCTTTCGTTGAGTTACTCGTTTGGAGTGCCGTAGGGCACAAGTAAATGGATGGGTGGGAGTTCATGTGGAGTGGCCTGCCCATCGATCGACCAGACATTCAAGCCAGCCAGTAGGTCGTCTTGTTCAAAGACCATTACCCCGAAGTGATAACCTCTATCGTCTTTCCACTGATAGTCCGAAAGCACACGCATCGCAAACGTCAGTGGCTGCCGTCCGGCGACGGAGAAATCGACGCTTGCGCAGCCGCATTGGCAATGCGCCACCACTTCTGCCCGATCGAGCTGAGTCAAAAACTGTGGTGCGTCGCTACATCCATGGTTTAGTAACCAAGCCGTAAGCTCGCGCTCTGCAGGGCTGAGCAGACGAGGTTCCGAAAGCGTTCGGACTTCATGCGTCATTGCGTCACCCAGAATTCATGAGAGGCCGCTTCTGGCCGGGGGTCGACTGTTGAGCTCAGCATACCAGGTCGTCAGCGTGGAAAATCGTGGACTATCACGCAGGCGCGAAGCGACTTAAAGCGGACCAAGATAGCAACTGCCGAAAACAGGCCTATGCGCTCTCTGGACGGAATGTCCAGTGGGAAGCCTCGATCCGGATCGTGTCGCCCGATTGCAGTTCTATTTCGAATAGGACCTCGTGCAGCTGCGCTAACGAATTAACCGAAGAAGACGGTCCCCAACTTTCACGTCGCGGAAGCTCAATGTTCGTGAACCCCTCAAACACAAGCAGGTGAGATGGCAAGCCGACAGGCCTCAAGCGCAAATCACATCGTGCCGCCTCCCAGCTGATGTAGATAGCTGCGAGTGAGGCGTCATGAAGTGGTAGCGAGCTGAAGTTCACGTAGTTTTCAACGATAAAAATAGCTGTTTCCGATGCCCGTTCCTGGCCAAACGCGGCCGTTCGACCCAGCATAGTAGATTGTCGCTCTGCAAAATTCGCAGACTGTCACGACCAGCAGAACCGACCGATATCAGACGGTCAAGAGTGGCGCAGTGCGTATTGCAACTGAACAATCAGGCTAGATCAGCTAAGGCTACGGACAACTCTTCGTCGTACATTTCGCTTCCGTCGCAGTACTGAGCCATGATCCTGCGATTTGCTTCCGGAACCACAAGCGAAAGGCCTGCACGCTGACGAAGGAAAGTGGCAAGAACATGGTTTGTGACCTGGTGAATAGGTATTGACCAGTTTTCGCGACACCGCTGAATCAAACTTGACTCGAATGCCGGTTCCACCCAAGGCCCCTCGATATCTGCGACAGATCTGGTTCCATACTCCACCATTATTTTGTATGTCTGCTTCTGGCCGAACCCTGCCGTTGGAGCCAGCATAGCATGTTGCCAGCGCGGAAAATCAGCGACTGTCAGGACTGGCCGAGATCGGACCCGAAGCGGACGTTCGTATCCTCACTGTACCTGGACGTCGTATTCGCCATCTGACAATGCGGCGAGGCGGTCAAGTCCTTGATCGATTGTAGAGCTCCAATGCACAGGAACGATGACCATTCGCTCCACTTTCAGCCGCCGCTTGCCTTCCGCATTGAGATCGATTTCGATGCGATCACCGATCCTCCGTATTGACTTGACACCGCGGTAGCACCCGAACGCTTGGTCATCTCGTTCGATGTACAGACCGTCCAGGCCAAGACGCCTGTCTTGCTCGTCTGTTTGCAGAGGATACTGAAGCATTAGGTATTCCGAAGACTGTCCATCATCAGCGCAGAATGCAAAAACCGCCGTGGCGTCGTCCTCCTCGAACGACACCTTGTTCGCCACAAGTTCTCTACTCATTGACCTGGCTCTCTTGTAATTTATCGGAACGTCTGCTCCTGGCCGAACGCCGCCGTTGGAGCTCAGCATAGCAGGTCGTCAAGACTGAAAAATCCCGGACTGTCACAAAGGGCAGGACCCGAACAAAAACGGGCGTTCGATATCAGCTCGATTCCGTTTTGCGGAGACGCATTCCCAAGAAAATTGCCGTATTCACCAGAGCGAAAAGGAGCAATAGAACAGCCGCGTACTTGCCCAATGACGCAGTCGTTGCGTAGTAAAGCTGTAGAGGCAAACTGACTACTACTAACGCAATACATCCGGAAATCGATGCGGCGATTAGGCCCGTACGGCCGAATACGGCACCAAGCACAAAGGCAGTGCCGCCTACAAAACCGCATATCGAGCCTACGGTCATGAGATCGTTTGATGCGTCGGGGCTAAACGCTTCACCGAACATGACCGCGAGAGCAATGAATAGAAATCCTGAGATCGATGCGACAAGTTTTACAGCCACCTAGCGCTCCTTTCGTTTCATTGTCCGCTTCTGGCCCATCTGGGCCGTTTAGCATAGGTAACCGCCGACCCAAAGCAGTCACTTGGGACGTATGCGATCAGCGGCCGCAAGATTAGCGCTTTACTCTGCCTGCACGAAATTCTATTGACCCCTTGAACCTTAGTTTTCGGCAGTGATGACGCTCCATAGAGAAGGTCTCGCAATGCTCGAGAGCCGTAGCTTCTGTCCAGACTGGCCCACTGCTATCGTTGAAGCCCAACAGTCCGGTACCTGTTGCAGCTTGTTGAGTTCGATACCGAAAAGTGTAGGGCATTTTACGTCCCAATGGTCAACCCAATACTAAGCAGCACATTGTGCGCTTAATGGCATGCCGCCCCACCCCTGAGATTTCAGTCACGTCCATTGGGCATTTCCACTGACCGCATGACAAATGTCATCTTAATTTAATGGCGCCTGCGTCTACAGCCGCCATCGTGTTTTTCGCATACTGGCTTCACACTAATCCATGCGAGGAACACATGAAGGTTATCGTCCTGAAAGCAGTCGCCGCCGCCGCCGTCCTCCTGATGGCCGCTTCTTCCCACGCCGCTCCGACCCTGGTCCGGGACGCGCGCGTCTTCGACGGCGAGCGCGTGCACGAACGCCGCTCGGTCCTGTTCGACGGGGCCGTCATCGTCGATGCCGATTTCCGCGGCGCCCCGCCGGCAGGCGCCCGCATCGTCGACGGCGCCGGGCGTACCTTGCTGCCGGGTTTGATCGATGCGCACGTCCACGCCTTCCGCTACCTGGAGCTGCCGCTGCTGTTCGGCGTCACCACCCAGGTCGACATGTTCAACAGCGTGCAGATCATGCAGGAGCTCAAGACCGCCATGACCGCCGGGAAGAATGGCGGGCGCGCCGACATGTTCTCGGCCGGCACCCTGGCGACGGCGAAAGGCGGCCATGGCACCCAGTTCGGCATGCCGATTCCGACGCTGGCCACGCCGGGCGAGGCCCAGGCCTTCGTCGACGCGCGCATCGCCGAAGGCTCGCACTTCATCAAGATCGCCTGGGAGGAGGGACATGGCGCGCATCGCATGAACAGCCTCGACGCCGCCACCGTCACGGCATTGATCGAGGCCGCGCACCGGCGCGGCAAGCTGGCCGTGGTGCACATCAGCACCCTGGCGCATGCGCGTGCGGCGCTCGAGATGGGCGCGGACGGGCTGGTCCACCTCTTCATCGGCAAGGACATCGCCGCCGCGGACGCCGATGCGCTGGCGCGGCTGGCCAAGGCCAAGCGCGCCTTCGTGATTCCGACCTGGGTGGTCCTGGAAAGCATGGCGGGCGTGAAGACGGACGGTGTGCTGTCCGATCCTGCGCTTGCCGGCCTGCTGGACCGCGAGCAGCGGCAGTCGCTGCGCGCCAGCTACGGGCAGTCGCCGATGCCGGAGCAGCTGGTGGCGCCGAAGGCGGTCATCGCGGCCATGCACCGTGCCGGCGTGCCGGTGCTGGCCGGGACCGATGCCGGCAATGCGGGCACCCAGTATGGCATCAGCATGCACCAGGAACTCGCGGCGCTGGTAGCGGCCGGAATGCGCCCCGGCGAGGCGCTGGCCGCCGCCACGAGCGCGCCAGCCAGGGCTTTCGGGCTCGGCAAGCGCGGAAGAGTCGCAAGCGGCTACAAGGCCGACCTGGTGCTGGTGGAGGGGAACCCGCTGGTCGATATCGCCAGCACGCGGCGCATCGTCGAGGTGTGGAAAGACGGCGAGAGCACCGAGCCGCTCCGTGTGCGCCAGCGCGAACGGGTAGCCCGGGAAAACGCGGAGCCGGGCATGGCGCCTGTGACACTGCCGGCGGACGGGCGCATCAGCCTGTTCACGAAGGAGAAGCTCGCCAGCCCCTTCGGCATGGGCTGGAGCCCGACCCACGATGGCATGATGGGCGGCGCCTCGAGCGCGACGCTGGAGCTGCTGCCCCTTGACGCCGGAGCGCCGGCGGCGCTGGCGGTGCGTGCGCGCGTCGTGAAGGCGAACTTCCCCTATCCATGGGCCGGCCTGGCCTTCGGACCGGGCGCGCAGCCCATGCAGCCGGCCAACCTCAGCGCGGTCAAGACGATCGCGTTCCGCGTGCGCGGCGACGGCCAGCGCTATGCCCTCAGCATGATGTCGCGCGGCGTGACGATCCCCGCCACCGTCCACTTCATCGCCGGTCCTGAATGGAAGGAAGTGTCGGTGCCGCTGTCGAGGTTCCCCGGCATCGATCCGGCCTTGCTCACCATGATAGGATTCAATGCCGGTCCCGAACCCGGCGACTACCGCTTCGAGATCGCCGACGTGCGCCTGCTCGACAAGTAAGCCGGTCTTCCATTCGGATTGAGAGAGCGATGAACAGGATCAGGGACATCCTGGCGGGGCCGTGGCTTCCGCCGGAACAGGGCAGGATGCCGTACTTCTGGCTGCTGAGCCTCGGCTACATGGGCTGGAAGTACGCCTACGTCGCACCTTCTCCGCTGGAAGCGGCCATGCTGGCGCTCACACTCCTGGTATTCCTGCCACTGTATTTTGCGAGCTACCGGGCGCGCGGCTGGCGGTCGGTCGGCTGCATGCTGGCAGGCTGCCTGCTGGGTGCGGCCTGGGTAAGCTGGAATCCGGGTGCGGCGGTTTTCTTCATCTTCGCCTGCGCGATGGCGGCCGGCATCACACGCATGAAGCATGCGATGCTCGCGATCGGCGGCGTGGTCGTGCTGGCGCTGCTGGCCTCCCTGCAGGTCGGCGGCAATATGCAATTCACCTTCCTGATGCCGATCCTGTGCGTGAGCCTGCCGGTGGGTCTCGGCGCCGTCATGGACGCGCGCCTGCGCCGCTCGCGCCAGGAATTGCTGCGCAAGCAGGAAGAGGTCGAGCACCTGGCCACCATCGCCGAGCGCGAACGCATCTCGCGCGACCTGCACGATCTGTTGGGGCACTCGCTGTCGCTGATCGCCCTGAAGGCGGAACTGGCGCGCAAACTCGTGCACCGTGACGCCGACGCCTGCGCGAGCGAAATCGCCGACATCGAACGTAGCGCGCGCCAGGCCCTGGCCGAAGTGCGCGCCGCCGTCAGCGGCTATCGCGAGAGTGGCCTGGCCCACGCCCTGGCCAGCGCGCGCGCCAGCCTGGCCGCGGCCGACGTGGCCTTCGAGGAGCAGGTCGAACGCTTCGCGCTGGCGCCGGCCGCCGAGAACGTGGTGGCGCTGGCGCTGCGCGAGGCCGTCACCAACGTCGTGCGGCATGCGGACGCAAAGCGCTGCAGCGTGTCCCTGGCGCTGGAACACGGCGTGGCCGTGCTGCGCATCGCCGACGATGGCCGGGCGCGCAACAGCGCCGACCTCAAGCACGGCAACGGCTTGACGGGCATGCGCGAGCGGGTGGCATCGGTCGGCGGCCGGCTGGCGCTGCGCGCAGGCGCCGGCCTCGAACTCGAACTGCGCATTCCACTCGGGGCCACCGCATGATCCGTATCCTCCTGGCTGAAGACCAGACCCTCGTCCTGGGCGCCCTGGCCGCGCTGCTGCGGCTCGAGCCCGACTTCGAGGTCGTGGGCACCGCCACCAACGGCCGCGAGGCGCTCGCCCTGTGTGCGAGCCTGGCGCCGGACATCGTCCTGACCGACATCGAGATGCCCCTGATGACGGGCCTGGAACTGGCGGCCCGGCTGAAGGAAGAGCGTTCGCCGGCGAAGGTGGTCGTGGTGACGACCTTCGGGCGCAGCGGCTACCTGCGGCGGGCCCTGGAGGCGGGCGTGCGTGGCTACCTGCTCAAGGATGCGCCGGTGGATGCGTTGGCCGCGGCGATCCGCGCCGTGCACGGTGGCGGCAGGGCGATCGCGCCCGAACTGGCCATGGAAAGCTGGAGCGGCGGCGCGGACCCGCTCACGGAACGCGAGCGCCAGGTGCTGCGCCTGGCAGGCGAGGGCCGCGCCAGCGCCGAGATCGCGCGCCAGGTGCACCTGTCCGAGGGCACGGTGCGCAACTACCTGTCCGAGGCTATCAGCAAATTGGGTGCCGGCAACCGCGTCGAAGCCTACCGCATGGCGCGCGACGCCGGCTGGCTGTAGTCCTTGGCCTGGCGCGGCTTCGGCGTGTGCATCAGCGGGTAGATGAAGGTCATGTAGAGCACCAGCGTGAAGGCCAGCAGGAAGCCGCAGATGCGCATCAGGGTCGGGCTGCTGACCCCATGCCAGACCACGGTGGCGCTGGCCGCGAAGGGCATCATCATCAGGAGCGCCGCCAGCGAACGCAGCTCCGGCGAGCGCCGCATGCGGTGCCCGGCCAGCCCGATCACGAAGTACCCCCCGGCCGCCAGCAGCATCCCGCCCAGCATGACGAAAGGCTCGGCCATGTCCGGCACCACGTGGGCGATGGAGCGCAGCAGCAGGGGCGGATGGATGAGCGCCAGCACGCCCGCAAACAGGCTGAACAGGCGGAGATAACGCAAGGCACGCCCCCGCACGACGGGCCGCGCCGGATTCGGAACGCTCATCGGTACGCTAACGATCCAGGCTGGACATGTCCCGACAATAGCACACCACACCCCCAATGAGGGTCAGAGTTGAATTGTTTGCCAATATCCTTTGCGATCTGTCCTTCGATCACAAAACATGGCCTCAGCTCAGCTGACGTGAAGTTCTTGGCGAATAATTCGACTCTGACCCTCATTAGTTTTGCCTCGCTTGCCGGGGAGAAAAATGAGGGTCAGAGTCGAATTGTTGGGTACGGTCTTCCGATCAATTGGTCAGGATAAGGATTAATTGCGCGGTGCGCCTTGGTGGTGGGATATTGGCAAATAATTCGACTCTGCCCCCAATTGGCGGCGGTGCAGGCGGACTTCGCGGGCGCGGATGCGGCGGGGGCTGGGGCCGCGCAGCAGGGGATAGGCGAGGATGGCCGAGACGATCAGGGTGAAGCCGAGCAGCAGGCCGCTCAGCCACAGGGCGGGTGGGGTGGCGCTGCGCCACAGGGCGGCGGCGCCGGCCAGGAAGGGGGCGCACAGCAGCAGGGCGCACAGGCGGCGCAGGGCCGGGGAGTGGCGGATGCGGTGGCCGGTCAGGGCGATATGGAAGAAGCTCGCGGCGGCCAGCAGCAGCGCGATCAGCATCCCGGCGGCCGGGGCCAGCTCATTCGACGATGCGCCCGTCGGGTAGAGCATGGCTGGCGGCGCGAGCAGCACGAGGAAGCCGGCCAGCAGACAGGCAAGACGCAGGTAAAGCACGGGGACTTCCTCCTTACGCAAGGGGTTGACTCAGCAGTAAGGAGTGACGATATCGGAATGACAAGTTTCTTGTCGCGCAATTGAACGCGCTCAGTGGCCGACGCTTTTAGAGAACAGGTTGATGACCGCGACACCGGCGATGATCAGGCCCAGCCCGAGGATCGCGGGCAGGTCGAGGCGCTGCGCGTAGACCACCCAGCTGATCGCGGAAATCAGGACGATGCCGACTCCGGACCAGATCGCGTAGGCGATCCCCGTGGGCAGCACGCGCAGGCTGAAGGTCAGCAGGTAGAAGGAGAGGGCGTAGCAGCCCACGGTGAGCAGGCTGGGCCAGGGACGGGTGAAGCTGTCGGACGCCTTGAGCGCGGTGGTGCCGATCACTTCGGCGCCGATGGCGAAGGCGAGATAAAGGTAGGCTTGGGTCTGGGTCATGCTCCCATGATACAGGCGCACGCCGGCGGATTCATCCCTCGGGCAGGGCGTGCCCGATCATGATGCGGTGGCCGTCGACGGTGCGCAGGCCGAACTCGCGCATGCCCCAGGGCTCGGTGGCGAGCGGCTTGGTGATCTCGGCGCCGCAGGCCGCGGCGCGGGCATGCCAGGCGTCGGCGTTGTCGACTTCGAGGTAGGCGAACCAGCTGTGGTCGCCCAGCTGGGCCGCCGGGAGGGCGTCGGGACAGGCGCCCGCCATGATGCGGCAGCCGTCGCGCTCGAACATGCGCCAGCCCGGGTCGCCCATCTCGTGGATGGTGAAACCCAGCACGTCGCGGTAGAAGCCTGCCGAGCGATCGAGGTCGGGGACGGCCAGCACAAACATATGCTTGTGGATCATGGCTGCCGTCCCCCCGTGCTTACTGTTCGCGGACCCAGGTCTGGGAACGGCCGAACATCGGCGCGCCGATGTAGCCGCGCACTTCGAGCTTGCTGCCGTTGTCCTTCAGGGTCGCCTTGCTCTTGTAGGTCTTGCCCTTGGCCGGGTCGAGGATCTCGCCGCCGGTGTACTCGTTGCCGTCCTTCTTCAGGCCCCACAGGATGGTCATGCCGATGATCGGCTGGTCCTTGCGCGCGCCTTCGCAGGAGGTGCATTTCGGGTTCTGGTCCTGGTCCGCTGGGCGGAACAGCTTCTCGATCTTGCCGGTCAGGGCGCCGCCTTCCTCGGTGATGCGCACCAGCGACTTCGGTTTCCCGGTCTCGTCGTCGATCGTTTTCCACACGCCCACCGGCGAGGCGTTCTGCGCCATCGCCACCAGGGGCATCGCAAGCATCGTGGCAATCAGGGCAGCCTTCTTCAAGTGTCGCATCTTGGGTCTCCAGAATCGTTATTGGTATGGCAGAGTGTAGCAAACCCTTCCCGCCAAGTGGACGGCGGAATCCGAGGACTTCTTCCAATCCGGGATCGCTCCATGGGCTGGTCATCTTGACAATCCTGCGTCACTCTGATGACATGTTGCCGATTTTTATGTCGATACCTTTTCCCTTTTATAGAGGTAACACCCAGTGAAGCGTCTTTTCCGTCCCGTACTTCTCCCCCTGCTGGCCGCCATGCTGTCCGCCTCTGCCGGCGCCACCGAGGTGAAGGGCTTGAGCATGCAGGTCCATGATCTGGCCACCCCCTTCGTGCAGGTGTGGGAGCGCAACGCGGGCAAGCCGGACGCCGAGTTCCTGCGCGACTTCAGGTCCACGATCGGCGCGCGCTTCCCGGGCTTCTACGACGCGCAGCGTTTCAGTGGCATGTTCACCCCGGCCCAGTACGAGAACATGATCGTCAAGGCCCGCGCCGAATTCCCGTCCATGCGCGCGGCCTACGAGAAGAAGGTGGCGCGCTTCACCCAGGAACTGCCGGGCCACATCGCCAGCTTCCGCGCGAGCTTTCCGGATTACGCGGCCAAGACCGACATCTGGTTCCTGCACTCGCTCGGCGAGATGGACGGCGGCACCCGCACCCTGGATGGAAAAACCTACTTCGTGTTCGGCGCCGATGCGATGGTCAAGTACCACGGGGACGGCGATGAAGCGGCTTTCTTCCACCACGAGCTGTTTCACGACTACCACGAGATGGAATGCTCCGGCGAGCCGATCTGGGCATCCTTGTGGAACGAGGGCCTGGCCACCTATGTGGCCAAGCGCATGAATCCGGCGGCGAACAATAGCGAACTGCTGCTCGACATACCGCGCAACCTGGTGGCCGACACGCAAAAGCAGCTGGGGCGCGCCTTCGAGGACCTGCACGGAAAGCTGGATAGCGACGATCGCACCGCCTATGCCGGCCTGTTCCAGGGACGCGGTGGCGACGACACCGGCTTGCCGGCGCGGCGCGGCTATTACCTGGGCTATCTGGTGGCGGAAGACATCGGCAAGACCATGAGCATGCAGCAGATGGCGAAGCTCGATTGCGCGAGCGCGCGCACGGCAGTGCTGGCGTCGGTGGAGCGGCTGCGCAAGGCGCATGCCGCAAGCGCCAAATAAAAAAACGCGGCTCGAGAGCCGCGTCTTTCATGGAGCCGTGCCGGATCAGGCAGCCGGCAGCTTGGCCAGCTGTTCCTGCATCTTGGCCAGCGTCGCCGAGAAGTTCGCGACGCGTTCCTTCTCCTGCTCCACCACCGCGGCCGGGGCGCGCGCGACGAAGCTCTCGTTGGACAGCTTGCCGCTGGCCTTGGCGATCTCGCCCTGCAGGCGGGCGATCTCCTTCGACAGGCGCTCGCGCTCGGCGGCGACGTCGATCTCGACCTTCAGCATCAGCTTGGTGGTGCCGACGATCGACACGGCGGCCGGCGACTCCGGCAGCGCATCGACGATCTGCACTTCGGCAAGCTTGCCCAGCGCCTGGATGTAGGGCGCGAAGACGGCCATGCGGGCGCGGTCTTCCTCATTGCCCGGCTCGACGATCAGCGGCACGCGCACCGACGGCGACAACGACATCTCGCCGCGCAGGTTGCGGGTGGCGTCGATCAGGGCCTTGAGCTGTTCCATCCAGCTTTCCGCTTCTTCGCTCACGAGAGAGGTATCAGCCAGCGGGTAGGGCTGCAGCATGATGGTGTCGCCGGTTTTGCCTGCCAGCGGCGCGATCGCCTGCCACAGCGCTTCGGTCACGAACGGAATGATCGGGTGCGCCAGGCGCAGTGCCACTTCCAGCACGCGCAGCAGGGTGTGGCGGGTGGCGCGCTGTTGCGCTTCCGTACCCTGCTGGACCGAGACCTTGGCCAGTTCCAGGTACCAGTCGCAGTACTCGTACCAGAAGAAGTTGTAGATGCTGCTCGCGATATTGTCGAAGCGGTAGTCGGCGAAGCCCTTCGCCACTTCCAGCTCGGCGCGGTTCATCAGGGAGATGATCCAGCGGTCGGCGGGCGACAGGTCTTCCGGATTCGGGGCGCTGCAGTCTTTCCCTTCCGTGTTCATCATCACGAAGCGGGTCGCGTTCCACATCTTGTTGCAGAAGTTGCGGTAACCCTCGCAGCGGCCGAGGTCGAAGTTGATGTTGCGGCCCAGCGAAGCGTAACTCGCCATGGTGAAGCGCACGGCATCGGTGCCGAAGGCCGGGATCCCTTCCGGGAATTCCTTGCGGGTCGCCTTGGCGATCTTATCAAGCGAGCGCGGGTCCATCAGGCCGGTGGTGCGCTTGGCGACCAGCGACTCGATGTCGATGCCGTCGATCAGGTCGATCGGGTCGAGGGTATTGCCCTTCGACTTCGACATCTTCTGGCCTTGCGAGTCGCGCACCAGGCCATGCACGTACACGGTCTCGAACGGCACCTTGCCGGTGAAGTGGGTCGTCATCATCACCATGCGGGCGACCCAGAAGAAGATGATGTCGAAGGCCGTCACCAGCACCGACGAAGGCAGGAAGTGCTTCATGTCCGGGGTTTCTTCCGGCCAGCCCATGGTCGAGAAAGGCACCAGGGCCGAGGAGAACCAGGTATCGAGCACGTCGTCGTCGCGGCGCAGCTGTCCCGTGATGCCCTGCGCGGCGGCCTTGGCCTGCGCTTCCTCTTCGTTGCGGGCGACGACGATCTCGCCGTTCTCGCCGTACCAGGCCGGGATGCGGTGGCCCCACCACAGCTGGCGCGAGATGCACCAGTCCTGGATGTTGCCCAGCCACTGGTTGTAGGTGGTGGTCCAGTTCTCCGGCACGAACTTGATCTGGCCGCTGGCGACTTTTTCCAGCGCCACTTCGGTGATCGACTTGCCCGGATTGAAGGTGCCTTCCGGCGCCGGTTTGCTCATGGCGACGAACCACTGGTCGGTCAGCATCGGCTCGATGACGACGCCGGTGCGGTCGCCGCGCGGCACCATCAGCTTGTGCGGCTTGACCTGCTCCAGCAGGCCTTGCGCTTCCAGGTCGGCGACGATCTGCTTGCGCGCGGCGAAGCGGTCCAGGCCCTGGTACTGCGCCGGGCCGTTCTCGTTGATCTTCGCGTCCAGGGTGAAGATGTTGATCGGCGCAAGGCCGGCGCGCTGGCCGACGGCGGCGTCGTTGAAGTCGTGGGCCGGGGTGATCTTCACGCAGCCGGTGCCGAATTCCTTGTCCACGTAGCTGTCGGCGATGACCGGGATCTGGCGCTTGGTGAGCGGCAGCGTGAGCAGCTTGCCGTGCAGGTGGGTATAGCGCTCGTCGGTCGGATCGACCGCCACGGCGACGTCGCCCAGCATGGTTTCGGGACGGGTGGTGGCGACCGTCAGGTGGCCCGAGCCGTCGGCGAGCGGGTACTTGATGTACCACATCGAGCCGTCTTCTTCCTGCGAGTCGACTTCCAGGTCCGACACGGCCGTGCCCAGCACCGGGTCCCAGTTGACCAGGCGCTTGCCGCGGTAGATCAGGCCCTGTTCGAACAGGCGAACGAAGACTTCGGTCACGGTCTTCGAGCGCGGCTCGTCCATCGTGAAGTATTCGCGTTTCCAGTCGGGCGAGGTGCCCATGCGGCGCATCTGGCCGGTAATGGTGCTGCCCGACTTTTCCTTCCATTCCCAGACCTTCTCGACGAAGGCGTCGCGGCCCAGGTCGTGGCGCGAGATCTTCTGGGCGTCGAGCTGGCGCTCGACGACGATCTGGGTGGCGATGCCGGCGTGGTCGGTGCCCGGGACCCAGGCGGTGTTGTAGCCACGCATGCGGTAGTAGCGGGTCAGGCCATCCATGATGGTCTGGTTGAAGGCATGGCCCATGTGCAGGGTGCCGGTGACGTTCGGCGGCGGCAGCTGGATGGCGAAGGACGGCTTGCCGTCTTCCATGGTGGCGGTGAAGTAACCGCGCTGTTCCCACTCGGTGCGCCAGTATTGTTCAATGTCTGCGGGCTCGAAAGACTTGGCAAGTTCCATGGTGTGGTCAGTGAAAGGGGTGTTAAATGCGTTAAAAACGCACAAAGCGTTTTGCGAAAAGAACCATTATAGAGTAGATGGCGCTATAATCCGGCCCGCTGCTTCTGGAACTTCCAGGGCGGCACACGCTAGGGGTCCTGCTGTCGCAAAAGCGACACGCGGGTGAGAAATACCCTCCGAACCTGATCTGGATAATGCCAGCGAAGGGAAGCAGTCAGAAGCATGGTCGTGCGCAGCCGCGCGCGCCTCCTCGTATCTGGCACACTCCTTTGCTGGCTCCGCAAAGGAGCCACATGAACGCACCACTCAAATTCGAAGCTGCGACCGCCACGGTCGACCAGGCGGCGATCGAACCCTTCCCCAACTCGCGCAAGGTCTATATCGAAGGCAGCCGGCCCGACATCCGCGTGCCGATGCGCGAGATCTCGCAATCCCCGACACCCGACAGTTTCGGCGGCGAGCCGAATCCGCCGCTGTTCGTCTACGACACCTCGGGGCCCTACACCGACCCGGCTGCCAGCATCGACGTGCGCCGCGGCCTGAATACGCCGCGGCTGCCCTGGATTCTCGAACGCGGGGACACCGAAGAGCTGCCGGGCCCCACCTCGGACTACGGCAAGGCGAGGCTGGCCGACCCGGCGCTTGCCGCCCTGCGCTTCGAACTGCAGCGCACCCCGCGCCGCGCGAAGCCTGGGCGCAACGTCACCCAGATGCACTACGCGCGGCAGGGCATCATCACGCCGGAGATGGAATTCATCGCCCTGCGCGAAAACCTGCGCCGCAAGGAATACCTGGCCTCGCTCGTCGATTCCGGTCCCATGGGCGCGCGCGTGGCCAGCCTGCTGGGGCGCCAGCACCCGGGCCAGTCCTTCGGCGCCAGCATCCCGCTTGAAATCACGCCCGGGTTCGTGCGTGAGGAGGTGGCCCGCGGCCGCGCCATCATCCCCGCCAACATCAACCACCCGGAAATCGAACCGATGATCATCGGCCGCAACTTCCTGGTGAAGATCAACGCCAACATCGGCAACTCGGCCGTCACTTCCTCGATCGGCGAAGAGGTGGAGAAGATGACCTGGGCGATCCGCTGGGGCGCCGACAACGTCATGGACCTTTCCACCGGCAAGCATATCCACGAGACCCGCGAGTGGATCATCCGGAATTCCCCGGTGCCGATCGGGACGGTGCCGATCTACCAGGCGCTGGAGAAGGTCGGCGGCAAGGCCGAGGAACTCACCTGGGACATCTACCGCGACACCCTGATCGAGCAGGCGGAGCAGGGCGTCGACTACTTCACCATCCACGCCGGCGTGCGCCTCGCCTACGTGCCGATGACGGCCAAGCGCCTGACCGGCATCGTCTCGCGCGGCGGCTCGATCATGGCCAAGTGGTGCCTGGCGCATCATCGGGAATCGTTCCTGTACACGCATTTCGAGGAAATCTGCGAGATCATGAAGGCCTATGACGTCTCCTTCAGCCTGGGCGACGGCCTGCGTCCCGGCTCGATCTACGACGCCAACGACGAAGCCCAGCTGGCCGAACTGAAGACCCTGGGCGAACTCACGCAGATCGCCTGGAAGCACGACGTGCAGACCATGATCGAGGGCCCGGGCCACGTGCCGCTGCACCTGATCAAGGAGAACATGGACCTGCAGCTGGAGCAATGCAGCGAGGCGCCGTTCTATACCCTGGGCCCGCTCACCACCGACATCGCGCCCGGCTACGACCACATCACCTCGGGTATCGGCGCCGCCACCATCGGCTGGTACGGCACCGCCATGCTGTGCTACGTCACGCCCAAAGAGCACCTGGGCCTGCCGGACAAGCAGGACGTCAAGGACGGCATCATCACCTACAAGATCGCCGCCCACGCGGCCGACCTGGCCAAGGGGCACCCGGGCGCCCAGCTGCGCGACAACGCCCTGTCGAAAGCCCGCTTCGAGTTCCGCTGGGAAGACCAGTTCAACCTGGGCCTCGACCCGGACAAGGCGCGCGCCTTCCACGACGAGACCCTGCCCAAGGATTCCGCCAAGGTGGCCCACTTCTGCTCGATGTGCGGCCCGCATTTCTGCTCGATGAAGATCACCCAGGAGGTGCGCGAGTACGCGGCCGCCAGCGGCGTGGGCGAAGAGACGGCGCTCAGGCAGGGCATGCAGGAAAAGGCGATCGAGTTCGTGCGCGGCGGCGCCAAGCTGTACCGGGAGGTGTGATGACGGAGATCGAATTGAACGGCTCACCCTATCTCTTGCCGGCCGGGGCCTCGCTGCACGAACTCGCTGGCCAGCTTGGCCTGGCGGAGCAGGCGGTGGCGGTCGCGGTCAACCGCGAAGTCGTGCCGCGCCAGCAGTGGCCGCAGCGGCAGTTGCAGGCCAGGGACAAGGTGGACATCGTGCGCGCCATCGGTGGCGGCTGACAAGGAGAAGACGACATGAATGCAATTGCTGAACACGACTTTCTGACCATCGCCGGCCGCCAGTACGCCTCGCGCCTGCTGGTCGGCAGCGGCAAGTACCGCGACCTGGCGCAGACGCGCGAGGCCACCCTGGCGGCGGGCGCCGAGATCGTCACGGTGGCGATTCGCCGCGTGAACATCGGCCAGGACCCGAACGCCCCGAGCCTGCTCGACGTGCTGCCGCCCGACGAATTCACCATCCTGCCCAATACGGCCGGCTGCTACACCGCCAAGGATGCCGTCTACACGCTGCAGATGGCGCGCGAGCTGCTGGGGGGGCGCAAGCTCGTCAAGCTGGAGGTGCTGGGCGACGAGAAGACCCTGTTCCCGCAGATGCCGGAGACGATCAAGGCGCTTGAGGTCCTGGTGCGCGACGGCTTCGACGTGATGGTCTACTGCAGCGACGACCCGGTGCAGGCCCGCATCCTGCAGGAGATCGGTTGCGTGGCCGTGATGCCGCTGGCTTCCCTGATCGGCTCGGGCATGGGCATCCTGAACCCCTGGAATCTCTCGCTCATCATCGAGCAGGCGAGCGTTCCGGTGCTGGTCGACGCCGGCGTCGGCACGGCCTCCGACGCGGCCATCGCGATGGAGCTGGGCTGCGACGGGGTGTTGATGAACACCGCGATCGCCGCGGCGCGCGATCCCGTGCGGATGGCGGGCGCCATGCGCCACGCCGTCATCGCGGGACGCGAGGCCCACCTGGCCGGGCGCATGCCGAAGCGCTTCGCCGGTTCGCCATCTTCGCCGACCACGGGCCTGGCGACCTGATGGTGCCCACCGTCCTCGTGTTCGCCGGGCTCGATCCGGGCGGGGGCGCGGGGCTGGCGGCGGACATCGCCGCCATCGGCGCCCTCGGCGGCCACGCGCTGCCGGTGGCGACGGCGCTCACGGTGCAGGACAACAACCGCGTGCACGAGGTGCAGCCCGTCGATTGCGGCCTCGTCACGCGCCAGGCCGACGCCCTGATCGACACCTGCAGCATCGACGCGGTCAAGATTGGCATCCCGGGCAGCCGCGAGAACGCCGCGGCGATCGCCCGCCTGCTGCGCCAGCTGCGCGCCGCCGACCCCCGCTTGCCGGTGGTGCTGGACCCGGTGCTGGCCAGCGGCCATGGCGATGCGCTCGGCAAGGGCAACGCGCTGGCGGCGCTCGCCGAGCTGCTGCCGCTGGCCACCATCGTCACGCCCAACCTGCCGGAGCTCCATGCGATCGGCGAGATCCCCTGCGAGCACGTACTGGTGACCGGCGGGCACGGGGAGGGCGACATCATCGTCAACCGCTGGCTGAGCGCCGGCCTTGAGCAGCGCAGCTGGCGCCTGCCGCGTCTGCCGCATGACTATCACGGCAGCGGCTGCACCCTGGCCGCCGCCATCGCCGCGCGCCTGGCCCTGGGCGACGGCATGGGCGACGCGCTCGAGCACGCCCAGGACTACTGCCACCAGACCCTGGCGCATGCCTTCTGGATCGCGCCGGGACAGCGCATCCCGCGCCGTATCCTGCACACGCATTGAAAGGACAGCATTGAAACCACACGATCTGCGGGGACTCTACCTCGTCACGCCCGACTGGGACGATACCGACTGCCTGCTGGCCGTCACCGGCACCGCGCTGGCGGCGGGCGCCGCCCTCGTGCAGTACCGCCACAAGAGCGCGAGCCCCGCACTGCGCCGGCAGCAGGCGCTCGCCCTGCTGGGCCTGTGCCGGCGCTACGGGCGGCCGCTCATCATCAACGACCACGTCGAATTGTGCCGCGAGCTCGACGCCGACGGCGTGCACGTGGGCGGCCTCGATGCACCCGTCTCGCAGGTGCGCGCATTGCTGGGCCCCGGCAAGATCGTCGGCGCCTCCTGCTACGGCGAACTGAAGCTGGCGGAATCGGCGCGCGAGCAGGGCGCGAGCTACGTCGCCTTCGGCGGCTTTTATCCTTCACCGGTCAAGAAGTACACGTTTGTCACGCCGCCGGAGCTCATCGACGTCTGGCGCGACCGCGTCGACCTGCCGATGGTGGTCATCGGCGGCATGACCCCGCGGAACGCGGCCCCGCTGGTGGCGCGCGGCGCGGCGATGGTGGCGGCGATCACGAGCGTGTACGCGGCCAGCGACCCGGACGCCGCGGTACGCCAGTTCTGCGCGCTGTTCCCGGGCAGGTGATCCTACAATAGCGGCGTCGTCCACTTCGCCACCCCATCATGCGACCGCTGCGCCTCTGGATCCATACCCGCCGCCACCCGTCCGCCATCCTGCTGCTGGTGCAGCTGCTCGGGATGCTGCTGTATCCCTTCATCGAGCAGGAGCCCGCCGGGCACGGGGCCTTCAATGTCTTCGGCGTGGCGGTGCTGGTGCTGACCATCCGCATGGTGCGGCGCACGCCGGGCGAGACCTGGATCAGCGCCACGCTGGCGGTGCCGATCGTCGTCCTGCTGGCCCTGCAGACTTTCTTCGACCTGCGCGGTACGCTGTTGCCCTGGTCCTCGGCGCTGGAGGCGCTGTTCTATTTCTATGCGGCCGGCAGCCTGATCGCCTACATGATGGGCGACCGCCAGGCCACCACCGACGAGCTGTTCGCCGCCGGCGCCACCTTCACCCTGCTGGCCTGGGCCTTCACCCACCTGTACATGATGGTGCAGGAACTGCACCCCGGGACCTTCGCGGCCGCCGTCAACGCCTCCGCGCCACGCTCCTGGAGCGAGCTGAATTACCTCAGCTTCGCGCTGCTGTCGAGCACCGGCATCGGCGACGTGATTCCCCTGACCGTGCACGCGCGCGCCCTGTGCAGCATCGAGATGCTGGTCGGCGTGATGTACCTGGCGGCCGTGGTGGCGCGCCTGATCGGCTTCACCACCCAGGGCAGGGTGCACCGGCGCCGTCCGGGCGCGCCGCGCGAGGAATGGGAGAAGGACTGATCATTCCGCCGGCGGCGCCGGCGGGTCGTCCGGTGCGTCCTGCCCCGGCTCTTTCCCGAGATCGCGCTGCTTGCGCACGACCGAGCTCGAATAGGTGAACTCGAACGATTGCAGCCCGCCCGGGAAAGGCTTGGCATCGAGCACCGCCTTTTCCACGGCCATGTCGAGCAGGAGGTTGCCGGAAGACGCGATGACCTTGACCTCCTTCACCCGCCCGCCGGCATCCAGCATGGCCCGGTAACGTCCGGTGTATTTGCCCTCCCTGGCGGAGCGGGCTGGATGGAACTGGACCGGCGGGATATGGGCGCGCAGCGTTTCCACCGGGATCGTCACCGGCCCGGGCGGCGTCGTGCGCTTGCCCGCGCCGGCCGGCGCAGCCGCGCCGACGATATCGGCCGTGTAGCGCACTTCGAACTGACGGGGCGTCGCAGGCGGGAAGGCGGCGGCATTGCGCAGCGCCAGGCCGACGGCCGCATCGAAACCTGGCTCGCCCGAGGTCTGCCAGTTCTGCACCCGCTCCACTTTCCTGTCCTCGGTCAGGAACACCTTGTAGACGACTTCCAGCTTGCCGGATGGCGCGCCTGGCGGCGGGGTATAGCGCAGGGGCGGCACGACGCGGTCGAGGACAGCCTGCGGTACGGCGGGCGGTGGCTGGGGCGCCGACGCCTGCTGCGACGCCGGCGGAACGAAGCCGCGGCCGCTCTCCTGCTCGCCGCCTGAATGGTTGAAGACCGAGCGCAGCACGACGCTCAGGGCCAGGAAGAGGACGATGCCTTGCCAGGTCGTGAACGTGCGCTTCGGCTCAGCTGCCTGGAGAAGCGGTTCCTGGACGTCGAAGGATGTCGGGGCGCCGCCCGACTCCCGGTAAACGGTGCGCCAGCGCTCCACCTTCTCCATGTCGGCGACGACCGCCATCAGGGCCGGAAAGCGCGCCAGCATGCGTTCCGTGTCCGGCATCGCCGCCTGGATGCGCCGCGTGGCGGGGATGTCCGGCTGCCGCAGCATCCTGGCCAGCTCGCGCATGCGCACCTGTTCTTCCGCCGGCAATGCGTCGAAGACGTGACGCTCTTCAATGGCCTGGTCGAGGAAGCGACCGCCCTGGCCCAGCTGCCACAGGCGGCGCCGGTCGCCGTCCCAGGCAAATGCGTCCTTCGCCGCCACGAACAGGGCTTCGTGTCCCGGACGCCAGCCGGAAGCGAGCATCGAGGCGACGTAGGCCTCGAAGTAGATGCGGGCGTCGATGTTGATCAGCTCTTCGTCGGCGAAGCGCGCCTCGATGGCGGCGCGCCAGGCATCGACGTCGCCGAGCTTGCCGGCCGCGGCCAGGGCATTGGCGCTCTCGCCAAGACGGCCGAAGACTTCGCCGCCCAGGCGCATGGCTTCGGGCGGCTCCTCTTCCTGCACAGGCGGTCGCTCTTCCTGCACCGGTGTTTCCGCCGGAGCCGGCATGGCGGGCGAGGGCGGTTCCGCCTGAGGGCCATCCTGCGCCAGCTTCCAGCGCGCCCAGTCCAGCGCGACCTCGTAGGCAGTGCGCAGCGCCTGGAAGCCGTCCGGATCCGCCTCCTGGTCGATGCGCTTGAGCTTGCGCGCATAGGCGCGGCGGATGTCGCGTTCTTGCGCGCTTTCGTCCAGCTCGAGCAGCTCGAGGAATTCGTAGGTAGTCTCCATGCTTCAGGCGTCGGGCAGCAGGAAGCTCTGGTGGTCGAAGTAGTCGACCACGTCGCGGAAGGATTTCGCGGCCGGCACGATGACGCGCTGGTCCTGCGATTCGAGCGCGGTCTCGAAACTGGTGATCTCGCGGCCCAGCTGCTCGCGCGGCATGCCGCGCAGGTGCTGGTAGAGCCGTTCGGCGCGCGCCAGCAGGGTGCGGTTCTCGATCCGGTCGCGCGGGTGGATCTTGAGTTCGGAAAGGGCGACGAAGCGCTGGGCTATCTCCTGTTCGCTCAAGAGGCCGGGATTGCCTTCGATGACGAGACTGTGCACTTCTTTCGTAGCGACCACCGTCGCCTCCACCTGCAGCAGGCCGTTGACGTCGTAGGTAAAGCGCACGTCGACGCCATGGTCGGCCGCGCCCTGGGGCAGGCGCACTTCCAGCTGGCCCAGCTTGATGTTGTCGCCGGCCATGCGCGCTTCGCCCTGGTAGACGACCAGCTCGATGATCTGCTGATCGTCGCGGATCGGGAAGTAGCGCTTCACGCGGCTGACCGGCACCACCGTGTTGCGCTCGATGATGGGGTCGAAGTGGCCGTGCGAGAAATGATCGCCGCTAATGCGCACCGTGGTGCTCACGCCCAGGGAATAGGGCGCCACGTCGGTCATCACCACTTCGTCCAGCGCCGCGTCGCGCATCTTGAGGCCCGCCTGCACCGCGGCGCCGAGGGCCACGACTTCATCGGGATTGATCTCGCAGGACGGGAAGCGGCCGAACATGCGCGCCGCCATGCGCCGCACGATGGGCATGCGGGTAGCGCCCCCGGCCAGCACGATGTTGTCCAGTTCCGCCAGGGGCAGGCTGGCGTCGCGCAGGGCGCGCTCGACCGGACTGCGCAGGCGCGCCAACAGCAGCGAGCAGGCTTTCTCCAGCGTGGCTTCGTCGAGCTCCATGCGGTAGTCCTGGCGTCCGTCGCCGGCCACGATCTCGGCGCGCGGGCTGTCGCTGAGCGCGCGCTTGGCCAGTTCCGCCTGCGCGCCAAGGCGCTGCATGAAAGCGGCGTCGTGGCGCAGGGTAGCAGGCGCCTTGCTGGTCTCGAAGAAGCGCTCGACCAGCACGGCCACGAAGTCCTCGCCGCCCAGGTGGTTGTCGCCGGCCGAGGCGCGCACTTCCATGACGCCGTCGAACAGGTCGAGCACCGAGACGTCGAAGGTGCCGCCGCCCAGGTCGAACACGAGGAACTTCGATTCGCCCTCGCGCAGGTGGATGCCATAGGCCAGCGCCGCCGCGGTGGGCTCGTTGAGCAGCCGCTCGACCTTCAGGCCGGCGAGCTGGCCGGCGGCGCGCGTCGCCTTGCGCTGGGCGTCGGAGAAGTAGGCGGGCACCGTAATGACGGCTTCCTCGACTGGCCGGCCGAGCGCCGCCTCGGCGTCTTCCTTCAGCGAGCGCAGTACCAGCGCGGACAGTTCTTCCGGCCGGAAGGCGCGCTTGCCGAGGAAGATCGTCTTGTCGCTGCCCATCAGGCGCTTGAAGTTGGCGGCGCTGTGCTGCGGGTGGGTCTGCAGGCGTTCGCGCGCGGCGCGGCCGACCAGGATCGATCCGTCCTCGTCGACGCTGACGCAGGATGGTGTCAGGACCTCGCCCAGGCTGTTCGGGATCAGGCGTGCGGCGCCGTCCTCCCATACCGCGATCAGGCTGTTGGTGGTGCCCAGGTCGATCCCGACGATCATCGTTTTCCTCTAGTGTGTGCAGGTGAATCGGACGATCTTACCGCCAAGTCGGGGACGGTGGCCGGGCTGTCCCGCTTTTATACGGTGTGGGTAAAACGCAATATGTATGCATATGCCCCGGGGTGCCCTTCGTTGACCGCTTCGCCCCGCCATGCGATATTGCTTTTCTTGCCATCTATCACCGAAAGCAATCGCATGCGTCTTTACGTCACTGCCCTCGTCCTTGCGCTCGCCACCGCCGGCTGCGCCTCCGTCCCGACCCAGCTCGACACCATTTCGCCGCAGGTCCTGCGCGGCCACGTCTCCTTCCTGGCTTCCGACCTGCTTGAAGGCCGCGGCACGCCTTCGCGCGGGCAGGACGTGGCGACCGAATACATCGCGTCCCAGTTCCGCGCCGCGGGCCTGGAGCCGGCCGGTGACGACGGCTACTTCCAGACCGCGACCTGGCAGTACGCCGAGCGCAAGGAAGGTGACGTCGTCCTCAGCGTCAAGGCCGGCGGCGCGGCCATCGAGGTGCCCGCGGGCGGCGTGACCGGCAACTTCCTCGACGCGGTCTCGGTCGCCGGCGCCGCCACCGTCTTCATGCCCTGGAAGGACGCGCTGGCGAACAACGCCGCCGCCGACGGCAAGGTGCTGGTGGTGCCGGCCGGTCCGGTGCCGGGCGCCGCGCGCCTGCTGCAGCAGAAGCTGACCAGTAAACCATCGCTCGTGATCCTGCTCGACAAGGAAAAGCGCCATGGCGCCGGGACCGGCGGCTGGCTGGTCGATCCGGAGCAGCCGCCGGCAAAGGGGGCGGTGCCGGTGCTGGTGCTGCACGCGCCTGACGCCGCGCAGGCGCTGGAGAAGGGCGGTGCGACGGTCACGGCGCGCGTGGCCGCGGCTTCGCTGCGTCCGGTCAAGCTGCGCAACGTGATCGGCGTGCTGCCGGGGTCGGATGCGAGCCTGAAGAGCAGCTACGTGCTGGTCACGGCCCACCACGACCACGTCGGCATCCGCGACGGCGAGGTGTACAACGGCGCCAACGACGACGCCAGCGGCGTGGTCTCGGTGATCGAGATCGCCAGGGCCCTGGCCGCGAACAAGGAACGCCCGCGCCGCAGCATCGCCTTCATGACCATGTGGGGCGAGGAGCTCGGCCTGCTGGGCGCGAAATACTACGCGCGCCATCCGGTGTTCCCGCTCAAGGACACGGTGGCCATGATCAACCTGGAACAGACCGGCCGCACCGACGACAGCGAGGGCAAACAGATCAACTCGGTCGCGATGACCGGCTTCGACTACTCGACCGTCAGCGAGATGATGAAGAAGAGCGCCGAACGCAGCGGCGTGCGCCTGTGGAAGCACGCCTCGTTCAGCGACATGTTCTTCTCGCGCGCCGATAACCAGGCCCTGGCCGACGCCGGCGTGCCGGCGCACACCCTGTCGGTGGCCTACGCTTTCCCCGACTACCACGGCAAGGATGACACCTGGGACAAGCTCGACTACGACAATATGGCGCGCGTGACGCGCATGCTGGCGGGCGGCGTGTACGACATCGCCAACGATGCGGTCCGTCCCGAGTGGACGGCCGTCCCGAAGGCGGCCAACTACGCCGCCAAGGGCCGCGAGCTGAAGGTCGGCGCGGCGTCCGCCAAATGATGGCGGACGCGTATGTGATTCGCCGGCTGCAGCCTCAGGAGTGGCAGGCCTATCGCGCGATCCGCCTGCGCGCGCTGGAGGAGGCGCCCGATGCGTTCTGCGCGACCCTGGCGGAAGCGCAGGCCTGGGACATCGGGGAATGGGCGGCGCGCCTGGAGCGGGCGGCGACGTCCGGCATCGACTGCCCACTGGCGGCCGAACAGGACGGGGCGCCGGTCGGCCTGTTGTGGGCGAAGGTGGATGCGGACCATCCGGACCGCGTGAACCTGTTCCAGGTCTGGGTGGCGCCCGAATGCCGCGGACGCGGCGTGGCGTCCGCCCTGCTGGACGAGGCCCTGGCCTGGGCGCGGGCGCGCGGAGCGCGCGCCGTGCACCTCGGCGTGAATCGCGCGAACACCCACGTGGTCCGGCTGTACGAACGCGCCGGCTTCGAGGCGATCGGCGCGCCGCGACCCATGCGCGAGGGTTCTTCGAATATGGAGCAGCAGATGCGCCTGCTTCTCACGGCAGGCGAATGAAAAGGCGCTGTCACCGTCAGATGTAGAAATTGAACTGTTGAGCTGAGCGGATGTCCAAGCTGGACCGTCAGGAGGGATCATGCGCTCGCCAGGCTTTGTCCGCTTGCTTCGGCAAGTGCCCATGCTCAACAGACAGCAACGCTCGCAGTTGCTGGCGGCACTGCGGCCGGCCCTCGGACTGGACAGCGTATGCGAGACGATCGAGCAGGTAAGGCCAGCGCCGCTGTCTTGTCCGGACTGCGGCGGCAGCCGCCATTACCGACATGGCGTGAACCGCGGCTTGCAACGCTACCGCTGCCGGGCCTGCCACCGAACTTTCAACGCCTTGACAGGCACCCCGCTGGCGCGCCTGCGCCACCGGGAAAAGTGGCTCGACTTTTCAAAAGAGATGCTCGACTCGCGCAGCGTGCGGGCGGCCGCGAAATCAGTGGAAATACACCGCAATACGAGCTTTCGCTGGCGCCATCGCTTTCTCGGCGGCATCCGGCGTGACCAGCCCGAGCGCCTGACGGGCATTGCCGAAGCCGACGAATTGTTCCTGCTCGAATCACAGAAGGGTTCACGCAAGCTGGACAGGCCCGCCCGCAAGCGTGGTGGCGTCGCACACAGCCGGGGAATCTCGCGTGAACACGATTGCATCCTCGTCGCACGAGATCGCGGCGGCCAGACCTGCTCCTTCGTCACCGGCCGGGCTGCCGTCACCGCCAGGCAGCTGTACCGGCATCTGCTTCCTGTGCTCGACCCGGACGTCCTTCTGGTGACGGACGGACACCGGGCCTACCAGACCTTCGCCAGGCAAGCGCGGATCGCGCACGCCTTCGTCGACCTGCGCCTGGGCGAGCGTGTGCGCGGCGCCGTGCACGTGCAAAACGTGAATGCCTATCACCAGCGTTTGCGCAGCTGGCTGGCGCGCTTTCACGGCGTGGCCTCGCGCTACTTGCCGAACTACCTCGGCTGGCGCTGGGCGCTGGATGGGGAACGGATCGCATCACCTGAGCGTCTCCTGAGAGCGGCAATCGGAATTTTCCACACCTGATAGTGACAGCGCCATGAAAAAACGGGACGCCACGCGGCGTCCCGTCTTTCATGCAGGGCAGGGGATCAGTTACCGCAGCCCAGCGAAGCGATGCGGTCGCGCGCGGCCTTCGCCTGCACCAGGCCGAAGCCGTACTTGGTGTCGCGGCCGGCCGTGCCCAGGTCGAGCGCGCTCTTGGTGAGCGAGGCGCGCATCTGCGCCGCGGTACAGGTCGGGAAGTAGCTCCACACCAGCGCCGCCACCGCCGACACGTGCGGCGTCGCCATCGACGTGCCGTCGTAGTAGGCGTAGTTGCTGGTCTTGATGCCGACCGTCGCGCTCTGGCCCAGCTGTCCCTTCAGCGCCGCGCCTTCGGTATCGGTCGCGGTGACGGACGGGATGTTGGTGACGGTGGTGCCCAAGGTGCCGCCGAAGGCGCCGGCCACGTTGTTGTACACGACCGCACCGACGCCGCCGCTGTTCTGGCAGTTGCTGACCTTCACGGCGAAGTCCACGGTGCCGCGCTGGATCAGGCAGACCTTGCCCGAGACCGCGGTATTGACCTTGTCGCCGATGCCGAAGTCGGCCAGCGGCGCGGTGGCGGTCTTGACCGGCGAGCCTTCCATGGCGCCCGGCGCATAGGCCACGCCGCCCACGTTCAGGACCGCTTCCTGGCCGCCGCCCATCGGGACGGTCGACAGCACGGCCACGCCGGGGCCGGCCAGCTCGACCTGGCTGTTGTACTGCGAGAAGGTGGCCCACTGCTTGTTCTCGTCGACGGCGCCGACCATGATCACGCTGGAATAGCCTGCCGGGTAGGACACCACGGTGTTGCCGTCGTTGCCGGCCGCGGCGATGTTCAGCACGCCCTTGGAATACAGGCTGTCGAAGGCGCGCTGCTCGGTGACGCTCTTGCGGCCGCCGCCCAGCGACATGCTGATCACGTTGGCGCCGGCGGCGCCGCACTTGTTGGCGGCCGAGGCCAGGGTCGAGGAATAGGCCCAGCCGTCCTTGCCGAACACCTTCACGATGTGCAGCTTGAGCTGCTGGTTCGGGTTCACGCCGACCACGCCGGTGCCGCTGTTGTTGATGGCGGCGATGGTGCCGGCGACGTGGGTGCCGTGGTGGTTCTCGTCGGTGTACCACCAGCCGGTGCCGGCATCGTACTCGCCGGTGACCGGGTTGGCCGACAGGTCTTCGTGGGCGCGGTCGTAGCCCGAGTCGATGATGCAGACCTTGCGGTTGGCGGCGTTCGCGTCCGACAGCAGGTCGGCCTGCACCTGCTTGATGCCGTAGGGGACCAGCTGGCCGCTCTGGTAGGGCGTGCCGGTCGAGGGGCTGGTCAGCGCGAAGGGCTTGCGCACCACGTCTTCCTCGACGTACTCGACGTTGGGATTGTGCTCGAGCCCCTTCAGTGCGACTGCCGGCACCTCGATCGCCATGGCGTTCATGCCGAAGATCTCGTGCTTGACCGCGCCTTTGGCCTGGGTGACCGCCGCTTTCATCGCGGCGGCTGCCCCGGGCTTGAAGGCGACGATGACGCGGGTGGTGCCGGGTGCGGCGGCCTGTGCCTGGCCGAAGACGCCGGCAGCCAGCATGGCGGCCAGGCATACGCGAAGAGAAGTTGCGCGAGTGTTGTTGTCTACCATTGATATTCTCCGTTTGAAAATAGATGACGCCGGGACTCTGCTGGCCCTGTGCGCTTTTTATCCCGCATGCATATGCGGAAAATTAAGTGTATTTCATAAACATCTATGGATGTAGTTACGCGTCAACTGTGCGCAGGAAATTTTTGATGAAGCACAATTCGTTTGCGATCTCTTCAAAAAGTAAGAGACTGTCGTGCTATCTTTGTCCCCAAACATCCACGGAGACCGATGGCGTTTTCGCCGCCCAAACCCACCAGATCGTCATTCCGGCACGCAATCTGCCCCATCTTCCACGCGCGAGCCCGGTCCTTGTTATCATTTCAAACTTTACGGCGTAGCAAGAGCGACGTCGTCCCATCGCTCATGGTTCAGGAAGGGAAGACATGAAGACCAAGGCAGCAGTTGCATGGAAGGCGGGCCACCCGCTCACGATCGAGGAAGTCGAGCTCCAGGGCCCGAAGGCGGGCGAGGTGCTCGTCGAAGTGAAGGCCACCGGGATTTGCCACACCGACTACTACACCCTGTCGGGAGCCGACCCCGAAGGCCTGTTCCCCGCCATCCTCGGCCATGAGGGCGCGGGCGTGGTGGTCGACGTGGGCCCGGGCGTGACCAGTTTGCGCAAGGACGACCACGTCATTCCGCTGTACACGCCGGAATGCCGCCAGTGCAAATTCTGCCTCTCGCAGAAGACCAACCTGTGCCAGGCGATCCGTTCCACGCAGGGCCGCGGCCTGATGCCCGACGCGACCTCGCGCTTCTCGCTGGACGGCCAGCCCCTGTACCACTACATGGGCACCTCGACCTTCTCGAACTACATCGTGGTGCCGGAGATCGCGCTGGCCAAGGTGCGTTCGGACGCGCCCTTCGACAAGATCTGCTACATCGGCTGCGGCGTCACCACCGGCATCGGCGCCGTGATCTTCACGGCCAAGGTGGAGGCGGGCGCCAACGTGGTCGTGTTCGGCCTGGGCGGCATCGGCCTGAACGTGATCCAGGCGGCCAGGATGGTCGGCGCCGACAAGATCATCGGCGTGGACCTGAACCCGGAACGCGAAGCGATGGCGCGCAAGTTCGGCATGACCCACTTCATCAACCCGACCAAGGTCGAGAACGTGGTCGACACCATCGTCCAGCTGACCGACGGCGGCGCCGACTACAGCTTCGAATGCGTGGGCAACGTCAACACCATGCGCCAGGCGCTGGAGTGCTGCCACAAGGGTTGGGGCCAGTCGATCATCATCGGCGTGGCGGCGGCCGGCCAGGAAATCTCGACCCGTCCCTTCCAGCTGGTGACGGGACGCGTGTGGAAGGGCTCCGCCTTCGGCGGCGCGCGCGGCCGCACCGACGTGCCGAAGATCGTCGACTGGTATATGGAAAACAAGATCAACATCGACGACCTGATCACCCACCACCTGCCGCTCGAGCGCATCAACGAAGGCTTCGACCTGATGAAGTCCGGCGAGTCGATCCGCTCGGTGGTCGTGTTCTAAAAAAACCTCCGGACGGGCCGCCCGGCCCGTCCAGTCCTCCTTCCCCGCTTTTTTCCATCTGTACCGCGATTCCTGCCGCCTGTCGCACGGGGCTGGCCGGCTTTGCCGTGTGCGCCTAGAGTCCATCATCGCCGGCGAGGTTCGGCTGAAAGTAGAAAAAAAGTTCTAGACAATTTTATCTAGAACTTTTAATCTAGTTGCCAACGATGGAGCATTGATGAACCTGAACGAACTGCTTGCGAGTGCCGCGCCGGCCCTGGCCTGGGCGCTGATCGATTTCCTGTGGCAGGGCCTGCTGGTCGGCTGGGCGGCGGCCCTGCTGCTGGCGGCGATGCGCAAGGCGCGGCCGCAAGCCCGCTATGCCGTGGCCTGCGGCGCGCTGCTGCTGTGCGCGGCGCTGCCGCTGGCCGGCACTGTCCAGCGCCTCGCCCAGGTGGATGATGGAAACGTGACGACCCTGCTGCCGCTGGCGGTGGCGGGGGCGGATGCCGCCCCGGCCGCCGTGCAGTCGATGGTGCTGGAGGCGGGACGCTTCGCCGGCTGGGAGGCGGCCCTGCAGGAACGCCTGCCTCTGGTGGTGCTGTTCTGGGCCGCCGGCGCCGGCCTGCTGGCCCTGCGCATGATGCTGGGCCTGGCCTGGGTGCGGCAGCGCAGCCGTCCCGGCCGCTATACGGTCGATGCGGTATGGCAGGCGCGGCTGGACGAGCTGGCGCGCCGCATGGGCATCGGCCGCCGTGTCGTGCTGGGCCTGGTCGGTGATTTGAAAAGCCCCGTGACGGCCGGCTGGTGGCGCCCGGTGGTGCTGGTGCCCGCAAGCCTGGTGTCGGGCATGCCGCCGCAGCTGCTGGAAGCGCTGCTGGCGCACGAGCTGGCCCATGTCCGTCGTTGCGATTACGTAGTGAATTTGATCCAGAGCGCGATCGAGATCCTGCTGTTCTACCACCCGGCCGTGTGGTGGCTGTCGAACCGGATCCGCGAAGAGCGCGAACAGATTGCAGATGATGTAGCCGCAAGCACGCTCGGCGAACCGCGGCGCCTGGCACTTGCATTGTCCGAACTGGACCTGTTCCAGTTCACCCCAACAGTTGTTCCAGCTGCCCATGGAGGAAATCTCATGTCCCGTATCAAACGCCTGGTTCGCCCCGAAGCCGAAGCCCTGAACTGGAAGCTCGCGCTTCCCATCCTGGGCCTCGCCGTCAGCGCCGCCTTTTATGCCTGGGCGAGTCCCGCCCACGCCGCCGCCGAGCCGCAGGAGAAGTCCACGGCAACAGTGCATGCGGATCGCGTCGTTACCAGGCACAAGGACGTCACCATCAATACCTCGCGCAGCGAACATCCCTACGCCGTGGTGCGCGCCGGCGACAAGGGCGTGTCCATGAGCGGCAGCAGCGACGATTGGGACGAGATCGAGCAGGCCAGGCGCCGGATCGGCGGCGACTTCCTCTGGTTCCGCGAAAACGGCCAGGCTTACTTCATCCAGGACGCCGCCCTGATGGCCAAGGTCGACGCGGCCTGGGCGCCGGTGACGAAACTGGGCAAGCAGATGGATGCCTACGGCAAGGAGATGGACGTGCACGGCAAGCGCATGGATGCCCTCGGCAAGGAAATGGACGTCGCGGCGCGCGGCATCAAGGTCGACGAGTCGAAGACCCGCGCCGCGGAGGCCCGCATGAAGGCACTGGGCAAGGAAATGGAAGAGCTGGGCGCCCAGTTTGCCAAGGCCGACGACGCCGAGCGCGAGCGCCTCAGCCGCCGCATGAGCGAACTCGGCAAGCAGATGTCGGTGGAAGGCCAGCGCATCGGCCAGGAATGGCAGGCGCCGGGTGTGCGCCAGGCGCAGAAGTCCATGGACGAGATCGGCCGCCGCATGAGCGAGGCCGGCAAGCCCATGGATGCCATCGGCAAGAAGATGGGCGCCCTCGGCAAGGACATGGAGCGCGAAACCCATGCGGCCGACAGGACCGTGCGCGCCCTGATCCGCGAGGCGCAGGAGAAGGGGCTGGCCAAGCCGGTGCCGCGCGCGGGCTGAACGAAAAAAGCCCGGCTGCCTGAGCGGCCGGGCTTGCCTCAATGGCGGGGAAGGTCTCCGCCAGGCTGGATCAGTGCTGGGCGATCTGGCCGCGCCATGCGCCGGTTTCCGAGCCGCGCTTCTCGAGCAGTTCCTTGAAGTTCTGCAGGTTGCCGCGCAGTTCCATGCGCACGGCGCCCATGGCATCACCCACGGACTCGATCGCGTTTTCCGGTTCATAGTCCATCTGGACCATCACGCGGCAGCAGTTGTCGGAGATCTTGTGGAAGGTAGCGACACCGCCGTTCTTCACGCCGGTGATGCTGCGCCATGCGATGCGCTTGTCCGGGACCTGTTCGGTGATCTCGACATCCCATTCCTTCTCTTCGCCGGCCACGTTGGCGCGCCAGTGCAGGTGCTTGTCGTCCAGCTGGCGGATTTCCTTGACACTCTTCATGAACTGCGGGAAGTCTTCGAACTGGGTCCACTGGTTGTAGGCGGTCTTGACCGGGACGTTGATCTCGATCGATTCCGACACCGAGGAGCTGGCGCCGAAGCCACGGTTCTGTTTGAGTTTTTTCGACAGCATCATGCCGCCAACGGCGAGCGCGGCAACGGTAACAACGCGATTCAGCATAAGTTTCTCCTTTGGATGGAAGCCGCCCGCATGTGTGGTGACATGGGCCCGTAGCGAGGCATGCGGACAAGATGGCTTCGTGAGGTACTGGCACGACGGGCCACGCGAATCTGTCGCGAATCTGTTATTAAAATAAGCGAAAAGACAATCATGCGGCGCGCGAAACGATGGGCCGCCTATACTGCCGAGTACGCATGGCTACGCTTGTTTTCTGCGTGAAAGGGGGGAGCATGGATTTGCAGGGAGGATGTTTCTGTGGTGCAGTTCGCTTCGAGGTCAAGGGCGAGATCTTCAACAGCACGCTGTGTCATTGCACGGACTGCCGCAGGGTTTCCGGCGCCCCCGCGCTGGCCTGGTTCAGCGCGCGCCGCGCCGATTTCCGCTACACGCAAGGCGAGCCTGCGCGCTTTTCTTCCAGCGAACAGGTGCTGCGCGGCTTCTGCCCGCACTGCGGCACGACGCTCACCTTCGAGGACGGCCGCTGGCCCGAGGAACTCGACATCACGACCTGTTCCCTCGATGATCCGACAAGCGTGCCCCCTGGCGACCATACCTTCGTGCGCAGCCGCCTGCACTGGGTAAAGCTGGCCGACGGCCTGCCGGAATACCAGACAACGCGTACGGCAGCCCAGGGAGGCTGAGCGCGGCAGCATACTGGATGGACATACAGTAAATCCGGCGGTATATAATGGCCGCATGCAGACCGATCTCCTCCACAACCTGAACGAAGAACAGCTCGCCGCCGTCACCCTGCCGTCGCAGAGCGCGCTGATTCTGGCCGGCGCCGGCTCCGGCAAGACCCGCGTGCTGACCACCCGCATCGCCTGGCTGATCCAGACCGGGCAGGTCTCGCCGGCCGGCATCATGGCGGTGACGTTCACGAACAAGGCGGCGAAGGAGATGCTGACGCGCCTGTCTTCCATGCTGCCCATCAATACGCGCGGCATGTGGATCGGCACCTTCCACGGCCTGTGCAACCGCCTGCTGCGCACCCACTACAAGGATGCGGCGCTGCCGCAGACCTTCCAGATCCTGGATTCGCAAGACCAGCTCTCGCTGATCAAGCGCATGCTCAAGGCGGCCAATGTGGACGACGAGAAGTACCCGGCCAAGGCGCTGATGTACTTCATCAACAACGCGAAGGAACAGGGCCTGCGCGCGAACCGGCTGGAGCCGAACGACCCGATCGAGCGCCGCATGATCGAGCTCTACGAACTCTACGAGGGCCAGTGCCAGCGCGAAGGCGTGGTCGATTTCGCCGAGCTGCTGCTGCGTTCCTACGAACTGCTGGCGCGCAACGGACCGCTGCGCCACCACTACCAGATGCGCTTCCGCCACATCCTGGTGGACGAGTTCCAGGATACCAATGACCTGCAATACAACCTGCTGAAGCTGCTCGCCGGCCACGACGAGGAGGGCGGCGGCGCCATCTTCGCGGTGGGCGACGACGACCAGAGCATCTACGCCTTCCGCGGCGCCAACGTCGGCAATATGCAGGCCTTCGAGCGCGAATTCCGCGTCAAGAACCTGATCAAGCTGGAGCAGAACTACCGTTCCTTCGGCCACATTCTGGACAGCGCCAACTACCTGATCGCGAACAACAGCAAGCGCCTCGGCAAGAACCTGCGTACCGACGCGGGCCAGGGCGAGCAGGTGCGCGTCTACGAGGCCGCCTCCGACCTCGAGGAAGCGCAGTGGATCATCGAGGAAGCCAAGAGCCTGATGAACGAGGGCGTGCCGCGCAGCGAGATCGCGATCCTGTACCGCTCGAATGCGCAAAGCCGCGTGATCGAGCATGCGCTGTTCGCGGCCGGCATTCCCTACACCGTGTACGGCGGCCTGCGCTACTTCCAGCGTGCCGAGGTCAAGCACGCGATCGCCTACCTGCAGCTGATGGACAATCCGCACAACGATTCGGCCTTCCTGCGCGTGGTGAACTTCCCGACCCGCGGCATCGGCGCGCGCTCGATCGAGCAGCTGCAGATGGCGGCCGATTCCTATGGCATCTCGCTGTACGCGGCCGTGCCTTACATGACGGGCAAGGCGGGCTCCTCGCTGGGGGCGTTCGTGAAGATCATCGAGTCGGCGCGCTTCGAAACCCAGCAGCTGCCGCTGCCGGAACTGGTGCGCGTGGTGCTGGAGCGCAGCGGCCTGCTCGAGTACTACCAGAAAGAAAAAGAAGGCGCCGACCGCATCGAGAACCTGGAGCAGATGGTCAATGCGGCGACCCAGTTCGTGCAGGAAGAAGGCTTCGGCATCGCCGCGCCCGCGCACCTGGGGCCGCCTTCCTTGCCGCAGGCAGGCGACGCGATCGTGATGGAAGACGGCATCGAGGTGCTGGAAGGCGGCGCGCCGCTGCCGAGCGTGATGTCGCCGCTGTCGGCTTTCCTGACCCACGCCTCGCTGGAAGCGGGCGACGCCCAGGCCCAGGCCGGCCAGGACGCCATGCAGCTCATGACCGTGCACTCGGCCAAGGGCCTGGAATTCGACGCGGTCTTCATCACCGGCCTGGAAGAAGGCCTGTTCCCGCACGAGAGCAGCGCGCGCGAGCTCGATGGGGTCGATGAGGAGCGCCGCCTGATGTACGTGGCGATCACGCGCGCGCGCCGGCGCCTGTACATGAGCTTTACCCAGCAGCGCATGCTGCATGGCCAGACCCGCTTCAACATGAAGTCGCGCTTCTTCGACGAACTGCCGGAAGAGTCGATCAAGTGGCTGTCGCCGCGGGTGCAGACCAACTGGTTCGCGGGCCGCAAATCGCAGACCGCCTGGGACGATGCCGAATTCCGCAACGGCACCGACAACCGCATCGCGCAGCAGATCACGAACAAGTCGGCCGCCGGCAACGGCACCGGCTGGCGCGTGGGCGAGACGGTGGCGCACGCCAAGTTCGGCGAGGGCGTGATCGTGAATATCGAAGGCGGGGCGGGGGCGGCGCGCGCGCAGATCAACTTCGGCGCGGCGGGGATGAAAGTGCTCGATCTGTCCGTCGCAAAACTCGAACGCGTCGGGCGTTGATTGGCATCGATGTGGGCGGCAATGCCGCCCGCACGACCGTTATTTTGCGAGGTTCACGCCGCCATCCTGCGGCTTGCCGAAAATCTGCCGGTAGCCCGCATACATCGCACACTGCAGCAGCAGCACGAACAGGAAGATCAGCCACATGATCACCACGCGCGTCATGTTCGAGGCGCCCAGCAGCAGGGTGATCACCATGCAGATTCCCAGGAAAATCGCGAACCAGGCCAGCAGCAGCACGATGAACACGCGCGCGCTGCGCAGCACGGCGAAGAAACTGTAGAAGATCGCCTTGCCCGGCGTCATCTTCTGCCAGTAGGTCAGCGGCGCCGCGAAGCACAGCGACATCAGGATGATCACGTCCAGGCCGAACACGGCGAACATGCCGAACAGGTCCGAGGCCGCCACCTGCGGCTGGCCGCCTTCGCGGCCCTGGCGCGCCATCTGTTCCCAGAAGCCCGGGTCGACCGCGAAGCGCATCAGGAGCGCCATCAGCAGCGACACGCCGAGGTAGATCAGGCCGACCTTGCACAGCTCCGGCAGCACGGGTTTGCGAAAACCGGTGAGCAGCACGCCGGGCGTGACCCGTTCGCCGTTCTCGATCATCAGGCAGGCCTTCATGAAGGCCATCGAGAAGGAAGGAATCAGGACCACGGCGACCATGGGCCCGAGCAGGGGCACGGCGCTGATGCCGATGCTGATCAGGATGTTCGCGAACAGCAGGGTGGTCAGGGCGGCGGGCTGCTTGCGGAACAGGCCGGCGCCTTGCTTGAGCCAGTGCCAGCCGGTGATTGCGGGAATAGAGTTCATAAGGGCAGCTGGGGCGCGGCGCGTTCGATGCGCTCGCGCAGGATGCGTTCGAAATGGGTCGGATCGTGCGGCGTGAGCAGTTCGGCCGCACGGGGAAGATGGAGGTCGTACAGGCGCGAGAGCCAGAAGCGCAGGGCGCCGGCGCGCAGCATCGGCTGCCAGGCGGCGCCTTCTTCCTGCGTGAAGGGCCGCGCCGCGTGGTAGGCGTCCAGCAAAGCGCGCACGCGCGCATCAATGAGCCTGCCCGTGGCCAGGTCGATGCACCAGTCGTTGACGGTGACCGCGATGTCGAACAGCCAGGTGTCGACGCCGGCGAAATAGAAGTCGAAGCAGCCGGACAGGCGCTCGCCTTCGAACATGACGTTGTTGCGGAACAGGTCGGCGTGCACCGGCCCGCGCGGCAGGGCGGCATAGGTGGCGCCGGCCGCGAAGTCCGCCTGGTAAGCCGTCTCCGTGCGCAGCAGCGCGGCTTCCTCGATGCTCAGGAATGGCTGGACCTCGGGCGCGGTGGCCAGGATCCAGTCCAGGCCACGCAAATTCGGCTGATGCAGTTCGAAATCCCGGCCGGCCAGGTGCATGCGCGCCAGCATGCGGCCCACTTCGGCGCAGTGCACCGGCTGCGGGTCGAGCTGGGAAGCGCCGGAGAGGCGGCTGACGATGATGGCCGGCTTGCCGTGCAGGGTGACGACCAGTTCGCCGTCCCCGTTCGGGACCGGCGCCGGCACGGGGATGCCCTGCTGCGCCAGGTGGCGCATCAATTGGACGTAGAAGGGCAGCTGTTCGAAACGCAGGTTCTCGAAGATGGTGAGGACGTATTCGCCCCTTTCCGTCGTCAGGAAGAAGTTGCTGTTATCGATGCCGGAAGAAATGCCGTCGAGCGCCAGGGCGCGTCCGAGGGGGAACTGCTTGATCCACTGGGTAAGGTCGTCCAGCGAGACCGCGGTGAAAACTGCCATGTGCTAGCAACAAAGGTGAGGGTCGGCCGCCAATCAGGCGGCACCGGGTTTATTTTTTCTCGACGGGTTCCAGGGGCGGCGGCGGCGGCGCGTCGGCACGGGGCGGCACGCCCGGCTTGGCCGGGGCAGGGGAGACGCTTCCATCGGCCGGGGGCTGCTTCTTCGGATTGCCGAAGTCGAATTCCTTGACGGTCCACTGCGGGCCGCGCTGCGAACTCATGGCGTCGCCAGGCAGGGCGGTGCCGACCTGGGTGTTCGGCTTCAGGGTGTAGCGGCTCGGGCCGCTTTCCACTTCCACCTCGGTCACCTGTCCGCGGTTGTCCCGCTTTTCGGTGATGCGGGTGCGTTCTTTCGGCGGGATGGTGGTGGCCGGCGTGTCGCTGCCCGGCTCGATGCGCTCGAGCTGGGGCGGCTGCTGGCTGGGGCGTTGCTGCGGCTGGGTCTGCTGCTGGGTCTGTTGTGAACCGGTCGATTGACCCGGTTGCTGGCCCGGCTGCGCGGGCATCTGCTGCTGGGCCAGGGCCAGTCCGGCGGGAATGAACAGGGACAGCGTCAAGAGTTTGAGGCGGGAAGATGTGCGCAACATGATGGTCACCTTGTGTCGTTTAGTCCATTGTAACAAACAGGCACCGTTCCCTGTGAAAAGTGCACTTAATCTCCCCGCCGTGTCCGACATGCAAGCCGGGAGAGGAGGGGCCGATTCTGCGATAATGACGAATACTCTTGCGCACCTACTTTCGATTCTTCGCCTCTATGGAAAATACCCTGCTGCTCGTTGACGGTTCCAGCTATCTTTACCGCGCCTACCACGCGCTGCCCGACCTGCGCAGCCCGGACGGTTTCCCGACCGGCGCCATGCACGGGATGGTCAATATGCTGCGCCGCCTGCGCGCCGACTACCCGGCGGCCTATATCGCCTGCGTGTTCGACGCCAAGGGCAAGACCTTCCGCGACGACCTCTATCCGGAATACAAGGCCACCCGCGCCTCCATGCCGGAAGACCTGGGCAAGCAGATCGAACCGATCCACGAAGTGGTGCGCCACATGGGCTGGCCGATCCTGATGGTCGAAGGCGTCGAGGCCGACGACGTGATCGGCACCCTGGCCGTGCAGGCCGCGGCGCGCGGCATGAAGACCGTCATCTCGACCGGCGACAAGGACCTGGCCCAGCTGGTGAACGACAAGGTCATGCTCATCAATACCATGACCAACGACAAGCTCGACGAAGCCGGCGTGATCGCCAAGTTCGGCGTGCCGCCGAACCGCATCATCGACTACCTCACCCTGATCGGCGACACCGTCGACAACGTCCCCGGCGTGAACAAATGCGGCCCCAAGACGGCCGTGAAGTGGCTGACCCTGCATGGCTCGCTCGACGGCGTGATCGAGAATGCGCATGCGATCACCGGCGCGGTCGGCGAGAACCTGCGCGCCGCGCTGGAGTGGCTGCCGAAGGGCCGCGAACTGATCACCGTGAAGACCGACTGCGACCTCGTCAACCACGTGGTCTCCTTCGAAGAAACCCTGGTCGGCCGCCCGGAAAACGCGGAAGCGCTGCGTGACTTCTTCCAGCGCTACGGTTTCAAGACCATGCTGCGCGAACTCGGCGGTGGCAATGGCCGTGCCGACGGCGCGGTGGCGCCTGCGCGCGGCGCCGGTCCGGGCGGCGCGCCGCTCAATTCCCCGGAAGGCGCGTCCGGCACCCTGCCGGGCATGCCCATCATCAAGGGCGAGTACGAGACCGTCCTCACCGACGAGCAGCTCGACAAATGGCTGGCGCTGGTCGACGCGGCGGAATTCACCTCGGTCGATACCGAGACCACGTCGCTGGATCCGATGACGGCTGAAATGGTTGGCATCTCGCTGTCCGTGGAAGCGGGCAAGGGCGCCTACATCCCGGTCGCGCACCGCTATGCCGGCGCGCCCGACCAGCTGGGTCGCGAACACGTGCTGGAGCGCATGCGTTCCTGGCTCGAGAATCCGGCCAAGCCGAAACTCGGCCAGAACCTGAAGTACGACATGCACATCTTCGAGAACCACGGGGTCAAGCTCGCGGGGATCGTGCACGACACCCTGCTGCAATCCTACGTCTTCGAGTCGCACAAGCCGCACGACATGGACACCATGGCGATGCGCCACCTCGGCTACACCACGATTCCTTTTGTGGACGTATGCGGCAAGGGCGCGAACATGATCTGCTTCGACCAGGTCGAGCTGAACCGCGCCACGGAATATGCGGCCGAGGATTCCGACATCACCCTGCGCCTGCACCAGACCATGCTGCCCCACGTCGAAGCCGACAAAGGGCTCACCTACATCTACCGCAACATCGAGATGCCGACCATGGAAGTGCTGCAGAAGATCGAGCGCAACGGCGTCCTGATCGATGCGGAGCTGCTCCAGAAGCAGTCGGGCGAACTGGGCGCGCGCATGCAGGAACTGGAGCAGCAGGCGTATGAAGCGGCCGGCGGCCCCTTCAACCTCGGCTCGCCCAAGCAGATCGGCGAGATCTTCTTCGGCAAGCTCGGCCTGCCCGTCATCAAGAAGACCGCCACCGGCGCGCCCTCGACCGACGAAGAGGTGCTGCAGAAGCTGGCGGAGGACTTCCCGCTGCCGAAGATCCTGCTCGAGCACCGCGGCATGTCCAAGCTGAAGTCGACCTATACCGACAAGCTGCCGAAGATGGTCAATCCGAAGACCGGCCGCGTGCACACCAACTACGCGCAGGCGGTGGCAATCACCGGCCGCCTGTCCTCGAACGAGCCGAACCTGCAGAACATCCCGGTACGCACCGCCGAAGGCCGCCGCATCCGCGAAGCGTTTGTTGCGCCCAAGGGCAGCGTGATCGTCTCTGCCGACTATTCGCAGATCGAGCTGCGCATCATGGCGCACATCTCGGGCGACCCGGCGATGCTGAAGGCCTTCGCGGAAGGCGAGGACATCCACCGCGCCACCGCCGCCGAGATCTTCGGCATCCCGCCCGAGGAAGTGCAGAGCGAGCAGCGCCGCTACGCGAAGGTGATCAACTTCGGCCTGATCTACGGCATGAGCGCCTTCGGCCTGGCCCAGAACCTGGGCATCGAACGCGCCGCCGCCGCGAACTACATCGACCGCTACTTCGCCCGCTTCGCCGGCGTGAAGCAGTACATGGACGAGACCCGTCTGCAGGCCAAGGCGCGCGGCTATGTGGAGACCGTGTTCGGACGCCGACTCTGGCTCCCGGAAATCAATTCGCCGAACGGCCCGCGCCGCGCCGGCGCCGAACGCGCGGCGATCAATGCGCCGATGCAGGGCACGGCGGCCGACCTGATCAAGCTGGCCATGATCGCGGTGCAGGGCTGGCTGGAAGCCGAAAAGCTCGGCACGCGCATGATCATGCAGGTGCACGACGAACTGGTGCTGGAAGTGCCGGAAGGCGAACTGGAACTGGTGCGTGTGAAGCTGCCGGAACTGATGGCGAGCGTGGCCGAGCTGAAGGTGCCGCTGGTGGCCGAGACGGGAGTGGGGAACAATTGGGAGGAAGCCCATTGAGTATGGGCTTCCGCGCATTGAGTATGCGCTTCCGCCCATTGAGTATGGGCTTCCGCGCATTGAGTATGCGCTTCCGCCCATTGAGTATGGGCTTCCGCGCATTGAGTATGCGCTTCCGCGCATTAAATTGGGAGCATTGTTGCGTTGTAGATACTGAATACTCGGCTCATCTGTAAAGACTGTAAGTATTTGTTTCAAGGTGAGCCATAGCACGTAACAATTGCCGTGGGGAATGTTAAGATCCTTTCAAGCGCTGTCATTGGCGAAGCAAGAAAGGTATCCGTAACGTGTTCAAGAAAAAATCCCACTTCGCCCTGCTGGGCGCCACTGTCCTTGGCGCCGCAGTCCTTGTCGCCTGCGGCGGCGGAGGCGGCGACACCGCGCCCGCCACGCCTGTCAGCACCGCCGGCACGCTCGCCGTGTCGCTGACCGATGCCCCGGCCTGCGGCTTCGATGCCGTCAATGTCACCGTCTCCAAGGTGCGCGTGCACCGCAGTGACAGCGCACTCGACACCGAGCCGGGCTGGACCGACATCACCTTGAACCCGGCCCGCAAGATCAACCTGCTGAACCTGACCAACGGCGTGCTCGAGGCGCTCGGCCAGACCTCGCTCGAAGCCGGACGCTATACCCAGATGCGCCTGGTGCTCGATGCGAATGCGGGCGGCACCGCCAATACCGTGGTCCCGCTCGACGGCAGGGCCGAGTTGCCGCTGGAGACCCCGAGCGCGGTCCAGAGCGGCATCAAGCTGGTCGGCGCGTTCGAGGTGAATGCCGGACAGAAGACCGAGGTCGTGCTCGACTTCGACGCCTGCAAGTCGGTCGTCACCCGCGGCAAGGGCAGCTATGCGCTCAAGCCGGTCGTGAAAGTGGTGCCGGTCGCCGCCAACGGCATCTCGGGCTTCGTCAGCACCGCGGTGCTCGGCAGCGGCGTGCAGGTCTCGGCGCAGCAGAACGGCAGCATCGTCAGCGCGACCACCCCGAACCCGTCCACCGGCGAATTCTTCCTCTCGCGCCTCGCGCCAGGCAACTACGACGTCGTGATCACCGCCGACAATAGCGCGGCCAGCGTGGTTGCCGCGGTCCCGGTCGCTTCGACCACCAGCACCACCGTGCTCAGCACATTGATGTCGCCGATCCTGCTCGCGCCGGGCAATACCGGCGCGATCGGCGGCACCGTGACCATGACGCCGGCGGGGGCCGAGCCGGCCTTCGTCGCGGCCAAGCAAAGCTTCGCCGCCGGCCCGACCGTGACCATCAAGTATGCCGGTGCGGACCTGGCGAGCGGCGCCTATACCATCGCCAACCTGCCGGTGAGCGCGCCGCAGTTCGCGAGCTACAGCGCGACCCTGCCGCTGAGCTTCAGCGCCAGCAGCACGGCCCCCGCCGGCAAGTACCGTGTCGAGGCTTCGGCCACAGGCTACGCCGCCAAGGCCGTCGACGGCGTGGATATCGGCAGCAGCAACCAGTCGAACGTGAATTTCGCACTGAGCCGCTGATCACCGCAGGCAGAACGAAAAAGGGGCGGACCCGTGGGGCCGCCCCTTTTTCGTTCACCCGCGTTTTTCAGGCGCGGCGCTTGCGGCGCACGCCGCCCAGGCCCAGCATCGCAATGCCGAACAGGGACAGCGATGCCGGTTCCGGCACCATGACGATGTCCTCGATCGGCATGAAGTCGATGTCGAGCGTGGCGCCGAAGAAGTTCAGGTCGCCAAGCACCTCCAGGCTGAAGTCCAGCTTGCGGTCGCGCAGCAGGGAGGCCAGCAGGTCCCGGTCGTCGGCCAGCGAGCCGCCGAGAACGATCTCGCCGGTGTAGTCGGTGGTGACGATGCGGTTCTGGTACTGCTTCTGGACGATGGTCGTGACCTGCTGGCAGTTCGCGGTGCCTTGCTCCCACTGCGTTTTCAGGCAACTCACGTTCGTGTTGTTCTTCACATACTTGACGCTCGTCGACTCGATATAAGTCCGGCTCGGGACGATGTCATCGCTCTTTATTTCCGTGGTCGCGCCGGAATAGTCCGCACCGCCAAAGGAAAGCTTGACCGACTCCTTTTCGCCCATGCCGGTGCGCGGCATGGTGACCGTGGTGGTGACGGTGTCCGTAAAGGTGCGGCCGGCCTGTCTGGAGCCTGGGCTGCCGCTCGCCTGGCGTACGGTCACGGGCGCCGAATTGACGCTTTCGCCGGTGGTGTAGGGAATCACGTCGCCGTCGTCGATGAAGAGGAAGGAGAATTTCAGGCTGCTGACGGCGAAGTTCTTTGGCAGGAAGGACGCGTCGAAGCTGCCCTGGTAGCCGCCTTGGCTCATATAGGAGGGAAGGCCGGTGGCCTGCAGCGTGAGCGGCACGGCCATGGCAGGGGTGGCGCCGAGGGCGAGGAGGGCCATCACGGTGTTGAGGCGGTTTCGGAGCTTCATGGTTTTTCCTTTGTGGTCACAACAGTAGCAGTAAGAAATTGACAAATTTGATTGTTGTCTATAGAGAGCAATACTTGTGCCATGGAAAAAATCCCAGCCAAATCAAGGGCATGTATTGACGACGCGAGCGGACTGTCAAGTTTCTCGACAGTTTTCGTAGGTTGCACAATTGAAATTTGTGTCCGCGCCGTCCAAAACCGATACTGATAAGATAACGTTGCCATTTCATCTTCTTCTTCATACTTATCCGGAGGGACGTTCATGAAAGACCTGATCTCGGACGGCGAAAGCCTGCTCGCCACCAGCGCATTCGATAACGGCGTCGACCGCCGCGTCTTCCTGAAAGCGGCCGTCGGCAGCGGCTTCGCCGTGGCGGCGCTGCCGGTGGTGGCCCAGACGCAGATCCAGACCAGTACCGACGGCCTGGACGCGGCCGACCACATCGTCGTCGTGGGTGGCCAGGACGTGCCGGTCTACCGCGCCCAGCCCAAGGACCGCACCAACCTGCCGGTGGTGCTGGTGATCTCCGAGATCTTCGGCGTGCACGAGCACATCAAGGACGTGGTGCGCCGTTTCGCCAAGGCCGGCTACCTGGCCCTGGCGCCCGACCTGTTCGTGCGCCAGGGCGATGCCACCAAGACCCCGATGCCGGAGCTGATGAAGAACATCGTCGCCAAGGTGCCGGACGCCCAGGTCATGAACGACCTGGACACTATCGTGAAGTGGATCAAACAGCGCGGCGGCAACACCGACAAGCTGGGCATCACCGGCTTCTGCTGGGGCGGGCGCATCACCTGGCTGTACGCGGCCCACAATCCGGACGTGAAGGCCGGCGTGGCCTGGTATGGCCGCCTGGTCGGCGAGACCAATCCGCTGCAGCCGAAGCAGCCGATCGATGTGGCCCAGGGCCTGAAGGTGCCGGTGCTGGGCCTCTACGGCGCCAAGGACACCGGCATCCCGCTGGATTCGGTGGAGCGCATGCGCAAGGCCCTCGATTCGGGCAACAGCCGCTCGCAGATCCACGTGTACCCGAACTCCGGCCACGCCTTCCATGCCGACTACCGTCCGAGCTTCAATGCCGACGACGCCAAGGACGGCTGGAGCAAGACGCTGAACTGGTTCGCCAGGAACGGCGTCGCCTGATTCCCGGGCCAACTGGACTTGCACAGCGGCGGGGCCGGACAGGTTACAATGTCCGGTTTGCGGCGCGAATGATTTGTCATTCGCAGTTGTGAAGCAAGTCCAGAACAAGAGGCTTCCAAATCGACCCCATCCTGAGTTCCATCCTGCTGGCGACCCTCGTCGCCGGCGTCGTCAGCATTACCGGCGCTGCCGTGTTTTCGTTCGCGCTGCTGTCGAAGGTGGTGGAACGGATGGTCAGCCTCTCGGTCGGCATCATGCTGGCCACCTCGCTGCTGCACGCGCTGCCGGAAGCCTTCGACTCCGGCGCCGACGTGCGCAGCCTGTTCGCGACCCTGCTGGGCGGCCTGCTGGCCTTCTTCGTGCTGGAAAAGCTGGCGATCCTGCGCCACTCCCACCACCACGAGGGTGACGGCCACCACCATGCCCACGGCCACGACGCCCACCAGGCCGGCAAGTCGGGCTGGATGATCCTGCTCGGCGACGCGATGCACAACTTCACCGACGGCATCCTGATCGCCGCCGCCTTCCTGGCCAACCCGGAACTGGGCATCGTGACGGCCCTGGCCATCGTCGCCCACGAGATCCCGCAGGAGATCGGCGACTTCATCGTGCTGCTCAATGCCGGCTTCTCGCGCCTGCGCGCCTACGTCTTCAACCTCCTGTGCAGCCTGATGTCGGTGCTGGGCGGCCTGCTCGGCTACTTCACCCTCGACAGCGCCAGCGGCCTGATTCCCTATGTGCTGGTGTTCGCGTCCTCGGGTTTCATCTACATCGCGGTCAGCGACCTGATGCCGCAGATGCAACGCCGCGCCACCGTGCGCGAATCGGTGCCGCAGGTACTGCTGATCGCGCTGGGCGTGGCGATCGTCGTCGCCCTCAATCACGCCAACTAAGCACGCCAACCAAGCACGCTTGCTGATTTCGATGTATTTTCCTCGATCTCAGTTTGCGTGTTTAATGATAATGACTTATCATTACCGCAGCTCATCGTCATAGGAAGCCGTTCCATGTCCGTTCGCACCCTTCAACGCACGCCGCTCGCGCTGGCGATCCTGTTCGCTTTTGCTCCTGTCGTCCACGCACAGACCGATTCCACCCGCCTGAAGACCGACCCGGACAGCGTGCCGACCGTCGTGGTCTCGGCCAGCACCCTGGGCGTGCTGGAAGACGACATGATCACCCCCGTGACCTCGCTCTCCGGCGGCGCCCTGGTGCGGGCACGCGAATCGACCATCGGCGAAACCCTGGCCAACCAGCCGGGCATCACCTCGAGCCACTTCGGCGCCGGCGCCAGCCGTCCGGTGATCCGCGGCATGGACGGCCCGCGCGTGAAGATCCTGTCCGACGGCGCCGAAGTGCAGGACGCCTCGACCATCAGTCCGGACCACGCCGTCGGCTTCGAGCCCGTCCTGGCCGAGCGCATCGAAGTGCTGCGCGGCCCCTCGGCGCTGGCTTATGGCGGCGGCGCCGTGGGCGGCGTCGTCAATATCCTGGACCGCAAGATCCCGACCAGGATGCCCGAGAAGCCGATCGAGGGCAGCATGGAAGTGCGCGCGAACTCGGTGGCGCGCGAGAAGACCGGCGCTTTCGAGGTGACCGGCGGCGCCGGCAACATCGCCGTGCATGCCGAAGGCGTCAAGCGCGATGCCGGCGACTACCGCGTCGGCAAGGACTGGAATGAAGGCCGCCGCGTCAACGGCAGCTACAAGGAAACCGAGAGCGGCACCGTGGGCCTCTCGTGGGTGGGCGAGCGCGGCTACATCGGCGCGGCCTACACCAAGGAACGCACCGAATACGGCATCCCCGGCCACAACCACGAGTTCGCAAGCTGCCACCCGCATGGCGACCACCTGCACTGCGGCGGCCATGGCCACGAGGAGGAGGAAGAGGAAGGCCACGACCACGATCACGAACACGAGCATGGCGAGGAGGTGCCGGTCGTGAAGCTCGACAGCGACCGCTGGGACGTGCGTGGCGAATACCGTAACCCGATGGCCGGCATCACCAAGGCCCGCCTGCGCGCTTCCTTCACCGACTACCGCCATGACGAACTCGAAGAGGGCGTGGTCTCCACCAGCTTCCTGAACAAGGGCCATGACGTGCGCGTCGAGATGGAGCACGCGCCGGTCGGCGGCGTGCGCGGCGTCTTCGGCCTGCAGACCACCCGCCGCGACTTCAACACCATCGGCGAGGAAGCCTATGTGCCGCCGACCGTCACGAAGAAGCACGCGGCCTTCCTGACCGAGGAATACAAGCTGGACAACTGGCGCTTCGAAGCGGGCCTGCGCCACGAATGGCAGGACATCAAGGTCGATAGCGCCACCGTGAAGGACACCGACGCGCGCGGCACCTCGGTGGCTTTGGGCGCGGTCTGGAAATTCCAGCCCCAGTATTCCCTGCGCGCCGGCATCTCGCGCAGCCACCGCCTGCCGACCGCCGAGGAACTGTACGCGGACGGCGTGCACCTGGCCACCGCGACCTACGAGATCGGCAACCAGGACCTGGGCAAGGAAACCTCGAACAATATCGACGTCACCCTGCGCAAGTTCGAGGGCGACACCACCTTCTCGCTGAGCGCCTTCCACAACCGCGTCGACAACTACATCTATGCGCACACGCTGGACGACCACGAAGGCTTCCAGCTGGTGGAATACGCCCAGCGCGACGCCACCTTCACGGGTCTCGAAGGCGAAGTGCGCCACAAGTTCTCGAACATCGTCGAGGGCACGCTGTTCGGCGACATGGTGCGCGCCCGTTTCGACAATGCGGGCGAGGGAAGCCGCAACATCCCGCGCATCCCCGCCCACCGCATCGGCGCGCGTGTGAATGCGGACTGGCAGTCCTGGCACGGCATGGTGGAAGTGGTCCGCGTCGGCAAGCAGGACCGGGTCGGCGATTTCGAAGAGCGCACGGGCGGCTACAACATGGTCAACCTGGGCGGCCACTACACGACCCGCATCGGCGGCGTGCCGGCGCAGATCTACGCCCGCATCAACAACCTGACGGACCAGCTGGCCTTCAGCCACACGTCCTTCATCAAGGAAGCGGCGCCGCTCCCGGGCCGTAACATCACGGCAGGGTTGCGCTTCGTCTTCTGATGGTGATGAAGAACCTGATCCGCTTCGCCGACTACGCCGGCATGGCGGCATCCGCGCTGTGCCTCGTGCACTGCCTCGCGATGCCGCTGCTGCTGGCGGCCTTTCCGCTGCTGGGACTGGGTGGGGAGCATCACGCCCTGCACGATGCGCTGCTGCTGGGCGTGACGGCGCCGGTCTTGCTGGCGCTGGTGCCGGGCTACCTGAAGCACCGCGACCCGGTGGCACTAATGCTCGGCGTGGCGGGGCTGGTGTGCTTCCTGGTGGCCGTGTTCGTGCTGGGGCCGCGGATCGGCGAGATGGCGGAGACGGTGGGCGCGGTGGTCAGCAGCGTGCTGCTGCTGGGCGCGCATCTGCGCAACCACCGCTATTGCAAGGATTGCCGTTCGTAGGGTGGTCGGGTTCCCCGACCGCGCGTTCAACACGCGGATGCGTGGTAGCGACTCATTCTTTAGCTGAACGCGCGGTCGGCAGAGCCGACCACCCTACGAACGGCAGTTGCTGCACAAGCCGTACAAGGTCAACTCGTGCGATTCCAGCACGAAGCCATCCGGCGTCAGCTTCTGCATATCCCCCGGGCAGGCATGCACCTCGTACACCTTGTCGCAGGCGCGGCAATGGAAGTGATGGTGGTGCCCGTGCCCGGCGATTTCATAACGGTCGCCCCCACCCGGCAGCGACACCGTGGTGATCTCGCCCGCCTCCAGCATCGACTTGATGTTGCGGTAGACCGTGGCCAGGCCCATGCCCGGCACCGCTCCTTGCGCGTGTTCGAGGATTTCCTGCGGGGCGAGCGGGCGGCCGGCGTCGGCCATCGACTGGTGGATCGCCTTGCGCTGCCGTGTGTTGCGTTCCATGGCTTACCCTATTTCTTCGCGCGCAGGGATTCGAGCTCGGCGCGCAGGGCGCTGCGCTCGGCATAGGACTTGTCGAGCTGGCCGCGCAGGGTCTTGAGTTCGGACTCGAAGTTGTCGCGTGCCGTGGCGGCGCCGACCAGTTCCATTTCGGCGGCCAGGCGCGCATCGGATTCGGCCGCCTGGGCCGCGACGTTGCGCTCGAGCTGGGCGCGCAGCTCGGTCAGCTGGCGGTCCTTGCCGTCGATGGCCAGCTGGTCCTTCGCCTTGCTGACCAGGGCGTCGGCCGCCACCTTGCGCGCGTCGCGCAGCTCGGTGTTCAGGCGCTCGATCTCGGCTTCCAGCTCGCTCGAGGCGGCCAGGGCCTGGTCGCGCGCGGCCTCCAGCTCGGCGCTGGTCTCGCGCAGCTCTTCCGCCTCGGATTCCAGCTGGGCCAGCGCTTCGCGCGCCGGCGCGGCGGTCTGCTCGGCCACCTGCTGGACCCAGCTGGAGAGCGCAGTGGCCACCGCTTCCGGAATCTCCGGCAGCGCCACGGCATTGTCTTTTGTTTCTGCGTTATCGTTCATTGCGTTCTTCTTCATGTGCCGCCTCTCAGGCCGGGCCGGTGGCGATCGGGCGGGTGGGATTGCTGACCCATTCGCTCCACGATCCCGGGTACAGGGCGGCGCCGGGCAGGCCGGCGATTTCCATCGCCAGCAGGTTGTGGCAGGCGGTCACGCCGGAGCCGCACTGCATGATGGCTTGTTCCGGGCGTTCCACCAGCCTGGTGAAATCGGCGCGCAGGGCGTCGGCGTCCTTGAAGCGGCCGTCCGCCTGCAGGTTGTCCTTGAAAAAACGGTTCTTCGCGCCGGGGATATGACCGCCGACCGGATCGATGGTTTCGTTCTCGCCGCGGAAGCGGTCGGCCGCGCGCGCATCGATCACGGTGCGCTCGCCGTTCTGGAGGTTCAGCATGACGTCGACCACGGTCACGGTCGGCACGAAGGGCGCGCGCACGGTGATGTTCCCGCGCGGCTTGGCTGGCGCCTCGGTGGACAGGGGCTGGCCGAGCGACTGCCAGGCCGCCATGCCGCCGTCGAGCACCGCGACCGCTTCGTGGCCGAGCCAGCGCAGCAGCCACCACAGGCGCGCGGCGAACATGCCGCCGTGGGCGTCGTAGGCCACCACCTGGGAGTCGTCGTTGACGCCCCAGCCGCGCAGGGTCTCGATCAGGGCCTCTTTCTCGGGCAGCGGATGGCGGCCGCGGAAGACGCCGTCGGCGCCGCGCTTGGCGCCCGACAGCTGGGTCTCGATGTCGCCGAACACGGCGCCGGGCAGATGGCCGATGGCATAGCCTTCGCGGCCGGCCGCCAGGTTCGTCAGGTCGTGGCGGCAGTCGACCACCACGATGTTCGGGTCACCAATGCGTTCGGCAAGGTCGGCGGCGCTGATCAGGGTTGTGTACATGAAGTCTCCTCAGGTTTCGCTGGCGATCGGGTCGGTATCCTTGACCACGGCGCCCTTGGACGTGCTGCGTGTATTGTAGAACGTCGCGGCGATGCCGGACGCGAGGATGACGCCGATGCCCAGCCACACATGCCAGTCGAAGGTGTCGCCCCACAGCGCCAGGCCCCACAGGCTGGAGAATACGATGCCGGTGTACTGCAGGTTGGCGACCACCAGCACCTTGCCGACGCGGTAGGCGCGCGTCATCGCCATTTGCGCCATCAGGGCCGTGATGCCGATACCGAGCAGCAGCAGGCCACTGCCCGGCGTATGGCTCTGGAACACGGCGTCCTTCGGGCCGTCGCCCAGCAGCGTGCCGGCCAGGCCCGCCAGCGCCGTGGTGAGCGAGAAGTAGAACACCACGCGGTATTCCGGCTCGCCCATCTGGCCGAGCTTACGCACCTGCATATACGCCATGGCCGAAATCACGGACGAGCACACGCCGGCCAGGCCGCCCAGCCACTGATTGGACTCGAACGCCGGCTGCAGCACCAGGGTCACGCCGAAGAAGCTCATGGCGATGGCCAGCACCAGCGGCCATTCCGGCATCTTGGTCCCGCGCCACCAGCCGACGCCGAACATGAAGGCCGCGATCCAGATCGGCGCCATGTAGTTGAGGGTGACGGCGGTCGCCAGGGGCAGGCGGGTGATCGCGAAGAACCACAGCCACAGCGAGATCACGCCGACCGCGCTGCGCCAGAGGTGGGCTTTGGGGAAGACGGTCCGGAAGGTGCCGCCGCGGTGGCGGACGATCATGAAGAGCACCAGCGTGCCGATCAGGCCGCGGTACATCACGAGTTCGGAGGTGGAGTAGAACTCGGACGCCAGCTTCACGCCCGCGCCCATGGCGGCGAACGCGAAGCTGGCGAACAGCATCCAGAGTGACGCCATCCCTTACAGTTCCAGCCTGCTGCGGTACCACTCGTGGAAGTGCTGCATGCCGTCTTCCATCGGCGACTGGTAGGGGCCGACTTCGCTGACGCCGCGCTCGAGCAGGATCTTGCGGCCGGCGTCCATGCGCAGGGCGATCTCGTCGTCCTCGACCGCGGTTTCCATGTAGGCGGCGCGCTCGGCTTCCACGAATTCGCGCTCGAACAGCACGAACTCCTCGGGGTAGTAGAACTCGACCACGTTGCGGGTCTTCTGCGGGCCGATCGGCCACAGGGTCGACACCACCAGCACGTTCGGATACCACTCGACCATGATGTTCGGGTACAGGGTCAGCCAGATGGCGCCGTACTTCGGCGGCTGGCCGTTGTTGAACTTCAGGACCTGTTCCTGCCACTTCTTGTAGGCCGGCGAACCCGCCTTCTGCAGCGCGCGGTTCACGCCCACGGTCTGGACGCTGTAGTCGCGGCCGAATTCCCACTTCAGGTCGTCGCACGAGACGAAGTTGCCCAGGCCCGGGTGGAAGGGCTCGACGTGGTAATCCTCCAGGTAGACCTCGATGAAGGTCTTCCAGTTGTAGTCGCACTCGTGGATCTCGACGTGGTCGAACATATAGCCGCTGAAGTCGAGGTCCTTGGTCACCTCCATGTTCTTCAGCTTGTCCATCACGTCGTAGCCGTTCTGTTCGAACAGCAGGCCGTTCCAGTTCTGCAGCGGCGTCTTCGACAGGTTCAGGCAGGGCGTCTCCGGGAAATGCGGCGCGCCGATCAGCTGACCCTTCAGGTCGTAGGTCCAGCGATGCAGCGGGCACACGATGGTGTTCGCATTGCCGCGGCCATTGAACATCAGCGCCTGGCGATGGCGGCAGACGTTGGACAGCACTTCGATGCCGCCCGCGTTGCGGACCAGCATACGGCCTTCGTTTTCGGATGCAAGTGTCGCGAAATCGCCGAGCTCCGGCACCATCAATTCGTGGCCGACGTAGCGTGGGCCCTTGTGAAACAGTTGCTGCAGCTCGCGCTGCATCAGCGCATTATCAAAGTAGACATCTACCGGAAGCTGTGCGCACGAGCGCGCCAGCTTGGCGTGGGTAGCCAGATCGGACATCCCAACCCCCCTTTAATCAAGTACCACCAAAGAAGAGAAAGAATCCAAAGACCAGTAATCGTAGAGAAGAGGAATACGGTGTTTCGGACAGAACCGGAGATTATACCGTGGAAACACGGTAGAGGGGGTGCGGTCCGTCGCGCGCAAGGGACGAGACCGTAGAAATAAGTTGTTGAAAAATCACGGATTTCATGAGGGGAGGGAGGCGCTACTGTAAAATGTGGTCAAGCGGGCAAGTTGCGTTCGATGCAATGTGCGCCCCTCGTGAGGTTGGATTGATCTAAAATACGCGATTGGACCGACCCATGGCGCACCCTTGCGCCCTTACTCAATAGCTATGTCAAACAATACGAACAGCGCAACGCCCGAATCCTTCGAAGGCGCGATGGCGGAGCTGGCCCAGCTCGTCTCGCAGATGGAGTCCGGCCAGCTGCCGCTGGAAGCCTCGGTGGCCGCCTATGCGCGCGGTTCCGAACTGGTGAAATACTGCGCGGCCCAGCTGGAAAAGGTCGAGTCCCAGGTCAAGGTCCTTGAAGGCGACATGCTCAAGCCCTTCTCGGAAGCCGACGAGGGCGATCAATGATGGGCCAGGATTTCGGCACCTGGATGCAGGGCGTGCAGGCGGACGTCGAGCGCGCGCTGGAGAACTATCTGCCGGCGGCCAGCGCCGTCCCGGCCAAGCTGCATGAGGCTATGCGCTACACGGCCCTCGGCGGCGGCAAGCGCGTGCGCCCTCTGCTGGCCTATGCCAGCGGCGCCCTGTTCGGCGGCGACGCGCAGGCCCTGGCGCGTGTCGCCAGCGCGGTCGAGATGATCCACGTGTATTCGCTGGTCCACGACGACATGCCCTGCATGGACGACGACGACCTGCGCCGCGGCAAACCGACCGTGCACGTCGCCTACGACGAAGCCACCGCGCTGCTGGTCGGCGACGCGCTGCAGGCCCAGGCCTTCCAGACCCTGGCCGACATCGACACGGTGCCCCCGGCGCGGCTGGTACAGATGCTGCGACTGCTGGCCGAAGCCGCGGGTTCCGCTGGCATGTGCGGCGGCCAGGCGATCGACCTCGATAGCGTCGGCCTGTCGCTGACGCGCGATGAACTCGAGCGCATGCACCAGCTGAAAACCGGCGCCATGCTGCGCGTCTCGGTGATCCTGGGCGCCCTGTGCGGGAAAGACCTGACGTCGACCGAACTGGAAGCATTGAAAGCCTATTCGAAGGCGATCGGCCTGGCCTTCCAGGTGGTCGACGACGTGCTCGATGCGACGGCCGATTCGGCCACGCTGGGCAAGACCGCGGGCAAGGACGCGGCCGACAACAAACCGACCTATGTGTCGATCCTTGGGCTGGACCAATCGAAGGAGCTGGCCGAGCAACTGCGGCGTGAAGCGCACGAAGCGCTGGCGCCATTCGGAGAACAAGCACAGCGGCTGCGCGAACTCGCGGACCTGATCGTGCAGCGGAAGGCATAAATGAAACTGCTAGAGACCATCAACGACCCCGCGGACCTGCGCCAGCTCCCGCGCACGCAACTGACCCCGCTCGCCACCGAGCTGCGCCAGTTCCTGCTCGATTCCGTCTCCAAGACCGGCGGCCACCTGTCCTCGAACCTGGGGACGGTCGAACTGACCATCGCGCTGCACTATGTCTTCAACACCCCGCACGACCGCATCGTGTGGGACGTGGGCCACCAGACCTACTCGCACAAGATCCTCACCGGCCGCCGCGAGCGCATGCCGACCCTGCGCCAGCTGAACGGCCTGTCGGGCTTCCCCAAGCGCGACGAGAGCATCTACGACACCTTCGGCACCGCCCACTCGTCGACCTCGATCTCGGCGGCCCTCGGCATGGCGAAAGCCGCCAAGCTGAAAGGCGAGGACCGCCACGCGATCGCCGTGATCGGCGACGGCTCCATGACCGCGGGCATGGCCTTCGAGGCCCTGAACAATGCGGGCGTCGAGGAGGACTGCAACCTGCTGGTGGTCCTGAATGACAACGACATGTCGATCTCGCCGCCGGTCGGCGCGCTCAATCGCTACCTCGCGCGCCTGATGAGCGGCCAGTTCTACGCGGCCGCCAAGACCGTGGGCAAGAGCGTGCTGCCGGGCCCCGTGCTGGACCTGGCGCGCAAGCTCGAGGAGCACGCCAAGGGCATGGTGGTCCCGGCCACCATGTTCGAGGAGTTCGGCTTCAACTACATCGGTCCGATCGACGGCCACGACCTGGATTCCCTGATCCCGACCCTGGAGAACATCAAGAAGCTCAAGGGCCCGCAGTTCCTGCACGTGGTGACCAAGAAGGGCCAGGGCTACAAGCTGGCCGAAGCCGAGCCCATCCTCTACCACGGCACCGGCAAGTTCAACCCGACCGAGGGCATCAAGCCGGCCAGCGCGCCGAGCAAGATCACCTACACCGAGGTGTTCGGCAACTGGCTGTGCGATATGGCGGCCGTCGACAAGCGCCTGGTCGGCATCACGCCGGCGATGCGCGAAGGCTCGGGCATGGTGCGCTTCCACCAGCAGTACCCGGAGCGCTACTTCGACGTCGGCATCGCCGAACAGCACTCGGTCACCTTCGGCGCCGGCATCGCCACCGAAGGCCTGAAACCGGTCGTCGCGATCTACTCGACCTTCCTGCAGCGCGCCTACGACCAGCTGATCCACGACGTGGCCCTCCAGAACCTCGACGTGACCTTCGCGCTGGACCGCGCGGGCCTGGTGGGCGCCGACGGCGCCACCCACGCCGGCAACTACGACCTGGCCTACCTGCGCTGCATCCCGAACATGGTCGTCATGGCCGCGTCCGACGAAAACGAATGCCGCCAGATGCTGACCACCGGCTACCACTATCCTGGCCCGGCCGCGATCCGCTACCCGCGCGGCGCCGGCATCGGCGCAGCGATCCAGCCGGAGCTCAGCTCGATCGAGATCGGCAAGGGCGTGGTGCGCCGCGAAGGCAAGGGCATCGCCATCCTGGCCTTCGGCTCGATGGTTGCCCCGAGCATCGCCGCCGGCGACGAGCTGAACGCGACGGTCGCCAACATGCGCTTCGTGAAGCCGCTCGACGTGGAACTGGTCAAGCGCCTGGCGAAGGAGCACGACTACCTGGTGACGGTGGAAGAGGGTTGCGTCATGGGCGGCGCGGGCGCCGCCGTGATGGAAGCGCTGGCGGCTGAAGGCATCGCCAAGCCGGTGCTGAACCTGGGCCTGCCGGACAAGTTCATCGACCAGGGTGACCCGGCGGCCTTGCTGGCTTCGGTTGGCCTGGATGCCAAGGGCATCGCTGCCTCGATTCGTGCGCGTTTCGCGGCGGGCGAGCCCCGCCTGGTCGTCATTAACTCGTAGGGTGGACGGCTTCGCCGTCCGCGCGTTCAACTCCCGGTGGCCTTGTGGCCACGCTTGCACTGGCTGAACGCGCGGTCGGCAGAGCCGACCACCCTACGATCCGAACAGCGTTTCCGCGCGCTGGAACAAAATCCACGACGTCGCGATGTACTTGTCGCCACTACGTGACACATGCCCCTTGTGGGTATGCGTGAACCCCGCCGGCGCAATCACCAAGCGCCCCTGGCGCGCTTCCACCTTCCGGTCCTGGTACAGGAACTCGGTCTCTCCGCCATCTTCCACATCGTTCAGGTAGAACTGCCACAGCAGCACCCGGTGCAGGGTCTCGCAGCTCGTGTTCTGCGGGTAGATCTCGGAATGCCAGTGGTGGTAGCCGCCCGTGCCCTGCAGGTACTTCTGCAGGTTGACGTGCCCCACGCGATAGATCGACTGCATCAGCTCCACGATGTTCGGCGTGCCGAACTCGCTGAAGTTATCGGGCGACAGCGTCACCGGCTCGCCCGTTTGCGGATGCGCGACCTGCGGCGACAGCGCGCCGATCAGGAGCATCCGGTACTTGTCCATATACTGCGCCAGGTGGCGCGCCATGGTCTGGGTCAGCAGGGCGCCGACGTCGTCCCATTCGGCCAGGCCATTGATGGTCAGGTCGTAGCTGTCCTTCTTGCTGACATCTACCCCGTTGCCGGTGCGGCCGCGCGCCACCTTGCCGCTCGCATCGAAGCGCGCGCGGATGGCGTCGCACTGCTCGGCGCTGAGCGCCCCGTCGTAGACCCCGATGAAGTCGTCCATGGGCTCAACCGCGCTTGCGCTCGTGCTGCCAGAGCACGTCGCTGCCGCCGGCGAAACGGTTCAGCACGCGGGCCAGGACGAACATCAGGTCCGACAGGCGGTTCACGTATTGGCGCGGGTGAGGGCGGATCTGCTCGGCATGCGACAGCGCCACGATACTGCGCTCGGCGCGGCGGCAGACGGTGCGGCAGACGTGGGCCAGGGAGGCCGCGCGCGAGCCGGCCGGCAGGATGAATTCCTTCAGGATCGGCAGGTCGGCGTTGTACTTCTCGAGCAGGCCGTCCAGGCGCGCCACATGCTCGTCCTTGATCATCTCGTAGCCAGGGATGCACAGCTCGCCGCCCAGGTCGAACAGGTCGTGCTGGATCGAGATCAGCTCTTCGCGCAGCTCAGGCGGCATCTCTTCGCACAGCAGCAGGCCCACGAAGGAGTTCAGCTCGTCGACTTCGCCGAGCGAATGGATGCGTGCGCTGTCCTTGCCGGTGCGGCTGCCGTCGCCCAGGCCGGTGGTGCCGTCGTCACCGGTGCGGGTGGCGATTTTGGAAAGTCGGTTGCCCATGATGCTGCCTTATGCAATATGTTAAAAAAACGATAGGGCGAGCATACGACAAAACGCGACAATTGTGCCTACAATTGGCGGAATGACCGCTCCCATTTCCGTTCCGGCCGAACGGCGCCGCCAGGTTGCTGACGCGCTGCGCGCGCGCCTACCGGCGCATTTGGCAAATTCGGTCGTCCTCTCCGACCCCGAAGACACCCGTCCCTATGAGTGCGACGGCCTGGCCGCCTACCGCCAGCTGCCCATGATCGTGACCCTCCCCACCAGCGAAGAGCAGGTGCTGGAGATCCTGGACATCTGCCGCGAACTGAAGGTGCCGATCGTGCCGCGCGGCGCCGGCACCGGCCTGTCGGGCGGCGCGCTGCCGATCGCGGACGGCGTCGTGCTCTCGACCGCGCGCCTGAACCGCATCGTCAGGCTTGACGCCCATGCGCGCACCGCCGTGGTCCAGCCCGGCGTGCGGAATCTCGCCATCTCCGAAGCGGCCGCCCAGTACGGCCTCTACTACGCTCCGGACCCGTCCTCGCAGATCGCCTGCACCATCGGCGGCAACGTGGCCGAGAACTCGGGCGGCGTGCACTGCCTCAAATATGGCCTGACGGTCCACAACGTGCTGCGCGTGCGGGTCGCCACCATCGAGGGCGAGATCATCGAACTGGGCAGCGAAGCATTGGATGCGCCCGGCCTGGACCTGCTGGCCGTCTTCATCGGCTCGGAGGGCATGCTCGGCATCGTGACGGAAGTGACGGTCAAGCTGGTGCCGAAGCCGGCCGTGGCCCAGGTCATCATGGCGTCCTTCGGCGACGTCGTCACCGCCGGCAATGCGGTGGCCAGCATCATCGCGGCCGGCATCATCCCGGCCGGCCTCGAGATGATGGACCGCACCTCGGTGCGCATGGTCGAGCCTTTCGTCCACGCCGGCTACGACGTGGACGCCGCCGCCATCCTGCTGTGCGAGGCCGACGGCACGCTGCTCGAGGTGGCGGAAGAGATCGAACGCATGAAGGCCGTGTTCGAAGGCGCCGGCGCGACGGCGATCGCGGTGTCGCAGAGCGAGGCGGAGCGCATGCGCTTCTGGTCCGGCCGCAAGAACGCTTTTCCGGCGGCGGGCCGCATCTCGCCGGATTACTACTGCATGGACGGCACCATCCCGCGCAAGCAGCTGGCCCGGGTCCTGCAGGGCATCGAGCAGATGGAGAGCACCTTCGGCCTGCGCTGTTCCAACGTCTTCCACGCCGGCGACGGCAATATGCACCCCCTGATCCTGTTCGACATGAACCAGCCCGGCGAATTCGAACGCGCCGAAGCCTTCGGCGCCGCCATCCTGGCCCTGTGCGTCGAGGTCGGCGGCACCATCACCGGCGAGCACGGCGTGGGCATGGAGAAGATCAACTCGATGTGCGTGCAGTTCGGCCGCAAGGAGCTCGACGCTTTCTTCGAGGTCAAGCGGGCTTTCGATGCGCCCATGCTGCTCAATCCGGACAAGGCGATCCCGACGCCGCACCGCTGCGCCGAGTTCGGCAAGATGCACGTGCATGGCGGCGGGCTGCCTTTCCCCGACTTACCGCGTTTCTGAACCATGCGATCGATCGAACAATTCCAGGAACGCGTGCGCGCGGCAAGCGCCGACAAGAGGCCGCTCCGTATCCGTGGCGGCGGCAGCAAGGACTGGTATGGCCAGCGCCTCGAGGGTGAGATCTTCGACACGCGCGGCTATGCCGGCGTTGTCGACTATGAGCCGACCGAGCTGGTGATCACCGCGCGCTGCGGCACGCCCCTCGCCGAGATCGAGGCTCTACTGGGCGAGCGGAACCAGATGCTGGCCTTCGAGCCGCCGCATTTCGGTCCTGACGCCACGCTCGGCGGGACGATCGCCGCCGGCCTGGCCGGCCCGCGCCGCGCCAATAGCGGCGGAGTGCGCGATTTCGTGCTCGGCGCGAAGCTGCTGGACGGGAAGGGCGATGTCCTGCGCTTCGGCGGCCAGGTCATGAAGAACGTGGCCGGCTACGACGTCTCGCGCCTGCTGGCCGGCTCGCTCGGCACCCTCGGCCTGCTGCTCGAGGTGTCGGTCAAGGTCCTGCCACGGCCCATCGCCGAAAAGACGCTGCGCCTCGAGATGGGCGAGATCGACGCCATCCGCACCCTCAACGAGTGGGGCGGCCAGCCCTTGCCGATCTCCGCCAGCTGCTGGCACAACGGCCTGCTGTGCCTGCGCCTGTCCGGCGCCCAGGCGGCGGTCGACGCGGCGGTGCGCCTGATCGGCGGCGAGACCGTGCCCAATTGCGCCAGCTTCTGGGCCGGCATCCGTGAACAGCAGCATCCCTTCTTCGGGGGCGATGGCGCGCTGTGGCGCCTGTCCCTGCCGTCGACCAGCCCGGTACTGGCCCTTGGCGGCACCCAGCTGGTCGAGTGGGGCGGCGCCCAGCGCTGGCTGCGTACCGAACTCGATGCCGACAGCATCCGCCGGAGCAGCGCGGCAGTGGGAGGCCACGCGACCCTGTTCCGCGGCGGCGACAAATCCTGCGGCGTGTTCCAGCCGCTGGCGCCCGCCGTCGCCCGTATCCACGAACGCCTGAAGGCTTCCTTCGATCCGGCCCACATTTTCAATCCGGGACGAATGGTCTGATATGCAAACCAATCTGGCCGACTTCATCCGGGACACGCCCGAGGGCAAGGAAGCGCAAGCCATCCTGCAGGCCTGCGTGCACTGCGGCTTCTGCACCGCCACCTGTCCCACTTACCAGCTGCTGGGCGACGAGCTCGATGGCCCGCGCGGACGCATCTACCTGATCAAGCAGGTGCTCGAGGGGGCCGAGCCCACCCGCAAGACCCAGCTGCACCTGGACCGCTGCCTCACCTGCCGCAACTGCGAGAGCACCTGTCCCTCGGGCGTGAAGTACGGCCGCCTGGTCGACATCGGCCGCCGCGTCGTGGAAGAGCGCGTGCCGCGTCCCTTCAAGGACCGCGTGAAGCGCACCACCCTCAAGGAATTTCTGCCGCGCACAAGCTGGTACAAGCCCGCCTACCGCACCGGGCTGTCGGTGCGTGCGCTGCTGCCGAAAGCCCTGCAGGACAAGCTGCAGCCGGCGCGCAATCCAGGCAGCATGCCCACGCGGACGCACGCCCGCAAGATGCTGGTGCTGGAGGGCTGCGTGCAGCCTGCGATGGCCCCCAACATCAACGCCGCCACCGCGCGCGTGCTGGACGCCTTTGGCGTGCAGCTGATCACCGCGCCGAAGGCCGGCTGCTGCGGCGCCGTGCGCTACCACCTGAACGACCAGGAAGCGGGCCTGGACGACATGCGCCGCAACATCGACGCCTGGTGGCCCTATGTGGAATCGGGCGAAGTGGAAGCGATCGTGATGACCGCCTCCGGCTGCGGCGTCACCGTGAAGGAATACGGCCACCTGCTCGCGCACGACGAGCATTACGCCGCGAAGGCCGGACGCATTGCCATGCTGACGCGCGACCTGTCCGAGATCCTGGTCGAGTTCGAGGAGGTGCTGGCGAGCAGGCTGGCAGGGAAGGTGGACAAGCGCGTCGCCTGGCATCCGCCCTGCACCTTGCAGCACGGCCAGCAGATCCGCGGCAAGGTGGAAAGCCTGCTGCGCGCCGCCGGCGTGGAAGTGCAGCTGTGCGCCGACAGCCACTTGTGCTGCGGCTCGGCCGGGACCTATTCGGTGCTGCATCCCGAGATCGCGCACGAACTGCGCGACCGCAAGCTGGCCAACCTGGAGGCGACGGGCGCCACCGAAATTGTCTCGGCCAATATCGGCTGCATCACCCACCTGCAATCGGGGACCGCGACGCCTGTGAGGCACTGGATCGAATTGATCGACCGGGCGCTCGCCTGAGGACAGCTGGCCTATACTGTCGGACTGTCCCATTACCGAAGGTTTTACCGTGAGTTTCGCATTCCAGCTCGTGCGCGAAGACGAAGGCATGCCGCCCGCCGTCGTGTTCGAGGATACGACCAGCCCGGGCCTGGTGCCCGTGTGGGAAGCGGTCGGCGTCTACGACGCGCTCTACAACAGCGATGGCAAGCTGGCGCGCGACGTCTCGCGCGCCATCGCCCATGGACTGGACCGGGTCAGCGAAGACCCGTCCCTGGCCCAGCTCATGCCGCCCGGCCTGTCTCAGGGTGAGGCGATCCGCTTCCTCGAGAACGTCAACCGTGCCTGCACCACCCATGGGGCGGCCTGGATCCAGACCCGTTGAACCCGTTCTGGTAGTCGAATTACATCTTTTTGTCATAAGATGTCGGTGCTCGTCCGTATAAGAGGTAGTTTTGCTACCGCTCGCCGATAAAGACAAGGAGACCCGATGTTCGTCCGCCGTCCCGCCGCCACCTTCGCTGCCCTGGCTGCATCCTGCCTGTTCGCCCTGCCCGCATGGGCGCAAGAAGTCATCGCGCGCGCCGCCTCGCCCGGTGACGTCATCAAGGTGGAAGTCCAGAAGGATGGCATGGGCAAGCTCGCCTACACCATCTCGCGCAACGGCAAGGAAATCATCGCTCCCTCGCGCCTGGGCTTCAACCTCGCCAATGCGCGCAAGCTCGATGGCGGCTTCAGCCTGCGCAAGCAGGCGGTCAGTGACCACGACAGCACCTGGGAACAGCCTTGGGGCGAGCGCCAATTCGTGCGCAACCGCTACCGCGAGCTGCGCGTCGACCTCGAGCAGAAGAGCCAGGCCGGCCGCCAGCTCGCCGTGGTGTTCCGCATCTATGACGACGGCGTCGGCTTCCGCTACGAATTCCCGGCGCAGAAGCAGCTGCCGGTCGCCGAGATCATCGACGAGCTGACCGAGTTCACGGTGGCCCGTCCGGCCACCGCCTGGTGGATCCCGGCCGCAGAGCTGCCGGGCCTGGAGGAAGAGATCCGCGAAGCGCCGCTCAAGGAGATCGGCATCGCCAACACCCCGCTGACCGTGCGCCTGGACGACGGGACCCACATCGCCTTCCACGAGGCGGCGCTGGTGGATTACGCCAGCATGTGGCTGCGCAAGGTCGACGGCCAGAAGCTGCGCGCCATGCTGGCGCCGTCGCCGAGCGGCCCGGCCGTCGTGCGCGAAGGCGCCTTTGTCACGCCGTGGCGCACGCTGCAGATCGCCAGCAACGCGGCCGGCCTGTACATGTCGGACCTGGTGCTCAATCTGAACGAACCGAACAGGCTGGGCGACGTGTCCTGGGTGAAGCCCTCGAAATTCGTCGGCGTCTGGTGGCAGATGCACCTGCAGAGCGGCACCTGGAACGCCGGGCCGAACCACGCGGCCACCACCGCCAACACGAAGAAATACATCGACTTCGCCGCGAAGCACGGCATGCGCGGCGTGCTGGTCGAAGGCTGGAACAAGGGATGGGAGAGCGACTGGGGCCACGGCGGCGCCGACTTCAGCTTCACCGAGCCCTATCCCGACTTCGACCTGACCGGCCTGGCGGCCTACGCGAAGTCGAAGGGCGTGCGCCTGATCGGCCACCACGAGACCGGCGCCAACATCGTCGCCTACGAGAAGCAGATGGATGCGGCCTACAGGCTGTATGCGAAGCTGGGCGTGGACAGCATCAAGTCGGGCTATGTGCACGAGGCGGGCAGCGCGCTGTTCCCGGGCCGCGACGGCAAGCCGCGCTACGGTCACTACGATTCGCAGGAGGGCGTGCGCCACTTCCTGAAGGCCGTGACGGAAGCGGCCAAGTACAAGCTGTCGATCGACACCCACGAGCCGGTCAAGGACACCGGCCTGCGCCGCACCTACCCGAACTGGCTGACGCGCGAAGGCGCGCGCGGCGTCGAGTACAACGCCTGGGGCAATCCGCCCAACAGCGTCGACCACGAAGCCAAGCTGGTGTTTACCCGCATGCTGAGCGGCCCGATGGACTATACGCCGGGCGTCCTGAGCCTGGTGGGCGCGGACGGCAAGACCTTCAACTCGACCCAGGCCAAGCAGCTCGCCAACTTCGTCGTGATCTATTCGCCGATCCAGATGGCGGCCGACCTGCCGGAGAACTACGAGAAGTACCCGGCGGCCTTCAAGTTCATCAAGGACGTGCCGACCGACTGGGCCGACACCCGCGTGGTCAACGGTGAGGTAGGCAGGTTCGCGACCATCGCGCGCAAGGACCGCGCCAGCGACGACTGGTACGTCGGCGCGGTGACCGACGGCGAAGCCCGCACGCTGCCGCTGGCGCTGGACTTCCTCGACAAGGGCAAGCGCTATACCGCCGAAATCTACCGCGATGGCGACAGCGCCGACTACCGCAGCGCGCGCCGCTTCGACCTGGTGACGGAAACGAAGACCGTCACTGCGGGCGATACGCTGCAGCTGCGCCTCGCGCCTGGTGGTGGCCAGGCGATTCGCCTGACCCCGCAGAAGTAATCCGTAGGGTGGACGGCTCCGCCGTCCGCGCGTTCAACCAAACGATGCGCCGCCACGTCTCAACCGGGAGTTGAACGCGCGTTCGGCGAAGCGTGCTCCAGTCCACTGGACTGGAACACCCCTACAAAAGTTTCTCGATATCTTCGGCGATATCCGCCGGGGCCGTCTGCGGCGCGTAGCGCTTGACGACCTCCCCATCACGCCCGACCAGGAACTTGGTGAAGTTCCACTTGATCCCCTCCGTCCCCAGCACCCCCGGCTTTTCCTGCTTCAGGTACTTGAACAGCGGATGCGCCGCGTCGCCGTTGACGTCGACCTTGGCGAACATCGGGAAGCTCACCCCATAGTTCTTCTCGCAGAAGGCGCCGATCTCGCTTTCCGTTCCTGGTTCCTGCTTGCCGAACTGGTTGCAGGGGAAACCCAGCACGGCCAGGCCGCGCGCGCCGTACTGGCGGTGCAGCTCTTCCAGGCCCTTGTACTGCGGCGTGAAGCCACATTCGCTGGCGGTGTTGACCACCAGGAGCACCTGGCCGCGGAAGCGGTCCAGGGAAACCGGCTGGCCGTCGAGGGCATTGGCGCTGAAGTCGAATACGTTCATGTCAGGCTCTGTGTAAAGTTTGGTTAATAAAACCGCAGTGTAGGTCAAACCGCACTATGGCGCTTGATCGAGTCATATGCACGTCATCCAGCCTTGTTATCTTTTGTTACAAACATTAAGAAGCCGACATGCGACAATCGCTCGCCTTAACTGTCGAGCTCGCTTTTCATGCCTACCCCACGCCACACCGCACACTTGCCCCGCCTGTCCCTGATCGCCCGTCTCGTTGCCGGCACCTTCCTCGTCCCGTTCGCAGCCAATGCGCAGGAAGCCCCGCAGCAGGCCACGCAGGCAGCGCAAGCGCAGGCGAAACCGGCGCAGCCGGCGCCGCAGGTCGTGAGCCAGGCCCCTGAAGCGCCGCCTGCCGGCGGCACCGCGGTATCGACCGTGAACGTCACCGCGAACAAGACCACCAACCGCATCGACCGCCAGGTCTACGACGTCAAGTCCGACCCGGCCAGCTCGAACGACACCGTGGCCGACACCCTGAACAAGGTGCCCTCGGTCGGCGTCGACCCGGACGGCAACGTCACGCTGCGCGGCCGCAGCAATGTGCAGATCCTGGTGGACGGCAAGCCGTCGGCCATGTTCCAGGGCGATAACCGCGCCGCGGCGATCAATGCGATTCCCGCAGCCGACCTCGAATCGGTCGAGGTCATCAACAATCCCGGCGCGCAGTTCGGCAACGAAGGCGGCGGCGGCCCGATCCTCAACCTGGTGATGCGGCGCGAGCGCAGCCCGGGCGGCTTCGCGGCGCTCAACGCCAACGTCGGCAGCGCCGGCCGCTACAACACTTCGGGCTTCGGCAGCTACACCTCGGGACGCTTCAGCGTGCAGGGCGCGGCCTATCGCCGCCACGATCACCGCGACAACACCGGCGAAACCCGCCGCGAGCGCATCGACCCGGTGACGGGGGCCGTCACCAGCAGCACCCAGTTCAGCAGCGGCGTGAACAACACCGACTCGGCCGGCTTCAACGCGGGCCTGACCTATAACTGGGGCGACAAGGACGTGCTGGGCGCGACCGCCAGCTTCGCCGAGAACAACAACGATGGCGGCTCGAGCGAGCGCTATCGCAGCGTGAGCGCGGCCGGCGTGGTCGACAGCGAGTACGAGCGCATCACCCGGCGCGACAACAAGAACCGCAACTACAGCCTGGGCGCGCGCCTGGACCACAAGGGCGAGAAGCCCGGCGAAACCTTCAAGATGGACCTGCGCCTGTCGGGCAACGACGGCGACAGCGACGCGCGCTACAACACCGACTACACGGTGCGCCCACGCAATGCCAGCGCGCCCAACAGCCGCCAGGACGGCCTGAACGAGACCCGCATCGCGGACTTCACCGGCGACTACGAGCTGCCGGGCGCGCACGGCGTGATGAGGCTGGGCTACAAGGTGGCGCGCAACGAGAGCACCTTCGACAACGCCTTCTTCGACATCGGCGCGGGCGGCAGCGAGAGCGTGAACACCCAGCGCACCAACCGCTTCGAGCTGACCGACATGACCTACGCGCTGTACGGCAGCTACCAGTGGCGCGTGAACGAGAAGTGGGGCGTGCAGGGCGGCCTGCGCGCGGAATACGCGGACCTCGACATGAACCAGGTCACGACCAGCATCCGCGCCAGCAACCATTATTTCGACGCGATCCCGAGCGCCTTCGTCACCTACGGCCTGTCCGACGACACCACGATCCGCCTGAGTTACGCGCACCGTATCCGCCGTCCGAACGCGGGCGAGCTGAACCCCTTCGTCGTCTACCGCGACGAACTGAACCTCTCCTCGGGCAACCCGGAGCTGCAGCCGACCAACACGGATTCGCTGGAGCTGGGCGTGGAAACCAAGATCGGCAAGGTCGACACCACCGTGCGCGCCTACGCGCGCCGCGAAAGCGACCTGATTTCCGAGCGCCGCTACCTGCTGGCCAATGACGTCTTGCTCACCACGCGCGAGAATTCGGGCAGCAGCCGCTCGGGCGGCATCGAGTTCAACTTCAGCGGCCGCGCCACGGACAAGCTGATGATCAACGTGAACGGCAACGTCGGCTATTCGGAACAGACGGTGCTGGGCAGCACGCTCGACGACAAGCGTTCGGCGACCTCGATCAGCGGCCGCGCGCGCATCGCCTACCAGCTGAACCAGGCGAACTTCTTCCAGCTGATGCTCAACGCCCAGGGCAAGACCCTGTTCGGCGAGGGCTACCGCCAGCCGGTGCGCACGGCCGACTTCAGCTACCGCCACAACCTGTCGCCGGCACTGAGCCTGGTCGTCAACGTCAACGACCTGTTCGATTCGCAGAAGTCGGAATCGATCACCGAGACCGACGTGCTGCGCGAATACAGCCTGCGCCGCTTCGGCGGCCGCATGGCCTATATCGGCCTGTCCTACCGCTTCGGCAGCTTTGGCAATGCGGGCAATCGCCGTCCGATGTTCATGGGGCCGGGCGGTCCTGGTCCTGGCCGCTTCATGGGCGGCGGCGGTCCGGGCCGCTGATCCATGCCCCGCCAGACCATTATCTTCAACGGCGACGCGCCCACGCGCGCCGCCATCGAATCCTCTCTCGCTGCAAACCGCCTGCTGGTCTTCGAAGACTGCGACCTGTCGAACGCCGACCTGTCGCGGCTCGACCTGCAGGACGCGGTCTTCCGCAACTGCCAGCTGCCCGATTCCTCCCTTTACGCGGCAAAGCTGGGCCGCACGCGCTGGACGCGCTGCCGTGCGGGCCACGCCGATTTCGAGTCCGCCGACCTGGTCGACGCGCTCTTCGAATCCTGCGACCTCAATAACAGCGGCTGGCGCCGCGCGCGGCTGGCCTCCTCTACCTTCCGCAGCTGCAAGCTGACCGGCGCCCGCTTCGAGGAAACCAGCCACCTGGCGCTCACTTTTGAAGACACGCTGCTGGTCGGCGCCGACCTGCGCCGCATGTCATTCCGCAAGGCGCTTCTCAAGGGGCTGGATTTTTCGGATGCGGACCTGTCGGGCTGCGACTTCCGCGAAGCGGTATTCGAAGGGGGGAGCTTGCGCGACGCCCACATCAAGGACACGCGCTTCGAGGAGGCCGACCTGCGCGAGGCCGACCTGGGCGGATTGAAACTGGCGAATGCCAGGCAGTTCCTGGGGGCGACCATCTCGGCGCGCCAGGCGGCCGAGATGGTGCGCTCGATGGGACTGAACGTCGCCTGAGTGCTTACCAGGTATAGCCGGCCTTCAGGTAGAAGTAGCGGCCATTGAAGCCGTTCGGCGCCCACACGCTGTAGGGCTGGGTGCCGTTCACGTTCAGGTTGGAACGCGAGGTCACCTGGGCCGGGTAGCGGTTGGTGACGTTGTCGATGCCGGCCGTCAGGCGCCACTGGCTGGCGATGCGCACGCTGGCGGACAGGTCGAGCACCCATTGCGGATCATAGGTCTGGTCCAGCGCCGGGTCGTTCTGCGGCACCGTGAACTTGCCGTAGCGGGTGACGACGGCGCGGCCGTTCCAAATGCCCCGGGTGTAGTCGCCCGAGAGGCTCAGCTTGTCCTTGGGGGAGCCGACGGTCAGGCGGTTGACGGTCTGGCGGTCCACCAGCACGAGATTCTGTTCCGACAGCACGGCGGGCGAGGCCGCCACGCGCTGCACTTCGTTGTCGTTGTGGTTGTAGGCCAGCGTCAGGTCGGTGCGGGCGCCTCCCGCCAGGTTCAGGCGATAGGTGCTGACGATGTCCACGCCCTTGGTGCGGGTGTCGACGGCATTGGTGAAGTAGCGTGCTGCGCCAACGTAGATATTCTGGGCGGCCAGTGCGCTGGCCAGTCGCGGCGCATTCGCCAGCTGCAGGTTCGACGAGAACACGATGCGGTCGTCGATGTCGATGCGGTACAGGTCGACGGTCGTGGTCCAGTTGCGGGTCGGCTGCCATTGCGCGCCGATGCTCAGGTTGCGCGCCTTCTCCGCCTTCAGTGGCTGGGCGCCCAGGGCCGCGGCTGCGGCGCTGCCGACTGGGAAAGTGCCCGTTTCGACCAGGGCGCTGCTGCCGTTCACCAGCAGGGTATTGGTCGTCGTGATCGTGTAGAAGGACTGGGCCAGCGAGGGCGCACGGAAGCCGTTCGACACGGTGCCGCGCAGCGCGAAGCCTGGCGTGAAGGCGTAGCGGGCCGAGGCCTTGGCCGAGGTGGTGTTGCCGAAATCGCTGTAGCGCTCATGGCGCAGCGCGAAGGCGCCGGACAGCGCCTTCGTGATGTCGCCTTCCAGGTTCAGGTAGACCGATTTGTTGTTGCGGCTGTTCTTGCCGGCGTTCTCGGGACGGAAGCCCGAATAGCCCTGGGCACCCGTGCCGAACCAGGAATTCGCTTCGCCGGCGCCGATCTCGTAGGACTCGTGGCGCGCCTCCAGGCCCAGCGCCACCGTCAGCGGGCCGCTCATGAAGGACACCGGAAACTCGCGCGCCACGTCCAGGTTGGCCAGGTTCTGCGTCGAGGTCAGCTCGCCCGCGTAGAAGCGGGTCGGGCTGGTGGCGCCCAGGCTGTAGTTGACGGTATTGGCGACGTCCAGCTCGAAGCGGTTGCGGCCGTGGTTCAGGCTCGCATCCCAGCGCCAGCCGGCCAGCTCACCGCGCAGGCCGGTCACGATCGACGAGTCGGTCGAGGTGCTGTCGAGCAGCGGCTGGAAGCCTTCCGGATACAGGGGTGAGCGCAGCGTGGTGCGGCTGTCGTTGGTATAGGCGGTGCGGAAGGTCGCGGCCGAGGAGGTCTCGCGCTTGCCGTAGTTGGCGAAGGCGTACCAGTCGATGTCGTCGTTGATCCGCACCTGGCTGTTGAGGAACAGCGTGCGCGGACGGCTGTCCGGATCGCCGTAGCGCTGGGTGATGCTGCCCTGGCGCGGGCCGGCCGATGGGCGCGGGTCGGCGAAGGAGCGGTTGGTGGCATTGCGGTCGGCCGCTTCGACGGCCACGCGCAGCCAGCCGTCCTCGCCCAGCTTGAAGCCGGTCGAGGCGCGCACGGTGGCCTGCTCGCCGTCGCCCTTGTCGAACTGGCCGTAGACGACTTCGGCTTCACCGCCCTCGGCGCCTTTTTTCAGGATGATGTTAACCACGCCGGCGATCGCGTCCGAGCCGTATTGGGCCGCGGCGCCGTCGCGCAGCACTTCGATGCGCTCGATCGCCGCCAGCGGGATCGCGTTCAGGTCGACCGGCGCCGAGCCGCGCCCCAGGGTGCCGTTGACGTTGACGACGCTCGAGGCGTGGCGGCGCTTGCCGTTCACCAGCACCAGGGTCTGGTCGGGCGACAGGCCGCGCAGCTGCGCCGGACGCACCGCGTCGCTGGCATCGGCCCCGCTCGGGCGCGGGAAGTTCATCGAGGGCAGGAGGCGCGACAGCACGGTGGCGAGCTCGCCGGAACCGGTGCTCAGCAGCTCCTTGCTGCCGATGACGTCGACCGGCGACTCCGAATCGAGGGTGCGGCGGTTCAGCGAGCGGGTGCCGGTGACCACCACGGATTGCAGTTCGGCGGCTGGCGCTTGCGGCGCGTCCTGGGCAACAGCGACTGGCGGGGCGATCGATGCGATCAGGCCGAGCACGAGGACGGCGCGGGCGGGATTGGCGTGGGAATGCTTGCAGCTCATGGCTTCCTTCTTTGTTCTTGCATGGGTTGCGGCGGCACTGCGGCCGCCGGAGGGAAGCAAGCTTAACAGTCGCTGCAGTGCAGCAGAAATACCGATTTGTCCTATGCTTATGCATAAGCCACAATGAATTGACAAGCTTTTGCGCTGTGTCAAAAAATGCGTGAAACGCCGTCGGAATCGCGCAAGAACTCCGTAATCTGGCCAGGTCGCGGCCTGCGCGCCGCAGCCAGCAAACGGAGGATGTCATGGCGAAGGCTCCCAGCGAAGAGACCGTCGACGGCAAGGACGGCAACCAGATCTTCTTCCGCTGCTGGCGTCCCGAGGGGCCGCCCAGCGCCCTGGTCGTGATCTGCCACGGCGTCAACTCGCACAGCGGGCAATACGATTGGACCGCGCGCCAGTTGGTGGAAAACGGCTTCGTCGTGTATGCACTCGACCTGCGCGGGCGCGGCAAGTCGAGCGGGGAACGCTTCTTCGTCGGCGATGTCGAGGACTACGTGGGCGACCTCGCCACCATGATCGAGCTGGCCAAGACACGCGAGCCCGGCCTGCCGGTGTTCCTGCTGGGGCACAGCGCGGGCGGGGTGGTGTCCTGCGTGTACACGCTCGAGCACCAGGCCGAGATCGATGGCCTGATCTGCGAGAGCTTCGCCTTCCGCGTGCCGGCCCCCGGCGTCGTCCTCTCGGTCATCAAGGGCCTGAGCCACGTGGCGCCGCACCTGCGCGTCCTGAAGCTGCACAACGAGGATTTTTCACGCGATCCGGAGGCGGTGCGCGCGCTGAATGCGGACCCGCTGATCGCGGACGAGGTGCAACCGGCCAGCACCGTGGCGGCGCTGGTGCGCGCCGATGAAAGGCTGGAGAAGGAATTCGGCCGGATCACCCTGCCGGTCTTGATCATGCATGGCACCGTCGACAAGGCCACCGTGCCGGCCGGCAGCGAGTTTTTCTACCAGCACGCCGGCTCGCCGGACAAGACCCTCAGGCTCTACGAGGGCCATTACCACGACCTGTTCAATGACTATGGCAAGGAGGAGGTGCTGCTGGAAACCACGCAATGGATCCGGCAGCACCTGCCCACCTCGAACCGGGCCGGCATGGGGGCCTAGCCGGCAGGCGCAAAGAAAATGGGGCGCCGAGGCGCCCCATGGGTTTCCGTGGCAAGGCACCGGCTCAGACGATGCCGAGGTGCTCCATACCTGCCGAGAAATCGCGGTTCTTCGCGTGCTTGGAATTGAGCTTGATGTTCAGGCGCAGGTCGTTCACCGAGTCCGCATTGCGCAGCGCGTCTTCGTACGTGATCTTGTCCGCCTCGTAGAGGTCGAACAGGGCCTGGTCGAAGGTCTGCATGCCCAGCTCGCGCGACTTCTTCATGATCTCCTTGATCTCGTGGACGTCGCCCTTGAAGATCAGGTCCGAGATGAGCGGGGAGTTCAGCAGGATCTCCATCGCCACCACGCGGCCCTTGGCTTCCTTCTTCGGAATCAGGCGCTGCGAGATCAGGCCCTTGAGGTTGAGCGACAGGTCCATCAGGAGCTGCTGGCGGCGCTCTTCGGGGAAGAAGTTGATGATGCGGTCCAGGGCCTGGTTGGCGCTGTTGGCGTGCAGGGTCGCCAGGCACAGGTGGCCGGTTTCCGCAAACGCGATCGCATGCTCCATGGTCTCGCGGTCGCGGATCTCGCCGATCTGGATCACGTCCGGGGCCTGGCGCAGGGAGTTCTTCAGCGCCGCCTCGAAGCTGTCGGTGTCCACGCCCACTTCGCGCTGCGTAATCACGCAGTTGCGGTGCGGGTGGACGAATTCGACCGGGTCTTCGATGGTGATGATGTGGCCGTAGCTGTTCTCGTTGCGGTAGCCGACCATCGCCGCGAGCGTCGTCGATTTACCGGAACCCGTGGCGCCGACCATGATGACCAGGCCGCGCTTGGTCATGATCACGTCCTTCAGGGTTCCCGGCAGGTCGAGGTCCTCGAACTTCGGGATGGTGGTGGTGATCACGCGCAGCACCATGCCCACGCAGCCCATCTGCATGAAGGCCGAGACGCGGAAGCGCCCCAGGTCGCCGGGGCTGATCGCGAAGTTCGCCTCCTTCGAGAGTTCGAAGCCGGCGGCCTGCTTGTCGTTCATGATGGCGCGCGCCAGGTCGGCCGTGTGCGAGCCGGTCAGCGGCTGGCTCGACACCGGCGTCATCTTGCCGTCGATCTTGATCGCGGGCGGGAAGCCCGCGGTGATGAAGAGGTCCGAGCCGCCCTTGCTGGTCATCAGGCGCAGCAGGTCGAACATGAACTTGGATGCCTGGTCGCGTTCCATACCTGTTCTCCTTTAACCCGGGAAGTTCTCGGGGATCTTGGCTGCCGAACGGGCCGCGCTGCTGGAGATCACGTTGCGGCGCACCAGGTCCGTCAGGTTCTGGTCGAGCGTCTGCATGCCGACGTTGCTGCCGGTCTGGATGGCCGAGTACATCTGGGCGATCTTGGCTTCGCGGATCAGGTTGCGGATCGCCGGGGTGCCGATCATGATCTCGTGCGCCGCCACGCGGCCCGAGCCGTCCTTGGTCTTGAGCAGGGTCTGCGAGATCACGGCCTGGAGCGACTCCGACAGCATGGCGCGCACCATCTCTTTTTCTTCGGCCGGGAACACGTCGACGATACGGTCGATGGTCTTGGCGGCCGAGGAGGTGTGCAGGGTGCCGAACACCAGGTGGCCGGTCTCCGCCGCCGACAGGGCCAGGCGGATGGTTTCCAGGTCGCGCAGCTCGCCCACCAGGATGCAGTCCGGGTCTTCGCGCAGCGCCGAGCGCAACGCGTTGTTGAAGGACAGGGTGTGCGGGCCGACTTCGCGCTGGTTGATCAGGCACTTCTTGGAGTCGTGCACGAACTCGATCGGGTCCTCGATGGTGAGGATGTGGCCGTACTCGTTTTCGTTCAGGTGGTTGATCATCGCCGCCAGCGTGGTCGATTTGCCCGAGCCGGTGGGGCCGGTCACCAGCACCAGGCCGCGCGGTTTCAAGGCCAGCTCGCTGAAGATCTTCGGCGCGTTCAGTTCTTCCAGCGACAGGATCTTCGAGGGAATGGTACGCAGCACGGCGGCCGCGCCGCGTTCCTGGTTGAAGGCGTTGACGCGGAAGCGCGCCAGGCCGGGAATCGCGAAGGAAAAGTCGCACTCCAGCACCTCTTCGTACTGCTTGCGCTGGCCGTCGTTCATGATGTCATAGATCATGCCGTGCACGTCCTTGTGCTCGAGCGGCGGCAGGTTGATGCGGCGCACGTCGCCGTGCACCCGGATCATCGGCGGCAGGCCGGCGGAAAGGTGCAGGTCAGACGCCTTGTTCTTGACCGAGAAGGCGAGGAGTTCCGAAATATCCATTGTTATAATCCAGAGCGTGAATGGAGCCAGGCGAAGGTCCTCGTCTCGACTCAAAATATTTCCTATAGAAAATCATTATGTCCATAATCGCTGCGAACTTGCAAGCTGTCGAAGCGACAATCGGGGCCGCCTGTGCCTCTGCCGGAAGAGGCAAAAACGAGGTCCGGTTGCTGGCCGTGTCGAAGACCTTCCCTGCGGAAGCGGTGCTCGAAGCGATGGCAGCCGGACAACGTGCCTTCGGCGAAAACTATCTGCAGGAAGGCCTCGACAAGATGCAGGAAGTGGCGCGCCTGCAACCAGATGCTGTGCTCGAATGGCATTTCATCGGCCCGATCCAGAGCAACAAGACCCGCCCCATCGCGTCGAACTTCCAGTGGGTGCACACGGTGGAGCGGCTGAAGATCGCCCAGCGCCTGTCCGAGCAGCGCCCCGAGGAACTCGGTCCGCTCGACATCTGCATCCAGGTCAACATCAGCGGAGAGGCCAGCAAGAGCGGCGCCAGCGAAGACGAACTGCCGGAACTCGCGCGCCAGGTCGCGGCGCTGCCGAACTTGCGCCTGCGCGGCCTGATGGCGATTCCCGAGGCGACGAAGGATGAAGCGCAGCAGCGCGCCGCTTTTGCGCGCCTGCGCGCGCTGTTCGAGGCCCTGCGCGCGCAAGGCCTGGCGCTCGACACCCTGTCGATGGGCATGTCGGGCGACCTGAAGGCGGCGGTGGCGGAAGGGGCGACCATCGTCCGCATCGGCAGCGCCATCTTCGGCGTCCGCCATTACGAATAACAAAGGAAGAGCATGAAGATTGCATTCATCGGCGGCGGCAATATGGCCACGGCCCTGATCGCGGGCCTTGCCGGCCAACTGACGGGCGCCGGCAGCCTGCACGTGGTGGACCCGAACGCCGAGGCGCTGGAGCGCCTGGCGGCCCAGTACGGCGTGAGCACCGCGAACGGCATCGACGTGCAGGTATCTGGCGCCGACGTGATCGTGCTGGCGGTGAAGCCGCAGCAGATGCGCGAGGTGGCGGATCAGCTGAAAGCCCGACTGGGCAATCAGCCGCTGGTGCTCTCGATCGCGGCCGGCATCCGCATCAAGGACCTCTCGCGCTGGCTGGGCGGCTACACCCGCATCGTGCGCGCCATGCCGAACACGCCGGCCCTGATCGCCATGGGCATCACCGGCATGGTGGCGGAAAGCGGCGTGGATGCGGCGCAGCGCGAGGCGGCCGACAAGGTCATGGCCGCCGTTGGCCAGACCGTGTGGCTGGACCGTGAGGAACTGATCGATCCGGTGACGGCGGTGTCGGGCAGTGGCCCGGCCTATGTCTTCTACTTCCTGGAGGCGATGCAGCAGGCGGCGCGCGAGATGGGGCTGGACGCGGAGCAGGGGAGGAGACTCGCGCTCGCCACCTTCACCGGCGCCGCCCAGTTGGCGGCGCAGACCGGCGACCCGGTCGACGTCCTGCGCCAGCGCGTGACCTCGAAGGGCGGCACGACGCACGCGGCCATCACCAGCATGGAAGCGGCGGGCGTGAAGGAAGCCATCGTCGCCGCCATGAAGGCGGCGGCCGCGCGCGGCCGCGAGCTGGGCGAGGAACTGGGGAAGGCATAGCATGGTCCGGTCAAGGGACCGGACCACGGCTACACGCTAATGGATCTCGAAGCCCTTCCAGCGCAGCACCGGAAGGAGCTTCTGGGCGAACTTGTAGGCCGAGACGGCGGCCGTCACGGTGCCCACCGCCCACTTGGGGCGCGTGATGAAGAGACCCGCCGCCACGCCGCCGACGATCAGCGCCGCCTTCTTGTGGCGGATCGCATAGGCGGGAATGGCCCCAAGCGTCGCGGGCGAGGCGAGCTGCGAGTAGTCCTGCGCGAGCAGGGCGCGCTGGTCGGCGCAGCGGGCGACCAGGGCCTCGCGGCGCGCGGCCAGCTCCTGCGGTCTAGAAGCCATCGCTTTGCTCTCCCTTGAGCGCGGCGGCATCCTTGCGCAGCTCGCCCAGCGTGGCGGGCAGGAAGGGCTCACGCGCGGCCAGGCCGGCGCGCAGCTTCATCACTGCGAACAGGCCGCCCAGCGCGAACAGCAGCGTCATGCCGCCCACCGCCTCCAGGCGATGGGTATCCCAGAACAGCACCAGCACGAACAGCACCGCCAGGGCCAGGGCGAACAGCCCCAGCACCGCGGCGGCGGCCGCCCAGGCCAGGTAGCCGAACAGGCGGTGCGTGCCTTCCTGGAGCTCGATCGTGGCCAGCTCGATGCGCGTGCGCAGCAAGTCGACCAGATTGGCCCCGAACTGCCGGAGCGCCGCGGTGATCATCTCAGCGACGCGCGATCAGCATGCCGATCACGACGCCGACGGCGGCGCCCAGGCCCACCGACTTCCATGGGTTCTCGTGGACGTATTCGTCGGTCGCGCGCGCCGCTTCCTTGGTCTTCTCGACCACGGTCTGCTGGTATTCGGCCAGGCCTTCCTTGGCCGCCGACAGGGTCTGTTCGAACTTCGCCTTGGCCGCCTTCAGTTCGTCGCCGGTCAGCTGGCCGCCGTTGCGCAGCCAGGCTTCCGCGTCCTGGATCACGGTCTTCAGGTCGGACATCAGTTGCTCGCGGGTGCCGGTTTGGGTCGGGATCTTTTCCATCATGGTGGGGCCTCTCTAGGTTGAAGGAATGCTTTTTGTGCAATATTACCCGATTGCATAGTCGAGTGCGACACCGATGAACAGTGCGGCCCCTAGCCAGTTGTTGTGGCGGAAGGCCTTGAAGCAGTCCATGCGGTCGCGGTGCCGGATCAGGGTGTAGTGGTAGAGCGCCAGGCCCGCCGCGACCACGACGCCGGCCACGAACCACCAGCGCAGGCCGAGGTACCAGCCGCACACCAGGTCGATGGCCAGCGCCGCGCCGTAGCACAGCATCACGGCGGCCACGTCGAAGCGCCCGAAGGTGATGGCCGAGGTGCGGATGCCGATCTTGAGGTCGTCGTCGCGGTCCACCATCGCATACTCGGTGTCGTAGGCCACGGCCCAGAATACGTTCGCCGCCAAGAGCCACCAGGCCACCGCCGGCACCTCGTTCTGGACGGCGGCGAAGGCCATCGGAATGCCGAAGCCGAACGCGATCCCTAAATACGCCTGGGGAATCGCGAAGAAGCGCTTGAAATAGGGGTAGGTGCCGGCCACGATCAGGGCCAGCACCGAGAGCTGCTTGGTCAGCGCGTTCAGCGGCAGGATCAGGAGAAAAGAGACCAGCGATAGCACCATCGCCACCATCACCGCTTCCCAGCCGCGGATCTTGCCGCTGGTGAGGGGACGGTCGACGGTGCGCTTGACGTGCTTGTCGAAGTCGCGGTCGGCGTAGTCGTTGATGGCGCAGCCGGCGGAGCGCATCAGGGCGGTGCCGATGACGAAGATCGCCAGCACCCTAATTTCCGGCACGCCGCCGGATGCCATCCACAAGGCCCACAGGGTGGGCCAGAGCAGCAGGAGGATGCCGATCGGCTTGTCGGCACGGACCAGGCGGAAGTAGAGCGCCAGCTTGTTCATTGGATCGTCGCGTCTTGTCCAGCAAGAACTGTTGAGCAGAAGACAGCGATTCTACGGCTTTTGCGGCCGGTGCGCCGTCTTGACGGACCGCGCATGACGTCCTTGCAGCGAGCTCTGCATGTTGGGCTAAAAAGTTGCCATTTTGTTGTCATTGAACGGACATCTTCGTTTGTTTTAATGCATCGGCCATACCAAGACCGCCGGTGGGAACCGGCTCCATCACACATTGGAGATGCACAATGACTGACAAGGACGTTTCGCCAAGCCGGCGCAATCTGCTCAAGGGCCTGGCCGGCTCGACCGCGCTGCCTTTCGTATCCGCCTTCGCCGCGCTGCAGTCGCAGCAGGCCATGGCCGCCAACGGCGCCACCACCCTGGTCGACAGCCCCTACGGCCCGATCGCCCCGGTGAACGACATCACGACCGGCCTGCCGCTGCTGCAGCTGCCGGTCGGCTTCACCTATAAAAGTTTCGGCTGGCGCGGCGACCTGATGACGGACGGTCGCGCCTGCCCGGGCGGCCACGACGGCATGGGCGTGGTGCTGTCGCGCAAGGTCGGCCGCAGCACCGAGCTGGTGTTGGTGCGTAACCACGAGATCGGCGGCACCTCGCCAAGCAACTTCCTGAATGCGAGCGGCGTCTACGACGGCGGCAGCACCGGCGGCGGTTCGAGCAACAAGTTCGGCGGCGGCACCACCAACCTGCTGTTCCGCGACGGTAACTGGGTCAGCATGACCCCCAGCCTGGGCGGCACCCAGACCAACTGTGCCGGCGGCGTCACCCCCTGGGGCACCTGGCTGAGCTGCGAGGAAGTCGGCTCCGACAGCGTCAGCGCCTCGGGCAAGAAGCACGGCTACGTCTTCGAAGTGCATTCGGATCCGCGCCTGACCACCGGCCAGCCGATCGTCGGCATGGGCCGCTTCGCCCACGAAGCCGCCGCCGTCGACCCGGCCACCGGCATCGTCTACCAGACCGAGGATTCCTCGGGCAAGTCGGGTTTCTACCGCTATGTGCCGGACATCCGCACGGGCGCCCCGGGCAGCCTGGCCATGGGTGGCGTGCTGCAGATGGCCAAGGTCAAGGGCGTCCATAACGTCAACCTGGCCAATGTGCCGGTGGACATGAAGTTCGAACTGGAATGGGTCACCATCCCCCGGCCGGACGCCAACCGCGGCGACGCGACCGGCCCGAGCGGCGTGCGCATCACGAATGCGGCCGGTCCCTTCGTGCAGGGCTGGGAGCAGGGCGCGGCGCGCATGAACCGCGGCGAAGGCATCTGGTACGCCCAGGGCAAGATGTACGTGATGGACACCTCGGGCGGCGCGGTGCAGCGCGGCAGCATCTGGGAGCTCGACCTGGCGAGCCAGGTCCTGACCTGCATCTACTCGAGCCCGAGCCAGCTGGTCGGCAATATGGGCGACAACCTGACCGTCAGCCCGCGCAACGCCATCCTGATCTGCGAAGACGCCTCGACCGCCGCCACCGACCCCTTCGGCTTCGGCCAGCGCCTGATGGGCCTCACCAGCCTCGGCGACGCCTACATCTTTGCCAAGAACAACATCAACCTCAGCAGCGCCCAACTGAGCGCCGCCGGCAAGCTGACCTCGCTCGCGGGCGACCAGCGCGGCAACGAGTTCGCCGGCGCCTGCTTCGACCCGACCGGCCGCTACCTCTTCGTCAACATCCAGACCCCGGGCATCACCTTCGCGATCACCGGTCCCTGGGCCAAGGGCCCGCTGTAATCACTCATTGGAGAACCCCATGAAATTCGCCAAACTGCTTGCCTTCGCCGGCGCCCTGACCCTGTCCTGCGCCGCCAACGCCGCCCTCTTGAGCGCCAGCACCGGCTCGAACCCGGTCAGCAATTACAGCACTGCCGGTTCGGTCTCCTTCGACCTCGACCTGCAGAATTTCAGCAGCAAGAGCCTGACCTTCACGCTGGAAGAAGACGACCTGCTGGGCCCCTTGAGCTTCGACGCCCTGGTGCGCAACCTGGCCGGCGCCGCACTGAACCGCTTCACTTTCAGCCTGCAGGGCATCCGCTTCGCGGCGCCCGGCACCGTGACCCCGGCATTTGGCAGCATCGAGCGGGTCGACAGCGGAGAGTTTGCCGCGGGCATCAGCTTCGCCGCGCCGGAGTATGCCGAGTTCCAGTTCGGCGACGTATTCGGCGATGCCGGCGCGGCCGACTGGCTGCTCGACACCGCCGGCCTGCGCGCGGGCGACACCTTCACCATCACCGCCACCGTGCCGGAACCCTCATCGGCCGCCCTGGTGCTGCCGATGCTGTGCATGGCCGGCCTGATGGCCGCTGCGCGCCGCCGCAAGAAGGATTGATGTGCATGGTCCGGCCGGGTTTTCGGCCGGACCATTTTCGACCTGGCGCATTCGATGCGCCACGCATTGCTCCGGCGAGCCGGCCGTGCCAAGACGCGGCGCTTTGCACGGATCTTCTTACGCATACGCCTGCAGCAGGCGGATCGCAGCCTGAGACCGCCGGCGGCTACAATGGCGTGCAACACACTTTTTTCCTGATTCCGAGACCAAGACCATGCACATCTGGGTGGACGCCGACGCCTGTCCCGCCGTCATCAAGGACATCCTGTTCCGCGTGGCCGAGCGCCTGCAGCTGAACGTCACGCTGGTGGCCAACCAGCTGATCAAGGTACCCGGCTCGCGCGTCATCCGCGCCCTGCAGGTGCCGGCCGGGCCGGACGTGGCCGATGCCGAGATCGTCGCGCGCGTGGAAGCGGGCGACATCGTGGTGACCGGCGACATCCCGTTCGCCGCCCAGGTACTGGAGAAGGGCGGCCTGCCGCTCAATCCGCGCGGAGAGTGGTACACCAGGGACACGATCGCCCAGCAGCTCTCCATGCGCGCCTTCATGGAAGAGCTGCGCGGCAGCGGCGTCGACACCGGCGGGCCGGCCGCCTTCAGCCAGGCGGACAGTCGAAACTTCGCGAATGCCCTCGACCGGCAACTGGCGCGCGTGGGCGTGCGCGCTCCGGCCCGATAAGGCTGAGGCGGCAGAACAACGTTTCCTGCTGTTTCGTGCCGAACGCAAGCGTGCGCGGCGGGTGCCATCCTCGCATCTGCTAGGCTTTCCCTATCGCCGTCGGGCCGGAGCCCGCGAGGAGATTGCAATGTGGAAGCAAACCCTGGCCGGCCTTGGGCTGTCCCTCATCACGCTTGCGCCTGCGGCGCAGGCCGAGACCTTCTGGGAGTTCAGCTATACCGGCTTCGAGACCGGCGGCGTGTTCGACCCGCGCCGTGAACTCGGCGGATTCTTCGTCGGCGAAGACCTGGATGGGGACGGCGTCGTCGTGCAGGGCGAGTTGTCGCGTTTCTACCTGGACTCCCTCGAATTCGATGTGCGCGAGTTCAGCTACTGCGGGGGCGGCGGCTTCTATTGCGAGGTAAGCGATTTCCGCTACAGCCTCGACGGCGAACTCTACTTCAAGGCGGAATGGCTTTACACGGACGAGGCTGCGCGCTCGACCTTCTACGTCACCGCTGGCGACAAGATGGAAGGCGGCGGCTATGTCGGCAATGGCGAATCGAACTGGACCGTCTGGCGCTGGACCGACCAGACCCGCTTCACGATCAGCCCACCCCCGGTGCCCGAGCCGGGACAGGCCACGATGGCAGCGGGTGGCCTGCTGGTGCTGGGAGCGTGGGGCGCCGCGCGACGGCGGGCGAGGCCTGCCGTCTCGTACGCCTGATGTGCGCCGGCCCGCGCGCGCGCGTTCAAGGATGCTGCCGTTCGTTCCGGTAGCTGCATCGTCCTTCGGCGCCATTGCAGTCGAACACCCAGGTATCGTCATCCTGCGAAACGATGCGCATCTCGCGACCCTGGCGGACAGCTGGCCTTGTCCTGGCGAGCAGCCATGGGTAATGCTCGGGAGCAAAGCGAAACTCGCCGGACGCCTCGTTCAGGTCGAGATTATGCACGGTCACGATGTCCTGCGATGACGGTGGCAGAATGTCCGGCAGCCAGCCGCCTTCGAACAGGCTGTCGTCGCGCGCAGCCTGTAGCGTGGCGTAGCGGCTCTTTACCACGTCGCTGGGCAGGAACAGCAGGAGCAGCCAGAAGGCGGCCAGGCACCCCGGCAGGGTCCACGCCAGCGTTTTCAGCGCACGCTTCAAGCCGCCGCTTCGAGCGCCACCATCTCGATGCCCGGCAGCTTGCAATCGCCCACCGCCATGGCCACCGCATCGATCGCGGCGCGCCGGGTGAAGCTCTTGCGCCATACGATCACCACGCGGCGCGAAGGCGCCGGGTCGGAGAATGGGACGTAGGTCAGCAGGCCGTTCGGGTCGTGCATGTCGGCCACCGAGGCGCGCGGCAGCACGGTCAGGCCGATGCCGCTGGCCACCATGTGGCGGATGGTCTCGAGCGAAGACCCCTCGAAGGTGCGCTGCATGCCGTTGCCGGGCGAGGAGTAGCGCGCCATCTCCGGGCACACTTCCAGCACCTGGTCGCGGAAGCAGTGGCCGGCGCCCAGCAGCAGCATGGTTTCCAGTTTCAGGTCGTCGGCCGGGATTTCCTTGCGCTTGGCCCAGGGGTGGGAGCGCGGCATGGCGACGACGAAAGGCTCGTCGTACAGGGTCTGCATCGACATCCCGTGGTCCGGGAGGGGCAGGGCCACGATGGCGGCGTCGAGCTCGCCCTGGCGCAGCAGTTCGAGCAGTTTGTGCGTGTAGTTCTCCTGCAGCACCAGCGGCATCTGCGGCACGGTGTCGATCAGGCGTTTCACCAGTGGCGGCAGCAGGTAGGGGCCGATGGTGTAGATCACGCCCAGGCGCAGCGGCCCGGCCAGCGGATCCTTGTTCTGCTTGGCCAGTTCCTTGATGGCGGCGGTCTGCTCCAGCACGCGCTCGGCCTGGGCCACGATCTGGGCGCCCAGCGGCGTCACCGAGACTTCGGAACCCCCGCGTTCGAACAGGGTCACCCCAAGCTCGTCTTCGAGCTTCTTGATCGCGACGGACAGGGTGGGTTGGGCTACGAAGCAGGCTTCGGCGGCATGGCCAAAGTGTTTGGCGCGCGCGACGGCGACGATGTATTTCAGCTCGGTCAGTGTCATAGGTTCTTTTGCCCAGGTTGGCGCCACTGTGTTGACGCCATCCTGACACAATGTTGGCTATTAGTCAGCCACGATTTCATATTCTATCGAAATCGACTGCCTCGCATCCGACATCTATATAATTGCCGGGCAGGAAGTTAGCCTGTGTTCTCGCGAGGTACCCCATGTCGTCGACCTTCGGCCCGGCGGAAGCCCAGGCCTATATCCACAAGCTGCTGACGGTGATGCACCACCAGGGCGGCTCCGACCTCTTCATCTCCAGCGATTTCCCGCCCAGCATGAAGCACCAGGGCGCGATGAAGCCCCTGAGCCAGCAGCGCCTGTCCGGCGAGGTCACCCGTGCCCTGGCGCTGTCGCTGATGAACGAGCGCCAGCGCGCCGAGTTCGAAGCCGAGATGGAGTGCAATTTCGCGATCTCGCTGCCGGGCGTATGCCGTTTCCGCGTCAACGTTTTCGTGCAGCAGCAGAGCGTGGGCATGGTGGTGCGCACCATCGCCTCCGAGATCCCGAACTTCGAAAAGCTCGACCTGCCCGAGGTGCTCAAGGAAGTCGTGATGACCAAGCGCGGCCTGGTGCTGGTGGTCGGCGGCACCGGCTCCGGCAAGTCCACCACGCTGGCGGCGATGATCGACTACCGCAACAGCAATTCGGCCGGCCACATCATCACGGTCGAAGACCCGGTGGAGTACGTCCACAAGAACAAGAACTGCCTGGTCACGCACCGCGAGGTGGGCGTGGACACCCACTCCTGGCACAACGCCCTGAAGAACACGCTGCGCCAGGCGCCGGACGTGATCCTGATCGGCGAGATCCGCGACACCGAGACCATGGAGCACGCGATCGCCTTCGCCGAGACCGGCCACCTGTGCCTGGGCACGCTGCATGCGAACAATGCGAACCAGACGCTCGACCGCATCATCAACTTCTTCCCGGAAGAGCGCCGCAACCAGCTGCTGATGGACCTGTCCTCGAACCTGCGCGCGGTGGTCTCGCAGCGCCTGATCCGCACCGAGGACGGCAAGGGCCGCAAGGCGGCCATCGAAATCCTCCTGAACACCCCGACCATCAGCGAGATGATCCTGAAGGGGAACTTCCAGAACATCAAGGAGATCATGCACAAGTCGCGCGAGCTCGGCATGTGCACCTTCGACCAGGCGCTGTACGAGCTCTACAACAAGGGCTATATCGGCTACGACGAAGCGATCCGCAATGCCGACTCGGCCAACGGCCTGCGCCTGCAGATCAAGCTGTCCGGCGAGCGCAAGGGGCCGGGCGAGGGCGGAGGCGCCTCGCCTTCGCTGTCCATGGCGATCGAGGAAGAACCGAAAGACGACGCTCCCAACACCTGACTACTTATGCCAGCATTCGAAACCAAGATCTGCACGCGCGCCGAGCTGGCGCAGCGTATCGCCCACTTACCGAAACCGGTGGTGCTCACCAACGGCGTGTTCGACATCCTGCACCGCGGCCACGTCACCTATCTCGCCCAGGCGCGCGAGCTGGGTGCTTCGCTGGTGGTGGCCGCCAACACCGACGCCTCGGTCAAACGCCTCGGCAAGGGCGACGACCGCCCGCACAACACCCTGGCCGATCGCATGGCGGTGCTGGCGGCGCTCGAGTCAGTGAGCCTGGTGGTGGACTTCGACGAGGACACCGCGTTGGAAGTGGTGTTAGAGGCGAAGCCGGAGATTTACGCCAAGGGCGGCGATTACGACATGACGCAGATCCCGGAAGGGCAGGCGGTGCTGGCCTACGGCGGACGTGCGGTGGCGATCGACTTCGAGCACGATCGCTCCACGACGAAACTCGTCGCCAAGATCCGCGGCTGATCCCGTAGGGTGGGCGGTCCTCCGCCCACGCGTTCAACTCACGGATGCACTGTGGGGAAGCGTTCTCTTGTTGAACGCGTGGGCAAAGGATTGCCCACCCTACGACTGCAACAGTCGATCGAGCGGCTTGCCGGGCTTCGAATCCGGGAACAGTACCTTTGCCATGCGTCCCGGATCGGCCTTGAACGCTTCCGCGCAAGCCTGCACGATCAGCGAATCCAGCCCCAGCGTCGGCCGCAGGTCGCGCCCTTCCAGCAGGTCGGATGGTCCCAGCCCCGGCCAGTCCGCTACCACCCGTCCCCCTTTCACGGCGCCGCCCAGCAGCATGGCCGCCGCCCCGGTTCCGTGATCGGTCCCGCCGGTGCCGTTAGCCGCGGCGGTACGCCCGAATTCGGTCGCGACCAGGATCACGGTCTGGTCCCAGGCCGGCCCCATTCCCTGGCGCAGGCCGGCGACCATGCTGTCCAGGTTGCGCAGCTGGTTGGCGAGGCGTCCGTTCTGTCCGCTGTGCGTGTCCCAGCCATTCGTTTCGATCATCGCGATGCGCGGGCCGTCGGCGCGCGCGAGGAAGCTGGCGGCCATGCGGCCGGTCTCCTGAGGATTCTGGCGCGCCTGCGCATCGAGGCCGCCAGCCATGGCGCGCGCTTCCCGGGCTGCCGACCAGAGCGCATGCAGCTGCGGGTCCTGCCCGTATAGCTGCTCGATGCGCAGCATCAGGTCCTCGTTGGCATGCGGCAGGCTGGAGGGCGCGTAGGAGCTGACTTCGAGCGCGCCGCGCATCGCCATCGGCACCGTGGGCGAGAAGGCGATGCCTTCGCGGCCGCGGCGCGACAGGGATGCCAGCAGGCGGTTCATCCAGCCGTCCTTCAGCGCATATGGCGCCTTGCCGCCGGTCTCCAGCACGTTCTGGCCGTCGAAGTGCGAGCGCTCGCGGTAGGGCGAAGCCACCGCGTGGAAGAAGGTGGCCTGGCCGGCGTCGTAGAGGCTTTTCAGTTCGGCCAGCGAGGGGTGGAGGGCGAAGGTGCCATCGAGCTTGCTGGTCGCGTCGGGGCCGATGGCGAGCTCGCCGCGCAGGGCCGCGTAGGCCGGATCGGCGTAGGGAATCACCGTGTTCAGGCCGTCGGCCGCGCCGCGCTGGAGGATGAAGATGAAGCGGCGGCTGGTCGGCGCCTGCGCGAAGGTGATGCGCGGGGCGGCGAGCAGGGCGCAAGCGCCGGCCAGGAAGTGTCGTCGGCTCGTCATCGATCTACCTCCTCAGGAATTCGGGGCAGGCCAGCAGCAGGGCCAGCGCGGTGGCCGGGCTCTCGGCGTTGGCGATGGCCCGCTTCGTCATGTCGCCAAGGGCGCCGGGCAGGACCTGGGGCGCGAGCCGGCGTGCATCGCGCGCGCCGCCCGCCTGCGCGGCCAGGCGCTGCGCCGTTTCGACCCGCCGCACCAGCGCGTCCGGCGCCGCCCAGGCCCCGGCCGTATCGCCGTAGCCGGCCGGGGAGCCCGGCTTCCACACCGGCTGGCCGAGCCCGTTCATCAGATTGTTCGCCTGCTTGCCCGGCATCTCGCGGCGCCCGAAGGCGCGCATGCTCGAGATCGACCAGTCCCAGGGCGACTTGAACTTGCCGCTCCCTTGCGTCCAGGCTTCGGGCGACAGCACCAGGGTGCGGTAGACGGCGGACAGCTCGCCGCCGCTTTTCTGGAAGGTGTCGGCCAGGCGCGCGACCAGGGAGGGCGGCGGATCGTCCGCCACGAAGTGGCGCGCCAGCTTGAGGGCGATGTGGTGCGCGGTGGCGGGCGCCGCGGCCACGTCGCGCAGGATGGCGCGTGCCTGCTCCTCGCCGCCTTCCGGGTAGCTGCGGCCTAATACCAGGCGCTTGCCGGATTCGTGGGCGTCGGGACGGAACCGGAAAGGATTGCCCGGCGCCGTGCCGTCCGCGGCGCCTTCGTCGCTCACCGTCCAGCCGGTGAGGGCGCGCGCGAATTCGGTCACATCGGCCTGGGTATATCCGCTGCGTACGCCCAGCGTATGCAGTTCGAGGATCTCGCGCGCCAGGTTCTCGTTGAGGCCTTGCTGCTTGCCGCGCCGCTTGGCGGAGCGGCGCCCGAGCTGGCTGTCGGGGCCGACGGAACCGGTCTGGTCGAGGTAATGGAGCATCGCCGGATGGCGCACCGCGGCCAGGAGCATGTCCTCGAAGCGGCCCGTCACATGGGGCCGGATGGCTTCAAGCTCGTACGCGCCGGCCATGAGGATCACCTGCTGCTTCTCGGCCGACACCGCGAAGTGATTCGCCCAGAAGTGCACCAGCCGTTCCATGAAGGGCGTGCCGCTTTGCAGGGCGCCGGTCGCGCGTGCGCCAACTGCCGCCTGGTAGGTGTCGCGGCCCTGGCGCTGGAAGGCTTCGCGCATGGCCTGGCGCTCGACGTCGGGCGCCGCGCGCAGGGTGCGCTGCTGGATGGCCCATTCGCGCGCCAGGGTCCCGGTGCGGGGTTGCGTTTGCCAGGGAGCGGGCAAGGCCTCGTAGCGATCGAGCTGGGACAGGAGCCAGCGTTGCGGATCGTCCGGCAGCGCCTCGTCCGGCCGTGCGCCGAGGCCGAAGCGGTTGAGGGCGATGGATTCCTTGCTCATGCTTGTATTCCCTCGAGGGCGCCGGAAAGTTCCAGCATTTTCTCGCATTGGGAGCGAGGATGATCCGGTCCTCCCGGGCTTGTCAAGCAATTCATCGCCAGGCGATGTCCTCAGCCTGGCGCATTCTCCGGCGCCGCGGCGCGCGCGATCCGAAGCTCGGAGTCGGCCAGGCGCACGGTCTGGGTCGGATAGGCGAAACCGATGCCTTCCTGCTCGAAGCGTTCGAACAGCGCCACGTTGATGGCCTGCTGCACGTCCATATAGACGCCGAAGTCTGGCGTCTGCACGATGTAGACGACTTCGAAGTCGAGCGAGGAGGCGCCGTAGGACTTGAAGTGGGCGCGGTCGAATTTCACCTGGGGCTGTGCTTCCACCGCTTCGCGCAGGATGCCGGGAATCGCCAGCAGCTGCTGCTTGCTGATCTCGTAGACCACGCCGATGCCGAACACGATGCGGCGGGTCTGCATGCGCTTGTAGTTGCGGATACGGCTTTGCAGCAGGTCGCTGTTGGAGAACACGATCTGCTCGCCGCCGAGGCCGCGGATGCGGGTGGTCTTCAGGCCCACGTATTCGACCGTGCCGGAGAAATCGTCGACGGTGATGAAGTCGCCTACCACGAAGGGTTTGTCGAGCACGATCGAGAGCGACGAGAACAGGTCGCCCAGGATGTTTTGCATGGCCAGGGCAACGGCGATGCCGCCGATCCCGAGGCTGGCCACCAGGGTCGTGATGTTGACGCCGAAATTATCGAGGATCATCAGGGCAATCACGGTCCACAACAGCACGCGCGTCACGAAGCCCAGCGCCGCGGTGGACGTGGTGCTGGCCGCGTCCTGCTCGCCGCGCCGGATACGGTAATGGTGCAGCCAACCGTGCACCGCGACGTCGCCCCAGCGCGCCATCTGCAGCAGCAGCGCGGTGACGGCGAGGTGCGGCAGCAGGGCGACGGTCTTGGCGGGCAGCGCCAGCCAGTGCGAGCCGGCATAGATGCCGATTGCCAGCATGAACAGCGGGTGGGTGGCCGCGAGCACGCGGCCGGCCAGGTCGTCCAGCCAGGTCGCGGTATGCGCGGCGAAGGCGCTGATGCGCCGCACCAGCACCTTCCTGACGGCGTATAGCAGGATGCAGGTGGCGATGGCGATGCCGGCCGCGATCGACCAGGCCAACAGATCGTTATTCCAGAGTGTGTATTGCATGTGTTCCTTTCTGTCGGAGCGTTCGGCACAGGCTGCCACAGACGGCGCAGGGGCAGCGCGCCGGAGCAATGTCGCGGCAGCGCCACGTCGGGGGAAGGAAATAGTGTAACGGGAATAATATATTTGAACAAATTAACATTCTTCTGGGGAATATCTTCAGAAAGCAGACGATGGCGTAGCGAGCGGCTGCTATGATGCCGGCTGTCCACGGCCCGGCCGTCCCGCCCTTCGCTTCCCGCGAGTACCAAGATGAGTGAATTCGACAAGACCTTCGCGCCCCAGTCCGAGGCGCCCATGACCCTTGCCCAGCGCTTCAGCCTGCTGCACGACAAGGCCGACGACGACGTCATCGACGCCAGCCTGCGCTCCGGTGTCGAACTGCGCGGGGCCACGCCCTGGATCCTGATGTTCGCCATCCTGGTCGCCTCGATCGGCCTGAACATCAATTCGCCGGCCGTGATCATCGGGGCCATGCTGATTTCGCCGCTGATGGGACCGATCACGGGGATCGGCTACGGCATCGGCATCTACGACTTTGCGCTGATCCGGCGTTCGCTGCTGAACCTCGGCATCGCGGCTGCGATCAGCCTGGTGACCTCGACCCTGTATTTCCTCCTCACGCCGCTGGACGAAGCCCAGTCTGAACTGCTGGCGCGCACCACGCCAACGCTGTGGGACGTGCTGATCGCCCTGACCGGCGGCCTGGCCGGCATCATCGGCATGACCCGGCGCGAAAAATCGAACGTCATCCCGGGCGTGGCGATCGCCACCGCGCTGATGCCGCCGCTGTGCACGGCCGGCTACGGCCTCGCCAACGGCCAGTGGGCGGTGTTCGGCGGCGCCTTCTACCTGTTCTCGATCAACTGCGTCTTCATCGCGGTGTCGACCGTGATCGTCATCGAATTCCTGCGCCTGCCGCACCGTAAGTTCGTCGACGCCGGCGTCGAGCGGCGCGTCAAGCGCACCCTGTGGACGGTGGTGCTCCTCACCGCCCTGCCCAGCATCTACCTGGCGATCCAGCTGGTGGACAACGAGGTGTTCGGGCACCGGGCGCGCCAGTTCGTGCGCGCCGAGTTCGGAGACGCCAGCACCCACGTGGTCGACGTCCAGCTCGAACCGCTGCGGCGCCAGATCGAGCTCACGCTGATCGGCCCGCGCATGCCCCGGGCCGCGATCCAGGCGATCGAGAAGCGCATGCCACAGGCCGGCCTGGCCGGCGCGACCCTGGTGGTCCACCAGGCCGAGGACAGCCGCGTCGACGTCGGCGTGCTCAAGGCCGACATCCTGGCCGAGATCTACCGCGACACCCAGCAGGGACTGCGCGAGCGTGACGCCACCATCGCCCAGCTGCGCCAGGAGCTGGCAAAGCGCGACGCGCGCCGCGACGCCTGGCGCGAGACCGCCTTCGACATCCGCAACGAATTCGTGGCCCAGTATCCGGCCTGCGCCGAGGTGCTGATGGGCGTGGCCCTGGTGGCGGCCGAAGAAGGCAAGCCGGCGGCCGAGGCGCCGATGTTGACCGCCACCTGCAAGCGCGCCCTGGTGCCGGCCGACGCGCAGCGCGCCCGGGCCTGGCTCACGACCCGCACCAAGAACGATGGCGCCCGGCTGGTGCTGATCCCGGCGCCGCGCCGGCGCTGACGCCGGCGCTTATTTGCGCTTGCGCCCGCCGCCGGCGAAGGCCTCGATCTTTTTCGTGGGACCGGACACGATCAGGAGATCGGCCGGCAGGATGCGGGTTTCAGGCAGGGCGTGCTGGAAATCCTCGTTGGCGCGCTTCACCCCGACCACTGTCACGCCGTGGCGCGAGCGCACGTGCGACTCGGCCAGGCTCTGGTGGTGGGTATCGGCCGGCGCGTGGATCTTGGCGATCGCGAAGCCGTCCTCGAACTCGATGAAATCCATCATGCGCCCGGTGATCAGGTGGGCCACGCGCGCGCCCATGTCGGCTTCCGGGTACACCACGTGATGGGCGCCGATGCGCTGGGCGATCTGGCCGTGCTCGGGCGTCTTGGCCTTGACCCAGATGTCCTTGATCCCGAGTTCGGTCAGCACCATCAGGGTCATCAGGCTGGCCGACAGGTCGGAGCCGATCGCCACGATGGCGTGGGAAAAATCGGCCACGCCGAGCTGCAGCATGACGTTCTCGTTGGTGGAGTCGGCCTGCACCGCATGGGTCAGGCGGTCGCCCCAGAACTGCACCAGGTCCTCGCGCTGGTCGATGCCCATGACGTCGTGGCCGAGGCGGATCAGGGACTGGGCCACCGAGCCGCCGAAGCGTCCCAGGCCGATCACGACCACGCTGTCGCTCGCGGAAAACGCGAACTGCTCTGTAAATATCCTACCCAACAATTGGATGCTCCTCCGGATAACGATAAGGCATGCGCCGTTCGCCCAGCACGAGCGACGTGGCGAGCGTGATGGTGCCGACCCGGCCCATGAACATCAGGAGGGCCAGCAGCAGCTGTCCGGCCATCGGCAGGTCGGGCGTGATGCCGGTCGACAGGCCGGCGCTGCCGAAGGCGGCGATGACCTCGAAAATGATCTCGTTGGTCGGCAGGTGGGTCATGCGCAGCAGGATGACCGTGGCCACCGCGACCACCAGGCTGCCCAGCACCAGCACCGTGATGGCCTGGCGCTGGGCGGGCGCGCCGACCCGGCGCCCGAAGGCTTCGGTGTCGGCATGTCCTTTCGCTTCGGCAATGACGAGCAAGGCCAGCACCGCGATGGTGCCGACCTTGACCCCGCCGGCGGTGCCGGCGCTGCCGCCGCCGACGAACATCAGGAAGTAGTGCACCGCCCAGGTTTCGTGCGTCAGCGCCCCGATGTCGACGGTATTGAAGCCGGCGGTGCGCGCGGCCACCGACATGAACATGCTGTTCAAGACCTTGTCCGCCACGGAGAACGGCCCCATCGTGCGGGCGTTGTCCCACTCGAACAGCAGCACGGCGAGAAAGCCGCCCACCAGCAGGATCGCGGTGCCGCTCAGGGTCAGCTTGGTATGCAGCGACCAGTGCCGGGGATCGCGGTAGCGGTGGCGCAGGTCGTGCAGCACGGGAAAGCCGATGCCACCGATGACGATGGCGAGCATCACCGGCAGCAGGAAGAGCGCATCCCCGGCATAGCGCACCAGCCCGTCCGCGTGGATCGAGAAGCCGGCGTTGGTGAAGGCCGACACGCCGTGGAACAGGCCGCTCCAGGCGGCGTCCGGCCAGGCGAGCCCGTAGCCGAAGCGCAGCCTGAGCGTCAGGACCAGGGCCAGCGCCGACTGGCAGGTGACGGTCACGACCACCACGACCCGGGCCACCTTGCCGACGTCGCCGAGGCCAAGCGTGCGGCTCTCGGCGTGGGTAAACATGCGGCTGCGCAGCCGCGGCGAGCGGTTCACCATCAGGCCGAGCAGGGTGGCCGCCGTCATCAGGCCGATGCCGCCCAGCTGGAACAGGAGCAGCAGCGCCACCTGGCCGAAAGGTGACCAGTAGGTGCCGGTATCGACGATCGCCATGCCCGTCACGCACACCGCCGACACCGCGGTGAACAGCGCGACGTTCCACGGCGCGCCCACGCCTTCGCTGCGGGCCGCCGGCAGCATCAGGAGCAGCATGCCGGCCACGATCGCCAGCAGGAAGGCGAGAGCGACCGCGCGGGCGGGATGGATGACGGTCTTCATGCGCCTGGTTTCACCGTTCGAAGTCCATGGTGTCGGGGTCGGAATTATACGCTTGACAATGGATGCGGGACAGGCACGCTCACCCCGATCGCATAATAGACGTCAAAGTCTATATGAAATCCATGTTTGCTATTGACGGATAAAGATAACGCATGCGAAGCTAGGCAATATGGTAGACAATATGGTCTACATGCATAAGAGGAACGCATGTCCGGTAAATCCACGATCTTCATTGCCTTCGCCGCCAGCGCAGCCTGTTCCGGGGCACAGGCATGGGAGGCCGTTTCGCCGGCAGCGCCGGCCGCACCGAAGCCCGCCACCGTCGAGGTCAAGGCCAATGCCGACACCCTGCGCCGCAACGACACCGCCAGCCGCAGCGTCGTCACCCACGAGGAGCTGGTGAAGTACGGGGACCGCTCGGCGCTGGACGCGATGAAGCGGCTGCCCGGCGTGACCGTGGTCGATGGGACCGTGCGCATGCGTGGCCTGGGCAGCGGCTATACGCAGGTGCTGGTCGACGGCGAGCGCGCCCCGGCGGGGTTTTCGCTGGAGGCGCTGGCGCCGGAATCGATCGAGCGCATCGAAGTGATCCGCGCCGCGACGGCCGAATTCAGCACGCAGTCGATCGCCGGCACCATCAATATCGTGCTGCGCAAGGCGGTCGGGAAGAGCGCCGGGGAGCTCAAGCTCGGCGCCGGTGGTGGAGAAGGAGGCAACCGTTCGCGAGGCATTATCCTGGGCCATTCGGGCAAGCGTGGCGGCATGAGCCATACCGTGGGCGCCAACCTGGCGCGCGGCGCCTTTCCTTCCACATCGATGGAACGGGAAACCGCGCTCGCGCCAGGCGGCGCACTGCGCGAGCTGCGCGAGACCACCTCGGTCTACGACCGGACATTCACCGCCGTGAACGCGAACGCGCGCCTGTCCTGGGCGCTCGGCGGCGCCGACAGCCTCAGCTGGCAGACCTTCTTCAACGACGGCCGCTCGCGGGGTACCGAGGACAATCGCAGCGAGACCCTGGCCGGCCCCAGCTATCCCTATCCCCTGATGCCGGCCTGGTTCCTCATCGACAGCAGCAGCTTGCGCAGCGAGCTGGCGCTGGCCAGGAAGCGCGAAGGCGGCGCGAAGCTGGACGCCAGGCTCGGATGGCACGCGTCGCGCAGCGAACGCAGCCTCGCGCGCCAGGGTTTCCAGGGCGGGTCCATGGTGCTGGACAACCGCGACGACAGCCACATCCGCGAGAAGGGTTTTACCAGTACCGGCAAATACACCGTGCCGCTGATCACGGATCACGCCTTCGCCTTTGGCTGGGATGCGGGCCGCAGCCGCTACCGCCAGCGCAATGTGCGCACCGACGCCGCGCTGGCCGGTTCGATCCCCTTCGAATTCGACAACGGTTTCGCCACGACGCTCGAGCGCCTGGCCGTGTATGCGCAGGACGAGTGGGACGTGCGCCCTGGCTGGTCGGTCTACCTGGGAGCGCGCTGGGAAGGCGTGCGCATGCACACCACGGGCGAGGAGTTCGCCCCGGCACGCTCGCGCTACAGCGTCTTCAGCCCGCTGGCCCAGACGGTCTGGAAAATCCCGGGGACCAAGGGAGACCAGCTGCGCCTGGCCCTGACGCGCACCTACCGCGCGCCGCCGCTCTCGCGCCTGGTGCAGACGCTGTTCTACCAGACCTTCAACACCGAGGTCTCGCCCGACATCGTCGGCAACCCGGCGCTGCGGCCGGAACTGGCCACCGGGCTCGATGCGGCATGGGAGCACTACTTCGCGACCGGCGGCCTGGTCTCGGTCAGCGCCAGCAGCCGCGCGATCCGCGACTTCATCCGCAGCACCGTGCGCTTCGACGGCACCCGCTGGATCTCGGCGCCGGTCAACCAGGGCGACGCGCAGGTGCGCAGCCTGGCGCTGGAAGCCAAGCTGCCCATGAAGACACTGGGGCGCGACTGGCCGCTCGACTTGCGCGCCAACGTGAGCCGCAACTGGTCCAGCGTGGACGCCGTGCCCGGCCCTGGCAACCGGCTCGACCGCCAGCCGCGCTGGTCGGCCAACCTCGGGGCCGACTACAGCGGACGCCAGTTCTCGACCGGCGCCAGCTTCGGTTTCGTGTCGGGCGGCTGGACGCGGACCTCGGACGCCCAATCCATGTACGGCACGGCGACGCGCGACCTGGAGCTGTACGCCCTCTACAAATTCAGCCCGCTGCGCATGCTGCGTTTCACGGCCAGCAACCTGCTGGCGCCTGTTCGCTCGGGGACCTCCGTGTATGCGGATGCGCGCGGCCTGCGCGAAAGCAGTGACCGCAGCCCCGGCTACCGCAGCTGGCGATTGCTGTACGAGCAGAAGTTCCAGGCCAACTGAGCGAGGAGGGCGGCTTTGCCGCATCCGTGGCACACTTGGGGCCTGCCGACTCCAAGACGAAAGCCCGATGCGCATCCTGCTGGCCGAAGACGATACCTCCCTGGGTGAAACCATCCAGGCCTGGCTGCGCCTGGACCAGCATGCGGTGGACTGGGTGCGCCGCGGCGACTCCGCCCAGACGGCGCTCGCTACCCACCACTACGACTGCGTGCTGCTCGACCGGGGCCTGCCGGGCATGTCGGGCGACGCGCTGCTGTCAAACCTGCGCGCCAGGGGCGACATGGTCCCAGTCATCCTGATCACCGCCTTCAATGCGCTGGCCGACCGGGTCGAAGGCCTGGACCTGGGAGCCGACGACTACTTGGTCAAGCCCTTCGAGCTGGAGGAGATGTCGGCCCGCATCCGGGCCGCCGTGCGGCGCGGCGCCAGCCAGGCGAGCAATGTGCTGGGCCACGCCGGCATCGCGCTCGACCTCGAGACCCGCCAGGCCAGCCTGCACGGCCAGCCTGTCGCGCTGACGGCGCGCGAGTACCACGTGCTGCTCGCCCTCCTGCAGCGCAAGAATGCCATCGTCACCCGCGCCCAGATCGAGGAAAGCCTGTACGGCTGGGGCGAGGAGGTCGAGAGCAATGCCATCGAGGTCTACATCCACAACCTGCGCAAGAAGTTCGGCAGCGACAGCATCGTGACGGTGCGCGGACTCGGCTACCGGCTGAAAGACGATGAGCATTGACGCGCGCACGCCCTGGTCGCTGCGGCGGCGCCTGCTGGGGGCCATCCTGGCCGCCAGCGCCGTGCTGTGGCTGGCCAGCCTCGGCACGCTGACGGCCATCGCCTGGCAGGAAACGGGCGAAGTCTTCGACGATGCGCTCGAAGAGTCGGCTTATATGTTGATGGCGGCAACTACCGATTTGGAGGCGCGCGGCCTGCTGGCGCGCCAGAACCCGCTCGAGGGTGACGAGGTGCGCCGGGTCGACATGCAGTACCAGATCGTGGTCGGCAACCAGGTGGTCCAGCGCACGGCGGGTGCGCCCGGCCGTCCTTTCGTCGGCGCCTTCGACGACGACCACGGTTTCGTCGACCTGCTCGTCGATGACGATCGCTGGCGCGTCTTCGTCGTGCGCGACGAGGCGCGCCGCTTCGAGGTGCAGGTCGGCCAGCGCGCGGAAAAACGCTTCGACATCCTGGAAGAACTGGCGGACGCATTGTGGCTGCCGGTGCTGGGCTTTTTCCTGCTGCTGGCTTTCGTCGTCTGGTGGCTGACGGGCAGGGTGCTGGCGCCACTGCACCGCACCGCCCAAGCCATCGCCGCCAAGACCCCCGAGGACCTGGCCCGGGTCGACGCGCAGGGGCAGCCGCGCGAGCTGCTGCCGATCATCACGGCGCTGAACGGGGTGCTGGGGCGCCTGGATGCCGCGCTGCAGGCCGAGCGCCGCTTCACGGCCGACGCCGCGCACGAATTACGCACGCCGCTGGCGGGCCTGCACATGCACGTGCAGCTGCTGCAGCGCCAGCATCCGGACCTGAGCGCGCCCTTCCGGAAGCTCCGCACCGATATCGGGCGCCTGACGGCGCTGGTCGACAGCCTGCTCACCCTGGCACGCCTCGATCCGCTGGCGCGTGCGCAGCTGGCCGGGCAGGAGGTGGCGCTGCGGCCGCTGTTCGAGACCCTGCAGGCGGAATACGCAGACGAAGCGGCGCGGCGCGGCATCACGCTGGCCCTGCGCTGCGAGATCGGGACGCTGCAGGCCGATCCGCAGATGCTGGGCATCGTGTTGCGCAACCTGGTCGGTAATGCCTTGCGCTACTGTCCTGCGGGCAGCCGGGTGGAGGTCGAGGCCGTCCACCACGGTGGGCGCGACCGGATCGCCGTGAGGGACGATGGTCCGGGCGTCGACGAGGCCAGCCGCCGGCGCCTGACGGAACGATTTTTCCGGGTGCTAGGGACGGAGGAGGGAGGCAGCGGGCTCGGCCTGTCGATCGTGAAGCGCATCGCCGAGCTGCATGGCGCGAAACTCGCCTTCGGCCCGGGCCTGGATGGACGTGGGCTGGGCGTGACGCTCGACTGGCCGCCTTCGCACGGAACCGTACTAACAGCTCGCCGTCGGCCAGAGGCGAATCAATAGAGAACCGAAACTTACGATATGGAAAACACGAAGTCGCCCAAGCTGTCGATCAATGGCGAAACGTTCAGCGATGTACTTGGAGTGCAAATTGATGCCGGCACGACCAACATCCAGTTGAGCGAGACCGCATACATTGATTTATACCCCTTCAACGCACGCATGTTCGCTAAAGCGTCGCAACGCCTGAATCCAGAGAGATACGTTTTCGAGGGACCAAATCTAGGCATTTATTGCGATACGGCAGACCCGCGCGAAGGACCTTACGTCAATCACTTCATAAACCGTCTAGAAATCCATCTTCAATATCTCTCTCCCCTAACGGTGCTACTGGAAATCGCGGGCAGCGCAGATCTTGCCCGGTCAACTATCGACCCATATTGGTATAGAGGCGCTTCGACTGGAATCTGGGAATTCGAGGCATCGTTCATCCATGAGTTCCCGCCAATAGTTCGTTGGCCTTAAGCAAATAAGGATCAAGCGTCGAGCGGGGATCTAGCATTTATGACAGCCTACAATTTTCAGCAATTGTGAACCGGGCACCCGATACGAACGACGGGCAGACATACATCAGCTTACCTTTCGCTTGCCTGCTCCCTCACTTGTTGGCGGTATGTCGAACGGTTTTGTCAGCTGCTCTTAAGATCGGATTAATGTCGGCCCGGTGTAATGCTCCTGTTACCTCATCACACCCAGGAGCGAAACCATGAAACGCATTCTCCAGATTTCCTGCATCACCACCCTGCTGGCAGCTTCGGCCTTCGCCGTCGGCCAGACCACCGGCTACACGGGCCCTTCGGCCAAAGCTGCTCCTGCGGGTTATACCGGCCCGTCGAGCGTGCCGCTGATGAAGGCGAAGGATCTGCTGGACAAGGGCAAGGACGACCAGTTTGCCCGCCTGCAGGGCAAGATCGTCAGCCACAAGGGCGGCGAGGACTACGAATTTGCCGACGCGAGCGGCAAGATCACTGTCGAAATCGACGTCGAACACTTCCCGGCGGGTGTCACCGTCGACCAGAATACCGTGGTCGAGCTGACCGGTGAATTCGACAAGGAGACCTTTGGCGAGTCGACCTTCGAGGTCAAGCAGCTGAAAGTCGTCAGTAAGTAAGAGCAGCCGCGACAAGTAGGGGTGCACCGGTCCAGTGGACCGGTGCACGGCTCTGCCGTGCGCGCGTTCAAACCGTGCGTGAGCAGCATGCGCCGCATCTGTTCGTCAGGAAGCTGAACGCGCGGTCGGCGGAGCCGACCACCCTACGTAACCCTACGAGCGGCGGGCGCGCCAACCGAGGCCGAGCAGCCCCGCCGCCAGCATCAGCCAGGTGTGCGGCTCCGGCGCCTGCGACATCATGGTCAGGGTCGTGTCGCTGGTCCAGTACAGGTGCCGCTCGGTCGTCATGGACGGATTGAACTCATAGGCGTAATGCTGGTCGCCGGTCGTGATCAGGCGGCCGCCACCGACCCAGCCTTCCGGGTCGCTGCCATAGCTCCCGACGCTGAAGTGCAGGCCGCTGTCGGGCGAAAAGGAAAAGCCGGTCGCGCCGCAGAAATAATAGGCGTTGCTGGTCGGCGCGCAGGCAATGTAGTCGAGCTCGCCGACAACGAGGGACAGCAGTTCATCCTTTTCCAGCAGGCCGTCGCCGTCCAGATCATTTCCCTTGAAGGAGCCCGCGATGACCTCATCGGGCAGGAAGCTGTTCGATACGCTGTCGTAGAAGCCGTTGAAGGAAAATCCCCAGGAGATGGGGTCTGCATGGGCAGCGGTGCAGCAGAGCAGCAGGGCGCCGGTGGAAAGAAACTTTTTCATGTGCTTACCTCGAGCAAAGACAGGGCGCCGATCAATGTGTTACATGAGCAGCGTACTCCTGTGCCTGCAGACTTGCGTGTGCCCCAGCGCACATTTCTTCATTGTGTCTTCGGCGCGCAACACAATGTCACATTGCCGTTTGGAAAGGCAGGGCGATTGACAAAGCACATGGTCTTGGGAAGAATCGCCCGACCCGAAAGCGTCCTGGCCCCGCCTGCGCTTGCAACCCAAGGACGATGTTCATGCCCATGTTCTCTGTTTCACCCATCCCGCCGGACCTGATCCACGGCGCCGTCGAGATCGAGCAGCGCGAGGAAGGCATCCTGCCGCACCGCCTGCCTGCCTGGGCGCGCGCGCAGTGCCGGGACGCGCAGCTGGCGATGGTGCAATCGCAGCCTTCCGGCGTACGCCTGGCCTTCCAGACCACGGCGCGTAGCGTCGAGCTGGTGACCTTGCCGACCAAGCGCAACTACCGCGACATGCCGCCGCGTCCGGACGGGGTGTATGACCTGCTGGTCGACGGCCGCCTGGTGCAGCAGGCCAGCGCGCCGGGCGGCAAGGTGCTGAACATCGACATGGTGAGCGGCGCCAGCACCCTGGCGGCCGGCGCGCCGCACACCCTCCGTTTCGCCGACCTGCCTCCGGGAGAAAAGACAGTCGAGATCTGGCTGCCGCACGACGAGACCACCGAATTGGTGGCGCTGCATGCGGATGCGCCCCTCCTGCCCCTGGCGCGGGCGGGCAGGCGCCGCTGGCTGCACCACGGCAGTTCGATCAGCCAGGGCTCGAACGCCATCCACCCCACCGGGATCTGGCCGGCGGTGGCGGCCGGCCAGGCCGGGGTCGACCTGCTCAACCTCGGTTTCGGTGGCAGCGCCCTGTTGGATCCGTTCACGGCGCGCACGATCCGCGACCTGGAGGCCGACCTGATCAGCGTCAAGATCGGCATCAACCTGGTCAACCTGGACCTGATGCGCCTGCGCGCCTTCGGGCCGGCCATGCACGGCTTCCTCGATACGATCCGGGAAGGCCATCCGGACACGCCCCTGCTCGTGATGTCGCCGATCTTCTGTCCCATCCATGAAACCACGCCGGGGCCGACGATGGTCGATGGCAAGGCATTGAGCCGCGGGCAGCTGCGCTTCCGCACGACGGCCAGCGATGCCGAAGTCCGGCAGGGCAAGCTGACCTTGGCCGTCATTCGCGAGCAATTGAAGGAGATCGTGGGGGAACGGGCGCAGCTTGACGCCGCCATTCATTATTTGGACGGCAGGGAACTGTATGGTCCCGAGGATAACGCGCGCCTGCCCTTGCCCGACGAATTGCATCCGGACGCGCAGGCGCACCGCCTGATCGGCGAACGCTTTTACGACAAGGTCTTCGCCGCCGGCGTGTTCAAGGCGGCGGATTAGAGCCCGCCGGCGTAGCCGTTCTGGCGCCAGGCTTCGTAGACGACCACGGCGACGGTGTTGGAGAGATTGAGGCTGCGGTTGTCCGGCCGCATCGGCAGGCGGATGCGCTGGCTCGGCGGGAAGGTTTCGCGCAGGGCCGGGTCGAGGCCGCGCGATTCGGCGCCGAACACGAACACGTCGCCCGGCTGGAATGCCGCGTTCGCAAACGGCGCGGAGCCGTGCGTGGTCAGGGCGAACATGCGCGCCGGATCCGGTTTTGCATCCTGCAAAAATGCTTCCCAGTTCTTGTGCACCTTCATGGTCGCATAGTCGTGGTAATCCAGGCCGGCGCGGCGCATCTTGGCGTCGTCGAGCGGAAAGCCGAGCGGCTCGATCAGGTGCAGTTGCACTCCGGTGTTGGCGCACAGGCGGATGACGTTGCCGGTATTCGGCGGGATTTCCGGTTCGACCAGGACGACGTGAAACAAAGCTTTCTCCTATCAGCTATCAGTGGGGCGGGGTGCGGGCAAACACGAAGTTCGTCACACGCGCCGCGCCGGCGCGTTTGAGCACGCCGGCCAGTTCATCGAGGGTGTGGCCGCTGGTCATGACGTCGTCGACCACGCCGACGTGCCGTCCCGCCAGCTGGGCCTGCCCGTCCGCGAGGGCAAAGGCGCCGCGCACGTTGCGGCGCCGTTCGCCCGGCGCCACGCCGGACTGGGCCGCCGTCTCGAGCACGCGCTCGAGCAGGCGCGGCGCCAGCGGGATGCCGAGCGCCTTCGCCAGGGGCCGGGCGACCTCGAGCGCCTGGTTGTAGCCGCGCTCGACCAGCCGGCGTGGCCCCAGCGGCACCGGGCACAGCAGGTCGGGCAGGGCAGCGCCGGTGTGCAAGGCCGCCTCGTTCAGCCGCGCCGCCATCCAGGGCGCCAGCGCCAGCCGGGCGCCGAATTTCAGCCCCAGCACCAGGCCGTCCAGCGGCGCCGCATAGTCGCAGGCCGCCACCGTGGCGTCGAAAGCCGGCGGATCGGCCAGGCAGGCGCCGCAGCGGCGCTTGGTGTCGATGGCGCCGACGGGATTGGCGCAGCAGGGACAGCGCGGGCGGTGGTTCGCGGCATAGGCCAGCGAGCAGGCGCCGCACACCGCCCCGTCCTGCACGGCGCCGCACAGCGCGCAGCTGGACGGCAGCAGTGCCTGCAACAGCATCCGGGGCAGGGCGGCCAGGCGGGACGAAGGGGAAACCACGGGCATCGGCTCAATCCAGCGCAACCATGTACACTCCCGGCATTATCTCATTTGTCCGCTTCACCACCATGGCTTCACCGCAACCCCCATCCAAGATGAGCGCGCCGATCGACCTCGATCGCGTGCGCACCCTGTTCGCCCAGCCCGGCCGCATCGCGCCGTCCGACTTCCTGCGCCGCGAGATCGCGGGCCGCATGCACGAGCGCCTGCAGCTGGTGAAAATCGCACCGAAGCAGGTGCTCGACGCCGGCTGCGGCACGGGCGCCGACCTGGCCCTGCTGCAGAAGACCTATCCGGCCGCCCAGATCCTGGGCATCGACGCGGCGCCCGCGATGGCGGCCGCGGCGAAGGCGCCGGCCCCGAGCACCCGTTCGCTGAACCAGATGCTCAGCCGTTTGCTGCCGGCCAAGGCCGGGGTCGACATCCTGTGCGGAGACTTCGGCCAGCTGCCCTTCGGGGCGAACTCGCTCGACCTGCTGTGGTCGAACCTCGCGCTGCACTGGCATCCCCAGCCCGACCGCGTGTTCGCCGAGTGGCGCCGCGTGCTGCGCGTGGATGGCCTCCTGATGTTCTCGAACTTCGGCCCGGACACCTTCATCGAGCTGCGCACCGCCTTTGCCGCCATGGACGAGACCCCGCATACACTGCCTTTCGTCGACATGCACGACTTCGGCGACCAGCTGGTGGAAGCGGGCTTCTCCACGCCGGTGATGGACATGGAGCGCATCACGGTCACCTACGATACGGCGGAAAGCCTGCTGGCGGACGTGCGCGCGATCGGCGGCAATCCCCTGGCCACGCGCCGCCGCGGCCTGATCGGGCGTGCGGCTTGGCAGCGCATGCTCGATGCGCTGGAAGGGGGGCGCCGTCCGGACGGCAAGCTCGGCTTGAGCTTCGAGGTCATCTACGGACACGCCTTCCGCCCGGCGCCGCGCGTCACGGCGGCCGGCGAGGCCATCGTGCGTTTCCAGCCGCGCAAGCCTGGCTGAACTATTTATATTGCGCTGCACCCACGGCACCGCTGTAGGTCAAGCGTCCTGTTGCCCCTCGGTGGACGGATTTTCCTTGAATAAAAATTACTGATTTGGATATAATCAATCGCTATTTTTGTCGCCAAGTAAGAAAAATCGCTGAAAAAGCGAGCACTTCCTGGCAAAAAATAGAATTGAATTGCAGCATTAGCAGAGCCGCCGGTGACGGGTAGCAGACGTTAGCAGCCACCGGCGTGGAGGTAGACCCACCGTTCCGCAGCGCAATTTCGCGGTATTGGTACGTGCCTTTCTGCGAAATACGTTTCGGAGCGGCGGCAGTTCGTTCATGGAGCTGCCGACCGTTAAAAATATTTTTATTTTGGGTGGTTGGGGACAACATGACATACGCATCGCGACTTGGGGCCTGGTTGTTTGGCCTCGCAGCAACGGCCGGCATCCCAGCATGGGCTGCCGATCCGCAAATCACGGGCCGGCCGCAGGAACACCAGCTGAACATGCAGACCCCCGTGAGCGCCGTCGGCCACGATATCTACGACCTGCACAACTGGATGATGATCGTCTGCCTGGTCATCTTCGTCGGCGTGTTCGGTGTCATGTTCTACTCGGTGTTCAAGCACCGCAAGTCGCTCGGCCACAAGCCCGCCACCTTCCACGAATCGACCGCCGTCGAAATCGCCTGGACCATCGTTCCCTTCCTGATCGTCATCGGCATGGCCCTGCCTGCCACCAAGACCGTCGTCGCGCTGAAGGACACCTCGAACGCCGACATCACCATCAAGGCCACCGGCATGCAGTGGAAATGGGGCTATGACTACCTGAACGGCGAAGGCGAGGGCATTTCCTTCCTGTCGAACCTGTCGACCCCGCGCAGCCAGATCGGCCTGCCGGGCGAAGCCGCCACCGAGAAGAAGGGTGAAAACTACCTGCTGGAAGTGGACAACGAGATGGTCGTCCCGGTCGGCAAGAAGATCCGCATGGTCTTCACCGCCAACGACGTGATCCACGCCTGGACGATCCCGGCCTTCGCCATCAAGCAGGACGCCATCCCGGGCTTCGTACGCGACGGCTGGTTCAAGGCCGACAAGATCGGCGTCTATCGCGGCAACTGCGTCGAACTGTGCGGCAAGGACCACGCCTTCATGCCGATCGTCGTGCGCGTCGTCTCGGCCGAGGACTACACTGCCTGGGTGGCCGGCGAGAAGAAGAAAATGGCGGCCCTGGCCGACGATCCGAACAAGGTCTGGACCATCGATGAACTGAAGACCCGCGGCGAGCAGGTCTACAACGCCAACTGCGTGGCCTGCCACCAGGCCAACGGCAAGGGCGTGCCGAACGCCTTCGCGCCGCTGGACGGCTCGCCGAACGTGCTGGGCGCCAAGGCGCACCAGGTCGACATCCTGCTCAACGGCCAGGACACTCCGGCCTACCCGTCGGCGATGCCGGCCTGGAAGCAGCTCTCGGACACCGAGATCGCCGCGGTGATCACCTATACCCGCAACTCCTGGTCGAACAAGGCCGCGGAAAACATCGTGCAACCGGCCGAAGTGCTGGCCGCACGCAGCAAGTGATTAGCTATTTAGCTTCAGGGAAATCGACATGACTACCAGCACCATCGATCACGATCACGCGCACGGCCACGACCATGACCACGCGCACGACCATCCGCACGGCTACCGCCGCTGGCTGTTCGCCACCAACCACAAGGACATCGGCACCCTGTACCTGTGGTTCTCCTTCATCATGCTGCTCTCGGGCGGCGTGCTGGCGCTGATGATCCGCACCGAGCTGTTCGAGCCGGGCCTGCAGTTCTTCCGCCCCGAATTCTTCAACCAGCTGACCACCATGCACGGCCTGGTGATGGTGTTCGGCGCGATCATGCCGGCCTTCGTGGGCTTCGCCAACTGGATGCTGCCGCTGCAGGTGGGCGCCTCGGACATGGCCTTCGCCCGCATGAACAACTTCTCGTTCTGGCTGCTGCCGCCGGCGGCGATCCTGCTGGCCGCTTCCTTCTTCTCGCCGGGCGGCGCCACCGCCGCCGGCTGGACGCTGTATGCGCCGCTGTCGACCCAGATGGGCCCGGGCATGGACATGGCGATCTTCGCCATGCACATCATGGGCGCCTCGTCGATCATGGGTTCCATTAACATCATCGTCACCATCCTGAACATGCGCGCGCCGGGCATGACCCTGATGAAGATGCCGATGTTCTGCTGGACCTGGCTGATCACCGCCTTCCTGCTGATCGCCGTGATGCCGGTGCTGGCGGGCGCGATCACCATGACCCTGACCGACCGCCACTTCGGCACCTCCTTCTTCAACGCGGCAGGCGGCGGCGACCCGGTGATGTACCAGCACATCTTCTGGTTCTTCGGCCACCCCGAGGTCTACATCATGATCCTGCCGGCCTTCGGCATCGTCTCGCAGATCATCCCGGCCTTCGCACGTAAACCCTTGTTCGGCTACGCCTCGATGGTCTACGCGACCGCCTCGATCGCGATCCTGTCCTTCATCGTCTGGGCCCACCACATGTTCACGACCGGCATGCCGGTGACCTCGCAGCTCTTCTTCATGTACGCCACCATGCTCATCTCCGTGCCGACCGGCGTGAAGGTGTTCAACTGGGTCGCCACCATGTGGAAGGGCTCGATGACGTTCGAGACCCCGATGCTGTTCGCGGTCGGCTTCATCTTCGTGTTCACGATGGGCGGCTTCACCGGCCTGATCCTGGCCGTGACCCCGATCGACATCCAGGTGCACGACACCTATTACGTGGTGGCGCACTTCCACTACGTGCTGGTGGCGGGCTCGCTGTTCGCGCTGTTCGCGGGCTACTACTACTGGGCGCCGAAATGGACCGGCTACATGTACAACGAGACCCGCGGCAAGATCCACTTCTGGCTCTCGCTGATCACGTTCAACATCACCTTCTTCCCGATGCACTTCCTGGGCCTGGCCGGCATGCCGCGCCGCTACGCGGACTACGCGACCCAGTTCACCGACTTCAATATGATCGTCTCGGTCGGCGCCTTCGGCTTCGGCCTGTCGCAGGCCTACTTCCTGTTCGCGGTGGTGCTGCCTAATATCCGCGGCGGCAAGAAAGCGGAAGCCAAGCCATGGGAAGGCGCGGAAGGCCTCGAGTGGACCGTGCCGAGCCCGGCGCCCTTCCACACCTTCGAAACCCCGCCGCTGGTGAAATGATCATGAGCCAGGACCTGCGTAAAAAGAGCAACCTGAAGACCGCCCTGGTGCTGGGCGGGATCGCGCTGTTCTTCTTCGCCAGCGTGTTCGTCAAGTTCACCCTGCTGAGCTGACATGACGACGCCGAACAGCCCGGTCAGCAGCCGGGTTAACAGCCGAATTCGGCGTCTGAACCGCTCCACCCTTGGCAAGCTGGTGGTGGTGGCGGTGATGATGTTCGGCTTCGGCTACGCACTGGTGCCGATGTACCGCCAGATCTGCGAGGTGCTCGGCATCAACGTGCTGACCCAGCAGGACGAGTTCGTCGAAGCGCCGGTGAACACCCAGGTCGACAAGAGCCGCAAGATCGTCGTCGAGCTCGATGGCAATTCGCAGGGGCCGTGGCGTTTCCGCCCGGTCCAGCGCAGCATCGAGGTGCATCCGGGCGAGCTGGCCACCGTCACCTACGAGGTGGTCAACACGCAAGGGAGGGCGGTCAAGGCGCAGGCGATTCCGAGCTACGCGCCGCAGGTCGTCACGCCGCACTTCAAGAAGGTCGAATGCTTCTGCTTCCGCGAGCAGACCCTGCAGGCCAACGAAGCGCGCCAGATGCCGGTGGTCTTCTTCATCGACCCCAAGCTGCCGCGCGAAGTGAAGAACATCACGCTGTCGTACACCTTCTTCGAGATCGGCGGCGCGGTGCAGACCGCCTCGAGCGGTTCAGGCAAGGTGAAGTAATTGGAGGACAAGCCACACCACCGCAAGGGCAGCTTCCTGGCATCGATGAAGGCGGTGTTCTGGTCCTTCTTCGGTGTGCGCAAGCGCAGCGACTACGAGAAGGACGCCGCCAACTTGAATCCGGTGCATGTGATCATCGCCGGCCTGATCGGAGTGGCGATCTTCATCGGCCTGATCATGCTGGCGGTCAGGTTCGCGGTGTCGCAGTAAAACAGTTTCAGGGAACGTCACAGGACGTGACCGCAGAATAAAAACGACATCCCCGGCAAGGCCGGGGAAGCAGGTTTCGCGATTCAGAGTGCTAGACAATTCAGAAGAGTTGAGGAGATGAAGATGAGTTCGCCACACACCGTGCCCCATTATTTCGTGCCAGGCCCCTCGCGCTGGCCGATGTCCGCCGGCATTTCGATGCTGGTCACCATGATCGGCGCGTCCGCATGGGTCAACAGCGTGTCCTGGGGCCCTGCCGTGTGCCTGGTCGGCATCGTCGCGATGCTGGTCGTGCTCTATTTCTGGTTCGGCGACGCCATCGGCGAATCGGAATCGGGCATGTACGGCCGCAACATCGACCTGTCCTACCGCTGGTCCATGAGCTGGTTCATTTTCTCGGAGGTGATGTTCTTCGGCGCCTTCTTTGGCGCCCTGTTCTACGCCCGCGCCGTGACCATGCCCTGGCTGTCGGACCTCGACCACAAGATCCTGTGGCCGGACTTCGCGCCGACCTGGGGCAATACCGGCCCGGCCGGCGTGGTCGACCAGTTCCAGACCATGGGGCCCTTCCCGATCCCGACCATCAACACCGCGCTGCTGCTGCTGTCGGGCGTGACCCTGACCATCTCGCACCACGCGCTGCGCGCCGGCCACCGCTCGAAGACCGCTTTCTGGCTGTTCGCCACCATCCTGCTGGGCGCGATCTTCATGGGCTTCCAGGTCTATGAATACATGCACGCTTACCAGGACCTGAACCTGAAGCTGACCTCGGGCATCTACGGCTCAACCTTCTTCATGCTGACCGGCTTCCACGGCTTCCATGTGACCATGGGCGCGATCATGCTGGCGGTGATCCTGTACCGTGTGATGAAGGGCCATTTCACGGCGGAGAACCATTTCGGCTTCGAAGGCGCCGCCTGGTACTGGCACTTCGTCGACGTGGTGTGGCTGGGCCTGTACGTTGTCGTGTACTGGCTGTAAGTAATATTGAGGTAGCTCGTAGGGTGGACCGGGCCACGAAAGGCGGCTTCGCCGTCCGCGCGTTCAACCGGCGGGTATGCTGATGTGAAGTGGCGCTCGGACGTACGTTGAACGCGTGGGCGGGGGACCGCCCACCCTACTACGTTAACAGGTGCTGCAATGTCAGCGAATCCCGGTCGGCGCAATCCACCCCATCTTGTAGGCGCCCAGCAGGCAAAGGAAGAGGGTGATCGACAGCCCCACCCGCATCGCCAGCGCATGCACGGTGCGGTTGCTCTGCCCCTTGTCGCGCATCAGGAAGAACAGGGCCGAGCCGAGGCTGGCGAGAATCAGGATGAAGGCAATGGCAACAAGCAGTTTCATGGTTGGCCCGGGAAAGGTTGAGGCTTCATTGTAATGCGCTTCCGTTTCCAATTTCGTCTTATTCCCTTCATTGCCGCACTGCTCCTTGCCCTGCTGGGTATTGCGCTAGGTAACTGGCAACAGGGCAGGGCAGCCCAGAAACTGGCGGTGCAGGACAAGCTCACCGCCTTCGCTCTCGCGCCGCCCGTCGCGCTCGGTCCCACCATCACCCCCTCAGCCAAGCTCGAGTACCGCCGCGTCACCGTGACCGGCGAGTTCATCGAAGGCTGGCCGCTTTTCCTCGCCAACCGGCCGATGGCGGGCCGCTCCGGCTACTACCTCGTGATGCCGTTTAAAATAGCGGGCTCGGACACACATGTGCTGGTGATGCGCGGCTGGCTGCCGCGCGAGGCGGAATACGGGAAACTGCCGGCGTTCACGACCCCATCGGGCACGGTCAGGATCGAGGGCATCGTGTCCGGCACGGCAGGTCACGTGATGGAAATGGGCAAAGCGGCGGCGCTGGCGCCGCGCGCCATCGTCCAGAACATCGATCCACAGGCGGCGGCCAGAGCCACCGGCCTGAAGCTGCAGCCCTTTTTCGTGCAGCAGACCGGCTTGGCGCAGGCGGGCGACACCCTGTTGCGCGCCTGGCCGGCGCCGTCGAGCGGCATCGACAAGCACCGCGGCTACGCTTTCCAGTGGTATGCGCTGGCGGCGATGGCTGTCCTCTTTTTTGTGGTAACCGGATTCCGTAGTGGAGCAAAACAAGGTGATGCGAGAAAACACGATGCAGGACGCAGCGAAGCCGGCAGCCGCTGACGCCAACCAGGCCCGCAAGCGCGGCCGCTGGAAGCTGTTCGCGGTGCTGCTGGTATGTGCGGCGCCGATGATCCTTTCCTACCTGACGTACTACGTCATCAAGCCTACCGGCCGCACCAACTACGGCACCCTGATCGACCCGCGCGAGCGCCCGATCCCGGCCATGGCCAGCACGACGCTCGACGGCCGTCCGGAAAAGCTGGAGCAGTATGCCGGCAAGTGGGTCATGCTGAAGGTCGGCGGCGGCGAGTGCCTGGAAGCCTGCCAGAAGCAGCTTTTCGCCATGCGCCAGTGGCGCCTGATGCAGGGCAAGAACATGGACCGGGTGGAGCGGGTCTGGCTCGTCACGGACGACAAGCCGCTCGATACCATGACGATCCGCCAGTACGACGGCATGCACATGCTGCGCGCCCCGCAGGACACCGTGACGAAGTGGCTGCCCGCGGAGCAGGGCAGCCAGCCGTCCGACCACATCTACCTGATCGACCCGCTGGGCAACCTGATGATGCGTTTCCCGGCCGACCCCGATCCGCGCAAGGTCTACAAGGACATCGCCAAGCTGCTCAAGGCCTCGGCGGTCGGCTGACCACAGGTCGCGGCACACTGCCTCATCGCTTCACCCCGGATAAACCATGCAAGCTTCCTCCCTGTTGCAACTGGCCCTGATGGGCATCCTTGTGGCCATCCTGCCGCTGTCCATGGTCTGGATGTCCGCGGATGTCAACAAATTCCGCAAGCTGGTCTGGGTCGCGGTCTTCCTGACCTTCGACCTGATCGTCTTCGGCGGCTTCACCCGCCTGACCGATTCCGGCCTGGGTTGCCCCGACTGGCCGGGCTGCTACGGCATGGCCAACCCCTTCCTGGCGCACGAGCAGATCGCGGCGGCCGAAGCGGCGATGCCGACCGGCCCGGTCACCGTGGTCAAGGCCTGGATCGAAATGATCCACCGCTACCTGGCCATGGGCATCGGCGTCATCATCATGGCGCTGCTGTTCACCTCCATCGTCCAGTGGCGCAAGACCAGGGTGCAGGCCTTCAAGCCGGGCATCCCGCTCGCGCTCTTCGTCTTCGTGTGCATCCAGGGCGCTTTCGGCGCCTGGACCGTGACCCTCAAGCTGCAGCCGGTGATCGTCACCATCCACCTGCTGCTGGGCATGGGCCTGCTGGCCCTGCTGACCTGGCTCGGCGGGCGCGAGGACTACCTGATGCAGCCGCCGGCGCCCGCGGGCGACAACGCAGCGCTGCGCCGCATCCGAGTGCTCGCCATCCTGGCCGCCGTGGTCATCACGGCCCAGATCGCGCTGGGCGGATGGGTGAGCACCAACTACGCCACCCTGGCCTGCGACGAGTTCCCCCTGTGCGACGGCCAGGTGGTGCCGCCGATGGACTTCGAGCACGGCTTCCATCTGTGGCGCGAGCTGGGCAAGACCGCGGCGGGCCACTACCTGCCGTTCTCGGCCCTGGTGGCCATCCACTGGGTGCACCGCAACTTCGCCATCGTCGTCGTCGCCGTGCTTGGCCTGCTGGTATGGCGCGCCTGGCGCCAGCCCTATCTGGCCAGGCATGCAAGATTGCTGGCGCTGGTCCTGTTCGTGCAATTGCTGACGGGCATTGCCACGGTCTATCTCGACTTCCCGTTAGCCATTGCCGTAATGCATAACGCAGGGGCGGCCCTGCTGGTCCTGCTGGCGACCATGTTAAACTACCGGGTGAAATACCAACTCGAGGTGAACCGCGCGAAGTCGGCCGCGGCGCCCGCAGCGTCCGCTGTACTATGAGGCGCGCGACGAGTTGGGCAACACAGAGCGCGGCGTCGCCGCGCTTCGAGCCAGCCAGCACCCCATCGATGACGACCCAGACTGCCCTCCACAAACCTCCGAGCCGCGTTGCCCAGTACTGGGCCCTGACCAAACCGCGGGTCACGCAGCTGGCCGTGTTCTGCGCGGTCATCGGGATGTTCCTCGCTACCGACGGGTTCCCGGGTTGGCAGGTACTGGTGGCCGGCACGGCCGGCATCTGGCTGCTGGCGGCGGCCGCCTTTGCGGTGAACTGCCTGGTGGAAGCGGAGATCGACGCGCGCATGGCGCGCACCGCCCGCCGCGCCACCGCGATGGGCGAGCTCACCCCGGCCCAGACGATCACCTTTTCGGCGATCATCGGCGGCCTGGGCATGTACATCCTGTACGCCTTCGTCAATCCGCTCACCATGTGGCTGACCTTCGTCACCTTCGTCGGATACGCCTTCATCTACACCATGCTGCTCAAGCCGGCCACGCCGCAGAACATCGTCATCGGCGGCCTCTCGGGCGCCATGCCGCCGGCCCTGGGCTGGGCCGCCGTGGCCAACGAGGTGCCGATGGAAGCCTGGCTGCTGGTGCTCATCATCTTCGTGTGGACCCCGCCGCACTTCTGGGTGCTGGCCATGTACCGCCGCGAGGACTACGCCCGTTCCGGCCTGCCGATGCTGCCGATCACGCACGGCATGGAATACACCGGCCTGCAGGTCTGGCTCTACACCATCGCGCTGGCTGCGACGACCCTGCTGCCTTTCGCCACCGGGATGAGCGGCCTGATCTACCTGGCTGCCGCCGTGGCGCTGATCATTCCCTACCTGCGCCACTCATGGCGCGTGCACCGCCACTACAGCGACATGGCGGCGCGCAATGCCTTTACCTACTCGATCGTCTATCTGTCGCTGCTGTTCGCCGCTTTGTTGGTGGACCACTACTTCAAGTTCTGAGCCATGAAAAAACTTCTCACCGTGCTGGTGATGTCGCTGGCGGTGCTGGCCGCCGGCTGCGACAAGCTGGCGAACAAGCCGCTGGCCTTCAATAACACCGACGTGACCGGCCTGGACTACGCCAAGGGCTTCTCGCTGACGGACCACACGGGAAAGCCGCGCACCCTGCAGGACTTCAAGGGCAAGCTGGTGGTGCTGTTCTTCGGCTATACCCAATGCCCGGACGTGTGCCCGACCACGATGGCCGAAATGGCCGCCGTGATGAAGGACCTCGGCCCGGCCAGCAAGGACGTGCAGGTGCTGTTCGTCACGCTCGACCCGGAACGCGATACCCAGGAACTGCTCGCCGCCTACGTGCCGGCCTTCCACCCATCCTTCATCGGCCTGTACGGCGACAAGGAAGCCACCGCGCGCACCGCCAAGGAATTCAAGGTGTTCTACGCCAAGGTACCGTCCGGCGACGACCCGAAGAACTACACGGTGGACCACACCGCCGGCAGCTACGTCTTCGACCGCGAGGGCAAGCTGCGCCTGTTCGTCCGCCACGGCAATGGCCCGGGGCCGCTCGCGGCCGACCTGCGCCAGCTGCTGTAAGCCACCAGAAGGCGAGCTCGTCCTGAGCCTGCCTTCATAAGCTAGCGTTAATATCGCTCCTGTTATGATGGTGTAAACACCACTCGACAGGGAAGGCATGGAACAACGCCAAGGCAGGAACTACACCCGCATCGCCATTGTCGTCCTGCTGACACTGGGTTGCCTCTACGTCCTCAAGCCTTTCCTGGCCGCGATCCTGTTCGCGGCCTGCGTCGTGATCTCTTCCTGGCCGCTCTACCTGCGCTTGCAGGACGCCATGCGCGGCCACCGCACCCTGGCGGCGCTGACCATGACGCTGTCGCTCACCCTGCTCATCATCATTCCGCTGTCGATGGTCGCCTACAACCTGGTCGACGACGTCGCCCGCGGCTTCAGCGAGCTGCGCCAGGCCATCGAGCACCGCGAGCTGATGCCCCCAGCCTGGGTGCGCGAGATCCCGCTGATCGGCGAATCGATCGATACCTACCTGCGCGAACTGGTCGCGAGCCGCGAGCAGATGCTGGCCCTCGCCCAGCGCATGCTCGAGCCGGCGCGCCGCTACCTGGTCGCCGGTGGCCTGATGCTCGGCACCGGCGTGGTCCAGCTCAGCCTGGCCGCCTTCGTCAGTTTCTTCTTCTACCGCGACGGCAAGACCCTGCTGGATGTCGTCACGGTGACCATGCGCCGCGTGATGGGCGAGGGCGCCGAGTCCGTGTCGACCACCGTCAGCCAGACCGTGCGCGGCGTGATGTACGGCCTGCTCGGCACCGCGCTGGCGCAGGCCCTGGTGGCGGCGATCGGCTTCACCATCGCGGGCGTGCCGGCGGTACCGCTGTTGTCGGTGATGATCTTCATCTCGTCCCTGATCCCGGTCGGCCCGCCCATCATCTGGGGCGGCGCGGCCTTCTGGCTCTTCCTGCAGCACGAGACCGGCTGGGCGATCTTCATGGTGATCTGGGGCACGGTATTGATCAGCGGCGTCGACAACATCGTGCGCCCGATGCTGATCAGCCGCGGCAGCAGCCTGCCTTTCCTGCTCACTTTGCTTGGCGTGCTGGGCGGGGTGATCGCCTTCGGCTTCGTCGGCATGTTCATCGGGCCGACCCTGCTGGCGGTGGGGTATTCGCTGATGACGGAGTGGACCGGGACGCCGGACCGGGTGATCCGGCAGGACCAGAGCGCCCGGTAAGCCGCGGCGTTGCCGTATCAGGCGCTCATTGAGAGCTCTGGGGATCGGCCAGCGCCGCGATGATGCGGTCGGCGTACTCGCGCAGCTTCGCGCTGTCGGCCGGCTCCGCCGCATGCGGCCTGAGCGCCGCCGCCTGGTGCCGGGGAACGATATGGAAGTGCACGTGCGGCACGGTCTGGCCCGCCGCGGCGCCATTGAACTGCGCGACCATGACGCCGGGCGCGGCCATCGCCGTCTTGACCGCCGCCGCCACCTTCTTCGTGGTGCGGATGCAGGCGGCGGCGCCGTCGTCCGACAGCGTGAACAGCTCCACGGCCGGCTCTTTCGGCAGCACCAGCACATGGCCTTCGGCCTGCGGCATGATGTCCATGATCGCGAGCGTGTGTTCGTCCTCGTAGACCTTCACGCTGGGCAGTTCGCCGCGCAGGATGCGGGCGAAGGGGTTCCGGGAATCGTAGTCCATGGCTGTTCGCTTTACTGTCCTGGTGGTCCGAGCGCGCTGCGCAGCCGCTCGAAGTCGATCGGTTTGGTGAGATGATGGTCGAAGCCGGCATCGAAGGCCAGCTGCCGGTCCTTCTCCTGCCCCCAGCCGGTGGCCGCGATCAGGCGCATGCTGCGGCCATGTTCCGTGGCCCGCAGGCGCCGCGCCAGTTCGTAGCCGTTCAGGTCCGGCAGGCCGATGTCGAGCAGGGCGACTTCCGGCGCGAATTCCCGGGCGACGGCAAGGGCCGCATGGGCGCTGTGGGCGGCGCGCACTTCGCAGCCGAACAGCTCGAGGGCCATCAGGAGCATCTCTGCCGCGTCGGCATTGTCGTCGACTACCAGGATGCGGGCCGGCGCCGGTGCCGTACTCTCAGCCTTCGCAGCAAGCTGCACTGCGTGCGCCAGCGGCAGGCGCACCGTGAAGCAGCTCCCCTTGTTTTCTCCCTCGCTGGCGGCCCCGATGGTCCCGCCATGCAGTTCGACGATGCCCTTCACCAGCGACAGCCCGATCCCAAGCCCGCCGCGCGAACGTTCCAGCGCGGGCTCCAGCTGCGAGAACATGTCGAACACCGTCCCCAGCGCATGCGCGGGCAGGCCGATGCCGTTGTCGCGCACGGCCAGCACCGCCGCGCCGTCTTCCACGCCCAGGACCAGCGCGATGCGCCCGCCGTCCGGCGTGTACTTGGCCGCATTCGTGAGCAGGTTGACCACCACCTGGTTGATCCGGGTCGGGTCGGCGTCGACCGTCACCGGGTGCGCGGGCAGGTCGACGTCCAGCCGGTGGCGCGCATGCTCCATCAGGCCGGCCGTATCGCACACGGCGGCGCGCACCAGGGCCGTCAGGTCGACCGGTTCGCGCCGCAGCTCCATCTTGTCCTGGGTGATGCGCGAGACTTCCATCAGGTCGTCGACCAGGTGGGTCAGGTGGTGCAGCTGGCGGTCGAATACGGACAGCAGGCGTGCGTCGGGCGCGGCGCCGTCGCGCTTGAGCTTGAGCACTTCGAGCGCGCTGCGCATCGGCGCCAGCGGATTGCGCAGCTCGTGCGAGAGCGTGGCGAGGAATTCGTCCTTGCGCCGGTCGGCCGCAAACAGCTCGGCGTTCAGGGCCTGCAGCCGGCGCTCGGCGCAGAGTTTCGCTTCCAGCGCTTCCTCGGCCGCCTTGCGCGCATTGCGCAGCTCGCGTTCGTAGGACTGGCGTTCGGAAGCCATGAACAGCGCCCATTCGTCGCGCACCTGGCCGGCAAGCTCGCGGCGCACGATGTTGACCAGCATCGGCAGCCGGCTGCCGTCGCGGTGGCGCAGGTCGATCTGCAGCTCGCCCACCGAGCCGCGCACCTGCAGCAGCGGCTGGCAGTGGGTGTGGTGGAACAGGCGGGCGCCGACCGTCATGAGGTCCTGGATGCGCACGATGCCGGCCAGCTCGCGCCCCGTGAAACCGAGCCAGCGGCAGGCGGTGGCGTTGGCGCGCAGCAGCAGGCCGTCGGTGTCGCTGAGCAGCAGGCCGCACGGCGCCTCGTCGTAGAAGGTATCGGCGGGTGGGAACGCGCCGTCCATGGTTCAGTCCAGGGTCGAGGCCAGGAAGGCGTCGATGGCGCGCGAGCTGGCGGTGGGGGCGCTCATGTGCGGGCAGTGGCCGATGTTGTCGATCACGTGCAGCCTGCTGTCCGGCAGGTGCCGGTGCAGGTAGTCGCCGGCGCTCATGGGGGCGATCAGGTCGTCGCTGCATTGCAGGATCAGGGCCGGCGTGACGGACCGCGGCACGTCGGGGCGGTGGTCGGACAGGAAGGTCACGCGCGCGAAATGCTTGGCGATGTCGGGGTCGTTGCGGCAGAAGCTTTCGGTCAGCTCTTCGCGCAGGCTGGGGCGCTCGGGGGCGCCCATGATGGCCGGCGCCAGGCTGCTCGACCAGCCGAGGTAGTTGGCGTCCATGGTCTCGAGCAGCTCGTCGATGTCCTCGCGCTCGAAGCCGCCGGTGTAGGGGTGGACGGGGTCGGTCCTGTCATTGATGTAGCAGGCCGAAGGCGCCACCATGACCTGGGCCACGAAGCGGCGCGGGTCCTTGATGGTGGCCAGCATGCCGATCATGCTGCTCACCGAGTGGCCGACCAGGATCACGGGGCCGGTGGCAAAGGCGTCGACGATTTCCAGCAGGTCGTCGGCGTAGCCGTGCAGGGTGGCGTAGCGCGTGCGGTCGTAGGCGGAGAGGTCGGAGCGGCCGCTGCCGGTCAGGTCGTAGGTGATGACGCGAAAGCGGTCCTGGTAGGCGGGCGCCATGAAGCGCCACATGGTCTGGTCGCAGCCGAAGCCGTGGGAGAACACCATGGTGGCGCCGCCCGTGCCGCTGACGTGTACGCTGTTCCGGACTTGCACGTTCATCTGCTCCCTGGTAGGTGGTCGAAAGTGCAAGCACGGGCCATCCCGCCTGCGGCGAGTATGCGCTACAAATATTGCAAGCGCAATAACTTTTTAGTCGTGGTCCTCGTCCGTTTCCTCGCGCTCGCCGCGCGGATAGACCTTCACCAGCAGGATGCGCGGCCCGTTCATCTTCTTGACCACGATGTCGAACTGCGGGAAGCCGATGCGCTGGCCCTGCTTGGGGATGTCGCCCAGCTTCGCCATCAGGAGGCCGCCGACCGATTCGACGTCGTCCAGGCCCATCTCTTCGTTGTCGATGTCGATGCCGAGCAGGCGTTCGAGCGAGAAGATCGGCAGGCTGGCCTTGCCGATATACGTGCCGTCGGCCTGGGCCAGCCAGTCGTTCTCGTTCAAGCGGAACTCGTCGCGGATCTCGCCGACCATCGCGCCCAGCAGGTTGTCGAGCGTGATGAAGCCGACCGGGCGCTTGCCCTTTTCGCCGATGAGGGCGAAGTGCGGGGCGCCGCTGCGGAAGCGCCGGAAGATGTCCTGGGCCGGGGTGCGCGCCGAGATCGTTTCCACCGGGCGCAGGTGCTGGGTGAGATCGGTGATGGTGCGGCCGGCCTGCTGGGCGAAGAACAGGTCCTTCAGGTGGATCACGCCCAGCACCTCTTCGCCTTCCTCGTCGAAGTAGGGGTAGCGCGAGAAGCGGTTGCGGCGCACGGTTTCCATATTCTCTTCCAGCGTGCGGCTGGCGTAGAGGGCGCTCACCTCGTTGATCGGGCGCATCAGGTCGGACACGGCCAGCTGGCTGAAGTCGAGCGACTGGGCGAGGATGTTGCGCTCGGCGTTCGAAAACTTGTCGCCCGGCGTGCTGGTGCGCAGGATCAGCTTCAGCTCTTCGGTCGAGTAATGGGTTTCATGGCTGCCGCTGCCGGCCAGGCCGGCGATGCGCAGCACCATGTTGGCGCTGGCGTTGAGCAACCAGATCGCGGGGTACATCGCCCAGTAGAAGGCGTAGAGCGGGATCGCGGTCCACAGCGCCACCACCTCGGGGATGCGGATCGCCAGCGACTTCGGCGCCAGCTCGCCGACCACGATGTGCAGGAAGGAGATGACCGAGAAGGCGACCACGAAGGAGACGCCGTGGATCAGCTCGGGCGAGGTCACGCCGAGCAGGGCGAACACAGGTTCGAGCAGGCTGGCGAAAGCCGGTTCGCCGACCCAGCCCAGGCCGAGGGAGGCGAGGGTGATGCCGAGCTGGCAGGCGGAGAGGTAGGCGTCGAGCTGGTCGTGGACCTTGCCCAGGATGCGGCCGCGCACCCCGGCCGTCTTGGCGATGGCGCGCACGCGGGTCTTGCGGAGGGTGACGATACTGAATTCAGCGGCAACGTAGAAGCCGTTCAGCGCCACCAGGAAGAGGGCGAGAACGACAAATAAAAAGTTTTCCATATAAAGGGTTGAGTTAACAAGAGGCAAAGCCGGCATCCATTGTACAGCCCGGCCGCCACCTAGGTTCCGAGGACACCCTGGTGGACGGCCGAGAGGATGGCCTCGACGGCCGGATGCTTGATCTTGCGTTCGTTCGACACCGCGTAGAAATGCTCGCGCACCTGCGGCACGCGCCCTACCAGCAGGGCGCCGAACTGCTCCTCGAGGTCGTGGACCAGGGCGGACGGCGCGAAGAACAGGCCCAGTCCGCGCCGGCCGAAGGTGTTGAGCAGGGCGTTGTCCTCGAACTCGCCGACCACGTCGGGACGCACGCCCTGCAGCTCGAACCATTCGTCGATCTTGCCGCGCAAGGCATTATTGCGCGTCGGCAGCAGGAAGGGCGCGCCATTCAGCGAGCGCGGGAAGTCCGCGCCCCAGTCCTTCACCAGCGGAGGCGCGCCGACCACGATGGTCTCGCTGTCGGCGAGCAGGTGGCTGAACACGCGCAGGGTGGTGCCTGAGCGCACCGCACGGTCGGTCAGCACCACGTCCAGTTTGTGCAGGGCCAGGTCGGCCAGCAGCTCGTCGAACTCGCCCTCATAGCAGACCAGGCGCACCGGGCGCGGCAGCTGCGTGGCGATCTCCAGCAGGCGATAAGCGGTAAGCTTGGGCAGGGAATCGGAAATCCCGACCGTCAGGCGGGTGCGGGCGCTGTCGGCTTCCGCCAGCGCTTCCTGCATCTGCTCTCCCAAAAGGAAGATCTGGTCGGCATAGGACAAGGCAAGGCGCCCGGCCTCGGTTAAAGTCAGGCGCCGGCCCTGCTGCGTGAACAGGACCTTGCCCATGGCCTGCTCGAGCTGGGCAAGCTGGGTGCTGACGGTCTGGATCGCCAGGTGCAGGCGTTCGGCGGCGCGGGTGATGCTGCCTTCCTTGGCGACGACCCAGAAATAGTAAAGGTGGCGGAAATTTGGAGGGCTGTGGTTCATTTCTTCTGTTTTTATGAAGTAACTCTTCGAATATCTTCGCTTTTTCAATATTAGCCGAGACTCTACACTGCGTCTGTCGTTTCAACAACAACGATTCGAATCGCTTAACGTCAAAGAAACTCAACAAGGGGAAAACGAAACATGAAGCACTTTACGTGGTCATTCATCGTGACCGCCGTCTGCATGGCACTTGCAGGCTGGTGGGGATACGACCATGGCGGCGTCGCCGGCATGGTGACGGCGCTTGGCGTCACGGCCATCCTGTCGGTGATGGAAGTTTCACTGTCTTTCGACAACGCGGTGGTCAACGCCTCGGTATTGAAAGGCTGGAACGAGTTCTGGCTCAAGTTGTTCCTGGGCCTGGGCATGATCATCGCCGTGTTCGGCATGCGCCTGGTATTTCCGCTGGTGATCGTCGCCGTCGCGGCCGACCTCGGCATGATGGAGGTGTGGAACCTGGCGCTCTCCAATCCGAAGGAATTCTCTTCGCACCTGACCAACCACCACGCGGAAGTGGCGGCCTTCGGCGGCATGTTCCTGCTGCTGGTCTTCCTGAACTTCCTGCTGGATGACGAGAAGGAAGTGCACTGGCTGGGCAACGTCGAGAAGAAGCTCGGCTCGCTGGGCAAGGTGTCCTCGATCTCGGTGCTGGTGTCGCTGGGCGCGCTGATGTTCGCGACCAGCTATGTGCCGGACGCGCAGCGGATGATCGTGCTGGTCGCCGGCCTGTGGGGCATCCTGGTCTACATCGGCGTCGACATGATCTCCAGCCTGCTCGAAAAGAGCGAGTCGGACGAGAACAGCGGCGTCGGCGACATGGTCAAGAAGGGCGGTATCGGCGGCTTCCTGTACCTGGAAGTGCTGGATGCGTCGTTCAGCTTCGACGGCGTGATCGGCGCCTTTGCGATCACCACCGACGTCGTGATCATCATGCTGGGCCTGGCGATCGGCGCGATGTTCGTGCGTTCGATGACGGTCTACCTGGTGCGCCAGGGCACGCTCGACGAGTTCGTCTACCTGGAGCACGGCGCGCACTATGCGATCGGCATCCTGGCCGTGATCATGCTGCTGAGTATGCACATGCACGTGCCCGAGCTGATCACCGGCGGCGTCGGCGTGGCCTTCATCCTGGCCTCGCTGTGGAGCTCGATCCAGCACAAGAAGAAGCACGCGGCAGTCGAAGCGTAATCGGTTGATGGCGGGTGGCAACCCGCCTGCAAGAACCGCACGTGGAGCGGCAGAACACCAGCTCCGCATGCGTATTACCCCGGTGTTCAAGCAGTACCTACTTTAGGAGAGTCACAATCATGGCAATCAGTCTGCAAAAAGGCGGCAACGTCAATCTGTCGAAGGAAGCTCCGGGCCTCGTCAACCTGAAGGTCGGCCTGGGTTGGGATACCCGCGCCACCGACGGCGCGGCGTTCGACCTCGACGGCGCGGTGTTCCTGCTGAATTCGTCGGGCAAGGTGCGTTCGGATAGCGACTTCATCTTCTATAACAACCTGAAGTCCAGCGACGGCTCGGTGGTCCACTCGGGCGACAACACCACCGGCGCCGGCGAAGGCGACGACGAAACCGTCTCGATCGACCTGTCGAAGGTCCCGGCGGACGTCGACAAGGTCGTGCTGGCCGTGACCATCCACGACGCGGAAGCGCGCCGCCAGAACTTCGGCATGGTGGGCAAGGCCTTCATCCGCTGCGTCAACGCCGCCAACAGCAGCGAGATCGCGCGCTACGACCTGTCGGAAGACAGCTCCACCGAAGCGGCAATGATCTTCGGCGAGGTGTATCGTAACGGCGCCGACTGGAAATTCCGCGCCATCGGCCAGGGCTTCAACGGCGGCCTCGGCCCCCTGGCCCGCAACTACGGCGTCAACGTTTAAACAATAGCCCGCGGTCCCGCACACAGGGTGCGGGCCGCACCAGAAAGGAAGCCCAATGCCAGTATTTACCGTGACCGGGGACGTCGATCCCTTCCTGCATGTCTCGATGCGGCGCGGCGAAACCATCTATTGCGAATCGGATGCGATGGTGATGATGGAATCGACGCTCGACCTGAAGGGCAAGATGAAGGGGGGCCTCGGCAGCGCGCTGATGCGCACCTTCGCCAACGGCGAGTCGTTCTTCCAGCAGCACATCGAGGCGACCCGCGGCGACGGCGACTGCCTGCTGTCGCCGACCCTGCCGGGTGCGATGCAGACCATCGACTGCGGCCCGAACCAGTACATCATCAGCGACGGCGCTTTCGTGGCCGCGACCTCGGGCGTGGACCTGAAGGTCCGCACCCAGAGCCTGGGCAATGCGCTGTTCGCCCAGAGCGGCGGCTTCTTCGTCACCGAGACGACGGGCAGCGGCCAGGTGGTGGTGTCGGGCTTCGGTTCGATGTCGATGCTGGACGTCGAGCCGGGCAAGGACGCGATCATCGACAACTCGCACGTGGTGTGCTGGGACAGCCAGCTGCGCTACGAGATCTCGGTCACGACCGGCCAGAACAGCGGCTTCCTGGGCAACCTGATCAACAGCCAGACCAGCGGCGAGGGCATGGTGCTCCGCTTCTCGGGCAAAGGCAAAGTCTACGTATGTTCGCGCAACCGGATGGCATTCAAGGCCTGGATGCAGGCCCCGGCGCGCTAAAAAGGAGAAATTTTATGTCAGTTAATCTGCAGAAGGGCCAGAAGATCTCGCTCGACAAGGAAGCCGGCGGCGGCCTGTCGAAAGTGACCATGGGCCTGGGCTGGGACGTGGCCAAGTCGAAGGGCTTCTTCGGCTTCGGCGGCGGCGCCGGCCAGCCGGTCGACCTCGACGCTTCGGTCGTGATGTTCGACGAATCGAACCGTCCGGTCGACGTGGTGTGGTTCCGCCAGCTCAAGAGCAAGGACGGCAGCATCACCCACACCGGCGACAACCGCACCGGCGCGGGCGACGGCGACGACGAGCAGATCTCGGTCGAGCTGTCGCGCGTTCCCGCCAACGTGAAGTCGCTGGTGTTCACCGTGAACAGCTTCACCGGCCAGAACTTCTCGACCGTGGAAAACGCCTACTGCCGCCTGATCAATGCGGGCAACAACCAGGAAGTGGCGCGCTTCAACCTGTCGGTGCAGGGCTCGCACACGGCTCAGATCATGGCCAAGCTGTACCGCCACAACGGCGAGTGGAAGATGCATGCGATCGGCGAGAACGGCTCGGGCCGTACCTTCGACGACCTGATGCCGCTGATCACGCCGCATCTGTAATTTCGGCTTTCGGTCGAATGGAAAGAGCCGGGCTTGCCCGGCTCTTTGCTTTTGTAGGGTGGGCAAGTTCCTTGCCCACGCGTTCAAGGAAAGAACGTGTCGCCACAGTGCATCCGGGAGTTGAACGCGTGGGCGGAATCCGCCCACCCTACGAAATCAGGGGCAGCGAGACGGTGAAGGTGCAGCCGGAGCCAGCCCCCTCGCTGTGCGCCTTGACCTCGCCCCCATGCAGCGCCACCAGAGTGCGCACCAGCGCCAGCCCGATACCCAGGCCGCCCTGGGAACGGTCGGGCGTGCGCTCGGCCTGGGTGAACAGGTCGAACACATGGGGCAGCAGGGCGGCGTCGATGCCGATGCCGCTGTCGACGATGCAGAACTGCACCCGCCCGCCGTCGCGCGTGACGCGCAGGATGATGACGCCGCCACGGGGCGTGTACTTGGCGGCATTGTTGAGCAGGTTCGTCAGGACCTGGACCAGGCGCGTGGCATCGCCGTCCACCCTGGCGTCCTGGATGAACATCTCGACCGAGAACAGGTGCTCGCGCTCCGCGAGCAGGGGCCGCGCCTGTTCGACGGCGCTGTCCACCAGCGCCTGCACCGCGACGATGCCGCGCTCGAGCTTGATCAGGCCGCGCGTCACCCGCGAGACGTCCAGCAGGTCGTTGACGAGGGAGGTCATGTGCTTCACCTGGCGGCCGATCACCTCGCTCGACCGGCGGACATGCTCGGTGTTCGTCGAGATCCTGAGCACGTCGGCGGCGGCGGAAATCGGCGCCAGCGGATTGCGCAGCTCATGCGCCAGCATGGCGAGGAACTCGTCCTTGCGCCGGTCCTGCTCGCGCAGCGAGTCGTAGAGCCGGGCGTTTTCGAAACCGTTGGTGGCGATCGCTCCCAACTGCACCAGGATGGCTTCGTCCTCCTCGAGGAAGCCGCCCGGCTTGTCCCAGGCTTCCAGCACGCCGATCTGGCGCCCCTTGCGGCTGACCAGGGGGACCGACAGCCATTCCGCATCCGGAGAAACGCCCGCGGGCGGCGGCGCTTCCGCGCCGAGCGATACCCGGACGTGCTCCACGCCGATGATCGCGCGCACCTCGCGCTCGAGCGCATCCCGGATCTCGGCGGCCGAGAGCAGGGTATGCAGCGTGCGCGCGGCGCTCGCCACCTTGGTCAGCAGGGCCGCCTGGCGCTGTTCGCGATCGAGGCGTTCCGCCAGTTCGGCCTGGGCCATGACGATGTCGTGGATGTCGCGGTTGGCGCCGATCCACTCGCGCACTTCGCCTGCGGCGTCGAGGATGGGAATCCCCTTGACCGCCGTCCAGCGGTACTCGCCGTCGGCACGGCGCAGGCGGTACTCGGTTTCGTACACCCTGCGGTCGGCAACGGCCTGCAGGTAGATGGCGCGGGTGCGTTCGCGATCCTCCGGATGCACGGCGTCGAGCCAGCCGTAATCGCAGAAGGCGCCGGCATCCTGGCCGGTGAAGGCCTGCCAGGAGGGCGAGGGCTCGCACACGCGGCCGTCGGGCGCGCTGGTCCAGATCACCTGCGTCGTCGCCATCACGAGGGAGCGGAAGCGTTCTTCGCGCGCGCGCAGGGCGGCTTCCGCCTCGACCCGCTCGCTGATGTCCTCGTGCATCAGCATGACTTCGACGATGCGGCCCCCGGCATCCTTGATCGGATGGGCCCGCGCGGTGACCCAGCGCGCCCGTTGGGAAACGCCGAGGGCGGCCACATCGTAGCGGATGGCGGGGATCTGCACCGACTCGCCGGCCATGGCGCGCCGCAGGTAGTCATTGATGCCATGCTCGACCAGTTGGGGGTCGTTCAGCACGTTGTAGTCGCGGCTCAATACCAGCCGGTACAGCTCGCCGCCCTCGTGGATGTGCCACAGCGCCTGCCAGGCCCGGTTGACACGCAGCGTGTAGCCGTCCGGGCTCAGGATCTGGATGCTGACCGGCGCCTGTTCGAACAGTTCGCGGAAGCGCAGCTCGGAGCTTGCATGCGGTGCAGTCGCGATATCGATGGGCGGGGCGTCGGGGCTGGGCGGACTGTGTTGCTGTGTCATGGATGTGGGGGAGGGCGCAGGCGGAGCCTGCGTGCAGCCGCATGATGTCACAAAACTAAACTTGCTGCTCTGCCATAAGTGCTGCTCAAGCATGTCGCATGGAATTGCGCGAAAGCATTGACGACAGCGTCCGCTCCGTATACTGTATTACTCAATTAATACACGCATATACACCAGACCAGGCAATGCCAACCCACACCGCCCAGCTGTTTTCCATCGTGACCGGCTCACCCGACCCGATCTATCGCCAGCTGGTCGACCAGGTGAAGCGCTTCGTCGCCGGCGGCCAGCTCGCGGCCGGCGACGAGCTGCCCTCGGTACGCGAGGTCGCTTCGATGCTTGCCGTCAATCCGATGACTGTCTCCAAGGCCTACAGCCTGCTGGAGACGGAAGGCGTGCTCGCCCGCCGCCGCGGCCTGGGCATGGTGGTGGCCGAGCGGCCGCGCACCACGCAAAGCCTCGCCGAGCGCGCCGAACTGCTGCGCCCCACATTGGCGCGCGCGGCCCGCGAGGCGCGCGAGCTCGAACTGGACCATGCAACCGTCCTCGCACTTTTCACTCACATCCTGAAGGAAGCACCGTGACTGCACCCATCATCCAGATGCGCGACGTCGCCAAATACTTTGGCAGCGCCATCGTCCTGTCCAGCCTCGACTGGGAGGTCCGCCAGGGCCAGGTCATCGGCCTGCTGGGCCGCAATGGCGCCGGCAAGTCGACGCTCATGGAATGCCTGCTCGGCCTGCGCGAAGTGGACGCCGGCAGCGTGCGCCTGTTCGGCGAGGACGTGGCCGCGCTGTCGGACACCACCCGCGCCCGCATCGGCTACGTGCCGCAGAAGTCGAACCTGTTCGAATGGATGACGCCGCTGCAGCTGCTCGACTACTTCAAGGCCATGTACCCGCGCTGGAACCAGGTCAAGGTCGACGCGCTGCTCGAGCGCTGGGGCTTCGATGCGCTGCTGCTGAACAAGCCAATCGGGCGCCTGTCCGGCGGCGAGCAGCAGCGCCTGTCGATCATCCGCGCGCTGGCCCACAATCCGGAACTGCTGGTGCTGGACGAGCCTGTGTCCGCCCTGGATCCGGCCGGCCGCCGCGCTTTTCTCGCCGAGCTGGTGGACGGCGTGATCGAGCGCGGCACCACGGTGGTGTTCTCGACCCACATCCTGACCGACCTCGAACGGGTGGCGCTCGACGTGGCCTTCCTGAAGGAGGGGCGGCTTGCCCTGCAGGGACCATTGGACGAGCTGCTGGAAGGGGCGCGCAACACCGTGAACGGCCGCCGCGCGGAGCCGGTCAGCCTGGAAGACCTGTTCATCGAGGTGACGCAATGAACAGCCGCCTGCGGGACTACCGCCTGTTGTGGCGCGCCGCCATATCCCATGGCAATCCCTTCGGCTCGGTGATCGTCCGCTTCGGCCTCCCCGTCCTGGTGCTGGTTGCCCTGGTGGCGCAGTGGGCGACCCACGGCGCGGCAAAGGCCCTGATCTGGGCATGGATCGTGGTGTGGCTCGCCCTGCTGGCGACGTGGGCCTACCGCTTCGTGCCGGGAGCGGTGCAACTCGCCGCGCCGGATCATGCGAAGCTGGTGCCGCGTGCGCGCGGGCGCCTGGTCGAGATGTTCTGCCTTATCTGGTTCGCCGGAGTCGTGGGCGTCGTCCTGCCGTCGTATGCCGACGGCGGATACGAGCTGATGCTGTTCTGGTGCGTCGGCCTGACCTTGGGAAGCGCGTTGTCCGCAGCGGGACACCAGGCCGGCACGCCGGTCCTGCTGGCCGCGTTCGGTATAGCGATCTATGGCGATTCGCTGCCGCCCGACGTGAGCGCCGCGCTGTCCGAGCCTGGTGTCCAGGCCCTGGTCCTGCTGCTGTCCCTCGGCCTGGCCGTGCTCGTCGCCCGACTGGTGTTCCCGGAGGCGGGCGAGCGCCACTGGCGCATGGTCGCCCGGCGCGCAAGGATGGCGGACCTGGCCGTCAACCCGGGCATGCGGGTCGACAAAGCCCTTGGCCCGAGAAGCCGGCGCTGGTATGCGGCCATGCTGCGCCGGGACAATGCCCGCCGCGATTCGCGCAGCCTGCTGCTGCACGCCCTGGGCAACACCCATCACGTGGACGATCTGGCGATGGGCCTAGGGGTGCTGTCCGCAGTGGTGTTCGCGCTCGGGACCTTCATCGGCTGGCGCGTCGGCGCCGAGGTCGTCCTCGGGATCGGCTGGCTGTTCGCGTGCAGCCTGCTGGCGGTGCCCTTTGCCATCAGCCTGCGCATGTCCCAACTGGTAGCGCTACGCGCCGGCGAGCAGGCTCTGGTGCGGCTGGCGCCGGCCATGCCGTCCACGGCGCCCGACTTCAACCGGCATTTCGCGCTGGCTCTGCTACGCCATGGATTCACGGGCTGGGCACTTGCCACAGCCGCCGCCTTGCTCGTCGGCGTACTTGCCGGCACAACGCGCGACAGTCTGGTGAGCCTTGCCTGCGTCTGCTGTCTGATGCTGCCGATGGTGGCGGCGCCGCTGCGCGACTACGCGAAGCGCGGCTCGGCCTCGGCAATGCTGCCGATCGTCCTGCTGCTCGCATCGATGGGCGTGAGCGTGATCCTGGGCTTCTCCGCCAGTCCGGTGTTCGGCTCGCCGGTGCTACCGGTCGCCGCGCTGGTAAGCCTCGTCTTCGCAAGCATCGCCATCCGCCACGGCCTACGCGTGATGGAACGCGCACCTGTCGCCTTCCCGGCAGGCCGGATGGATTGAACCAGCTCAGGCGGCCGGCGCCGGTGTACCCGCCGCCGCCTTATTCCGCCCCAGCACCAGGAATCCGAAGGCGGTCGCGAACACGTACATGCTGACCGAGTAGATCGCCGCCGGCAGCATCAGCTGGAAGTCGCCCAGCACCGACACCGCGACAAAGATCGCCAGCGTGGAATTGTGGATGCCGATCTCGTAGCCGATGGCGATGGCGTTCGAGCGGTCCAGGCCCAGCATGCGCGGCACGTAGTAGCCGAGGCCCAGGCTGGCGACGTTGAACAGGATGACGGCCAGGCCGATCGAGGCGAAGGAGGTCGTGATCGCGGTCCACTCCTTGGCGATGGCGACGATGGCCAGCGCCGCCAGCACCGCCATCGAGAAGCGCTTCATCGGCTTGTCCATGCGCGCGGCAAAGCCGGGCGCGCGGTTCTTGACGAACATGCCGATCGCGACGGGGATGAGCACGATGAGGATCACCTCGACCACCTTGGCGGTCTGCATCGGCACCACCTGGCCGCTTTTCGCGAAGGTGTCGATGGCGAAGTTGGCGATCAGGGGCAGGCTGATGATGGACAGCACCGTGTTGATCGCGGTGAGCGAGATGTTCATCGCCACGTTGCCGCCGAACAGGTGACTGAAGAGGTTGGCCGAGACGCCGCCCGGCGAAGCCGCCAGCAGCATCAGGCCGACCGCATAGACCGGCGCCACCCCCAGCATGACAATCAGGCCGTAGCAGATCGCCGGCAGCACCATGGCCTGCAGCACGAGGGCGAGGACGACGGCCTTCGGGTGGCCGAGCAGGCGCCGGAAGTCGCCGACCGTGAGGGACAGGCCCAGGCCGAACATGATCAGCGCCAGCGCGCCGATCAGGAGGGTGGGCAACAAGGTGATGAAATTGCTCATGCGTATGTCTCCGTCGTTATAGGTATTTGGTCACGACAGTGTAGTGCCAGGATGAGCTGTATGGACAAAAAAAAGCGGCGCCGCAGGGAGGGCGCCGCAAGGGGAGCGAAAACGTGACGCAAAACGCATCGCGCGCACCGCGGTGAAACTGCTCAGCTCGCCGCTTCGGCTTCCTGCAGAATGACGCGCCAGTCGAGATTCCACAGCACGCCGATCAGACGCCCGGCCGGGCCGACCGGATCGACCCGCTTGTGCGTCAAGTTGCTCATGGTGGGCCCGGAGGCGCCGACGTAAACCGTCATGAACTGGATATCCGAGCGCGGCCGCGTGTCGTCGAGCAGGCCGGGATTCACGGCCTTCATGCCGTCGGCCTCGATGAGCAGCGGCCTGTCGGTATTCGGGACCACGAACATATAGCCATGGCGCAGGACCGTCATACCCTGCCAAAGCCCGGATGGCTGGCGCGTGCCGATCTCCTCCGGGTTGTTGACGGTGATTCTCAGGACCGGGCCTTCGCCCGGCGTATGGAAGCTGCCGTCGGGATGGCGTTTCGTCTGCGGGTCGTCGAGGCTGATCGGGTAGGCGATCAGCGACACGCTGGCCGGCAGGGCGCTGCGCCCGCCGGCGTCGTGCCCGAAATCGGCAGTCCAGACCAGGCTGGAACCGCGGATGTTCGCCAGCGCCGGATGCTGCAGCACGCGCGCCATGACCGTTTCGAGCTTGCGTTGCAGGACGACGTAGTCCGCATGCTTTTTGCTGCGACCGAACTGGGGAGGCCGGGCACGGATGTACCCGGGCGCGTCCAGATCCGGCGTGCTGCCGCGGGTGACGACGTCCGGCCGGCTCCAGTAGTCGACGATATAGTCCGCGTACAGGATGGTGCCGTCTTCCAGGCGCATGCGCGGCGGCTGGGCGCCGGCGCGCACGTAGGGCGCGGACGGCGCTGGCTTCGTCGCCGCAGCCTGCCTGGTCACCGCCTGCACGGCACTGCCGACGGCGTCCCTGGCGAGGTCCTTGAAGAAATCCTGGGCCGATGCCGGCTGCGCCGCGAGCAGGGCGGTGCAGAACGTGGCGATAAAAGTCAACGAGCGTTTCATACCTGTCCCCGGTGGTGGCAGTCCGGCGGCCACTGTAGCGCCGCCGGCCGCCGCGAAACAGCCCCCGCGAGGGGGCCAGCGCATCACGCCAGGCCAAGCTCCTGCGACAGCGCGGCGATCTGCGCGCGCCATTGCTGCTGCATGGCCGGCTTCTGGTGGCGGGGCTTGCGCGCCAGGTCTTCCTCGAGACGCTGCTCCAGTTCGCACAGCGTGGCGAGCAGCGCTTCCTGGTCGCTGGCCGCCGCCGCGGGCGCGACGGGCGGACGTGCCTGCGGCCGGCCCGCCGCCTCCCGTACGCCCAGGCGCGCAAAAGCGTCCGCCGCATCCTGCCACTGCTCCAGCCGTCCCTCATGCACCACCCAGAAACGGTTGCAGGCCCGTTCCACCAGCTCGCGGTCGTGCGAGACCAGCAGACAGCCGCCCTCGAACCCCAGCAGGGCCTCGGCCAGTTCCTCCTTGCCGTCGAGGTCGAGGTGGTTGGTCGGTTCATCGAGCAGCAGCAGGTGGTGGCTGGCCAGGGACAGCGCGAGGAACAGCAGGCGCGCGCGTTCGCCGCCGCTCAGGGTGTCGACCCGCTGGCCGTGGCGGGCATACGGGAAGCCGGCCGAGATCAGGGCCTGGCGCAGCGCCGCATCGCTTCTCGCTTCACTGCGGGCGAAGGGCGCCAGGGCATCGGCCAGTGTCGCCTGGCCGTCCAGCTGGCGCAGGCCCTGGTCGTAGTAGCCGATGCCGGCCGCGCCGTGCAGCTTCAGGCCCGGCACTTCAGTCTCCTCGCGGTGGACGGCCCAGCACTGGCGCAGCAGGGAGGACTTGCCCGCGCCGTTCGCGCCCAGCAGGGCGACGCGTTCGCCGGCCCGCAGCACCGCATGCGGAGCGTCGAACAGGGGCGGCAGGCCGGGAGCGGCGCGCACCGTCACGTCCTCGAGCGCCAGCAGAGCGTCGGCGGCCATGGTCCGGCCGCGCAGGGCGAGGCGCCAGGGCGGGCCCTGGGTCACGAAGGACTGTTCTTCCTTCAGGCGCTCGACGCGCTTCTGCATGGTCTTGGCCTTGCGCGCGAGGTCCTCGTTGTCATAGGTCTTGCCCCAGACGGCGAGGCGGTGGCTGCTGGCGGCCAGGCGATCGATCTCCTTCTGCTCGGCGGCGTGGCGGGCGCTGGCCGCACGGTCCTGCTCGAACAGGGCGGCGCGCGCGGCGCTGCAGGGCAGGTCGAAGTCGTAGAGGCGCTGGTCGCGCAGGATCCAGCTTTTGCTGGTGGCATTGTCGAGCAGGCGACGGTCGTGCGAGACCAGCACGAAGGCGCCCTGCCAGCCGCGCAGGAAGTCTTCCAGCCACAAGAGGGCAGGGAGATCCAGGTGGTTGCTCGGTTCGTCCAGCAGCAGCACGTTCGGTTCCTGCAGCAGGGCGCGGCCCAGCAGCAGGCGGGTGTGCTGGCCGCCGGACAGCGTGGACACGGGCTGGCTCGCCTGCGCGGACAGGCCAAGACGCTCCAGCAGGCTGTCGACGCGCCAGGGGCTGCTTGGTGCCGCCTCGGCGAGCACCTCGCGCACGGCGAGCGATGCCAGGCCGGCAGGGAGGTGCTGTTCGACGTGCTGCAGGCGGCAGGCGTGGGCGCGGTGCAGGGCGCCGCCGCCGGGTTCCAGGCTGCCCGCCAGCAGGGACAGCAGGGTGCTCTTGCCGCAGCCGTTATGGCCGAGCAGGCCGATGCGCTCGCCCGCGCGCAGGGTGAGGGACAGGTCCTGGAACAGCAGGCCGTGGTTGGTATCGAGACGAAGGGATTGTGCGGAAATCAGGGTAGTCATGGTCGGCTTTCATGTGTTGGGACGTAACAGGTCCCGTCAGCGAAAGCGCCAACGACAACGGCGAGCCAGAAGCCGGCTCAATGATGGGGTAAATGTGCTCCTGGCCTGTTATCGCGGCGCGATGAAGGGGCAGGAGAGGGAACGTGTGCCGAAAAGGCGTGCGCCCGGCAGGACGCACCACAGATGGGTCATGATTTCCTCCTTTCTCGTAGGGGTGGGTTCCGCGAGGGAACGACAGGGCCGCGCCGAAGCGGCCGGCGGAAAATGCGGATGATAGGCGCGCCGGCGCGGCGGCGCCCTCTCTCTTTGGGAAGAGGCGCAATGCGCGTAGCGCGTCAAGGAGCTACTGTAGCGCCGCCTCGTCCTCGCCGACAGCCCCCGCGGTGGGGGCAGCATGACCGTGATGGGCCGCGCCCACGCCGGGACGCGCGAAGGACAGGATGCCGCGACCGCCGTGCTTGGAGGCGTAGAGCGCATCGTCGGCGGCTTGCATCAGGCCCTCGAGGTCGATCCCGTTCAGGGGAAAGGAAGCGGCGCCGATGCTGGCGCCGACCGCGCCGTCGGCGAGCTGCGGATGCAGGGAGGGCGCCACCGATTCGATCAGGCGCTGGCCGATGCGGGCCAGCTCCTGGCGCGAGAACTCGCCCTCCATCAGGATCACGAATTCGTCGCCGCCCATGCGCGCCAGGAATTCGCCGCCGCGCAGCAGTTCCTGGAAGCGCACCGCGACCGCCTTCAGCACCTCGTCGCCGACGCCGTGGCCGTGGCTGTCGTTGACTTCCTTGAAGCGGTCCAGGTCCACCGCGAGCAGGGTGAAAGGCTTGCCGCTGCGCTGGGCTTTCGCGACCAGGCGGCGCGCCCACTTGTCGAAGAAGCGCCGGTTCGGCAGGCCGGTCAACACGTCGTGGGAGGCTTCCATCGCCAGGCGCTTGGCCAGCTCGCTGTTGCGGCGCGCGGCCGCCGACAGCGAGCGCCAGGCGTGCACCGCCATGCAGACCACCGTCGTCAGGATCAGGATCAGGATCACGGCGGCGCGCAGCAGGCGGTCATTGAAGGCGTCCATGGTCTCGTCGCGGGCGAGGCGCAGGCGCTCGACCTCGGCCTGGATGATGTTCCTCGCCTCGCGCATCTGTACCAGCCCGTAGCCGGTGCGCACGACAGCCAGCGCCGGGGCGTCCTTGCCGGCCTGCTTGAGCTGCACCGTGTGATCGAGTTCGGCCAACTTGCTCTCGACCACCTGGCGCAGGACCTTCAGGTTGGCGAGGAAGCCTGGATTACCGTAGCCCGACTGCTCGGCCAGGCGCAGGCTCTCGCGCACCGCGCTGCTGCCCGTCACATAGGGCCGGAGGTAGGTCGTATCCCCCGTGAGCAGGTAGCCGCGCTGTCCGGTTTCCGCGTTCAGCAGGTTCAGCAGCACATTGCGGACCTGGATGCGTGCCGTGTCGTTGCGGCGCAGCTCGCCCATCGCATGGCGCAGGTCGACGACTTCGCGCACGAAGAACACGCTCATCGCCACGATCATCGCGAGCGCCAGGGCCAATGTCGCGCCGCTCCGACGGAGGGGCAGGGCAGTGACGGCGTAGGACGGGGACATAAGGTTGGTATAAGGAGCTGATGACCTTATGTTATCCGAACGTCAGTACATTCCTGCAAGAACTTAATGTTTAAACAAGGGAAGTTCGAGAGGTGTACACATTGCCCAACACGCAGCGTGCATCAGGCCGTGGCGGCCAGCTTGCGGGCCTGGCGGATGCGGTCGAAGCCGACTGCGGCCAGGACCAGCGCCAGCGCCCCGATGAAGGCGTCGATCGCATCCAGCGAAGCGGCCTGCAGCACTGAACGTTCCGGGCGCGCGGGATCGTAGTGCACTTCCAGGTGCTGGCCGGGCTGCATCTGCGCCAGCTTCGCTTCGGCGCCCGCCCTGCTGGCCGAGCATTCCCAGCGTTTCGCGCCGCCCTGGCGGCCGCCGGCGACTGAATAGCGGTAGCCGACCTGCACGCACCACTCGCGGGTCTTGCCGCTGCGCTCGACCACCTCGCTGAACACCACGGTGGCGTCGGCCGTGGGCCAGCGGCGTGTCTCCAGCTTGCCCCAGGCGCGCGAGAAGGCGAACACCAGCACGACCAGGCCCAGCAGGAGAATGCGAAAGCCGATCAGTTTCAGGCGCGCGGGATTCGATGCGGTGGATGCCGGGCGCCGCATCAGTGTCCCTTGCGCTGCACCAGCGCCGCGCCGATCCCATGGCGCTTCGCTTCGCTGACGGCCGTGACGGTGCCGTCCGGATTGAACACCAGGGCGTTGGCCGCGCCGATTTCCTCCGGTGCGGCTTCCCAGCGGTGGCCGTAGGCTTCAAGGGCGCGCGCCTGCTTACTGCCGGGGAAGCCCGGCTCGATCGAGGTCGCCTCGCCATTGCGCTCGGACAGGCGCGGTGCGTTCAAGGCCTGGTCCATGGGCATGCCGAGGTCGAGGTGGTTGAAGATGGTCTGCAGCACCGTCGTGATGATGGTCGAGCCGCCCGGGCTGCCGATGGTGAAGGCCGGCTTGCCGTCCTTGAGCGCGATGGTCGGCGCCATGCTCGAGCGCGGGCGCTTGCCGGCTTCCGGCACGTTGGGGTGGGGGCCGCTGAAGTCGAAGTCGGTCATCTCGTTATTCAGGAGGAAGCCATAGCCGGGCACCACGATGCCGCTGCCGCCCCAGGATTCGATGGTGAAGGTATAGGACACCACGTTGCCATCCTTGTCCGAGACCGTCAGGTGCGTGGTGTGGGCGCTTTCCGGCTGCGGCCTGCCCGGGACGTGGGTGGCGCGCCGGGGGCGCAGCGGCACGCTCTGGTCGTTCTGGTAGGCGTAAGGGTCGCCGGCGCTGACGGTATGTGCAGCCTGCTTGCCGATGAGGGTGCGGCGCTGGGCCGCGTACTCCTTCGACAGGATGCCGGCGATCGGCGCGTCGACGTATTCCGGGTCGGCCAGGTAGGCGTTGCGGTCGGCGAAAGCGAGGCGGCTCGCTTCGAGATACGTGTGTTCGGCCTGGGCGCGTGGCATGCCTTTGAAGTCGAAGCCTTCGAGGATGTTGAGGGCCTCGGCCACCGTCGCCCCGCCGCTGCTCGGCAGGGGCATGCCATAGATCTCGTAGCCGCGGTAGGTGCTGCGCAGGGGCTGGCGGATGCGCGCCTCGTAGTTGGCCAGGTCGGCCATGCTCATGCGCCCCGGGCGCGCGGTCTTGCCGGGCGCGAGCGGCGGCTTGTTGACGGCGTCGACGATGGCGCGCGCGATCGGTCCTTCGTAGAAGGCTTTTACGCCGCCTGCCGCGATCTCGCGGTAGGCCTTGGCCATGTCAGGGTTGCGGATCAGGGCGCCCGGCTGCACGGCCTTGCCGTTGCGGAGATAGAGCGCACTGGTCGGCGCGTAGAGCTGAAATTTTCTTTCATTTTCGGCCGTCAAATGAGAGAAAATTTCAGTTACCTTGTAACCCTTGTCGGCCACGCTGATGGCCGGGGCCAGCACCCGCTTGAAATCCATGCTGCCGTAGCGCGTCAAGGCCTCATGCCAGCCGCGCACCGTGCCCGGCACGCCGACCGCGGCGCCGCTCGCGACCGCCGTCTCGAAATCGACCGGCTTGCCATTCTCGAGAAAAGCGTGGGGCGTGAAGCTGCTAGGGGCCGTTTCCCTGTGGTCGATGGTGATGACGCGCTTGTCCTTGGCGAGATAGATGACCATGAAGCCGCCGCCCCCGATGCCGCAGCTGAAGGGATCGGTCACGCCCAGCGTGGCCGCCGCCGCGACCGCCGCGTCGATGGCGTTGCCGCCCTGGTTCAGGATCGTCATGGCCGACTGCGAGGCCTGCTCGCTGATGGTGGCGACGGCGCCGCCCGTGCCGGTGGCCACCGGCGTCTTCGCGGTGGCGGGCACAGCCGCCAGGACGATGGACAGGGTCAGCCCGCAGGCGAGCGCGCTTGCTTTCATGGATTCCAGCCTCGGCAAAGGATGTGCTTACTGCGCGTACATGTTGAAGGTCACCGGGTAAGCGCCGGGCGCGGCGCCCGCCATGCCGCGCGGTGGCGGCGGCGTCAGGTGATCGAGCTCGATGCGCGAGCCGCGCAGCGCCGGCGACATGTAGCCGGGCTGGCCCCGCACCAGGTGGAAGGCCTGGGCCACGCTGCCCACGCGCATGGTGAAGCGGTAGACCAGGCGCCCCGGCCAGATGCAGCGCGCATCGTCCGGGCAGCGGCTGTCTTCCGCGCCTTCATAGGTGATGGTCAGGCGATCGTCCAGCGGCAGGGTCTGGCGCTCGGCGAGGGTGTAGCGCGCCTCGGGCAGGCGCTCCTGGAGGCTGGAGCAGCCGCCCAGCAGCAGCATGGAGGCGGAGGAAAGGGCGAAGACACGGAGCAGGGGGCGCATCACGTCATCCTTTGTGTTTTGGATATGCCCATCATAGCAAAGCCGGGCAACGCAGGCGCGCACCGTGTCATCAAGGACGTCATGAATTCTGTGTTGATGAGGTCATAAACCCGTCATATTCGCGGACTAGACTTTGCCGCGTGGTCACGAATTCATAACGGCCGCCCCCCCTCAACCAGGAATAGGAATAACAAGCCAATGTTCAAGAAGATCCTCGCCGGCGCAGCCGCCGCGCTCGTGATGTCGACCTCCATCGCCGCAGACATGACCGGCGCCGGCGCGACCTTCCCCTACCCGATCTACGCCAAGTGGGCAGAGTCGTACAAGGCAGCCACCGGCAACGGCCTGAACTACCAGTCGGTCGGCTCGGGCGCCGGCATCAAGCAGATCAAGGCCAAGACCGTCGACTTCGGCGCCTCGGACATGCCGCTGAAGGCCGAAGAACTGGAAGAGGCAGGCCTGATGCAGTTCCCGGCCATCATGGGCGGCGTGGTCGCCGTGGTCAACGTCGACGGCGTCCAGCCGGGCCAGCTGAAGCTGACCGGTCCGGTCCTGGCCGACATCTACCTGGGCAAGATCACCAAGTGGAACGCCCAGCCGATCGCCGCCCTGAACCCGGGCGTGAAACTGCCGGACGCCGACATCACCGTCGTGCACCGCGCCGATAGCTCGGGCACCTCCTTCCTGTGGACCGACTACCTGTCGAAGACCAGCCCGGCATGGAAGAGCAGCGTCGGCGCCGGCACCACCGTGAAGTGGGCCGTGGGCGTGGGCGGCAAGGGCAACGAAGGCGTCGCCGCCAACGTGCAGCGCATCAAGGGCGCGATCGGCTACGTCGAGTGGGCCTACGCCAAGAAGAACAAGCTGTCGCACACCCAGCTGAAGAACAAGGACGGCAGTTTCGTGCAGCCTGACGACGACGCCTTCAAGGCCGCCGCCGCCGGCGCGGAATGGACCAAGGCCCCGGGCTTCGGCGTGGTGCTGACCGACCAGGCAGGCAAGCAGAGCTGGCCGATCACCGGCGTCTCGTACATCCTGATGCACAAGACCCAGGCCGACGCATCGAAAGGAACGGAAGTCCTGAAGTTCTTCGACTGGGCCTTCAAGAACGGCGCTCCGGCAGCCGCCGAGCTGGACTACGTGCCGATGCCGGCATCGGTCGTCAAGCTGGTGCAGGCCAACTGGAAGCAGCAGCTGAAGGACGGCTCGGGCAAGGCCATCTACTGATCTTCCGATCTCGTAACGACTCCGGCGGCCTGGGCCGCCGGATTTTCATTGGACTCCCATGACGACGGCTAACACGATCGTTCTCGTGGTCGACGACAAGCCGGCCATCGCCGAACTGCTCAAGTACTCGCTGCACGAGGAAGAGTGGATCTGGCATAGCGTCCCGAGCCTGGCGCAGGCCTGGGATTTCATCGGGCGCGAGCGCCCCGAACTGCTGCTGCAGGAATCGATGTTGCGCCAGGAAGGCGGCATGCGCCTGCTGGCGCGCCTGCGCGGCGCCGGCGGCCTGCGCGAAAAACCGGTGATCCTGCTGGCGGCCGACTGCCTCGAAGCCGAGCGCGGCGCCCCGGCACCGGCGCCGGCCCCCGAATTCATCCCGCAGCCCCCACCCGAGGAAGCGCCCGACGAGCGCCTGCTGCGTTCGGGCCGTCTGGTGCTGGACCCGCTCAGCTGCAGCGTTCGGGTCGGCAATCACAAGGTCGAGGTGCGCCACGCCGAATACCGGCTGCTGCGCTTCCTGCTGTGCCACCCGGGCCAGGTCTTCTCGCGCGCGCAGCTGCTGGAACACCTGTGGCAAGCGCACGAATCGCTCGACCAGCGCACGGTGGACGTGCACGTGCTCCGGCTGCGCAAGGCGCTGGGGCGGGCCAAGTCGCTGATCAAGACGGTGCGTGGGGCGGGTTACATGCTGTCGCCGGCCTGAACCACCACCTCACGCCGGTGTCACACGCCGGTGTCAGGTCTGACATTCGGACACGAGCTCAGCCTTTATTGATTGGGCCCGGCATTCGCTATCGGCAACGCGCAAACATCAGGGATGGTCTTGGTTCAGGCGCCAGGTTGGGCAGGACAGTGTGCCGCTCGAGACGGCCTTCCATGACGAATCCGGATTTTTTCAGGACACTTGCCGACGCCTTGTTTTCGGTGTCGCAGGTTGCCTGCACCCGGAAGCAGTCCGGATGCGCCAAGGCCGCATCGCTGACCGCGATGAGCGCCTCGGGCATGTAGGCTGCCCCCCAATAGGCACGCTGCAAGACATACCCGATGTCGACGGTGTGTGAAGCAATTCGCGCCTCCAGCATCCCGATCGGGACGTGTTCATCGTCGCGAGGCGTTATCACAAAGGGCCGCGTGCGGCCGCTGCGCCAGGCTTCCATGCAATACGAGACGAACTTCTCCGTTTCATGCACGGTCTGGTGGGGTCGCCAGACCAGGTAACGTGCTACCTCATGATCCTGGGTATAAGCCTCGAAAAGTGACGAAGCGTCCGCTTCGCGGGGCTCACGCAAGATCAACCTGCGTGTCTGTAAACGTTCGGGAAGCGAAATCGGCACGAATAGAATCCTGAATATTTTCTGTTATCAGCTTGATTGTCGAACGCGATCAATGCCGCCAGACGGGAAACGCCATCGCAAACCCCGCGTCTTCGAGCCTGTCCATCAGCGCGTTGACGGCCCCGGCATCGGCCGTCGCGGGGACGTCGACCGCATGGAGCTGGAAGCGGGAGAAGCCTTCGATGCGCAGGCCCAGGCTGAACATCTCTTCCTTGTAAGGTTCCAGCGCGAGTCCATCCGGCTCGATGATCCAGGCCAGCGAATGCCCCGATGCTTCGACCAGCGAAAATTCGAAGATACAGCCGTTGGCCGGATCCGGCATGGCGGAGAATCTGTCTCCGAGCGCGAGCCCCTTGATGAAGAAAGGCACATTCCCCAGTTCGTAGAGCGTGCCCGCCCTGTCGCACCACACGTGCTCAGTTGCGACAGGTGGCCAGTCATCATCCATATCGAGGGCAAAAGCGACTTTTTCCATGCGAGGGACGTCGTCAGATCTTTTGCGTATTAATCAGCTGCAGCAGCTTGAACGCCTCGCGCTCGATCGCAGGCTGCGCATCCGCCAGTTCCTTGCTGGCCTGGACATAGGCCGCGCGCTTGCGCTCCTTCTTTTCTTCCGGCGCAACGGCTTCCTTCATCCCCGGCATCATGATCTGCGGGCCGCTATTGTACTTCCGGTGGATGACCTGCTTGCCGTAGGGCGTGCTGTAGAAGCGGGTCATCTCGGTGGCGGTGTCGAGGGAAATCACGCCGGCGAGCGGCGCCGCCAGGCGCTGGTAGACCTCCGCCGGCGGCATCCTGTCGAGCCGCGCGAAGACGGCCTTGCGCTGGGCTTCGCTCGGATAACGGCTGCGGCCCGCCACGCCGCGCAGGATTTTCTCGGCCTGCATGGCGCCGAGCAGGTCCTGCACGGCTTTCACGTGGGCGGGGTTGTGCGCCGCGGCCTGCGCCGGGGCAGTTGCGGGAGCGGCGAACGCGGGGTTAGTCGCGGCCAGCGACAAACCCAGCACGGCCTGGATGACGATCTTCATACATTCCTTTCGAATAGGTAGTCTCGGTCAGACGGGAGCATGATGCCATCTCCCGTTTCGGAAATATGCGTGCTTTCTCACTTAGCGTGCTATCGCTTCGGGCTCATGCAATGTCACATGGTTGACATCTTTGCTGCGTAGACTGCCCGGCATCTTGCCAAATTGAAATACGCCGCATGAACAAGTATCCCGGCCTCGCTTTTTCCCGCACCAACCGCTACCTCGTCGTCGTGTGGCCGGCACTGGCGCTGCTTCTGTCGGCCGCGCTGTGGATCGCCACGGTGGTGCGCGCGGACGCCGAGCATGAACGCGCGCAAGGGCAGGCGCGCAAGGACGCCAGCGCCTACGCCGAAGCCTACGAGCAGTACATCACGCGCTCGGTGGGCCAGATGGACCAGATCACCATGCAGCTGAAATTCAGCTGGGAGCACGGGCGCGACGCCGGCCTGATCGACGAACTGCGCCGCGACGGCATGTTCACCGACAGCGCCTTCCGCATGGTGGCCGTGGTCGACAAAAGCGGCATCGTGCGCGCCTCGACCCGTCCGCTCCTCATCGGCGAGGACCTGGCTTCCGCGCCGTATTTCATCCAGCACCGCAACCACATCTCGACCGCGCTGCGGGTCGGCGCCGCGCCGCCGCGCTTCGGCGAGGGCGGCGAGCTGGTGCTGTTCACGCGCCGGCTCGATACAAGCGACGACGAATTCGACGGCATCGTGCTGATGGCCGTCGATGCGCGCTACTTCACCTCCTTCATCAGCCCCGCCACCCTGGGCGCGGGCGGCGTGGTGGCGCTTGCCGGCCTCGAGGGACGCCTGCGCGTCGAGCAGCGCAGCGACGGCAGCGCCTACCTGGAAAGCGGCGCCGCAGTGCTGCCGCTGCGCGGCGGCCTGTGGGCCAGCGAGCGGGGAGTGCGCAAGGTCGAGGGCGAATACGGCTTCGCCGACGGCCAGGCGCGCGTGCTGGGCTGGCGCCATTCGAGCGTCTATCCGCTGGTGGCCCTGGTCGGCCTGTCGCAGGCCACCGCGCTGGCGACTGCGGAGATCTACTGGCGGGAGAGCCGCGACCGGGCCATCGTCGCCACCATCGGCCTGCTGCTGCTGGGCGCCGCGGGCGCGGTGCTGGCGCGCCGTTCCTTGCAACGCGAACGCGAAAAGCAGGAAGTGCAGCGCGCCTACCGCACCGCCACCGAAAGCGGCAACGACGGCTTCTACATGGCGGCCGCCGTGCGCGCGCGGGATGGCAGCATCACTGACTTCAGGATCGTCGACTGCAACGAGCGCGGCGCCTTCTTCTACGGGATGGCGCGCGAGCAGCTGGTGGGTTCCAGCCTTGCGACGATCGACGCGGGCCTGTTCGGCGAGGAGCTGATGCCGACCTACCGCAAGGCGATGGAGGCCGGCTTCTACGAGGACGACCGCCGCATGCCCCTGGATAACCGCCTGAACATCAGCTGGGGCCACCGGCGCCTGGTCCGGGTCGGCAACGGCCTGGCCGTGACCCTGCAGGATATCAGTGAAAGAAAAGCGCACGAGGACCAGCTCGAGCGCATGGCCAACGAAGACCTGCTCACGGGCCTGGCGACCCGCCACGCTTTTCTCAATGCCATGCCGGAGCGGCTGGCCCAGGCGCGCGCGAACGAGGAGGGCCTGGCCCTGCTGTTCATCGACCTGGACGAATTCAAGGTGGTCAACGACACCCACGGCCACGCGGTCGGCGACCAGCTGCTGAAAAGCGCCGCGCAGCGCCTGCTGTCGCTGCTGCGTCCCCAGGACAGCGTGGCGCGTTTCGGCGGCGACGAATTCCTGGTGCTGCTGCAGCCGGTCGAAGGCGAGCGCCAGGCCGCCTCGGTGGCGGCGCGCATCGTCGAAGCCTTCGGCGTGCCCTTCCTGATCGGCGACGACCTGCATGCGGTGGGCTCCTCGATCGGCATCAGCATGTTCCCGCGCGACGGCCAGGACGCCGAGACCCTGGTGCGCCACAGCGACATCGCCATGTACGCCGGGAAGAACGAGGGCAAGGGCCAGTACCGCTTCTTCGACCCGGCCCTGTCCAACACCCTGAACACGCGCGCCCGCCTGAAGCAGCACATGCTGGAAGCGATCGAGCGCGACCAGTTCACCCTGTATTACCAGCCGCGCGTGGACGCGCGCAGCGGCGAGCTGCTCTCCATGGAAGCCCTGATCCGCTGGCGCCATCCGGAGCTGGGCATCGTCTCGCCGGGCGACTTCATCCCGCTGGCCGAAACCACCGGCCTGATCGTGCGCATCGGCGAGGTCGTGATCGACAAGGCCTGCGCCCAGCTGGCCGCCTGGCGCGAAGCGGGGGTGGCGCTGGTGCCGGTGTCGATCAACGTGTCGCCCAAGCAGTTCCAGCGCGGCGGGGTGCAGCGCCAGCTGAGCCGCGCCCTGAGCCGCTGGCGCGTGCCGGCCAACCTGATCGAGGTCGAGATCACCGAATCGGCCATGATGGGCGACCACGACGACATCCTGGCCGAACTGGCGGCCCTGCGCGCCCTGGGCGTGAAGCTGCACGTGGACGATTTCGGCACCGGCTACTCCTCGCTGTCGCAGCTGCAGCGCCTCAAGATGGACGTGCTGAAGGTGGACCGCGCCTTCACCATGGAGCTCGGCAACTCGAAGGAGGGCAAGGTCTTCTTCCAGGCCATCGTGTCGATGGCGCATGCGCTGGGCATGTCGGTGGTGGCCGAGGGCGTCGAGACCGAGGAGCAGCTGGCCATCCTGCGCAAGCTCGATTGCAACGAGGTGCAGGGCTATTACATCGCGCGTCCGGTGCCGGCCGGCGAGATGCTGGAGATGATGCAGCGCCGCTACCTGCTGGCGCAGGGACCGCTTGCGGCTGAAGGTGTTTCCTTCTAGAATGCGGTCACCCTTTGGGGAGTAGCCTGCTCGCGCGCGATGCGCGAGTGCCCGCGTCAACATACTCGGTACCGGTACGGACCGTGGCGCGGGCGCCCTCAGCTTGCGCTGGGTTGGCGAGACCAACGGCCCATCCGCGCATTGTCGGGCGCGCGGCTGCGCCGTCGTCCGCGCCCGCACCAAGAGACCCCAGCATGACTTTCACCGCCCTCGTATTTCTCGCCCTCGCGATGTCTACCGACGCCTTTGCCGCGGCGATCGCCAAGGGCGCGGCCCTGCGCAGCCCGACCTTCCCGCAGGCCTTGCGCATCGGCCTGCTGTTCGGCTGCATCGAAACCATCACCCCCGTACTCGGCTGGGCCCTGGGCTCGCTGGCCGCCGACGCCATCCGCCAGTGGGATCACTGGATCGCCTTCGTGCTGCTGCTCGGCCTGGGCGGCCGCATGATCTGGCTGTCCTTCGGCAGCGACGAGGAGGAGGAAGAGGAGGGCGGCAAGCAGAACCTGCTGGTGCTGGTGCTCACGGCCGTGGCGACCAGCATCGATGCGGCGGCGGTGGGCGTGGGCCTGGCGTTTGTCGACGTGTCGATCGTGCACGCGGCGCTGGCGATCGGCGTGGCCACCACCACCATGGTGACCATCGGCGTGCTGCTTGGCCGGCGCCTGGGCGCCGTGGTGGGCCGCAATGCCGAGCGCATCGGCGGCGTGGTGCTGGTGCTGGTCGGGACCACGATCCTGATCGAGCACCTGTCCGCTTGATCCCCCGGCTCAGGGCAGGCGCAGGCCGCGCACGACGCCGTCGGCGCGCAGCAAGGCCGGGTCGGCGTCGGCCGAATGCGTGCCCGGCCCGTTCTCCATGCTCCCGCTTAAGTAAGCGCCGTCGTGCGGTGCCACCGAGCGCACCTGGTTATGGCGCGGGCCGCCGCTGACCGTCAACTTCTCGCGCAGGGCGCCGTCGCCTTCCAGCACCAGCAGCAGCGGCTTGGCTTCTTCCGAGATGCTGGCGCCGGCCGGGTTCTGGATGTAGCCGCTGCTGCCCGCCGCCAGCAGGCGGCCGTTCGGCAGCGGGGTCACGTCGAGCAGGGCGTCGCCGCGGTCGATGTCGAGCGCGCGGTAGCTTGCCTTGCCATGCCGGCCCGCCGGAATCACGCTCACCAGGCCATCCCAGCCGCTGCCGTCAGGGAGGCGATTCGGCAGGAAGCGGCCGACCGCCACGATCGCATCTCCATGCCATTTGATGGCCTTCACTTCGGTCTGCACCCGCGTCTCCAGGTAGCTGGTGCCGATCCGGCGCCCGTCCGAGGCCAGCTCGGTAAGCAGCGCGCCGGTGAAGAAGTCGGCCGGCAGCGTCTCCCTGAAATGCGTTGCGTGGCCTTCGGCGTAGTCGGTCGGGTTGAGGTTCACGGCCACCGCCAGGCGTCCCTTCGCATCGGTGTCCAGCAGCACCTGCCACTGGTCGTGCAGGCCGCCGAAGGGATCGAAGGTGCCGCTGGTGGTCGACCTGCCGCCCACGGCGACGCCCGGTTCGACCAGGGTGCGCCAGTCGCGCCTGAATGCACCGGCGCCATAGCTGTAGCGGTAGGCCAGGATCGAGTTGCGCCCGGTGTGCAGGGCCAGCGCCAGGTGCTCGCCCAGCGGCGCGAGGCGCACGGCATCGCGGGTGGCGCGCGGCAGCAGGGCCTTGTGGTCGGGAATGAAGTTCGGGTCGCCGATATAGGGATCGTCGGGAATCGCCGCATCCTGGAAATCGAACTGGGCGATCACCGCGCCGCGCCGGTCCAGGCGCAGCAGGCGCACCTGGCTGTCGGTCGCGATGACGGCGCTGATCTCGCGGCTGGGGTGGACGGCGAAGTCGAGCAGCGACCAGCCTTCCGGCGGCGCATAGCTGTTTCCGGCCGTGGCGCCCTCGGCCACCAGCAGGCGCCGCATCGGGCGCCGCTGGGAGGTAAAGGAAGGCTGCAGCTTCTCGACCATGGCCACCCAGCCGCTGCCGGCGCCGCGTACCTTGAACACGGCTTCGCCGGCGACGCGCTGTTCGACCGGGGCCTGGACGGGCGGCGGCAGGGGATCGCCGCCGTCGCCGCCGCCACCGCCGCAGGCGGACAGTAAGGTCAGGAAGGGAAGGAGCCCGGCAGCAGCCAGGCGCGCTGAAGAAGAAATCGGGCGCATGGGAATCGTATTGACGATGGAAGGCCCTCCATCGTATGCAGGCGCCGGCTGCAATCTGTCGCAAGTTTGTCCGCAAAGATGCGGGAAATGTCACCGTCTGTGCGGTTTCTTCACCGATGTCTGTATGTCAGCTCGTACGCAGGGACCGGCAGAAGGCCTCGGTCCGGGCATCCATGGGGAAGCATGATTCGATGTGCAGCTCCTCCAGCGTGAGGTCGCGCGGCGTGCCGAAGGTGGTGATGGTGGAAAAGAAGCTGATCCGGACCTCTCCACGCCGGAAGCAGGCGGTGAGCACCGGCGCCGGCGCCGTGCCGATGTCGCGCTGGCGCCAGTGGGTCGGCACGCCGGGGTAGGCCAGCATTTCCTGCAGCAGGGCCGCCGCCTGCGGGTCGGGGCGCGCCGCCGCCACCTCGTTGTGGAGATGGCGCAGCATGGAACTGGCGATCTCCTCCCAGTTTTCCACGGCGCCGCGCAGGTCGTCGGGGTCGAAGAACTGGCGCAGCATATTGCCGTGCCGGCTGTCGCGGCCGCCCAGCATGAAGCGGTTCACCCGCGTGGCCGCTTCGTTCTCCATCAGGATGTTCCAGTGGCGGTCGAGCAGGAAGGCGGGGTAGGGCTCCTGCTGCGCGAGGATCGCATCGACCGCATAGCGCATCTGCGCCAGCCTGGGCGCATCCAGGCTGGTCCGCGCATATTCCGGCGCGAAACCTCCGGCTGTCAGCAGGGCATTGCGTTCGCGTAGCGGCACCGCCAAAGCGTCCGCCAGGCGCGCGATCATCTCGCGGCTCGGCCTGGCCCGGCCATTTTCCACATAGCTGAGGTGGCGCGCCGAGACGTCGGCATGCAGCGCGAGATCGAGCTGGCTCAGTCGCCTGGCCACGCGCCATTCGCGCAGCATGGCGCCGACCGTGGCCTGCTCTCCTTTGGCGGGATCGTCGTTCTTCATCACGCCATTCTATCGGCTCCACTGCGCGGCCTCCATAACCTCGGAGGTCATATTCCCGCGCAAGGGCCGGTCATTGCGGCGGACCTGGAAGAGCGCGATGATCCGTCCACCATCCACCAAGGCGAAGGAGACATCATGCAGGAACAAAGGCAAGCGGCGCTGCAACTGGCGGCGCTGCACGTGAAGGGACGCCCGCTGGCGCTGTACAACGCCTGGGATGCCGGCAGCGCGAAGGCGGTCGCGGCCGCCGGCGCGCGGGCGGTCGGCACCAGCAGCTGGGCGCTCGCGGCCGCCCACGGCTTTGACGACGGCGAAGAAATCCCGCTGGCGCTGGTGGCGCAGATCGCCGGGCGCATCGTGCGATCGGTTGCCCTGCCGGTCACCGTGGACATCGAGGGCGCCTACAGCAGCGATCCGGACACCGCGGCGGCGAACGTCGCTCTCCTGCTCGCGCAGGGCGTGGCGGGCATCAATGTCGAAGACCGAGTCGTTGCCGGCGCGGGCCTCCACGACATCGACAGCCAGTGCGCCCGGATCGCCGCGATCCGGGCCATGGCCGAGTCGCGCGGGGTGCCGCTGTTCATCAATGCCCGCACGGACGTGTTCTTCACGCCAAGCGCGGCGCCGCGGGCCGTGCTGGGCGAGGCCATGGCGCGCGCCGAGGCCTACGCGCGGGCGGGCGCGAGCGGCCTGTTCGTCCCCGGCCTGCTCGACATCGAGGTCATCGGCGAACTGGCGGCCGCCACCGCCTTGCCACTGAACGTGATGATGATGCCGGGAGCGCCGTCGGTCGAGCGCGTGGCGGCGGCCGGGGTGGCGCGCATCAGCCATGGGCCTGCGCCCTACCTGGCGGCGATGGCGGCCGTGGAAGCGGGGGCGCGCGCCGCGCTGGCCTAGCCGGCACCGGGGCGGCGCCATGTTATACTGGCGCCGTCATGTCCCCCTGCATTGTATGAGACGACTTTTCGTCATCTTCCTGATCCTGCTCTTCCCCCTGAACGTCTTTGCGCTGTCGATGTCCGTGTCCGGCGCGCAGCAGGGTGACGCCGTGGTGCTGGCCCTGGAGGCCGGCACCTTGACGGGCGAGAGCCATGGCGACCTCGACCCCGACGAACCGCCTTCGGTGGCCGACCTGCACGACATCGTCAACCACGAACCCTCATTGCGCCTGGCCACCTGGCCCGCCGGCGCGCTGCCGCCGCACGACGCTGCGCCGCACTCCCATTCACTGCCTCCGCCCCTCAAGCCGCCCTGCGCCGCCTGAGGCGGGCGGACACGCCTGCCTGCTTTCGTCCTGAGCCGACCTGGTACGCGCCGCGCGCGTGCCGGCGGCCCCGATGTTCTCTTCATTTGATAAGGCAAGCACAATGGAATGGCTATTTGACCCCGGCATATGGGTGGGTCTGTTCACCCTGGTGTTCCTGGAAATCGTCCTCGGCATCGACAACCTGATCTTCATCGCGATCCTGGCGGACAAGCTGCCGCCGCACCAGCGCGACAAGGCGCGCCTCATCGGCCTGTCGCTGGCCATGGGCATGCGCCTCGGCCTGTTGACGATCGTCTCCTGGCTGGTCACCCTGACCACGCCGCTGTTTTCGCTCGGCGCCTTCTCGTTCTCGGGACGCGACCTGATTTTGCTGCTGGGCGGCTTCTTCCTGCTCTTCAAGGCGACCGTCGAACTGCACGAGCGCCTGGAAGGCGTGGTGCACACGCACAGCGGCAACAAGGTGTACGCCAGCTTCGCCGCCGTGGTGGCGCAGATCGTGGTGCTGGACGCCGTGTTTTCTCTCGACGCCGTGATCACGGCGGTGGGCATGGTCGAGGAACTGGGCGTCATGATGGCGGCCGTCGTGATCTCGATCGGCGTCATGATCCTCGCCTCGAAACCGCTCACGCGTTTCGTCAACGCCCACCCGACCGTGGTCGTGCTGTGCCTGTCCTTCCTCTTGATGATCGGCCTGAGCCTGGTGGCCGAGGGCTTGGGCTTCCACATCCCGAAGGGCTACCTGTACGCGGCGATCGGCTTCTCGGTGCTGATCGAGACCCTGAACCAGTTCGCGCGCCGTAACTTCCTCAAGAACGAGGCGCGCGTTCCCTTCCGCGAGCGCACCGCCGACACGGTGCTGCGCCTGCTCGGTAATCGCCGTCAGGCCGCGCAGGAAGAAAACCAGGCCATGCCGGCAGCGCAAGATGAAGCCTTCGGGGTGGAAGAGCGCAATATGGTCAGCGGCGTGCTGCGGCTGGCCGACCGCTCGATCCGCTCGATCATGACGCCGCGCGCCGAGATGTCCTGGGTGAACCTCGACTCGGCGCCCGGCATCATCCTGCAGCAGCTGCAGGAGACGCCGCACAACCAGCTGCCGGTATGCCGCGGCGACGTCGACCATGTGGTCGGCGTGGCGCGCACCAAGGACCTGATCGGCGCGCTGCTCATGCACCGCCAGATCGACGAGAACGACGCGAACCTGCTGCGCCAACCCATCGTCCTGCCCGACACGGCGGGCGTGCTGAAGGCCATGGACCTTCTCAAACGCGCCCACGGCCAGCTGGTGCTGGTGGCCGACGAGTATGGCGTGGTGCAGGGCCTGCTCACGCCGATCGACCTGCTGGAAGCGATCGCCGGGGAGTTCCCGGACGAGGACGAGCAGCCGGCGATCCGCCAGCAGGCCCCGGGACACTGGGAAGCCGACGGCAGCGCCGACCTGCACCTGCTCGAGCAGCTGCTGGAAACCGACGCCCTGGTGGAGGAAGACGCCGACTACAGCTCGCTCGCCGGCTTCCTGCTGCAGCGCTTCGAGACCCTGCCGGCAGCGGGCGACGCCATCGAGGCCGATGGCCTGCGCTTCGAGGTGCTGGCTGTCGAGGACCGCCGCATCGCGCGCGTGGCGATCCGCCGCGTGGAGACGCAGCTTGACGCCCAAACCGAATAAACCATTTATATCGCTACTGAAGGAACCATCATGAAACGCATTGTCCTTTTCCTTGTCACCAACGTCGCCGTGATGCTGGTGCTGAGCCTCACCGCCAGCCTGCTCGGCGTGAACCGCTTCCTCACCTCGAACGGCCTGAACCTGGGCATGCTGCTGGTGTTCGCGGCCCTGATGGGCTTCGGCGGCGCCTTCATCTCGCTCCTGATGTCGAAGACCATCGCCAAGTGGTCGACAGGCGCACGCGTGATCACCCAGCCGGCCAACGCCACCGAGCGCTGGCTGGTCGATACCGTCGCGGCGCAAGCCCAGCGGGCCGGCATCGGGATGCCGGAGGTGGCCGTGTATGAAGGCGAGCCGAACGCCTTCGCCACCGGCGCCACCAGGAACAGCTCGCTGGTGGCGGTGTCCACCGGCCTGCTGCAATCGATGACCCAGGAAGAAGTCGAGGCCGTGCTGGCGCACGAAGTGGCCCACATCGCCAACGGCGACATGGTGACGCTGACCCTGATCCAGGGCGTGGTCAACACCTTCGTCATCTTCCTGGCGCGCATCGTCGGCTACTTTGTCGACAGCATGCTGCGCAAGAACGACGAAGAATCGTCCGGCCCCGGCATCGGCTATATGGTGACGGTGATCGTCTGCGAGATCCTGTTCGGCATCCTGGCCTCGATCATCGTGGCCTGGTTCTCGCGCCAGCGCGAATACCGCGCCGACCGCGGCGCGGCCCGGATCATCGGCCGTCCGCAGCCGATGATCGCCGCGCTGCGCCGCCTGGGCGGCCTGGCCGAGGGCGAGCTGCCGAAGAACATGGCCGCATTCGGCATCTCGGGCAAGGGCGCGCTGGCGCTGTTCTCGAGCCACCCGCCGATCGAGTCGCGCATCGCTGCGCTGCAGGGACAGTAAGCGGACGCGGGGTAGGGAGCTCTTGCTTTGGTAAGAGTGACGCATAATGTGACTGTATGTCATAGTGTGTGACATCACATGATCAATACAGAGAGCAAGCCATGTCCCACACCCCGGTCATCACGAGAAGCGGCGAGGGCGCCCTTCTCGATATCCTTGGAACGCGCACCCGCTTCCTCTGCTCCGCCGAGCAGACGGACAATGCCTGGTCGCTGATGGAAGTCACGCTGCCGAAGCACAGCGGCGCGCCGCCCCACGCCCATCCCTGGGGCGAGGCGTATTACGTGGTGGCCGGCGAAGTCGGCTTCCTGGTAGACGGCAAGCCGCAGCGCCTGGCGGCCGGCGACTTCCTGTTCGCGCCGGCGAATACCGAGCACGCCTTCGAGGGCCTGTCGGAGGAGCCGGCGCGCGTCATCATCTTCGATGCGCCGGCGCATGCTGGCGGGTTCTTCCGTGAAGTCGACCAGCACGTGAAGGCCATGCCGGACGATCTCGGCAAGATGCTCGAGATCGGGGCGCGCCATGGCGTGCGGTTCTCGCCGCCGGCCGATGCGCAAGGCGCGCCGCGGCCATGATCCTGTGGCGGCGCCAGGCTCAGCGCGCCGCCATGCGTTTCGCAATCGGGTGGCTTGCACGCAACTGCAGCAAGTCCCAGCGATTACCGTACAGGTCTTCGAACACGGCGACCGTACCGTATTCCTCTTCTTTCGGTTCCCGGACGAAGACGACGCCGTTGGCACGCAGTCGCGCGTAATCGCGCCGGAAGTCGTCCGTATTCAGGAAAAGGAAGACGCGGCCGCCGGCCTGGTTGCCGACGAAGGGCTCCTGTTCGGGTTTCGATGCCTTCGCCAGCAGCAAAGTGGTGCCGAGCCCGCCGGGTGGGGCCACGACGACCCAGCGTTTATTCTGTTCTGCCTGATAGCTGTCGTCGAGAAGATCGAAGCCGAGCTTGCCGACATAGAAATCGATGGCCTCGTCGTAGTCGCGGACGACGAGTGCAATGTGAACGATGGATTGCTGCATGGCGGTTCCCTTGTCGTGTCAGGTGCTCCAGGCGGAGCGACAACCTCCACTGTACCCGACTTCACGACGCCGCTTCCGGCCTGTCGCAGAGGTTGGAGCTACGCCTCTCACTCCGTAGCCCCTTCGCACATCTGCCGCCTTGTTTCCTGGCCTTATCCCCGCCGCGCCGCCTCGATCGCCGCGATATCGATCTTCGTCATGGTCATCATCGCCTCGAACACGCGCTTGGCCACGGCCTGGTCCGGATCGGCCATCCCATCGGTCAGCGCGCGCGGCGTGATCTGCCACGACAGCCCCCACTTGTCCTTGCACCAGCCGCAGGCGCTCGCCTGGCCGCCGTTGCCGATGATCGCATTCCAGAGGCGGTCGGTCTCTTCCTGGTCGCTTGTAGCGATCTGGAAGGAGAAGGCTTCGCTGTGCGGGAAAACCGGACCGCCGTTCAGGCCGATGCAAGGGATGCCGGCCACCGTGAATTCCACCGTCAGGACGTCGCCTTCCTTGCCGGCCGGGTAGTCACCAGGTGCGCGCCGGACGGCGCCGACCCTGCTGTCGGGGATCGTGGCGGCATAGAACTCGGCCGCTTCCTGGGCGGTGCCATTGAACCAGAGGCAAATCGTGTTTTTGCTGACCATGTCAATCTCCATTGGGTAAGGGGATATTCGGATGCAAACCGGCTCGCGCACGCCAGCATATCGCATCTGGATTGCAAGATTTGAATTGTTATAATCAAATAATCCCATTCCTACCTTCTGGCGCGCCGCGGTTCGCCTTCGCTCAACAGGACGAGACCAGATGACGACAGGCAGTACCCCCGAAGAGCGCGAACAGCTTCCCCAGGACGGGGTTGGCCACGGCCAGAGCGCCGGCACGCCGGCGGCCGGCACCCTGGAAGGCAGCGCCTACAGTCCGCTCGGCGACCCGGGCATTCGTCACTGGCAGGCATCGCACATTTCCAGGCCCGGCTTCGAGGAGCGCGGCAACATTTTCTTCGCCGCCATCGAGATGACCCGCATGCCGATGGTCGTCACCGATCCGAACCAGCCGGACAACCCGATCGCTTTCGTCAACCGCGCCTTCCTCGACCTCACCCTGTACAAGGAAGAGGAAGTCCTGGGCCGCAACTGCCGCTTCCTGCAGGGCGAACAGACCGATCCGCACACGGTCGACGAGATCCGCCGCGCCCTGGGCGAGGAGCGGGCAGTGGCGGTCGACATCCTGAACTACAAGGCCGATGGCAGCGCCTTCTGGAACGGCCTGTTCGTCGGCCCCGTGTTCGACAAGGAGGGCAAGCTGCTCTACTGGTTCGCCTCGCAGATGGACATCACGCGGCGGCGTGTCTCGGAGCAGTCCTATCTGCAGGCCCAGAAGATGGAAGCGATCGGCCAGCTCACCGCCGGGCTGGCGCACGACTTCAACAACCTGCTGCAGGTGGTGGCGGGCAACCTGGAAATCGCCGGCGCGAACATGGACGACCGGCTGCTGCTCGAACAGGCCATCGAGCGCGCCCGCCTGGCCAGCGAAAAGGCCGGCAAGCTCACCCAGCAGCTCCTGACCTTCGCGCGCAAGCAGCGCCTGGAGCCGAAGCGCATCAACCTGAATTCCCTGGTGGTCGAGTTCAGCGAGATGCTGGTGCGGACCCTGGGCGACAAGGTCGACCTGCACCTGGACCTGAAACCCGGCCTGCCTTCCTGCACGCTCGATCCGACCCATATGGAAATGGCGCTGCTGAACGTCCTGATCAACGCGCGCGACGCCATGCCGGACGGCGGCAAGGTGACGGTCGCGACCTCGATCATGGACGACGCCGAGAAGCTCGAGCGCCACCGCCTGGCGCCGGGACGCTATGTGGTGATCTGCGTGATCGACGAAGGCGAGGGCATGTCGCCGGAAGTGGTGGCGCGCGCCACCGAACCCTTCTTCACGACCAAGGGGCCGGGCACGGGCCTGGGCCTGGCGATGGTGCACGGCTTCGTGCAGCAGTCGCATGGCCGGCTCGAGATCGAAAGCAGCCTGCTGCAGGGCACGACCATCCGCATGATCTTCCCGCAGGCCGCGAAGACGGGCATGGAGATGATGGCGGAGCGCAGCAACGAGGAAAGCCCGAAGTGGACGCCGGAAGCGATCCTCGGCCGGCGCACCATCCTGGTGGTCGACGACAGCGACGAGGTGCGCGAGCTGGCCGAGCACTCGCTGCGTGGAATGGGCTACCGGGTGCTGGGCGCGTCCAGCGGCGAAGCGGCGCTCGAGCTGATGGACCGCTACGGCAGCGTCGACCTGCTGTTCACCGACATCATCATGCCGGGCGGGATGAACGGTCTGCGCCTGGCCGAGCTGGTGCGCGAGCGCCAGCCGGAGCTGCCGGTCCTGCTGGCGACCGGCTATATCGACGAGCTGCCGTCGCAGATCGGCGCAGCGACCACGCTGCCGCTGCTGGTCAAGCCCTACCGGCTGAATGAACTGGCCGAGCGGGTGCGCCAGGCGCTCAAGGTCGACCGGCGCCAGCACCCGGCCGCCGGCTTCCAGCACGAAGGATGAGCATGCGGCATGTCCTCCTGGTGGACGACGAAGAAGCGATCCTCTACGTCTTCCGGAAATACCTCGAGCGCGCGGGTTTTGCCGTGTCGACGGCGGCCAACGCGCATGACGCGATCGCGCTCTTCGGCTCCGGCCACGTCGATGCGCTCGTCACCGACCAGCGCATGCCCGGCATGACGGGCGACATGCTGGTCCAGCGCCTGCGCAGCGTCCGGCCGGGCCTGCCGGCCGTCATCGTGACCGCCTACGCCGCCGAATGCAGCCCGGACCTGCGGAACGTGCCGGTGCTGAACAAGCCGGTGCCGCCGGCCGATCTGGTGGCGGCGGTCGAGCGGGCCCTGTCCCTGGCAGCGAAGGACGCGCCCGCTTGACGCAGCCTGCCGCCAGTCGATGCCTCAATCGAGGTCGGATGCGTCGTGGCGCTCCGGCACCTGCTCTTCCGGATTGCCGCGCACGCGGTTGACCTTGCGGCCGCGGACCACGGCGGGACGCGCCGCGATCTCGTCCGCCCAGCGGCGCACGTTTTTATATTCGTGGACCGACAGGAATTCGCCGGCCTCGTACAGTTCGCCGCGCACCATGCCGCCGTACCAGGGCCAGATCGCCATGTCGGCGATGGTGTATTCGTCGCCCGCCACGTAGCGGTGGTCGGCCAGCTGGCGCTCCAGCACGTCGAGCTGGCGCTTGGTTTCCATCGCATAGCGGTCGATCGGGTACTGCAGCTTTTCCGGCGCGTAGGCGTAGAAGTGGCCGAAGCCGCCGCCCACGAATGGCGCGGAGCCCATCTGCCAGAACAGCCAGTTCATGGTCTCGACGCGCGCCGGGCCCGTTGGCGGCAGGAAGGCGCCGAACTTCTCGGCCAGGTAGACCAGGATCGAGCCGGATTCGAACACACGCACCGGCTCGGGGCCACTGCGGTCGACCATGGCCGGGATCTTCGAGTTCGGGTTGGCGGCGACAAAGCCGCTCGAGAACTGCGCGCCCTCATTGATCTTGATGAGCCAGGCGTCGTACTCGGCGCCGCTGTGGCCGAGGGCCAGCAGCTCTTCCAGCATGATCGTCACCTTGACGCCGTTCGGCGTCGCCAGCGAGTACAGCTGCAATGGGTGCTTGCCGACCGGGAGCTCGGCTTCATGCGTCGGGCCGGCGACGGGACGGTTGATGTTGGCGAAGGTGCCGCCGTTCGACGCGGGCGGGGTCCAGACTGTCGGTGGGACGTAGGGTTCGGTCATCGGATCTCCTTGTACATGCCGGATGAAAGCAACCATTCTAGCCAAGGCAGGGGGAAGGCGTTGCCGGCGTCTGAAAACCCGGCCTTATGCGCCGCGCATCAAAGCAGGCCCGGGTGGATACGGCGGTGGAAAGCCGTGCTATGTTTGGCTGTTCAGCTCATCCATCGGAACCGCCATGCACGTCGAAGTACCCAAATCCCACTCGTTCAAGGAATTCGCCGGCGAGTACATCATGATCGTCGTGAGTATCCTCACCGCCCTGGCGCTGGAAAACGCCGTGCACCGCTACCACCAGTCGCACAAGGCGCACGAGGCGGCGCGCAACCTCGATGCGGAGATCGCGGTGAATATCGCGGAAGTCCGCTCGGCCATCAAGAGCAACGACGGGGAACTCAAGCGGATCGGCAAACTGGGCGAAGTCCTGCTGGCCGATATCAAGGCCGGCCTCGGCGACAAGGAAGCGATCAAGCATGCGATGCAGGAGTCGGGAAGCACCTTCGGCTTCAACATCACCATCCCTTCGCTGCAGCGCGAGGCGTGGGACGTCGCCGTGGCCAACCAGGCGCTCAGCTATATGCCGCAGGACCAGCTGCAGCGCTACGCGAGGCAGTACGCGAACATGCGCGACGTGCAGGCCATGCTGAACGTGACCGGCAACTCCTTCGTCGACCTGCCGTCCCTGGCCGATACGATGAGCAATATGAAGACGGGTGACATCAGCTCGCGCGAGCTGTACCGTACGGTCAACCAGCTGGTCTTCGTCTACGAGCAGAACGGCAGCAATATGCGTTCGCTCGAGAAGCTGCTGGTCGAGGAGCAGCAGAAGGCGCGGAAGGCAGCAGGGCATTGACGAGGCCCCGCCAACAAAAAAACCTCGCCGCGGCGAGGTTTTTTTGTTGGCTGAAGCCTGCTTACACGTAAGCGGCCAGCGCGCCCTTCATCTTCTTCAGCGCCGCCGATTCGATCTGGCGGATGCGCTCGGCCGACACGCCGAACTCTTCGGCCAGCGTGTGCAGGGTGGCGCCCGAACCGTCGTCGTTGGCCAGCCAGCGCGCCTCGACGATGCGGCGCGAACGCGGGTCGAGCTTGCCCAGCGCCGTTTCCAGGCCTTCCGACTGCAGGCGGGTGACCTGTTCGGCCTCCAGCACCTTGGTCGGCTCCTGCTGGTCCGAGGACAGGTAGGCGATCGGGGCGAACTTGTCGTCTTCGTCGTCGGTCGGCGATTCGAGGGCGATGTCGCGGCCCGACAGGCGGGTTTCCATCTCGATCACTTCCTCGCGCTTGACGTCGAGCATCTTCGCCAGTTCGTCCACCTGGGTCGGCGTCATCGCGTCCAGGCCCACCTTGTTGCTGCGCAGGTTGAAGAAGAGCTTGCGCTGGGCCTTGGTCGTCGCGACCTTCACCAGGCGCCAGTTCTTCAGGATGTATTCGTGCATCTCGGCCTTGATCCAGTGCATCGCGTACGAGACGAGACGCACGCCCTGGTTCGGGTCGAAGCGCTTGACTGCTTTCATCAGGCCGATATTGCCTTCCTGGATCAGGTCGGCGTGGGGCAGGCCGTAGCCGAGGTAGCCACGCGCGATCGACACCACCAGGCGCAGGTGCGAGAGCACCAGCTTCTGTGCTGCTTCCAGGTCATTCTTTTCCCGCAGCGACTTGGCCAGCGAGACTTCTTCTTCGTGGCTCAGCATCGGCAGGCGGTTGACGGCCGAGATATAGGCGTCGATATTGCCGAGATTGCCGGTGAAACCCAGGTTGAGGGCACGACTGCCGGCAGGAACCAATGCGGATTGTGCGGACATATTCATTTCCCTTGTAGTAATCTTGCTGCACCCCTAATGTGCCACGGACCCCTGTCGCGCGACACCAGCGTTACTGCTTGTTACCGGGTGCTCATCTTGATTTTCGCTGTGCTCGGAACATATATTAGCACTCTCCCGGGGTGAGTGCTAGGCAAGCCATCGCTTTGCCGGAATCGATTAAGTTTGGCTAAAGTATTGCCTATAGGAATCAAATCCGCACCGATTAAACTGTAGAGCAGACGACCCGGGTTTAGTTGATTGAACTCAAAAGTAAGCCCGAAAACACTGGAAAATCGCCGTAAGGACAGGTTACGGAGGCTTGATGACGGCTTCTGTTGGATGGCGCACGTTCGCAAAGCGAGCCCTGTAGGACCAGCACCCGTCTGCGCGTAGGGAGGGACGGCTAAGCCGTTACAAGCAGATGGGGACCATGGGCGGGATTGCAAGTCCCGCCCATGTCAACAAGTGCCTTAGCGGACCCGCGCGAGGTGGCGCTGCACCGAGAGCATGGCGCCGATCAGGCCCAGGCCCGCGCTGATCGCCAGCAGGCCGGCGATTTCCAGTCCGCCGAGCGGCGCCAGCTGGAATTCCGAGGCGTACAGGCGCGCGAACTCGGCGATCGCCCGGTTCAGGGGCGAGAGCGCCAGCGTCACCGCGCCGAGGGCCACCGCGCCGGCGCACAGGCCGAGCAGGGCGCCGGTGTAGTAGAAGGGGCGGTGGATGAAGTTGTCGGTCGCGCCCAGCAGCTTGGAGACGGCGATTTCTTCCTTCTGCGTCAGCACCTGCAGGCGGATGGTGTTGAACACTACCGCGATCACCACGATGCCGAGCGTGACCGCCAGCAGCAGCAGGGCCAGGCGCAGGATGTTCAGCAGGGCGGCCAGGCGCTTGACCCAGGCCGAGTCCACCTGCACGGTGTCCACGCCGGGCAGGGCGCGCAGCTGTTCGACCATGGTATCGACCTGGTCCGCCGCACCGCCGCGGGCAAAGCCTTCCAGCTTCATCACGTAGCTGTCGGGCAGGGGATTGTCGCCCAGGGTGTCGAGCACGTCGCTCAGGCCGCTCTTTTCCTTCAGCGAAGCAAGCGCCTGCTCGCGCGGCACGAAGCCGATGTTCGCGCGGCCGCCGCTTGCTACGATCCGGCGGATCTGCGGGGCCAGCGCATTGGCTTCTTCGCGCGTGGCTTCCTGCTTCATGAACAGGCTGATTTCCGGATCGACCGAGAGCTGTTCGGACAAGGGGCGCACGTTGTCGAGCAGGGTGATGCCGGCGAAGGGCAGCATCAGCGCGAACGCGACAACCAGCACATTGAACAGGAAGCTGCCCGGCCCCTTGCGCACGGTGGACAGCGCGCCCCCAAGGGCGAAGCGGTGCTGGCGGAACCACGGGCTCATACGGCGCCTCCCACCAGCTGGCCTTGCTCGAGGCGGATCACGCGCGCGGTCGCACTGCCGAGCACCTCATCGTCGTGGGTCGAGATCACGCAGGTCACGCCTGCGGCGTGGAAGGCGCGCAGCGCGTCCAGCACGCGGTCGGCCGCGGCGCGGTCGAGGTTCGCGGTGGGCTCGTCGGCCAGGATGATCTGCGGCCGGTTGACGATGGCGCGCGCCACCGCAACGCGCTGCTGCTCGCCGCCGGACAGTTCCAGCGGCATGGCTTTCGCGCGGTCCAGCAGGCCGACCTTGTCGAGCGCCGCGCGGGCGCGCCCCTCGGCCTGGGCCTTGGGGGCGCCGGTCACGAGCAGGGGCAGCATCACGTTGCCGAGGATGTTGCGGTCGTTCAGCAGGCGCTGGTGCTGGAAGATCAGGCCCAGGTTACGGCGCAGGAATGGGATGCCGGCCTTCCTGATGCGGCCGATGTCCTGGCCGTTGACGGTCACCACGCCGCCGGTCGGACGTTCGACCGCGGCCACCATCTTCATCAGGGTCGACTTGCCGGCGCCGGAAGGGCCGGCCAAATAGACCAGTTCGCCCTTGCCGATGTTCAGCGAGACATCGCGCAGGGCGTAGGCGTCATGGGAATACTGCTTGGAGACGGACTGGAATTCGATCATGTGGTGTCTGGTTAGCCTAGCAGCGCTTCGACGAACTCTTCGGCATTGAAGGGCTGCAGGTCGTCCAGCTTCTCGCCCACGCCGATGAAGTAGACCGGCACCGGGCGGGTGCGCGCGATCGCGGCCAGCACGCCGCCCTTGGCGGTGCCGTCCAGCTTGGTGATCACCAGGCCGGTCAGCTGCAGGGCGTCATCGAAAGCCTTCACCTGGGCCAGCGCGTTCTGGCCGGTGTTGCCGTCGATGACGAGCAGGGTCTCGTGCGGGGCGCCGTCCATGCCCTTGCCGATGACGCGCTTGATCTTCTTGAGTTCTTCCATCAGGTGCAGCTGGGTCGGCAGGCGGCCGGCCGTATCGACCATGACCACGTCGACGCCGCGCGCCTTGCCCGACTGGACCGCATCAAAAGCGACGGCGGCCGGGTCGCCCGAGGCCTGCGAGATCACGGTGACGTTGTTGCGCTGGCCCCAGACCATCAGCTGCTCGCGCGCGGCGGCGCGGAAGGTGTCGCCGGCGGCCAGCAGCACCGACTGCTGTTCGCGCTGCATGTGCTTGGCCAGCTTGCCGATGGTGGTGGTCTTGCCGGCGCCGTTCACGCCCGAGATCATCATCACGAGCGGCTCGTGGCGGCCGAGTTCCAGGGGTTTCTGCAGCGGGGCCAGGAGTTCGACCATCAGCTCCTTCAGCGCGGTCTTGACCGCGGCGGCATCGAGCAGCTTGTCTTCCTTGACCTTGCGGCGCAGGGCGTCGAGCAGGTGCTGGGTGGCGTCCATGCCGGCATCCGACATCAGGAGCGCGGATTCGAGTTCCTCGTAGAGGTCCTCGTCGATGCGCGCGCCGACGAAGAGCAGCGACAGGTTGTTCGAGGTCTTGGACAGGCCGGCCTTCAGGCGCGCCATCCAGGACTGCTTCTTTTCCGCTTCGGTGGTGGGACGCTCGGCGGTTTCGGGGAACAGCTCGCCGGCGCCAGGCGCGATGGACGCGGGGGCGATGACCGGCTCAGGCGCCGCCTGTGGGGCGGCGCCAGGCACAGGAGCAGGGACGCTCGGCGCAACCGGCTCGGGAACCTGGGTTTCCTGCTTCTTTCTCTTGAAGAAACTAAACATATGTGGTGGCGGATCCTGCGCGCAAGCCGGCTCGCGCCGGCGATGAAAAAAGTAGCGAATATTTTACCAGAGCAGCAAGACTGTTCCGCCGTGCCCGGGTATTGACGCTTCAAGATGCATCGAAGGAACTATATGTTGCGTTATTGATGAAACCGACTGGATGCTCAACAGTGCGCGTCTGGAAAACGATTGCGACTTGCGCTAAATTGAACACAGAGAGAAAACCGACAAGAAATCCGATAAACGGGGCACACCGTGAAAATTTCAAATTTCCTGAAGCGCCTCATCTATGGTGACAACGCCACGGATGGCAGCGCTGCGAACTTGCGTAACATTATCGTGTGGGCCTTCATCGCCCTCGTCGCACTGTTCCTGACGAATCCTTCGGGCGAGCCGGTCAGTTTCTTCGATAAACCGATTCCGCTGCCGGCTGAGCTGAACCTCGGGCAGTAGGGTGGACGGGTTTCCCGTCCGCGCGTTCAAACAAGTACAAGCGCAGACGCAGCGTCCGCCCATGCCGGAGTTGAACGCGCGGACGGCGAAGCCGTCCACCCTACAAAACCTTATTTGTTGCTTTTCGCCGCTTCCGCATTCTTGCGGATCGTCTCCAGGGTCGCATTCGGCGTGATCAGGTTGCCGTCGTAACGCAGCTCGATCACCGCCGGCAGTCCCTTGCCGTTCGCGTGCTCCAGCGCGCGCTGCAGCGCGGGCCCGAATTCCTCGGTCTTCTCCACCACCTCGCCATGGCCGCCGTAGGCGCGCGCCAATGCCGCGAAATCCGGATTGTGCAGCGTCGTGCCCGACACGCGGCCCGGGTAGTCGCGTTCCTGGTGCATGCGGATGGTGCCGAACATATTGTTGTTGAAGACCAGGGTGATCACGCCCGCGCCGTACTGCACGGCGGTCGCCAGTTCCTGGCCCGTCATCATGAATTCGCCGTCGCCGGCGAAAGTGACGACGGTGCGCTTCGGATCGATGATCTTGGCCGCCACGCCGGCCGGCACCGCATAGCCCATGGCGCCATTGGTCGGCGCGAGCTGGGTGCGTTTGCCGCCGTAGCGGTAGAAGCGGTGGGCCCAGGTCGCGTAGTTGCCGGCGCCATTGGTGATGATGGTGTCGCGCGGCGCCTGCTGCATCAATTCCTGCACCACCTGCCACAGGTCCAGTGGCGCACCGCCGTCGCGGAAGATCGGCGGCTGCGCCTGCCAGGCGGCGAGTTCTGCCTTCGCTTCCTCGACCGTGCCCGCCCAGGCCGAGGAATCGACCGGTTCCATCGCCGCCAGCATCGCGCACACCTGCGGCGCGCCGCCGGCGATCATGAGTTCGCCCTGGTAGACGCTACCCAGTTCCTCAGGATCGGCATGGATGTGCACCAGCTTCTGGCGCGGCACCGGGGAGGACAGGAGGGAATAGCCGCTGGTCGTCATCTCGCCCAGGCGCGGGCCGATGGCGATCACGAGGTCCGCTTCCTTCACACGTGCGGCCAGCTTCGGATTGATGCCGATGCCGACGTCGCCCACGTAATTCGGATGCGCATTATCGAGCAGGTCCTGGAAGCGGAAGGTGCAGCCGACCGGCAGGCGGTTGGCTTCGGCGAAGCGGGCCAGGTCGGCGCAGGCTTGATCGGACCACGAACCGCCGCCCAGCAGCACGATCGGGCGCTTGGCTTCGGCCAGCATGGTCCGCAGCTGCGCGATCTGGTCTTGAGAGGGTGCCGCCTGCACCGGCTGGTAGCGGCGCGCATCGGGAACTTCCGCTTTCGTCACCAGCATGTCTTCCGGCAGCGCCAGCACCACCGGGCCGGGACGGCCGCTGGTGGCGACCTGGAATGCGCGCGCGATGTACTCGGGGATGCGGTCGGCGCGGTCGATCTGCGTGACCCACTTGGCCATCTGGCCGTACATGCGGCGGTAGTCGATTTCCTGGAAGGCTTCGCGGTCGATGAAGTCGCTGCCGACCTGGCCGATGAAGAGGATCATCGGGGTCGAGTCCTGGTAGGCGGTGTGCACGCCGATCGAGGCATTGGTGGCGCCGGGGCCACGGGTGACGAAGCAGATGCCCGGCTTGCCGGTCATCTTGCCGTAGGCTTCGGCCATGAACGCCGCGCCGCCTTCCTGCCGGTTGATCACGAAGCGGATATCCGAATCGTGCAGGGCGTCCAGCACATCGAGGTAGCTTTCGCCGGGCACGCCGAAGGCGGTGTCCACGCCGTGGATGTGGAGGGCGTCGACCAGGATCTGGCCGCCGGTGCGGGAAGGGTGGGTCATGGTGAGGTCGTCCTTGTCAAAGAGGCTCCCGAGATTCTAGGCGAGCGGCCCGAGGGTGGCTTTTGAAATGGCGACATCAAATTACAAAAACGACAGCCACATCCTCCTGCCCGCGCAGGAGGATGTGGCCGGGTGTGCCCGCAAGGACGGTTGACGGATCAGGAGGTCCGGTGCGCCTTCGCTCCGGCGCCGCGGCGGCGGGAAGCCATCGCTGCCAGGCCGGCGGCGACCAGAAGGGCGCTGGCCGGTTCCGGCACCGGAGCGGGCTCTTCGAACGGTTCGATGCCGAACGTGATGGAGCCGAAGTTCCAGCGGCCATCCGGGAAGACGTCGTCATCATCGTAGTATTCAAAGAACTCGAGGCGCAGGATGCCGTCGACGCCGACCGTGAAGTCCAGGCCATTGAGCACCAGGTCGATGGAGCCGCTGTAGTCCGTGGTGCCGGGAACGATATCCCCGAGGCCTGGTTCCAGTATCACGCCCTCGGTCACCTTCGAGTTGGTGAAGGCGAAGCTGAGCTCGTCCAGCCAGCTCGGATCGTAGGCAGTGACGTTGACGGCATAGGAGATGCTCGTGATGCGCGAGTTGGCGCCAACATCCAGGTTCACAATGGTATTGCTTGGGTTGCCGAATTCGCCGACGCTGTCGAAACCATCGGTGAAGGTGAAGGTCAGCGGACCGGCGAAGGCGGAAGTACAGAACAGCAACGACAGGTCGGCAAACAATTTTTTGAGTGAATTGAGCGACATGGACATCCTCCGTTGTGGTTGAACCGAATGTGAACGCAACAACCGTGCCCAATTCATAAATTAATGTAAGTATTTGATTTAACTAATAAAGAATAGATTATGCAAGGTGGGTTTGGTCAAATGTAAAATTCTTCGACATTAAGTTGAAAACATTTATGCGAGCTGCTTAGCGTCAGGCATCCTCATCGCCGGAATTCTTTTATGACACGGCAAGAAAGAGCTATTATCAAAAGCTTCATGCAAATGGAGCGATCTGCTTATGCAGCACAGGCATCTGATCCGGCTATTATTTTCGATTTTCTTGCCGCTTCACGCGGCCTCTGCCCTGGCCGACATGCCGGCAGCCGCATGTCGTGCCGACCTGGAGGAGATCGCCGCCTTCATGCCGGTCAACGATGCCGGCGCCCAGGACCACCTGGCAAGCCATGGTGACCGGATCGAGCGGGCATTGCGCAAGGCGCGCGAGGATGCCGCGCGTGCCGGCGACGACGCCGCCTGCGATGCGGTGCTGGATGCCTACCTGGCCGCATGGCGGCCGGGGCACCTGAGCGTGTCGCATCTTGCGGCCACCGGCAGCGCGGCCGCGCAGTTCAAGCCTGGCGGGGCGGGCGATCCGCGCCTGCCTTCTTTCAAGGTGCTCGGCAAGGACACGGTGCTGCTCGTGATCCCTAGCTTCAAGGACAGCTACGCCGCGGCGGTGAGGGCGCTGGTCAAGGACAATCGCGCGCAGCTCGCATCGCACCGCAACTGGATCGTCGACCTGCGCGACAACGGCGGGGGCGCCGACCCGACGTATGCCCCCCTGCTGCCATGGCTGCTGGACGGCGACTACCCGACGCACCGTGCCGAGTTCCTCGTCACGCCGGCCAACATCAAGGCCCAGGAGGAGATCTGCCAGCGGAGCGCCGAGCAACAGGCCTGTTCGGAGATGATCGCGCCTATTGTCAACAAGATGCGCGCCGCCCCGAACGGCAGCATGGTGCTGGGCGGCGAAGCGCGGATCACGTTCGACGACATCGGCAAGCCGGAGCCGAAGGCGCCCGCGAAAGTGGCGGTGCTGGTCGACCGCGACTGCGGCAGCACCTGCGAACAGTTCCTGCTGACGGTGCGCACCGGCTATCGGGTAAAACTGGTGGGCCGCCCGAGCGCCGGCGTGATCGACGTTGCGAACATGCGCCCGCACCCGCTGCCTTCCGGCCGGGTGCTGAAGTACGGCACTTCGCGCTCGACCCGGGCCTCCGACATGCGCATCGACACCATCGGCATCCCGCCCGACATCCTGCTGCCGCGCCCCCTGGACGAGGCCGGCAAGGCGCAGGAGGTGGCGCGGGTGGCGCGCTGGCTCGAGACCGGTTCCTGGAAGTGAACGTCGCCCCATCGACACGGCCGGCGCGGATTCGGGCCGGTTGGCGACGCGCATCGGTTACAATGTCGGCCGTGAAGCAGGCCAGACAGCCGCTGGTCGTCATCTTCGGGTGATGGCGGGAGGAAGGTCCGGACTCCACAGAGCAGGGTGACGGTTAACGGCCGTCCGCTGAAAGCCGCAAGGTATAAGGCGAGGAATAGGGCCACAGAGACGAGCGTATTAAGTTACGGTGAAACGCGGTAACCTCCACCTGGAGCAATTCCAAATAGGCACGCGTTGATGTTGCTCGCGGAGCGTGCGGGTAGGAAGCTTGAGCGCTGGAGTAATCCAGCGCCTAGAGGAATGGCTGTCATAGGGGCGTCCCGCAAGGGAGACCACTACACAGAATCCGGCCTATCGGCCTGCTTTACATGAATTCTCTCCCTGGCGGAGGCTACGATGCAGAAATACATCCTGGCGCTCGACCAGGGCACCACCAGCTCGCGCGCCATCGTCTTCGACCACGAAGGGCTGCCGGTCGCGAGCAGCCAGCACGAATATCCCCAGCATTTCCCCCGGCCCGGCTGGGTCGAGCACGACGCGCTCGACATCTGGCACAGCCAGCTCGCCTGCGCGCGCGAGGCGCTCGCACAAGCCCGCATCGACGCATCCCGGGTGGCCGCCATCGGCATCGCCAACCAGCGCGAGACCACCGTGCTGTGGGACCGGGCCACTGGCGAACCGGTCGCCCCTGCCATCGTCTGGCAGGACCGGCGCACGGCGGATGCCTGCGATCGCCTGCGGGCGGAAGGGAAGGCGGACTTCATCCAGGGGCGCACCGGCCTTGAGGTCGACGCCTATTTTTCCGCCACCAAGCTGCAATGGCTGCTGGAGCACGTGCCCGGCGCCCGGACCCGCGCCGAGCGCGGCGAACTGGCCTTCGGCACCGTCGACAGCTGGCTCGTCTACCGCCTGTGCGGACGCCACGTCACCGATGCCAGCAATGCGGGGCGCACCATGCTGTTCAACATCCACACCTTGCAATGGGACGAGGAGCTGCTGGCGCTGTTCGATATTCCGGCGGTGCTGCTGCCCGAGGTCGTGGCCAGCGCCGAGGTCGTCGGGCTGGCAGCCGCGGAATGGTTCGGCCGCGCGATTCCGATCGCCGGCATCGCGGGCGACCAGCAGGCCGCCACCTTCGGCCAGGCCTGCCACCGCAAGGGCCTGGTCAAGAACACCTACGGGACCGGCTGCTTCATGCTGATGCATGCGGGCGCCACGCCGCCCGTGTCCCGCAACCGCCTGCTCTCCACCGTCGGCTGGACCGTGGGCGGCGCCACCGACTATCTATTGGAAGGCAGCGTCTTCATGGGCGGCGCCACGGTGCAGTGGCTGCGCGACGGCCTCGGCATCATCAAGGCGTCGGCGGACGTGGAGGCGCTGGCCACCAGCGTGCCGGACAGCGGAGGCGTGCTGCTGGTGCCGGCCTTCACCGGCCTCGGGGCGCCCCATTGGGACCCGCATGCGCGCGCCACCATCATCGGATTGAGCCGCGGGACGACCAGCGCCCACATCGCCCGCGCGGCGGTGGAGGCGATCGCCTACCAGAGCGCCGAGCTATTGGCGTCCATGCAGAAGGATGCCGACTGCGCGGTCACCGAGATCCGCGCCGACGGCGGGGCCGCGCGCAACGACCTCCTGATGCAGTTCCAGGCCGACCTGCTGGGCGTGCCGGTGGTGCGGCCGCGCGTCCTTGAAACCACGGCCCTGGGCGCGGCCTATCTTGCCGGGCTGGCGGTCGGCTTCTGGGAATCGGTGGAAGGCATCGAACGCCAGTGGCAGGTCGAGAAGCGCTTCGAGCCGGCCATGGATGCGGACCGGCGCGCGGCCCTCATGGCACGCTGGACGCGGGCGGTCGAGCATGCGAAGCTATGGGGCGCTGATTAAGGAAGGGGGGCAACATGACGCAGAAATACTGGTTCGCGGCAAAGCCGCCTGGCAATGGCTGGGGTTGGGGCCAGCCGCTTACGTGGCAGGGCAGCCTGGTCTATGCCGCATTCTTCATCCTGCTGATCGGCGGAGGCATCCTGATCACTCCCCATGGCGCTCACTACTTCATCGCCTTCACCTTTACGCTGGCCGGGCTGCTGATCTTCATCTGCTTGCGCAAGGGCGAACCACCCGGGCGCTTCCCGAGCGGCGAGCGCTAGGCCGGTGTCGCAGGGCGCCGCAACTGGCGCTCTTCCCATGCAGTTCGCGCTTCCCGGCGCCGTTTCGTCGCAAGCCGCCAATCCGCTCCCGAGGGCCCGCTACAGTCAGCCCACATTCACCACACGGAGCCGGCCATGCTGTATCAGATTCTCACCCACACCCCCATCTACGTCTGGGCGATCCTCGCTTTCCTGATTTACCGGGGCGTGCTCGCCTCGCGTGAGCGCGAGATGAGCGTTGGCCGCATGCTGGTGATTCCCTTCCTGATGCTGGTCCTGTCGATGCAGGCCATCGCGACGCAGTTTGGCGTGGCGAGCGTGGCGATGCTCGCCTGGGCAATCGGCGCGGCCGTTGCCGCCCTGTTGTCCCGGGTGTCCGGCGCAGGCCGCGCCTCTGCCGGCGTGGTGCCCGGCACCCTCCGTATTCGTGGCAGCTGGACGCCGCTGGTCCTGATGCTGATGACCTTCGGGGTCAAGTATGCGCTGGCTGTGGCGTTGGCGATCCAGCCTGGGCTGGCTGGCAAAGCCTTGTTTGCGGCGGCGACGTGTGGGCTGCTGGGGCTGTGCAATGGCTGTTTCCTCGGTCGGCTGGCGGGCGACCTCACTGCCGTACGTCACCCGCGAGTGTTTGCACCTGCTACCATGCCCTGATTCGAATTCAGGAGGATGTATGAGGAAGCGGCCGGCTTTGCAGGGGATGGCGTGGATCTTCGGTATCACTGCCGGCGTCGAGCTTCTTACGGTGGCAATGGGCGGGAATATCTCCAAGATACTGTTCCGCTTCCTGGTGCTCACGATCCTGTTCGCGTTCCTGCTGAAGGGATACGGGTTCGCCCGCTACGTGCTCGGGGTGCTCTACTTCGCGGGCGGGCTGTATGCCCTGTTTGCGGGACTGTCGAATGCTTCCAATTCGATCGTTCTCCTTGTCGCGATTCCGTTCGGCCTTGGTAGCCTCGCCGCAGCCTGGTTCTTCTTCCGATCCAGGGCGCTGCGTGCCTGGACCGGGTCCGCCTGAAACGCAGGCCTTCTCAAAAGCCGATCCGGCTCTTGCCCGGCATCGGCCGCAGGCGGATATCGGCAGTCGTCACATGCCCGCGCCCATCCGCCACCGCGTAGCCCAGAGAGTCGAGCAGGGTCTTGCGCAGGTCGCGCGGCGACACCGGCGCCAGCTTGTCGAGCACCGCGTCCTCCAGCGCATCGTCGAAGCCCGACAGGTTCATCTCCCGCACCAGGCCCCGGTACATGCGCTGGGCGATGCCGGCCGCCTGTTCGGGCGTGGGCGCCGGCACCTCGTAGACTGCCATGCGGTTGAGCAGCGGCGCCGGGATCCCTTCGGTCGAATTCGCGGTCAGCACCCAGAAGATGCGGCTGGCGTCGAGGTCGACGTCGATGAATTCGTCGCGGAAGGCCTTCGAGGTTTCCGGCTCCAGCAATTGATAAAGGGCGGCCAGGGGATCGGACTGCGAGGAGCCGGTCGCCTTTTCCACCTCGTCCAGCACCACCACCGGGTTGGCATACTGCCCGCGCACCAGGCGCTCGGCTACCTTGCCGCACTTGGCCCCGCGCCAGCTGGCCGAGCTGCCGGTGATGACGAAGCCGGCCGACAGGGCGTTCATGCTGATCAGCTCGCACTCGGTCTGCATGACCCGGGCCAGGCGCTTGGCGAAGTGGGTCTTGCCGACGCCCGGGCCGCCCAGCAGCAGGATGGGCATGACGTTGAAGCCGGCGCTTCTATCTCTACTCGCGTGGGCGAGGCGCAGGTAGCGCGCGAGGTCGTCCAGGACTTCGTCGAAGTTCGGGCATTCCTCGAAGAGGGGATCGAGGGCGTCGATCGAGGAGGGGGTGGTGACGAAACGGTCGGCCCCGGTTTCGAGCATGCGTTCATAGAACGCTTCGAGCTCCGGGGAGCGGCCGCGGCTACGGTCCAGCGCTTCCTGAACTTCGATCAGGTCGTAGACCGCGCAGGTATGGGCGAGGGTGATGCTCACGGCAGACTCCTTGACAGCAAGCCCGCTCCCGTCCGGCTGCCATCCCGCCGAGCGGGCCATTGAAGCAGGATAGGTCATCGCCTTGTCCCGATCCTAACGCTTCCTGCCGAGCCCCGCAATTTCAAAACGGGCAATTCTGCTTGGAAACTTTAATTTCCATGCGTAAACGAGACGGGCGCGGCTGACGCGGATCAAGGTATTTATTGTCCATACAAGTGAGGTGGAACCTTCAATCCGTTTCCTAAGTGACTGATTTAGGAGACATTTTAGGTTGACATGAGGTTAACACGCGCCGCTAAGTCCTTGGTTTCATTAGCAAATTTCGGTTTTCTCAAGCGTGAATTCGCTTGACCACCAATCTTGATTCCAATAAAGTGGGAAACAGTGTGAAAAAGTGTCGATTTGTGGGGGATTTTCGGAGCCCCGGGCACTAAAACAATACTAAGTTGATAACTCTCCAAAGCTAGGTAAATACGTGTTCCAGGGCGCGTCAGCGATCAATCTCGATGCAAAGGGAAGGATGTCGATTCCGGCAAAGCATCGTGACGCCCTCGCGGTCCAGTGCGAAGGCCGGATGACGCTGACGAAACACCCGCACGGCTGCCTGCTGTTCTTCCCCCGTCCCGTGTGGGAACAACACCGCGAGCAGATCGCTTCGTGGCCGATGTCGGCCCGTGCGTGGCAGCGCATTTTCCTTGGTAACGCGTGCGATGTCGAGTTGGACAGCGCCGGCCGGGTACTGATCTCGCCCGAGCTGCGCGCCGCCGTGGGTCTGGAGAAGGAAGTCATGATGCTGGGCATGGGCACGCATTTCGAAATCTGGGATGCCGCCAAGCTCGCCGAGAGCGAAGCCGAGGCCGTTGCCGGCGGCATGCCCGATGTCCTTTCCAATTTCTCCTTCTGAGGCGCCATGACGGAAACAAAGACGGTGCCGGGAACGAAGGTCCCTGAGTATCAGCACCGGACGGTGCTGCTGGACGAAGCGGTCGATGCGCTCAACCTGCTTGGTGAGCGCGCCGACGGTACTTATATAGATGGCACGTTCGGCCGGGGCGGGCACAGCCGCCTGATCCTGTCCAGGCTGGGCGCGCAGGGTCGCCTGATCGCGTTCGACAAGGACCCGCAGGCAATCGCCACCGCCCAGGCGGTGATCGATCCCCGTTTCACGATCGTGCATGACAGTTTTGCCACGATGACCGACGCGCTTGCCGCGCGCGGCATCGGCCAGGTGGACGGCATCCTGCTGGACCTTGGTATTTCGTCGCCCCAGGTGGACGACGCCACCCGCGGATTCAGTTTCCGCCAGGATGGCCCCCTCGACATGCGCATGGATACCACGCGCGGGATGTCGGCGGCCGAATGGCTGGCCACCGCGGCGGAACAACAATTGGAAAAGGTTATTCGAGATTATGGAGAAGAGCGGTTTGCTTTCCAGATTGCAAAGGCGATTGTTGCTCGCCGGGCAATCCAGCCAATTTCGACCACACGAGAGCTTGCCGCAGTCGTGGCAGGCGCGGTCAAAACCCGCGAGAAGGGCAAGGATCCGGCAACCCGGACCTTTCAGGCTATCCGGATTTTCATCAATCAGGAGCTTGAGGACCTCGAAGCAGGCCTGAATGCCGCGTACGCCATGCTGGCGCCGGGTGCGCGCATGTCCGTGATCAGCTTCCACTCGCTGGAAGACCGCATGGTCAAGCAGTTCCTGGCGTCGAAGGCCAAGGTCGCGCAGCCGGATCGCCGGCTGCCGATCCGCGCTGCCGATTTGCCGCAACCGCAGATGAAGCTCATCGCCAAGATCAAACCGTCCGACGCCGAGGTGGACGTGAATCCGCGCGCCCGTTCCGCGGTGCTGCGCGTGGCTGAACGCCTGGGAGGCGCGCAATGAGCGCCAAGCTGAACGCCGTGCTGGCGATCGCCGTGGTGGGCTGTGCGCTCTCCGTGGTGAACGCGCGCTACCAGGCGCGCCACCTGCTCATCGAGCTGGAGCGCCTGCAGCAGCAGTCGCGCCAGCTCGAGATCGACTGGGCCCAGCTGCAGCTCGACCAGTCCACGCTCGGCAAGAACGAGCGCATCGAGCAGATCGCGCGCGCCAGCCTGAACATGGCGCCGCTCACGCCCGCCCGTACCCAGTACCTGACGGAAGGCGCCCGATGAACTGGAACGCCAACCGCGCTGACCGCCGTTCGACCGCGCGCGTCGCGGCTTCGAAAGGCGTGGCCTTCTCGAAGAGCCCCGTGCTGGCCGTGAACGTGCCGAACTGGCGTTCGCGCCTGGTGCTGTTCGTGCTGTTCGCGGCCTTCGCGGTCCTGGCCGCGAAGGCGCTCTGGCTGCAGGGCATGTCGAGCCAGTTCCTGCAAAAGCAGGGCAAGAGCCGCTACGAGCGCACGCTGGAATTGCCGGCCACGCGCGGCAAGATCACCGACCGCAACGGCGCCGTGCTGGCGTCTTCGCTGCCGGTCAAGGCCGTGTGGGCGATCCCCGAAGACCTGCTGAACAATCCGCCCGAGAAGATCACGGCGCTGGCGCGCCTGCTCGAGATGCCGGAGTCCGAACTGCGCAGAAAGCTCGATTCGGACCGCACCTTCGTGTACCTCAAGCGCCAGGTCGAGATGCCGGTCATCGCCGAGATCGAGAAACTCAAGATCGAGGGCCTGGACACCCGCAAGGAATACAAGCGCTTCTACCCGCAGGGCGAAGTGATGACCCACCTGGTCGGCTTCACCAACGTCGAGGACGTGGGCCAGGAAGGCATCGAGCTGTTCCACCAGAAGGCCCTGATGGGCGTGCCGGGCAGCCGCCGCGTAATCAAGGACCGTCTCGGCCACATCGCCGAGGATCTCGGCATGTTCCGCGAGCCGCACCAGGGCAAGGACCTGACCCTGTCGGTCGACAGCAAGCTGCAGTACATCGCCTTCACCAGCGTGAAGAACGCGGTCGAGAAGTTCAACGCCCAGGCCGGCGGCGCCGTGGTGCTGGACGTGGAGACCGGCGAAGTGCTGGCCATGGCCAACTACCCGACCTACAACCCGAACGACCGCTCCAAGCTGACCGGCGCCCAGCTGCGCAACCGCGTCATTACCGACACCTTCGAGCCCGGCTCCACCATCAAGCCGGTGACGGTGGCGCTTGGCCTGGAAACCAGACGCATCACGCCGGATACCGTGTTCGACCTCAATCCCGGCTACATGGTCGTGACCGGCAAGCGCATCCGCGACACCCACAACTACGGCGTGCGCAACGTGGGCGGCATCATCCAGAAGTCCTCGAACATCGGCGTGGTGAAGATCTCGCAGATGATCCCGGCCCAGGAGATGTGGGAGATGTACACCAAGCTGGGCTACGGCCAGGCGCCGCGCTTCGGCTTCCCGGGCGCCACCGCCGGCCGCGTGCGTCCATGGAAATCGTGGAAGCCCATCGAATACGCCAACATGGCCTTCGGCCACGGCCTGTCGGTCTCGCTGCTGCAGATGGCGCGCTCCTACATGATCTTCGCCCGCAACGGCGACATCATCCCGCTGTCCTTCCTGAAGATGGACGAAAAGCCGGTGGGCCAGCAGGTGATCTCGCCGAAGACCGCGGCCCAGGTGCGCACCATGCTCGAATCCGTGGTGAGCCCGGAAGGCACGGCATCGAAGGCGCAGGTGCCCGGCTACCGCATCGGCGGCAAGACCGGCACCGCCGAGAAGATCGTCAATGGCCGCTACTCGCGCACCGACAACATCGGCTACTTCGTCGGCATCGCGCCGATGTCCAAGCCCAGGTTCATCATCGCCGTCATGATCGACAACCCGCGAGGGGCCTTGCGCACCGGCGGCAGCGTGGCCGCGCCGACCGCGGCGGACCTGGCGGCGAACGCCTTGCGGGCCGCGAACGTGCCGCCCGACTCGTCGATCACAGACATCATCATTCCAGAAGAGCCCGTTGAGGAGAGCATAGATGGCGCTTGACCTGAACGACATCATCGCGTGGATCCGCGCCGCCGCCCAGGGCGGCATTCTCGTTTCCGACTCGCGCCGCGTGAAGCCGGGCGACGTGTTCTTCGCCTATCCGGGCGATGCCGCGGATGGACGCAAATTCATCGGCGCGGCGATCGCCGCCGGCGCCGCCGCCGTCGTGTACGACGAACAGGATTACGCGTGGGACCCGGCGCACGGCGTCGCCCACCGCGGCGTGCCGGAACTGAAGAAGCATGCGGGCCTGATCGCCCACGCCGTGCTCGAACAGCCCGACAGCGGCATGTTCACGGTCGGCGTCACCGGCACCAACGGCAAGACCTCGATCGCGGTGTGGACCGCGCAGGCGCTGGCGCGCCTGGGCGAGACCGCCGCCATCGTCGGCACCCTGGGTGTCGGCCTCGTGAAAGGCAAGGCCGAACCGAGTTTCGATGCCACCGGCTATACCACGCCGGACGCGGTGCTGCTGGCGCAGACCCTCGCCGACCTGCGCGCGCAGCAGGCCAGTGCGCTGGCCATCGAAGTCTCGTCGATCGGCCTGGTGCAGGAACGCACGGCCGGCATGCATTTCGACGTCGCCATCTTCACGAATCTCACCCGCGACCACCTCGACTTCCATGGCGACATGGCGAGCTACGAGGCGGCCAAGGTCAAGCTCTTCGAGTGGCCGAAGCTGGGCGCCGCCATCGTCAACCTGGACGACCCGGCCGGCCTGCGCCTGGTGGCGCACCTGCGCAGCAATTTCGCGTCGCTGCCGGTCATGGGCTACACGCTCAGGGACGAGGCGGCCATCGACGGCGTGCATCTGCTGCGCGCAACGAACATCCGCAGCCGCAATGCGGGAACCGAGTTCCAGCTCGAATCGCCTGCCGGTTCGGCGCTCGTGAAAACCCAGCTGGTCGGCCACTTCAACGTCAGCAATGCGCTGGCGGTGCTGGGCGCGCTGCTGGCGCGCGATGTGCCCTTGAAGAACGCGGTCGAGGCCATCGAAGCCCTGGCCCCGGCCCCGGGCCGCATGCAGCAGGTCGGCGGCCAGGATGCGCCGATGGTCGTGATCGACTACGCGCACACCCCGGACGCGCTGGAGAAGACCCTGGCCGCGCTGCGCCAGGTGGCTTCCGAGCGGGGCGGCGAGTTGTGGTGCGTGTTCGGCTGCGGCGGCGACCGCGATCCGGGCAAGCGTCCGCAGATGGGCAGGATCGCCCAGGCGGCGGACCACGTGCTGGTCACCAGCGACAACCCGCGCAGCGAAGACCCTGCGAGCATCATCGCGCAGATCGTGGTCGGGATGGACAAGGACTACCAGGCGGTGGAAGACCGGGCGACCGCGATCCTGCTGGCCGTGAAGAACGCCGGCAAGCAGGACGTGATCCTGCTGGCAGGGAAGGGCCACGAGCCCTACCAGGAAATCAAGGGAAAGAAGATTCCATTTTCGGACGCCGACCATGCTTCGCTGGCCTTGACCGCGCGGCTTACCATGATGAGGACGCATTGATGCGCGCTACCCTAGCACAACTCGTCGCTGCTATTCCTGGCGCACAGCTGGTGGGCGGTGACGTGGCATTCGATGGCGTCTCGACCGACAGCCGCACGGCGCCCGCCGGCGCGCTGTTCGTGGCGCTCAAGGGCGAGACCTTCGATGCGCACAGCTTCCTCGACCAGGTGGCAGGACGCGGCGTGGCAGCCGTGGTGGTACATGCGCTGCCGGAAGGCTGGACCCTGCCTGCCATCGTGGTGCCCGACACCCTGGTGGCGCTGGGCCGCATCGCGAACAGCTGGCGCGCGCGGCACGCGATTCCCGTGATCGGGGTGACCGGATCGAACGGCAAGACCACGGTCAAGGAAATGATCTCCGCCATCCTGGCCGCCGCCTTCGGGGAAGAGGCGCGCCTGGCGACCCAGGGCAACCTGAACAACGAGATCGGCGTGCCGCTGACCCTGTTCCGCCTGGGCAGCCAGCACCGCGCGGCCGTGATCGAGATGGGCATGAACCATCCGGGCGAGATCGCCCGCCTGGCCGCCATCGCCCAGCCGACGGTCGCCATGGTCAACAACGCCCAGCGCGAGCACCAGGAATTCATGCACACGGTGGAAGCGGTGGCGCGCGAGAACGGTTCCGTGCTCGAAGCCCTGCCAGGCGACGGAGTCGCGGTGTTCCCGGGAGACGATACCTATACGGAGCTGTGGCGCGGCCTGGCGAAATGCGACGTGCTGACCTTCGGCCTGGGCGAGGCCTGCGACGTGCGCGCCACCTACGCCCCGAACGGCTTCGGCAACACCCTGCAGGTCAGCGCGCGCGGCGCGCAATTCACGGTGGAGCTGGCCGCGGCCGGCGAGCACAACGTGCGCAATGCGCTGGCGGCGATCGCCAGCACCCTGGCGGCCGGCATTCCCCAGGACGCGATTCGCCGCGGCCTGGAATCCTTCGCGCCGGTCGGCGGCCGCCTGCAGCGCAAGCAGGCCGCGGGCGGCGCCACCGTCATCGACGACACCTACAACGCCAACCCGGACTCGATGCGCGCCGCGATCGACGTGCTGGCGGCGTACCCGGCGCCGCGCATCCTGGTGGCCGGCGACATGGGCGAAGTCGGCACGCAGGGTAAGGAATTTCACGAAGAAGTCGGTGCCTACGCCCAGCAGCGTGGCATCGAACACGTGCTCGCCACCGGCGAACTCACGCGCAGCATGAGCGCCTCGGGAGCACGGCATTACGAGCAGTTCGACGCATTATTGGCAGCACTGGATTCAACACTGGGCGGCAATAGCAAAGCGACTGTGCTGGTGAAGGGCTCGCGCTTCATGAAGATGGAGCGCGTGGTCCAGCACCTGACCGGATCAACTGAATCTAAAAAGGACGCCCACTAACATGCTTCTCTGGCTTGCCCAATACTTCCAGGACTACATCGGTCCGCTGCGCGTGTTCAACTACATCACCTTCCGCGCGGTGTTCGCCACCATCACGGCGATCGCCATCGGCCTGATCTGCGGCCCGGCCGTGATCCGCAAGCTGACCGCGATGAAGGTCGGCCAGGCCGTGCGCACCTACGGTCCGCAGACCCACCTGGCCAAGCACGGCACCCCGACCATGGGCGGCGTACTGGTCCTGATCTCGATCGGCATCTCGACCCTGCTGTGGTGCGACTTGTCGAACCGCCTGATCTGGCCGGTGCTGGTCGTGACCATGGGCTTCGGCGCGGTCGGCTGGGTCGACGACTACCGCAAGGTGGTCTACAAGGACCCGGAAGGCATGCGCTCGCGCGAAAAATACTTCTGGATGTCGCTGATCGGCATCGCCTCGGCGCTGTACCTGGCTTTCTCGGTCTCGGCCGCGAACCCCTGGCAGGTGCTGCAGCTGTTCTACGCCTGGGTGCAGTCGGGCTTCTCCATGACCCTGCCGCCGAAGGCCGACCTGATCGTTCCCTTCTTCAAGTCGATCAGCTACCCGATGGGCGTGTGGGGCTTCATCGCGCTGACCTATTGCGTCATCGTCGGTTCCTCGAACGCGGTCAACTTCACCGACGGCCTGGACGGCCTGGCCATCATGCCGACCGTGATGGTCGGCGCCGCGCTCGGCCTGTTCGCCTATCTCACCGGCAGCGTGACCTATTCGAAATACCTGTTCATCCCTTACATCCCCGGCGCCGGCGAACTCCTGATCTTCTGCGGCGCGATGGCGGGGGCGGGCCTGGCCTTCCTCTGGTACAACGCGCACCCGGCCCAGATGTTCATGGGCGACGTCGGCGCGCTGGCCCTGGGCGGCGCGCTCGGTACCATCGCCGTCATCGTGCGCCAGGAAATCGTCCTGTTCATCATGGGCGGCGTGTTCGTGGCCGAAACCCTGTCGGTGATCATCCAGGTCACCTGGTTCAAGTACACCAAGAAGCGTTACGGGGCGGGGCGCCGCGTCTTCCTGATGGCGCCGCTGCACCACCATTTCGAACAAAAGGGCTGGAAGGAGACCAAGGTCGTGGTCCGCTTCTGGATCGTGACCATGATGCTGGTCCTGATCGGCCTGTCTACCCTGAAGCTGCGCTAAACGAATGAACTACGAAGGCAAAACCGCACTGGTGCTGGGCCTGGGTGAATCCGGGCTGGCGATGGCGCAATGGCTGGCCCGTTGCGGCGCGCGCGTGCGCGTGGCCGACACGCGTACCGAGCCGCAGCGCCTGTTCGCCCTGCGCCAGGCGGTGCCGAACGCCGATTTCCTCGGCGGCGAGTTCGGCGAGAGCCTGCTGGACGGCGTGGATTTCGTCGCGGTCAGCCCGGGCCTGGCCCCGGATCGCGAGCTGGCCGTGGTGAGTCCGGCCGCGCGCGAGCGCGGCATTCCCGTGTGGGGCGAGATCGAGCTGTTCGCGCAGGCGCTCGCGCACCTGCGCAGCGAGCGTTCGTACACGCCGAAAGTCATCGCCATCACCGGCACCAACGGCAAGACCACGGTCACCAGCCTGACCGGCCTGCTGTGCCGCCGCGCGGGCCTGTCGACCCGCGTCGCCGGCAACATCAGCCCGGCGGCGCTGGACGTGCTGCGCGAATGCCTGGACGGCGAAGACCTGCCGCAAGCCTGGGTGCTGGAGCTGTCGAGCTTCCAGCTGCACACCACCTTCAGCCTGCAGGCCGATGCGGCGACCGTCCTGAACGTGACCCAGGACCACCTGGACTGGCACGGCAGCATGGACGCCTACGCGGCGGACAAGGCGCGCATTTTCGGGAGCGACACCATCCGCGTGCTGAACCGCGACGACGCCACCGTGATGCGCATGAAGGCCGTCGAGACGCCGGCCTTCACCTTCGGCACCGGCGAACCTGTGGAGCCGGACAGCTTCGGCCTGATCAACGAGCGCGGCGTGCTGTGGCTCACGAATGCCGTCGCGCTCGATGACGAGCCTTTGAAAAAGCTGAAAAAGGGCGAGATCGCGCCGCCCGTGGAAGTCACCGTCAATCGCCTGATGCCGGCCGACGCGCTCAAGATCCGCGGCCTGCACAATGCCTCGAACGCACTGGCCGCGCTGGCCCTGTGCCGCGCCTGCGGCCTGCCGCTGGCGCCGCTGCTGCACGGCCTGCGCGAGTACGCGGGCGAGCCGCACCGCGTGGAGCTGGTCGCCAATATCGACGGCGTGGACTATTACGACGACAGCAAGGGCACCAATGTCGGCGCCACCGTCGCCGCCCTGGAAGGCCTGGGCAAGGCGTTCGCGGGCGAAGACCAGCAGATCCTCCTGATCGCCGGCGGCGACGGCAAGGGCCAGGACTTCGCGCCGCTGGCAGGACCAAGCTCGCGCTACGTGCGCGCCGTGCTGCTGATCGGCCGCGACGCCCCAAGCGTCAAGGCCGCCATCGAGCCGACCGGCGTGCCGGTCTTCGATCTCCCGGGCCTGCCGGAAGCGGTGCGCCGCGCAAGCGGTCTCGCGCGTCCGGGTGACGCGGTGCTGCTGTCGCCGGCCTGCGCCAGCCTCGACATGTTCACCAACTACGCGCACCGCGCGCAGGTGTTCGTCGACGCCGTCCGCGACATCGCACTGGAAAAGGGGCAGGAGATCTGATGGCCTTCCAGATTCCATTCAAGTTTTCCGCTTCAAACAGCGACGCGACCATCGCGGCCCGCAGCCGTCCGTCGAAAATGATGGATTACGACCAGCCGCTGGTCTGGGTCACCGTGCTGCTGATGCTGTTCGGCCTCGTGATGGTGTATTCGGCGTCGATTGCGCTGCCGGACTCGCCGAAGTTCGCCTATTTGCAGGACAAGAACGAGTACTTCCTCTATCGCCAGATGATGTACATCGGCGTGTCGATGGCCGCAGCCGCCGTGGTGTTCCAGGTCCCGGTCGCCGTGTGGCAGAAGTACGCGCCGCTGCTCTTCATCGGCACCCTGGTGCTGCTGGTGATCGTGCTGATCCCGGGCATCGGCGTCTCGGTCAACGGCGCGCGCCGCTGGCTGCCGCTGAAGGTCATGAACCTGCAGCCCTCCGAGCTCATGAAGATCGCCGCCGTCCTGTACGCGGCCGATTTCACGGTACGCAAGCAGGAATACATGCACAAGCTGACCAAGGGCTTCCTGCCGATGATGGTAGCGATCGGCCTGGTCGGCATGCTGCTGCTGCTCGAGCCCGACCTGGGCGCCTTCGGGGTGATCGTCTGCATCGCCATGGGCATCCTGTTCCTGGGCGGGATCAATATCGTCTGGTTCGGCGGCATCGGCGCGCTGCTGGTCCTGATCTTCGTGACCATCATCGCCCTGTCGCCGTTCCGCCGCGCGCGCATGTTCGCCTACCTCGACCCCTGGGAGGAGGGCAATGCGCTGGACAAGGCTTATCAATTGACCCACTCCCTGATCGCTTTTGGCCGCGGCGAGTTCTTTGGCGTGGGCCTGGGCGGCAGCGTGGAAAAGCTGTTCTACCTGCCGGAAGCGCACACCGACTTCATCATGGCCGTGATCGGCGAAGAACTGGGCCTGGCCGGCGTGCTGGTCGTGATCGCCATGTTCTACTGGCTGGTGAAACGCGCCTTCGACATCGGCCGCCAGGCCATCGCCCTGGACCAGACCTTCGCCGGCCTTGCCGCGAAAGGCATCGGCATCTGGATCGGCGTGCAGACCTTCATCAATATGGGCGTGAACCTGGGCCTGCTGCCGACCAAGGGCCTGACCCTGCCGCTCATGAGCTTCGGCGGCTCGGGCGTGCTGTTCAACTGCGTGGGCCTCGCGATCCTGCTGCGGATCGACTACGAGAACCGTGTCCGCATGCGCGGAGGCCGCACATGACGAAGCGTCTCATGGTCATGGCGGCCGGCACCGGCGGCCACATCTTCCCGGGCATCGCGATCGCGCAGACCATGCGCGCGCGCGGCTGGGAAGTCTCGTGGCTGGGCACGGCCCACGGCATGGAGACCGACCTGGTGCCGAAGGCCGGCATCCCGATGGACAGCATCGATTTCGCCGGCCTGCGCGGCAAGGGCCTGAAACACACCATCACGGGGGCTTTCAAGATGCTCGGCAGTTTCGTACGCTGCCGCGGCTACCTGGCCAGGCGCAAGCCGGATGTGGTGCTGGGAATGGGCGGCTACGTCACGGTGCCGGGCGGGGTGATGGCGCGTTCGCGCGGCGTGCCGCTGGCCCTCGTGAATGCCGACGCGGCCCTGCTGCTGTCGAACAAGACCTTGAGCCCGATCGCCCAGCGCGTGCTGTTCGGCTTCCCGGCCGATTTCGGCAAGGCGGCCGGCAAGGCGGTCGTCACCGGCAATCCGGTGCGCCGGGAGATCCTGGACCTGCCCGTACCCGCCGAGCGTTTCGCCGGCCGTACCGGCCCGCTGCGCATCCTGGTGGTGGGCGGCAGCCTGGGCGCCAAGGTGCTGAACGACAGCGTGCCGGCGGCCTTGGCAAGCATCGACCCCGCGGTGCGTCCGATCGTGACCCACCAGTCGGGCAAGAAGAATATCGCGGCCCTGCGCGCCGCGTATGCGCAGGCCGGCGTCGACGCCAACGTGGTCGACTTCATCGACGACATGGCGGCCGCCTACGGACAGGCCGACCTGGTGATCTGCCGCGCCGGCGCGATCACGGTGTCGGAGCTGACGGCGGCCGGCGTGGCCAGCGTGCTGGTGCCTTTCGTGGCCAGCACCACCAGTCACCAGCGCGACAACGCGGTCTGGATGGCGGGACAGAAGGCGGCCGTGTACCTGCCGCAGGGCGAACTGAATCCGCAGCGGTTGGCAAGCCTGCTGCAATCGACGTCGCGCGAGGACTGCCTGCGGATGGCGCAGTCCGCGTACGGCGTCGGCAAGCGTGATGCAAACGAGGCGATCGCGAACGAACTTGAAAGACTGGCAGGCACATGAAACATAAGATCAAGAACATTCACTTCGTCGGCATCGGCGGCAGCGGCATGAGCGGCATCGCCGAGGTGCTGCTCAACCTGGGCTACAACGTCTCGGGCTCGGACCTGTCGAGCAATGCCGCCAGCCAGCGCCTGGCCGAGCTGGGCGCGCGCGTCCATACCGGCCACTCGGCCGAGCACGTGGTCGGCGCCAACGTGGTCGTGACCTCGACCGCCGTCAACGAAGCGAACCCGGAAGTCGTCGCCGCCCGCGCCGCCAAGGTGCCGGTGGTACCGCGCGCCATCATGCTGGGCGAACTGATGCGCCTGAAGCGCGGCATCGCGATCGCAGGCACCCACGGCAAGACCACCACCACCAGCCTGGTCGCCTCGGTGCTGGCCGCCGGCGGCATGGACCCGACGTTCGTCATCGGCGGCCGCCTCACCGCCGCCGGCGCCAACGCCGCGCTGGGCTCGGGCGAGTACATCGTGGCCGAGGCGGATGAGTCCGACGCCTCCTTCCTGAACCTGTCGCCGATGATCGAGGTGATCACCAACATCGACGCCGACCACATGGACACCTACGAGCACGACTTCGAGAAGCTGAAGGCGGCGTTCGTGAACTTCACCCACCGCCTGCCGTTCTACGGCCGCGTCATGCTGTGCATCGACGATCCGCACGTGCGCGCCATCCTGCCGCAGGTGACCAAGCCGGTGACCACCTATGGCTTCGCGGAAGACGCGGAAGTGCGCGCCCTGGACGCCCACGCGATCGGGGTGCAGATGCACTTCACCGTGCGCCAGCAGGGCTACCCGGATGCGAAGTTCGTGCTGAACCAGCCGGGCATGCACAACGTGCAGAACGCCTGCTCGGCGATCGCCATCGCGCGCGAGATCGGCATTTCTGACGAGGCCACCAACCAGGGCCTGCAGGAATTCCGCGGCGTCGGCCGCCGCTTCACCCGCTACGGCGAGGTGGCCATCCCCGGCGGCGGCAGCTTCACCCTGGTGGACGACTTCGGCCACCACCCGGTCGAGACCGAGGTGACCCTGGCCGCCGCGCGCGCCGCCTACCCCGGCCGCCGCCTGGTGCTGGCCTTCCAGCCGCACCGCTACAGCCGCACCCGCGACCTGTTCGAGGACTTCGTGAAGGTGCTGGCGACCCCGGACGTGCTGCTGCTGGCCGACGTCTACCCGGCCGGCGAGGCGCCGATCGTGGCCGCCGACGGCCGCGCCCTGGCGCGCGCGCTGCGCACCGGCGGCAAGGTGGAACCGATCTTCGTCGAGGCGATCGCCGACATGCCCGCCGCCATCCTGAATGCGGTGCGCGACGGCGACGTCGTCATGACCATGGGCGCCGGCTCGATCAGCGGCGTCCCGCACCAACTGACATCTGCAAAGGCCTGATCCATCGTGAATACGAACGCAACCACTTCTACCTTCGACCCGGCTTCCTTCGGCAAGGTCGGCGTGCTCTTCGGCGGCCGTTCCGCCGAACGCGACGTGTCGATCATGTCCGGCACCGGCGTGCTGAACGCATTGAAGAGCCGCGGCGTCGACGCCCATCCCTTCGACCCGGGCACCCAGAGCCTGGCCGAACTGGCCCAGCAAGGTTTTGATCGCGTCTTCATCGCGCTGCACGGCCGCTACGGCGAAGACGGCAGCCTGCAGGGCGCCCTCGAGCAGCTCGGGATTCCCTACACGGGCAGCGGCGTGATGGCGTCCGCCGTCGGCATGGACAAGATCACCACCAAGAAGATCTGGAAGATGGACGAGATCCCGACGCCGGACTACATGACCATCGACCCGTCCACCGACCTCGACGAAGTCCTGGTCGCCCTCGGCCTGCCGATGATCGTCAAGCCGCCGCTCGAAGGCTCGACCATCGGCATCAGCAAGGTCAGCAAGGCGGACGAGCTGAAGGCCGCCGTCGACGTCGCCCTCGGCTTCGACCCCGTGGTGCTGGCCGAGGAATTCGTGACCGGCCGCGAATTCACCGTGGCGGTGCTGGGCAGCGGCAAGACCGCCCGCGCCCTGCCGATCGTCGAGATCGTGGCTCCCGAAGGCAACTACGACTACCAGAACAAGTACTTCACCGACGACACCCAATACCACTGCCCGGCGCCGCTGGATGCGGCCCTGACGGAAGAAATCCAGCGCCACGCCGTGAACGCCTACCGCGCCCTCGGCTGTGAAGGCTGGGGCCGGATCGACGTGCTGGTGCGCCAGGAAGACATGCGTCCCTTCCTGCTGGAAGTGAACACCTCGCCGGGCATGACTTCGCACTCGCTGGTGCCGATGGCCGCGCGCGCGGTGGGCATCAGCTACGAAGACCTGTGCCTGGAAATCCTGGCGTCGGCGCGCCTCAAGATGGCCAAGAATATGGCTGACGTCAAAGGCGAGGGTTAATAGCGCATGTGGCATGACGTCCGCGCCCTCAACGCAAGCGCCAGTTCGCTCATGGCGTTGACGGTGCTCGCCGTTCTCGCGTCGATCGTGTGGTGGCTGTCGCAGCTGCCCATGTTCTCGCTGCGCGCGGTGACGGTGGAAAGCATGTACGAGATCCCGCTGCGCCACGTGAACGAGCTTACGGTGCGCAACGGGGTGATCGGCAAGATCCGCGGGAATTTCTTCACCACGGACCTGGAGCAGGTGAGGGCGACGTTCGAGACCGTGCCCTGGGTGCGCCGCGCCACGGTGCGCCGCGAGTGGCCGAACCAGCTGATCGTCGAGGTCGAGGAACACGAGGCGCTCGGCACCTGGGGCGACGACCGCCTGCTGTCGGTCAAGGGCGACGTCTTCACCGCCAACCTGGCCGAGGCCGACGACGACCACGCGCTGCCGGCCTTCGAGGGCCCGAAGGGGAGCGAGAAGCAGGTGCTGGCGCGCTTCACGGAGCTGCGCACCCTGTTCGCGCCCGTCCAACTGGCCCCGCAGGCGCTGTCGCTCTCGGAGCGTTACGCCTGGACCGTGAAGCTGGACAACGGCATGAGCGTGGCCCTGGGCCGCGAGCAGGACAGCGATACCTTGAAGAAGCGCGTGCAGCGGCTGGTGGGCGTCTACCCGCAGCTGGTCGCGCGACTGCAGGAAGGCCGCATCGACACCATCGACATGCGCTACCCGAACGGCCTGGCGCTGTCCTCGGCGGCGCTGGCGGTGCCGGAAGATGCCAGCAAGCCGGTGAAGCCGGCCAAGAAGAAACCGAATCAACCTAACAAAACAAGCAAACAAACATAAGCAGGCAACAGCAATGACAAAAGACGCGAAGAACCTGATCGTCGGCCTCGACATCGGCACCTCGAAGGTGGTGGCGGTCGTGGCCGAAGTGATGTCCGACGGACGCCACGAGGTGATCGGCCTCGGTCAGCACGAGTCGAAAGGATTGAAGAAGGGCGTGGTCGTGAACATCGAGGCCACCGTCGAGTCGATCCAGCGCGCGCTCGAGGAAGCGGAGCTGATGGCCGACTGCAAGATCCGCAACGTCTATGCTGGCATCGCCGGCAGCCATATCCGTTCCTTCAATTCGAGCGGCATGGTTGCGATCAAGGACAAGGAAGTCACCGCCACCGACGTGGCGCGCGTGATCGAGACCGCCAAGGCGGTCAACATCCCGACCGACCAGCAATTGCTGCATACGGTGCCGCAGGAATTCATCGTCGACAACCAGGAAGACGTGCGCGAGCCGATCGGCATGAGCGGCATCCGCCTGGAGGTGCGCGTGCACATCGTCACCGGTGCGGTATCCGCGGTCCAGAATATTGTAAAGTGCGTGCGCCGTTGCGGGCTCGAGGTCTCGGACCTGATCCTGCAGCCGATGGCATCGGCCGACGCCGTGCTGACCACCGACGAGAAGGAACTGGGCGTGGTCCTGATCGACATCGGCGGCGGCACCACCGACATCGCCGTGTTCTCCGACGGCGCGATCCGCCACACCGCGGTGCTGCCGATCGCGGGCGACCAGATCACCAGCGACATCGCGATGGCCCTGCGCACGCCGACCGGCGAAGCCGAGGACATCAAGATCCGCTACGGCGTGGCCAAGCAGGTGCTGGCCGATCCGGGCGAGACGCTCGAAGTGCCGGGCCTGGGCGACCGCGGACCGCGCGCCCTGTCGCGCCAGGCGCTGGCGGCCGTGATCGAGCCGCGCGTCGAAGAGCTGTTCGCGATGGTGCACACGGTGGTGCGCGAGTCGGGCTACGAGGGCGTGCTCTCGTCGGGCATCGTGCTCACCGGCGGCAGCTCGATCATGCCGGGCATGATCGAAATGGCCGAAGACATCTTCCTCAAACCGGCGCGCCTCGGCACGCCGGACTACCGCGGCCAGCTGGCCGACGTCGTGCGCAGCCCACGCTACGCCACGGTGCTCGGCCTGCTGCTGGAAGCGAAGAAGCAGTACCTGCGCGGGCACATCGTCACGCGTCAGGATGGTTCGGTGAAAGCAGTCTGGCAACGCATGAAGGAATGGATAGCGGGGAATTTCTAAAGCAGGTTTTCAAGCAGGTTTTCAGTAGGTCGCAGGGCACGAAATATTTAGGTACGTCAGCAACAAAACGTTCACGGGTCAAGGTTTTTTAAATACAATCGCTACTTCCGGTTTCAGGGCCTGTCAGGGGCCTGGCAAATCCCTCGAAACCGGCAGCGGCATTTGAATATTGGGAGTTACATCATGGAGTTCGATATGGTCGATAACGCAACACTGGGAACCGTTATCAAAGTCGTGGGCGTCGGCGGCGCAGGCGGCAATGCGGTTCAGCACATGATCAATAAAGGTGTGTCCGGTGTCGAGTTCATCGCCGCAAACACGGATGCGCAGGCACTTGCCGCGTCGAGCGCAAACAACATCATCCAGATCGGCGAATCCGGCCTGGGCGCAGGCATGCGTCCGGAAGTCGGCCGCCAGCTGGCCGAGCAATCGCGTTCGCGCATCGAAGACGCGCTGCGCGGCGCGCACATGGTCTTCATCGCCGCCGGCATGGGCGGCGGCACCGGCACCGGCGCCGCGCCGATCGTCGCCGAAGTCGCCAAGACCATGGGCGCACTGACCGTGGCCGTCGTCTCGAAGCCGTTCTCCTACGAGGGCGACAAGTGCATGCAGGTCGCCGAGCAGGGTCTGGAAGAACTGACCAAGCACGTCGACTCGCTGATCGTCATCCTGAACGAGAAGCTGGAAGACATCTACGAAGACGAGTCGATGCTCGACTGGATGAAGCACGCCGACGACGTCCTGAACAACGCGGTGGCCGGTATCGCCGAGATCATCAACGTGCCGGGTCACATCAACGTCGACTTCAACGACGTGAAGACCATCATGAGCGAGCAGGGCAAGGCCATGATGGGCACCGCGACCGCCGCCGGCGTGGACCGCGCGCGCATCGCCGCCGAGCAGGCAGTGGCGTCGCCGCTGCTGGACGGCATCGACCTGTCGGGCGCCAAGGGCGTGCTGGTCAACGTGACCGCAAGCCGTGGCCTGAAAGGTAAGGAAATCAAGGAAGTCATGGCCGCCGTGCGCGCCTTCGCCGCGCCGGACGCGTCGATCGCTCAGGGCATCGCCTACGACGACGCGATGGGCGACGAGCTGCGCGTGACCGTGGTCGCGACCGGCCTGGGCAAGAACAAGAAGATGCAGCTGGTGCAGCCGCAGCAGGTGCTGCGCACCGGTACCTACAACGCGCCGGTGATGTCGGGCGCGTCGACGGTGGCCGGCGGCCTGACCATGGGCCAGGCGGGCGGCGACGCCATGGGCGGCATGAAGCAGCCGGCCGTGTGGCGCCGCGAGCAGGCATCGGAGCAGGTGCAGGCCATGCAGCGCAACGGCGTCGAGACCTACGACATCCCGGCCTTCCTGCGCAAGCAGGCTGACTGAGCCAGTCCTTGTTCGATAGCGAAGGGCCAGCGCGAGCTGGCCCTTTGTTTTTTTGGCGGACGCCAGCAGGCGGCGGGCGGATCGGCGATAATTGCCGGATTCTCAAAACACTTCAAGGAGCACACCATGACCGTTCAAGTCGGCGACCGCCTGCCGGAAGGCACCCTGTCGGAATTCATCGAAACCGAAACCGCGGGCTGCTCGCTCGGTCCAAATACCTTCGAGGTGGCGGACCTGGTAAAGGGCAAGAAGATCGTCATCTTCGGCCTGCCGGGCGCCTACACCCCGACCTGCTCGGCACAGCACGTGCCGGGCTACGTCCAGCACGCGGACGCCCTGAAGGCAAAAGGTGTCGACGAAATCTGGTGCATCTCGGTGAACGACGCCTTCGTGATGGGCGCCTGGGGCCGCGACCAGAAGGCCACCGGCATCGTGCGCATGATGGCCGACGGTAACGCCGCCTACTCGAAGGCCCTGGGCCTGGACGCCGACTTCTCGAAGCACGGCATGGGCACCCGCTCGAAGCGCTACTCGATGCTGGTCGAGGACGGCGTGGTCAAGGCGCTGAACGTCGAGACCGCCGGCTTCGAAGTCTCGAGCGCCGAGAAGATGCTGGAACAACTGGGCTGAGCCAGGCCGCAACCACTGCAAACGGCGCCGCGGCGCCGTTTTTCATCCCATGATCATCAATGCCGAAACCCCGGACCAGCCGGAAGTCCGCGCCATGCTGGAACAGCTCGACGCCTACTGCGCCGCGCTCTATCCGCCTGAATCGAATCACCTGATGGATATCGCGTCCCTGCTGCAGGGGGATGTGCTGTTCCTCGTCGCGCGCGACGTCGATGGAAGAGCGGTCGGCTGTGCGGCCCTGGTCAACCGCGGCAGGTATGGCGAAGTGAAGCGCATGTTCGTCGATACCGCCCGGCGCGGCCTCGGCACGGGCGCCAGGCTGCTCGAGCATCTCGAGATGTTCGCGCGCATGTCCGGCATCCGCGAACTGAAGCTGGAGACGGGCATCCACCAGCCAGAGGCAATCCGTTTATACGAGCGCGCCGGCTTCGTGCGCTGTGAACCGTTCGGCGACTACCAGCCGGACCCGTTGAGCCTGTTCATGGAAAAAGCCCTTTGAAGCGACCCGGCGGAAACCTGTACAGCATCTACGCGATGATGCTGGCCGTGTTCATGTTCGCCCTGATGGACACGGTGATGAAGCTGCTCTCGCAGCGCTACCCGGCCATCCAGGTGGCGGCGCTGCGCTCGCTCACCTCGCTCCCCCTGATCATCGTCTACGTGGGAGTGAAGGTCGGCTATGGCGGCATATTCAGGATCCGCTGGCCGTTGCACATCCTGCGCGCGGTGCTGGGCATCGCGATGCTGAGCTTCTTCGCCTTCGGCATCCGCAAGCTCTCGCTGGCCGAAGCCTATTCGATCTTCTTCATCGCGCCCGCCATCATCACGGCGCTGTCGGTGTGGTTCCTCAAGGAGAAGGTCAACGTCGCGCGCTGGATCGCCATCGGCGTGGGCCTGTGCGGCGTGCTGGTGGTGCTGCGCCCGAGCGGGGCGGGCTTCCTGACGATCGGCGGCCTGGCGGTGCTGGGCGCGGCGGCGATGTACGCGATCTCGGCGATCACGGTCGGCATCCTGGCGCGCACCGACCGCAGCGAATACATGGTGTTCTGGCTGATGGTGATGATGTCGGTCGGCGCCAGCCTGCTCGCCGCACCCGGCTGGGTGGCGATGAGCCTGAAGGACGCGCCGCTGCTGCTCGGCCTGGCCCTGTCCGGCTTCATCGGCCAGCTGGCGATCACCGAAGCCTTCGCCAAGGGCGACGCCTCGAGCGTGGCGCCCTTCGAGTACACGGCCCTGGCCTGGGCCGTGGGTCTGGACTGGCTGCTGTGGCAAACCCTGCCGGACGGCTGGACCATGGCGGGCGCCGCGATCATCATCGGCAGCGGTATGTATCTGATTCGCCACGAAAAAACCCATGTGGAGTCAGACCATCCGTAGAGATGGACCACCCGTCAGCGCCGTACATAGCCCTGGGCTATAATCGGCGGATGCTGAAACAAAGAACCATCAAACAGGTCGTCCGGACCACCGGTGTGGGCGTCCACTCGGGCACCAAGGTCGAACTGACCCTGCGTCCGGCGCCGCCGGGCGCCGGCATCACCTTCCGCCGCGTCGACTACGACCCCATCGTCGCCATCCCGAGCGCCGCCGACGTGGTCGGCGAGACCCGCATGGCCACGGTCCTGATCAAGGACGGCGCGCGCGTCTCCACCGTCGAACACCTGATGTCGGCCTGCTACGGCCTGGGCATCGACAACCTGGTCGTGGACGTGACGGCCGAAGAAATCCCCATCATGGACGGCTCGGCGGCTTCCTTCGTCTTCCTGCTGCAGCAGGCCGGCGTGGAAGAGCAGGACGCGCCCAAGCGCTTCATCCGCGTGCTCAAGGACGTCGAGATCCGCCAGGGCGAGGGCAAGAACGAGAAGTGGGCGCGGCTGTCGCCCTACGACGGCTTCAAGCTCGACTTCTTCATCGAATTCAACCATCCGGCCGTGGACGGCACCATGCAGCGCGCCGCGGTCGACTTCGGCGAAGTCTCCTACGTGCACGACGTGGCGCGCGCCCGCACCTTCGGCTTCATGCAGGACGTCGAGACCCTGCGCGGCCTGGGGCTGGCGCGCGGCGGCTCCTTGGAAAACGCCATCGTGATGGACGAATACCGCATCCTGAACGCGGACGGCCTGCGCTACGAGGACGAGTTCGTGCGCCACAAGATCCTCGACGCGATCGGCGACCTGTACATCGTCGGCCACCCGCTGCTGGCCAGCTACACGGCGCACAAGTCGGGTCACGCGCTCAACAACGAGCTGCTGCGCAAGCTGCTGGCCCAGCTTGACGCCTACGAGTGGGTGGAGTTCGATTCGCTGGGCGACGCGCCGCCCTCGTATGTGCGGCAGATGACGCGGGAGTGGGCGGAAGTCTGAACCTTCCCGCCAGGATTGAAGGCGCGCCTTCGCAAGCGCGCCTTTTTTATTTGCGCTTTTCGGCGAGCCTGCGCAGGGCCGCTACCAGGTCCTTGTTCTGCGAGGTCTCTTCCAGCGATTCCGCCAGTTCCTCGAAGGCCTGCACCGCCGTGGGCGGCAATTCCAGGGTGCGCATCTGGGGTTTATCGGGCATGGCGCGCCCCACCTGCACCTTCAGGCGGATCGATTCCACCGGCCAGCCCTTGGCGGCCAGCGCCGTCTGCAGCTTCGGGACCATCTGCTTCATGCGCGCAGCCACGGCCGAGCTCGGCACGGCGAGCACCAGCGTGCCTTCGTGGAAGGCGATCACATCGGTATTGCCGGCCATGACGGGCAGGATGGCCGCGCAGTCCGACTGCAGGCGGGCCATGCGCATGGCGGCCGGCAGCAGGCTGGCCATGCGATCGTTGGCGCGCAGAAAGTCGGTGGCGACGATCGACGTTTGCCGGTTCTTGGTACCGTAGATATGCACTGGAAAGGCTCGGGAGAAAAGGGCGGGCTGGGGGGAACATACCACAGCACAGGACATTTGCAATGGCATGGTGATAACGCAAACCCGGACCATGGCGCGCCTTACACCGATCAAGGGTGTATTCTGTTGCCTGATAGCTAGCATTCGCATCTTGTTATCTGTGCACTTGGCCCCAAGTGTGGTCGGATCGCATGATAAAATCAGTAGCTTTTTGCCATAGGCGGTCTTCGGCGGGTCGTATGGACGATCCACCCCAGGCTCTTTTCGCGGCGTTGCAGCACCTTTTATCCAGAAATTAAGCATGTCATTCCTGACCCAGATTTTCGGCAGCCGTAACCAGCGACTGCTCAAGCAATACCAAAAGACCGTGCGTCAGATCAACGCGCTCGAGCCGCAGATGGAAAAGCTGTCGGACGCCGAACTCCAGGCCAAGACGCCCGAGTTCAAGGAGCGCCTGGCGAACGGCCAGACCCTCGATGACATCCTGCCGGAAGCCTTCGCCGTCTGCCGTGAAGCGGCCAAGCGCGTGCTCAAGATGCGCCACTTCGATGTGCAGCTGATCGGCGGCATGGTCCTGCATCAGGGCAAGATTGCGGAAATGGGCACCGGGGAAGGTAAAACCCTGATGGCGACCCTGCCGGTCTACCTGAACGGCCTGTCCGGCAAGGGCGTGCACGTCATTACCGTCAACGACTACCTGGCCCAGCGCGACGCGGACCAGATGGGCCGCCTGTACGCCTGGCTGGGCCTGTCGACCGGCGTGAACCTGTCCCAGCTCGACCACGACAGCAAGCAGACCGCCTACAGCTCGGACATCACCTACGGCACCAACAACGAATTCGGCTTCGACTACCTGCGCGACAATATGGTCTACGACGCGCGCGAGCGCGTGCAGCGCGGCCTGAACTTCGCCGTGGTCGACGAGGTCGACTCGATCCTGATCGACGAAGCGCGTACCCCGCTGATCATTTCGGGCCAGGCCGAGAACCACACCGACCTGTACTACAAGATCAATGAAGTGCCGCCGCAGCTGACCCTGCAGATCGGCGAAGAAACCCCGGACGGCAAGGGCAAGGTCGAAGTCCCGGGCGACTACACCAAGGACGAGAAGGCGCACACCGTCCTGCTGACCGAGGCCGGCCACGAGAAGGCCGAAGCCATCCTGACGAAGATGGGCCTGCTGCCGGAAGGCGCCTCGCTCTACGACGCCGCCAACATCACCCTGATCCACCACCTGTATGCGGCGCTGCGCGCCCACGTCCTGTACCACAAGGACCAGCACTATGTGGTGCAGAACGGCGAAGTGGTGATCGTCGATGAATTCACCGGCCGCCTGATGACGGGCCGCCGCTGGTCCGACGGCCTGCACCAGGCCGTCGAAGCCAAGGAAGGCGTGCGCATCCAGAACGAGAACCAGACCCTGGCCTCGATCACCTTCCAGAACTACTTCCGCATGTACGGCAAGCTGGCCGGCATGACCGGTACGGCGGATACCGAAGCCTACGAATTCCAGGAGATCTACGGCCTGGAAACCGTGGTCGTCCCGCCGAACAAGCCGTCGCAGCGCAAGGACCGCCAGGACCAGGTGTACAAGTCGGCCGAAGAGAAGTACAACGCGATGCTCAACGACATCCGTGACTGTTACGAGCGCGGCCAGCCGGTGCTCGTGGGTACGACCTCGATCGAGAACTCGGAACTCCTGTCCGGCATCCTGAACAAGGCCAAGCTGCCGCACAACGTCCTGAACGCGAAGCAGCACGCACGCGAAGCGGAAATCATCGCGCAGGCGGGCCGTCCGAAGATGATCACCATCGCCACCAATATGGCGGGCCGCGGTACCGACATCGTCCTGGGCGGCAATGTCGAAAAGCAGATCCAGATCATCGAAGCGAACCCGGAGCTCGCGGACGCGGACAAGGCCGCGCAGGCCAAGACCCTGCGCGACGAATGGCAGTCGCTGCACGACCACGTGGTGAGCGTGGGTGGCCTGCACATCATCGGCACCGAGCGCCACGAATCGCGCCGGGTCGACAACCAGCTGCGCGGCCGTTCGGGCCGCCAGGGCGACCCTGGTTCCTCGCGCTTCTACCTGTGCCTGGACGATCCGCTGCTGCGCATCTTCGCGGGCGACCGCGTGCGCGCCATCATGGAACGCCTGAAGATGCCGGAAGGCGAGCCGATCGAGGCGGGCATCGTGACCCGTTCCATCGAGACCGCCCAGCGCAAGGTCGAGGCCCGCAACTTCGATATTCGTAAACAGCTGCTGGAATACGACGACGTCGCCAACGACCAGCGCAAGGTGATCTACACCCAGCGTAACGAGCTGCTCGAGTCGACCGACATGACCGACCTGATCGTCTCGCTGCGCGGCGGCGTGTTCACCGACCTGGTGCGCCAGTACGTGCCGGCCGAATCGGTCGAAGAGCAGTGGGACATCCCGTCGCTGGAATCGGTGCTGGCTGCCGAGTGGAACCTGAACGTGCCGCTGCAGCAGATGCTGAAGGACGATCCGAACCTGAACGACGACGACATCCTGGAAGCCGTGCTGAAGGCCGCGGAAGCCTCGTACGACAGCAAAGTGGCCGTGGTCGGCAAGGAATCCTTCGGCGGCTTCGAGCGCAACGTCATGCTGCAGAGCGTCGACACCCACTGGCGCGAGCACCTGGCGGCGCTGGACCACCTGCGCCAGGGCATCCACCTGCGCGGCTACGCGCAGAAGAACCCGAAGCAGGAATACAAGCGCGAAGCCTTCGAGCTGTTCAGCAGTATGCTGGACATGATCAAGAACGAGGTGATCCGCACCGTCATGACCGTCCGCATCCAGACCCGCGAGGAAGTCGAGGCGGCCGAGGCGGCAATGGCGGCGCAGGTGGCCCACCTGGAAAACATCAACTACCAGCACGCCGACTTCAACCCGTCGGCCGCGCCGGAAGAGCTGCTCAACCCGAACCCGGTACGCAGCGACTCGGCACCGGTGGCGGCGGAAGACCACAGCACCTATATGGGCGTGAAGGTCGGCCGCAACGACCCGTGCCCGTGCGGCAGCGGGAAGAAGTTCAAGCAGTGCCATGGCAAGCTGGCGTAAGCTTGTAGAGGTATGAAGCGAAACGGCCGGACAAATGTCCGGCCGTTTTCTTTCGTTTCGTAGGGTGGGCGGGTCTCCCGCCCACGCGTTCAAACCTGGCTGGATCTGCCCGCGCGTTCCTCCGATCGGTACCTGTCACCGCGTGGGCGTTCGTTAATCCGACCATTGGCCGAATTCACCCCGCCCATTCTACAGATAGTGGCGGTGGAAACGTCCACTTAAACGGGTCAGGACTTCACGTCCCGGCCAGCGCCGCGACCTGGTCGACCGGCACATCGGCACCCATCAGCTCGACCTCCGCCCCCCGGCACCACGCGCTCTGCAGGAATCCTGGTCACGTCGATCCCATCGAATCCATCGATACTCGCCGCATGATCGGCACGATGACCCCATCGAACGCCGCCTGCTCGCTCCCCGACAGCGAGCCCTGCCATCCATCCGCATAGACCACCACCACCGCGGCAAAGCGCCACGCACCCGCGCTCATGATTGCACCTGCCCGACCACAATGGGCATTAGTTCGCACGACCCGAATATGCTGCTCGGGCGGCAGGTACGTCACTTGAAGACGTTACAGCAATTAGTTGAATCAAATCAATCTTTGATTATCTTCGCTGACACGAAAATTTGTCGCATGCAATTATATGAGTTGGACGAAGTCAGCAATGTATTCCAATGCATGTCGACACGATACATTGATGAACAAGCGAAGGGCCTTCCCATCTAAGCGGACCGGCGGCTAGCCATTACCTCAAAGAACCCGATCCAAACGTAGGAGTGTAAAAATGAAAATGTCATTACGCGCGGTGTATGGTTTTCTGCTTGGATTCCTTACTTGGCATGCAATCGGCGTGCAACATGCAAATGCAGCTGAAGCAGTCGCACATAGTGTCGCTAATCAGTATCTCCGCTGCGCGCAAACGATTGTTCGTGCAGCGGGGGAGGTTCAAAGCGACGGAGCGGCAGGCTTTGGCGTTCAAGTAGACAATGCACCCTATTTTTTCGTGATCAAGGACAGGGTCAGGATGAGCGTAATTTCAACAGAAGACGGCGGCCCTCTGGCTGACGTGCTAATTGATCAGTCTTCTGCCGACCTCTTTGCGGAACACATCGATCGCCGAGGCAAATACATGGAAGAACTTGCAGTTCGCACTAAAACAAAACTGGACCGGCAAAAACTTGGCTCAGGAATCGAGGCGATGACCGCAAATAAACCCGAATTGAAAGGTAGATATGTCGGAATTTCGCTTCTTATCGATCCGTCCAAGCAAGTCGTGGTCCAATGGAACTGGATCGGAGGGCGCTACGCTAGAGTTAGTGATGTCCAAGCCTTTCAAACATCGGTATGGAAAGCGCTCAGCCCTTGTCTGACGGGCCCGGAAAGTTGATGCTTAGGCTGTCCAACATCAGCTAGCGTAAGAGGTGCCGGCCGGCTTGTGATTGCTGCCATCGCAATGGATGATCAGACATACCGGCGGTGAAACCGGCTCCCGAGGCGGGTCAAGACTTCATACCCGATCGTGCCGGCAAGCGCCGCCACCTCATCGACCGGCAGCGTCGCCCCCATCAGCTCGAGCTCCGCCCCGGGCACCACACGCTCCGCTGGAATCCCGGTCACATCGATCCCCATCGAATCCATCGACACCCGCCCCACGACCGGCACGATGACGTCATCGATCGCCGCTTGACCGCGCCCCGACAGCGAGCGCTGCCAGCCATCCGCATAGCCCACCGCGACCGTCGCGATTTGGCGCTCGCCAGCGCAGACATGGTGCGCCCCATAGCCAACCACATCACCGTCGCGCACCGTGCGCACCTGCACCACGCGCGCATGCAGCGACACCGCCTGTCGCAGGGGATTCGGCCGTCCCGGCTGCGGGTTGATGCCATACAGCGCCGCGCCCGGGCGCAGCAGGTCGTAGTGGTATTCGGGACCCAGGAAGACGCCAGAGGAATTCGCCAGGCTGGCCGGCACGCCGGGAAGTAGTTCACGCAGCGTGTTGAAACGGCGGCGCTGCGCTTCGTTCATGGGCGAATCGGGTTCGTCCGCGCAGGCCAGGTGGCTCATCACGAGGGTAGGGCGCACGCCCGCCAGCCAGTCGCTCCGGCTGCCGAGCGCCGCGAGGTCCGATGGCGCAAAGCCCATGCGCGACATGCCGGTGTCGAACTGGATCGCGGCCGGGAGTTCCCGGCCGAGTTTCAATGCCAGCGCACGCCACTCCTGCAGTTGTCCCGGATCGTTCAGCACCGGGGTCAGGTCGTACTGGAAGAAGTCCCTGGCCGTGCCGGGCGGCGGGCCGTGCAGGACATAGATGAGGCAATGCTCGGGCACCAGCTGGCGCAGCGCGATCGCCTCCTGCAGGTGGGCGGTGAAGAACACCTTGCACCCTTCGAGCGCCAGCGCCGGCGCTACCTGTTCCATGCCGAGCCCGTAGGCGTCGGCCTTCATGACGGCCGCGCAGCTGGCGCGCGACATATTGGCCAGCTGGCGGTAGTTGGCGCGGATCGCGCCCAGGTCGACAGTCAGCCGCGCCCCCGCGCGGGACGCATCCACGGAATCCACCATCTGCCGCTTACGCCTTGACCAGCTCGGGGGTATTGCCCAGTTGCGGGGTGCCGGCGTAGCGGAACACCGCGAGGTCGTCGGCGCGGATCGCCGGCTGCTTGCCGCTCACGAGGTCCGCGATGACGGCGGCCGAACCGCAGGCCATGGTCCAGCCCAGGGTGCCGTGGCCGGTGTTGACGAACAGGTTGCGCAGCGGGGTGGCGCCGACCACCGGGGTGCTGTCCGGGGTCATCGGGCGCAGGCCGGTCCAGAACGAGGCCTGGCGGGTGTCGCCGGCCCCCGGGAACAGGTCGTTGACGACCATTTCGAGGGTTTCGCGGCGGGCCGGGTTCAGGACCTTGCTGTAGCCCGCGATCTCGGCCATGCCGCCCACGCGGATGCGGTTCTCGAAACGGGTGACGGCGATCTTGTAGCTCTCGTCCAGGATGGTCGACACCGGGGCGCGGCGCTCGTCCGTGATCGGCACGGTGATCGAATAGCCCTTGAGCGGGTAGACCGGCAGGGTGAACTGGTCCTTCAGGAGCAGGCGCGAATAGCTGCCCAGCGCGAGCACGTAGCGGTCCGCAGTCAGGGTGCCCTTGGCGGTGCGCACGCCCGTGATCTGGCCGCCGGCGATATCCAGGGCCTGGATGTCGGTATCGAACTCGAAACGCACGCCGAGGTCGCGCGCCATCGCGGTCAGGCGGGTGGTGAACATCTGGCAGTCGCCGGTCTCGTCGTTCGGCAGGCGCAGGCCGCCGACCAGGGTCGCGTGATTGCCCAGCGCCGGCTCGGCCTTGCCGAGTTCGCGGCCCTGCAGCAATTCGTATTCGACGCCGGCTTCCTTCAGGACCTCGATGTCCTTGCCGGCGCTCTCGAGCTGCTGCTGGGTGCGGAACAGCTGGATGGTGCCCAGGGTGCGGCCTTCGTAGCTGATGCCGGTCTCGGCGCGCAGGGCGCGGATGCAGTCGCGGCTGTACTCGGCCAGGCGCACCATGCGTTCCTTGTTGACCGCATAACGGTCGGCCGTGCAGTTGCGGTACATCTGCCACATCCACTGCAACTGGAACAGCGAGCCGTCCGGACGGATGGCCAGCGGCGCGTGCTTCTGGAACAGCCACTTGGCGGCCTTCAGCGGGATGCCCGGGGCGGCCCAGGGCGAGGCATAGCCCGGCGAGATCTGGCCGGCGTTGGCGAAACTCGTCTCCAGGGCCGGGCCGGGTTGACGGTCGATGACGGTGACGTCGTGGCCAGCCTTGGCCAGATAGTAGGCGGTGGTCACGCCGATAACGCCGCTGCCCAGTACGAGAACGCGCATGATGTCCTATTGATCCTTAAAGGGAAAGAAGCCGGATTCAGAAAAGATTGCCATGATATCTTGGTTGCTGGAATAATGGATTCTGTTATTACGCACGTTTTCAGTGAAATTTCATGCGCGTCCAGAAAAATTCGAACCGGGTGCTCGACAAGATCGACCTCCACATCCTGGCCGTGCTGCAGGACGACGCCCGCATCGTCATGAAGGACCTGGCCGAGCAGGTCGGGCTCTCGCTCACGCCTTGCATCGAACGGGTCAGGCGCATGGAGCGCGACGGCGTCATTACAGGCTACCACGCGCGCGTCAATCCGCAAGCCATGGGCCTGCAGATCCTCGTGTTCGTGGAGATCACGCTGCACCAGAAGTCCGAGAAGGCCTTCGACCGCTTCCGCCGCGCGATGCTCGGCATTCCCGAGGTGATGGAATGCCATCTGGTGTCGGGCGACTTCGACTACCTGATCAAGGCGCGCATCCCCGAGATGAGCGAATACCGGCGCCTGCTGGGCGAGATCCTGCACGTGGCCGATGCCGGCCAGTCGAAGAGTTATGTGGTGATGGAAGAGCTGAAGGAGACACTGGCGATTTCGATTCCGCGGTAGGGTGGTCGGCTCCGCCGACCGCGCGTTCGACTCCGGCATGAACAGACGTAGCCTGTGCTCATGCACCGTTTGAACGCGCGCACGGCAGAGCCGTGCACCCTACCTAGCCGTGCAGGTTTTCCATTGCACGGCGCAGGAAGTCCATGACCTCGTCCCCGATGCCGAGGCCGATGCGCAGCAGCGGCTCGCTCGCGTAGGCCTGGCGGAACCGCTCCACCACCTCGGGGTCGTCGCCCACCATGTCCGTGAACAGCCCGAACCAGCGGCGCGCCAGCTGCTGCGCCTCTTGCGACCGCGCATCGCGGTCGCGCGCCATGCAGTCGTGGATCCGGTTCACCAGCTCGACCCACTCGTCCGCATGGGCCGTCTCATGGCGGCGCATGCGCGCGATGGTGTCAGGCGGCAGGTAGCGGCCGTAGATCGCGAAACGCATCTCGGCCATCGCCTTGCGCATGTAGTCGAGCAGTTGCGGCGACATGCGCGTTTCCTGCTCGCCGGCGGCGTCCGCCGCGGCCATGGTGGTCAGGCGCATCACGAAGGACGGATCGCCGCCGCTGTCGCGTTCGAGGCAGCGCAGCCAGCGTTCGGCGAAGGCCGTGGCCTCCTTTGAGGCGGGGTCGACGCCGCTGTCCTTCAGCGATTGGCCCGTGCGCACCAGTTCCTGCCATTCCAGCTGCGCTTCGCGATTCTGGTAGAGCGGCAGGCGCGCCAATTCTTCCTTCGAAAAATAGTGTTCGTACATGGTCATGTTCTCCAGGGTGGTCAGCCAGGTGGACAGGTCCGGCTGCTCGCCGCTCACCAGGCGGGTGCGCAGGTGCTCGAGTTGCGCGCGCATCTGCGCCGCCTCCCGTATCTGCCGGTCGAGCGCGGCCAGCTGGCGCTCCACGATGCCGAGCGGCGATGCCGCCGGACTGTCCAGGTAAGCCCCGATGTCGGCCAGCCCCATGCCGAAACCGCGCAGGGCCTGGATCTGCTGCAGGCGCGCCACGTCGTCGCGGTCGTAGAGGCGGTAGCCGGCATCGGAACGCGCCGAAGGGCAGAGCAGCCCGATGCTGTCGTAATGGTGCAGCGTACGGACCGTCAGGCCGGCGCGCGCCGCGAGTTCTCCTACTTTCAGCATCGATTCGCTCCTTGTTCTTCAGCGTTGGACACATCCTGGGACCTCACGCAGCGTGAGGGTCAAGCACAATATGGGCCGTACCTCGGTCCCGGGCCGCTGGCAGTACAATAATGCATTCGACAATTTTTCCAATGAGATCGCCATGGCCGTCAATTCCCCCCTGCCCGTCGCAGCCGACCTGAAACCCGTCAACGGTGTCGAGATCGGCTTTGCCCAAGCCGGCATCAAGAAGCCCAATCGCAAGGACCTGCTGGTCATGAAGCTTGCCGAGGGCGCGACCGTGTCCGGCGTGTTCACCCTGAACCGCTTCTGCGCGGCGCCGGTCCAGCTCAGCAAGGCCAACCTGGCGGCCGTGCAAAGCGGCGGCAAGCCGATCCGCGCGCTGGTGGTCAACACCGGCAATGCCAACGCCGGCACCGGCGAACAGGGCCTGGCCAATGCCCGGGCTACCTGCGCCGAAGTGGCCAGGCTGATGGGCATCGACGCGCAGCAGGTGCTGCCGTTCTCCACCGGCGTGATCCTCGAGCAGCTGCCGATCCAGAAGATCATCGACGGTCTCCCTAGCGCGGTCTCGAACCTCAAGGCCGACAACTGGTTCAACGCCGCCGAGGCGATCATGACCACCGACACCCAGCCGAAAGCAGCGTCGCGCACCGTCATCATCGGCGGCCATGAAGTCACCATGACCGGCATCAGCAAGGGCGCCGGCATGATCAAGCCGAACATGGCCACCATGCTGGGCTACCTCGCCATCGACGCGAAGGTCGCGCAGCCGGTGCTGGACGAACTGGTCAAGCACGCCGCCGACCACTCCTTCAACAGCATCACCATCGACGGCGACACCTCGACCAACGACTCCTTCATCGTGATGGCGACCGGCACCGGCGGCCTCTCGATCGATAGCGCATCGGGCGCCGATTACGAGGCGCTGAAGGAAGCCGTTACCGATATCTCGCGCAACCTGGCGCAGCAGATCATCCGCGACGGCGAAGGCGCGACCAAGTTCATGACCATCACCGTCGAGGGTGGCCGCAATGTGGAAGAGTGCCGCAAGATCGCCTACGCGATCGCCCATTCGCCGCTGGTCAAGACCGCCTTCTTCGCCTCGGACCCGAACCTGGGCCGCATCCTGGCCGCTGTCGGCTATGCCGGCGTGGACGACCTCGACGTGAGCAAGCTCGATCTCTACCTGGACGACGTGTGGGTGGCCAAGCAGGGCGGCCGCAACCCGGACTACAAGGAAGAAGACGGCCAGCGCGTGATGAAGCAGTCCGAGATCACCACCCGCGTGACGTTGGGCCGCGGCGACGCCACTGCGACCGTCTGGACCTGCGACCTGTCGCACGACTACGTGTCGATCAACGCGGACTATCGCTCGTAATCGATGACGCCCCTCGAGCAGTTCCTGCACCGCGCCGAAGCGTTATTGGCGCGGGTCGAGGCGGTGCTGCCGCCCGCGGTGCCGCGTGAGCCGGACTGGAAGCGCAGTTTCGCCTTCCGCTGGAGGAAGCGCGTCAATGGCGGCGGCAAGTACCTGGCCCCGGTGCTGCATGCATCGACGATCCGCCTGGAAGACCTGCAGCACGTCGACGCGCAGAAGCGCCAGATCGAGCAGAACACCCGCCAGTTCGTGCTGCGCCGGCCGGCCAACAACGTCTTGTTGACGGGCGCGCGCGGTACCGGCAAGTCTTCGCTCATCAAGGCTTGCCTGAACGGCTTCGCAAGCGAAGGCCTGCGCCTGATCGAGGTGGACAAGGCCGACCTGGCCGACCTGCCCGACATCGTCGACCTGGTTGCCGGACGGCCCGAGCGTTTCGTGATCTTCTGCGACGACCTGTCTTTTGAAGAGGGCGAGGCCGGCTACAAGGCGCTCAAGGTGGCGCTGGACGGCAGCATCTCGGCGCAATCGGACAATGTGCTGATCTACGCGACCTCGAACCGGCGCCACCTGATGCCTGAGAAGATGTCGGACAACGCCGGCTACACGCATGGCGAGGATGGCGACCTGCATCCGGGTGAGACGGTCGAGGAAAAGATCTCGCTGTCGGAGCGTTTTGGTGTGTGGCTGTCCTTCTATCCCTTCAAGCAGGATGACTACCTGGGCATCGTCGCGCACTGGCTGGCCAGTTTCGGCTGCACGCCGGAACAGATCGAGGCAGCGCGATTAGAGGCCCTGCAATGGGCCCTGCAGCGCGGCTCGCGCTCGGGCCGCGTGGCCTGGCAATTTGCGAAGGACTATGCCGGCAGGCTGCCGGACAGTGAAACGAATGAATGATGTGTTGAAGAAGCCGGTCGACGTCGCCGTCGGCATCCTGATGCGCGAGAACGGCGACGTGCTGCTGGGCCAGCGCCCGGAAGGCAAGCCCTATGCAGGCTACTGGGAATTCCCGGGCGGGAAAGTGGAGCAGGGCGAGGACATCTTCCACGCGCTGCAGCGCGAGTTCGTCGAGGAGCTGGGCGTCGAGGTGGTGAGTGGCGAAGCCTGGTGCTGCGTGGAGCACGTGTACGAGCACGCGCATGTGCGGCTGTATTTCTACATCTGCCGCGAGTGGAAGGGCGAGCCGCAAAGCCTGGAAGGGCAGGCGTTTGCGTGGCAAGGGGCGTATAGCGTGAGTCCGCTGTTGCCCGCGACGATACCGCTGCTGGAATGGCTGGATAGGGTTCGTTTCGCCTAGACGCGTCTTCTGTTTGAACGCGTGGGCGGAGGACCGCCCACCCTACAAACAGCAATCATCGTAGGGTGGGCAATCCCTTGCCCACGCGTTCAAATCACGTATGAAAACCGATGGGCAACTTCGCTCAATCGTCCGCCAGCTTGTCGTCCTGCTTGTCGCCCGCCGCCGCCCCGGGAATCGTGTACTTCTCTTCGGCCCAGGCGCCCAGGTCGATCTGCTTGCAGCGCTCCGAGCAGAAAGGGCGGTATTTGTTCGCCGGGATCCATTCGACCTTCTTGCCGCAGGTCGGGCAGGCTACAACAGTCATGTCACTACCAATCAAAAATCAGAAATTGCAGAGGGTCAGGTTGAAGGGCACGTCTTCCTCGAGCGCCTTCGGCTTGCAGTCGCCGCCATGGGTCGTGAAGCGCACCCACAGCATGTATTTATTCGCCGAGATCTCGGGAATCGCCCCGAGCGTCTCGTCGACCGACAGGCGCAGCATCTGGTAGACCTTGCCTTGCAACATCTGCTGGTAGCTGCCGCCGGTGGCGATCATCTTGACCGGGCCGCCGGAGTCGCGCAGCAGGCGCAGGACCAGGGCCAGGGCTTCGAACAGCGGCGCCAGCGGAGCGAACCAGCCCATGATGTCGGCGTGGCGCTGCTCGGCCGGGCGCTTCTGCCAGGCATAGTATGAGGGTAAATCGAATTCGCAGGCGCCACCGGGAATGATGGTGCGGCCGCGGATGCTCATCAGCCATTCGTTGTCGCGCACGTTCTGGCCGGTCTTGCCCTGGGCGGCGACGAGGGCGCTGCTCACGGAGTCGAGTTCAAGCAGCACGGCGTCGAGGGCTTCGGGAGCGACGTTCGGATTGCTGCGGTAGGACAGCAGGCTCTGCTTCTGACGCTCGAGTTCCTGCAGGAGGTCGGACTTCAGGTCGGCGCGGCCGGCCACTTCCAGCATGTCGAAGATCGTGGCCAGGGCCACGTGGTGCTGCATGGGGTGTTCTTGGTGCACAAAGAACTTGAACTTCTCGTACAAATCTTCCAGCCGCAACAACGTGCGAATCCGCTCGTTGAAAGGATATTCGTAGACGATCAAAATGACATTCCTCTGAATGTAGGCTGGCGAGCAACCCCGTGATTCTGAACCATGCTGCGCAAAATTACAAATGCTGCATTGACTTTCTTGTTATTTACTGGCCTGGGCCAGGTACATCGCATGCAGCGCCTCCACCTGGGGCCGTAAAGCATCGAGCCCGTCGTCGTTCAAAATGATGTCGTCCGCTGCCGCGCGGCGCTGTTCGCGAGTGACCTGGGCGGCCATGATGGCGCGCACCTGTTCCTCGCTGATGCCGCTCCTCGCCATCACCCGCGCCACCTGGACTTCCTCGGGACAGTCGATCGCCAGCACCCGCGTGACGCGCTCGCGCCAGGTGCCGGATTCGATCAGGAGGGGCACGACGAAGATCACGTAGTCGCCGGTGGCAATGGCAGCCGCGGCGGCGGTGGCTTCGCGGATGCGCGGATGCAGGATGGCTTCCAGGCGGCTTCGCGCGCTCGCATCCGTAAATACGAGGGCGCGCATCTTGGCCCGGTCGAGGGCGCCGTCCTTTGTGGCGAAGTCCTCGCCGAACTCGGCCAGCAGGGCCGGCATGGCGGCGCCGTGCGGGGCGGTGAGGGAGTGGGCGATGACGTCGGTGTCGATCACCGAGGCGCCCAGCGCCGCGAACATGTCGGCGACGGTCGTCTTGCCGCAGCCGATGCCGCCGGTGAGGCCGACCGAGAATGCGAGCCTGGTCTGCTCAGTCATGGCTGTCTCAGGCGCCGGCAACGAAGCCGGCCAGGCGGGCGCTGATGCCGGTGCCGTAGAGCAGGGCGATCAGGCCGGCCGCCGCCAGGTAGGGACCGAAGGGAATTGGCTTGTCGCGGCCGCGCTTGGCGAAGACGATCAGGCTGATGCCGACGATCGCGCCCACCACCGAGGACAGCAGGATAATGGTCGGCAGCATGGCCCAGCCCAGCCAGGCGCCCAGGGCGGCCAGCAGCTTGAAGTCGCCGTAACCCATGCCTTCCTTGCCGGTGACGAGCTTGAACAGCCAGTACACCGACCACAGCACCAGGTAGCCGGCCGCGGCGCCGATCACGGCGTCCTGCAGGGGCACGAAGGTGCCGTTGATGTTGACCAAGAGGCCCGCCCACAGCAGCGGATAGGTCAGGTCGTCGGGCAGCAGCTGGGTGTCGATGTCGATGAAGGTCATCGCGATCAACAGGAACAGGAACAGCAGGGTCGCCAGGCCCGCCAGGCCCGTGCCGAAAGTCCAGACCAGCACGCCCGCCAGCACGCCGGTGAGCAGCTCGACCGCCGGGTAGCGCGCCGAGATCGGCGCCTTGCAATTGCGGCACTTGCCGCGCAAGGCCAGCCAGCTGATCACCGGGATGTTTTCCAGGGCCGTGATCTGGTGGCCGCAGCAGGGGCAGGCGGAGCGGGGCACCATCAGGTTGTAGCGGTCGGTATGCGGCGGCTCCTTGCCGCTTTCCTGCGCCACGTAGTTGTCGGACTCGCGCTGCATCATCTTCGGGATGCGGTGGATGACCACGTTCAGGAAACTGCCTACGAGCAGGCCAAACAGGGCGGCCACGAGGGTGGCGCTGAGGGTGGCCGGCGGGGCGAACAGGAAAAAGTCCAGGGGCATGGCAGCAGGATCCGATCAGATGGTAGGTGCGGGCAGTGCGAAAATGATTCTCCAGATCAACCTATTGTAGAGCTTTCGCTCCGATTTGGCGAAGCATTCGCCAGGCCCGCGGGTCCATGGCGCACGATTGTCGCGGATCAGGCCACACCCGTGGCGCGCGGCTACGCTGGGCTTTTATCGCCGCCGGGTGCCGCCATGCCACGCGCCAGCTTTACCTTTCTCAACCACGCCTGTTTCATCGTGCGCACCGATGGGGCGCTGCTGCTTGCCGACCCCTGGCTCGAGGGCGCCGTCTTCGACAATGCCTGGGCCCTGGTCGACCCGTCCAGCAGCGACGGCGCCCTGCTCGACATCCTCAACGGGGCGGGCGTGCCCGTCTATATCTGGTGTTCGCGCGCCACGCCGGACCGGCTGGCCCTGCCTTTCCTGCGGCGCTTCCGGGCGGAGTTCCGTGGCATCGCGACCTTTCTCTATCGTCCGGGGCGCGATATGCGCCTGGGCGAAGAGCTGCGGCGCCTGCGCCTGCCGGTGGCCGAATGCCCGGACGGCGCCGCCGTGGGCCTGGCCGGCGGCCTGCGCCTGACTGCGCTGAGCAATGGTGACGGCGACACGGCCTGCCTGATCGGCGCGGGCGGGCGCCACATCCTGAGCCTGGGCGAGCGCGCACTGCCGACCATCGCCGCCTGCCAGGCCCTGCTCCCGCGCATCAGCCAGCTGGCGCCGCGCATCGACCTGCTCCTGACGAGCTTCGGCCAGATGGGCTGGTGCGGGAATCCCGACAGCTTCACGGTGCGCGAGGCGGCGGCCAAGGCGGCGGTCGAGCGGATGGCGGCGCAGATCGAGCGCCTGCGGCCCAGGCTGGTGGTGCCGGTGGCGTCCTTCGCGCGTTTCGCGCGGGCCGACAATGCCTGGCTCAACGGCGGCAGGCTGGCGCCGAGGGAATTGCTGGAGACGGTGAGGCTCGAAAACGTGCGCGGCCTGGTCCGCTTCATGGCCCCCGGCGATGGCATCGATCTCCTGCGCGACACGCCGGCCACGATGGCCGCGCGGCACGAGGCGGCGCTGGAACACTGGAGCGCCTGCTGGCGCAACCGCCCGCCACCGCTGCCGCGTCCGCCGGCGGCCTCGCTCGGCGAACTCAAGGCCGCCTTTTCGCGCTACCGCGAACACGTGGCCGAGGGCCTGCACGTGCTGCCCTGGCTGCTCGAAGCCACCGGCCTGGTCCGGCCCCTGCTGCTGCACCTGCCCGACCTGCGCCAGAACGTGGAACTGTCCTATCGCCATGGCTTGCGCCTGCGGCCTCGGGAGTCGAGCGCCCACATCGCCATGTTTTCCGGGACGGCGCTGCGCCTGCTGACGGCTGCCGATGGCTTCGAGACCGCCTACGCGGGCGGCTGCTTCTGGACCCTGCGGCGCAGCGGGCTGTCCACCTTCGGCCGCTTCTTCCTGCCGCAGCGCATGGGAAGACGCGGCGCGGACCGGCGCCGGCCGCTGGCGATGGGAGGGCTGTTGTGGCGGGCGCTGCTGGGGAGGATGGCGCGGCAGTTGCAGGCCGCGCTCCGTTAGAAGGGAAGGGCAGGCGGCATGTCGCCGCCTGCCCGTTTCGCAAGAATCAGCTTGCGATCTGCGCTGCGTCCTTGCGGGTCTTCCACAGCGAGTACAGCACGCCCGAGGCGATCAGGAGGCCCGTCACCGCCAGCGACAGGGCTGCCGGCACCTTGCCCCCGAAGACGAAGTCGCCCAGGAAGATCTTCGAGCCGATGAAGACCAGCACCGCGGCCAGCGAGTACTTCAGGTAGTGGAAGCGCGCCACCATCGCCGCCAGCGCGAAGTACAGCGCGCGCAGGCCCAGCACCGCGAAGATGTTCGAGGTGTAGACGATGAAGGGGTCGCTCGTGATTGCGAAGATCGCGGGCACGCTGTCGACCGCGAACACCATGTCCGTGATCTCGACCATGCACAGCGCCAGGAACAGCGGCGTGGCCCACAGGATGGTCTTGCCGGGCACAGCCGGGTCCGGCTGGCGCACCAGGAAGTGGTTGCCGTGCAGCTCGGGCGTGATGCGCAGGTGGCCCCTCAGCCAGGACAGTACCTTGCTTTCGCGGATATCGTCGCTGCTGGTATCCACGAAGAACATCTTGATGCCGGTGACGACCAGGAAGGCGCCGAAGATGTACAGGGTCCAGTAATAGCTTTCCACCAGGGCGGTGCCGGCGCCGATCATGATGCCGCGCGTGACGATCACGCCCACGATGCCCCAGAACAGCACCCGGTGCTGGTAGAGCGGCGGGATGGCCAGGGTCGCGAAGATCAGCGAGATCACGAAGATATTGTCGAGCGACAGGCTCTTCTCGATCAGGAAGCCGGTATAGAAGTGCAGGCCCTTTTCGCTGCCGAGTTCATGCCAGACCCAGAGGCCGAACAGCAGGCCCGCCGTCAGGTAGAGCGCCGACAGCTTGAGGCTTTCCTTGACCCCGATGACGTGGTCTTTCTTGTTGAGCACGCCCAGGTCGAAGGCGAGCAGGACCACGACGATCGTGAGGAACACCAGCCAGGTCCAGGCTGGCGTTCCCAACCAGAGTGTGTGAAGCATATCCATGATGAACTCCGCTTAGATGGCTGACGGCGTCAGGTGGTGAGCGCCGCCGTGGTGAAGGAATCCTCGCTGCGGTCCTGGCCGAACCAGGCGCGGGCGGCGCGGCGCACCAGCGTCGTTTCGCGGCCGTCGAGGTGGCCGTCGGCCTGGACGATGTCGACCATCGTCTTCCACAGGCAGATCTGCAGCAGCGGATCGCGGATGTCGAGCAGGAGCTCGTCCAGCAGGGTCGGGTCGATCTCGACCACGCCGGCGCGGCAATTGGCGGCAGCGTCAAGCAGGTCTTCGCACAGCTCGCGCAGGGTCCGGTCGAAGGTCTCGTCGTCGACCTTGACCTGCTCCAGGAAAGAGGCCCGGTGCATGGCGTGCACCTCGGACGGGCTGACATGGCCGTCGACGATCATGGCGAGCGCGAGGATGCGGCTGACGGCTTCGGGACTGTTGGCGGGATAAGTGTGCATCGTGGACCTCGTCAAAAAAATGAATGTGAAGCCACTATAGGAGCGCACTATTGCAAAGTAAAATCGATTAATCTTTCGCTATTCGTAAGTTTTTTTGAGGTTTTGTACGATGATCAATTACAAGCACCTGCATTACTTCCACGCGGTCGCAACCCTGGGCACGGTGGCGCGCGCGGCCGAGCAACTGCACGTGACCGCACAGGCGATCAGCATGCAGTTGCAGGTGCTGGAGGACCAGCTGGGAGAGGCGCTGTTCCAGAAGAAGGGCAGGGTGCTGGAGTTGACCGAGGCGGGCAAGACCGTGCTGCGTTACGCCGAGCAGATCTTCGACCTCGGCAACGAGCTGGAACAGGCAGTGCGGCGCGGCGGCTTCACGGAGCCGGAGACCCTGCGCGTCGGCATTACCGACGTGATTGCCAAGACCATGGCCTTCCGCATGCTGCAGCCGGCGCGCGAGGCTGGCCTGGCCATGCGCCTGATCTGCAAGGAGGGCCGCTTCGAGGACCTGGTGGTCGAGCTTGCTGCGCACCGGCTCGACCTCGTGATCGCCGACCAGGGCCTGCCGACTGGCGGCGCGGTGCGTGGACACACCCGCCTGCTCGGTTCCAGCACCCTCACCGTGATGGGCCACCCGAAGCTGTGCCAGGCCTGGCCGGGCGACTTCCCGCAGCGCCTGGAAGGCGCGCCGATCCTGCTGCCGGGCCAGGACGCGGCCGTGCACAGCCAGCTGAACAGCTGGTTCGAGACCCACGCGCTGCGTCCCATCATCGTCGGCGAGTTCGACGACGGCGCGCTGCTGAAGTCCTTCGCCTGCGCCGGCACCGGCTTCATGGTGACGCCGACCGTGCTGGCCGACATCGTGCGCGAGGAAGACGGCCTGGAGGCGATCGGCACCATCGACACCCTGGTCGAGCACTTCTACGCCGTGTCGGTCGAGCGGCGCGAGCACCACCCGGCCGTGCGGCGCATCCTGGAAGGCGCGGGCTCGGTGTTCAGGGACGGCGCAGGCTAGTCTCATGCGTTCGCACTTCCATGCGATGATTCCTCGCGTGGCGCGCCGAGGCCGATGCGAGATACATTTTTTTGATACATCATTCGGGGGAATCCATGCTTGGCAATAAAGCGATTGCAGTGACTGCAGCTTGTTGTACGATGCTGTTGCCCAGCGCATTTGCAGAACAGATGTCCCCTGCACAAGGCCATCAGCCCCTGGCAAAGGAGCATGAGCATTTTCTGCGCGCAGTTCAATCGTTCATTCGAGATCCACAGGACGTCAGGCAGGAGCGGCTCCACAGACTTTTCTTCGCCAAATACAGGGCCGACGACTGCCCGCGCAGCTATATGGCCTGCACCTTCATCAATGAATCGGAGAGGCGAGGGGCGGTCTCCTTGAGCATGTTCCAGTTGCGCAATCTGCCGCATGGGCTCGGAACCGCAGCGAGCCTGAATTTCGACATTTCTCCCGATCCGTGCTTGCAGAAAGATTCGGTCGACCTCTACTTTGGGGACCGCGCCGTCGCCCCCAGTGTCCAGCCCCCGTGGACACTAGTGAATGGGGATACGACTGTTCCATTCCAGATGGAATACACCAGGCTGAAGTCCGCCGGTTCCGCCATTTACGCGTATATTTTTTTGACAAGAAACTGTGTCACGCGACTTCACATAAACTTCTGACCTGCCGGCGCAAATGGACCACGAAAGGAGCGTGACCTGGCGGGCCGGCCGAGACAACAACATCAGGGAGAAACGATGGAGAACACAGTCATGCAAGACCTGCCGGCGTCCGAACGCATCAGCGAGAAGATCGCCAGCTTGCCGGACTGGCGCGGCGCCACCCTGGCCCGGGTGCGCGAACTGATCCTGCAGGCCGATCCGGAGATCGTCGAGGAGTGGAAGTGGGACGTGCCGGTCTGGTCGCGCGGCGGCATCATCTGCACCGGCGAGACCTACAAGGCGGCCGTCAAGCTCACCTTCGCCAAGGGCGCTTTCGTGGACGACCCTGCCGGCCTGTTCAACGCCAGCCTCACCGGCAACCTGCGCCGCGCGATCGACATCCGCCAGGATGAGGAGATCGACGCCGCCGCCTTCCAGGCCCTGGTCCGCGCGGCCATCGCCACCAACCTGGCCAGCGTCAAGGCGAAGCGCAAATGAAAAGGGCCGGTCTTCCGGACCGGCCCTTTTGCAACCTGCAAGCTGCGCTTATACCACCGAACCCAGCTTGAAGATCGGCATGTACATCGCCACCACCAGGCCGCCGATCAGCACGCCCAGCACGACCATGATGAGCGGCTCCATCAGCGAGGACAGTGCGGCCACCGCTTCGTCGACTTCCTCCTCGAAGAAATCCGCCACCTTGCCCAGCATGGCATCCAGCGAGCCGGATTCCTCGCCGATCTGCACCATCTGGATGACCATGTTCGGGAACACGTTCACGTTCTGCATCGACAGGGTCAGGCTGGTGCCGGTGCTGACTTCGGTCTGGATTTTCCGGGTCGCTTCCAGGTAGACGTAGTTGCCCGCGGCGCCGCCGACCGAGTCGAGGGCTTCGACCAGGGGCACGCCGGCCGCGAACATGGTCGACAGGGTGCGGGTCCAGCGCGCGATGGTCGCCTTGCGGATCACCGAGCCGAAGATAGGCAGGCGCAGCAGCAGGCGGTCCATGGCCTGCTGCAGCTTGAGCGAGCGGCGCCAGGACTGGAAGAAGAAGTACAGGCTGCCGAACAGGGAGCCGAAGATCAGCCACCAGTAGGAGACGAAGAATTCCGAGATCGCCATCACGATCAGGGTCGGCGTGGGCAGGTCGGCGCCGAAGGTCTTGAACACTTCCTTGAAAGCCGGGACCACCCAGATCATGATCACGGCCGTGACCACGAAGGCGATCGCGAGGATCGAGATCGGGTACATCAGGGCCGACTTGATTTTGCCCTTGATGGCCAGGGTTTTCTCTTTATAGATCGCCAGGCGCGTCAGCAGGTCTTCGAGAATACCCGCCTGCTCGCCGGCGCCCACCAGGTTGCAGAACAGCGGGTCGAAATAGAGCGGGTACTTGCGGAAGGCGTTGTTCAGGCTGGTGCCGGTCTCGACGTCGTTGCGCAGGTCCATGATCAGCTTGGACATCGACGGGTTGGCGTGGCCCTTGCCGACGATGTCGAAGGCCTGCAGCAGCGGCACGCCGGCCTTCATCATGGTGGCCAGCTGGCGGGTGAACAGGGTCAGGTCCTTGTCGGTGATCTTCTTGCCGCTGCGGTAGGCCTTCTTCTTGACCTTGGTGACCAGGATGCCCTGGCGGCGCAGCGTGACGTTGACGATCGCCTCGCCCCCGGCGCGGATCTCGCCGCGCACGGTCTTGCCGGTGCGGTCCTTGCCTTCCCAGGCATAGACCTTTTCCTTGACCTGGGCGTTGCCCTGGCCTTTTGTGAGGAGGCTTGCCATATCGTGTTATTCGCTTCCTATTCGTTGGTGCAGCCGAGGACTTCTTCCAGGCTCGTGAGTCCCTGCTTGACTTTCATGAGGCCCGAGCGGCGCAGCGAATTCACGCCATCCTTCTCGGCCTGTGCGGCGATCTGCATCGAGTTGCCGTGCGCGAGGATCAGGGCCTCGATCGCCGGGGTGATCGGCATCAGCTGGTAGATGCCGACGCGGCCCTTGTAGCCGGAGCCGAGGCAGCGGTCGCACCCCACCGGGCCGTAGGGTTTCCAGTCGCCTTCCAGGTCGCTTTCGCGGTAGCCGGCCGCCAGCAGCACCTCGCGCGAGGTGTCCAGCGGCTGCTTGCAGCTGCACAGGCGCCGCGCCAGGCGCTGCGCCGTGATCAGGATGACGGACGAGGCGATGTTGAAGGGCGCCACGCCCATGTTCATCAGGCGGGTCAGGGTCGAAGGCGCGTCGTTGGTGTGCAGGGTCGAGAACACCATGTGGCCGGTCTGGGCGGCCTTGATCGCGATGTCGGCGGTTTCCAGGTCGCGGATCTCGCCGACCATGATGATGTCCGGATCCTGGCGCAGGAAGGACTTCAGGGCCACCGGGAAGGTGAGGCCGGCCTTGTCGTTGACGTTGACCTGGTTCACGCCGGGCAGGTTGATCTCGGCCGGGTCTTCCGCGGTCGAGATGTTGATGCCCGGTTTGTTCAGCACGTTCAGGCAGGTGTACAGCGACACGGTCTTGCCGGAGCCGGTCGGGCCGGTCACCAGCACCATGCCGTAGGGGCGCGAGATCGCGTCCAGCAGCAGGGCCTTCTGTTCCGGGTCGTAGCCCAGCGCGTCGATGCCCATCTGCGCCTGGGTGGCGTCCAGGATACGCATGACGGTCTTCTCGCCGAACAGGGTCGGGAGCGTGGAGACGCGGAAGTCGACGGTCTTGGTCGGGCCCATCACGAGGCGCATGCGGCCGTCCTGGGGCACGCGCTTTTCCGAGATGTCGAGCTTGGCCAGCACCTTGATGCGCGAGACCAGCTTGTCGCGGATGCCGATCGGCGGATTCGCGTGGTCGCGCAGCACGCCGTCCACGCGCATGCGGATGCGGTAGTACTTCTCGTAGGGCTCGAAGTGGATGTCCGAGGCGCCCAGCTGCATGGCGTCCATCAGGATCTTGTTCAGGAAGCGCACGATGGGCGCGTCCTCGACGTCGTTGGCCGGGTCCGGCGGCGGGGCGGCCTGGGCCTCTTCCTCGGCGAACTCGATCTCGCCATCCTCGCCGGCCAGCTCGTTCAGGCTGTCCTCGGCGCTCTTGGCGATGCCGGCCAGGAGTTTCAGGAGGGCGTCGTGGGCCACGATCACCGGCTCGACCGAGGCCTCGCTCTGGAACTTGATCTGGTCCAGGGCCTGGGTATTGGTCGGGTCGGACAGGGCCACCGACATCTTGTTGCCGCGCTTGGCCAGCGCGATCACGCGCTGCGCCTGCATCAGCTTGGCGTCGATGGCGGCCGCGGGGAAGGCCTCCGGCGCGAAGCTCGACAGATCGAGCAGGGGATAGCCGAAGGTCTCGGCGCAGAAGCTGGCGAGCGTGCCTGAGTCGATGATGCCGCTGTCGAGCAGGGTGTCGATGAAGGCGGCCTTGTCCTGCGTCGCCTTCTTCTGCAGCGCATCGGCCTGTCCCACGCTCAGGCGCCCGGCCTGGACCAGCGCGCGCGCCAGGCCCGCCATCGGCGTGCCTTGGGTCGTGTTGGGGAGGACTGCTGCCATATGCGCAAGTAGGGAAAAAGAGGATGCGACGTGGGTGGAGGATCAGTGGATGATGCCTACAGGCATCAAATTTGTAAAGGATTCCGTGCCCGGCTAGATGCGTGCGCGCCACGTAGACAGGATGGCACGCGCCGATTCGATATCAGCACAATAAGGGGTGTGAATCGGGCGACAACGAGTATGGTTCAGGCGACAAGGAAACGCCTTGATTGGGCGGGCCGCAGCAGCTTGACGCGCTTCACGGCCTGGTCCTGCACTTGCAGTACTTCGATGACGCAGCCGCCGATCTTCAGCGCGATCGGCGCTTCCGGGATTTCCTGCAGGGCTTCGAGCAGCAGGCCGTTCACGGTGCGCGGGCCGTCCAGCGGCAGGTCCAGGCCCAGCTGCTTGTTGATGTCCCGCAGGGGCGTGCCGCCGTCGAGCAGGCAGGCGCCCTGGGTATCCCAGGCCAGGGTGTCTTCGGGCGCGCTGCCGGCCTGCTGGGTGGTGAAGCTGCCGATCATCTCCTCGATGATGTCGTCCAGGGTGAGCAGGCCCTGCACCTCGCCGTACTCGTCGACCACCACGCCGAGCCGTTCGCGCGCCTCCTGGAAGTACTGGAGCTGGTCGAGCACGCGGGTGTCCTCGAGGATGAAATAGGGCGCGGCGAGCAGGGCGCGCAAGCTTTCCTTGCTGGCGCCGCCCGGCTCGCGCAGCAGGCTCGCCGCCTTGCGCACGTGCAGGATGCCGATCACGCGGTTGATCTCGCCCTCGTAGACGGGCAGGGTGTTGTGCACGCAGTTCGCCAGGCCGGCGAGGATGGTGTCGAAGGGGTCGTCGAGGTCGAGCGCCTCGATGCGCGCGCGCGGGCTCATGATGTCGCCGACCTTCACCGACTCCAGGTCGAACAGGTTGAGCAGGATGCTGCGGTGCTTCTGCGGGATGAAGCTGCCGCCTTCCAGCACCACCGAGCGCAGCTCTTCCTGCGACAGGCGCTGGCGCGCGGCGTCGGGGCCCGTGCGAATGCGCAGGATCCACAGCAGGGCGCGCACGAAGACGTTCACGAAGGAGATCAGCGGACGCCCGATGCGCATCAGGCCCTTGAGCGGCAGGCTGGTGGTGGTGGCGACCGGCTCGGGATAGCGTGCGCCGATGATCTTGGGCGAGACTTCGGCGAACACGATCAGGAGAAACGCCACCGCGGCGGCGGCGCCGGCGATCACGCTTTCCTCGGCGCCGAACAGGCGGATCGCGATCACCGTGACCAGGGCCGCGCACATGGCGTTGAGGAGGATGTTCGAGATCAGCACCAGCGACAGGAAGCGGTCGGTGCGTTCCAGCAGCCACAGGGCGGTAACGGCGCCGCGGTGTCCGCGGCCGGCCAGGTGGCGCAGGCGATACTTGTTGGCGGCCATCAGGGCCGTTTCCGACATCGCGAAGAAGGCGGAAAGAAGAATGAGGAGGGCGAGTGCGAGGATCAGCACCCACAAAGGGACGGTATCCAAGGGTCACCGTTGGAAGCTTGCGGGACGTTGATTTTAGGGCAAGCCGGGGGGAGGTGCAAGGATGCGGAGGAGGTGGGTGGCAAAACCGGACCCCGGCGCAGGCCGGGGTCCAGGTCAACTCAGCGCAGCGCCAGGCGCTTCGACCCACCCACGCTCTGGGCCGCGGTCTCCAGCTTGAACACCGACAGCGCCGCCGTCAGCTGGCTGGTCTGCTCGGTGAGCGACTCCGCCGCCGCCGAGGCTTCCTCGACCAGGGCCGAGTTCTGCTGGGTCATCTCGTCGATGCTGCCGATCGCGCGGCCGATGTCGTCGATGCCGGCGCTCTGGCGGGCGCCCGCGGCGCTGATTTCAGACATGATGGTCTGCACCTTGCGCACCGATTCCACGATCTGGCCCATGGTCACGCCTGCTTCGTCCACCAGCGCGCTGCCGGCGGCCACCTTGGACACCGAGTCGCCGATCAGTTCCTTGATCTCCTTGGCCGCCGCCGCCGAACGCTGGGCCAGGTTACGCACCTCGCCCGCCACGACAGCGAAGCCGCGGCCCTGTTCGCCGGCGCGCGCCGCCTCGACCGCCGCGTTCAGCGCCAGGATGTTGGTCTGGAAGGCGATGCCGTCGATGACCGAGATGATCTCGACGATCTTGTTCGCCGAGTTGTTGATGTCGCCCATGGTGCTCACCACGCCGCCCACCACCTGGCCGCCGCGGGTTGCGATGCTGGTCGCGTTTTCCACCAGCGCGTTGGCCTGGCTGGCGGCAGTGGCATTCTCGCGCACCGCGCCAGTCAGTTCTTCCATCGAACGCGTGGTGCGGTCCAGGCTCGACGCCTGCGATTCGGTACGTTGCGCCAGGTCGGCATTGCCGTTCGCGATTTCCGAGCTGGCCAGGGCGATGGTATCGGCCGAGGCCTTGATCTCGGCTACCAGGGTCGCCAGGCGGCCGCGCATTTCCTTCAGCGCCACCAGCAGGCTGCCTGTGTCGCCGGCTTCGATGCGGATGTCGGTCGACAGGTCGCCGCTGGCGACGGCACGCGCAATCTCGCGTGCGTATTCAGGCTCGCCGCCCAGTTGGCGCCAGATGGTGCGCACCACGAACCACGATATTACCGCCAGGGCAGCGATCACGATCAAGGCGGTCGCGATCATCGAGATCAGGACGTTCTGTACGCTGTTCTTGCTGCCTTCGATGCCGGCTGCGAACTGGCGCTGGGCCGCTTCGTTGACCTTGGCCAGGTCGCCGTTCAAGGTGGCGAGCGTCGACTGCATCTTGCCGACCACGGCCTGCGGGTCGCCTTCTTCCATCTCGAGCATGATACGCGCGGCCGACAGGGCCGGTGCGTAATAGGCGTCGAATTCCTTGCCCAGGCGGGCGCCGACTTCCTGCTGCCCCGGGATTTGCTTGAATTTTTCCAGCTTGGCGCGCAGCTTGTTGGCCTGCTCGCCGACCTGGCCGATCTTGTCCTTGTCGCCCTCGGCGACCGCGTCCTGCAGGCCGTCGGTGACGGCTGCGACGTCGAGAATGAGTGCCTTGGAAGCGTCGAGCACCGGATAGTCGACGCTGGCGGTCGTGGTGATCGAATTCAGCGCGCGGTTCGCGATCATCGCGCTGAAGCCGGCGCCGAGGCCGAAAATAATGGCGGAAATGACGGGCAGTGCCCAGATCCTGCGCTTGATGCTCATGGTGCTGTCTCCAGAATGCAGAAACCGCCGGCGGCACAAGGCCGTCGGCGGGTGCTACGAATGTACGCTCTTGCTTACTGAGCCGTGTAGACGACCTTGACGCTGCCGTCGACGGCGCTCTTGTCGATGTAGCCGATGGCCTTTGGGTTGGCGGCGACGGCCGCCTTCACGGCAGCGCTGTCGGCGACTTCCTTCGGCATCGTGGCCTTGCCGGTGAAGACCAACTTGGACCACAGGGCCTTGGCCTGGGAGGCGTCCTTGTCCGCGACCTTCTTGTAGAACTCGGTGCGGATCGGGCTCGAATCGGCCTGGTCGATCGGGGTCATGCTCGAGGACTTACCGAGGAAGAACTGGGCGACCTGCTCCTTGGTCATGCTGCTTTCGGCAGCACCCTTGTTCACTACCACGACCACCTCGGCCATGGCCGGAACGGCGGCGCCCAGGGCGGCAACGGCGAACAGCTTTGCAATCATCTTGTTCATCGTCCGCTCCTTAGAACACGAAATCGAGGGCGACGGCGCCGACGGTCACGGTGTCCTTGAAGCCCGGCTGCGGGTTCAGGAACAGGCCAGTGCCGTTCTTCGGCTTGATGCGGTCGATCTGTACCTTCAAGGCCACCGAGCTGGCGAAGTCCCAGCGCACGCCGATGGTATTGGTCGACTGTTCGCCCTGGCCCACGCCGGTGTTCGGCAGGCGGCGCACGCCGGCGCCGAGCTGCTGCAGGGTCGGGGTGCAGGCTGCCGGGTAGCCGGGCGGGCAGGCTGCCGGCACGGTGTTGACGATGGCATTGTCGATCTTCAGGTTAGCGTGGCTGACGTAGGGCAGTAACTTGCCGATGCGGTAACCGCCCATCGCGTACCACGCAGTGGTGTCGTTGATGTAGCCGCTCTCGTTCTTGCGCTTTGCAAACTCGGATTGGACGACAATATTGTTCCAGTCCATTAGCAGGCCCAGCGAGCTGAAGGTGCCCTTGTCTTCGTCGGCTTCGATTTCGGTGGCCAGTGCGTTCAGCTGCGGCAGGCGATAGCCGGTACCGGCAGCACGCAGGCCGCCCACCAGGCCGTTGAGGTTGGCGTTGCCGCTGATGGTCATGTCGGTGCGGGCGTAGCCGCCGCGCAGGGTGAAGGGGCCGTGCTCGGCCACCACGTTCAGGGCAAGGATGTTCTTGCCGCGCGCATGCGTCGTATGGCTCAGCGGCGCCTTGGTGTTGCCGGCAGCCAGTTGCGAGGTCACGGTGGTGTCGCCGAAGCTGTGCTGCCAGGTGATGTCGGCGCCGTCGATGCTGCCCATCGGAATTTGCGAGTACAGCTCGGCCGGCGGACGCAGCATGGTGTTGGCATAGCCGACGTTGCGGTAGTCCGAGATCATGAACACCGGCAGGCCGACACGGCCCACGCGCACGCTCAGTTCATCGCTGAGGCGTGCCTTGGCAAATGCCCATGCCAGCTCGGCACCGAAATGGTCTTCGGCATCCTGGCGCACCAGCACCTGGCCGGTGAACGAGAGCCAGCTGTTGACCGACATGTCGGCCTGCAGGCCGAGGTTCGAGTCGATGCCGGTACGGAAATTCTTGGACGAGCCACTGCCCTGGTTCGGGCGGGCGAATTCGGCCTTGTCGGTGTCGGCGTAGGTCAGGGCGGCGGTGCCGAAACCGCTGACTTTCACTGGAGGGAAGCCGTTGCCGTCTTGCGCATGGGCCGTCACGGCTGCCAGCGGGAACGCCAGCAGGGTAGCAATTACACTTTTTTTCATCATCATTCTTGTTGCAAAAGCTGCTCGGGAAGGGAGGCGCTGAAAAGGCAGCAAACAGGTAGCGCCATGAAGCTCTGGCCCTGATTCTATCCACCGAGCAATTTTTGATGCAAGACAAATGATTACAATGCGAGATATTTCGTGTAGGAGAAAGACTACATGTTGTGTCTTTGAAACAGCGTGTTGTCAGTTTTAGTTCCACCAATGACAAGTAGTGCCGCCTGCCGGCAGCTGCGCTTGCAGCGCGCGGTGCACGATTCCGGCCTTCACGGCCTCATCGGCGTCGAAGATGCGGGCATTTCCCGTGAGGTTGCCGCGGATATCGGTGGCGGTGCCGGCCGCCGTGGTGGCCTCAAGGAAAATGCGGGCATAGCGCTCGGCATCGAAATCGAGACAGTCGCGCCATTCGGACACGCGCGAGTGGTCGGCAGCAACCAGGCTGCCGAAGCCCCAGTGCAGCGGGTGGATCAGGAAGCGGGTGCCGGGACAGGCATAGCGTTTTTGTCCGGCCAGGAAGATGACCACGGCCACCGATTCCACGCTGCCGATGTTGTGGGTGGTGAGCGGCACCGGCAGCGACTTCAGGAAGAAATACAGGGCGAAGCCGGCCGTCATGTTGCCGCCTTCGCTGGACATGTGCAGTTCGATTTCGGTGGCGCCGTTCTGCAAGGCCTGCAGGCAGTTATTCCGGATCGCGCCGGCGGAGTTGTGGTTGATCGGGCCGATGAAATGAACGATGTGCAGTGCCATGGACTCTCCTTCTCGGTGAGCCCAAGCATAGCAAGTTTCAGGGTCCGGGCGCGTCCGCCTTGGCCGCCGCGGCGGCGCATTCGTCCTGCGGCCTGGCATGCGGTTCGACGACGATGCGGCGCCCGCCCACTTCCAGGTCTTGCCAGGCGGGCGGCAGCGCGCGCACCTTTCCGTCGCGCAGGGCCTGCCGCCAGCCATCGCAGGCGAGATTGGCGGAAAAGCCGCCCCCGATGCGCCAGCGCCCGTCGGCGTCCTCGGTGGCGAAGGCGTTCTGCCAGGGCAGATCCGAGAACAGCAGCACCTCCGGCCGCGCATCGCCGTTCAGGTCGATCAGCACTGCGTCGCAGCTGTCGCCGCGCCGCAGCAGGCAGCTGGGCACGCGCGGCGTGTGGGCAAGCGTGGACCAGTCCATTTTCATGAAACTGTCGGGCAGGCGGGTGCCGCCGGGCCAGACGCGCAGGTTGTCGGTCAGCCGCGGGGCGGCGCCCAGCCGGTCCAGCTGGTAGCGGTTCTGCAGCTTGCGCACCGTGGCGATGCGCCGGCGCAGCTCGGCCGCACCCGGCCGGCCAGTGTCCGCATCGAGCCTGGCCAGGGCCGCGCGCCCGAAGCGGGCGCCGTCGAAATGCAGGTAGCCGACGTCGAACTCCGCCGGCGTCACGCGGCCAGCCTCCAGGCGCGCCACCTGGTTGTTGGTCGACAGGCGCGCCGGGTCGGCCAGCGGCGTGAGCAGGGCCAGCAGCACGCCCAGCACCACCAGGGCCGCGGCGATGTTCACCCCGGCGACGCCGCGCAGCCAGCCGCGGCGCAGCGCCGCCGCCGCGTAGCCGCCGGCGTAGCAGGCGGCCACCAGCATGCAGGCGGCGGCATACACGCGCTCGTGGGTCCAGCCGTAATCGCCGACGCGCAGGGCGAGGGCATAGATGGCCAGCAGGGTGACCGGCACCAGGAGCAGGGCCGCGACGCGGGCCGCGATGGCGACCGGCCTGGCCACCGGCAGGGCGCCGTTCTGCCAGGCCGCGTTGATCAGGACCACGAAGGCGGCGGCCGCGCCCAGCAGCACGCTGGCCGCGCTGCGGGTGGCCCAGAGCGGCTCCAGGCCGGTGAACGGCAGGCTGACGAGGAAGCCGCCGACCAGCAGCGCCAGCACCGGCAAGATCCAGGACAGCAGCACCAGCAGCAGGTTGCGGATGCCCTGCACGATGGCGGGCCGCAGGTCGGTCAGGTGCATCGCGCAGGCGAAGGCGAAGGTGGTCACGGGGATGGCGAACCAGGATTCGCGGATGGCCTGCTGCAGGAAATCGAGCTTGACCAGCATGAACAGGGCGGCGCCCAGGTGCAGCACGATCCAGGTCGCGCCGACGAAGACGGCGCTGAAGGCCAGCTGCACGCCGAGCTTCCAGGCGGTCTCGAAATAGGTGGCGTAGGCGGCGATGCGGCGGCCTTCCTCGACGGCGGCCAGCACCAGGGCATGGGCGATGAAGCAGCCTGCAGCCAGGAAGAAGCACAGCTGCGGCGAGGGCTCCACCGCCACCGGCTTGGGCGTGACCGGGCGCGCGCCGATCATGCGCCAGACGTCGTAGAAAGCCAGACAGGCAATCACCGCGGCGGCGAACGTCACCCATTGCAGCAGGCGCCGCCTCGGCATCTGGCCCAGGCCGCTGATGGCCAGCACCGGCGCGAAGATCGACATCATCAGGAGCGGCACGAAGAGCAGCGGCATGGTCGCGGGCCACAGCAGCTCCTTGCCGGCCCGGTAGAGCAGGTAGAGGACCAGGCCCTGGACCAGGCCGATGGCGATGCGCGTGCCCGCAAGTGATTTCATCGTGGCGCTCCAGCTTGATAGATCGTCAATCTTAACCAGCTTCAAGCTGTTGCGCTACCGGCAAGATTGCTAGCTGCCCCAACCGGTGTCAGGTTGAGAGGGTCCGGC